>NZ_JALJRD010000016.1:0-90299 GCF_024519875.1 Bradyrhizobium sp. Bra64 | reverse complement strand
CGAAGCTCGCCGTCGCGTTGGTCGCCAGCACCGTCTCGTCGACCGTCAGCGTCGGTGCCTCTTCGCTCACCGAGATGCTCGGACCATCGTCCAGGAAGGTTACCTGCTTGCCGAGGTCGATGCTTGCGTTGGCCGAGTCGCCGTCATTGTCGGTGATCGTTGCCGTCAGCGTCACCACGCCGTCGGCGAGGCTGATGCCTTCGTTTGTGTCCGGATTGGTGCCGTCGGCTTCCTGCACCGAGCGGTTATCCGTGAATGTCACATTGCCGTCGCTGTCGACCTCCAGCGTGAACACCAGCAGGTTGCTCGACGCGGTATGGCCTTCCACCGTCGTGCCGCTCATCGTCAGCACGACATCTTCACCGGTCTGCGCGTCCACCAGGCCGGTCGACTTGGAGGTATCGATCGACAGGGCGTAGCTGATCGGATGCTGCGGATCTGGCACACCGTCCGCGCCGGTCTCCGCCAGGAAAATGCTGCTGAACGACGCGCTCGCCGTGTTGTTGCCATTGTGGATCGAGCCGTCGACGCCGTTGGTCGCAGCCGTCAGGTTGCTCTCGTCGACGATCAAGTTCGGAAGCGATCGTTCTTCGCCTTCCAGGACGACCTGGATGGACGGACCGTCATCCAGGAACGTTACCCGCGGGCCGAGGTCGATGCTCGCGGTTGCCGTGTCACCGTCATTGTCGGTGATCGTTCCCGTCAGCGTCACCGCGCCGCTGGCAAGGTTGATGCCTTCGTTGCCGTCCGGATTCGTGCCGTCGGCTTCCTTCACCGCGCGGTCGTCCGTGAACGTCACCACGCCATTGCTGTCGACCGACAGCGTGAACACCAGCAGATCGCTCGCCGCGGTGTGGCCCTCCACGGTCGTGCCGTTCATCACCAGCACGACAGCTTCGCTGGTCTGCGCGTCCACCAGGCCGCTCGTCCCGGAGGGATCGATCGACAGCGCAAAGCTGATCGGGTGCTGCGGATCCGGCACACCGTCCGCGCCGGTCACCGACTGGAAAAAGCCGCCGAACGACGCGCTCGCCGTGTTGTTGCCATTGTGAATCGAGCCGTCGATGCCGTTGGTCGCAATCGTCAGGTTGCTCTCGTCGACGACCAAGTTCGGAAGCGCTCGCTCCTCACCCTCCAGGACGACCTGAATCGACGGACCATCGTCCTGCAATGTCAGATGCGGGCCAACATCAACGCTCGCGCTCGTGCTCTGATTGTTGTTGTCCGTCACCGTGGCCGTCAAGGAGATAAGGCCGGCGGGCACATGCGTGCCCTCGCTAATGTCGCCGTCCTCGCCCGTGCCTTCGTGCACCGAGCGCAGATCCGTCAGCGTCAGCTTGCCGGTGGCATCGACGGACACCGTGAAATCCTGCGGCCCATTGACCGCTGCAGCCGCATCCTTGCCTTCGCGGCCGACCACGACTCCGTTCTCCAGGAACAGAAACACGTGATTTCCGGTCTGGGAATCGATCAGTCCGGTATCCACACCCGGCGCACTGATCGACAGGCCAAAGGTCAGCGACTGCTGGCCGCCCGGCACATTGAGCGTGACGGGCAGAAGGCCCGAAACCGTCGTATTCGCCAGGTTAGGCGTGGAGCCGTCGATGACGTTGGTTCCCGCGGTCAGGAAGCTCTCGTCCACCACCAGTTCGGGCAGCGTGCCTAGCGCAATCGTCGGAGCCGGCGGAGTTGGCGTCTGCGGGATAAAGCCGGTGGGGAAATTAACCTGGAACCCCGGCAGCTCCTCCTGGGGAGCCAAATCGTTGGTGGGCACGAGCGGCAGAGGATCGACCGTAAACGGGCTGAAGTTCGCACCGCTCGCCTGCGCGTTGTTCTGCCCCAACGAGTCTCCGGCTGCGGGGAGAACGGCCGAAGCCGCGGAGGGGTCATTGATGATCGGGAAGGCGCTGGCGAATTCGGCAACGGTCAAGTCACGACCCGGCGCGACCTCGATGGTCAGATTGCCGAGTTGATCGTGCCGGGAGTCGAAGAACGGCTCGACCGTTACGGTAGAGTGATTGTCGAAAAGAATGATCAGCTTTTCGCCGATATGGACGAGCGTGATCTTCTCATTCGCAATTGCCGAAAAATCGACCTGGACTTTTTGATCATAGCCCAGGTTCAAAACCACAGCCTGATCGGCGAAGGGCTTGGTCAGTTTGAAGATGCGCGGCGGCGAGGCGTTGTTTGAATTTCCGGCGCCGGTAGCCTGGGCAACCTGAAACTGCGCATTCATGAAATCTCTCCGCCAAAAGGTCGTGAAGTGAAAAATTGAAGGCAAATTTACTTCGAAGTGTGTCTTTAAGCTATTGTTAACCCCCTCGGGGGTCAAGAAAACTATTTGGTTAATCAATACTTTCGATCAGTATGTGGTAAAGAAACCGCGCGGCCGCGATATGTCGCAAAACGGGCCAGATGCCCGCCGTTTTCGCGCATGTCGCTCCAGGCCTGGAGGGCGGCAGCTGGAGCAAAAGATGAGGAAATTACTCGTAACCGCCTTGCTGGCCGGATCTTTCGGATTGCAGGCCGCCGCTGCTCAGAACCAGCCGGTACCGGATGCCCGGACGGTCGAACGCACGGTCAAGGCATTGCCAAACAAGGACACGCAGATCGGGCTTTACATTAACGTCAGACCCGATTGCAGCTCCGGCCCCCTGCCAACCATTCGATTGGCAACCTCCCCCGTGTCGGGAAAGGTCGTCGTGAAGCCCGGCAAGGTAAAGGCAACCAACTACAAGGCCTGCCTGGCGCTGGAAGTGCCGGCTTACGTGGCCTTCTACAAGTCCCCTCCGGACTTCGTAGGCGACGATACGCTGACCATTGAGGTCAAATATCCTGGCGGGCGGATCGAGCTGCAAAAAATTACAATCAATGTCGCCGGGCCGGGCGGTCAGAAGATCTAGCGGCGCGCCGGCGTCACGCGGCCGTCGTTGACCGCGCTGATATCTAGTCCACCCGCGTCACCTCGCACTCGTTGCGCGAGTTCTGTCCCACCACGCCGATATTGACGTTTCTGAACTGGGAGCTCGCATGCGAGGGAACAGGCTGGTTGGCCCATACCAGAACTTTCGTGGCGTGCTCTCGATCGTCATCCATCCAGCAAGTCAGCTCGACGGCGTCGATTGTCTTGTCGGTGCCGTTGGACAGCACAAAACTGGCAATGCCGTAATTGTCAGCCCGCCGTGTTGTCTGGAATGAGTCGATCTTGACGAGTTCCCCGAGGCTCGAGCGCGCGGCGGGCGGCTGAGTGTCTTGCGCCACCGCTGCGCCGGTCAAGGTGCACAGGCCCGCAAAGCAGATAATTCCGGTCAACGGACTCATAACGCGCCTCATGCCCCGACGCGTCGATCTTTCCCCGTCTCCGGGCTTGGCGCAAGTGCCTGCCGCGATTGCGGCACAGAAACTCCGCGGCCGCCTTCGGGCGGCGCAGCGTCAATGGGAGAGCGTCCTCGAGGCCTGCTCCGAGCCTGCACCACAATCGCCGATCCGATGCGCCACGACCAGCTCGACCCTGGGCGCCTGCCCCTCACTGAGCTCATTCTGCTCGGTGTAGGATTCGTCACTATGAACGGTAATGACCGTGCTGACGGGACCCATGAAGTCGCAACGATTGGCAAACGTGTATTGATTGTTCTTCTTTTCGGGTCTCGCAGAGACGCAGCTTCCGACGGAGGGGGACGAGAACGTCGCTTTCATTGCGACGGTGGGATCGACGCAGGCCGTCAGCTCCCGCTCGAGCAAGCGGTGCTTTGCCTTGCGATGAGCGACCATATCGAGCGTACGAACGAAGTGCCAAAGCCCCTTGCGAAAGGTCGGCCCCTCGAATTCATCGGCCTTCGCCATGGTCGTGATCGAAGTCATCAGAAGCGCCAGGGCGGCACAACGAACGAAAGAAGTCGCAAGGATTGAACGCCAGCCTGTGGTCATTGTCTGTATACCCGCTCGCTTGCTCCCGATAGGGGTAGCCGCACAGTCCAAATCATCGCCCACAGGTTCAGGCACTGTCGTAAAGTAAACATTAACAGTGCCGGGCGCCCCGTTAACTTACGGAAACCCGATTTACCTGACCGGCTGCGATTCGAATCGCGCGTCACCACCCCCGTTCCCCACGCGACGTCTTGTCACGGCGCCCGACGGACGGTCAATCACGTGCCGCTACGGATGATCAATGAACGGACTTAAAGAGCGTCTGCGCAGCATTAATTTTGCTGCCCGCGGCATTTCGGTAACAGTAGATCCACGCTTTCCGGCAGTCGTAAAACGTGTGGCGGTATTTAAATAAAGCCGGGGCAATGCCCGAACCGGACGAGCTTGATCGACCTGACCAAGCTCGAGAGCGACGGGACGCGGAGGTCGTTTCAATCAATTCGTCGCCTGTAACCGGCCCCGGCGCCGTCACTACAGGCAACTTCGACGCGCCGACCGAGGTTTACTTCGCGCGAAAGCATCCGCGCTCTCGACTGCCGTCATCCTCCGCATCAGACTTCCGCGCGCGGGCCGTCTGCCCTTCTTGCCGTTCCGCGCGTGTTTCCAGCCTGCCATCAAAAGAGGCCGTCGCTGATTGACCTTTGATGCCAATTTTGCTCTTTTAGTCGAATATTTCTCGCTTTGGGGGCTGCGATGCAGAGCCGATTCAACGGATTTCTTTGGGGAGCGATTTTTCTGGCCCTCGCAAGCGGTGCAAGCGAAGCCGGCGCGGCCGATCTAGGTTTGATGACGTCAGGACCCGCGGCGGTCGGAAACTGCAGCGATCTGGTATTTGTCTGCGAGAATGGCAGACAATATCCCCTTTGCCCGATCGCGGTCTCGGTTGCTGGCGAGGTCGTCACGGCGTCTCTGCAGACCGGGCGGCATGGTGGTGCCCACGTGCGGATGGTTCCAATGGGCGTAGGTTATCGGTACGCCGGACGGGGCATCTGGCTCGACGGTTTCCGCGAAAATGCCCTGTTAAATTTCGGCAAGCACAGCCAAATCGCCTGCACCCTCGCCCACTAAGGCGAGGCGCGTTACGGCGAGTTGATTAGTTACCCCTTGGTGCGCAGCACAACTGCCTGCGAGCGAGGGTACATATAGGCCTTGGGCTGGATATAGACCGGGCAGTAATTATTCCATTGATATTGCTGCCAATTCCACTTCAAGCATCCAGCTTCGATCTGCGGATCGGAACGGAAATCCAGACGGTAGGGCTCGTCTCCAATGGGATAGGAACCGCTGTAAGCGGCGCTTGAAACGAACATAACCGTAAGTGAAATGGCGGTCGCGGCCAGTATTTTTGGCATATTGCCCTCGATCTTCATGCGCTAATGCGCAACAGTGCCAAAGTGGGAGTTTCCAATCAAGGCCATAATGGGCGAATAATTGAGCGCCGTCCGCTTGTTTGCTCATTTCGTCTGTCGTGGCGGCCTGCCTAATCATCGTGGTGGCCGTGCAAACCGATCTCGCCATCCTTACTGCGCTTGCCAATCGTCCGAATGGACGGATTGCGTTTGCCGAACTCGATCGGCAACTCAAAGCGCATGACGAAAACGGCGAAATCGAAGATCGAATCGAACAGCGGGTTTCCGCCGGTATCAAGCTGATAGAGGCCGGCCTCGCCGTCGTGGATGGCGACAGCTTGCAGATCACCGAGGCCGGCCGCTCGGTCACTGAGGCCCTCCCTGATCGCTCTCTACCCCGGACGAATTCGCTCGAGAGCATCGATGATCTGATCGGCGCTGAAGTACGTTCGAGGATTTTCAATCTTGAACTTCGCGAGGAAACCGAAGGCCTCGCGGGATGCCAAAGCGCGGACGCTCCTTGGACGGCCGGGGCCGACGACACATCGAGGCATTTGACCAAGCCAGGCCCCGTTGACATGGATGCGAGCACTGCGACTCCTCAACCGGTGACCCCGCCAGCCTCAGCGCCTCCACCATCGACAACGGCCCAGCGCCTCATCTCCCGTGAGGCAGATCGGGCGCGAGACAGTGGGGCCACGAAAGCCCCGAGATTTGATGCAGTTGCGCGGCAATTCCGCCGCCTGGCCGCGCTATGGCGGCGGCACCTTGAGGAGGATCTACCGAACGCGCGCAGGGTCGGCCAGGGCGCAAGCATCAATGGAATCGTTGTCGCGCTCATCAGCTTATTGGTGATCGTCATCTGCGCCGGCGCCGCGATCGCCTTGACGCAGATCAGGTCTATGCAGACGGAAATCTCCTCCCTTCAGCGAGAACTATCGCCGTTGAAGGAGAGGCTTTCCCGCTTCGATCAGGCAGAAAAAGCGAAGCAGGCAGAGGAAAAAGCGCGCGAAGAACGGAGCAAACGGACAGCTGACAATCCGCCGCAGCCAGCGCCTCTCACTCTGTCACGCGAAGAGATCCAGCTTATTCGCGACTATATCAAACCCGCACCTGGCACCGGCTCCTCCCCAGCCCCTCTGGTCGGCGATCCGATCGCCGGAGCGACCATACCCTTCCCTTCACCGGTAACAGAAAAGGTGCCGAAACTGCTCGGCGCGAGATTCGCGATCCGCAACGGCGCCATCCTCGTCGTCAGAAGGGACAGCCGTCAGATCGACGCTGTTCTTGGATCGAATTGATCGTCCGATCCGTCAGAGCGCATGCGTAAGAAAACGGCCTTCGGTCGCACCGGAATAGGTCTGCTCCCCTTACTGAAAAAGGTCGAGAGCGGCGAGCAGAGCATCGGCGCCAAAATCCCCCGACATCAGGTCAACGAGCAACCCTGTGCCAAGAGCGAGGGCAATCAACTTAACTGCAATCATGTCCGCCTCTCCTGTAAATCGTCCATGGATAGCAGCCTACCTCCAGCCTGTTTCCGCAGTGTTTCGGCGCCTCGAAAAATGGTTTTGGCATACCAGGCGCGCTGCTCTGCGCTACCGTCAGCACTGAAGAACGGGTAGGTTTATGTTCGTCTACTCCTGTTTCCGACATCTGATTTGAGAGGAGGAACACGATGCGAGGCACTTCAAACATCCTGACGGCTGCCGCGCTTCTTGGGATCGGCGCCCTCATGACATCCGGATCGGCCCTCGCTGGCGGACCTCGGAACGGCACGGGCGGTCTCCCCGACGTCGAAAACGCGTGGGGGTTTGGATACGGCCAGGGCCCTTCCTTTAACGGGCAAAATGGTCCGGTCGCGGACCACAGCTACGTCTTTAATTACGAGTATCCTGTCTTTGTTGGCCACGACGTGCGAGCGATCGCTGTCGACCTCACCGGTTCAGGCTTTCGGCACCGGCGGGTCGTGGGGCCGGGAATTGTCTATTACCGCGGCCAGCATCCCCGCCCGTACCGCATCAACCAATATTGGTGACAGATCGACGAATCTCGCGTTCTCGACCTCGCGCGACCGGACCGCCTCCCGGGCCGCGTACTCGATCGCGTTTACTGAGCGGAGCGACGAAGGCAAAGAACCGCACGTCGCCCCTCCCCCGTTTACGCGTCCCCGTCGGGTTCATACCGGGATGTTTTCGATTTAGGCACGCGCCTGCCGACGAAACCCCTGATCGCATCGAAAGCCTCGAGCAAAGGCGGCGTTAGCGAAAAGAATACGCCGAGCCCGATTGCGATAATGACATGTCGCAGCGAGACGCTCTCGTCCCGCGCGTCGGTCGGCCCGGAAGTCAACCCGGCGACGAGAGGCATGGCACCGTTCGGTTTGCCGACAACATTCGGCCTCGTTGGCTTGCGCGGGGGGATCATCACCACGACGAAGAGAACATTAATCAGCAGCCAAACGCCGAGAATGATCAAAAACGTTCTCATTGCCAAAATCCAGAAGACAAGAACTATTAAAATAATCCGCCTTCAGAGGCTAAAGCGTGCCGAGGCCTTGATCACAGTTGTCCAGCCTATTCCTTGATGCAAGCCTAAATCTTGGTCGGCCAAGATTAAACCTGCCGATAAACCCGTTAAACCTTCCGTTACGAACGCCGTCACGGCCATCGCTTTTCGGCACGGGCGCTATGCCTGCTCGGGTTCACGAAGCGACATGCCGCCCGTCGATGTCAGCGTGATCGCGCCGATCGCTAATCCAGGAATTCAACGCCGACACGATTTTCGCTGGACCAGACGAGCCGACAATCGCGAATGACGCGATCCTTCGCCATCATCAGCTTGAAACGAGGTCTGACATAGACCTTGTCTGCCAGCTCGACGGCGGCACCGTGATCGGAGAGGCTGACGACGCGGCACCGCATGCTCGACCCGTCGCCAGTGATGTATTCGACCTCGTCGACTACCGCGCGCTGCTGTCTACGACGCTCCTCCACGGATAGTTCACCCTTTGCTCAAGTTCTTGCCGCGCAGAAAGTGAACGCCAATGTTGTCACCATTGATCCAAGCCAACTCGCAGCGGCGGAAGGCGGCTCCGGTCGTCGAAAGGAGCAAGAAAAACTCCTTCAGCGCAAGCCCTTCGATCGAGCCCTCGATCTTGAGCTTGGCTCCGGCTTCAGCCACGTCGGTCATCTGACATTGACGGCTCCACGTCCCGTCGATAGCCACCATGTGCACGTCGATGCCTCGCGAGAACTCGATACGTGCCGTTCCACGTTTTTCGGGTGGCAATGAATCAGACATACCAGGTCGAAACCTGCGTTTGAAAGAAGGCGCCGCTCGCCGGCTGCTTGCCGCCGCACGAGAAGCGCTTGGGAAGTTGAATAGCCCTCGTCTCGGCGGAAGCAACGCGGCGTTAAAATTGCGCGTCTCCTCGATAGTGAGAGAGAAGAATTCAGAAAAGGCTAATGAGCGTGTCGGATTTCGGCAAATCCGCGCCCGGCCTGCCCATGAAGCCAAGAACAGGCACAGATCTGAGCGTACACAACATTTCACCCTTTACGGCGCGGGTCAGACGTAAATTTACGCATTAATCCGTAACAAAGGCGGCATAAACTCATCTAATCCGGGATTTTGCATCGACCCTCCTGGGGCTGGCGCAGCGCCGCTCGCGATCATTTTGAGGCGAGCGGCGTTGTTGTTCGGTAGTCCTGCGGATTTCCGGCCGGGTTCCATAGTGCTACGGTTCCATCGCGAGCGACGGCATCCCTGCCAGCCCCGGGAAGAACGGCGCCGCAAAACGACCTTGGCCCGCCTCCACTGCTCTTTTTTGCCGGAGGCGGGCTTTCTTTCCCGACAAACTGAAAGGGGCCGCTCGAAGAGCGGCCCCTTGCCGGTTGAAATTTGGGTCCGTGATGAAATGCCAGCCCCGGCATCGACACCCTAGCGGTACTGAGGTGGCAAGTGGATTCCGTTTAATTACGGTGAACCATACTGCCGCATTTTAGCCTGCCCTCCCGCGCCAACCGCGGACAGATGCCGCGGAAAGCGGTGACTTCCGCGGGGCCGCGGATGCCGGATCCGCATCGTGAGCCACAACGGCCGGTCACGCCAAAAGGACTTGCAGGCGAATTAATCGAGCCCGTGAGCGATGCTGGAGCCTCCGCGCAACCACCGGACCAGAGCTCCGATTTCCTGATGGACGGCGCGGAAATAGAACAGATGGGTGATTGCGAAGGACAGCATGCAAGTGCCGAGAATGGTCGCCATCACGAACACGCCGCCCGACGGGACCGCGATCGTTCCCAGCGATGCCTGTCTGAGGGTTGGCGTACCAACCTGCCAGGATGCAACCAGAAACACGGCGTAGGCGGCGCTGAGATGCGTTGCGATCGTGAAGAGCGGCCGGGACTTGGTCGCAAGCCCAAGGCAGGCGAGCAAGAAGATGGGAAGCGCAAGTCCGAACAGCTGGAATCCGTCAACGTGAACGAAATAGCTCAAATAGGCATCGCTGCGCTGGAAGATGCCGAACAGCTTGAGATTGACGTACCAGAGAATTTCAGAACTCGGCGCGTATTCAAGCGCGCGCGCAGCCAACTCGGCGCTCAGCGTCGCGGCAAAAAGTGCCAACGGCCCGAGAATCTGCAATTTAAAAAGCCGGTTCATGTGACAAGCCATACGTTAAAAACGTTGAGCTTGCCTTAACGGTTCCCCTTGGGCCGCTGCTGCCGCCGTAGACCGGATAGTGGCTAAAATCGCGGCTGATCGCTCAGGGCTGGTTGTTCGGCGGTCTTTCGATGAACCTGCGGCTGCCGTTCAGCAATTCGAGGTTGTTGGCGATGACCGGGTTGCCCGGGTCCATCGAATAGGCCTTCATGAACTTCTTGCGCGCGGCGCTGAGATTGCCGCGCAGCATCAGCGAATAGCCCTGGTCGTTGAGGATCTGGACCGTCTCGCCGCCGAGCCTGATGGCCTCGGCATAAGCCTGGTCGGCAAGATCGAAGCGGCGCAGCCGGTCATAGCTCGCGGCGAGCCCGGTCCAGGCCGTCAGGTCCTTGGGCGCCTTCTCGACGCCGTCCTTGAAATAGCGCTGGGCGAGGCCGTAATTGCCGCGGTTGAAATGCTCCAGCCCCAGCCGCACGGGCTCGTCGGACGGATAGTATTTGACGTCGGTCGGCTCCTGCACGGGGTCGACGCCCGGCGGATCCCCGGGAGCGACGATTGCGGCCTCCCTCACGGTGTAGTCGCACGCCGCAAGGCCTGTCCCCAACAAGCAACAGGTCAGCATTAGAATGACACGGCGCATCAATCCTCGTCCCCCGCCGGCTTCCGGCAGATTCATCGAAACATCAAAATCCGGGCGCGGCCCCCGGCGCCCAGCAAAATTCCCGCAAAACAACCCCATGCACAGTAGGACCGACCTTGAAAACATTGGTCTTTTTATCTGCTCGCAGCCCCGCCAACCGGCACCGAAATGCCTCCCGACGCACCGGCGCCCAAGCCCTGCACGTCGATTGTCTGGGTCGGTACAGGCCGTAATCCCATTTGTTTCGTCGCATCGCTGATGTCGGGAAGCGTATCCACCGGCTGTTTCATACTGCCATAGCGCGTGACGGCGGCGCCGGTACGGCGCGCATCGGTGGCGATCCTGGTATCCCCGACATAGCGCGGCCATGGCGTGATGGTGTGGGTGACCGCATTCACCTGCTTGGCATTGCCGGCGCTCATGGTGATGGTGTCGGAACGCTGGACGTAGCGGTCCATCTCGTCATGACCGGCGAGGCCGTAACATCCCCCGAGCAGCAAGGGCGCGAGAAGGGCCAGATACCTCACGGTCATCTTTCGCGTCCTCTAGTTGAGAGTCTTGATGGCCGGCTGGCCTGCAGCGGCGGCCGGCGGCGGCGGAATCGGTGCGGTGAGCTGCGGCGCGATGATGTGGCCGTAGGGACCCTTCACCTCGCCGCCGGAATTGACGTAATCGTCGTAACGCTTGCGGACTTCCATCTGGCCGTTGAGGAAGAAATCGACGTCGTTGGCCGGCAGGCGGGCGTCGAGCGGCGACGCCAGTTGCTGGCCGGGGGCCGCCGGCGCGACCAGGCGGGGCGTCACGATGATGACCAGGTCGGTTTCCTGCTGCTGGTACGACTTGCTGCTGAACAAGGTTCCAAGCACGGGCACCGAGCCGATCCAGGGCAATTGCGAAACGTCCTCCCGGTTGCGGGTCTGGAGCAGGCCGGCGATGGCAAAGCTCTGGCCGTCGCGCAATTCGACCGTGGTGCGCGCGTCGCGGCGCGTCAGCGCAGGAACGGTCGTTCCCTGAATCGTGACCGCATTGGCGAAATCAAGCTCGCTGACCGACGGCTCGACCCGAAGGTTGATCACGCCGCGCGAGAGAACGGTGGGAACGAAGGCCAACTCGACACCGAACTTCTTGTAGTCGATGGTGACAGTGGGAAAACCGTTGGTCGACTGGGTGGGAATCGGGACCGGAAACTCACCGCCGGCCAGGAATCGGGCAGAATCCCCTGAAAGCGTGGTCAAGTTCGGCTCCGCCAGCCGCCGCGCTAATCCTTTGGTTTCCAATGCATTGATCAGCAAGTCCACTGAGCCGCCGCCGGCTGTTCGAACGATGCTCGTCAATAAGCTTCCGAACGGGACGGGAGCTACACCGCCTCCGGTCCCCAAGAGTGTGCCCACCGTTCCGAGAAGCGGAAGACTTCCCGTCGGAGCAGAACCGACAGCGCCCCCGCCAGTGCCGAGGGGACCGTTGGCGGTATTAATACCACCAATCGGTGTTCGGCCCGCCGTCGCCGTACCAAGTCCCGTATTCCCGACATTGGTCCCGTTGGCATTCGCGGCATAGAGTTTCACCCCGAGCTCACGGCCCGCTTCTCGGCTGACCTCAAGAAAGCGCACCTCCAGCATGACCTGCTGCGGCGCCGCGACGCTCATTGCATTGACGACCGTGCCCCCCTTGGGAAGCGTGCCGGTGGCAATCGCCACGGCGCGTTCGGCGGTGACGGCGTCACTCGCCGTTCCGCTCAGCACCACCTGGCCCTCGGACGACGAGACCCGGATGCCCTGGGCGCCGGTGCTGGCCCGAATATTCTGCTGGAGGTTGCCGGTATCGATCGCGACCTCGACATCGAGGATCCCGATCTGCTTCATCGCACCGTCGAGCAGGATGACGTTGGTGGTGCCGGTCTGCTTGCCCTGGATGTAGATCAGGTGATCGCTGAGCGACTTGACGTCGATGATGTCGGGCGAGCCCGCGACAATGGTGGCAAAGGCCGTGTCGACCCTGAAGGTCCGCGACTTGTTGAGGATCACCTTGACCCGCTGGACGTCGCTCATCTCGCTGACGAAGACGCCGCCGGACGAGACCCGCCGATCCGCGGCCCCGGCGCGATCAGCCGGATTGAACAACGCAATCCCACACAGAGCCGTCAGCCCCAGGGCGGAAAGCCTCGCTCCGGCCCTGCCCGACACGCGACCGCAAACCATTGCAATACCCCTTTGCCGCATTCTGCGGCGATCCCCACAACGTACGTGCCCGGCGCCCTGCTACTCTCCTTCGCCTGCCTCAACGTACAGTTTACTCGCAGCAACACTACAAATCGTTACCAGTATTTCCCGCCGGTCTCGTGGAGCTGTGCACAAGCCAGCCTGGCTCCGTGCAGGCAGACCACGACTCCCGCGGGCCGCGAAATGCGACACCGGGATCATCATCAGTCAGGGGTCTCGTTGGCAAGGAGAGACAGTTGCCGCGCTGCCGCAAAAGGAGAGAAAACTCCCCGATGTTGCCAGGGAGCACCACTTTTTCCCGCCTGCTTCCAGACAAGCGGACTCGATCGATTTTCGGAAAATCCAAAAGCGGCGAGAGCTACTCTATTACCGGGGCGCTCACGAGCTAAAATGGAACCGTGGCGGACGCGCTGGGCGCGTTCAATGACGTGCCCCATATCGGCATCAGCATTTTGAAACCCGGTTCGGATGCCGTGACTGTAAGAGCACCGCCTCCCGTAGTGGCGTTCAATGTCGGCGTGAGACCGCCGGAATACAGGAACGGGGCAACGTTCTTCTTGGCCGTATCCGATGGCAGGGGATCGCCGCTGCATGTGGGAGTTGTTTTTTTAATCACGGCATCCGTGTAGCAGGTACTGCCCGAGTCGCCGACCGTGGTGGCCCGAGCACCGGCGTTCGCGAGCGCCCGCAATGACTGCATGGTGATTGCATAACGTCCGAGATCGAAGATGGTGAATACCAACGTGATAAACGCGACGGCGACCAGGCAAAACTCAAACGCCGCAACTCCGCGCTGGTCGAGCTTTCTCATCATTGCACCAAACGAACGATCTGGCTTTGAATCTTCCCGCTTGCAGGGCATCCTGAATTGTCAAAGTTGGAGTTGCCAGACAGGGTGATGCCTTTCGCGATGACTTCGACGCAGGTGTAACTTTGGGTGCTACCCTGGTATACAACGTCGGCATTCGGCGCATACGTGATGCCATTGAAGTAGCTCGAGGAATTCCCTGATATCGTCACCGATTTGTTATTGGTAGTTATTTCCGGATCATAGATGAGCAATTTACTCATCAGGTTGAGAACCGACGTCGACGCCAATGCGGCCGGCACTTGCGTAGAAGATACGGTGGCCAGCGCCGTAATCTGGATCTGTGGATTACCGGTGATGGTCAGGGACGCTCCGGGCAGCAGTATCAAAGTGGCTGTTCCCGTTATGGTACTGCTCTGGATCGTGAGCTTGCCACTAAAGAAATAGACGCCGTTCAGCGGATAGTTGCCATTGCCGGTGGGACCGCCGTTGTTCTTGAAAGTAAAAGCGTCGTTGACACACTTCGTGGTGGGCCCATAGGCCGTCGGCGCGGGGTTGCCGGCACTGGGGCACTTACTGGTGAAGCTGGCGAGGGTCAGCGTTGACATCGCCGCATTCAATCCGCTCAGCGGATCAGGAACGGGTGGCGCGAAGGTAATTGCCTTGCTGCATTGTCCGCCGCCGTTGTCATGGCAATCTCCCTGCCCGGAGATTGTTCCCGCTTTGCTGACGTCGAGACCGTTACCGGTAAAGTTGAGGGAATTGGATTGCCTATTGTTCGATGACAGGCCGCACTTTTGTGCCTGTACGGTTGTGCTTCCCTGAAATGCAAGTGGATCCGAGAGAGACAGGACGCAGGGGTTCGCCAGGATCTTGACCTGGGCGGTGGCTGTTGCGCCTATCGTCACAGAAGACAATCCGAGCAGTTTTGCCAGGTATGCGGGCTGTGTCTGGAAGACGGTGGCCTTGACCGCATCCGTTCCCTGAGGAGTGATCGTGACGCTCTGGGTGGTGCCGCTCGCAAGAGTGATACACCGTCTACCGGGATATGCGGTACCGTCGCCGGTGTTGCAGAAGGCGTTCTGCGACGCAAACTGCTTGCCGCGATAGTCCATCGATTGCGGATCGGGAACAATACAGGCAGTCGGAGAAAGGGAGCAAGCCAACCACAAGCCACCCGAATAGGCTGCCGCGTCGGCGGCATTCTGCGCGTGTTGCTTGGTGACGTACCACGATCCCGCCTCGGCTCCGAGTGCGACGGCTCCGATCAGCGGCACCAAGGCGATAACGGTCGCGAATGCGACCGAACCACGACGGCAACGAAGCAGGTCACGCATGAGACATCCTATTGAAACCGCTCTGAGTACGACAGCGTGAAGGTGCAAGAAGGGCTGCACAGCACCGCCTTCAACAGCAGCGGCGCCAGGGTAACGGTCGTCTGGTACGAATAATATTTGGGGAACTCGGTGGTGTTGGTTGACGAGCAGAGAGCGCCGCCATCACCGCAAACGAGCTTAAAATTTAAAATGGGATGCTTGGAATCGGCCTTGGCGAGCGCGCTTGCGGTCCAGCTTGAACTATTCGCGAAATCTGTTGGCGGTGAGTACTGAATGGATTGCCCGAAGCTGCGCAATGCCCCCCACGCCGATATGAACTGGAAGCCGGCGATGGCAACGTCGGCGAGCGGCAGCAGCAGGCTGAAGATGAGAAAAATCGTGATGACCGGCATCTCGAGCGCAACGGCGCCGCGCTGATCCGCCAGGAAGCAATCTTTCCGGCGTCTAAGCCTGGCGCGACAGTCGCGAACCGTGGTCATGTCGTTATCCGTCCCTAAATCTGCTTGAACGCACGAATAAGATGCAGAAACGGGCTTCCACCCAGAATGACGAACATGGCCGGAAGCAGGAACAGCACCATCGGGACCGTCAGCTTGGCGCCCAGCTTGTGCGCCCTTTCTTCCAGCTTGGTAATGCGTTCGCGCCGCAGGTCGGCGGCGATCGTGCGCAGCGCCTGGCTCAGCGGCGTGCCGTATTGCAGGCTCTGGCTGACCATGGTGCCGAAGCGGCGAAGTCCCTCCGACGTGGCCCCCAACTTCTCGAATGCCTCGGCGCGGTTCGGCAGTATCCGGAGATCGTCGAGAAGACCGTACAGGAGCTGGGCCATGGCCGGATTGGTCTCGTTCATTTCTTCCGCCACTCGCAGCAGGGCGCTCTCCAGGCCCATGCCCGCTTCGCTGCACACGACAAGCAGATCGATCGTATCCGGCGTACCCAGCCGAATGGCGGCATCGAAGCGCCGCCTCAGGACCGACAGAGCCAATCGCGGCCCCATGATTCCCATGACCAGGCCACTAAGGGTGAGGATCAGCACATCGGTCGGCGCCCCCCCGGAAAGTTGCGCAACAAAGAAAGCAACGACCGGCAACAGGAACATGCTGACAACTTTGACTCCGATCCAGATCGGCAAGGTCCGGTGATGATTGAACCCTGCCGATTGCACGACCGTTCGCAGTTGTTCAAGGTTTTCCTCCGCGTAGAAACGCTTGTACCGCGTGCCGATCGATGAAAACCAGCCGATCATGTCCCTGGAGCGTGTCGACCGATCAGGGATGCCCAGCACCGCATTCGACACTCGCGCATCCAATGCGCGAATGTGCATTTCGCGGATGATCAATATGAAGGTAGCGGTCGCAGCTGCGATGGCGAGGGCGACCAGTCCGAGACCCGCGGTCATAGTGCCGTTTCCCTTCGGATCATCCAGCGGATCACGAAGTGCCCGAGCAGCACTGAGACCACAGCGTAAGCCAGGAGCATGTTTCCCGTCGGATCAGTGAACAAAAGATCGATCGACTGCGGATTAATCCAGTACAGCAACCCGCCTACGATGAGAGGGGCAGCCGACAGTGCGCGTGAGGAAAAGATCACCTCTCCTGCAAGAGCCTTGGCGCGAGCCGCCAGCGCGACGCGCTGACTCACAGTCTCTGCAAGTGTCTGCAAGGTCTCGGCCAGACTGCCGCCCGATTTCAGCTGGACGGCAAGCGTCACCGCAAACATCGCATATTCAGGCACTTGCGTCCGCAGATAGACAGCTTCCACGGCTTCCTCCGGAGGCCTTCCCATGCTGATCTCGCTGCAAACGATCGCAAACTGTCCGGCCGTCGGCTGCGGCATCTCGCGCGCGATGGTGCGAAATGCCTCGTTCACGGGAAGGCCGGATCGAACGGTGCTGGTCACAAGCTGGACCGTATCGGGGAGCTGTCGAAAAAGCTGATCGGCGAAGCGACGTCGCTGCCATCCAAACAAACCTCGTACCACGAGGATGGCCACGATTGCGGCTGCGATAGACACATAGAGGTTGGAAAACCCAAACAGGCGATTGGCATAAAAGATTGCTGCTGGTGCGATGACGGCGGCCAGCAGCACATAGGCCGGGTGCCAGGCATAAGGTATCCCGGCCCTGTAATTGACCAGCCGGTAGAGAAACAGCGAGCGGGATCTGGACTCGGCACGCCGTATCGAAGGCAGGGTGACCGCCGATGAGGTGCGCAGAGCGGTCGTCATCTGACGATCCATGCGCCTTTCTCGCGCGTCCAGCCACAACGACACGGCCGTTGCGCACAATAGCAGGGCCAGAACGGCGACGATGACGGACTGCGGTATCATATCTGCCTCATGGCCTCGGCCCAGGCTTTCTCGAGCCCGAAATAGACGAGACGACTCTTGAACTTCGGGACCGCATGGGCAGACTTGTAGCTGCCAATTATCCGCCCGTGAACATCCTCCTCCTTGTACTCGAAGGCTGCGATGTCGTTGGTGGTGATCACGTCCCCTTCCAGGCCGATCACCTCGCTGACCTGGATAATGCGACGCTGTCCATCCCGCATGCGCTCGACCTGAACGATGAGATCCAGCGCGGCGACGATCTGGGACCGGATCGCCCGCGACGGCAGATTGACCTGCCCCATCTGCACCATGTTCTCGATGCGGGTCAGGGCGTCGCGGGTGCTGTTGGCATGCACCGTGGAGATCGAACCGTCATGGCCTGTGTTCATCGCCTGCAGCATGTCGAAAGCTTCGGCGCCGCGCACCTCGCCGACCACGATCCGGTCGGGACGCATGCGCAGGGCATTCCACAACAGGTCACGCTGCGTCACCTGCCCGGTGCCTTCGAGGCTGGGGGGCCGGGTCTCCAGGCTGATCACGTGTGGCTGCTGCAGCTGCAGCTCCGCCGCATCCTCGATGGTGACGATGCGTTCGCTGTGACCGATGAACTGGCTCATGGCGTTCAGCAGCGTCGTCTTGCCGGAACCGGTGCCGCCGGAGACCAGGACATTGAGCCGGGACCGGGCGGCGATCTCCAGCAATTGTCCGATGGCAGGGGTCATCGAGCCGTTCTCGATCATCCCGGCCAGATCCAGGCGACGACTTGGAAATTTTCGGATGGAGATACAGGGGCTGTGGATCGCGAGCGGCGGGAAAATGATGTTGACCCGGCTGCCGTCCGGCAGGCGGCAATCCACCATCGGACTGGATTCGTCAATGCGACGGCCGACCTGTGCGGCGATCTTCTGCGCCACCGATGCGATGTGATCGTTGTCGCGGAACCGCACCGCGACCCGCTCGAGCTTGCCGCTTCGCTCCACATAGACGTTGGCCGGGCCGTTGATCATGATGTCGTTGATCGACTGGTCCAGCAGAAGCGGACGGAGCGGGCCATAGCCCGTCATGTCGTCCGCGATCTCGTCCGCCAGCAGAACCTGCTCGCGACCCGACAGTTCGAGCCGTTCCTCGTTGGCGATCCCGTGGATGATCTCTTCGATCTGCCGCCGGAGAATATCGCGCGAAACCGTTGCGGCAGCCGATGGATCGATCTGCTCGATGACACGCTCGCGCAGCGAAGCCGGCATCACGGGATGGGGGGCCGAGGGTACATCGCGCCTTGGCGCTGGGCCCGGCACCGGTGTAGGCAGGCTCGGAGGCGATGAAGGCGCGCTTGCTGTCGGTAGAGGCGAGCTCGGTATCAATGAAGGCGAATCCGGGGTCAATCCTGGCGAGCGAGCCGGCATGTCGTCTTCGCGCCTGCCAAATTTCTTGTTCATAGCCCGAGCAGCCTCCTCAACCGTCCCTTCCGCTCGGCGCCGACGCCGGTGATCTCCCGGACGATCGGGGCGAGGTGACGTCGCAATCCCTTGACGTGCCTGAGAGCCGGAATGCCGAGATTGACCGCCTGGGTCATGCCCTTCCCGAGATCGGGAATCACCATGTCCGGTTCCGAGCCGAGGGCCTTGACAATGGTTGCCCTGGGAAGGCCGCCGGCACGATTGGCACGGTTGAGCAGCGTGAAGACCCGATCCTTGCCGGCTATGTTGGTGACGGCGGAGCGCAGTGCATGAGCATTGCGAAGTCCGGTGACCTCGGCTTCCAGTAGCACCAGCACGTGACGCGACAGATTGATCACCGGATACATCGAGGGTGGAAACGGGACAGGCATATCGACCACGACGTAATTGAAGCGCTGGCGCAGCAGACCCAGCACGTGCCGCACCCCCTCTTCCGTGATGTCGAGCTGCGCATCCAGCTCCTCGTCGGCGGAAATCAGGAAAACCCGTTCATTGACCTCGATCGCCGCGCGCTCCAGGAACAATGTGTCGGCGCGCATCGGGTTTTCGAGGGCAATGCGCAGCCCCGGCCCGGGCCGCACACCGAGCATGACCGCGGTTTCGCCGCCCTGCAGATGAAGGTCGAGCAGCGCAACCTTGGCCTTGGTGGTCTCCGCCACCTGCAGCGCGAGATTGATGGCAACGCTCGTCGCGCCGGCGCCGCCCTGCGCGCCACAAATCGAGACCACGTGACCGCCTCGCTCGGTGTGGGCATGCGCGGTGTCGCCAAGCAGCTTCGGCCGCAACTGGTCGAGCACCATGTCCCGCGTCAACGGTGTCGGCAGGTACTCGGTCAGGCCGAGCTCCATCAGCTGGCGATAGAAGGTGATCTCCCTGTTGTCGCCGATCAGCGCCACCCTGACATCGGGCGGGCAGACCCCGGCCAGTCTCTCCAGTTCGGCAAAGGGATCGTCGATGCCGCTGATATCCGTTACCAGCGCGAACAGGTCGGTGTCGGTTTCGAGCATCCGTATCGCATTGCGGATCGTGCCGTGCCTGATCAGCACATTGCTGCCTTCGAGACCCTTGGCAAGCGCCGCAGCACTGTGCTCGTCATTGACGAAACAGACGATGCGATTGCGCGAGACGACGGATGTCGTTTCTTCGGGCGGAGTGACTACGGCGACGTTCATCAATGTTTCTCCGGCAGCTTGTAACCCATCGCCGTCGTCGTCTGGCGCGCGGATTCCGACGAGGGACCATCGCAGCTCACGGCGGCATCGCTGTCGTCCGCGTCCTGCCTCCTGACCGTATATTGCTTGACCTCGCCGCCCGAATGAACGACGACCGCCGTTCGCTGGCTGGCAACCGCATTCTGGCGAGCCAGTTCGGGCGACACATCGCAGCTCGACATGACGCCGGCGTCGCCCTTGTCCCACTCGTCAACTGCTGCCCGTACGGCGAGGAAGAGCGTTCCGAGCTGCTTTGCGACCGTGACCTTCTTGACCTGCTCCTGCGCCAGCTCCAGCGAGACGGTCTGCGCCATCTTGCCGAGCGCGGTGCCGACGGATCGCCCGCCCTGCACGATCTCCTGGTCGATGGCGATGACGCGAACGTTGCGCAGGATGGTTTCACTCAGGGCGCGCCGGGCGGGATCCGCCTTCTCGAACACCTGGGTCAGGACGACATCGACATGATCGCCGGGCCTGATCAGGCCCGAGACGCCGGATTCCTCGTCAACCTTGATGCTGATGGCGCGGCTGTCCGGCGCCAGCACGCTGGCGAGAAAACCCCGATCCCGCGGGCGCAGGATGTCCTGCAACGTGACCGGGCTGCCGGCTTCGACGAACCTGCGAACCAGCGAACCGGGAAGCCCGATCTTGGTATCGGGCGTTTCGAGGATGGCACCTGCCGGAACACGCTCCGGCGGGGCCGAGCGAATGGTGAAATCTTCGTCGCGGGCCAGCGTACCCCTTGGCAGCGGACGCGCCGCAACAAAGTACCCGACGGTCGCAGGCGCCGCCGGGCCCTTCTCAACGATCTCGACCGGGAGCTGCCTCGGCAGGTTCATGTTGTAGGCGATGAGCCCGAGCGCCGTCGTTGCCAGCAACAACACCAGAATGATCGAGAGGCGCAAACCAGACGACATGTCAAAATCCTCGACTGAAAATGGTCCAGATACCACCGCACGCTATGGCGACGCCGTAAGGCAGCGGGGCCTGTCGCAAGTGACGCCAACGCTCGACCGCGTAGACGCGGCGCACCAGCGACGATCCGGCGGGCGCCAACCGGGGATAAGGCAGGTTGCGCATCATCAGATGCACCATGGCAAGACCACCGCCGGCCAGAGCGGTGACGGTCATCAACTGGACGAGGCCCGTCAGCGGAAGACCGACCGCCAGGGCAACCAGCAACTTGACGTCGCCGCCGCCCATCCATCGCCGCGTGTAGGCGACCAGCAGCAGCAAAAACAGGATCGCTGCCGACAGCAGCGACTGGGCAATCTGCATCGGGCTGGCCAATTGAACGACGATCCCGAGCAGCGCCAGCGCCAGGCAAATCTCATTTCTGATCAATCGTGTCGCCACATCGAGTGTTGCGACATAAAGCAACAACAGGATTTCCAGAATCGAGGCTATGGAAACAATCCAACTCATAAAACGCGGCCTCAAACCCACTAAATGCAATAGTCAGAAAAGGGTAGTCGCATATGCCGATGTCCCCCACCCAGACGCCGGTATTAACCTCCTACGGCAGTATTGACAGCGGTGCCGATCGTGATCATCGCATTCGTCAGCGCGTTTTTGATGGGACCACTGGCACCGGCCTTGAATACGGCACCAACTATGGTGACGATACAGACCGAGAGGATCACATATTCAAAAGATGCAACGCCGTCCTTGTCCACGTGCAGACGCTTCAACGCGTTGATGGCCCAAGATCGATACCGCAACAAAGGAATATCCCTTCTTCTCGAAGGTAAATTTTGAAATCGAAAACCTGCGACCAGTCCAACGCGCGAAATGAATGCTGCAAGAATATTGTGGGGGGCACACTTCGATGGCCCCCCACTGGGGCAGACGGCCGAGTTAGCCGACGGCGGTCGTCACCTTGGTGGTGATGGCGTCGATCGCACTCTTCAGCGCAGCACCGATGCCCGTACCGGTGGTGGTGCCGAACGCAGCAGCCACTGCGGCGACGACACAAGCGGCGACGATCACGTATTCGAACGACACCACGCCACGCGCGTCCGCGCGCAGCTGCTTCAGGGCTTCCGAGGTCTTGATGTAATACTTCAACATGGGAGAAATCCTTTTACTGAGATAAAACTTGGAAAACCGCCGGCAAAGACAGACCCCCTGCCAACAAAAAAATTGTAGTATGTCTCTAAATGGTTGTCACCCGCTAATCGTTTTTTAACCTTACTTTGGCAGGCCACAACGCCCGGATGAGTCGGAATAGTTAAGGTTCCGCGACCTCAGCCTGACAAGCAGGCAAAAGCTGCCTGCAAACCAGCCGAACGGGCTCAGCAATTCATCAAGCGCGCAGCGGGGAACGGCGGGGATTAAATTCAGGCCCCGTGGGAATACAGGCAATTAAATTCTGATAATCCAGAATTTATGCCAGCGGGGCTATGGAAGCGCGCGGCAGCTGTTCGGCTTGTTGCCGGTGCCGCGCGCCTTAAATCGCATTTAATGGGTCAGCTCGAACTTCCGCATCTCGGTCATTCGCGCCAGACAGTAGTCGCGGTACAGGTCGTTGAAAATTGCCCACATGTCGCATCCCCATCATCTGGAACAGCCGTCATGCTGGCCCGCCGAGGTTTCGGCCTCACGTCGGCAGATTCGGAAAATGGTTTCAGGACGGCTTCGCCGGCGCATTTAAGTCAGCATTACTGTCATTTACGGCCGGCTCGAGTTATTTATGGCGGACCCGAGAGATCGGCGAGATCGTCACCCCTCGTAAAGTTCGGGCGCGCGATCGCCTCGATTAAAGCTTCAATGTCCAGGCGCTTTTCCGGATGCCCGAAGCACTGACCGGCTGTCCGCGACGGCAAACCGCGTTGCCGTGTGCCTGGCGCCCCGCTTTGCGATTGTATTTGTACGCGCCTCCAATTAGCGTGCTGACATTGCACGTTCATCCTGAATTCCTTTGATCAGCGGGATAGAGCATATGCGCATTTTTCTTTTCGGCGCGATCAGTGCCGCGATCTTCGCCGGCACCATCGGCATGGCGAACGCTCAATCCGCGCCGCGGGAGGTGATCGGGGCGGACACCATCGAGATGCGCAACGGGCAGACGCGGACGTTTACGTTCGAGCAGCCCGTGACCAGGTTCTCCGTGTCGGCCGAAGGCATTGCGGAGATCAGGCCGGAGACCGACCGCACCTTCACCATCCGGGCGCTCAGCGCCGGCCAGGTCCTCATGACCGCCTATGCACAGGACGGCCACGTGGTTCACCGCTCCTACATCGCCGTCGCGGACGCCGGTCGCCTCGTGAGGGTCTATGGCTTCGAGATGAAGGTGACGAAGGACTATGTCGGCTTTTACTGCACCGATGTCGGTTGCGGTCGCGCCGATCCGGACATCGGGCCGAAGCCTTACTCGACAGTGATATCGGAGACGCAAGGCAAGGGCGAAGGCAACAGCGCCACCACGACGCGGGAGTTTCGCTGAGGCAAGTCGCTGAGGCAAGACCGCAGGCGTCGCCCGTCAGGGGATGACGCGGCCTGGAATGCTAGTCGTCCTGGTCCTGGTGGCAGATCAGACGGCGGGGATGCTCCACCCCGACCTCGGACACGAGGTAGGACGGTGCGCGGGGTTGCCGGAAGACGCGCTCCGCCAGATCGCCATGGCAGCTCTTGATCTTGGTGACGTAGTCGCACCACTCGCCGGCTCGCGGCGGCCGCAGCGCGGGGTCCTGATCGGGGCACGGCCTTTCGTCCACCATGTAGGCGGATTCCGCGCGGGCGGCGCCGGCGGCAGAGCAAAGGAAAACAAGACTAACCGCCAGACAGAATCGCATTGCCGCCCCCATGGTTAAAGGCCCAGCATTTCTCAACCTCCCGGAGAGCGCAAGGGCCGGCGGTCATTCCCACCGGGTGCGGATCGCGCTCTAGGACGCGCCGAGCTTCGTCCAGATTGCATAGACCGCCACGAAGACCGACAGCGCCCCCAGAAGCCAGGCCGTCCCGCCCGTCTGGCGGTCTGCAAATTCAACGTTGGGGTCGCTCTCGCGGCCGAACGGGACCTCCGGTGCGGGCTTTCGTGGGCGCCGAACGCGTCCGACGGCGCGCCTCAGCAGGCGACGAACGAGCGTTTCCCTGTCGGCTATGCCGCCGCTGTCGAAATCGGCCGGCATCGCTATTCGCTGGTCTCGGCCGGCCTGCGGCGAGGCCTTCGCGGCATCACGGCCATGAGCCGCGCCAGCCGGCTCACTCGCCGCACGCTCTCGGCAAAGCGGGCGGCGGGCCTGCGGTGCCGAATGTTGAATACGAGCTTTCGAAGCCGACTAAGCACGATGTCCCCCGCAATCATGTCGGCCGCATGAGGCCGCTCCAACAGGCAAAACGTGAACACAATTGGCGACGCGTGTCCTGGCAATCCGGCAACTAGCGCGGCAAGCGTGGCGATCTGAGATAGCGCGTCAGGACAGGCACGCTGTGCGCATTGGCGAGAACCCTGACGCTGACGGCCTGCCGCTTGCCGGAGCGCTGATCGGGCGCCATGTTGTAGCTCACCCGGGCACCGGCCTCGGGAACGAGGCCGGGGGAACATGATTTGAGATGAAAGAAGATGTCGGTGCCGCCGCAATCCGGCCTGATGAAGCCGAATGCCCTGTCGCCGTGATATGTCTTGATCGTACCTTCCAGCATCTTGCAACCTTTCAGTTCAATAGACGCGTGGCTCCGGGAATTGCTGCGGACGGACTATCCGGATTTCCTCATGCGCTCGATCCTCGTGTCAGCCGACGCCGGGAAACCGGACGCGACATTTGAGCCCGGCAGGAATCGCGTAGTTCGGATTCGGCAGCTCGAGACGAACGCCGATCGTTCCGCTCGCCGCGTCGAACACCTGATCGACGACCGTCACGCGTGCGGCGTACCGGCCTCCTACCGGCTCCTCGGGATAAACCTCCGCCGACGCACCCACACGAATCTTTCCGAATTGGCTGAGCGGAACATAGACCTCAACCAACAGCGGATCGATTTGCGAAACCGTCAGGAGATGGGCCTGGTCGAACGCATACTCGCCCGGGCCGAGTTTGCGCTCGACCACCACGCCGTCGATGGGGCTCCGGATGGTTCGCAGCTTCAGGACTTCGTTGGCGCGAGCCACCTCCAGCCCCGCAAGGGCAAGATTGACCTTCGCTTCCTCGACATCCTGCTCGGCCACCCGCGCACTCGTCTCCGCCTCATCGGCGACCGCGGCCGAGACCGAGTCGTTCTTGCGCAACAACTTGGATCGCTCGTCCTTCCGCCGCTGAAACTCGAGTTTGGCCATGCTTGAGCGAACCGTCGCCTCGTTTTCGGCACGGGTCTTCGCCAGCGACACCGCCGCCTGCTCGACCCCCGACTCAAGCCGCGCGACAACCTCGCCCCTCTTTATGATGTCGCCACGGTCGACCAGCATCTCGCTCAACAGGCCCGGCACCGACGTTCCGAGCTTGAGGACCATTTTCGGCTGAATCAGGCAATCGAATTGCCCCTCCGGCTTTCTCTCCTGCGCATTGGCGCACCCTGCTCCCGCGGCGACCGAGACGGCCAGAATGGCGAGCACCCAGCGCCGGGCACCCGATACGGCCGGACGCTCCGCGTCGTCGCTGTCTCGAGCTTGTTTCATTCTCCCCTCCCCGAAAACGCAAGCACCCGGTCGAGCCGGCGATCCAGCTTTACATTCTGGACGCGCACGTAGCCATGTCGTCGCTCCGCCTGGAATTGAGCCAGCCAGCGCAACGACTGGTAGATTCGCAGCGGAACAGGCATGCCGCTGCCGACGAGACGTGCGATCATGCGCGTCATCGATCCTGCATGGATCATGAACACGTCGTCCTGAAGTGAAACGATGGCCTCGCAGCTGCCGGGATCGCCCTGCCGTGCGCAGCGGCCGAACAGCTGGCGATCGACCCTCCGAGAATCGTGGTACTCGGTCAGGATTACGTGCAGGCCGCCTCGCGCGGCAACGCCTGGGTCAAGCCGGATATCGGTGCCGCGCCCCGCCATGTTCGTCGCGACCGTCACTCGCGCGGGCTCGCCGGCCTTCGCGACCACCTCCGCCTCATCCTGGTCCTGCTTCGCATTCAAAAGCGCGTGCGTGATGCCACGTGCATTCAAGGCGGCGCTGATCTCTTCGGACGCCCCTACCGAGCGCGTGCCGATCAACACCGCCCTGCCCTCGGCCACAGCCAGCCGCTCCACCCTGTCGGCAATCATCCGCAGCTTTTCAGCCGGAGTTGTGCATACCAGTGGACGGGCAACGCGGCGTTGCGAGGGCCGGTTCAGCGGGATGCGAACGACGTCAAGTCCGTACACGGACTTGATCTCCCGCGCGACCTCACGGGCGGTACCCGTCATTCCCGAAAGGCGAATGTAGCGACGAAACAGGCGTTGATAGGTGATGCGGGCGAGCGTCTCGCGTCGCTCTGTCAACTCGCAATCTTCCTTGATCTCGATAAGCTGATGCAGGCCGCGCTCCCAGGAGCGGTCGGGCATCACGCGTCCCGTCGACTCGTCCACGATCTGCACCTTGCCGTCGATGACGACATAGTGCTGATCGCGGTTGAACAGCAGCATCGCGGAGAGGGCCTGGGTCAAGAGCTCCTCGCGAGCACGATGCGAACTCCAGACGCCTTGCAGCCCCTCGGCGAGTCTACCAATCTCGCGGCGACCTTCTTTGGTCAACGCCAGACTTCGCTCTGCGAGATCGATCTCATAGTGCTCTCCCGCAACAAGGCAGCTCGCGAACTGAAGGGCCTGATCGCATTGCAATCTTTCCTCGGCTGCCCCCGTCGACGACGACAGGATCAGCGGCGTGCGCGCTTCATCGATGAAAATGCTATCGGCTTCATCGACGATGCCGAAATAGAGCCCGCGCAGCACGAGATCCTCGTCACGCTGCAGGCTGCCGCGCAACCGTTCGAGCGAGAGGTGCAGACTGCTGCTTCGGTGCGCCAAAGCCACACGGTCGCGCAAGTAGTCGAATGCAAGCTCCTTGTTGGTGCAATATGTCACCGAGCAAGCATAGGCTCGACGCCGCTCGGCTTTCGGCATGCCCTGCACCACCGCCCCGACACTCAGGCCCAGGAACTCATAAAGCGTCCTCATCTCGGCCGCGTCACGTTCGGCAAGATAGTCGTTGACGGTAATCAGATGAACGGGATAGCCGGCAAGCGCTACGGTGGCCGCAGGCAGCGTCGCGGCAATGGTCTTGCCTTCCCCGGTCGCCATCTCCACCAATCTGCCCTTCAGCAGCCCGAATCCCGCAATCAGCTGGACGTCATAGTGCCGCTGACCGATGGTCCGCGACCCCGCCTCCCGCACCAGCGCAAAGCATCGGCCGACGAGCGGCGGCGTAAAGCCCGAGTTTCGCAGTTTCGCACGGATAATGGGCACCTGCAGACGCAATTCTTCGTCGCTCATGATCCGCAGAGCGCTCTCATGTGCGGCGGCGTGCTCGACGATAGGCGTCAAGGCCCGAACGGGATCCCGCAGCCCTCTGAACGCGCGTTGGATCAGATCCTTCGCCAGGTATTCGGCCACCCGATCGTGCACTGCCGGCTCGCGATCCGCGCGCTCCGGATAGGGACGGCCAACCGCCAGTTCGCGATGATCTAGTTCCATAACGCTTTTAGACATGGAAGTTCGTCAACAATAGCAGTCTGACGCTGCGATACCATTGGACCGCAAGTGGCTCCATCCGATGCTCGAACCGAACGAAGACGTGCTGGCCGAAATGATCCACCGCCTCCAGGCCTGGGAGCTCGATGTCGAATTGAAAGGTCCGCTGCAGCGTCTTGGGTCCCTTCGCATCGCGCGGATCAACCGCGAAATCTCCACCACCCTCCACGCCAAGCGCCGCGCTGGGCAAGTATTCGCCACCAGCAGGCACCGCCCGCAATACACGTCCCTCCAAAATCAGGCGCGGCTGGTCCACCGGACGAACCTGGATGCGATCGGTCGTAAGGCGCACCCTATCAACCGCCTCCTGCGGCACGACAACACGCGCCAGCGGCGTCGCGTTTCCAACAACGTAACCCAGGAGCTCGCCCCGACGGTAATAGCGCCCGGGCATGTCGACCATTTGAGGCACCACGAACACGCCATCGCTGCGGGCACGAGCGATGAGGTCGGAAGCGCGCTCCCGAGCCAGCTTCAGATTGGCGCGCTCGAGCTGAAGTCTATCGCGAACAAGCTGCGCCTTGGCGCGATCCGATACAAATTGCGCAGCATACTCGGCCTGCAGCTCCTCCACTTTGGCCTCGTTCCTGCGCAATTGCGCAACGAGCGTCGGCTCGCGGCTCTCAATAAGCGGATCTCCCTGCGCGACTTGCGTTCCCGGCGTAACCAGAAGTTCATGGACGAAGCCATTCGAAGCGGCACGTACCATTGCTTCTTCAGGCAGCCATAGCACTCCTTCCACGTTGGAATGGTAGGGCATCGGCACGGCGAGCAGCAAGACAGCCGAGCCGAGCACGAGACCTGCCGCGATCGCGATAGAACGGGCGCGATGCTTGTGCAGGCGGGGATTTTCGACGAGATGCCGCACCGCCTTGACGACCGGCAGAATCGCCATCGCCCCCACCGCCCAGACGGCGAGAATAACGCCAATGAAGAAGAACTGTCCCGCGATGAACAACGCGATCATGATCGTTACCATGATGCGGTAGACGGTCGAAGCAAAACCGTAGAAGAAGAACCACGCCCGCTCTATGCCCGAAGCCTCAGGACGCTCCAGATCGGAGACGCCGAGCAGGTATCGCTCGATCAGATAACCCCAGTAGCGCGTCGACCGCGCCGCCAGATTTGGAATTTCGATGAGATCCACAAGGATGTAATAGGCGTCGTAGCGAAGCAGCGGATTGCCGTTGAACAGAAGCGTAGACACGCTCGCGATCAACATGACATTGAACAGGATCGCTCGCACCAAACCCGGCTCGACCAGAAGCCACATATAAAACGCGATCGCCGCGACAAAGAGTTCGACGCCCATCCCGGCGGCACCGACAAGAGCGCGCCGATACTTGGACCTGAAAACCGTGGCGGCCGACGCATCGACGTAGGGAACCGGCAGCAAGACCAGCAGGATGATGCCGAGATCGTGGACCTCTCCACCTCCGGCTTTGGTGGCGGAGGCATGTCCCAGCTCGTGCAACGCCTTGATCGCCGGAAAGACCAGATAGATGATGAACAAATTGTCGATCGCCAATACGCGGTCGCTGAAATTGTGGCTGAGCTCCGGCCAATGCGGCCAGACCAGGATGAAGGCGGGAAGTACGATTGCGAGCCAGGCGATGGCCCCCCAGCCGCTCCAGACAAACCGTACAAGACCCGCCCACCGATTGAGCATCCGATCCGGATCGAACAGCGGGATGCGGATCGCCATCGGATTGCCATAAGAACGCAAATGGCGCGCCTTTTGCTCGCGCTCGCTGCGCGCAAAAAGCTCGGCGACGTCCGGGGTAACATCGCTCTCCAGCAGGTCAGCGGCATGCAGTTGACCGAGCAGTTGGATTAGCTCGTCCTGGCTGGGCGCCTCTTCACCCAGGTGCCTGTTCGCGAGTTCCCACAACTGTTCGACGGAATGTGCTCCGTCCATCAGCGAGACAATCAGCCGAGCCGAAGGGCTGAAGCGATGCACCCGCGACGAAGCGGGGTCCTGCAAGAGGTACCAGACCTCGCCACGATAGATGTGCCGATGCAATCGCGCGTGCGAGCGCAACTTTGGCTTTCGCGCTGCGACACGATACCACCAACTGCTGAGCAACGGCGCGTTCACCACAACCTCGCAATCAGAACAGCCATCTCCAGATCGACAGGCGGACCCAGTCCACGAAATTGTGCGTCCAGATCCAGATCAGCTTGCGTTCGCCGACATCGATCTTTCCAACGCCTTCCATACCTGGTCGCACGCGTTCGGATGCATTCTGGAGCCGCGCCTCCACCCGGAAGTAGTTGCGGCCCTCCTGGGCTGTCGACACCGGCGTCATTTGCTCGACCGAGAAGTCCATCCGTCGGTGCGGGATACCCGACAAGGTGAGTTCGCCCTGTTGACCAAGCTTCACGTAGGAAATGTCTCGCTCCTCGACCTGCAGGATAACGCGATAGCTGTCCAACGGCGCGACTGTGAAGAGCATCTTGCCCAATTCTACCGGCGTCCCGAGGAGTTGTTGCAGGTCGCCCGCGACGACGACGCCGTCGAAGGGAGCAAGCAGCGTGGCGCGAGAAAGCTTGTCAGTGACCAGCGACAGCATGGCGTCGACCTGTTCGATCTGCGCCTTGAGGATCGTCATGGTCGCGCGCTCCTGTGCAGCCAGCGCCTGCCGATACTTGCGGTCGAGCTGCTCGCGCTCGGACGACAACCGCCTCTGTTCGAGCTTGAGGTCCCGGTCATCGAGCTTGCACAATACCTGCCCGGCACGCACGGTGTCGCCTGCGCGAACGAAGCTTTGCGCGATATATCCGTCGAACGGTGCCGCGGCGATCCGCTGCACCGCTCCTTCTATCACCGTCTTCGCCGCGACACGATACGTGCCCGCCGCGACACTGAAGAACAGGATGACGCCGACCAGCACAAGCGCGATGAGCTTCGCGCCGGGATGACGCGGTCCGAACAAGAGCTCCAGGCCACGGTATGACGAGGTCGCGGCATGCCTCAGAACGCCGCGTTCCGTCTCACGCTTGAGCTTCAATATCGGACCAAGCAGCGCGCCAACCGTCTTGCACAGCTCGATGGTTTCAGTGTCGAACGGCTCGCCCGCGGCCCGTTCCAGGGTCAACACGCCGGTTGCATGACCGCCGTCTGCGAGCGGCACCGAGCAGACTGCAATATCCCTGTACTCGCGCGCGAGATCGGCATGCGCGAGTGCCGCGCTCTCCACGTCGTCGCGCGGCGGAAACACGAGCGCGACGTCCAGGTCCAGCACCTCGTCCATGGCGTTGCCGATGCGCCGACCAAGATCCATCTTGGGGTCGAAGGTTGCAGTATGCGAGATCGCCTTGACTTCGACGCTGCCCGAGCGCTCGAGTCCCACGCTCACCCGATCGCACGCCAGGCGTCCAGCAAGTTCGTTGGCGACCGCTAGCGCCGCCGCGGAGAAATGGCGCTCCTGCATGGCGGTCGCCACGATATCCATGGCAAGGCCCATTCGCGCGAGCCGTGCGTCGCGTTCCTCCAGCGCGCCTTTGCGGAACTGGTCGATCAGCCAAGCGCTCGCCCAATGCAGCAGCCGCAAAGCCCGCTGTAGTGCAGCTTCCGGGCCGGGCCCGATATCGAGCACGACGACCCCGTGCAGGGTGCCGGATACTTCTATCGGATAGCCGATAAAGGCGTGGTGCTCACGCAACGCGCCATGCCCCTCCGAGGGCAGCACGATTCCGCGGCGCTCGGTCAGAGCCCGTTCGGCGGCCGGGCTGAGATATTGCATGTCCAGACCAGGGTGAGGCCACACCGCCGCCGGAACATAGGAGCCATCCTTGTCGGGCCCCAGCAACAACAGGCCTCCGCCAACCCGCTCAACCTGCATGCAAAGGATCGCGAGCCAGCTCGCGCAGAACTCCGCACTGTCCTTGGCTGCCGAGAATTTCGCCCAGGCTATCGATTCGGCGCGCGCTGCGTCCTCGGTGAAGGAATAGATCGGGGACGCAGTGGTCATGGCTACTCATCGCTCTCGGGACTATGCCCGCGATGCCGCAATGGCGGACGGCGGCGCGGGCGACGGAGGCGCCGGTGAGGCGTTGCAATCACACGGGGACACGGCGTGACCCGTTCTCTAGGCGGATGCTCTCGCCCCATTCAGGCGATCGCCTGTTTCCGCCCCTGCGGCATCGTCAGGCCCAATCGCCGGCTCAGTCGCTCCCTTCACGACCGCGAGGCGCGACGGAAGGGCCTGGAAGTTGCGCATCGACTGGAGGTGAAGATAGAGCAGCTCGAGCTCGTCGGTCTTGGCCAGCTCGGCAAGCTTTTCACCGGGCAGAGCCTTCAGTTTCTCCCGATTCACCGCCATGAACCCCGCGAGCGAAAGCTTTTCGCCAGAGGCGAGTTCGACCTGTGCCTGCATCGGCTCGAGCAGATCGAGCTCGCGCACCTTGCGGCAGAAGGCCTGGGTGCGATTGAACTGGGTCTGATATTCCTGCAGGAAGGTCAGGATGTTCTGGACATACTGGGTCGGCTTGTTGTCGTCATCGAACAACTTTTGTCCCCGACCGTCACGGTTAAATCCCGAATAGTCCTCGTCGATGCAGAGGACGAACCTTTCGCCGTCGGAGCTGGTCGAGAACACGAACGGATAACGACGCAGGAAAGCGGGGACATACTTGGCGTCCCACTTTGAATCCTGCGAAAGGAACAGGTTCTCGCTGTCGCGCACGCCGAGGATAACGGCCGGCATGACGTTGTCCTTGGTGCCGGCAAACACAATGGCATATTCGGATGAGGCAGCGGGAAACTCGACAGCCATCAACGGCACCGAATTGGTCTTGCTGCTGAAGCCATAATTTCTCGTGATCTCGACTGCGCAACCCCGGTGACGCGCGGCGGACAACGGAATAACAGTTTCATAAATCAACAATTGCGCCGTCATTACTAAGCTCCTTCCCTTGCAATTTCGGGCTCAGGCATGGCCCGCATCATTAATCGACGATGGGCGTACGCGGAGATTTGCGTTCGGATTCCACTGGGCCTTGTTCTGCCCCACATGGTTCAGGAAGTCGTCGAGCCACTCCTGCGAACCATTTGAAGGTCCGGAGGCGAGATTCTCCACGGCATCAAGACTGTTATGCCAGTTTATGCTGGTTGCTTCCTTCGCGCTATTGATAATCCGCGAGGAGTGATGCTCCGGCGAAGATACTTCGTCTTGCGAGACTGCAGCGCTGCTCGGGGTACCACCCGTCAGGCTTGCCGACAGCGAGACGAAGGATTTGCCGGGATCCTCGGTTGCACCACGGAACTCCGCAATCTGGGATCTGGCGTTCGGGCTCAGGAGGATGTTCGAGATCAGCGTAATGCCGCTGGGCTCGTCCGTCTTGGCCACCGCCTGCACCGGCGGCGCGACCGTGAACGTCGACGCCGCAGTCGCAACCGGGATCAGCGTCATCTGCGGCGCCGTTGCCTGAGCGACAGCTGCGCTCTGCAGCAGTGCCGCGGAAGCCGGCCCTGGATGCCCGGCGGGCTCCGGCAGCCGTCGCTCACCGGCGCGCAAGGTCATGCCGGCCACGTCGTCGCCGAGGTCTTCGGGCAATCCCATGGCATTGCCCATCTCGTGGACGACGGTCGTGAGGAGGTCCATGCGTCCGGCGGCCGGGCTCGACGATGCAGCTTCGGATACCTCGCCGGACAGCCTGATCGTGAACTCCCTGCTATCGCCGGGCGTCGGGTCGATGAACCACCCCCAACCGGCGGCGTCGGGATCGAGAACGATCGTAGAGCCGGTCGTGGCGCCCAGCATCTGATCCGGCAGGTCGGCCATCAGGACCGTGACCTGATCGAGGATCGACAGGCGCGGGTCGGTCGGCCCGAGGGCAGCGGTCCACGCCTGCCTGGCGGTAGCGACAATTGCCGCCAGCTGGTCCGCCGTCACGACGGCGAGATCGGTCGCCGGAGGCGCCGCCAGTGCGGCGACCTGCGGCGTACCTCCGCCGGCATAGGCGATATCGTCACCGCGGATCAGCACGTTGTCGAAGGACGCGTTGCCGTTGCGCGCGTACAGTCCGAGGCTGCCGTCGTGCACCAGGATATTGTAGTTGAAGCTCAGGACGCTCTTGCCGTTGAGCACCACGTTGACGTTGTTCACGACGCCCTCGGACAGGGCAACGAGCAGATTGTAGTCGCTGCCGGCTGAGATGGTCGTGCTGGCGACGGCATCGACGTACCAAGTGCCGTTGCTGCGATGGCCCAGCACCACCTGGTTGGTTCCCGCGATGATGCCGGCATAGAGGAAGGCGTTGGTCGACGTGTAAGCGAAGGTGAGCCCCGCCGATGTGCCGGCCTTCGCAGCGTTCACCGTCGCCGAATATTCGACATAAGACAGCGGCGCCACCGCCAGCGACCGCGTGGTGAAGGCAGCGTTGTTCGATGGCGGAACCGCGGTATAGCGGCCATTCGTTCCACTGGTGGTGGTCCATGTCCCGGTCTGGGCGGCGAAGTTATTTGCGACGCCGTCCGAGAAGTCCTCCAGTACATTATAGGTGAAGCTGATCGGCAATCTCTGGACCGTGTACGACGTATAGGCGGCGATCGAGTTGTTCGTGCCAACGCCGACCATTCCCGTGTTCAGCGGAGCGTTGAACGTATACGACACCTTCAGCGCGCTCGCAGCCTTGCCTCCGTTTGCGCTCGTCACCGCGAGGCTTGCGGTGGTTCCGTTGACCGTGAGCAGCAGGGTGTTCTGCGAGTTCAAACCCAGTCCAGGCTTGCCCGCCGAAAGCGTTGCAAGGTCCGTCCAACCGCTGTCTGAACGTTGGCCGATCTTGATGGTGTTGTTGGTGACGTCGATACCCGCGTACTTGAAGTTTGTCGTTCCCTGGTAGTCGAAAATGATGAAGCCGTTCTGCAGGATGCCGCCACTCGAAACCTTCATCGTCGACTGGATTTCGAAGAAGTTGCCAGGCAGCCAGGCATCGAGGTCGAACAGGCTGATGTTGTCGCCGCTCACCTTCACGGTGGCGTTCTGGTAGGCACTGTTGGCCACGGACCAGCTGCCGCTATCGGCGAACATGCCGGTCACGGTATTGGGCGCGTAACTCGCGCTGCGCAGCACATCGCGCTGCGTGCCCGGCGTGTTACCAGCCTGCGGGTCAGTCGGTGCGCCGGTCTGGGCGTGCCAGGCCGCATCCTGTTGCAGCACCAGACCGAGCTCGCCGGCCGGCTCGCCGTTGCGGCTGGGAATCGGGTCGTTCGCCTTGGTCGGCGCCGGCGGCAGCGCACCATTGTTCAGGTCGGAGTAGCGCGTGGCGTCGACGCCGTCGCTCAGCGACTCCGCATACAGGAAGTGGTGCAGGAACGGCTGCATGGTACGACTGACCGTCGCCATGCCGAACTCCGAGAACGGCACGAGATAGCTGTTGTACTCGCCGACCCAGTCGATGAGCCGATCGCCGCCCGTGTTGGCGATCAGAACGTCCTTGCCGGCACCGCCGTAGGCCCGATCCTCGTAGGTCGGCGCGGTCTCCGGGACGTTGTTCAACCCATTCGCGGTCGTCAGGTCGTCGTCCGCATTGAGCAGGTCGTTGCCCCAGCCGCCATAGGTGTGGTCGCGGCCCGTGCCACCGACGATCCAGTCGTTGCCGTTGTCACCGAAGATATCGTCGTTGCCGTCGTCGCGGACCGGCCCGTACGTCACGGACTGGTTCTGGTTGCCCGGCGTCGTACCGCCCGGCCGCAGGACACCCTCGGTCTGGTCGAAGTTCAGGAACCACTCGAGGCCGGACCCCGTGCTGCTGGCGGTCCCATCCGCTTTGAGGAGAATCTTCCGCATCGGATTGTTCTCATCGTACAGCGCGAACTCGCCCGTACGGTTCGCGATGTGCGGATGGGTGAACTTGCCGTCCGGATCCGTCGGATTGAAGCGCAGCGCGTCGCCGGGGTTGTACGGATGGTAGTAATCGGTCTCGGCGATGCCGTTCAGATCGAGGAAGCTGTCCTGCGTCTGCGTGTAGGAGAGCTTCAGCGCCTCGGCTCCCGACACCGAATCGTCGCCGGAGCCGCCGTGGATCCAGTCGCTGCCCAGGCCGCCAAAGATGATGTCGTCGTTGTGCCGATGCGTCTTTCCATCGCTTGCGGCCGCGTTGTTCTTGGTGCCGGCGACCGAGAACTCGTCGGCGGTCCCGTTGAAGGTCGGATCGGAGCTGAACGGCGTCAGATCGACGGTCTTCTTCAGGGCACCGCTCACATTGATCGTGTCGGTCTGCATGTTGCCCGGCGTGAAGATGTACTCGTTCAGCGCGTTGCCGTTGCTGTACTTCGGATCGGCGTCGCTGGAAAGCAGCGGCGCGATGCCGAATAGCGGTTCGCCCACGCTGACCAGATAGGTCGCATTGGCCGAATCGGCGCTCAGGCTGTTGCGGCTGGTGAAGATGCGGCCGTCGTCGCCGATGATCCCGTCCGAACCGGTACCACCGGAGATCCAGTCGTTACCATAGCCGCCGATCAGATCGTCGTCCTGGCCTTCGCCGTACAGCCAGTCGTCACCCTTGCCGGCATAGATGAAGTCATCGCCGGATTCGCCATGCAGCTCATCGGCTGCACCGATGTCGGATGGCTGGTGCACGGGGTCGAAATCGACGCCGCCCGGCGTATAGTCTAGCAACCGGTCGACCCGCGGGATGATGCGCACGAAGCCCACCGCGCTGTTGTAATTGTCGTAGTTGAACGACAGGAAGCCATTCAGCGTCTGGACCGGGTTGCCCGCCTGCGTGACCGTGCCCGCGATGACCAGCGCGCCGACCGGTGGCGCAACCTGGCCCTTGATGCCAACCAGGCGGATGACGTCGCCGTTGTCGCCGACGATCGAATCGGAGTCGTTGGCATGACCGTTCGGCGTCGTTGCAATCAACGAGTTGCCGTCGATCGTCGCGTCGCCGATCGCGTTGCGCGCGATGGCGCGGCCGGAACCACCGAGGATCAGGTCAGAGCCGTCGGGCCGCTTGGCCGGCGAATTGAGATTGAACAGATCGGAACTGCCGCCGATCAGGTCATCCTGGTTCTGGTTGCCGAACAGGATATCGTTGCCGCCGCCGCCTTCGATGTAATCCTGGCCGTCGCCTGCTCCATCGAATGACGGACGCAGGAACAGGGCATTGTTGGCGTCACGGAACGGATTGCCGGCGATGTTTCCAGCGACGTTGAGGACGCCGACCCGCCCGCCGATCGCGGTGGAGTAGCCGGCGGTGCCGTCACCATTGTCGATCAGCGTGTGGGATACGTACTCGATCGAGCCGTCGCCCTGCGTCACGTCGTTACCCATCTCGCCGAAGATCATGTCGTCAGCCGCACCGCCGGCGATGTAGTCGTTGCCGTACGAGCCCGCGGGAGCCAGAACGGTGTCGTTCCCGTGGTCGAACAGGGTGATCAGGTAGTCACCCCAGCTGCCATGGCCGCGCGGATCGGCTTGCGGCAGACCATTGGCGTAATCCAGGCCGGCAGCCAACGCGTCGGTGCTGAGGCCGGTGCTGTAGATCTGCGTACCTGAAAGCGTCTCGAACCGCCCGTTGCGGAAGTCGCCAAGATGTGTCGTCCGGTTGAGCGCGACGTTGTCGCCGAACACGAGGTCGCGGCCGTTCTCGCCGTCGATCGAGTCGTTGCCCATCCCGCCGATCAGGATGTCTTCGCCGCCGTTGCCGAAGATCGTATCGTTGCCGCCGTACTGCCGCGACTGGCTGACGATGGTGCGGGACAATAGCGTCGTCTCGATGCGCTGCGGCGTAAGCAAGACCGGCTTGGTGGTATCGCGCCAGCCGGAGGTGGCCTGGCCGATGTCGCCCAAGTCACCGAAGATCACGTCGTCATAGTCGCCGAATGCATCGGTTGCCGTCGATCCCGGCGCGTCGCCGTAGATCAAGTCATTGCCGCCGTCGGTAACGTTGTCGAGCACCGTGGTGCCGCTGTTGCCCGCCGTCTGGGCCACGTTGAGCACGCGCGTGATGACGTCGACGTTGAAGCCGGAGTCGCCGTAGATGTGGTCGACGCCGCGCTGGCCGATGATCGTGTCGTTGCCCGACCCGCCGGCGAGATGATCGCCGGCCTGGCTGCCGATGATCGTATCGTCACCCTTGCCGCCATAAGCCGTGATACCGACTGTCGGCAATTGCCCGGCCGGAACGTCGCCGAACAGGTTGTGTGCGTCGATCACGTCGTTGCCGGCGTACCTGTACTCGTTGGCCAGCGGGAACACGTAGAAATCGGCGTTCTGACCAAGCCTGTTGCGTTCGACGATGGTGCGCGTGAGCGTGGGCGTCGAATTGCCGTTGTTGGTCAGCGTCAGGAAGGCGGGCTTCAGGTCGAACATGAACAGCGTATCGACCTTGGTGCCCTGCCCGGAGATGATCGCCTGCTCCGGACCTTCTTCGACAACGCTGTTCAACGGATCCAGCGTCAGCACATTCGCCGTCACGCCGACGACCTTGAATACCTGCTTGTTACCGGGACCGGGATTCGCCGGCGAGAACGGCGAGTTGGTGTCGTCGGGCGTGCCGTACACGGCAATGTTCTTGCCGGCCGTAAAGCCATCGGCGATCCAGCTGCCGCCGTCATTCCGGGTAATAGTGTCGCCGCCAGCGTGCTTCGCGAACGTTACGCTATACTGCGAACCCGCAACCGCAACCGCGCCCACGTCAGCGGCGATACGCGCGCCTTCGGTAATCGTCGGCGCTCCCGGATCGGCCAGTGTCGTCGGAATGACGCTGTTCTTGACCTCCAGGGTCAATGTATTCGCAGTGACGTCCACGAGCGTGAAGTTGACATTGTTGTAGGTGGTCAGCGACACCGAGATCGTCTGGCCCTTTGCGAAGCCTTCAGTCAGCCAGCTGCCGCCGTCAAACCGCGTAATGGTGTCGCCGCTATTGGCGCGGGCAAACGCGACCTGGTAGGACCCGCCGATGGCGATCAGGCCTTCCGGCACGAAGCCTGGGTCGAACACGCCCTGCCCGGGCTGCAGCTTGATCGTGCCGCTGTTCCACTCCTTGATCGTGTGGTTGCCATTCGCGAATGTCGTGAAGGCGGGCGTCAGATCGCTCAGGATCAGGGTGTTATAGACCAGCGGGTGGGCTGGGTCGGTCCTGGTGAGTGTCTTCACATTGCCAATCGGCGTGCCGTCGATCGTAATGAGGCCGTCGACCAGGAAGCGGGTCAGATCGGTGCTGCCGTTCCAATCGCCGGTCGTGCGCTTGATGACGCCGAACGTACCTTCCAGGGTCGTAAACGTCGAGAATTCGAGACCCAAGCCGGCGATCTCGGGGTTGGCCTGGCCCAGGGACGGCGTCCCCATGACGAATTGCACGTTGTCCATATGCGGCTGCGGCTTGTTGCTGAACTTGCCGAGCGAGGAGGCCTTGTCGGCCTTGCCGTTGTACCAGATACCATCCTGCGTCGTGTCGCCGTAGACGACCAGCGGCGCATCGACGTTGACCGTCATCGGGGCCGCAAAGATGGGCAGCCCGACGGCGCCCTTGACGAGCAGCGTGTCGCCGGCAACGCCGCCGGAGCTCTGGTCGAAGCCTGTCACCAGGAAATTGCCACTGATACCGATCGTCACGGGCTCGGTGCCGGCCGTAGGCACGACCGTGTTGACTGCCGCCAGGGTGAGGGTCGAGTCCGTCACGCTCCTGATCGTGAAGTTGCCGTTGTTGGTCAGATTGCCGTTGGTGCTGGTCGTACCCGAGAGCACGATCGTCTCGCCGGCCATGAAGCCGTCCGATATCCAGCTTCCGCTGCTGCGCGTGATCGTGTCACCGTTGGCATTGCGCGCAAATGCGACGCCGCCATACGTCCACTCACCGGTAATGGTGATCTGCTGGCCGACCGCAAACGCGCTGTCGCCTACATGGTCCGAAGCCCAACCGTGACCATCCGACCGGGTGATGCGGTTGGTCGTTCCTTGCGGATCGCCGGCGAGAGCCGCCGCGACGGTGTTGGTGCCGTTGATGTATTCAGTCGTGCCGTTGACATTGATCGCATCACCACCGATGCGGATGACCGCCACCTTCTGGATCGCAGGCAGCGCTGTCAAATCGCCGCCCGTGAGCTTCAGCTTCGTGCTGGTGGGATCGTCGGTCACGAACCACACGCCCGGCTGTCCGTCGATGGCGATCGCCTGGCCCTTGGCGAAGCCGTCGGCAATCCAGCTGCCGCTGCTGCGCGTCAGAGACTTCGCCGCGACAGTGAACGGACCGGACACCACGTTACGGCTGGTCACGGCCACGGTGCCGAGAAGACCAGTCGCGGGGGTCAGCGTCGTGCTGCCAAGAAGCAATGCACTGCCGTAGCCGGTGCCGGACGGCGTGCTGGCGTTGTCGAACCCAAGGACCGTGGCATTTCCGACACTGCCGTTGGACAGCGAGAACGACACTTGCTGCCCGGCCGCGAAGCCGAGATTGTCCCAAGACAGTCCGTCGCGACGGATGATGCGATCCGCCTGAACGTCGAAGGCGCTGGTCACCTGCAGCCAGTCGGTCACGGAAATCGTGCCGGTGGCATTGGTCCGAACCGTCAGTGCGGGGGCCCCATTGGCGCCGAGCAGAACCAGGATGCTGCCGGGCTTGAGGTCCTGATCGAGGATCGCGGTAATCGTGTAGGAACCGGTAACGGAGCCGCCAACCGTGTCGACGCTCAGCATGACCTGCTGGCCAACCGCGAAGCCGGCATCCACCCACGAGCGACCGTCGGTGCGCTCGAGCGTGCCGATCTTGCCGCCCAGGCTCGGCGTGATGTTGAAGGCGTTGCTGGGAGCAATGCCGGCCGTCATCTGGATCGGCGCGTTGCCGCCGCCATGCACGGTGGTGAGACCGCCGTGTTCGGAGACCAGCCCGATCGTGCCATCGGCGTTGTGATCCGGGCCCGGAATCAGCGTGCTGTTGATGTCCAGCCGGTCGTTGCCCGAGCCGAGGAAGATGTTCACCGACTCGATCGTCGAATGGCTTGCGTCGGTGCTGAATTGATGCGTGACCGGATCGACGACGATAGATCCGTAGCTGATGCCGCCGGGATACTTGACAGACTCGCCGAACGGCGCCGGTGCCCCCGCCAGCAACTTGCTGAAGTCGAGCGTCCCGCCCATCTCGAAGCCCGACAGGGCCGTCGAGGTCAGCGTGCCCGTATCGTTGGCGACTGTACCGTCGTTGTAGATGTTGAGGACGTCGATCGATTGCGTTTCCGGGGGCTGCGGCGGGATGTTGAAGAGCGGCCCATTGGCCTCGCCCGGCAACAGCACGGCCTGCACCAGCGAGCGGTCGGCCGCAGTGGTGCCGCCTTCAACCGCCAGCGGGCCGCGAATGCCATCGAGCCGGTGCGCAACCTTCGGGAAGGCGCGGAAGTTCTCGTGACCCGGCTGGATATCGAACCACGGGTCTGCGATCAGCTGAACCGTGACCTGCTGATACCAATTGCCGGTGTCGGGATAGCTCGCATCGGGCTTGGGCGGGCTGGGCGGCGTATAGGTCACGCGCGCGGCCATCTGGATGACCGTGACCGGAACGTTGTTTCCGTTGCCGCCGAGCGATCCGCTGTAGAGGCCCGATGCCGGGTGGTCGGTCAGCACCAGCATATCGAGTTTGTCCGGCGTGGTGCCGGTGATGAGATCGATCTTCTCGATCTTGTCGCCGCCGATGCCCTTGATCTTGATCAGTTCGCCCTCGAAGAAGCCGCTGTCGAGCCAGCTTGTGCCGTCCTTGCGGACAAGGACGTCCAGCATCTTCCTGATACTGACGTTCTGGTACGACGGTCCCGCGCCCGGGACACCGCTGAGGGTCAGTTGCGAGTCGCTCACCCCGGTCACTGTAAATGCCGTCCCCAGGGGGCTCTGGTCCGCCTGGAGAATGGTTATCACCTGCCCAATGGCAAAGTTGTCGTTCTTGAAGCTGCCGACATCGTTGCGGGTGATGACGTTGCCCGACACGCTAATGTTGCCGGTGAAGAGCTGGAACGGAACATTCGTGACGCTGTAGTCGACGTTTCCAGTGTAGCGACCGCGTTCGACGACCATATCGACCGCCACGGTCTTGTTGTCGTCGGTATTGTACGTGCCAAAGGCTGTCGGCAGCACAGCGCCGCCGGCGTCCGATAGACGGATGGTGCTCGCGGTGACGGCGTCATTTGCCGAATCGATCGTATAGAAGCCGCTCGGCGAATTGATATCGCCGTTATCAAGTCCGACGATGCCGGTGCCTTCGATGCGGATACGCTGGCCGGGCAGGAAGCCGTCGCCGATGAAGCTGCCGGTCTCTGAACCGCTGGCACGCGTGATGATGACCGTGTGCGCATCGACGCTGGTCACCGTGATGTTGCCGGTGAAGAGCTGCACGGGCTGGAGTCCACCCGTTTCCTGCAGACTGACCCGTCCGCCCGTCACCAGGTCGGTCTGTCCATCCGTTACCACATCGACGTTGACGTCGGACTTCGGCGGGCTCTGCAGGCGCATCGTATAACTATCGCCCGGCCCCGGCCCGTCCGAGGTCGTGCCAGCAGTGACAAGCGTCCGGCCGGCGCTCTCCAGCAGGAACACACCGGCTGTCTCGTCGTCCAACACCTTGGCGTAGATCGGCGTATCGCTGCTGAACGCCGCGTTCCTGTATGCCGTGTTCGTTGTCGATGCGAGACCGTCCAGGTTGACCGTATTCAGGAACACGCCGCCCGTGAAGGTCGGGATGGTGTTCAACAGAGTCTTCAAGGTCAGCGTCGTCTCGGTTGCCGCGGTAATGAGATATGCGCCGGCGTTCGGACCACCGGAAATGGTGATCTTGTGGCCAACCGAGTAACCATCGGTCAGCCAATCGGCGCCGAGATCCGCCGCATCCAGACGGCTGACCGTGTTCCCCGCGAAGGTGAGGTTCAAAGACTGGTCGACATAGATCGAGTGCACGATCGTCGTGTTGTGCGGATCCTCGACCTGGCCATCGTTCACGGCGGAGGCTGTGATGATGACGGGGCTGTTCCAGTTGCCCGAACTGAACGTGAGGTAATAGACGCCCGAACGGACGCCGAACTGGTCCAGGCCCACTCCGAACCGCCCGTCGGACGAGCTCAGCGTCATCCGGCTGTCCTGCGGCTTCAGCGCAATGGTGACCGAGCCGCCGACCGGCTGGTTCTCGAGCTCGACGGCATAGAGGTCGGTGACCTGGGTGGTTGCGTCGCCCTCGAGCACGATCGTGTTGTTATCGCTCGGGTGGTTGAGATACTTCGCCGGATAAAGCGCCAGATTCGTCGTCGTCGGATCCAACTGCGTGATCAAGATGCCGGGCTGGTCGTTGTCGTGAATCGTTACTTCGACATTGCGCACGATCGCATGGTCGAAGGAGGCATCGTCGCTGAGGACGCTGTGGCTCGTCACCACCGTCCGCACGCCTTCCGGCCGGTTGTCATCAACCGCCATCAGGTGGACCAGATGCTCGTGTGCCTTGTCCCAGTTGGTGTCGTCGAACACCAGGACAATGGACCGCGCCGGGACGTGAATGAGTGTTCCGTTCAGGTAGATCTCGCGGTCGTAGTTCGCTGCCGCAATCGATCCGACGTTCGAGTCGTCCTCCGCCAGCAGCATGCTGTCGCCGGGCGGCAGGCCATTTGCGTCGAGAGGAGCCAGGCCATTGCCGAGCTCGTCCAGGATATCGCCCGAGTGGAGCAGCCCGTCCTTCACATGCTCTTCCTCGGGCGGCATCGCCGCCGACACGGTGACGTACACGTGCGTGCCGTGGACCGGCGCGTGTTGCAGGTAGACGCCGTAGACGTCCTGCGTGCCGCTCTCGCTGATGTCGGTGAAACCACGGCTGGCATCGCCAAGCACTTCCTCGTCGATGATCACCTGCCCCTGGTTGGGCCGGGCAACGCTGAGGTCAATGCCGTCGGCGACCAGACCGTCATAGGTCGAGTCGTCCGACGTGACGCGGTTGTTCACCATTCCGCTGGTGCCTTCGATGTCGCGCGACACCACCGGCCCGGTGACGTCACCCGCGACGTTCATCGTGTCGTTGCCGAGGCCGCCGATGACCCGTGTCGCCACACCCGGCTGCGTGCTCAGCACATCGATGATGTCATCACCCTCGAGCGCATCGACTTCGAGAACCTCGATGTTCTGGTAGGTAACAGTCAGACCGGCACCGAAGATGCCCTTTTCGGTAACGACGATGTGGTCGGCAAATTCAGTGCCGAGGATCACCAGCTTGTCGAAGCCGTTGCCGCCGTCGACCGAGACCGGCGCGTTGATGTTGTACTCGACCTGGTTGGCACCGGCGCCCGTCCGGATGGCCGTCTCGGCCGCCGTCGAGAAGCCCCTGGTGAGCTTGGGCTTCGCGATCTCCTGGACCGGATCGACCCAGACGATGTCGCCCGTGACTGGGTTGGTTTCGGCCAATGCAAAGGCCCGGACCGTGAAAAGATCGTTGCCGTCGTCGCCCTCGAGGCGCAGCGGCGACTGATTGCTGTAGACGGTGAATGTGTCATCCCCCGTGCCGCCCTCGGCCACCAGCGGCGAGGTCGCACCCGCAGAGAGCCAGCCGCGCGTCGTGGCGACCGTTCCATAGATGCTTTGCGGCGTGAGCGAATTGACCAGTTGCGGGAACTGATCGTAAGGCGTCACGACCGAGCCGCCGAGCGTGTTGCCGAGCGGCGCGGGCGAATGGATGCTGCCGTCGCGCTGATAGCCGTAGATCTGTCCGACCTGGAACGAGTCGTTGTCAGCCCCGCCATCGAGCGTCGTAATCGCGGCATTGTCGTCCACGGCGAAGTAGTCATTGCCGCCCTGCCCGAACACCATCAAGCGACCGTTGATCGAGCTGTCATAATTGATGCGCTGAACGCTTTGCGACCGAATGTTCGGATCATTGTTCGGATCCGAGACTTGCGCCTGGCCGAGGTTGCTCACATGCAACAGCGCCACGAACGCCGAGTCGTCGGCATAGAGCACTGGCCGGTTCGCAGTCTCCTGGGCGATCCCGGTCGTACGGCGCAGCAGGAACACGTCGTCGAAGCCCTTGTTGGCCCCACGATAGTCGGCGCTCGTATCATTGGCCGCGTTGTCGTCGCGGCCATACACGGACAGGCTGTCGACCCCGTCGGCGGCAGCACCGGTATCGAGCACGTTGACCACGTAATTGCGGACGTCGCCGTGCGTTCCGGTGGAGTTGATCACATAGGTATCGGAGGCCGATTGGCCGTCGAGCGTCAGCGTGTCGCCCGTTTCGACGCCGGTCTGCGTCTCCTGGGTGATGATCATCGACTGCAGCTGGTTGACGATGAAGAAGTCTTCGCTGTCGCCTCCCGGAGCCACCTTGTTGTTCTTGACCTTCGTGGTGACCGTCTCGGCCCTCACGAAATTCACCGCGGACAGCGTCAGAACTGTCGCCGTCACGTTCAGAACCGTAAAGCTGCGGTTGTTCGGATCGTCCGCCAGCCCGGTGTCGACCGTGACGATGTCGCCGATCGCGAAGCCGGCCCATGTCCCGGCCGCCGCACTAATCGTGTCGCCGCCGGCATTTTGCGCAAATGTCATCGATGCGGTGACATTGATGATCTGCGTTGGCGTGTTGCTGCCGAAGGCACGGGTCTTGCCGCCGGAATAATCCGACATCTTCCCGGCATTGCCGACGCCGAAATTCGTCGTAAAGCCGCCGTCGGGAATGACTTGGACGTTTCCACCACCCGGGATTGACGAGGTGGCGGTGCCGCTCTCGCCGCCAAGGAACGTTTCGTCGAAGTAGATCTGGTCGGTGTCGGCGTTGCCGAAGATGCGGGTCAGGTAACCACTTGCAGTCGGGCCGTGCGCGATGACGCCATGCAGGTGCATGACGGTGCCGTAGTTGAGATCGCCGAAATCGAGATTGGCACCGCTCGTCCGGGCGAAGTCGCCGTAGATGTCGACGTTATTGCTGGCCAGGATCTGCGAGTTGAGATCCGTCGTAATGTTGTCGGCAATCCGGAGAAGGATCGAGCCGTTGGCTGCGTTGACGAGGCCATGAGCAACCTGCTCGGTCGCGCCCTCGAGGAAGAGTACCGGCCCTGACGCCAGCAGATTGAAGTCTTCGCCCTGCTGGGCGCTCTCGCGGACCGTAAAGCGGACATTGCCGACACCCGCGGTCCCGAGCGACTGCAGCAGCACGACCTGCGCATCGCGCGCGAAGAAGCTGCCCGTGGTCGGCAGGGTCTCGGTCAGATAGATACTGCCGGTAGCCCGCGCCCCGATCGTGCCGTAAGCGTAGGCCTGCGAATCGATTTCCAGGTCGTTATTTCCGTTGGCCTGCGGGTCGGTGATGTCGCCACCCGTGGTCTCGCCAATGTTGCCGCCGTTGGCGAACAGGTTGATCGTGTTCCCGATCACGTTCGCTGAATCATCGCCGCCGACGCCGCCACTGCGGTCCACGAGCGAGCCCGCAACCGACGTGAGTGCGACGTCACCCTTGGTCTGGATGATATCGATCTTCATGTCCCCAGCGGTTTCCGTCAGGAACACGCCATAAGTCCCGGCACCAGCCGGGTCGAACGGCGGTGACAAGTAACTGAACGGCGCCGTATCGGAGGCGATGTCGGTCGCATTGATCACGCCGAGCACGAGGCCGTCGGAATCGACGTTGACCTCGAGGAAATTGCCCGGCGTTCCGATGCCGCCACGGCCGGACTTGTCGTCGGTGTCGCCGATCAGATTATTGCCGGCCGTCATAGTGATGTTGTTTGCCGCGGTGACGTCCGCGGTAGCCAGGATCGGAGAGATGCCGTCATCGAGCGCGTCGATGATCGCCGCCGGCGAGTTCAGCGTCACATTCGCCAAAGTCGAGCGAATCTCGCCAACCCGCAGGTCGCCGGTCTTTTCGGCGATGGTGATATCGCCGTTCGTCAGCACATCGATATGGTGAACATCACCCGGATCGGCGGCCGCACCGCCAACGATCTCGGTGATGCCGTAGACGTTGATGATGTACGGGCTGGCCGAGTTCGCATCCGCCGCCGCGACGATGATGTTCCGCTCCGACGTGATGCCGGCGCGGTAGAGAGCTCCCACACCGTTGAGTGCTCGGATGTCGTAGGTGCTGTCGATATGCGTGGCCCCCGCACCTGCGTTCGCGAACAGGCCCATGTTGAGATCGCCACCGTCGGCGCCATCCGGCGTGTCGAAGAAGGTGTGGTGCAACTCGCCCGGGAAGCCCGGTCCGCCTGGATAGATGACGTCGACACCGCCGATCTTGCCGGCCGGGGTGCCCGTGTAGGTCACGACGCTGACGTCGGTCTCCTGAACGCTGCCCCTGAGCAGAAGGTCCGCATTGCCCGACGTGTTCACCGCATCGACGATGACATTGTACGTCACGTCTGGATTGGACACGTCCTGTCGCACGTGGTTGGCCGTGTCGCGCAAGCGCGCCTTGACGTCGAGATAGGCGTTCCCCGCAGCGCTCGGAGTGCCGTCGGCAACGACGGTAAATCGCTGAGCCGGCGTGAGCGTATGCGAATTGGTCAGCGCGCCGACCGACGTGATGTCGACGACGGCGCCAGGCCCGTCCTTGAGGACCTGGGCGAGCTGCAGGCTCAGACCATCATCCGACACGATGGCGTAATAGTACTGGCCGCTGACCAGCCCACCGAGCGGGGTCGCCGACTCGTACTTCACCAGTTCTCCCGTAAAGAATTGGTGCTGGCCGAGCGTGATCGAGTTGTCGGCGACGCTGACGCGTGCGCTCAGGAACGCGGTTGGTGCCGGCACGGTCCCGCTGTCGACGACGTCGACATTGATGCGGTTCGCGGAGGTTCCGATATTCCCGTTGTGTGCCTCGAGGTCAAGGATATTGGTCCGGATCAGCGAGCCGGGGTCGCTGTCGTTCACGCGATTGTTGGTCGAGAGAATGTCACCGTCAGCAACGGTCACTCGCGTCGTACCGATCGGATTTTCTATCACGCCGTTCAGCGTGATGCTCGGCGGGTCGTCATTGGTATTTTCGATATCGATGAAGGTGGGTGCCACGTCGCGCTTGATGTTGAAATCCAACGTCCGCGATTTCGTGTTCGAGACGTCGACGATCGGATCAACCGTGGTGTTGACCACCTTGATGCCGTTGACGATCAAGTTCTTCTTTGAATTGTTGATGATCTCGACCTTGCTGAAGGTATCGCGGAAGGTCCAGGTGCCGGGGCCGGCGCTGTTCAGGATTGCGCTGTTGTCAACGTTGCCCGTAGCCAGATAGGCCTGACCGGGATCATCGTTGACGATGTTGTCGACCGTGATGTTGTTGCTGCCGTCATAGGCCGGGTCGTCGATATTCTGAGACGCGATGTTCAGCAGATGAAGGTTGACGATCTTGGAGATATTGCCGTTTTCGTCGATCTCCAGCTGCGGCGACTTCCCGGACAGGATCAGCACGTTGGCGCTGAAGTCGATGACAGGTTCGACGTGCCTCTGATTGTCGGGAGAGTCGGACCCGTCGACTGCCAGCGAACGCAGGCTCGTATCGTTGGGTGTGTTGACGTGAATGTCGCCGTTTTCGGCGCTGACGAACAAGGCCAAGTGATTGTACTGGCCGCCGCCGACATCCTTGTCCTCCAGGGCCGGATCGTTCGACGGATCGCGCGGTCCAGCCGTGATCAGCGAGGCGGCCTCCGTCAGAATCTTCGAATTGAGCGTCGTGTGATTGACGGAATCCGCCGAGACGTAGCCGAACAGGCCGGTTGCCCGCGCGAAGGAATCCGCAGTGGTACTGATAACGTCAGGCGGGACAGTGCCGGGGGCGTAGCGCGTGACGAGATCGACGCCTTCGTAGCCGGTAATCGCACCATGATCCTTGAGCGTGACGTCCGCATTCTGGCTCGAATGGACCGTTGCATCGGCCGTTCCGATCGCGACAAGTCCGCCGCCCTCGCCGTCCGCCCGCGCATAGACGTCCAGCTGCGTGATCTTCGCCGCCACGGATACGGTACGCCCCGCAAGCGACGAGGCCACGTCGATGAGCGCCGTGGTATTGCCATTGTTCGTCACATCCGCATCGGCATTTCCGTCGCCGCCGATCCCGACGCCGGTCGCATCTGCGCTCGTATGCTGGAAGGACCGCGACTCCGCCTTCACCACCGCGTTGTTGCCGGCCAGAACGTCGGCACCGCCCTTGATGGATACGGTGGTGTTGTATCCGATGGTGGAGTCCACGCTGGAGACCGCTACGCCGACCAGCCCGCCCGTGATGGTGCGACCGCTGTTATCGGAATTGTTCTGGTCAAATGCAGACAGAATGAAGTTGCGCCCGGCGACCAAATGGCTGCCGGCATCCACATAGGCGTCGCTGGTGACGTTTTGCGTGCTCTTGGACGGGGCGATGCCGATACCGATCAATCCACCGCCCGCGTTCGTGCTGGCAGCGGTCGATGAGGTCGTCGACGAGCTGGTGATTGTGATGTCGTGACCGGCCCGCATCAGGTCAGAATGGACATAGCTTCTGACGGTCGGATCATTGTTGATGGTGGCATTGTTGAACTGGACACTGACAGCTCCACCGCCGGAGCTGTTCGACTTCGCCGACGAGGTCCCATCGCCAGAAGGCGGCGAAGTCACGTTCAGAGGAACGCCGCCCGGCCCGGTCAATTTCTGACCGCCGCCGATATCGCCGGTCGACGTAATATCGAGTCTCAGGAACTGCGCACCTGCACCGGTGCCAAGGTCGATCGCTTCGTGGCCGATTTGATGATTGTTCGTTGCCAGCGGCTGCGCCGCCAGCGTCAATGCCGGCCCGCCCTGGGTGAGCGACAGTCCAAACGTAGTGGCGTCGTTTAATCCGTCCTTGATGACGAACAACGTCTTGCCGTCGAGGCTTACGCCATCTCCGGTCATCGGCAAGTCGTTGACCTTGATCAGGCTCTGGATCGTGCTGTTGCCAATCGTCTTGGTGAACGCGCCGTTGGTGACCTGATTCGACACGGTGAGCTTGAGCGTCGTTCCGCTGACCCCGCCCGCGGCAATCGTATAAGTGCCGTTGTTGTCGCCCGCCCCCCTGATCGTGATCTGCTGGCCTGCCAGGAATCCGTGGTCAGCCCAATTGTACCCAGCCGCCGTAATGGTATCCCCGCCGGCATTCTTGGCGAACGTGAGACCGAGGGTCGGATCGCCCGCAATTGCGATCTTGCTGCTGTTCACCGTCGTCGAGACGTTGGAGACGGCAGCAACGGTGTTGAACTCCGTCAGCGTCAGGGTGTTCGCGCTGACACCGTTGGCGGCGATATGATAGGTGTGAGAATTATTACCCCCGCCGCCGATAATGGTGATCGTCTGCCCGCCCTGGAACCCACGATCGAACCAGTTTTGCCCGGCGCCCGGCGCGGTATGGAATGTGATCGTGTCGCCGCCGCCATGCTGCGCGAAGTCGAGATTGGCAGTCGCGGTCGCGCCGAGCTGGATCGTATCGGTCCCGGTGCCACCGGGATTCAGTATGAGATAGGTCTGGCCGTTCTGCAGTCCCTCGATGACCTTCGCCGGTCCGTTTAAGGCCGTCGCGCTGTACCTGACGGAATTGTTGAGGCCGAAGTGCGGGTCGGCGACGACACCCGTCGACGGATCGACGAACTGTATGTTGTCCTTGCTCGTGTCGGCAGTGAGCGTGGCAACGTTGTTGATGTCGCCGAGCAATGGGTCGTGGTAGCTCGTCAGGCTGCCGTCGACATCGACCTGCCGGGTATTGAACGTGAGCGACGGCGGCGCGTGATAGGTGACGGCCTCGCCATTCGTGAAGCTGTTTGCCAACGAAATCTCGTTGCCAGTGATCGTGGGCGTGAACGTGGTGAGATGCAGCCCGCCGCTCGGATCGTAGTCAAGTAGCTTGATGCGGTTCGCATCGAGCGCCAGCACCCAATAGGTGCTGCCATCAGCCAATCCGTCGACGGACGTGGACGGATGGTCGGGATCCGTACCCTTGGTGTAGATGACCTTCTCGCCGGTCTTCAGGTTGTGCGGCGCATCGAACGTGATGATGTCCGTGGCGGGATCGATCGACGTCGCGCCGTTGAAGATGGCGCCGAGGGAAACATGGTCCTGGTCATCAACGATGACATTGTATTCACGGTACTCCTTGTCGTTCGGTGCCGGCAGCCCTGTGCCAACGGTACCCTGCAGGCCACCGACGGCTGCCTGGTTGTTGTTGTCGTAGGCAACGACGTCACCGTCGCTCAGGCCGTGGTTCGTGACCGTCAGCGAGTTGGATCCGTCATCACTGTGGGTGATGAGGTAATCCGGCACTTGACCGAAATTCGGCTCCGCAAGAGCGGTAACAGCGATATTTCCGAGTGGACCGGCTTCGGTCTTCGCCGACTGGATATAGGCCGTCACCGCAGGAACCACCGAGGTGTCCGACTGGGAGCCGCCAATCACGATACCGCCCACCGCGACACCCTTGGTCACGGCGTCGCCCTCCGGATGCTCGGTTGCGGAGACCGTGATGTTGGAACTCGCACTGATGACGCCGGTGGTATCGATATAGGCCTGCACGACCGGCTTGATCGTCGCGTTCGAGTAGTTGAAGCCGGCCGCGAAAAGACCGCCGGTGACGGACTGCGACTTCGCACTGGCGACATCGCTCGACTCGGCCGTGACGTCGAGCGTCGAGGCGCCCGCGGTCTCCGACGGCCCCTTCACTTCGCCGTCGAGATGAGCCTTGATCTTTCCTTCCGTATGCGCACCGGAGATCGTGATGCCGATACCGGCCACGCCGCCGGCAATACCCGCGGCGTCCGCCACGGCATTGCTGTTGCCATCCGCGGTCAGCTTGACGATTCCAGTGTTGTCGATGTCCATGCCGGAACCGACGGACGCCGTGATGGTCGGGCTATCCGTGGCGTCCGCGACGGCGCCTGATATTCCAATGCCGCCCAAGGCCGCAGTGAAGGAGGTCGCAGTTGCGCCGTAGCCATCCGGCCGCGTGACCTGGGCTTGAATGGTCAGGTTCTTCCCGACGAAGGTGCCGTCGTTGCCATTGCCGAGCGTGGCCGTCACGGTCGGCTCCAGGTCCGCGATCGCGAATGCCGCACCGCCGGCGAACGCGCCCGTAGCGTCGCCTTCGGCCGTCGCGTCGACATTGCCCTTGAAGGTGGCCGAAATCAGCGATTCACCCGTGACCTTGATGTCGGCGCTGCCGACGATCGCGCTGACATTCGGCTTAACGGTCATGAAGCCGAAGTTGATAGTGGCGCCAGCTGCGACGCCGCCCGCAACGCCGAGAGTGTGGACGGTGCCGATGACTTCGGAATCAGCCGACACGGTGAGATTACCGACGGTTTCCGACTGACCGATCTGGACGTCATCGCCGATCGAAGACGAGGTTGAACCATTCACGGTTCCCTGGGTGAAGCTGGCGCCCACACCGACCGCGCCAACCGAGATACCACCCACGTTGAGGACGAGATTCTGCTTGCTGTAGGACGTTACGGATACGGCGTCCGCCTTGACGATCGTGGAGCCGTCGCCGATCGAGGCGCTGCTCGTGCTGTCATCGTTGACGATTGAAACCGCTGCACCAATGCCGACGAGTCCACCCGAGAAGGCGAAAGCCGTTATCGGCAGATTTTCGTCCAGGTGGGAACGCACAGTGATGGCGCCGTCGGCCGAGAGCGTGCCGCCGGCCGATGCCGTGACGTTCGAGTGGACATTGCGAACGCTGACACCCGCACCGGCACCAACGACGCCAACGGCCACGCTGCCTGTTACCGTCGTCAAATGCAGTTCTTCCGTCGCCTGCACGTCAATGGCGCCGCCGGCGGTGACCGAGGTGCTGCCGCCCTCAATGATCGCGGACGTACCGCTGGGAGGCGGAGTTGTGAGCTTGGCCTGGGCCTTGTCGCTGAGCTTGCTGGACGTGATATTGCTTTGGGCGCTGCCGGTGGCGGTGCTGATACGGCTCCCGGACTTACCCTGCTGGTTCACGTGACTGTTGTCCATGGTGTCCGAACCCATGGACGTGCTCTTGTCCGCGTTGTCCTGGGCATCCTGGTCCGCGGTGATCGTCTTGTCGCCAGCGTCCACCGTGCCGTCGTTATTGGTGTCTTGCTGCTTCTCCAGAACATTCCGGCTCGTATCGGTCGCGCCGGCGTTGCTCCCATCGTCGATCCGGCTGTCCTTGTTCCGGCTGTCCTGGTTTTGGTAGGTCGAGTTCAGCGAGGAGCCGATGTTCCACACCGAGACCGCGCCGGCGGCTCCCACGAATCCACCGGCCGCGCTGATGACCACGGAGTCAATGGACTTGTAGGCAACAGCGTTGACCTGGACGTCATGCAAAGCATGAACGTCGGCGCCCGAGGCGATGCTGGCGCTGGTGTCGTTGTTCAGGACACCGACGTCGATCGAGCCTGCCGCACCGACAAATCCGCCGGCCGCCGCAACGACGACCGCTTGCACCGTCGCCTTGTCGCTGGCGTCGACGAAGACGTCCTGCCGGAGGTCGGCGGGGTCGGACAAACCATCATAATTCTTATTGATGAAGCCATTCCCGATCCGGGCGTCGGTCTCCGCTTCGATGACGGTTACGGCCACCGTCACCGACACTCCGACGAAGCCGCCGGATCCGGCGATCGCCAGTTGGAATACGTCTTCGGTGGAACGCGCATCAAGAAGCACGCCGTGGGCTTCCACCGTGTTGAAATCGTGCAGGCCGTCGAGGTCACCGGACCGAATGTCGAATTCGCCGGTGCCGCCGCCAAGGGCCGTGACATCCGCGCCATCGGCGATGAAGGCTTCGGTGTCCTTCGAAATCACCATGACGCCGACACCCGCGCCGACGCCCACAAAGCCGGCGCCCAGGCCACCGCTGATGACGGTGACCTTGGTGTCGTCGTTGGCCCGCAGGACGACGTCGCCGCCGGCCCGCACCTTGCCCGCAACGGAAGCCGTCGTCTCGCCATTCAGCGACAGAACGTTCACGCCAGCCCCGACGCCGACGAATCCGCCCCCAAGGCCGACGCCGACCAGCAGCACCTTCTCGCTTGCATCCGCTATGACGTGCACGTCGTCCTTCGCGGTGACGTCGGCCGCACCGATCCATGCCTTCGTTTTATTGTCGGTAACGGTGACATCGACGGCGGGAGAAACACCAACGGTTCCAACGGAGACGGCGGCGGCGGCGGCGGTATGACGGAAATCGTTGGCCGCCACGACGGTCACGGACTGACCGCCGGCCGGATCGACCGTGTCCTTGTTGATTTTCGCACCATCGGAAATAAAGGCGTTCGTGGTCGCGTTGATGACGTTCACCGAAACCGCGATACCGATCGCAGCGGTCCCCGAGGCCGATACGCCGATCGAGTAGCTTTCGATGTCGTCGTTGTTCGTCGCCGCAACGATCACGCCGCTGGTAGCCTGTTTTGCGACGCTCAGATGGACATTCCGGCCCAAATCGTCGTCGCTGACCGCAACATTGCTGCCGTCGGTATTCTTGACGCTGGAGCCGCCATCGCCGCTGCCGATGGGGGTCGGCGGATTGATTTCGCCAGAATTCTTGAGATCGCTCTCGCTTGCGCCCGCGGAGTTCTTGGCTTCGATGCCAGGCGCGTTCGAATCATACTGAACGATCGTCTTGGTCAGGGTTCCCGTGAGCCCTTTGTTCGAGGTAAGGACGATGTGATCGTCGAACACGCTGTCGATCGTGAAGTCGCCGTTATTTCCGCCAGCACCCGAAATATTGATCGTCTGGCCCGCTGTAAAATGATCATGGGCCGCGAAGCTAACGCCGTCGCTACGCGTGATCGTATCGTGCGTGCCGTCATTACCGAAGGTGACGCTGATCTCGCCGGAATTGACGCTGTCGTATTTGGACTGTGCCGATGCGTTGGAAGCGTTGAGATCGAACCCGCCCGTCGGCGCATCCAGGAGGCTGTGGCCCTCGCCCGTCACTCTTGCGCCAGCCCCGATGAAGGCTTCCGTGGTCTTGTTGGAAACCGTCACGCCGGCTGCGGCCGTGATTGCGGCGGTGCCGGAGAAGGACGCAGCGCCGATCACCTTGTCGAGCTCGGACGTGTCGTTTGCCCACACGCGAACGGTGCCACGTGCATAGACATTGCCCTCACCTGCCGAGAGAGTGGCTTCGGTGGGATCGTCGCCGATGAAGGCGCGGGTATGATTGGTAATCACGTGCACGCTGACGTCCGCCGTCACCGCGACCGAGCCGGAAAGCGTCAGGCCTGCGGCCACCGAGGTGATATCTTCCGACACCAGCGCCGTCACATCGATGTCGCCATCGGCGGTCGCGGTGACGCCCGAATCGATATAGGCCGTTGTCGTCTTGTCCATCTTGGTCACGTCGACGCCAACGCCGACGCCGACCGATCCCGACATCGCAAGCGAACCGGCCACCGTGATGATGGTGGTATCATCGCTGGCGTGGACCCAAATGTCCGGCGTGCTGGCGCCCGGTGAGGTGGCGTCGATCACAGCGCCGCGGCCGATGCGCGCGGTGGTGGTCTCGTCCAGAACGTTGATCGTTGCCGCGCCCGAAACGGCAACGCTGCTGCCGCCGCTGCCGGCAGCCGTGATGCCGATCAGATCCTCGCTGGACAATGCGCTGATGCGCAAGCCATCGCCGCCGTGCGCGTGCACTACGACGTGGTTGCCGGCATAGGCCTCGACGACGTCGGTGTGAACCAGCGTTTCGTCGCCCGCACCTACGCCGACGCTGTTGCCGCCGCCGATCGCGGCCGCGATGATTTTGAGCGTGGCTGCGCCATGGGCCGAAATGGTGACGTTTCCGCCGGCGGTGACGATGGTGTTACCGTCCAGCGTGTCGTCCGCGATATATGCGCGCGTGCCGGTATTGACGATATGGATCCCGAACGTCGCCCCGATGCCGACTGATCCCGCGCCGATTCCCGCATTCGCCGCAACCGATATGATGTCTTCCGTCGATTCGGCGGTGATGGAGACATCGCCCGAAACGTTCACATCAGCGCCGACGCCGATATAGGCTCGCGTGTCCTTCGTGATAAACGAGAAATCAAGGCCCGCGCCGACGCCGACGCCATCTAGCGACACTGCGACGCTGCCGGCGATCGAAGTCCAATGATAGGTATCCGTCGCGCTTACGACGAGAGACCCCGCCGAGGCTCCGCTCCCGCTCTTTCCTGTAACCGAGCTGCCGTTTTCGACGCTTGCTTGCGTGGTGGTGGTGATCACTCCGATCGATACCGATCCCGCAACGGCAGCGCTGCCACCGCCGCCGGCAGCAGAGATGGCCGCCGCACCGAGACTGATGCCGGGGTCGTCGATCTGCTTGTTGACGCTGTCGGGAAGATCGATGACACCGATCATATTGATCGTATGGGTCGCCGAGACGCTCACCGCCCCGTCCGCATGGACGATCGCACCACTGGCATCGCCATCGGGCGTGCCGATGCTGGCGATCGTGTTCGAACCGCCAGCGCCGGTACCGATGATATCAAGCGCAATGGCGCCACCCACCACGTCGCCGCCGGTCGAGAATGCAACGGTAGCGGCGATCGCCTGCAGCCCCATGTTGTGCTCGGCGGTCACGGTCACGCCGCCGGTGGACTCCAGATCCGATCCGTCAAGCGCTTCCGCCCTGGTATCGACATCGATCACGTTCAGCGCGAATACGCCGGCGATCGACGGGTCGTTCGACTTGTTGCCGCTGGCTGCAAAGGCCGTCGCGACAAAATCGTTACGTTCGGCGTTCGTGGTGACCGCCTCGATAGTGATGCCATTGCCCGTGATGACGGAGCCTGTATCCACCGTTGCAGTATTGGCGAGAGACACGAAGTTGAGCGCCACCCCGGCCGAAACGCTGGTACCCGAACTGTCGCTGAGATTGACGGACAGACCATCGGCCTGGGCCTTGCTGTCGACGCTCGCGCGCGCCGCGATCGTCACCGCCCCGGCACCAGTCAGGTCGGCTCCGTTGGTGACGGTCGCGGCATTCGTCAATTTCACGATATTGATCGCAACGGCAGCCGCGACGCCGACACCGCCGCCCCCGGAACCGGACTCGGAACTCGCGGAAGAATTGCCGCTGTTGGTGTTGCCGCTGGCGGACTCCATGGACCGGTTGCCGCCGTTGTTCTGCGTATTCGAGTTGTTATTGGTGCTGCTGTTGGCTTGAGAATCCGCATCGTCGCCGGAGGAATCCCCACCGCCCGCGCTGGCATGCGCTTCCAGCGAATCGACGATGGTCAGATCCGCGATGAGCGAGACGGCACCGCCCGTTGAATGAAGACTGCGGGCCACATGCGCCTTGTTGTCATCGGTGACGTAATTTACACCGACCGAGGCGCCGACCGCGGCGTCGTCGCCTTCGGCCTTCGAGCTCACCTTGGTCTCGATGATGTTCGAGTGCGTTGCGGTAACGCTGTCGAGGCCTGCTGTGTTCAACGTGGCGCCGGTACCGATCTCAGCGGTCGTGTCCGCGTCGGAGATGGCCACCGCGATCGCCGCGCCGACGCCCGTGCTTCCCTTGGCACCATTGCTCGCCTCGGTCGAGGTGCGATGCCGGCCGGTGGCGGCGACATCGAGGCTATCGGCGGTTCCGCCGCTGATGTCGGCGCCATCGGTGATCTGGGCCGTGGTGTCGTTGAAGTTCATATTGAGCGCGAAGGATGCGCCTACGCCGACGCTGCCGCCGACGGCGCCATCACCCGCGGGGTCCGCCTTGGCCGTATTGTCGGAAGTCGATTGCGCGTGCACGATCACGGCGCCAACTGACGTGCCGCCGTCCAGGCCATCGGCGAGCACGACGTCACCCGTAACTTCCGCCAGGGTCACAACGGCGGCACGATTGATCGCCGCGGACCCTGCAACGCCGACGTCGTCGCTACCGGCGCCCGAGACCGAGCTCGCGTATATGCTATGCGTAGCTTCGGTCAGCGTGTCGTCGTGCGTGGCGTCGTCGTCGGACGTCAGCTTGATCGCCTTGCCGGCCAGGGCGTCGTCGCGCGAAGCGGCAAGCTGGACACGGGTGTCATCCAGCGCGATGACGTAATAGGTATGCCCGTCCGTCAGCCCACCGATCGGACTGCCGGCGCCCTTGTGATAAACGACTTCATCACCCGTCCTCAGCCCGTGCGCGTCGTTGGTCTGGATGACGCGCATGTTATTCGGGTCAGGGTCGAATCGAACCTTGCTGCTATCCAGGGGGTTCTCGATTTCGCCGACCAGCGGCACGTTGATATACGTGCCGAAGCTATGATCACTGCCCGCGCCAGGTCCGGTCAGATCGACGAGCCCCGTTGCACCACCCAGCTTCGCGTCAGCTTCATTGTCGTACAGCTTTATCTTGCCGCCGCCTGCGTCGAATACGAAATACTCCTTGCCGTCGACCAGGCCGCCGACCACGGTACCACCACTTCCCTTGTGATACTTGACCTTCTGGCCTGTGGTCAGGCCGTGGCCGGTTCCGAGGAAGATCGTATCGTCGGAATCGTCGACGATCTTGATCGTCCCCGTCTGGAGATCGATGGCGCGATCGAGCATCAGGGCCTCGACCACCAACCCGTCGGCGGCCGTCACTGTGCCTGCGACCCGCGCCGTGTTCTTGGCATCGACGGAGTTGACCGATACGGCGGCGCCGACTGCGGCCGAGCCGCCCTCGGCCGCCCTGCCGTCCGCCTCGGCAGAGCCGTTGATATTGCTTCCGGACCTGACCGTCAGCGCGCCGCCGGACGAAATCGTCACGCCGGCCGGGAGTTCGGATCGAGCTTCGCTATCCACGATGTTGATGGCGATCGCCGCCGCGACCGCGATGCTGTCGCCGCCGCTATCGCTGCTGGACGACGTCTTGGCCTCCGCCTTCTTGTCGGTGCCGGAACCTGTCGCACCGCTCTTGCTGGCACGATCGTTGGCGGCGCCGCGCTTGCTGTCGCCCTTGGCCTGCGCATCCTCGCCGTCATCGGAAGCGCCGCTGGCGCTCGCCTTGGCGAAGGTGCTCGTCCTTCCAATCGAACCGGAAATGAATGCTGCTGAGCCCGCGGCCGCGATATCCCGCAGCGTGGTCGCGATCACGGTGTCCTTCTCATAGGCAAACGCAAGTGACGCGCCTACCGCCGCGCTGCTGCCGGCCGCCTCGCCGTCCGCCAGCGTCGTGACTGAACCAATGTGCAAGGCGGTCGCCGATAGAGCGCCCGATAGGGTGAGTTGGGTACCCGTGCCAATACGCGCTTCGGTGTCGTAGGTCGCAACCGAGACCGCCGCGATCGGCGTTACGGCCGTGCCACCGGTGGCGCCGCCCTTGGCGTCCGTTTCCATCACATGCTTGGATTCCGCATCCAAGGTCAGATTATTGGCATTGTCCAGCGTCGCGCCGTCCGCCAGCAGGGCATTCGTATCATTATCGGCAATGTTGATCGCCACCGAAGCCCCGACGCCGGTTGCGTCACCGCTGCCGTCGACCGTCGCCTTCGCCGAGGCCGTGCTCGTTGTGCTCGATTCCGCAATGAGAATGACATTGGCGCCGTTGACCTGCACCGCGCCATCAACCTTGGCGTAAACGTTGAGCACCGCGACGTTGAGGGCCAGCGAGCCGGCTACGCCGAGACTGCTCCCTCCCCCGGCGCCGGAAGTCGCATCCGCCTCGACCTTGCTATCCGGTATCAGGGCGGTGACGTTAACATCCGTGCCATCGACGTTGGCCGTTCCGGCGAGCATTGCCGTTACCGTCGGCGTCACGACATTGATGGCGACGGCAGCACCCACCGCTGTCGCTCCCGAATCGGTTTTGCTCGAGCCGTCCGCAGTGGTGACGACATCGACCTTGCCGCTGGCGGTGAGATCAAGGTTCCCTGCCGAAGCCGCGACCGACCCGCCCGTGATACTGGCCGTGGTGTCCCCGGTAAGGACCGACACGGCAACTGCGGCCGCAAACGTCACGCTACCTTCGTCTGTACTCGCCTGATCGCTTGTATCTCCGTCGTCGTTGGGATCAGCGAGACGCTTCTCGGATTCGTTGTCGTCGCCCGCACTCTCCGTAGCGCCCCCCGCGGTCGCCCGGGCCAGCGTTGTGGCAGTACGGTCGCTGGTGGCGGAGATCGCGATGCTCGCCGCTTCGATGGTGCCGTTCGTGACACTTGCCGCGGTGTCGCCGGTGAACAAAGTAAAGGCAACCGTGGCCCCCGCATCGCCCAACGACCCATCAGCGGTTGTGGTCACGTTTATGGTGTTCGTCGCTTTCAACTCCACCGTTCCGACCGCGTCAATGTTGCCGCCGGAGACCGTCAAAGACGGGTCGCTGTGCAGTATGGTGGTGGCGATTGCCGCGTCGGAATCGGAGCTGGAGGAGCCGTTCGGGACGATGGTATTGCTCACCGTGATATCCGACTTTGCCTCCGCGGTCAGATTTCCCGTGAGGTTGATGTCGGCGGTATCGCCAATCTTGATCTCGGGCGTGTTGAACACGGTGACAACGACTGCCGCTACGGTGGCTCCAGGATCGCTGGCGGTCGCAGTGATGTCGGTGTGAATCTTGGCCTCGAGATTGGCATCCTTTGCCGTAATGGATGCTGTTCCCTTCACGTCGACGAGCGCGCCCGATATGCTGAGCACGGCGGTGCCGGAGAGGCTGCCACTGAAGTACGTGTCGCCATTCTCGACGAAGGTGGCGTCGGAGTGGGCCAGCAGCGCCACGGTACCGCCCGTCGCGGTGAGGCTCGAACTATCAAGCGTGACTTCGCTTTTCGCGTCGGCCAACAATCCCTGGAACAATCCCCCCGTGCTTTTGGCATCGGCCTTCAAAGTGATGTTGGTCGCGTTAATGGCCGAGTCATGATCGATCGTGATCTTCGAGTCCGAGACGAGTTCAAACGAGCCCCCTGCATCCGTGATCTGCAGGCCGCTTGCGTCGTTTACGATATCGGACGAGCTGTGGAGCGAAAAATCATGACCGGTAAATGTGCCGCCATTGCCGGTCATCACAACCTGGTCGTTGGCAAGCGGGATCGGAAGCGTAACGCCAATCAGCGAACCCAGGTCGATGTCCTTGCCGCCGGCAAAATCGATGTTGATCTTGTTGCCGGTAAACTTCGTGTTGAGCACGGAAAGGCTGTCGGTGTCGATCGTGACCTTGTCGCCGACGAAATCGATCAGGCTGAGTTTGTCATTGAACACGCCGAGATCGTCGCGCTTGATATTGACGGTCAGATCGTCGGCTGTCGTGATCTGCTTCGAAGCGGCAATCCCCGTGTCACCGGTCCCATCCAACCCGGTCCCATGGAGGTTCCAAAACACGTCGCCACTGCCGTTAGCCTCGGCCTTGAGCACAAAGGTCGTTGACGTCAGAGTTGCAACGTAATTGCTGATGTCACTTGCATTGGTGATGCCGCCCGGGATGCTGCCAGGAGCGCCATAAGTCAAATCGGCCGAGAGCAGCAGGCGCGGCTCTATCGCTTCCAGCGTGAAGTTCTGCCGCCGCGGCTTTGCGGCCGGCTTTGCCGCGCCGCCCCAGCGCCGCCGTTTACTGTCGCGCCCCGGAAGGATCTCGCGAATGACCTTGTCGAGAAGGGTTTCAAACGCGGAGCGTTTGTGAGCTTCCTTGTTCCAGCGCCGGGCTATACCCATCGTGGTGCTCCATCAAAAAATGGACCGAAACGGCTTGCCGCATTGACGAACGCAAAGACAGCTCAAGCAAATACGCGCTTGAGATAGGGACGCTAGCAGTGTCTGTCGGGGAGAACTCGACTGTCTGCGCCGGTAACGGCACGCGACAGAAGGGGAGCTGAATGCCAACCCTCTAAGGTGCTAAAGTCTTTGTTCATTGCAGCGCCTCCTTCGAACGACGAGTTGGCGGCGTAAATAAATTTTATGGTACCTTAAATCGACCTTAACTGCGAAATTATGACACGGCCGCAGACCGCCCACAAGCGTTTTGGCCCCTTCAGCGATCATCGGTTATTTGCGAGATCGGCTCCTATGAGTTTACTCCGCGGTCAGCGGGAGTGCGCTGCCCGCGCGTTGAAAATACGGCTCTTTTCCACTCAGTAATCGTGTGTTCTCAACAGCATGGACTCGTTCTAGCCGTGTTTAAAATCGTGAGCATCCGCGATTTAAAACGCGTTACTATTCGCAGCGGCACGATATCAATAGTTGTAAAACATGGCCGATACCACGAAACGAGTGCGTGCGTTATTTAGTGGCATTGTCGAATTGCAGCCTATTTTGCGATTGCTCGATCTCAAGCCCGGAACGGCGTTTGAAGCCCAATCGCGCAGCGAGACTACTGTGCCGAAGATCGCCCTGTCGCGAGCGGCGTCACCACCTCGTCATCGAAGATGGTTGCGTGTCTGTGCTTGGGCATACGGCAACCTGAAAGTGGGCCTCCCCAAACGCGGTATCCCCATCAGCATGGCCGGGACCGCCGCCAGAAGCGCGAGGCGCAAGAGAGGAACCCGCTATGATTGCATCCGCATTAGCGGCGCTGGTCTCGACACCCACGCAAGAGTTACGCGGTGCGGCCGCCCATGGTTCAACCCGCGCCGCTCGAGCGCCCGGTAGGATCGCGCAGTTCATCCCGAGGCTTGGGCAACGGTTGCTCGTCGATACGGGGTATTACGCCGACCCTATTCCGCGCTAGTTTCGCGATCTCCGGTCGAAGAGATCTGGACATGGAAACCTTTTGCCTCGATGGCGCGGATCAGTTTTTCGAGGCTCATCTGATCGATCCGCATCAAGGGACTGTCGGACGGGCCCTGATCCTGCTCACTCACGAGGTGGACACCGTTTTCAAGAAACTCAGAGCTGACGTTGAGCACCTTTGCCACAGCCTTTATCGTAGCGGGCTTCGGAACCCTGCCCCGCTTCTCCCAGTGCCAGATGGCGGGTGGCGTCACGTCGATCCGTCTGGCCAGCTCTGTGATGGTCATCGACCGATCTTCTCGCAGCTGTTTCAAGCGCGAACCAAAGCTGGCAACCAATTTGTTCTTGATTTTAGGCACGGGTAAATTCCATTTTTATGTGTAGGGGTCAGCGTTGGCGACCAGAAGTAGGCAAGATTAGGATTTTTATTCGATTCCCGTCAATAATTGACCCGGAAACCGGCGCAGCCCAGTGCAGCCCCTCACAGATTAGCCAACCAGCCGGACGAGCATGCAAGGCTCAAGCCAGCGACGTACACAACCAATATCGCTCAACGAAACGCGTTCCTAATCCAGGGATCAACGTCGGTGTGACAGGGTAGTTAGCGATTAACGGGCCCGCCGGCTCTAACGGCAGCGGCCGGCCGGTGCGGACGCCGTAATGCATTGACCGGACCAAGTAAACAGGCGAGGCAGCCTCGCCCGGCTCTATTGCGATTGATCGATGATCGCGAGAATGGCACCATGCGGGTGGGACAAGCAGGGTAAGAGCATGACCGGACGGGACTTTTCTCCCCTGCCGCTCTCGCCCCGGCAGCGGGGTTTGGGTTGAACAGTTTTTCGCGCTTTCTGCTCCGGTCGGGCGCCCGGCTGTTGCTGACCGGGGTATCGTCAGTGTTACTGACAGCTCCATGCCTCGCTCAGACTCCGGGGGACCGGCCAGCCGCCGAGCAGCGTTCTGACGCCCCCACCACCAGGCGCGTCGAGCGTCATCAACCTATGATCGACATCCTTGCCCTCATGTCCGGCAAGTGCACCACCCTCAAGATCGCGGGTCGTGACTACGGCTGCAAGGCTGTTGCCTACGCACACAGTGAAGCCGGACGCGTCAGTTTCGCGGTAGCTCTCGAGGATTCAACGGACGACGCCCACGTCGTGTCCTTCTCCGGCGAGAACGGAAAGCGCTTCGACGACAACTCCTACGAGCTTCCGATCGACCGGATGCTTCTGAATTCCAAGGACCGGCCGAAAATCCATGGCCTCCCGGTGCCTTCGGAAGAGGTATCGACCGGTGTTTGCCGCCAGTTCGGCAACTTCGCCGCGCGGCGGGTCTCCAGCGTCAACTGCACCGCAACAGACTCTCGAGGACGGAATTATGAGCTGCAGTTCGTCTCGGACGGCTCGCCCGTCGGCGTCCGGCGCGTGAGGCAATCAAGCAAATCGATCGATGACCCTTTCAAATGAACCTTGCGGCGATGCGGAAAAGCATGATTTCGCGATCACGCCTTGCGCCGGGATCGTGGCAACGCCACGCAACCTCCAGGCGACCTCAATAGCAATTCGGAGAATTACCCCCGAGCCCGGCGCACGCGTTCGAATTGGATCCCCGCCATTGCACGACGGCTATCGGGCTTTTCCCCTGCCCGTCCGACGGCGCTGCTTTCAGCCTCTCCGCTTCCTCCGAGACGATGGCCATGTGGGCCTTTGCAATCTGGTCATTTCGTTCAAGCAGCGAGACCTTGCCAGCCTGGACTTGAACGGCTAGCGCCTTGCGCAAGGCGTTTTCACGGTCGAGCAGTTCCGGAAACCGCAAGCCCGGCCGGACCGAAAGCTCCGTTGCTTTCACGATGCATTCGGCGCGCGGCACGGCCTGCGCAATCTGATCGGGAAAAGCGTTGCGGCAATCTGCAAGCGCCTCCGTCAGGTTGATTGACGCGTCTTCGCTTTCAGTTTCGAGCGCCTGTCGGGTTCCCCCGCAGCCTGCAAGCACATTCAAAAGAAGAGTAACGACCACATACTGCATCAGCAGAGCAATGCTGCCGGAGCCATTACCGCTCGGTGCATTGTTCATTGCCTCACAGCTGTCGGAGCACATGCGTTGAACAAGGCCGACGGCCTCTACTTCTGACGGAACGAATGATTAAACGACATAATTAGCGGCCCGACCAGATATTCAAATGCGGTGCGCTGCACAGTCGGGATCATAACGGTCGCAGGCATGCCCGGATAAAGTCTTATGTTCGGCATGCTCGCAAGCTCATCCTGATCGATTCGTACGAAGGCCGTATAATACGGGTTGTTGGTCTTGGGATCGGTCAGACGATCTGCCGAGATCTGAACGACGTCGCCGTGAATGATCGGCACGATGCGTTGCTTGTAGGCCGTAAGATGAACCTCGGCGCGCGCGTTTGGATGCACGTCGCTGATGTCCTCGACCGCCACCTGCGCCTCGATCGTCAACCCATCCAGTTCCGGGACGATGTCCAGGATCTTGTCGCCACGTTGAATGACGCCGCCGACGGAAAAGACGTTAAGTCCGACCACCTGCCCACTATAGGGAGCGCGGATCTCCATGCGGCCAAGAACCGCCTTTGCGTTCACGGCCTTTGGTATGACCTCCAAAATCTTTGCCTGTGTGTCGCGCAGGTCCTTTGTCACGTCGGTCATACGATCGTTGTCGAGCTGCGCCGTTTGCTGTTCTTGCTCGGCGATCGCCTGACGCGCCTTGGCCATGTTGGCGTTTGCATCTGCGATCTGACCTTCCAGGCCATAGGCGGAGCGCTCCAGTTGCATAATACGCGGGCGTGCAATCAGTCCACGTTCCACCAGAGGCGCGATATCTTTCGCCTCGCTGTGGACGGAGTTTATCTGATCCGTAAATGCCTTGACTTGCGCCCCGGCGCCGACGATCTGCGATCCGAGCTGATTGATTTTCTCCCGGATGACGCTGCGCTGCCCATCCAGGGCCGCCCGGCGGCTTTCGAACTGGCTGACCTGTCCGCTCCATACACTCTTGAGATAGGGGTCATCGGAGTGCGCCTTCAGATCTGACGGCATCTTGAGCTCGGAGCCATGGTCGAGTTCCGTCAGTAGACGAACCTCCGTCGCGCGGAGCACAACCCATTGCTGGGTCAGAACCTCGTATTCCGCGCGCGCCTGGGTCTCGTCCAGCACGATCAGGACATCGCCAGCGCGGACCTTGTCGCCCTCCCTGACACGCAATTCCTTGACTATACCGCCGTCGAGGTGCTGTACGCTCTTGCGATTGCCATCCACCTTGACAACTGCGTTCGCCACCACCGCACCGTTGAGCGGAGCCGTGACAGCCCATGCGCCGATTCCGCCAAAGAAGATTGCGATGATAACCCAGCCTGCGAGCGCGATGTTTTTGATGGAGTCGCTTGGCGGTCCGCCGGCGCGACCCGTCCGGCCGCGGACAGCTGCAAGACTCCTGGGCGTCTGTTCTAGAATGGCCATGCCTCGTGCCTAACCGCTGGAGCTTTGCACCGCGTGCACAGGCACGGGGCGAGTCAGGCGTGACATGATCTCTGCACGTGGCCCGAACATTTCGGCGACGCCTTCTCTGAGGACGAGGATCTTGTCCACGACGCCGATCGTCGCCGGACGATGCGAGACGATGACGACGGTCGTTCCGCGCTTTTTCAATTGCACAACGCAATCTGCAAGCGCGACGTCCCCTTCGGCGTCGAGGTTCGAACTGGGCTCATCGAGCACGACAAGGCTGGGACTGCCATAGACAGCGCGGGCCAGACCAATTCGCTGGCGGAAGCCGCCGGACAGAATGGCGCCGCCTTCTCCCACCTGGGTGTCATAACCGTTCGGAAGCCTCAGGATCATTTCATGTACGCCCGCGAGTTGCGCGGCGAGGATGACCTCCCTGTCGCTGCCTTCCTCGAAGCGACCGATGTTCGCGGCGATCGTATCGGAAAACAGCTCGATATCCTGTGGCAGGTAGCCGACATGGTCTCCGATTGCCCGCTTGACCCAGGTCGAGACATCGGCGCCGTCCAGTCGCACGGCGCCGGCCGAAGGCATGGCGACGCCGACAAGGTGACGTGACAGGGTCGATTTTCCCGCTCCGGACGGCCCGATGACCCCGAGGACCTCTCCCGCTTCGATCGCAAAGGTGACGCCGCGCAAGATCGGCTTAGAGCCGCCGGGAGGGACAAAGGTGAGCGCCTCGACCGAAAGGCGTCCCTTCGGCTTCGGCAGTGTCAGACCGGTATCTGGAATGGGATGAGCCGCAAGCAGTTCGCGAATGCGCAAATACGCACCGCGCGCTGATACGAGGCCACGCCAGGAGCCGACGATCTGCTCGACCGGCTGCAGTGCACGACCGAGCAGAATACTGGCGGCAAACATCGAACCAACCGTCGCCATCCGCTCGATGACGAGATAGGCTCCCAGGCCGAGGATCAGCGATTGCATGGCGAGCCGTAGAAAACGGATCAGGCTCTGGATCACGGCGGCACGGTCGCTTGCTGCGACTTGACGCTCGAGCATCCGGTCGCGATCGCGGCTCCAGCGGCGTAACAGGCCTCCGGTCATGCCCATGGCGCGCACCACTTCCGTGTTGCGCAGGCTCATTTCGGTGAAGCCGTAGCTGCGTGCGGCCGCTTCGTTCGATTCCGTGAGCGGCAACTTCACCAGCCACTCACTGAGCAGCGCCATCAGCACCAGGATGACCGAACATGCCAGGGAAAACGCCCCCAGAAAAGGATGCAGCGCGAAGATCACCGCGATGTAGATGGGAGCCCACGGCAGATCGAAGACGGCGTGGATGCCCGTCCCGGTCACGAATTGACGGAATGTATCGAAATCGCGGAGCGCCTGGCTGCGGGCGCCGTTCGCGCCGGCCGACCGATCGATGATTGCCGTCATCACCCGCGAGGCGATCTTCTGGTCAAGGCGTATGCTGGCGCGGGTCAGGACCCGTGCACGAACCGCGTCCAGCCCGGCAAGCGCAAGGAACGCAAGGAGCAACGCTATCGTCAGCATCAACAACGTGATCTCGCTCGCACTCGAGATCACACGGTCATAAACCTGCAGCATGTAGAGCGGGCCGGCGAGATACAGCAGGTTAATCGCAAGGCTGAAGATGCCCGCCGTAAGGAAGTAACCCTGGCATGTCTGCAGCAAGCGCCGGAGTTCGTCCGGCCTTTTGAAAGGCGCACTCACACGATCCGGCGGATTTCCGCCCCTCTAATCAAAACTTATGCCGGCGCGACAACGCCCGGCCGAATTAACGACTTCTGGCAACAGCTACAATTCTTGCCTAATGCAAGACAATGTTTAGCACAGCTGTCACGCCCCGCGAAATCAATCCTCGCTGAAAGTTAAAGTCGCCCGTAGAGTTACGGCCTGCCGCTCATTTACGGTATTTAGCTCGACTGAGGCGCACTTAAATTCGCTCCCGGTCACATTAAAGCGGCAAGCGCTCGCGCAAGCCAAGCGGGCGCCCAAACGGCGGACATGGAGCAAACGGCGGACATGGGTTGGCATTCTCGCGGCGCACCATGCCCGAGATTGCCCCTAAACCCCGTCTCGGAAGAAAGGGTGCAGGGAAGGCCGGGTGCCGGCCGGCACCCGCGACCGCGCGTGCGCAGAAAGGAGGCCGGGGCGGGTTACAGGTGAAGCCGACGTCTCGGGCTCCGTCAGACGATTTTAGCGGCTTCCTTCGCGCGCTCCCCCGGGGAGACTGCGGCATGCCCGGGCGGCACCTCGGACCTCGCAGCCCACGCGCTCGATTGCCGGGATCATCGGATCGGTGCCCGCTCCACTTATCATCGGGTGTGGGGAAACGACGCTCCGTCAGAAGCGAAATCAAGTCAAATCCAGCACAGTTTTACCGCACAAAGGCGACGATCGTAACGGGCATAAATTCGATTTATGCGCCCTTAAAGAAATTGCGAAACTTGGACGACGGCGGTCAGCGCTCCGGAACCGATGATCCCAGTTTAACGGCTGAATTTACCCACCTTTAATTTGCTCCGTCGTCCGCTCTCCGCACCAACGCGCGACATGACGCGCGTTTTCTTCCGTCGCACATGCAAGGAGACTCAATGGCGAAGCGGGGCGTGAATGATCAGTACGGGAATTTCTCTGAAGCGAATGCAAATGCTCTGGAATGGGAATTCGTCGGACTGAACATCGCCTCGGCAAACGTCGGATCGATGGACACACCGGCGGCCCACGCAGGGGACCGCGGCGTCGAAATAGAGATTTCGACTTCAGACGCAGGCGCACCGGAGAGCTTCGCCGGGAAAAAGGGTGGCGGCACCACCGGCGGCGGAACGACGAATGGTGGCACCGCCGGCACCGGAACGACGGGCGGAAGCGGCACAACAGGCACCGGCACGACCGCCGGCCAGGGCACCACGACGACCAGCTTTGCGGCGGTAACGATGATGTCGCCGACCCTGAACCCACCCACCGGCAACAGCGCGCTGCCAAGCGACACATATTTCTACAAGGAATGGAATCTGACCAGCAGCACCGGCGGCATCAATGTCGCCAAGGCCTGGCAGAACTATACGGGTCTGGGCGTCAAGGTCGGCGTCATCGACGACGGCATCGACTACAACAACACCGATCTTAATCCGCACTATCTCTTCGCTCTGGACTACGACGCGACCAATGGCGGGAGCGATGCCTACGGCACGTCTACCGACAATCATGGAACGACAGTTGCCGGCGTGATCGGAGCCGCGCGCGACGGCAGCGGCACTGTCGGCGTGGCTTACAATGCCGGGATCGCCGGCTTCCGTATCAGCTACGGCACCGGCGGCGGCCCGGGCCAGATTACCGATGCCCTCAATCACACGCTCTCGAGCGGTATGGATGTCGTCAACGCGAGTTGGGGTTATTCGACCGCCTACTCGGACAATTTCTTCTCCTCTGCGTTCGCCTCGTCCAAGACGGCCATCCTCAACGTGGTCATGTACGGTCGCGGGGGTCTCGGCACCAGCGTCGTCTTCGCAGCCGGCAACGGCCGGGGATCGGGCGACAACGTCAACTATCACAACTACCAGAATGACCCCTATGTCATCGTGGTTGCCGGCGTCGATCCCACCGGACACGTCGCGACCTTCAGCACGCCGGGCGCGGCGCTTCTTGTTTCCGCCCCGGGCGGCGCGTATACCGATGACCGGGTCGGCAGCGCCGGCTACAACACCACTGGCGACTACATCTCGATCTCCGGCACGTCCTATTCGGCGCCGGCCGTCTCCGGCGTCATCGCCCTGATGCTGCAAGCCAATCCCAACCTGGGATTTCGCGACATTCAGGACATCCTGGCCTATTCCTCCAAAGAGACCGACCCGACCAACGCCAGCTGGCACGTCAACGGTGCCCACGACTGGAACGGCGGCGGCCTGCACTACAGCGAGGACTACGGTTTCGGGCTGGTCGACGCGACGGCGGCAGTTCGGCTCGCGGAAAGCTGGCGCTATCAGAAGACCTACGCCGACATGTCGACGGAATCGGCAATTCACGGCGACAACGCCGCGATTCCGGATGGCACCGGAAGCGTGAGCAGCCAGATCACCTTTGCCTCGTCGCTCGAGGTCGAGAAGATGGTGATCGATCTCAACATCACGCATGCGAGCCCCAGCGACCTCACGGTCACCCTGACCGGGCCCGACGGCATGAGCGCTAAACTCGTCTCGCATCCCACGGGCGGCACCGGCGGCGGGATCGTGTTCGAGACCACCGCGAACAGCTTCTGGGGCGACGATGCCAAGGGCACCTGGACCCTGACGGTCACCGACAGCGTATCCGGCAACAGCGGCACGCTGAACAGCTGGACGCTGACGGCACTGGGCGATGCACCGACCACCCCGACCACCTATGTCTACACCGACGAATTCGCGACCATGGCCGGAAGCAACCGTGTCGTGCTCACGGACTCCAGCGGCACCGCACAGATCAACACCGCGGCCGTGACCACCGGCTCCTATCTGGATCTCAATCCGGGAGCGACCGATACGATCGCAGGCAAGACGCTTCAGATCGCCTCCACCTCCATCATCAAGAACGTGTGGGCCGGCGTCGGCAACGACACGATCATCGCCAACGATTTCGGCGACACGATTCAGGCCGGCCTCGGCAACAACACGATCGTCACCGGCAAGGGGGCCGACATCCTCTACGCCGCGCAAGCCACCGGCAGCAGCGACAATTTCATATTCAATGCCCTCTCGAGCACGACCGACACCATCCTGAACTGGGTGTCGGGAAACAACAGCATCAACGTGGGGCAGCTGCTCAGCTCGATCGGTTATGCCGGCAGCAATCCCTTGAGCGACGGATGGTTGAGCTTCATCTCGGATGCAAAGGGCGGCACCAACGTCGTGCTCGACGCACACAACGGCGCGGCGCCGCAGGCGATCGTGGATGTCGTCGGCATCGCGCCGAGCCTGCTTCACGAGAGCACGATATCGTGGAGCTTGATCGTGTAACGAAGAAAAAGGCCCGCGACGAACTCGCCGCGGGGCCTCCGTTGGACTCCGGCAACCCGTCACGCCTAGGCGTGATTGGCAATTCCCGCAATCGGGTGCAGGCCGATCAGGTTCTGGTCTTCCAGAATGCCCCAGAACGCGTCCGTCGTGTTCGCGTGAACGTCGTAGACGGTGCCGCCCAGGCTGTCCTGCCAGCCAATCAGGCTGCCATCTGTCGAGATCACGAAGCCTCCAGTCGACCCGTCCAGTCCGTGGTTGTAGGCGGCGAGAGCGTTCTTCAGCCCCTCGCCGTCCGCATACACGGTGGTGATCACATCGTTCAAGGAATTGCTGTCCGTGTTGGCGGCGATGTAATCTGATTTGTAGGAGAAGCCGGTCGAAGCAAGCTTCGACCACGAAGCGTCGCTTGAGGACATGGCCGTGCTCTTGAACGTGATCGCATTGCCGCTCAAGGTATAATCCACTCCGGCCGCATCGTTGATGATGGCCTGAACTGCGGGCGAACCCAGATCATTTCCGGCCGAGAAATTGATCTTGCTGTCGCCGTTGCTAAAGGGCCCCAACCCCTTCATCCACGCCACGGCCTCTTCGATCAGGCCGGTGGGCGATGCATCAAAGCCTGATGCAAGGCCGCCGTGCGCCTGATCGTAGATGTAGTCATTGTACTCGTTGAGCTGCGCCGCGACCGCCTGACTTGCCAGTATGATGCGGGCATCGCCAGAGACGGAGCTGTTGGCAAGTATCTGCGCGGAGGCGAGATCGAAGAACAGGTGATCTGACGATCCGTCACCGCCGACACAACCGTCATGGTTCAGGTCGCCCATCAGAAGCCCGGAGTCGCCACCTCCGTTATTTGCACCCTTAACGAGGCCAAGACTGCTCGCGGGGCCGCTCGTCGTAAGCGTGCTGAGATCGTTCAAGCCGATCTTTGTATCGTGGTCCCAATCGTACTTCGGAGTGAGGTTGATCTCCGCGCCGGAGCCTTTTTCGTTGCCGGACGACGCATCCCACAACGTAAGATGTGTCGACCAATAGCCTTTGGTCAAGCCGGCCAAGGTCACACCGATCGGCGTATAGCTGCTGGTATCGGTTGCGGTGGGCGTCGTCGAATCCCCGCAATCGTCTGAGACCGCATCGGTCGTGGCGGTGCCGATGTTGGTGTAGGCAGTCGACCCCGCGATTCCGGTAGCCGTGAATTGCCAAGTCTCGCCGACATCGAGCACGTTGTCATTGTCGAGGTCGCCGATGTTGTGAGTGGTATCCGACCCAAGAAGATCCGAGCTGGATCCGAACAACGTGGCCGCTGCAAAATCGTCGGCTGTCGTGCCGGTCGTGCCGTTGTTGTCGGAAACTCCGACACCGGTCAGCCCAACGTTGCCGTCGTTTGTGACCGCGTAGGTCCAGGTGATCGCCTGCCCGACCAGGACGGTTGCGGAATCGGCACCGTTCGTCTTCTTGTCCAACGTGATGTGTGGATCGAGCCCGAAGTAGATGGCGGAATCGCTTTCATCCAGATTTGCGGTATTGCCGGCGCTGTCCGTGAAACTATCGGTGGCGTTGGCCGTGTTCGTGTTGGGTCCGCCAGCAAGCCATGCGGCTGTCACGGTGTAGGTCCAGGTCTCGCCCACCTCCAGTATCCCGTCGGCGGAGATCGACTCCGTCGGGCTACCCAACGTCAGCTTGGTGTCAGTCACTGTCGGCCCTGCCAGATCGACGTTACCGTTGTTGGTAACGACAATCTGGTACTCAACCATACCATCGCCGTCCTTGAGCAGGTTAACGACGCTGTCGGCCGACAGCACGCTATTGTCGTCCGCGCATATGATGTTCTTGTCGATCGTGATCGACGGCGCCGCGCCGAAGTAGTTGGCGTCGTCGGAGCCGGAAGCGGTTGCCTGATTTTCGCACGCGTCAGTGTAGGTTGCCGATACTGTCGCCGTGTTGGTCTGCTGCCCCTCGGCCCAGGCAGCCGTAATGGCATTGCCCCCGATAGTGTCCACGAGTTCGGAGCCACCGCCGCCCGCAACCGTGACAGTCAGATCAATCTGCAGCTTGGCGTCTGTCAGGTGGACGTCCAGCGCAACGTCGCTGCTGTTGGTGATCGTGAATCGATACTGCGGATCATCATGACCCGCGATCAGCGTCGGACCGGTCGGATCGTTCGCGTCGTACCAGGTCGCGCCGCCGTCGACCGACACTTCCTTCTTAACCGTGACCGAATCTTCCGCCACGGTTACCCCAGTATAACCGCTGACATCGAATGCGGTTGGATTCAGATCGGCGGGCGGATTGGCCGGGTCGTAACCCGTCGCGCTCGTTGTGACAGTCGCTATGTTCGAGTAAGTGCCGTGAACCGTCGTCCCCGTCGCAAAGTACTGCCAGGTCTCGGCTTCGTTGACATCCGTGGTGATGAGATTGTCGGCATCCAAGATGCCGTTATGATTCAGGTCACCAACGTTGTACTGCTGGCTGTTGAAAGTCACGCTGACACCGGTCGCCGCAAAATCATCGAGCGCGTTGCCGGGCGTCCCGCTGTCATCCGTGACAACGACGTTGTTCAGGCCCACCGTTCCGGTATTCGTGATTGCATAAGTCCACTTAACGTCTTCACCGGTGAGCAAGGTCTTGCCCGCGACGCTCTGCCCTTCCTCTGGACAGACAGTGTCCTTGGTGATGGAAACGGTCGCATGCGGGGTGGGCGGAGGCTCGACGTTGCCCGACGCCCGGTACGACCACTCCTCGAAAGTGCCGTCGACCCGCTCGCCGCTCACGCCACCGAAGACCGAATACAGGTAGATATAGGAGCTGTTGCTGAGGCCGACGAAGAAGGAGTTCGGGATGAGAAAGCTGTAGTCCGGATGACCATTGCCCGACGAGAGGTCGTTCAGCTTGAGCGAGACATCCCCTCCTGCACCTGCATCCATGTTCCAGATCAGCGTCGCCGCCGCACCAAAGCCGGTATCGGTGCCACCAAGAGCGCCTATCGGGTCATAGCTGGTGAGTGCCGGATTGTTTGAATCATAGAGCTTCAGAACATCCAGCGAGATCAGATTGTTGACGTTCTCGCCCAGATCCAGCCGGAACTCCCTGTAGTCCGTCCCGTCGACGGTGACGATCGCCATCGAGCCCAATTGGACCGAGTGCGTAAAATTGCCGGCAACCTGATCGAACTGAAAATTCTGCGCGCCAGTGCTCGGATTCGTGTCGCCGTCGGTGTTGTAGCCCTGTTCAGTGTGATCGTTGCCGGGATTGTGTATCCGCAAGAACGCCGGGAACTGGCCGGTGCCGGAAGAACCGGTTGAGCCGACCGGAATTTGTTCAATGGTTGCCTGATTGACCAGGGCAGTCGAGCCTACGGTCGAGAGGTCGACCTGGACCTGGTAGGAAATATTTGTCGTCGCGGTGCCGCTGGAATCGGTAAACGCGGTTGTGGCCATCAGACCCGCGGTCTGGTCGATCGCGCTGAGCACGAAGGACTCCCCGGCCGCGTCCAAGCCGACATTCCAGGCCGTCTGAACGACGCCGTTTGCAACGTTGTCAAGATCGCCGGCGCCGCCGTCTGTAATCGTCCACGGCATATTCGTGCCGGACACGGCGTTGCCACCCACGTCGGTAACTTCAAAGGTGACAGCGTCGCCGACGCCGACATTTGCGGTGAAATAAGCGGTCGAGCCCGGTGCGTAGTCGGCCTGGTCGGTGCTGATGGAAATGGCCGCAAGCGTCGGGTCGAAGATCAACTGAGAGTCATCGACAAGAATGTACGTCCCCGTCGCCGGATCGTATTTGAATGTTGCCATGACTTAAACTCTCCAAAAAAACTCGCAAAAAAATTCCAGGGCTTCGCAGGAAGAGGCCAAAATGCCACCTTTGGTTGCGCAACAAAAAGGCCGGCTCACGCGCCACGCGTGCCGGCCTACGCAAACCTCCGGGTACAAGAATTAATCAAAACGGCCCCTGCCCTAAACGAGCCAAACAGGGAACTTTAAGCAATTATTTACAATTAATGCAATGTTTATAGAGAGCTTGCCTTCCGACCAAGAAGTCACGCGATCGGGAAAATCTGGCAAAAAGTCGCTTTCCGCAGGTGGATCAATGGCTTCGACCGTACGATGAGGATGTGAACGGTCCCGCTCTCAACTGCCGGCCGGGGACCGCGCAGGCTGTGGTGTCGCGGCCCGCAGTTGCGCCGCCCGGCCAAGCTCCCATGCTCTTTGCAACCGCTCCGGTTGCGTTTCCTGCAGCAGCCGTCCCCAGGCCGCGCTGAAGGCCCTGATCGCCGCATCCCTGTCGCGGGCAGCCCCGCTTGCCCATGCCGGCATGCCCATCGGGATCAGAATGAACCACTCCCACGCGTGATCAGGCCCGCCGGCATCGAGCGCGTGGCGGATCTTGCCGATCTCGCGGCCTTGCGACCAGACCGCATAGTGATCGGCGATCTCGGGCCATTTCGGGCGGACGCTGAGCGTGATGGCGTTATTTATCATCGTAAATTCTTGCAGTAATGGAGTTGGAGATGAGCGAAGCCAACGCTCCGCTGCTTGACGTTCAGTTTTTGGGTCTCGCCTGCTGCGCCAACAACGCCTCGGCGCTCTTGGTGAGCCCTCCGGCCAATTGCTTCGCCGCGTCCGGAGAGAACGCGTATCCGGCCTGCCGGTCCAGCCGGTGATTGAGGATGAACAGCACAAGGCCGCGACCGCCGGAGTCCGCGGAAATCGTGCAGTTCTGGGGGATTTCGAATCTCACCTCGTTTGGCTTGTTCTTGTCAGCTGCGCCAGGTTCGATCCGCGCCGCCGCGTCCGCACCGGGCGCGACTGCTTCGGCAGCGAAGGCCGACCCACCGCCATTCGGCATCGCGGGCTGTACGCCGCCCCGCGCGCGCGTCAGTGCTGCGATCAGATCATCGACACAGTCACTGGCGAATCTCAGCTCCAGCGCACCGGTGTATTTGCCCGTGGTCTGAACCACGAATTCCTTGCTGTCATCTGTCATGGTGGCGGAGCTCACCGCCGCAATCCTGATCGCCATTAGCCCAATGTCCCGAATTATGCGGTCGGGGTTCGTTCGCCCGGACCTTCGCCCAGCAATTCAGTGAGTATACCGCAGATGGCGGCTTGCGATAGCGTGCCCCCGCGACGCCGAAGATCAGGCGCCACCTTGATCTTGAGCGCTCCCGGTTTGCAGCGATGGCAGGAGCGACCTAGGATAAAGCTACGGCACGGTCAATTTGCATTGCACCACGATAAATAGCAGGCCCCGTTTCCCGGATCGTTACTGAGTTACAACCGGGCAAAAGATCAAGATCGACTTCGACGAGCGAGACTTCCTGCTTCCGGCCGCAAAGCCGGTCAGCCAGTTCCCGTTGCTGTCGGATTGCCACGCCATCCTCGTTGACGCCGTGCATCCGTTGATGCGGCGATCTATCCCTGAGCTGATGATTAAGAGCTGGACGCAATCAAGCGCTCGCATTGGTGCTTGATGCTCAGTCGCGACTGTGCGGACGGGCTGAACTACAACTGACTGAAACATTGGAGCGGGTGAAGGGAATCGAACCCTCGTATTCAGCTTGGAAGTCTCGAAAAGCTGTAATGTTTTCAGCGGCCGTTCTGACATTTTCGGCAGTTTTGGCCCATTGAGATCGTTACAGAATTTCTTGCTGTCAGAATGGCGGCAATGCCCCTGTGGCGTATCGACATGCGGTAGGTTTTGGAGGCCTTGTCTGCAATCCACAGACGCACGGCGGGTGTTGGTCGATGCCAAGCGTGCCTCGATCAGGACGGACTTGATCCCCCAATCAATTCATCAATGCAGCCCGGCTAAGGAGGCGGGTCAGCCGCGGGACCGTCCGGACCGGGAGCGTGCCGTGCCTCGGTAGAGCGTGGCTAGACAATCGTCGATCAGCACGTCGACGTCCACTGCCAGGATCTTCAGACGACCGGTCCTGTACATGAGCAGCAGGCCGAACATCCAGGACGCCCCGGCGACTGCCACCTCATTTTTTTTGGATGCGTCGACCAGACCGTCGGCCTCGAGCGCGTCCGCGACCGCAGCATAGACCCGCTTCAGACGGACGTTGAGTTCGCGGTTCAGGTCCTTGCCGACACCTGCGGGCTTGGCACCGCCGTACAGGTAGAACCCGAGATCGTACTCCGCGGGCCTCTCGCGGAAATACTCGAACCAAGCGCGCAAGGCGGCGTCACATTTCCGACCCACCCGGGCTGCTGCGGCCGCCTGCTCGACGGCTTCGGCCATGCTCGTCAGGGATTCACGCAGGATGTCGGCGTAGACCTCCTCCTTGCTTGCGTATTGGGCGTAGATCGCACCGGTCGTGTAGCCCGCCGCTTTGGCGATCTCCCGCACCGATGTTTTGTGCAGGCCGACTTCGACGAAAACGCGTTTGGCGGCCTCGCGGATCAGTTCGCGCTTGAAAGCGCTCACGGCGGCTTTGCGCTGTTCGATTTTCGGATCGGAAGCTTCCGCCATCGATAGTTTTCCGTTTCGCGAGGCCATGGCGGGCGGCACTCATGCCCGACCTCCGCGCCATTGTCGCCGCTCAAGTGCCGGACCGGGCGGTGCGCAGAGACGTTTGCTATCGAAATATAACAGTGTTACTTAAATGACGTCAAGGAAGCCGCCCCCGGCATCACTGGAGCTCGACTTTGTCAGCGAAAGACCCACATCCGCGAGCGAGGACGGCCTGGAGCGCAGATAACGAGCAGGTTTTCGCCCTCCCCTCGTTCTACGCCGAGTTCGCGCCGCGCGACGATCAAGCCGGCTGCGTCGACTCGATCTACATCCTGAAGGACCGGGGACGGCTGACCGAAAGCCGCATGTCGTTCGCTTCCCCGCTCAAGGAGCTCACCTTCGTATTTCGGGAGGACGGTCCAGGCGGCAGAGTAGTTTTCAGCGAGCCCAGCCTCGATCACCGAAGAAAAGGCAGAGCGTTCGTGGGCTGGATCGTGGGCGTCAAGTTCAAGCCGAATTGGTCCGGTTCACCGAGCGTCGACGATCCGGCGATCGTCGCCTGTCGCGATGCGCTCGCGCGCCTCGTCCGGGAGGGTCCATCGTGCTTCGACATCCTCGACACCATGGATCGGACCCTGCTCGCACTTTCGCGGCAACCAAGGCACGGATCGATTGCGGGCGGCGCCCCTCTGGATACGCCGCACGGCCGCGTCAGGGACCTGGCGCACCGCGTAGGCAGATCGGTCCGGACGCTGCAGAGGCGAGTGAGAACATCGACGGGCTGCCCGCCGAAGCGTTTTCTCGCCATGCAGCGGTTCCGCCGATCGGTCTACGAAATCGCGGCGGGAGGCGACGGTCTGTCGGCGATCGCCTCCGATCTCGGATTCTCCGACCAGGCTCATCTGACCAGAGAGTTTCGGCGACACGCCGGCGTCACTCCCGGCGCGTTCCGGCAGGCCTGGTGCAGGCCCCGCGCGCAGGCTGTCCGATTTCTTCAAGACGCCGGCCGATCCACGCGCCTAATGATGGCGGTGTGGCCACTTGAGACCACGACCGAAGCCGGTTGAGCAGGTCCGCCTTTCGCGCTGACCGGTCGTAGGCCTCGACCTCGACACCGTCAGACGCGAGCTCCTTAGAATGATCATCGACGCCTGGATGCAGCACCCGAACGCCGCATGGATCGGGAATCCGAGGTTCGATCGTTGCGGCGCTGAAGACCAGCAAGACGGGCGGACGAGCGCATCGCCAGCCTCCACCTCGGCGTCGACGCCCGTTCGTCATTCCCCGACCGACAACGCGCGTCGCCAGTTCAAGGTGGCCTGATCTTCCGCAACCCGAGACCCCGAACCGAAGGATGACCGATGCCCTGGACCATTGAACGCAAGCACCCCCACGTAGCCGTGGTGACGATGAACACCAACAAGGTCAACGCGCAGAATCCGGCCTTCTTCGCCGAGCTCCACGCGGCGTTCGATCGTCTGGAATCCGAGTTCGCCGATTGCGCCGTCGTGCTGACCGGATCGGGCGCGGTGTTCACGGCGGGCCTCGACTTCGATCATCATTTTCCGATGTTCGCACGCCGGTCGATCAAGGAGATCGATGCCTGGTTTGACGCATACCGCGCGACGAACCTGCGCCTCTTCACGTATCCGAGGCCCACCGTGGCGGCGATCAACGGCCACGCCTACGCCGGCGGGTTCATCACCGCGATCGATTGCGATCACCGGATCGCCAGCGAAGGCCCGCTGCAGTTCGCGTTGAACGAGGTGCCAATTGGAATTCCGATGCCGGCCGTCTACTGCGAGATCATCAAGCATGCCATCGGTCCGCGATCGGCGTTCGAGATGACGCTGTTCGGTCAAATCTACGATCTCGCCGCCGCCAAGCGTCTCGGCGTCGTCCAGCAGACGGTCGCGCCGGAAAAGCTGCTGGAGACAGCCGTCGCCTGGGCGGCGCTGGTGCCGCCAGATTGCCATGCGGCGTACGCCTTCTCGAAGCGTGCGCTTCAGGCGACCACGATGGCCGCCATCGATGCCGCGGCCCGCCTCGACAAGGACCTGCTGTCGCGTGGCATGTCGGATCTCGGAAGCATCCGCGCCCACACGCGACGCTACAAGGAATTGAAGGGCAAGGAAGTGACCTGGCCCTTGCCCGCCTAGGCGCCATCCGAAGGAGGACGTGAAGTAGAGGCCATCGAAAAGAACGAAAAACAGGAGGGACTGATGCACGGCGGCCAGGCAACCGACGGTTCGTCGATCACACCGAGCTACGTCAGCGGAGGGTCGATGACGCCCCTCCTGGGCATGACGATCGGCGACTGCTTCGATGCCACGGTCCGCGCCCACCCCGATCGCCTCGCTTTGGTGGTGCGGTCTCAAGGCGTCCGATGGACGTACCGCGAGCTTGCCGCGGTCGTCGATCGCTTCGCGAGCGGCCTGGCTTCGCTCGGTCTCGTCGCGGGCGAACGCGTTGGCATCTGGTCGCCCAACAACGCCGAATGGGTGGTCACGCAGTTCGCCACCGCAAAGCTCGGATTGATCCTCGTCACCATCAACCCCGCCTATCGTCCGCAGGAGTTGGAGTACGCGCTGCGAAAGGTCGGATGCGCGGCGCTAGTCACAGCGACCGCGTTCAAGACGAGCGACTACATCGGCATGCTCCGTCAGATCGCACCGGAGATCGCGACGGGCATTCCGGGACGATTGAACCTTCAGAAACTGCCGGACCTGCGCACGATCATTCAGATCGGCGAGACGACGACTCCGGGCCTGCTTTCATTCGAGGGCGTCTGCCGCCGCGGCTCGACTGCCTCTCCTCCGCGCGTGAAGCTACGTTTCGACGATCCGATCAACATCCAGTTCACCAGTGGCACGACCGGCGCTCCCAAAGGCGCGACGCTGACCCATCACAACATCCTCAACAACGGTTACTTCTGTGGGCAAGCCCTCGGCTTCGGTCCCGATGAAAGGCTCTGCATTCCCGTTCCCTTTTATCACTGCTTCGGAATGGTCCTGTCCAACCTGACCTGCATCACGCATGGCGCGGCCATGATCGTCCCGGGCGAAGCCTTCGATCCGCTGGGCGTGCTCGAGGCCGTCCAAGCCGAGCGGTGCACGGCGCTGCACGGCGTCCCGACGATGTTCATCTCGATTCTGGAACACCCCACCTTCTCCAGTTTCGATCTGTCGTCGCTCCGCACCGGCGCCATGGCCGGCGCTCCCTGCCCGGTCGAGGTCATGCGCCGCGTGATCGGCGAGATGGGCATGGGCGAAATCACCATAGCGTACGGCATGACGGAGACGAGCCCGATCAGCTTTCAGAGCGATCGGGGCGATCCCCTGGAACGGCGCGTGTCAACGGTCGGCCGCATCCAGCCGTACGTGGAAGTGAAGGTGATCGACGAAGCCGGCGACATCGTCCCGCGCGGCATGCCGGGCGAACTCTGCACGCGCGGCTATTCGGTCATGCGAGGCTATTGGGACGACCCGGACAAGACCGCGCAGGCGATCGACGCAGCCGGCTGGATGCACACGGGCGATCTCGCCACCATCGACGCCGACGGCTATTGCAACATCACCGGTCGCATCAAGGATCTGGTGATCCGAGCCGGCGAGAACATCTATCCGCGCGAGATCGAGGAATTCCTGTATCAGCACCCGAAGGTGCAGGATGTCCAGGTATTCGGCGTTCCGGACCCAAAGTACGGCGAGGAGGTCTGCGTCTGGATCCGTCTCAAGGACGGGCAGACGTGCGACGAAGAAAGCATCCGATCCTTCTGTCGCGAGGCGATCGCCCACTACAAGATTCCGCGCTTCATCCGCTTCGTGGACGCCTACCCCATGACAGTGAGCGGCAAGGTTCAGAAATTCATCATGCGGGAAGCGATGGTGCGAGAACTCGCGCTGCAGGAAATCCGCACGGCGTGATCGCATCGCCTCAAATAGAAGGGCCCTTCAATGATCAACCTTTACACATGGCCGACCCCGAACGGTCACAAGGTCCAGATCATGCTCGAGGAAATCGGCCTGCCCTACACGGTGCATCCGATCGACATTACTCGCGGCGCGCAGTTCGATCCGGATTATCTGGCGCTCAATCCCAACAACAAGGTGCCGACGATCGTTGACGGCGACGGTCCGGACGGCGCCCCGATCACGGTGTTCGAGACGGGTGCGATCCTCATATATCTCGCGGAGAAGACGGGCCGCTTCATGCCTTCGGACGCGCGCGCGCGATGCGAGGTGATGCAATGGCTCATGTGGCAGATGGGAGGGCTCGGCCCGATGCTCGGCCAGGCACAACATTTCCATCGCTACGCCACCGAGAAGGTGCCGTACGCGATCGAACGGTACACCAACGAGGGCCGACGACTGCTGACCGTGATGGAGCGAAGGCTCGACGGGCGCGACTATCTGGCCGGAGAGTATTCGATCGCCGACATTGCCTGCTTCGCCTGGGTCCGCATCCACAAGATGGCCAACCAGAGCCTCGACGACCTGCCGCGGGTCTCGCGCTGGTATGCGGCCATCCGCGCCCGGCCGGCAGTGGAGCGGGGTATCAAACTGTTGCTGGATCAGTGGGTCGACGTGACGAAGAGCGAGCAAGCGCGGACGAATCTCTTCGGCGGTCCGCAGTACGCGTCGGGCGCCGCCAGATCGCCCGGAACCAACTAGCCATGTCCACAAAAGTCACCCTCTACGTCGATTACCGCAGCCCGTTCTCCTATCTCGTCAAGGAAGAAGCCTACGCGCTCGCACGAGATTTCGATGTGACACTGCTCTGGCAACCATTCACGATTGACCTTCAGGGAGCTTACGGCGGCGAAGTCGAAGAGAGGACCGACCGAGACTGGCGCAAGGTTCGCTATGCCTACATGGACGCGCGGCGGCTTGCTGCGCGCCACAATTGGATCATCCGCGGTACAACTAAAATCTTCGACCCTACGCTCGCGCATACGGGAATGCTGCTCGCGTCACAGACCGACGAATCTGTATTCCGTTGCTATCACGATACGCTCTGCGAGCGCTTTTGGCGCAGAGACCTCGACATCGAAGACGCGGGAGCGATCAGGAGCCTCCTCATCGAAGCAGGCGCGGAAGGCCGCGCCTTCGACGAGTTGATTTTATCCGGCGAAGGGGTCCGCCGATGCCGGACGATCGCTACGGAAGCCGAAGAGCGGGGTGTCTTCGGTGTCCCGACATTCGTGCTGCAGGAAACCGGCGAGCTTTTCTGGGGCAGCGATCGGGTCTGGCTGCTGCGCGAGCGACTGTCGGGGACCGGCAGTCAGCCGCGTTGTCAGAATGGCTGTCAGAATGAAATCTGAGGGTTCGTGCTAAGCCATTGAAACACTGGAGCGGGTGAAGGGAATCGAACCCTCGTATTCAGCTTGGAAGGCGGAATCTTCAGCCGCTTAGAGGAGACGTTAGCCTCCCCTTAACCAATTGAAAAGACTTCATATTACTGCTATTCCAAGACTTTCGGAAGCGCCGTAAAAACGTTCGCATTCGGAAGCTGTTTTGTATGGCCGTTGTATGGAGGGGCAGGTGCCAGAAAAGGTTACCTACGAACGGGAGGTGAAATCCCTCACCGACAACGACATCGATAGCGCAATATCATACAGCCAGAGCCGCGCGATCATTGGAAAGATCGCGGAGTGGCGCGACCGCAAGACGATTGGCTTGACGATCCGGATCACACCGGGGAAGGCCGTCTGGTACGTGCGCCGCCGCGAATTGACGCTTCGGCTCGCCTTACTGTTGTCGAGCGGCCCCGCTGGGAAGAGTGTGCCAGGCAAACTCGATCTGGAACAGGCGAGATACGTTGCCGATCAAATTCACCTGGCAGCGAAACGCAAGCGCAACTTGCGCGAATTCGCCGAGGCTCTGGTGAAGTTCGAGACGACTACTTCGGAATACCGAAACCGTATGGGACAGACGGAATGGGCCGATGAACTGGCCGATGAGACGTCATTGCTTGCGTATCGAAAACGTATCGGCGACACCGGCACAACCTGGACCTGGAAGGTGCTGACCGCCAAGTTCCTCGAATATCAACTGCCGAAGCTCAAAGCCAAATACCGCGATCACTACGAACACTACCTCAAGCTGCCCGAATTTGACCAAGTAAACGAGAAGCTCGTCAGCCAGGTCAAGTTGCGCGATCTGGAGCGGTTACGGGACACGATACATCTCAATCATGCGCCCTCCGCAGTCCACCGCGCCCTCACTCAATCCAAGACGATGATGAGCTGGGCTTGGAAGTATCATGCGACCGCGGCCGGTTTGGAGGAAGTACAGTTCGAATGGTGGACCCGGTGGTCCTTCGAGTACAAGACCAAGTCGCGGACGCACGCACCGACGATCGAAGAGATAGCCCGCACCATCGTAATCGCCGAAAATTTCCGGAGTTTAGCGGACGGCGAGCATGAGACCTATCCCGGAACCATCGGAGCGCTGTGGGGCGTTGCCCTGACCGCACAGCGGACCGGCGGCTTCCTACAATTGCGGCCGGACCGATTGTTCGATCCGCCGAGGACTGAACGGCGCCTAAAAAGCTGGAAGGTCGCCAACTGGACCGAACAAGAGATGAAGGGAGGTCGAGATGGTGGCAGGCCTCATTCGCTGCCATTGCCTCCAGAGATTCTTAGCATACTGCGCGCCTATCACACAGAATCCGGCGGAAAATCCGAATGGATGTTCAGCGGACGCGACCCCAGAAGGCATGTTACGCAGGCTGCGCTGAACCAGTTGTTGTACCGGCTCCAGGGACGTGTCTACGATCACACTGTGAAGCAGAAGCCTGCTCGCAAGGGCAAACCCGGGCCAAAACCTCAGCCTAAGAAGGAAAGACTAGACCTCTTCAAAATCTACGGCATTGCACCGTGGACGCTGCATGACGTTCGCAGGACGATGACAACATTCCTTGACGACAACCGGCTGGGTGGGGCCGCCACAGCTATTCTCGGCCATAAGACTAACCATAATCATGTCGACGAACGCGAACGGATGGCGTCGGTGACCGAGCAACACTACAACCGCAGCCAGCGGATAGGATTGAAAGCAGAAGGCATGGCCCTTTGGGCCAAAACGCTTCTCGCTGCGTATGCGAAAGAGCGACGGAAGTTTCGCGATCTCCGGTTCACTAAACTGGCAGCGTGATTGCGGACCGCAACAGGCGCCTGGCGCGTTTAGCTTGTTTCGTCCCGGCGCTTGGTCCCAACATCAACGTTTGAGGGCACTTCGAAGAACTTCTTCGCCTTCTGATGCCCTTGCAACGTTATCGGTCGATACGGACCGAAGCTTGAATAATTGCGCACAGACTTCATCGCGAGGCGCTCATAGACTGTTTCGTGAAGTTGCGCCGTATCCGGAACGTCGCGGACCACTTTCGACCAGTGCAGCGAGGTTCCGCCCATGCCGACCATGCATTCGTCGTGTATCATGCCGTCAGCGGACGGGTATAGCGGCCGAGAGATCGCAGATCATCGGATTCTCGTCTCGACCGATCAGCAAGACTTTTGGCGGGGACAGGCTGGCCCACACTCAGCTCTCGAAGCTCTTCGACCCATGAGCAAGCAACTGCGGACGTCGGCGAGACGGCTCGAACACGATGCTGTGGAATTAGGGAACAGCCGACAAAATGATCTCGTTCAACGCCAGACTATCGTTTCACGAGTCGAAGCCAGCGTGGCGATCCTTATGTGGCTCGTTCAAGACACCGGCAAGCCGGAGGCCCTCGAGGATACCCTCGATCCGCTGTTCCCGCAGAGTTGCGGCAAGCAGTGCAACGGCCTCGTCTGAATCAACGGTGAATCGAAGGTCACGCGACCGTTGCAGCAAAACATCGAGAAAGGAGGGAGCGCTTACTGTGTGGTGGCGAAGTGACGACAGGGCCTCTCCCGCCAGATAAGTCGCCAAATCTACATCCGGTGCCGAGCTTGGATCGGGCTCGACATCCGCACGCTGCTTGATCGCCTCTCGCAGCATAGTACTCTGGCGCTTCGCGTCCATCGCAAGCATGAACACCGCATCCGCCAGCTGCTGCCGCGGCAGACTTCGCAAGCCCGCAATGCGGTCGCGAATGTTAACGCCTGGACTTGTTTCGCGCTGTCTCGCCCGTCGCCGATGCTGGCGGGATCCACTCGCGTGCTTTTGCACCATCGTCTCGTCTCCGGCGGAGCGATATATCCCCCGGGAGCCTGAAGCGAAAGCGCAAACTCACGCGCGGCTTGCTGCGGCTCCAAGGTTCCGTCGACGTCGCGACGTCAGAACGCGTTTATTTCGTGATCCGATCGCGCCTGCGCATCGTAGACACTAACCTGCAGCATGGGAAAGCGTCGCTTAAGATCCCGCGCTCCATGTTCGACGCCGTCCTTCGTCTCGAACTCTGTCTTCACGCAACCGTCGACCACAATCGCATAACCAGTCGTCGGCAGATCTCGCGTAGAGTTTCGCATCTTTGGACCCAGATATTGGAAGTAAGCTTCGTATGGTTGCTTAGGGTGAGTCTCGCCGCAGCAACAAGCCATGCTGTGTCTTGTAGCGGACTTGTTAGCCATAGTTTTGAAGCAAGGTCGGCAAGGCCCGAAACAGGAGAACCGCCATGCTCGCAAGCGTCGAACCCGCGACAACGAAATAAGCGATGAGCCTTCCGCCAGCTGAGCAGGCCTCGTTTCCATTGCCGCCTGACATTGCGACCGTCCTCTATTCAACGACTATGGACGAGACATAACCTGAGTCGCAAAATTGCAAGCGGAGCAAATCTTTCCGGCGATTTACCTCTGGTTAACGACTCGGGAACGGCGCCTTGGCGGCCTCTCGGAGGTGATCATTCGCAAGCCGATTCGCGCGCTTTGGGCAAGCCGTTTGAATCCCGAGCGGCGCCGATGAAGCGACGACGGCGGTTCGGTTCGGCTTCGACATCGCGTGATGAGTCTCAATAGATGTCCCGCAACGAGGCGACTGTTTGACGTTCCATCCGACGAGGCGCTGGCGCTGCTGCGCGATCCAGTTGCGGCGCCGGACAAAGTACGTCCCCTCGTTCCTTCGTAAATCTTTGACATCGCGCGGTTCGAATCTCGAGCATTCTTGCAGCGACGGGCCGCTGCACTGGGCAAAGTTGGTCTCCTACAAGTTGGTCCCTAATCGGGGCAAAGTAGGTCCCTTCGCCTGAAACACAAAAGCCCCGCCAGCACGGCGGGACTTTTCATTCCGGATGTCTCGGGTTGAGGACGAACGCCGATACCTCGGCAAGCCGGCATCCAGGATGGACCAAAAGATCTTCAGCTGCCCCTCTTCGATATTTCGGCCATTCGGAATTTCGTGTTGAAACATCGCGCACCGATCGCGGTCACAACCCCCTCGTTTCTGGTCCTTGCAAAGGCGTTGAACAATTGTTATACTTTGTTCAACGCTAGAGGTTGTTATGGTTGTGCGGACCCGCACGTCGACAGAGACCGAGGAACATATTGCGCTTAAGCGCAACCGGCTCGTGCTCGAGCAGGCGCGCGCCGTCGGGCTGCTCGGTGAGGCCAAGAACACGCGCTTGTCCGGCCGCGTGCCGGCAGGCTTGGTCGAAGCGGCAAAGAAGCGGGCTCACGTGTCTTCCGATACCGAACTCCTAGAGCTCGCGTTGTCGCGTTTGGCGCTCGAAGACGATTTCGGCGCGCGTCTTGTCCGGCGCAAGGGAAGCGTCCCGGCAGATATCGATCTTGCCGTTTGATCTCCAGGGAACGTTGCGGAGGGTGAAGCCGCACAAGCGTTTGGAGCGGTTGACGCGACGATCAGATTCCGAGCTTGCTTGGGCATCCGACGAACCGCTCATCGGCGGCACGTTAATGCTCGATACCAGCGTTTACCTCGACGTCTTGCAGGCTCGTACTCCGAACGCCGTCGATGAATTGCTCACGTATCGCGTCTGCCACCACTCGGCCGTCTGCCTTGCCGAACTAACGCATGTGTTCGGTCGCCTCGATCCGGCTCACCCCTCAACGAGTGGGGTTCTGCAAGCGGTACGGAGTGTGATTGAAGACATTCCGCGACATCGCTTGCAAGCTCCGGACACGGCGATGTGGGGCGAAGCGGGAATGCTTGCGGGCGAGCTCGTTCGTCTCAGCGGCGCGCCGAAGGGCGCGGGACATGAGCGCAAATATCTCAACGATGCGCTCATCTATCTTCAGGCGCGGGGTATCGGTGCCGGCGTATTGACAGCGAATGTCGGCGACTTCGACTTCCTCAACCAACTTGTTCCGGGAGTTCCGATCATTCTGTATCGGCAGGCGTAAACCAATGCCGCAGTCGCTCAGAAATTCCCGCGATGCCACCTGAAATGGGTAGCGAAGGATTAGAAGCTCCCATGGCACTCTGGGCCACGGCGCACGCGTCATTCCACACGATAATCCGGATAGCCGATATTTCACACGCGGCCGGTCGCTGCTACGGGCCGAATTAGAGCGGTGATGTCGAAGGATGAAGGCGCGTATCGAGCGCGAACGCTTCCTGAAGGTGCTGCTGGTAGGCGCCTTTCGCCCTGGTCGGGTCGAAGATCAGATTCCAGCTGTGATTGGACACTACACTTGGGATCACGACGAATTTGTGCTTGGCCAAGAGCGCATCCCCGAACGCCTGCTGGCCTGCGCCTGGGATTCCCGGTCGTAGCCAATTGGCGTTCGGAACGTCGACAGGGCGAACAATATGAACGTCAGACACGTCAGCGATATGAAGCGCGGTCAGTACGTGCGGCAGAGTGTCGAGCGCTTTGAAGCCTTTGTGAACCGCAACTTCGAGTATCGCGGTCGCTGGATCAAGCGCGCAATACACGACGCGAACGCCTTTGCTGTTCCACCGGCCGCCGACCTGGAACGCGCCTTCGCCACTATCCCAGGTCGACGCAAAGCGCGCCTGATCGAGGCGCCAAGCGATGAGCTTGCCGCCTCCCAATGGCTCTACCGAAGGCGTCATGCATAGACGCCGTATGCGAGCCGTGTGAGGTACTGTTCAACGAGCTCGATGCCCGCCGGAGTAGCAAGCAGATCGATCGGGCGACGCTGGTCAAGACCGATGGCCGGACGCTCGAGCCACTGCTCTGCTTCTTCCTGCGAACCGAACACGTCCGTGGCCTTGGCCAGGATTTCGGCAAACTTCCAGGTCCGCCCACTTTGCTCCTGGCTGAGCGGCTTGTCCGGAGCGTCCTTGCGTCGCTGAAAGGTGCGAAGGCTCATTCCGAAGGCTTTTTCCAGCGAGTCCGTTTGAATGAAGAGGAGGTGACTGACAAAGTGGGTCAGCGCGGAGCCTGGCAGTCCGTCCAGCAGCAGTTCGTGGGCGTCGAGGGTGCTTGTGATGCGGCGCGACAGGATGCGCGGCCCGCCGAGCAAATCGGCCACCTTCTGCAGATCATTGCCTAGTCCCTTTGGAGCCGGTTTCTTGGCTGCAGCAGTCATAGTCGCCCTCGCGTCATGTGTCGCCCAATATGTGTCACATGTCGCAATTAATCAAGCGAAGCCCTCTATGGAACTCGGGCGAACTTGGTTGCGAAGGGCAGCGGGGCAATTGCTGAAGGACGTAGCGGTGAAACCCGCCGTTCCTGGCGCATTGCCGAGCTCAGGGATGGTACGCGCCGCCAGCATCGCCTGCCCGTTCGATTGCCAAGATCCTGGAAACGCCCATTTTGACTGCATGTTTGCGGTCGCTGGCGCATGCGGCTTTAGGGGGATACTTTGCCTGGTGACCACCCTCCGGACCTCGCCAATATCTATTTTGGATCAAATGATTTCGGGAGTTTAGCGGCGCCATAGGGGACGAACTATGCCGGGTGCCGCAGCGGGATCAATTTCGACGATGCCCGAACCAACGTCTACAAGCTCTACCGAGCATGTCGTGTCGGTTCCTACACCAAGGTCAAGCCTTCGGAGCAGGCCGCCTTCTGTGATCCTGGTCTCGGCTCGGCATCCGACGACGGTCATTTTAAGATTGGCTGGATGCGATGGCTCTACCACCTCGCCAGCATGGCAACGGGCCTCGGCATCAACCATGTCGGTCGCCTCTAATCCCGCGAGGGTTGTCGTCATCGCGCGTGCCCGGCCAAACTCCTTGCCGAGCCCCTTGCGGTGCGCCGCCCCTGAGGGGAGTCCGGTGGTGTTTCGGTGTGATGGCAGCATGCAGTACCGGTCGCGCCAGCGACTAGTCGAACGGCGCCAACAGCCTTCTTCCTCGCCGGTCTGATGGGTGTCGGCGTTGCCCAAGAGCCGCTGTCCGACATCCTTCTAGAGCTCGCCCCGGCCATAGAAGCTCAATTCCCGGGACAAATACCAAGACACCCGACGGCGGGTTCGCTTGCTTGACCTTTATAAGTCATTGACAAAAGGGATTTAAATCGAAAACAGATCGTACAGATTATCCCAAGCTGTATACTTTCATCACGTGGTTCAGTTGGGTTTTTTTGGAGCCTTTTTGCCCGTTTTTCTCTCGTTTCGTACTCTTTGATCGGTCCTGGAAGATCTCGTTTCGATCAATATCGAGACAATATCCGGGACAGTCGCCAGAATTTTTGGAGGTATTGACACACCGCTTATGCTGCGGGATGGTTAGAACCTCATTGTCGAACTTACGCTGGTTTCGAGTGACCAATTGATCCGAAGTCACGACCAAACATCGCACCAACTTTGGCCGTCTTGCGGGTGATTGCTGGGAGGATGGGGACAATCATTGCTCAAGTGGCCCCGGCATCGGCACCTGTCGGGTGAGCCGCACGATGCGATTCTCACTACCGGAAACACTTGGTGAGACCGACAGATGTTATCCCCGGCTTGAGCTCTCCCGATTGGGTGCTGATACGCCGCAGGACGCCGGCGCCCCGATCACATCAAACCACAGCACGGTCGGTAAAGTGATCACTATTTTCTCCATTCGTCCCGACACCCTTGAGCCGGTCGCCCATGGCGCGGTCAGCACGCATCGCGAGTTGGTGAATGGCGGTGGCGTTGAACAATAGACTGAGGGCGACCTTCTCGTCGTTAAAAACTGGCACAGCGTGCTTGCCGTCACGCGAACTCGCCACGGGCAGCCGTTGTGGCTGTAAAAATTAACCAAGTCTGACCGCCTGGCAGGCTTGCAGGAGGTGTCTCGCGCTCGAATGACCCGCTGGTCGAACTACGGGTCGTCGCCATGGCTTTGACGTAAGCGCTGTCTTCAGGCCACAGCTCTGAGGTCGTGACGGCAATAGGCCCAGGG
>NZ_JALJRD010000015.1:85646-131309 GCF_024519875.1 Bradyrhizobium sp. Bra64 | reverse complement strand
CCCTGGGCCTATTGCCGTCACGACCTCAGAGCTGTGGCCTGAAGACAGCGCTTACGAAGAACTGGTCGCCGAACTGGGTTCAGCGTTCATATGCGCTCACTTCGGTTACTCCTACATCGAGGCTCAGTCCCCGGCTTACATTGAGGGCTGGCTGAAAGTTCTCGAGGCGGACAACCGGGCTGTGTTCTCGATCGCGTCCTATGCCTCCCAGGCGGCTGACTGGCTTCTTCAGAAAGGCCATGGGGTGGACGAGACCAAACCCGCTGTCGAACAGCCGAAAGAGTATGCTCGAAGCCCCCAGTGATGGGGGCTTCGTCGCCCTTCATACTGTCAACTATTGTTTGACCAATTGAAAAGAATACTGCGCATAGTGATCAGATGTCGCCTCTACCGGCCCAAAGGCTCCAATCTTTAATTTCAAATCACCGCCAAAATGCTCAAAGGTGCCGTCGATCTTCGCATCACCAATATTACCGACGTAATACGCGGCAAGGTCTGGCCAAAGATTGAACCCATTCGATATGACAAGCGGCAAGGTGTATTTGCCGGCCGGCACATTTCTAATGGTTATTTCGTCGTGCCATTTCATCACCGTGTGCTCCTCTCTTTCACTCACCGGGCACTGCACGATGACTTCCGGAGCGATTTGGGCCACATTCTCTGCTGTCTCCCGCCCGACAAACGTTCCGACTGACCCAGTATAAGATGCCAACACCGGCCCGCTCCCTGGGTTCAGAATGATCGGTTCATTGGGTTGGGCGATAGTGCCGGGCGAATAACGAGAGATGATTCTCGCGTGGTTTGTTCCGTCTGGCATATGAGCGTAGCCGGTACCCGTGACGACTTGAACGTAGAATGTGCCAATACCTAACTGCTCATTTATGACTTCGTTATCCGCTCCCTTGATCTCCTTTATAAAACTCCCATCAGCTGTGTACAGTCTGAACCAAAGCGAATCCGTGGGATGTTCGATCATCCGCACGTTCAAGAATGTCTTTGGATCGGTAATGTCGTAACGGATGTACCAGCTATCGAAGTATGGCGAATCGGCCCTCACCCATAGGTCGATCAGCGAACACATCGCGAGCTTTGTATCTGGGCCGAACTTCCAGGGAACATCCACCCTGCCTACTTCAGTGGCTCCGCCCCGAGTGTTGTGGAGCGGTTCGTCTTTGGGTTTCGCACCATTGTTCTGCGCGATAGTCTGCGTTCCTGAAAAGATGATTGCGCAAATACCGAGCGCAGTAACACACGCTTTTTTCATCTGCCCACCCCATGTTAAATAGTGCAAGCTATGCTTGCAATTCGGGAAGTATCAAGCTCAAATGCAGAAGGATTAATCAGAGAAGGGTCACTGACAGGCTGCACCCATGGGCCTGTCTAGAACGTCGTAGCTGCGCAGAGTTCCTAGGGAGTCTTTGGCGCTTGGCTTGAAGGCGTACCGGCTATAGGTCACGCAGCCCGCGCCTTGATTTAATGTCGCGCAAAACGTCAGCATTAGACATGGAAGCAACTGAAGCCCGCCAAGGCAGCTTAGAATGAGCGAACCAAGCGAAATCCCCGACGGTCGGTCTGCTGCTGAGGACTATCGTCGACAGCTTCAGCGCGCGGCGGCATTAAAATCTGGCATGCCGGCCATCACCCGCGATGAGATATTGCGGTGGGTAAGAGCCAATCGGCCAATGGTTCTTGAGGTCGCGAAGCGAAGCGGTGCCACCGAGTCAGAATGTGAGGCGGTCGCTGAGGCGTTTGCAAATGCCATCTCGCAGTTACCGTCCGTGTCCGAACTAGACGATCCGCACGCGATCCTTATCCTAGATAAGCTCATCGAGCGCATTGAAGCAGCGTGCAAGAAGCTCAATGTTCCGATTGGTGATGGTGTTGCATTCGGCAGTCTAAGAGAGCCAGGTCTCACCGCGCAGCAGTTCGCCGTGCTTCAGACGACCGCCAGCATCATCGATGTGAGCATACCCTTTCTCGTGTTCTGCGATCTGGTCAGCAAGGCCGTTAGCCACACGCTGGATCCTCGCATCGTCGGCGACAATGGCATCAAGTTCTCTCTCGATGCGTCTGCGATCAGGGAAAAATTGCGCTCAGACAGTTCGGTCCGTGCCGAATGGATCAGGATCGTTCGTCAATACGCCGTAACGGGTAAACCGCCCATCGGGTTGGGCGAAGCCCCCGAGGGGCCAAGAGCGGAATTGCGGCGATCGTTGCTGGACGCAATGGAAGTGTTCGCAGTCGCTCACGAATACGGCCACCACTCCCTTCAGCATGGTGTCGGCGCATCTTCGTCGAATGACATTCAAACCAAAACATCTGCGTGGGAAGATGAGTACCAGGCCGACATTTTTGCTCGCTTGATTTCCGGTGCACTTGCGGAGACTGCGGCGGACGTGATGTTGCTGTCGGGGGCCGGATCGATAATTTTAGCGGGTACCGATCTCATCGCGCGGGCGCGACAGACCTTGCTGGCCGGCACAGACGTAGTTCCTGAACGGGATAGCCACCCACCACTAGCCAAACGGCTCGAACGGCTGGACGCAGAAGATAGATCAGGTCTTCCATCGAAAGAGGCGGAGTGGTGCGTTCAGTTCCGGCGGAACGTCGTGACCGTGATCGCCGTGGTTTGGGAAGAACTGAAGCCCACGTTCGGGAGGTATCATGCTGAAGGCCTTCGGCCGGATGAGCATACGAATACCCCGGCGAATTGGCTGCCGCTGAGCCCTAGGCACTGAACTTCCTGCAAATTTGCACGCTGCGTCTTTAGTTCGCTTGCCAAGGCCGCGTGATTCGCGCTTTGCTGCAACTAGCGCGGGTACTGGGGCCCGCGCGTTCCCGCCTGTCGAGGGAACACGTGCGTGCGGGTGCCAATGCTTGGCTGGGGAGAAATCGACGCTCTCGAACGTCAATTGAGGTCGTCGGTCGCGGCCTTAAACAAAAAGGGCGTTGAAGGCGTCACGCTGGTCGAAGCCGTCGACGAGGCTACCCTTTGGCCGGGCGACTTCGAAGACTTCCTTCCCCTGGCGCCTAGCGGGTCCACGCTGGACACGCTGCTATCGCGGGCGCCCCTTCTAACGTGCGCCGTGGCTGCGGAGATCGGATTTCGCTTCGAAGGCGTGGGCACGGATTATTGGGCGAAATTCGCCGATGCCATTGGGCTTCCGATCTCAATGACGCAGCGAGCGAAGGTCGGCGACGAATTCGATTCGCTTGCGAAAAAATACAAGATCTCTCGCCCCTCAGAGAGTGCTTTCAGCGCGCATTTTTCCATCATATCGTGGCCAATCGCTAACGCGCTTCTCCCTGTCGATCTTGTAGGCGCGGTCGCTCGAATGATGGCGCGTGCCCCAATGGGGGCGCTCCCAGGACCAGGTCGGGCCGGCAACTTCCAGAGCCTGCGAGCCTGGGCAGCCGCTGCCGAAGGAGCGCGGCTGGTCGATTGGCTACGCTTCGAGGCGCCGTCCGGTCGCGTATTGGCAGCGCTGCTTGCCGAAAATCGTGGCCAACTACTGTCTGAGGCAAGCTTCACGCGCTTAAGGAATGCGCTGGCCAGCGATCAAGAAGCCTTCTTCGCCGCGAGAAGCGCGCGGTCCCGAGCGCGAACGGTCAAAGCGCCCGCCATCGCACCCCCGGAACGCGGACAACTGACGCTGACCCGGGAGCCATCGGGCATGCGTCTTTTCGTCACCTGGCCAGCGCTATCGTCCGCGTTGCTCGACCAGGCGCGATCGACCGCTCGATCGGCAGCTTGGCGGCCGCGCCTTTGGGGTAGAGGTGGCTTCCTTCATCCGGATGCTGCACTGGGCACCGGACCCTTTGCGCTGGCATTGCAGGTACCTCCCGCGGGCGATGACGCAGCGTATCCCGACGCAAGCGTCGTGTTTGGGGCAGGCAGCGATGCCGCGACCATGTTGGCGGCCAGGACCGTCGAATGGAGCGATCGTCTATTCTTCGACCCAAACGATGATCGAACTCAAGCCGAACAGCGCTTTGACCCGCCAGCCGGGCAAAAGGGCTTCGTCTGGATCGCTACCAAAGCCACGACTGGACCGCTGCAACTTCGCCAGTTGGGAAATGTGTGTGGCTACTTCGTCTACGAAGCAAACTTGGCCGATGCGGCGAATCGCGATCTGCTTCGGCGGGAAGGTATCCTCGACGAAACTGTCCACTCGATCCTCGCGCGCCATCCACTTGACGCGATCGGCGCGCCGCGCCGAACTGTGCGACCTGATCGTCCTTTCCTGCTTTATCGAACAGATGATCCCCTGGTTGAAGTGAAGCCTCAATCGCTTCCAATGGGCGCGACAGCCGCCGGTGTTCAAGGCCTAAGAGTTGAGCGCGTCCCGCGGATTGACGATGCTATCGTCGACGTATTCCTGTTCGAACGCGATACCGCGTTCGATGCGCTCACACAGCGCCGGCTCCAATTGCGGGTCGAGAGCGTCTTTCCCCTCATCGACACAGAGATTGTCGCCGAACTCGAAATTGACGGGCGGCTCATTGCCCGCGGAACTGACCGTCTGGCAACGTTGCCAGTAACGATCCCAGAGGCGTCCCCGCTTCTTAGCCCTCTATATGAGGATAGAACTCGCTCGAAACTTCTCAACGCGGGACGGGGGCTCCTGCGCATCACGGTTGGTCGCTCGGTTGAGTTGAGCGTCTCCCTCGAAAGACCATTGGCATCCGTCGAGTGGGACGATCACCGACCGTCGTTGGTCGGCGCCGATATTCATTCGGAATTGATCGCGGCTAGCGCGCTCCGCCCGCACCGCTTTGAGCAGGCGCAAAGCATTAATCCGCCTGTTCGGGGTGGGGCAGCGTTTGGTCTCAAACTGGGAGATGGGCGCATTGCCGATCCGGTCCAGATCATTACGTCATCAACCTTCGACTTGAGCGATCTGACGGCTCAGTTCGGCAATGATGTCGGATTGCGCCGGAAGTACTATCAGGGGCGAGGCGTGGGGGATATCGCCCGCGCACGCGCCGCCTGGGCCCGAGGTCTATGCAGATCTCTGTCAGCTGTCGCGGTCAAAGGGCGGGTCGTTCGCCAATTCGATGAACCGCTCGTAATTGACTTGTGCGGAAATACTTGGTGGCGAAGTGAACAGTCGTCACGCTCGAGCCATTCCGACCCACACGGCTCCTTGTTACACGCGGCGATCAACCGCGGCCTGGCGACGTTGCCGCCTGGAATTGAAGCGGATGATCACAGCATTTTCTGGGATGCATTCCGCCGCCACGCGATGGATCGCGATCCTGAATGGCCCCTCGCGAGCGAAAAGCCCTCAGGGAGTAGCATGGATGAGGCGCTCAACGCGGCTTTCACAGAGACTGTGATTACCCTTCATGTCAAAGGCAAATTGCTTGAGGTGGACGAGGATGACTGCGACTTCGGCAGCAATGACGAGGACTGGGAGGACGCGGCCATCGAGGCACTTGAGAACACCAGACGCCGGGCTCTTGTGAAACTCTTGGTGCCTTCCGAAGGCGGACGACAACTTAGTCATCGGCCTTATGCCGATATTAGCCTGGCCGAACTTGCCGAAGACCTGTCGGCCTGGACGAAGGCCTGGGCGCTTCCTCGCGGATATCTTAGCGCGGAACTAGCGGCTAGCGCCTTGCTTCTCTGGTTGTCGCCGGCAGCCTGCGACGACGTGGAGCGAGTGATTCACGTTCTCGCTTCGGATCCGTTTGTCGCCCGTGCGACGCGGTATGCGGCGCTCCGTCTGGAAGCCGCGACCGTCGGGACGACGTCATGAGCGACTTCTACCGCGTACTGCTGGGTATTCATGCCGCGGCTCGGCGAGTTGATCGCGACCAGGCACTGCTTGGTGCCCTTGGCGTCGGCGCCCTTGCCTACCCCCATCAAGTCGAGAGCGTGCACCGGATGATTACCGGCACGACGTGCCGTTGGCTCCTGGCCGACGAAGTGGGGCTCGGCAAGACCATCCAGGCAATCATGGTTATGCGCGCACTGGCTGCGCAATCTCCGAGGCCTCTGAACGTTGCGCTTGTTGTTCCCGACGAACTTGCCGATCAATGGGCGGAAGAACTCCTTTCCCGCGGACATATTCTGCCTATCGAGTCCGGTCAGGAAGGCGGTGTTGTCGGCAACATTGTACTCCGCCTGGCAAGGCCGAGCCTTCTGGTTGCCGGCAAGCGGCTGGCAGGCGAGAAGATCGACCTGCTCATCATCGATGAATTTACGAAGATGCAGGTTCAGGTCCGCCGCGACTTGGTCGTTGCCGCACGGATCATTCCCAATGTCATTGTGCTGACGGCGACCCCTGCGTTGCATCTTCCTGCAACGCGAGGTGAGTTGCTGTCCCTTATCGAGCCGGAAGCAGCGATCATAGCCCAGGCGGAAAATCGAGATATTCTTGACGTCCTGGCCGAACGTGAGGCGTTTGCGTTAGAAGCCTTCTCCGCGCAAATGCACGATGCGGGCAAACGAAGAGCTATTGAGGAGTCGTACGGATTATACCGCCGAATGATCCGGACCGCCCGCACTGACTACCCACAAGCGCTCCCGAAACGAAACTATCAGCCTTTGCGCGTTGCACCTACAGATGGCGATGTCGGCCGTTCCCGGACGACCCGCGAATATCTAGAAGCCGCCAGGCAAGCGGACCTTGATTTACGCCGAGATCTCTTGCTTCAGGTCGCCGGCCGAAGTGTTTCGTCGCTTCGCGATCGCCTTAGCACCCTGCCTCGCGGCACGTCGGAATTGCGGGTTGCGTGGCAAGGGATCAACAGCTGTATTCGAGAAGAGCCGGGAGATGCGAAGCTCGATGCCTTAATCGATCACCTGCGCGGACTGCATTCGAGGGATCCCAATGCGCGCGTTATTGTGGTTGCAGAGGACAACCCGACCACGGACTATCTCTGTGATGCAATCGAAAAGCTGGCTGACATCAAGGTCGCAAAGAAACGTCGCTCGGCGCGAGCGGCGGAAGAGTTGGAGGTGCAAGTCGGGGAACTGAAAGAGGCTCTCGAAGACTTCATCAGCAACGAAGCAAAGGTTCTCGTGACCGCAGACGCCGCGCGCGAAGGGCGCAATCTTCAGTTCTCTGACGAGATTGTATTCTTTGCGCTCCCTTGGTCGCCGCCCGACATCCAGCAGTGGATAGGGCGCATCGATCGGCTCGGGACCAAGGAAAATCCGCAAGCTCGGCGTATCGCAATCACGCCAATTGTCACGATCGGTTCGAACGAAGAGAAGATCCTTGATGTTCTTGAGGGGACCGGCGTCTTCCATAAAAGCGAGGTTTTCGACGAGTCCGAGTGGGAGACGATCAGCGACGCGATCAACGCCGCAGCCGATGGGCGCGGGCAGAACAATTGGACCGACGCGTTGCGTGAGGCGAAGACGCTGGGTGAGAAGTTCGACGCCTGGCTTCAGGCGACCCGCATCGCGCCGACGCTGCGCACCTCAATAGCAATGCGTCTTGACGCCAAGTACCGCGGCAGGGCCTATGCCGCGCCAATGGCTCTGGTCGATGGCTTTGAGTGGAACTGGTATGTTATGCGCGAGCGCGCCGCTGAAACGATGCTCAAGATTGCGCAGGACGAATATCTTGAAGTTCGGAAGCGCCGCGACGGCGCTCAACGGTTCCGGACGATGTGGTACAAATCAGCGGGCAATGTCGGTCTGGTGATCCCCGATCTCGATCCGCGCAGTTCGCGCTACCGACAAGCATTCATCGCGAAACGCTCTGTGATTGAGTGCCCGCCGCTGACTAATGTCGTTGAAGCAGATCAGCAGCCGCGGCGCCTTCACTTCTTTGATCATGGCTGCGCGTTGCACGATGATTCAGTTGCCGCATTCGAGAAGCAGGCGCCGGCAACCGACTATATGACTGAGTTCGTGGTCGAATACCCGGAAGGCCATCCTATACTAGAGTGGGCGGACCGACGTCTGCTTGTAACTTGCGCCGAGTTGGATTTGCGGAAAGCGATCGAATGCGACGTTGAAACGATGTTGGGAGCGGAAGGTGGCTCCCGCACATCAAAGGCGGAGCAAGATGCCCGCGATCGATCTACGCGACTGGCGCTGGCCCAATTTGAAGCGGATCGGCGCTGGCTGATAGGTTTGGCGCCTCCGGAGATTCTCTTCGCAGTGTCCGTCGAGAATGGCGCCGAGTGGATCGCAGCGGACAGCGCCGCTTCTGCTGTGTTGAACCCCTTCCACGACGATACTAAAGCCCGACAAATGGGGAAGCGGCGTGCCAGCCTTAGCGAGGGGAAAGCCCAAGCCATTCGATCCCACGCCAATGGGCGCCTCAAGCAGCTTGCCTTGGACGGTCTCGCAAAGGCGACGGGCGCCGTGCACGCAGCCCTCAATAGACGCCTGTTCGCCGTGCAGGCGGATTTTGAGAATTTGGCGACAGTGGCGCAAACGGAGTTGAGGCAGGCGCAGTCGCTCGACGACAGCCTGGAATTCAACAAGGCAGCACAGAGAGGCGCGGCGCTCGGTCAACGCCTGACCGAACTAGTCTGCGCGGCTCGCAAAAATCGCCTATCGCATCTAGAAGACGCCATGCGGGCCAAAGGCGAGTTAATCAATAAGCGGACCTTCCTCTTGATACCCCGCTCGCTCGCTGATTAGGCCCTAAGGCATCGATGATTATTCCGTAGGCGTCGGCGTCGATGGTCCACGACCAGGGACCGATCTTTGAACCGGTAAGTAAAGCAATGCGCTCTAACTGCTTTGGCGGTGGCGTAAGAAAGTCCAGTCGCTGAGAACTCGAATCGTAGCTAGTGACCGGATCTCCCCGCGCAATAGTGAAGCCGACGACAACCCAACGCCAGAGGTCAAGCGATGCTGGTTGCCACAACTTCGTTGAGCCAGCGTCAACATTCAGAACGACGTTGCGAAAGCTGTATCCCGTTTTGATGATCGCGGGGAAGCAGCCGCCTTCGGTCGGCCGTTGCCAGCGGCCCGAAGGAACTGGCTCAGGTTGACCGAAATATTTGCCCCGCCCACTGAGCACCGCGATGGTCTCGGGCTCGTCAAGCGAGTAGCGATCGCCGCTCGTTGCGAGCGAGGAGGCAACTTCGAATAGGGCGCCCACGTCACCGTCGACGACATCCGCGGCGTTCAATTCGACGAGCGCGGATCGCCATTCGGGTCGTCCAAGCTCGTCTGAAAGAGTGATCGTGACTGCGTCGTCGCTGCCCTCCTCTGGAGCCAACTGTCTTACGACAGATTGAGAGTTGCCGTGCAGGCTTCTGCCGAGGAGCACGGCGCGGCTGCCATTCCAGACGACGCGACGAGGCGGAGTGGCTGCATACCCACGTCCGGCACTCGTCTCGAATTCATCGATATCGCCACTCAGCAAAAGTACCCGTATAGCCTCCTTGACCGTCTTTCCGAGAACATCTTCGTCGATGCTCAGCGGACGATAAGCTTCTTTGAGACCGCGCGTGATGCGGCCAAGGCTGACGAACCCCGTCTCGATCACCGCCCCGCGGATGTGCGCGATGACGGTTCTAAGCGTCAATTGGCCGTCTTGGTCGCGCTCACCTCCGATTGCATTGATCCAACTGTCGCTCGATATCATTCGTCTGCTCCGACGGCAACGGCTGCTGCGAGTGCAGCATCAAGCACCTCTTTCGCCGTCCGGTCGTGCGCAACGATGATGAGGTGTGAGCGAGCTCGAGTGAGAGCGACATAGAGGTCACTCACGGTGAACCATCCCCCAAGTCCCGAAAAGTCGGCCAGGATGACGACGTCTGCCTCCAATCCTTTGAAACTCCGGGCGGTGCTGCACAGCAGACCCCGTCCTTGACGCCACAGGGCGGCATCTTCGATCAAAGGCACGCCGTCGATTTCGGTCGTCGTAGCAAGTGGGCTCTTGGCCTTGCTGGCCGGGCAAATGATTGCAATCTGCCTCGGATCGAGCCGGTGTTCCTTGAGGAGTACGCGAACTTCTGTGGCGACGAGCCCGGCAACGGCTGACGGGTTAGTTGGAGTGATTATCTTCGGGGGGCGTCCCAGAGGCGCCATCTCGAACGGTTGGCTCTCAATGCGCGTTGCCGCATTGGCGCAAGCAACGATACGACGCGTGTTTCGGCAGTTCACATCGAGGGAAAGCCGGAACGCATTGCGGATTGGAGGATCGACCGGATCGCGCCGGAGGCTTTGAGCCTTATCGAGAAAGGCCCAAATCGAGCTGTTGCCGTCGCAAAGATACTCGAGGGCGTCCCACCAACTTGGAGAGAAGTCTTGTGCCTCGTCAACCACGAGCGCTGCATAAGGGTGTCCCGAGTAGAGATCCATCGCGGCCTGGGCGAGCAGATCCGGCGCGATCTCGTCCCACCAGCGCGCCGGGTCGGATTCGTTGACGGCGAACTCAATCCCAGCCTCTTTGCACAGATCCGAGGCTAGCCGATGGAAGTTTGCGACTTTGATGCGCCCGCCGTTCTCGACGACTTCGTCGGCCAACTCCTCACGCACCCATTTCGCGAGTTCCGAATTGAAGCAAGTAAAGAGAACTGGTGAACTCTTTGCTGCAAACGATTTGGCACGTTGAATAGCCAACAATGTCTTACCTGAGCCTGCCACGCCCTCAATGATCGCGCGAGGGTTGGCGTCAAACCCACGCAGAACTTGAAGCTGCTGGCGGGTTAGGCGCGCGAGCGTTTCGGCAGTCGCATTCACGCTGATCTTGAGAGGTTCATAAACGCGAAACTCGGGTGCAAGCGCGCGTCTGACAGCGTCGAACTCGTGGATCGAAAGTTCCGTTTTGCCGCCGCCGCCAGCCTTGTACGCGCGAACGATTGCCGCTTCGATATCTGGCAGATCGTCCATTGTGATGACGGACTGGGCAGGGAGGTCGGGAGGCAATGGATCGCTGAACACGCAGTGAGGGAATGCCACTCCGGTGGAGAACACTGTCCGGTCAGAGACAGTCTTACCGCAGATTTGTCCGATCCGGCGTTTGAGCGCCCATTTGCTGCGGTTCGCCTGCCGAACGGGATCTTTGATCTCTTTGAGGCCAGATTTGACGTGTCGATACCAAACCCGCCCCTTACAGGTAATCTCGCCGCCTTTTACCTCAAGGAGAAGCAGCCCGTACTGTCGATGCAGAATCAGAAAGTCGGCTTCCCCTTCGCGGGCGGCCGCATCGATGTCGTCGCGAGCCGGATTCGCCCACGGCAACGAATGCATGACGATGAAGCCCGCGCCTAGGCTGTTCTGCATAGCGCGCGCAACGTCAGCCTCGGAGCCATGCTCCATGGTTTCGACATCAATCGGGGGAATGAAAATAGCCACTATCCGACAACCCTCACCAGAACAGCTATTGCCTCGACCGCTTCGGCCGGTTGGACCAGTTCACTGACGCATTCCATATGTTGGGGCGCAGCCCTGTAACGAACGCGTACGCCATTGGCCGTCTCTTGAAGGATCCCAACGGTCCACTCGGCGCCAGTCGAGCCGAATGCTCTGCCGTCGGTGCGACGGATTAGATAGGCATCCGTTTTGCCGGGCGTCCCGGCAAACGGGCTGAATAAGCACAACGCCCCTTTGGCAACGGTACCACCCTGTCCATCGCCGTTTCTGCCAGTCAGCATGTTGCCGGTCACGCGGAAGAGGACGTCGCCGGCTTGAGCGCCAGGAACGGCAAAGCGCGGAGTATCCTCTGGCGGAGGCAGGTTCTTTGTGACGACCATCGCCGGAGTAAGTTCTGGGGTGCCTTGTGGATCTGACTGAAGACCACGATTTAGGTCAACATTGGGAATCGACAATGCAACATTCGACGCAATTGGAAGCGCGCGCAGTACAAGAAGAATGTCGACTGCGATGGTATCCCTGTCCCTTGATAGCGCTTTGGCGCGACCGGAGCACGGCTCGGTTTCAAGGAAAGGATGCGATAGACAAATGAGTTGTCCCTTGCCGTCAATTATTCCGCCGTCAAGTCGTGTCGTCGGTGCGCCACTCTCGGTGAGATCACGCTCAAGCCGGTTAAGCGCATAGTCTTCGCGTTCGCTATCAATCGTGAGCGGGCTCCCCCGGAAACAAGCCCGAAGCAAGTCAGCCCCAATGCGACGATCGAACAGCGCATGCTCAAATCGGTTTTTGTAGGAGCGGAGGCACTGATAGCAGCTATCGTCGCAGGTACAGTTGTCCAATAAGCTGAGTGCAGTATCGACCAAGCGTTGCGGGTCTCGTGCTGCCGCTTTCACAAAGCCGGCTCCTCCCGCAGCTTGATCATACAGATATAGATCAATGAATTGTTGCGCTCCGTCACCTGGCGCGAAGCGGAAGTCTCCGTCGATATCGTTGGGTTCAAGATCCTCAAGCATGCAGGCTGCACGACGCAAGGCTTCTACCGCGGAGCGTGCTGCGATTGTTGTCGAAGGCCGATCGGGCGCCAATTGCCAGTCGATCGGGAGCGCTAACCGAAAAACGGCGACGTCGGTGCGAAACTCATTGCCCAATACAATGCGGGTCACAACTCCACTGCACTGATCAGGCTCTTTAGGTCGTTTCGGTCTCGGCCGATTGTGGGGTTGTCCGCCGCCCAGTTGCTTCAGTTGCGGATCAAAGTCAGTCGGTTCGATTCGACCGCAGTGAGTGCAATAGTTGAAGCCCGGCCTAGTCGCATCGAGCGAGCCGCGGTTGGTCACAACGAGAGTCCGGCTGTCAGTCCACGCGTCCCAACCGGTGCCCATCGGCCAGGATTGAGTACCAATTTGCGAGGCTGGATCGAATGAGAGAGAATCGAGCGTAGCCTTCGTAGGCCTTAGTGGCGTGCCTGCGTCAAAATCGGGTGGAAGGGCTGTGATGCTTGGTGGATGTGAAAATCCAGGCGGGCGAATCCAGCGCCGAGCTGGTCCAAGGCTTGCGCGGCTCTTGCAGGCTGGACAGTCTCGGGTCTGTTCTGGATATCCCTCGTCCCAATTGAGCAGGTCGGCATAATTGCAGGTCCGGCATTGGTAATAGAGGCGCCGCTCGCGGTAAGCATTTATCCGCTCCTCTTCACGTTCGGAATAAAGTCCCAGAGAAAGATAGCGCTGCCCATCGACCCATACCTCATGCCCAGGGGCATATTGGCTCAGGGCCGCGTTCAGAGCCTGCTGTGGCGAGTAGCGGCGCTTGGGGTTCCAGGGTCCGGCATTGTCCTCGAATACGCTAAAGGTAGCGACATCGGTCGGGAAGGCATATTTAGGCAGCAAACTTTGGTCGAACAGCGTGTCCAACAGCTTGCCGGTGTCCGCGCTCGAGCGGTCGTTGTCGTTTGTGTCCTCTAGCTGCTCGTCTTCAGCGTCGCTGTCTGCCGCTGAAGGCGCGGGCGTGGCTGGTACGTCGGGTTCTTCTGTAGCGGAGGGAACGAGGTTCTCCTCCAGGACACGGGGCAACTCATCAAGCAGGATGTTGGGGTCGAGCTTCGGACAGTAGCTCGTAAACAGCCGAGAGAGGTCAGAGCTTAGTTCGGCTCGTCCATCGGCGATCCACTGCTTGAGCCCCTCGAGGGAAAAGACGTCGATCGCGCCACCGACAAAGTCGGCCACCGATCCTAGCGAGGAGAAGACGTCCGAACTGCCCCCGACCGTGTTGATCCGATCTTGTTGAAAGCGGCCGATCAGGTACGCGAAGGCTTGGCGCCTGGCGATTACGGGGTTGTCCAGATTGAGGATTGGATCAGGCGCTGGTCCGGCGACGATCGGCGCAGGATCTCTGAAGAAGCTTTGGTCATGACTGTCTGCCCCACAGAACATTACTACGGTCGAGAGTCCCGCCCCTCGACGGCCCGCCCGACCAGCGCGCTGCTGATAGTTTGCGCGCCCGGGAGGAACGTTGCGGAGTGCCACAGCGGTCAAGCCGCCGATGTCGATGCCGACTTCCATCGTCGTTGTGCAACTCAGGATGTCGATCGGCGAGCCAGTCTGGCCATCCTGTTCGATCGGAATGTCCTGAAAGCGAAGTTCGTATGCTTCGTTGCGGGACATGGCGTTGGCCATTCCGCTGTCGTTGAGTGCTGCAGAATGTTCTTCCGCAATTAGCTGATGTGGCGCGTAGGCATCATCCTTGTCGCTAAGGCGCTCCCAAAGCCTGCGATAGAATGCTTTGCGGCTCCGGAATACTGGATCGCTCGCAGGATCGATGACTTTGGCAATGCCCGTGCAATATCCGCAACGATCGCCGAGTAACGGGTTGCGAGGAGAGACGCTGGTGCATCTTTCGCAACGGATCCACTCAGAGTTCTTGTCGGCGTCCAGGCTAACTTTTGAGGCTTGAACGAAGTATGAGGTTGACGCCCCCGCCGCGAAGACGGCCCGCAGCGCAGGTTCACAAGCCGTGAGATAGTCGCCCCTCAGCCACTGCTTGAGGCCGCGAGCTTCCAGCAGTCCGGTCAACTTCTTCGAAAACTTGCCGTTCCATTCGCGGATCCCAGCCGAACCTCGAGCGCCGATGACGTTGATTGGCGTGTGCTGGAGCTTGATCGCGTGCTTGCGCATCGCCTGCCAAAGCCAAAGCTCGAGGAGCGCTGTGCGTACCTGATCTTCCGACAGATTGGCGACAGCTGGCAGCTCGAGGCCGTCGGCGAGCTTCTGTGCCTCGGTCTTTGTGAGCTTTGGCCGAAGCACGGCTAAGGCTGTTGGGAATAGTCCGGTATGGTCATCCTGAAGGACTGCATAGATACTCTGAAATACGGAAAGCGGTGTCTCTTCGCTCGTCTTGTTGGACAGGGATCGAAAATCGTCATTCTCCGCATCTTCATTGCCGATCAGGCTGAGGGCTCGCCGGCCAGCTCGATCCATTTTTCCGTCGTCGTCGCCCGCGGGCCGCAATCGGACATCGTTTCGCGCTGCCCCAAGCGCGATCGCGAGCGGGGCATCGTCCAAAGAGGGCTTGAAGATCGGCTGCCTGAGTGCCGCCATGCCAGTTAGCAGCAATGGCCGCAGGCTGTCGCGGAACGAGAAGGTCTTCAGTGTCCCCGCTAACCGCGAAGCGGTCTGACGGCCGTCGGAGAACACCAGGGCCTTGCGGCCCTGCAACGGAGTCCTGACCTGCGGACGAGGCGGTTGCTCAAGCACCTGGACCGAAATCAACTCTTGGAAGGGTTGCTCGCCTTTGGTCTGCAGATCCGAGATTCCATTGTTGGAGTCTGGACCGCTCGCTGTTTCGCAGCGCGGGCAGTTTTCGAACAGCTTTGGACCGAGGCGCGAGGGAAGCCACACCTCTCGCGAAAAGTTTCCTGCGCCGTCGATTCTTCCCGACGACATGTCCAGGAAGGCGGGGCGTACAGCACCTGCGTTCTGCGACATCGGATCTTCGAGGCAGACATGGATCGGCTCGATCATGCCGGTATCGCCGGCGTACGAGCGGCCGTTTTCTTGCCAGAGGTGCTCGACGTCGGCCGGAGCGCCGATGCTGGCCCGCGCCACGGAAAGGCCGCACGAGCGGCAGCTATGCAGCTCGTAGATCTGCGAGCCGCATGCACAGTTCTGCCGAGGCTCAGCATATAGCTTGCCGGTTGGACCTCCTCGCTGGCTCTCTGGGATCTCGGAGCAATTGGGATTAACGCAAGCCCACAAACCTGGAAGACCACGAAACAGCAAGTGCACGCGGGCCGGGAGGGTCGGTGGGTCGTCAGGCGTAGAGCGTGCAAGAGACGCCAATTCGAGAAGTGCGTCGACAGCTGGGCGACCGACGGCAGGCGTTGCCTCGGGAAATAGCAGTGCCGGCAACTCGGTGAAGGCGCGAGCTGCGCCCTGCAGCGACAATTGGTCGGCGTCGGATTGAGCACCAGAGGTGATATTCCGAAGGCGACCGATCACGGGCAGAGCGGCCAGCAATTCCGCCAGCGCTGCGGGCAGATCATCTGCCGTCGAGTTGAACCCTTGGGAATCGACGACCCCAAGACCGTAGCGCCGCGTGACAGAGGCGCTGCCTTGCTCGCATCTAGCTCCGTCCAATACGAGGAACGACTGCGAGGTCTCTGCCGCCTTGTTCGGACTAACCGTGACACTTTCTTCTATTCGGTTGCCAGAATTGTCGAGGCCCTGCACCGTGACGACGATGTCTTGGGAGCCGCTGTCTATCCTCTTCAGCGAAACCGGTGATCCGGTGACCGTATTCGCGAACCTGATCAATGGGACCAACACGGTGGACCGGTCAGTGAGGGCGGCGGAGTTGAGTTCCGCGAGAGGAACGGCGGCGAATGCGGCGGCAAGCTCGGCAGGGCCCCCGGCGGCAGGGTTGAACGCGCGCTTTTCACCGGACAATGTCCTGACCGCATCAGGTGTCAGGCCCGAGAGCCCTGCGACGAAACGCTTCGCGGCTTCGGCGTCCGAAAATGAAGCGCTTGTCGCGATGAAAACCACCCTTGAAAGGGGGAGCTTAAGGCGATCGAGCAATCGCCGGATCAAGTAAGCGACCTCAGTGCCGTTTGCGCCACGATAAAGATGTGCTTCGTCCAGGATCAGGAAGAAGTTTTCATCAGGGTGCGCCTCGAAGAATGCTCGCGTGTCGGTGAAGATCTCGCGCTCGATCGGGCGCAAGAGCATATATTCGAGCATGGAGTAGTTGGTTACCAGGAGATCGGGGCATGCAGCCTGTATCTCGTGGCGGGTGAGCAACTCTGGGTCTTGCTGACGCTCGATGGCCCGCGCCGGATCTCCATTCCCGTCCGCCCAATGCTGACCTTGTGTGCCATACCAGTCGCGAAGCCCATCGAATGCTCCGAGCACGCTGTCCGGCTTTCCCGGCCACCGTCCCTTTTCCCGCAGCGTCAATACAAGCTCTTGGTCCTTTCGATTGCCGTTCCTGGCTCCATCTTCGATCTTGAGATAGTACTCCAGCGTTTTCAGCCGGACTTGGTCGCGCTTTGCACTTCTAATTCCAGGATAAAGGGTACGACCGGTATAGCGGCCGAACTTCGCAGGGCGACCGGCGGCCTTAGTGAAGGACTGGCTTACAGTTGAAGAGCCGAAGAGTGTACGAAGTCGGCCGAGTTGATCGTTTACCAGGGCATTCATTGGGTAGAGAAGCAACGCCCTGACCGCGCGATTCGCGAAATGATTCGGCCTGTGCAGTGCTTCGTCGGCCAGGCGCGCCAGTACCGGCAGGAGGAAGCTTTCAGTCTTACCGGAGCCCGTGCCTGTCGTAACGACAATTCCGGTTCCGCCGGCGTCGTTCGCCATGGCCAGTTCTAAGGCCTGGGCCTGATGCTCATAAGGAGGATTGAAGAGAACCCGGCCAGCCTCCCTGGATGCGAGCGTCGTCAGAAGTTCGCGAACCTTCGGCGGAAGAGTGAGCGTGGAAAACTTTCGTTCTCCCACGTAGGTCGGAGTGCTTTCGATATACGGGATTTGCGCGATTCCATCTGCCGTCAGCAATTGGCGGCGGAGATTGACGACGCTCCCGTTCGAAAGGTGATAGGTCGCCTCAATATAGGAGGCGAGCGCCTCCCTCATTCGATCAATTTCCTTAAGCATTTCTCCCCACGCGATGCTTATAGAACGGCACTTTCCGCCAAATCATTCGATCGCGACGATACTTGCTTTATCGTGCGGTTCAACCAATGCTTGTCTCCCCACGACTAAGGGATGACCGAAAATTGGCGGAGATCGCCACGCCGGGCGCGAAAGGTCTCACTTCGAGGCGCAGTTATTAGACCTCCCGGCTCCCCTTAGGCGACTTTTCGTCGCCGTGGTACCTAAAGGCTGAACGGGCCAGGCGACGACGAGCACGTCGCGAGCACCGTCTTGAGGCACACGAACGGGGACCGGGCTGATGCATCCTTGAGCCCCAAAAATGGGCGCAGCCTATCGTTGTCGCGCCTCGCCTAATCCAGAGCCGTTCGCAGTTCGGCTATCCGGATTTTCGTGTTGAATTGCTCTCGGACTTGGAGGTCAGTCCGCCTTTGTCCGCCTTGTGAACGGTTTCAATCGTCGGGTTGCCGCCCGGGCGGAAGGATTTGCAAATCGCTTCGCGACTGAGCCCGGTTTCCTTGGCGAACTGGCTGACTCCGCGCGCTTTGGCGATGTCGCCGATCGCGGCAGCTATGAAAGACGGATCATCCTCATTCAACGCCGCTTCCAGGTAAGCGATTTACTCTTCGAGGCTTTTCAGGTGGCCTTGAACATCGAACTTCGTGGTCTTGAGAGCCATGTCGTACCTCTTTCGCCACAGCGATCTCTTTCGGGAAAGAGCGGTCTTGAGGCTTTATCGCTACGGGCTGGACTGACGGTCCCCGTCCATCTAGCGCCTTATCAGCCATCCTCCGAAGGATACCACCTTGGACGAGAGTTGGCTGGTCCGCTACTCGCGCTTCGTAAACATCAAGATTCTCGGGGTTTTCGGACCGCGCCTAATCGTCGGGCGCGTCCCCGACCCAAAGTGACAGGTGGCTCGGCAGGCTTTAAGATCAAACTTCCAGCGGTCGGACTTCCCGAAGAACCTCTGGCGGGTTCGCCTTCTAGGCCCAAAGAGGCGCCCCTGCCGTTCGACAGCGAGCCATGGTCAAGGTATGGCCGAAGGTCCGATTGCCTTTCTGAAGAAGTAGTTCGTTCACTTAATCTCGCCAATTGCAGTGCATGCACACGCGTGAAGGTGATCGTCTTTGATGGTTGGAGGAAGTTTTGCTCTACGGCTCGGTCGCTCATCTCTACCAGAAATATCGCCCTCCCGTGGCGGAACTGTTACATAAAGATCAGTTGCGCTACTTGATCCGAAGCGTTGCATAAGCTTCAGAGCACCATCGTAGATGTCGACTAGGTACGGCTCAACGCGAGCGAGTTCCAAGGATGCTAGCAGCTTCCTTTTCAGGAGGTTTGGTTCTAACCAAGTCCTCTCCGCCGCAAGCAGGTCTAACATTACGGAAGAGAACGTTCCGTCTGAATAAGCGCCCTCGCGACTCGCAAACAAGGCCAACTGACGTCCGCTCGCGTGAACGTCCTCCAAGTTTGTCTCGTCAAGGCCGATAGCGGTCCGAGGCTTACGCCCGCACACATCTGCAAGAAAGATCTGTTCGGCGAAGCAGTCGTAGTTTGGTGTGAGCAAACGACGCAGGCGGTTGGTGGCGTTAAATACACGATTGGAAAACGTGTCGAGGTCAAAATCCTCGCAAACAAGGAGACGATTTTCCTTGGTGTCAACGTATCCATGGCCATACCAATAGCAGAACAAGCGCGAACCGGGATCCTGATTCTTGAAGAGGAGATTGAACCGTGTGTCGATCTCTACCCAAGTCGGAATTTTATGAAGATACTTTAGATGCTACTCATGGTTGCTTCGAAATCAAGAGTGATAGGGTAGGTCTCATTTGTTGATGTAGCCGACGATGTCAGGACAGCATCTGGAAACTGCGGGCCGATGCGCCTGCCGTGTGCCCAGCACGCGGCCTCAATGATCGGACCTCCTTTGCGGTTTGCTTGATAGAGCTTGCCGAAACCGGCGTAGGCGTCGGCCTGCATCGGTCCGGCATATCCTGCCAGATGTTCATCGCCACGATCGGGCGAGTAGAAGAACACGGCCGCCGGCCGATCGGGGCCGCCAAACGGGCGGTCGTCGCGCACATAGGTCCAGAGGCGACCGGTGCGGGTCTTGCCCTTGGCCAGGACCGGCACTGTGGTGCCGTCCGCGTGGATGCGTTCGGCCGCGAAGACATGGCTCCGCATCGCGTCAACCAGCGGCATCAGGGTTGCGGCGGGGGGGCCCACCCATTCCGCGAGCGTCGACACGTCGAGGTCGATGCCTTGACGCTGATAGACGTCGCTCTGACGATTGAGCGGCAGGTGCAGGCCGTACTTGGCGAACAAGACATGGGCCAGCAGCTTAGGCGCTGCACGCCCGCGCGCAATCGGGTGCGAGGGAGCCGGCGGCTGGGTGATCGCTTCGCAGGCTCGGCAGACGAGCTTGTCGCGCACGTGCTGGATCACTGGATCACTTTCCACTGGCGCGGAACGAGTTCCAGCGTCTCGGTCACGTCCTCGCCGATCTTGCGCAACCGGCAATCGCCGCAGCATGGGCACGTCGCAGGCACCGGATAGACAAGGCGCTCCCGCATGCTTCGGCAGCGGCCGGCGGACTGGCTTGCGGCGTTCGAACGATGGCACCGCAATCTTCTGGGCTGCCATCTGCGCCGCGGTCTCGGCTTGCGCCGCGTTCTCCTCAGGTCAGCGAGTTGTAGCTCGAGTTGGTCCAGCAAGGCGCCGCGCTCGGAGGACTGTCCGAACTGCTCGTGCCGCAGCTTCTTGATCGCGAGCTTGAGCTTCTCGATCAGCAGTCCGCACCTGGGCCTCCGCTTCCGCGGCCAAGCGGGCCACTCGCTCGGCGCGCAGCATCGCCTTCAGGGTGGTCACATCGTCGGGGAGAGAATCATCGGCGCCCATCGCCGATTAGAGAATCACGAGACCCCGGCTCTGTCCGAACTGCCGGTACTTGGGCCGAGCGTGCGAGTAAAGCGGCTTCAAGCGCGGCAAACTGGTCCGCTTCGAACTCCGCCAAAATTCTCGTTTGGTCAGGCCTTACCGACTCGCAGTTTGGGGCAAGCGCTTGTCGTTCCGCTTCTCGCCGTCGTTTCGATGGCGGCGGGCGGGTCACCGACCCACCCTTTTGATGGCACGCAAGAAGCCCCGGAAGTTCGAAAGAACTATTTTGTCCTAGAAGAACTTTGTTGTCTAAAACGAACTATTTTGGCTCCAGACAGGCCGGGGATCGAAGCATGAACGACGTCTAGACCTGCCGCTCGACCATCTTGAGCTTGAGCTCGGCGATGGCTTCCGCCGGGTTGAGGCCCTTCGGGCAGGCCTTGGCGCAGTTCATGATGGTGTGGCAGCGGTAGAGGCGGAACGGGTCCTCGAGATTGTCGAGACGCTCGCCGGTCGCTTCGTCGCGGGAATCGGACACCCAGCGGTTGGCCTGAAGCAGGGCTGCGGGACCGAGATAGCGGTCGCTGTTCCACCAATAGCTCGGGCACGAGGTCGAGCAGCAGGCGCAGAGGATGCACTCGTAGAGGCCGTCGAGCTTCTCGCGGTCCTCGTGGCTCTGGCGCCATTCCTTCTGCGGCGTCGGCGAGGTCGTCTTCAGCCACGGCTCGACCGAAGCGTACTGCGCATAGAAATTGGTGAGGTCGGGAACGAGGTCCTTCACGACCGGCTGGTGCGGCAGCGGGTTGATCTTGACCGCGCCGTCCTTGACGTCGTGCATCGAGCGGGTGCAGGCCAGCGTGTTCTGGCCGTCAATGTTCATGGCGCAGGAGCCGCAGACGCCTTCGCGGCAGGAGCGGCGGAACGTCAGCGACGGGTCGATGTGGTTCTTGATCCAGATCAGGCCGTCCAGCACCATCGGACCGCAGTCGTTGGTGTCGACGTAATAGGTGTCGACGCTCGGATTCTTGCCGTCGTCCGGATTCCAGCGATAGACGCGGAATTCGCGGACGTCAGTCGCGCCCACGGGCTTCGGCCAGGTCTTGCCGCCGGTGATCTTCGAGTTCTTCGGAAGTGCGAATTCAACCATTAGTCCTGCCTCTGGTTTTCCGCGTCATTGCCGGGCTTGACCCGGCGATCCATCGCTTCGGAAAGATGGATGCGCGGGTCAAGCCCGCGCATGACGAGTCTTGATCAATACACCCGCGCCTTCGGCGGGATGTACTGCACGTCGTTGGTCATGGTGTAGTCGTGAACCGGGCGGTACTCGATCTTGACCTTGCCGGCATCGTCCAGCCAGGCCAGCGTGTGCTTCATCCAGTTCTTGTCGTCGCGCGCCGAAAAATCCTCGCGGGCATGGGCGCCGCGGCTTTCGGTGCGGTTGGCGGCCGAGTTCATCGTCACCACCGCCTGCGCGATCAGATTGTCGAACTCCAGCGTCTCGACGAGGTCGGAGTTCCACACCAGCGAGCGGTCGGACACGGCGATGTCGGTGATGCCGCTGTGGACCTTCTCGATCAGGTTCTGGCCTTCGCTCAAAACCTCGCCGGTGCGGAACACCGCGCAATTGCTCTGCATCACGTGCTGCATGCCTTCGCGCAGCTTCGCGGTCGGCGTGCCGCCGGAGGCGTAGCGGTAATGGTCGAGGCGGCCGAGCGCCAGATCGGACGAGTTTGCCGGCAACTCCGGCTGGCTGGCGTTCGGCGTGAGCTTCTCGGCGAGGCGGAGCGCGGCGGCGCGGCCGAACACGACGAGGTCGATCAGCGAGTTGGAGCCGAGGCGGTTGGCGCCGTGCACGGAGACGCAGGCCGCTTCGCCGATCGCCATCAGGCCGGGGATGATGGCGTTGTCGTCGCCGTCCCTCTTGGTCAGCACTTCGCCGTGATAGTTCGTCGGGATGCCGCCCATGTTGTAGTGCACGGTCGGCACGATCGGGATCGGCTCGCGCGTCACGTCGACATTGGCGAAGATCTTTGCGGATTCGGAGATGCCCGGCAGGCGCTCGGCGAGCACCGCGGGATCGAGATGGTCGAGGTGAAGGAAGATGTGGTCCTTCTTCTTGCCGACGCCGCGTCCCTCGCGGATCTCGATGGTCATCGCGCGCGAGACGACGTCGCGCGAGGCGAGGTCCTTTGCGGACGGCGCATAGCGCTCCATGAAGCGCTCGCCCTCGGCGTTGACGAGATAGCCGCCTTCGCCGCGTGCACCTTCGGTGACGAGACAGCCCGAGCCGTAGATGCCGGTCGGGTGGAACTGCACGAACTCCATGTCCTGCATCGGCAGGCCTGCGCGCAGCACCATGCCGCCGCCGTCGCCGGTGCAGGTGTGCGCCGAGGTGCAGGAGGCATAGGCGCGGCCATAGCCGCCGGTCGCCAGGATCACGGTCTGGGCGCGGAAGCGGTGCAGCGTGCCGTCGTCGAGCTTGAGCGCAATGACGCCGCGGCAGGTGCCCTGGTCGTCCATGATCAGGTCGATGGCGAAGAACTCGATGAAGAACTCGGCCGCGTGGCGCAGCGACTGGCCGTACATCGTGTGCAGCATGGCGTGGCCGGTGCGGTCGGCGGCGGCGCAGGTGCGCTGCGCCTGGCCCTTGCCGTAGTCCATGGTCATGCCGCCGAACGGGCGCTGGTAGATCTTGCCGTCCTCGGTGCGCGAGAACGGCACGCCCCAATGCTCGAGCTCGTAGACCGCCTCGGGCGCGTTGCGCACCATGTATTCGATCGCGTCCTGGTCGCCCAGCCAGTCCGACCCCTTCACGGTGTCGTACATATGCCAGCGCCAGTCGTCCTTGTGCATGTTGCCGAGCGAGGCCGAGATGCCACCCTGCGCCGCGACCGTGTGCGAACGGGTCGGAAACACCTTGGTGATGCAGGCGGTACGAAGTCCGGCTTCGCTGCAGCCGACCACGGCGCGCAGGCCCGCGCCGCCGGCGCCCACCACGACGACGTCGTAGGTGTGGTCTTCGATCGGATAGGCCTTGCCGTTGGTGGCGGGAGCGCCATTGCTCTCTGCGGCCGATGTTCCGGTAACCATGGGTTACACTCCGGATGAAAGTTTCAGGATCGCGTAGGTCGAGGCGAGCGCCACGGCGATCGAGAAGAAGTTGTTGAGCATGATCGAGACGAGCTTCAGCTTCTCGTTATGGATGTAGTCCTCGATCACCACCTGCATGCCGATCTTCATGTGCCAGGCGCTGGCGAAGATGAAGAGCAGGAGGATCACCGCGATCGGCAGCGAGCCGAGGATCTGCGCGGCACCGGCCTGGTTGCGGCCGAGCAGCATCATGACGATCACGATCACGGGGATCATCAGCAGCGTCATGGCGACGCCGGTGATGCGCTGGCGCCAGAAGTCGGAGGTGCCGGAATGGGCGGCGCCGAGATTGCGGACGCGGCCAAGCGGGGTGCGCATGCTGCGCTTCGGCGTATCGGTCGCGCTCATCGTCCGCCTCCGATCGCATAGGCGACGATCCAGATCAGCACCGTCAGCACGATGCCGCCGATCAGCGCGCCCCAGGTCAGGGCCTCGCGCTCATTGGCCTTGAAGCCGTAGCCGAGGTCCCAGACGAAATGCCGGATGCCGCTCAGCATATGGTGCATCAGCGCCCAGGTGTAGCCGAACACGATCAGCCGGCCGATGATGCTGCCGGTGAAGGCCTGGACGTGGCCGTAGGCGGCAGGGCCGGAAGCCGCGGCAATCAGCCACCAGGCCAGCAGCAGGGTTCCTGCGTAAAGGGCGATTCCGGTGGCACGATGGACGATGGAAAGCGCCATCGTCAGCGTCCAGCGGTAGACTTGCATGTGTGGTGAAAGCGGTCGTTCGATCCGTGCGGTCATGGGCTTCGATTGCTTTATTGCGGCCCAGCATGGGGCGCGCGGGGATCGCGAGAGGTCGGCTCTATTTACGGAGTCGATTCCGCCTGCGCAATCACCAAATCGCCATAAATCGAACCTCGGTTCAGCGCTATGGCGTTGATGAAACAAGGCCAATCGGGTGCTTGGTATACCAGAGCGCTGGCCTATTCACCAAAAAAAGAATATTAATTCATTCTTTATGATAGCCATCCATGGCCTTTGAAATCGCTGTTGGAACGCCTCTAAACGGACCATCCCGTCCAAACCGATCAAGGCGCGGGCCAGGCGCCCTTCCGAACCGGTCCGCCACCCCACCGCCGCGCCAATTTTGCGGCTTGCCGCGGATATGCACACCCTGCATTCCACCCCAGCCAAGGGACGAGACGTGTCGACCTCGGAAACCGGATCGCCTACAGCTTTCCGCGCAGCCATTTCCGAGCGATGCATCGGACAAGTTGCGACCAGTCGCCGGGGCAGGTCAGGGGTGATTGCAGGACTCGATATCAAGGAAATCGTCGAGCTCGCCCTGCTGCTGATCGCAACGGGTGCGCTCTCGGGATTCCTGGCCGGCGTGTTCGGGATCGGCGGCGGCGCGATTCTGGTGCCGGTGTTCTACGAATGCTTCCGCATCGCCGGTGTGCCGCTCGAGGTCCGCATGCCGCTTTGCGTCGGCACCTCGCTCGCCGTGATCATCCCGACCTCGATCCGCTCGTTCCAGGCCCATTACAAGCGCGGCGCGGTCGACATGGCGATCCTGCGCGGCTGGTGGCTGCCGATCGTGATCGGCGTCGTCGCCGGCAGCGTGGTCGCGCGCCACGCGCCGGAGCGGCTGTTCAAGATCGTGTTCGTCGCCGTTGCCTGGTCAGCCGCACTGCGGCTGATCTTCGCGCGCGAGAGCTGGAAGCTCGGCGATGATTTGCCGAAGGGCGTGTTGATGCGTGCCTACGGCTTCTGCGTCGGCATCCTGTCGACGCTGATGGGCATCGGCGGCGGATTGTTCTCCAACCTGCTGATGACGTTCTACGGCCGTCCGATCCATCAGGCGGTCGCGACCTCGTCCGCGCTCGCCGTGCTGATCTCGATCCCCGGTGCGCTCGGCTATATCTATGCCGGCTGGCCGGCGGCGGCGAACTATCCAGGCGTTGCGGCTCTGCAAGTCCCGTTCGCGCTCGGATACGTCTCGCTGATCGGTGCGGTCTTGGTGATGCCGATGAGTCTGGTGACAGCACCGCTCGGCGTGAGGGCCGCGCACGCAATGTCGAAGCGGACGCTGGAGATGGCGTTCGGGGGCTATCTGTTTATCGTCGGCAGCAGGTTTGTGATGAGTTTATTGGGCGGACAGTAACCGCCGCAAATTCCGTCATTGCGAGCGCAGCGAAGCAATCCAGAGTCTTTCCGCGGAGGGTGTCTGGATTGCTTCGTCGCAAGGGCTCCTCGCAATGACGAGGCGAGAGAGCCGGGCACGCCCCTATTTCTTCGCGTAGATATCCTTGTACGTATCCCGCAGCACGTTCTTCTGCACCTTGCCCATCGTGTTGCGCGGCAGCTCGTCGACGACGAAGACGCGCTTGGGCATCTTGAACTTGGCCAGCCTTCCGTCGAGCGCCTTCAGCACAGCGGCTTCCGTGACATCGACGCCCTTGTTGCAGACCAGCACTGCAGTGACGCCCTCGCCGAAATCGGCATGCGGCACGCCGATCACGGCGGATTCGATCACGCCCGGCATGGCGTCGATCTCGCTCTCGATCTCCTTCGGATAGACATTGAAGCCGCCGGAAATCACGAGGTCCTTGCCGCGGCCGAGAATGTGGACGTAGCCCTTGGCGTCGATCTTGCCGAGATCGCCGGTGATGAAGAAGCCGTCGTCACGGAATTCGGCCTTGGTCTTCTCGGGCATGCGCCAATAGCCCTTGAATACGTTCGGGCCCTTGACCTCGATCATGCCGATCTCGTCGCGCGGCAATTCCTTGGCTGTCTCGGGATCGGTGACACGCACGGAGACGCCGGGCAGCGGGAAGCCGACCGCGCCGGGCACGCGCTCGCCGTCATAGGGATTCGACGTGTTCATGTTGGTCTCGGTCATGCCGTAGCGCTCGAGCACCGCATGTCCCGTCCGCGCCGACCATTCGCGATGGGTCTCGGCGAGCAGCGGCGCGGAGCCCGAGATGAACAGGCGCATGTGCTTTGTGGTCTCGCGCGACAGCGCGGAATTTTGCAGCAGGCGCGTATAGAAGGTCGGCACGCCCATCAGCACGGTGGCGCGCGCCATCAGCTTGATGATCAGGTCCGGGTCGAGCTTCGGCAGGAAGATCATCGCGGCGCGCGCAAACAGCGTCACGTTGGTCGCCACGAACAGGCCGTGGGTGTGGTAGATCGGCAGCGCGTGGATCAGCACGTCGTTGTCGGTGAAGCGCCAGTAGCCGACCAGGCTCAGCGAGTTCGACGCCAGATTGTCGTGCGTCAGCATCGCGCCCTTGGAGCGGCCGGTGGTGCCTGACGTGTAGAGGATCGCGGCAAGATCGTCGTTTGCCCGCGGCACCGTCGCGAATTCGCTGCTGGCCTTGTCGGCTGCTTCCGTCAGCGAGCCCTTGCCGTCGGGTCCGAGCGTCTCGACCCTGGCCTTCACCTTGGCGGCGATCGGGGCGAAGCCTTCCGCCTTGGCGGGATCGCAGACCACCAGCGACGGCTCGGCATCGCCGATGAAGTAATCGAGCTCGTTGAGCGTATAGGCGGTATTGAGCGGCAGATAGACCGCGCCGGCCCGCACGGTCGCCAGATACAGCACGATGTTGGTGACCGATTTCTCCACCTGCACCGCGACGCGGTCGCCGGGCTTCACGCCGCGCGCGACCAGCACATTCGCCATCTGCCCGGCCCGGGCGATCAGATCGCCATAGCTGATGCGGGCGCCGTCATGGGTCTCGATCGCGAGGCGTTTGGGATCGTCCAGGCCGTCGAACAGGCGGGAAAACAGATTGGCGTTGGCTGCTTGGTTCATGCAAGATTTCCTCGACCGCAAGGCTCGTCAGACAAGGCTCGTCAGACAAGGCCGGTCAAAACCGAGGGCTGGATTAGCAAAAACCGCCCCGATGAAGCAACGGAGACAGTTTGCATGACAAAAAACGGGAAACGCGTGGCCTGGGTGACAGGCGGGGGCAGCGGGATCGGGGAAGCCGGCGCCGAGGCGCTGGCGGCCGACGGCTGGACGGTGGTTGTCTCGGGCCGCCGCAAGGACGCCCTGGAGACCGTGGTCGCCAAGATCACCGGGGCGGGCGGGGCCGCCGAGGCCATCGCGCTCGACGTGTCGGTCGCGGCCGAGGCCCAGAAGGCGGCCGATCAGATCGTCGCCAGGCACGGCCGGATCGACCTGCTCGTCAACAATGCCGGCATCAATGTCCCCAAGCGGAGCTGGAAGGACATGGAACTGGAGGGCTGGGACAGACTGGTCCAGGTCAATCTCAACGGCGTGCTCTATTGCATGCGCGCGGTGCTGCCGACGATGCGCAAGCAGCAGGACGGCTCCATCATCAACGTCTCGTCCTGGGCCGGCCGCCACGTCTCGAAGATGCCGGGCCCGGCCTACACCACCACCAAGCATGCGGTGCTGGCGCTGACCCATTCCTTCAACATGGACGAATGCGTCAACGGCCTGCGCGCCTGCTGCCTGATGCCGGGCGAGGTCGCGACGCCGATCCTGAAGCTGCGCCCGGTGGTGCCGAGCGCGGAGGAGCAGGCAAAGATGCTGCAATCCGAAGATCTCGGCCGCACCATCGCGTTCATCGCCTCGATGCCGCCGCGCGTCTGCATCAACGAGCTGCTGATCAGCCCGACGCATAATCGCGGGTTCATCCAGACGCCGCACAACAGGGATTGAGGGCAGGCGGGATCCTCCAAGCTCGTCATTGCGAGCGAAGCGAAGCAATCCAGAGATGTTTCCGCAGAAGCAGTCTGGATTTCTTCGTCGCCTTGCCCCTCGCAATGACGGCCCCCACGAACGTCCCCCCGCTTAGTTTCACTCATCACGATAAATTATTGTTCGAAACCGCTTCGCTAAACCTCCCGTAGTTCGGTCAACGACGCGCTACTGCCTCACGTCAAACTGTCGCAGGCGCCGTTGTTGCCCAACGCAAACGCCGGCAAATCGCCGGTCACAATTCAATCGGGAGACTCTCCATGTCGAAGCGTATTGCCTATCTCGCTGCCGCCGCTTTCAGCGCGCTGGCCATCACCGCGACCGTCGTTGCGCCCGTTCGTGCCGAGGAGAAGACCGTCATGGTCGGCGGCGCCGCGATGTTCCCGTCCAAGAACATCGTCCAGAACGCGGTCAACTCGAAGGATCACACCACGCTCGTGGCGGCGGTGAAGGCGGCCGGCCTGGTGCCGACGCTGGAAGGCAAGGGCCCGTTCACGGTGTTTGCGCCGACCAACGCCGCTTTCGGCAAGCTGCCGGCCGGCACCGTCGACAATCTGGTCAAGCCCGAGAACAAGGCGACGCTGACCAAGATCCTCACCTACCATGTCGTGCCCGGCAAGCTCGAGGCCTCCGACCTCACCGATGGCAAGAAGCTGAAGACCGCCGAGGGCGAGGAGCTGACGGTGAAGAAGCAGGACGGCAAGGTCTGGATCGTCGACGCCAAGGGCGGCACCTCGATGGTGACGATCTCCAACGTCAACCAGTCGAACGGCGTCATCCATGTGGTCGACACCGTGCTGATGCCGGCGACGTAACACCGCGCGATCCTGTTTCATCCCCGTCAGGATGCGACGAAAACGGCGAGCCGGGGTGCCCGGCTCGCTTTTTTGTGAGCACCATAGCCCGGCGATATCGATTCGATGCCTCGCGGGGCGTAACGAAAGCGGAAGCATCGGCGTATAATTGCTGTCAGGCGACGTTCAGGACGGAACCATCATGTCGAGTCTCACAGCCACCGACGAGCAGGTCAGCGCCACCCCGGCCAAGATCATCCAGCCGGGCTGGGTCCGCGTCATGCACTGGATCAACGCCTTTGCCATGATCCTGATGATCCTGTCGGGCTGGCAGATCTACAACGCCTCGCCGCTGTTCGGCTTCAGCTTTCCGCGCGACTACACGCTGGGCGGCTGGCTCGGCGGCGGCCTGCTCTGGCATTTTGCGGCGATGTGGCTGTTGATGATCAACGGCCTCGCCTATCTCGTCACCGGCTTCGCCACCGGCCGCTTCCGCAAGAAATTGCTGCCGATCACCCCGTCGGGCGTGCTCCACGACGTCAGGGCTGCCCTGACATTCAAGCTCGGCCATGACGACCTCACCGTCTACAATTACGTGCAGCGGACGCTCTATGCCGGCATCATACTGGTCGGCGTGCTGATCGTGCTGTCGGGGCTGGGGATGTGGAAGCCCGTGCAGCTGCACTGGCTCGTGAGCCTGTTCGGCGACTATCCGACCGCGCGCTACGTCCATTTCTTCTGCATGGCCGCGATCTGCGCGTTCCTCGTCATTCATGTCCTGCTCGCGCTGCTGGTGCCGAAGAGCCTGCGTGCGATGATCATCGGCCGTTGAGCGGAGGGAGAACCATGGCCAAGCGTTCATTCCTGATCCCCGGCGTCGACAAGCGGCTGCTGATCAAGGACTCCATCAAGACGATGCCGGATGTCAGCCGCCGCCGCTTCATCGCGGGCGGCGCCAGCCTGGGCGCGCTGACGCTGCTCACCGGCTGCGACGTGATCGACTCGTCCTCGGCCGAGGAGATGCTGAAGAGTGTCTCGAAGTTCAACGACGCCGTGCAGGATTTCATCTTCAATCCCGACGCGCTGGCGCCGACGTTCCCGGAGAGCGCGATCACGAAGCCGTTCCCGTTCAACGCCTATTACGATCTCGACGATGCGCCCGAGGTTTCGGCCGCCGACTGGAAGCTCGAGGTGCGCGGCCTCGTCGACAACAAGAAATCCTGGACGCTTCCGGAATTGTACAAGCTGCCGCAGGTCACCCAGATCACCCGTCATATCTGCGTCGAGGGCTGGAGTGCGATCGGCAGCTGGACCGGTACGCCGCTGCGCGACTTCCTCAAGCTGATCGGCGCCGACACCCGCGCGAAGTATGTCTGGTTCCAGTGCGCCGACAAGGACGGCTACAATTCGCCCCTGGACATGCGCAGTGCGCTGCATCCGCAAACGCAGATGACGTTCAAATACGCGAACGACATCCTGCCGCGCGCTTATGGTTTTCCAATGAAGATCCGCGTGCCGACAAAACTCGGCTTCAAGAACCCGAAATACGTGGTCTCGATGGAGGTCACCAACGACTACAAGGGCGGCTATTGGGAAGACCAGGGGTACAATTCGTTCAGCGGCAGCTAGCTGTAGTCCCGGCCTTCGCCGGGACGACACCGTTTATGCTGAAACTTTCGGCCCCACCTTCCGCTGGCATAGCGCCGCAACCGCCCCCAGCGCCAGCAGCGCCGCCGACACATTGAGCGCATAACTCAAGCTCCCCAGCGCATCCGTGATGGCGCCGACCACGATCGGGCCGAGCGTCTGGCCGACGCCGAACGAGATCGTCATCGCCGCGATCGCGGTCGGCCACCTCTCCGGCGGATAGTTGAAGCGGACGAAGGCGGTGGTCGAGCCGACGACGGCGAAGAAGGCGACGCCGAACACCACCGCCGAGACCGCGAGCCATGCCGGCGAATGCCCGAGCATCGGCAAGGCGGCGCCGAGCGCGTTGGTGCCGAGGATGATGGCGGTGGCGAGGCCGCCGCGATCGAGCGCCAGAACGCCGCGCCAGACCCAGGGCGTGACGAAGGCGCTGAGACCGATCAGGCTCCAGAATGCGGCCTGCGCCGCGGCCCCGCCGCCGCCGTCGCGCACATAGGCGATCATGAAGGTCATGTAGGCGATGTAGCCGGCGCCGAACAGGAAGTAGGCGGCCAGATAAATCAGTATGGGAAGAATCGCGAACGACGCGTGGCTGCCTTCCGAGAAACGCGCGCCGCTCTCGATGCGGGTCAGGAACAGCGGCGCGGTCATGAGCGCCGAGAGCAGCGTCAGCGCCCACCACACCATCCACCACGAGCCCGGCCCGAAATATTGCAGCGTGAACGGGGCGATCAGCCCCGAAGAGAGAATGCCGATGCCGGGGCCGGCATAGAACAGGCTGAGCAGGAAATTGGCCCGCTCGGGGCGCGACTGCGCGATGGTCGCGGCCAGCGCGCCGCCGGCGACGAAGCCCGCGGCGGCGCCCAGGCCGAGCACGAGACGCGCGAGGCTCAGGGCGACGAAATTCCCGGTCAGCGCGCAGGTGGCGAGCGCGGCCACGCAGGCCAGGGTTCCGCCGCGGATCGCGGCCGACCAGCCGACCCGCTGGATCAGCCGGGATGCCACCAGGGCTCCGACGAGGTAGCCGACGGCGTTGATGGTGTTCATGAAACCGGCCGCCGAGTAGGACCAGCCGAGATCCTCCCGCATGTCCGGCAACACCAGCGCATAGGCAAAGCGCCCGATACCGAGCCCGACCGTCGCCGCCAGCGACAGGGTCAGGATCAGCCGCGCGGGGTGTGCGTCGGGCGGGGGGCGGTCAGGTGCGTGCAAGGAGGTACTCCGGCCCGCGCAGTGTGGCAGGCCCCGCCTGCCTTGCACAGCCGCGCCTCGGCAATGGTGTCTTGCCAAGCGCGCAACGCCGCTCTAGCACTCCGGCCGAAATTCGATCTCAGAGGAAACGACCATGGCGACCCACAAACTGCTGCTGCTCCCCGGCGACGGTATCGGCCCCGAGGTGATGGGCGAGGTGAAGCGGCTGATCGACTGGCTCAATTCGGCCGGGATCGCCAACTTCGAGACCGACACCGGCCTCGTCGGCGGCTCCGCCTATGACGCGCACAAGGTCTCGATCTCCGAGGGCGACATGGCCAAGGCGCTTGCTGCGGACGCGATCATCTTCGGCGCGGTCGGCGGTCCGAAGTGGGATGCCGTGCCCTACGAGGTGCGCCCCGAGGCCGGCCTGCTGCGCCTGCGCAAGGATCTCGCTTTGTTCGCCAACCTGCGTCCCGCCGTGTGTTACCCGGCGCTGGCGGATGCCTCGAGCCTGAAGCGGGAGGCGGTCGAGGGCCTCGACATCATGATCGTGCGCGAGCTCACCGGCGGCGTCTATTTCGGCGAGCCCAAGACCATCACCGATCTCGGCAACGGCCAGAAGCGCGCCATCGATACGCAGGTCTACGACACCTATGAGATCGAGCGCATCGGCCGCGTCGCCTTCGAGCTTGCCAGGAAGCGCAAGAACAAGGTGACGTCGATGGAGAAGCGCAACGTCATGAAGTCGGGCGTGCTCTGGAACGAGGTCATGACGGCGGTCCACAAGCGCGAATACCCTGATGTCACGCTCGAGCACCAGCTTGCCGATTCCGGCGGCATGATGCTGGTCAAGGCGCCGAAGCAGTTCGACGTCATCGTCACCGACAATCTGTTCGGCGACATGCTGTCCGACATCGCGGCGATGCTGACCGGTTCGCTCGGCATGCTGCCCTCGGCCTCGCTCGGCGAGGTCGACGTCAAGAGCAAGAAGCGCAAGGCGCTGTATGAGCCCGTGCACGGCTCGGCGCCCGACATCGCCGGCAAGGGCCTTGCCAATCCGATCGCGATGATCTCGTCCTTCGGCATGGCGCTGCGCTATTCTTTCGACATGGGGGGTCTCGCCGACAAGGTCGACGCCGCGATCGCCGCGGTGCTGGCGAGCGGCCTGCGCACCGCCGACATCAAGTCGGAAGGCACGACCGCTGCCTCGACCACGCAGATGGGCGAAGCGATCCTGATGGAATTGCAGAAGCTGCACGCGTGAGGCAGGCACCTCTCTCGTAGGGTGGGCAAAGCGCAAGCGTGCCCACCCGCTATTTCGATCGGGAGAGATCGTGGGCACGGCGCAAGAGCGCCTTTGCCCACCCTATGGCACTGCCCGTAATCTCAGGAGCCACTTCATGGATTCCCCCCGCCCCAAGATCGCGGAAACGATCATCCATGAGACGGTGTGCCGGCGCGAGGCGCAGATCGGGCGGCGCTGCGAAATCCTCGCCAACACGCGCATCGAATATGCCTCGCTCGGCGACTACTCCTATCTCGGCGAGCACTGCGAGGTCGCCGACGCCGCGATCGGAAAATTCACCGCCATCGCCAACTCTGTGCGGATCGGCGCGCCCAATCATCCGATGGGACGTCCGTCCCAGCATCGCTTCACCTATTGCCCTGAATATTACGAGACGACGGCGACTCGCGACCGCGACTTCTTTGCGGATCGCCGTGGCGACCGGGTGATCGTCGGCAATGACGTCTGGATCGGGCACGCCGCGATCCTGCTGCCGGGCGTAACCGTCGGCGACGGCGCGGTGATCGCCGCGGGCGCGGTCGTCAGCCGCGATGTCGAACCCTACACGATCGTCGGCGGCGTTCCCGCGCGTCCCATCCGCAAGCGCTTTGAGGGTTCGGTCGCGGAAAGCCTGCGCCGCATCGCCTGGTGGGATTGGCCGGATGAGCTCATCTTCGAGCGCCTCGGCGATTTCCGCTCCGAGGCGATCGAGGAATTCTGCAGGCGCTACGACCCGGCCGCCAACGCGTAAGGCGGATGGATCTCTCACAAACAAAAATGGCCGGGCGAGAACCCGGCCATTTTGATTCGGATGATCGGTCCGCCTCAGTAGAGCGGGAAATTCTGCGGATAGCCGCCGACATCGGACGGCGTCGCCAGCGGCTGGCGATCGATCGGGCGGTTGAGGTTTTCGCGGGCGAAGGACGGATAGCCAACCGCCGGCGGGAAGGCATAGTCGGTGAACTTGCGATCGCCCGGATTGACCTCGGTGCCGCCATCGAGCCAGGAGCGCTTGCTCACATAGATGCGGGTGCGGCCCTGCTGATAGACCGCGTTGGGGCCGCTCGGACCATAATAATGCCGGCCGCGCTCGTCATGGCGCTTGGTCTTGGTGTCGGCCGAGGCCGGCGTCGCAAGGCTCATCGCAATGACGGCTCCCGCCGCAAGCCACGTCGCCAATTTGCCAGAGAATTTCGAGCTCATCACGTCCCCTTCAGGCGGCAGGCCGCCAGTCGATTTCACGCCCATACTAGCCCAGCCGGGACGGCCGCAACTAGGTCTATTGGGTCACACCGGCGCGGAATAATCGTGCGCGCCGGCAAAAGTTGCATGAATACCAGCCACTTGAGCTTGATGCCGATCAAAGCGCTCCGCGCAATTGCGCGTTTGCGGCGCCCAGCAGCCAGTCCGACGAGCCCTGGGGTTCGCAACCCCTGCGCTTCAGCTCGGCACGGGCGAACAATTCGGCCAGCTTCGGCTCGTTGCCGGAGGCGAGCTGCGTCAGCCGGTTCAGCGTGCAGGCAATCGCCGCGCGCCGGGCGGGCATTGTATCGCCCTGGCAGGAGAAGCCGGAGATCTGGAGCGCCGGCTCCTCGCTGCGCTTGAGGTAGCCAAGGCAAGCCTGCGCGCCATCCGCCGTGCCGGTCGGCCGGAACAGGGCGACAGCGCCGAATTTGGTGTCGATCAGGCCGGCCTGCTCGAGCGAGGCAGTTGTGCCCAAGCCCATCTGGATAGCCAGGTCGGCTGTCGCCGGACGCGCCACGTCGAATTCGGCGCCCTCCCGGTAAATCTCGAGCGCGGCCACCGGCCTGTCGGCCTCGCCGGTCCAGCGCATCACGTCCCTGCGGCCGCCCCCGGGATGCCGGAAGATGGTGTAAGAGGCTGTTTTTTCTGATGAATCGAGCCGGCCAAGGGCGAAGGCGGCGGGCGAGCGGTCGGCCACGCTCCAGCCCGGCTTCAGCGCCGGCCCATCGTCGTCGCGGAGATCAGGCAGCTGGCCGAGCGCCGCAAGCCCAAGCATGGCAAACAGCACCAGGGTCCCCACATAGGCGAACAGGCGCGCCAGCGTGCCGACGACCTCGTCGGCGAAGGCTGCAAGCGCCAGATGGGTCTGGGGGGAGGTTGCGGCCGTGCTGGCCTCAGGCGACTGCATCCACGGCCTTCAGGCATGGTCCAACGTTGTCTTGAGGCCGGTTCTCGCATAGAAGCGCTGCTCTTCCTGTTTAAGCGTCAGCTTCAGGAACGGGCTTTTTCGTCGGAGAGTGAACGATGGGTTACAAAGTCGCAGTCGTCGGCGCGACCGGCAATGTCGGACGGGAAATGCTCAACATCCTCGATGAGCGCAAATTCCCCGCGGACGAGGTCGTGGCCCTGGCGTCACGCCGCAGCGTCGGCGTCGAGGTCTCCTATGGCGACCGGACCCTGAAGTGCAAGGCGCTCGAGCACTATGATTTCTCCGACGTCGACATCTGCCTGATGTCGGCGGGTGGCGAGGTGTCGAAGGAATGGTCGCCGAAGATCGGCGCCGCCGGGACCGTCGTGATCGACAATTCGTCGGCCTGGCGCATGGATCCGGACGTGCCGCTGATCGTGCCCGAGGTGAACGCGGACGCAACGGCCGGCTTCAAGAAGAAGAACATCATCGCCAACCCGAACTGCTCGACCGCGCAGCTCGTGGTCGCGCTGAAGCCGCTGCACGACAAGGCGACGATCAAGCGCGTCGTGGTCTCGACCTATCAATCGGTGTCGGGCGCCGGCAAGGACGCGATGGACGAGCTGTTCTCGCAAACCAAGGCCGTCTACACCAACCAGGAACTGATCTCGAAGAAATTCCCCAAGCGCATCGCCTTCAACGTCATCCCCCACATCGACGTCTTCATGGAGGACGGCTACACCAAGGAAGAGTGGAAGATGATGATGGAGACCAAGAAGATTCTTGATCCCAAGATCAAGCTCACCGCGACCTGCGTGCGCGTGCCGGTGTTCGTCGGCCATTCCGAAGCCGTCAACATCGAGTTCGAGAATCCGATCACCCCCGATGAAGCACGCGACATCCTGCGCAAGGCGCCCGGCTGCCTCGTCATCGACAAGCAGGAGCCCGGCGGCTACGCCACGCCCTACGAGGCGGCCGGCGAGGACGCCACCTATATCAGCCGCATCCGCGAGGACGCGACGGTGGAGAACGGTCTCGTGCTGTGGTGCGTGTCCGACAATCTGCGCAAGGGCGCCGCGCTCAACGCGATCCAGATCGCGGAAGTCCTGATCAACCGCAAGCTGATCAGCGCGAAGAAGAAGGCGGCGTAAGCCTTCGTTCGACTGTCACAGCCCTCTCGTTGTCCCGGACAAGCGCGCCAAAAGCGCGCGCAGATCCGGGACCCATAACCACAGGAAGTGGTTTGGCGGGAAGCCGATAACTCCGAGTCTTCGCAAAATTACTGCTGCGGCGTATGGGTCCCGGATCTGCGCTTGCGCTTGTCCGGGACGACGAGCGTGGTTGACGAACCCGCCTACGCCACGCTTCGCGCGTTCCTGAATTCCTTCGCAACCTTGTCCAGCACGAACAGCGATCCCTCCGCGACGCCGAAATAGGCGCCGTGGGTCTGCATCTGGCCGCTTTCGACCGCCTTCTGCACGAACGGGAACGTCATCAGGTTTTCCAGGCTGCGGAACACCGCGGCCTTCTCGATGCGTTCGACGAACTGCGCCATGGTCTCGTGGTCGCGCTGCTCGACCACTTCGCCGGGCTTGATGAACATCTGCATCCATTTGCCGATGAAGTCGCCGGGCGTGAGCGGTTCGATCTTGTCGACGAAGGCGCGGATGCCGCCGCATTGCGCGTGGCCGAGCACCACGATGTGCTTCACCTTCAGCACCGTCACGGCGTATTCCAGCGCTGCGGAGACGCCGTGCGCGTTGCCGTCGGGCTGATACACCGGCACCAGATTGGCGATGTTGCGGACCACGAAGAGTTCGCCCGGGCCGACGTCGAAGATCACCTCGGGCGAGACGCGGCTGTCGCAGCAGCCGATCACCATCACTTCCGGGAACTGCCCCTTCACCGACAGCTCGCGATAGCGGGTCTGCTCGGTCGGCAGCCGCTGGGTGGCGAAGGCCTGGTAGCCTTCCAGCAAATGCTTCGGGAATGTCATCATGGCCCATGCCTAATCATATACCGCCGGAGCGAACAAGCCTTTCGAATAGGCAGGCCAGATGCTATCGGCTTCGGTCAGAATAAGACGAGGAAACCGGAAGGAATGCTTGCATGACCCGCCCGCGCCGCAGCCATCTGTTCATGCCCGGCTCCAACCCCCGCGCGCTGGAAAAGGCGCGCAATCTCGCCGCCGACGGCCTGATCCTCGATCTGGAGGATTCCGTCGCGCCCGATGCCAAGGCGGTGGCGCGCGACGGCATCGCCGCCGCGATCGCGGCCAAGGGCTTCGGCAAGCGCGAGATCCTGATCCGGACCAACGGCCTCGACACGCCCTGGTGGGCCGACGACGTCGCCATGGCCGCCAAGGCCTCGCCGGACGGCATCCTGGTTCCAAAAGTTTCAAGCATCGAGGATCTCGACCAGATCGGCCGCCGGCTCGCCGAGCTCGGCGCCGCGCCGACCGTAAGAGTCTGGGCCATGATCGAGACCGCGCGCGCCGTGCTCCATGCCGAGGAGCTGGCCGCGGCCGGGCGCGATCCATCGAGGCGCCTGTCCGGTTTCGTGTTCGGCCCGAACGACATCTCGCGCGAGACGCGTATCAAGATGCTGCCGGGCCGCGCCGCGATGATCCCGATGATCACCCATTGCATCCTGGCGACGCGCGCCCATGGCCTCGAAATCCTCGACGGGCCCTACAGCGACATTGCCAATTCGGACGGCTTTGCCACCGAATGCGCGCAGGGTCGCGATCTCGGCTTCGACGGCAAGACGCTGATCCATCCCTCGCAGATCGACGCCTGCAATGCAATCTTCACGCCGCCCGAAGAGGAAGTCGCGCGCGCGCGAAAAATCATCGCCGCGTTCGAATTGCCGGAGAACGTGTCGCGCGGCGCGATCCGGCTCGACGGCGCCATGGTGGAGCGGCTGCACGCCGACATGGCCCGGCGGACGATCGAGATCGCGGACGCGATCGCCGCGATGAGCAAGGGTTAGGGCTTGCCTTCGGCTTTCTGAGCGATGCCGTGCCATATGGCATCTTTCAGAGCAATGAGAGATGGCGGTGGAATGGTCGGAGGATCCGCCGGCCCATTTGCTGCTCCTGGCACCAGGACGGCAACGTGTATCTCGCCATCCGTGTGGTAGGGGTCGCCACCCCCGTTTCGGCCGAACAGAGTTGGGCCTATGCCCGAGATCTGAAAGAAACTGCCGACGACACGTGTCTCGCGCAAGTCGGCCATCAAGAGATCTCGCTCGGTATCGATGTCGGCCGCGATGTGATGGGTTACTTGTCCCGTGTCGTGGCTGAGCCCGACGCCCCGATCGAACGTCGCCGAGCCAAGCCAAACCGGACGACCATCATCGCCCTTCTCGAGGGCCTTCCAGAATCGAACGTGATTCCGCCGATCGGCGCTGTGCCCTGCAGGCTTCTCGAAGGCGTACTGCTCCTTCTTTCCAAGATAGTAGAGAGGGCTGACGGGGGCGCTACGATATGGCCGATCCAGCACCACGCTTCCGACGATCTCGATGCTCGAGCGCAGCGTCACGGCATCGGCTGCAAACCATCCGGCCGTGTTCATTGCGCGGACGACGTCTTCGTCGTTGCCAACGAGTCCAACGTTCAGGGGATCGGCAGGGATATCGTCCGACGTCCTGGTGATCATCGGCAATGAAGCCAGCCCTGCTTCGTGCTCGTGGTGAATCCACAGGGTGGGGACCAGAATGTACGCCAAGACCAGATAGGCGAGCAGGATAACGGCCAAGCGGTAAGGCCATCGTCGTTTCCTCGTCCCGTCCTTGGTGAAATCAGCCATGCGATATCGTTTGAGTCAGGATGCTCCGCATATTACCTGCCCCGCTCGCTCAGTTCCAACATTTAGCAAAGACCGTTGGATCGAAGCTTCCTTTGAAGCCGACGGCACGAGCCTCAGATTGCTGCTTTTGAGCCTGAACCGAACGCCTCTCGGTTGAGGCGAGCTAGCTATAGCGCCATCCGGGAGTGAAGACTGTACCGCCTGACGAAATCTATGCGCGCGTCAGCGCGGTGCGTGATCGGCGCGATCGAGCGATTCCAGCGTCGACGCATTGCCGCAATAACCGTGATAGTTCTCCGCGGCGGTGCCGTCGGCGAGATCGCGGTCGCATTGAGCCTTGTGGCTGCACAGGGCGCACACACGCTCCATGTCGCGCAACAGCAGCGGCTGTGCGCGGCCGAGCCCTTCCGCATCGATGCCGAGCTGTTCGAGCATTTTCGGCAGTTCGTCGGCGGCGTGCTTGCCGTGACGGACCAGCTCCTCCAGATCGTCCGGCGCGATCCTGAGGTCGCTGGCGATCCGGTCGAACTCCGAACGATCGAGTTGCCGCATCTCGTTCAGCTCGCGGCGATGCTTCAGCCAGCTTGCAAAGGACTCGATGAGGTCCTGGACGATGGGATAAGGCCTGCTTGCGGTGCTCATGCGAAGCTCCATTCGGATAGCGGTATTGGAGCAAGGTTATGCACAATGATGCAGGAGCGCGTTGCGCTGGATCAAATTGAGAATGGATCGAGAAAACAGGTCGCGTGTCCCGGACGCGGGCAGGGTAATCGCATATGGGAGCGCTTCCCCTGTGTCCATCCTTCGAGACGCCCGCCGTTGGCGGGCCCTCAGAATGAGGACCGAGTGTGCGGCCATAGTTTTGACGAGCACCGATGCCGCTTAGCCTCCTCCTGAGGAGACCGCGAAGCGGTCGTCTCGAAGGACGAGGCGCGCGCTCAGGTGGTGCCATATGCGATCGCACTGGGCTTGCAGCGGAGGATTACCCAAACCGCTCCGCTGCCCACGCATACAGGCTGCCCGGGATCGGCTTCTCGCCGCCGCGACCCTTGGGCGAGATGTGCAGGCCGATGATCTCGGGGTTGGTGACGAGGCCGAGATAGCTCGAGGGATCGAAGAACAGCTTTGGCTCGGCATGCACGGCGTAGAACGACTGCTTCGGCAGTGCGCAGGCCAAATCGCCGGTGCGACGCGCCAGCGCGGTGAGTGCCGCCGGCCCGAAGATCGCGACGCGGATGTCGGAGAGACGATTCGAGCCGCCGCGCAGGCGGCGCATCAGGAAGGTGATGCGATGGCGCAGCGAGAGCCAGTTCGGCGTCAATTCCTCCTGCTCCATCAGCTCTTCGTACGCGGCGACGATGCCGTGCGCGGACGGAAGGTAAATCACGGAATTGCCGAGCTGGCGCGGCCGCTCCCAGGCGAAGTAGGGCTTTGCCGGATCGATCACGACGGGTTTGAGCAGCAGCACGTCGGCATCGAGCCAGAGACCCAATCCCTTCGCCATCAGCTTCATGCGGAAGAAGTCGCTGAACTGGAGCGTGGTCCAGTCGCGCCAGCTTCCGTCCGGCTGCGGCGGCCGCAACCGTTCGGAGAACGCGTGCGGCAGGATCGCTTCGGCGTCAGCGTTGCCGACACCGGCCGGGAGGCCGGGAATGGTGTCGAAACTGTAGACCGTGATCTTGTGGCCGGCAGCCAGCTGCGAGCGCAGACAGGTCTGGCGCAGGGCGTCCATCGGGCCATGCCAGAAGGTGACGATCTCGGGCAGCATGCGGGGAAGCCTAGAGCATGATCCGGAAAAGTGTGCAGCGGTTTTCCGAAAAGTTCATGCTCAAACAAGAGGTGATGTCGAGGGCAAAGAAAAAGCCCCGGCGCGCGTGGCACCGGGGCTCGAACAGGAATTTGGGCTCAAGCCCAGGCGCGTTCGCGCTTGAGCTTCTCCTCATAGGTGTCGATCGAGGCCTTCTTCTCCATCGTCAGGCCGATGTCGTCGAGGCCGTTGATCAGGCAGTGCTTGCGGAACGGGTCGATCTCGAACTTGACCTTGCCGCCGTCGGGGCCGCGGATCTCCTGGTTCGGCAGATCGATCGTCAGCGTCGCGTTGGCGCCGCGCTCGGCGTCGTCGAACAGCTTGTCGAGGTCTTCCTGGGCAACGCGGATCGGCAGGATGCCGTTCTTGAAGCAGTTGTTGTAGAAGATGTCGCCGAACGAGGTCGAGATCACGCAGCGGATGCCGAAGTCGAGCAGCGCCCAGGGCGCGTGCTCGCGGCTCGAGCCGCAGCCGAAATTGTCGCCGGCGACCAGCACCTTGGTGTTGCGATAGGCCGGCTGGTTCAGCACGAAATCCGGGTTCTCGCTGCCGTCGTCCTTGTAGCGCTGCTCGGAGAAGAGCCCCTTGCCAAGGCCGGTGCGCTTGATGGTCTTGAGGTACTGCTTCGGAATGATCATGTCGGTGTCGACATTGATGATCTTCAGCGGCGCCGCGACGCCTTCCAGCGTGGTGAACTTGTCCATGGTTGCGCTTTCCCGGGGTGGTTCAGGGGAACGGTTATTTATCGCGATCGGGGCCGAAATCCTAGGCCGAATTCGGCAGGTCTAGTCTGCTTGCGCCTCGATCGCGGCCATATCGTCGTCCGAAAGGCCGAAATGGTGGCCGATCTCGTGGATCAGGACGTGGCGGACGATGTGGCCGAGGCTTTCGTCGTGCTCGGCCCAATAGTCCAGGATCGGCCGGCGGTAGAGCCAGACCATGTTGGGTAGCCGCGCCACGTCGCCGAAACTCTGCTGCGGCAGGCCGATGCCCTGGAACAGGCCGAGCAGGTCGAACTCGCTCTCGCATTCCATCTCGTCGAGCACCTCTTCGGTCGGGAAGTCGTCGACGCGGATGATCACGCCCTCGCACAGCTTGCGAAACTCCGCCGGCAGGCGCTCGAAGATGTCATGGGCCGTCGCTTCCATCTCGGCCAGCGAGGGCGCTTTCAATTCCGTCCACATGGGCTTCTCCAGGGCGTTTTCGAGCGAAGCGGACACCGGTTCGCGTCAGGAAAACGCGTCAAAATGAGAATCTAGAACCCCGCCCCGATTTTATCGGAACGGGGTTCTAGCGCGGGTTCCGCGGCGATGCATCCGGCTTTATAAAGGCGGCGAGGTTGACGGGCGCCGCCAAAACGGGGAGCGTGGGGCCTCGGAAAAGACGTTTCAGGTGGGCGGTAAAATGCGAGCGAAAACAGCGCTGACGCTACTGTGCATGGGGTTGTTTTCGCAGATTTGCGGCGTGGCCGAAGCCCAGACGGCCGGCCGCGAGATTCGGCTGGCCCAGGCGGGCGTGCCCGACGCCCCGCCGCCGCGCAAGCGGGCCCCGGCGCGGCTGCGCGTCACGCCCTATTACAGCCCGGATGGCGTCTATCCGCGCTACAACCCCGGTCCCGACGCGGTCCGCGAGTGCAATGCCACCTATGTGCAGGAATTCCGGCCGAGCGGCACGGTGATCGTGCCGCATATGAGCTGCTACTGGCGCCGCGGCTGAGTTGGCCGGCAGCGCCGCATGCGGGCGCAGCGGAGGTCGATCATGACGAGATGGATCGGAATCGCGGTGGCCCTCGGGCTGATCCTCGCCTTGCCCGGCGTCTCCATTGCCGCGGCGCATGCCGCAGCGTCAAAGGCATCAGCGCCCGCAATTGACATCGGTGCACGGCGCCACGCGCGCCATCATGACGCTGTGCGCCACCTCGCATCCGATGCGCCGCGCTATTACGCACGGCCGGTTTACTACCGTCCCTATCCTTACGGCGTGCCCGCGCCCTTCGTGCTCGGCTTCGGGCCGTGGTGGTGACGCCGCCGCGCCGCGTCGACATCGTCGTTCATTCATGAGGCATTCACGTCGCTGTCCCTAGCTTAATGTTGGGAGCGACCGTCAATGAACAGCGATGACGCGGGCCGGCAACGAGCATCGCAACGCCGCTGTCCGGATTCAGGGAGGATGCCATGCTGAGGAGTTTGGGTCTCAGGGCGAGCCCGCTGCGCTTGCTCGGGATCGCGGCGGCCGCGACGCTGATGCTGTCGGCGGGGACCGCGCGCCGCGCTGAAGCGCTGACCTTGATCAATCCGGCGACGTCACCCGCGGCGAAGGCTGCGACCGACGACATCATCCCGGTTCGCCACGGCGGCGGCGGTGGACATGGTGGCGGGCATGGCGGCGGCGGCTTTCATGGCGGCGGCTTCCATAGAGGAGGCGGCTTCCACGGTGGCGGAGGACATTTCGGCGGCTTCCGCGGCGGTGTCGTTCGTGCCGCACCGGCCTTCCGCGGCGGCGGCTATCGCTATGGCGGCGTCCGCTACGGCGGATATGGCGGCTATCACCGCCACTGGGGCTATCGCCCGCATTACGGCTATCGTCACTTCCACCGGCGCCATTATTACGGCGGCTACTATCCCTATTACCACTATCCGCGCCGCTGCCGGGTGATCTGGACCTATTACGGACCGCGCCGCATCTGCCGCTGGCATCGCTGGCACCATCCGTATCGCTATTGGTGAGTGCGATCGACATCAAAAGGGCGCCTCAGCGGCGCCCTTCGTTCATGTGGCCTAAAGCCAATCCTTGAGCTTCCACGATGCCGATTTCCAACGCGCCAGGTTCTCCAGCTTCCACTGCTTGAACATCGCCGGCGGCCAGCGGCTGAGCTTCGAGGTCTCCTCGGCCTCGGGCCTGGCGACGATGCGCAGCGGCGCCGCGCGCCGCCGGTGCTGGCGCGTGGCCTCGCCGATCAGATCGACATATTCAGGCTTGTTGGCCATGGGCTCGTGTCCGCGCGAAACGTTCGCGCGGACACAGTGTGGGCGCCGGCGATTAACGGCGGTTTGCCGCGATCGCTCAAATTGCAGCGAGCAGCTTACCGCCACTCCCTGACATCGACGAAGTGACCCGCGATCGCTGCCGCTGCCGCCATCGCCGGCGACACCAGATGCGTACGACCCTTGAAGCCCTGGCGGCCCTCGAAATTGCGGTTCGAGGTCGAGGCGCAGCGCTCCTCCGGCTTCAGCTTGTCCGGGTTCATGGCGAGGCACATCGAGCAGCCCGGCTCGCGCCATTCGAAGCCGGCCTTGATGAATATCTTGTCGAGACCTTCAGCTTCGGCCTGCTCCTTCACGATGCCGGAGCCCGGCACCACCATGGCGTTGACGCTGCCAGCAACCTGCTTGCCTTCCGCGATCTTGGCGGCGGCGCGCAAATCCTCAATGCGGCCGTTGGTGCAGGAGCCGATGAAGATGCGGTCGAGCTTGATGTCGGTGATCTTCGTCCCCGCCGTCAGGCCCATGTACTTCAGGGCGCGATGCTTGGACAGACGCTTGGCCTCGTCCGCGATCTTGTCCGGATCGGGCACGAAACCGGTCACCGAGATCACGTCCTCAGGGCTGGTGCCCCAGGTCACGATCGGCGGCAGCTTCGCGGCATCGAGGCGCAGCTCGTGGTCGAAATGCGCGCCGTCGTCGGAGCGCAGTTTCTCCCAGTAGCGCATTGCTGCGTCCCAGTCCGCGCCCTTCGGCGCCTTCGGCCGGTCGCGCAGGAAGTCGAACGCTTTCTGGTCGGGCGCAACCAGGCCGGCGCGGGCGCCGCCCTCGATCGACATGTTGCACACCGTCATGCGGCCTTCCATCGATAGCGCGCGGATGGCGTCGCCGGCGTATTCCAGCACGTAGCCGGTGCCGCCCGCGGTGCCGATCTCGCCGATGATGGCGAGGATGATGTCCTTGCCCGTGACGCCGTCAGGCAATTTGCCGTCGACGTTGACGCGCATGTTCTTGGCCTTCTTCTGAATCAGCGTCTGCGTCGCCAGCACGTGCTCGACTTCCGAGGTGCCGATGCCGTGCGCGAGCGCGCCGAACGCGCCATGCGTCGAGGTGTGGCTGTCACCGCAGACGATGGTGGTGCCGGGCAGCGTAAAGCCCTGCTCGGGGCCGATGACGTGGACGATGCCCTGGCGCTTGTCGAACTCGTTGAAATATTCGATGCCGAATTCCTTGGCGTTGTCCGCCAGCGCCTTGATCTGCTCGATGCTCTCGGGGTCGGGGTTCGGCTTGGTGCGGTCGGTGGTCGGCACGTTGTGGTCGACGACGGCGAGCGTCTTCTCGGGCGCATGCACCTTGCGTCCCGTCGCGCGCAGGCCTTCGAACGCCTGCGGCGAGGTGACTTCGTGCACCAGATGGCGGTCGATATAGAGCAGGCAGGTGCCGTCCTCGGCTTCGTGCACCAGATGGTCGTTCCAGATCTTGTCGTACAATGTGGTCGGCTTGGACATGAGCGTCAGCTCCAGGAATGTTGTGTAGCGATATGCGCGGGGGGCGCGCGGGCAACAAAATCGTCAGCGCAGCTTTTAGGCTGCGCGCGTAAGCTCTGACGTTGCCGAGGTCGCGAAGCGTCCGAAGAACCGGCCAGGCAGCCGCGAACGATCGTCGATGACGACGCGCTCGATGGGCTGCATGCTGGTCTGATCTGGAAACATTCTAGAAGCTATATAGCATGCAGCCGTAAAAGCGCGAGACCTTAGCGGCGTCGTCATTGCGAGGAGCCCTTGCGACGAAGCAATCCAGAATCTTTCCGCAGAGACAGTCTGGATTGCTTCGCTTCGCTCG
>NZ_JALJRD010000015.1:0-85546 GCF_024519875.1 Bradyrhizobium sp. Bra64 | reverse complement strand
CGAAGCAATCCAGAATCTTTCCGCAGAGACAGTCTGGATTGCTTCGCTTCGCTCGCAATGACGGGGGTGGACGTGCTGCAGCACAAAAAAAGCGCGGGGTTTGGCCCCGCGCTTTTCGAAACTCGCCTGATGGCGAAGCTTACTCGTTGACGGCCTTGGCGTGCTCGGTCTTCTCGACGATACGGGCCGACTTGCCGCGCAGCTGGCGCAGGTAATAAAGCTTGGCGCGACGCACCTTGCCGCGGCGCACCACCTTGATCGAGTCGATCATCGGCGACATCACCGGGAACACGCGCTCCACGCCCTCGCCGTACGAAATCTTGCGAACGGTGAAGCTCTCGTTGAGGCCACCACCGGAGCGGCCGATGCAGACGCCTTCATAGGCCTGCACGCGGGTACGGTCGCCTTCGACCACCTTCACGTTGACGATCACGGTGTCGCCGGGGCCGAACTCCGGAATCTCCTTGCTGGCGGAGAGCTTGTCGAATTGCTCTTTTTCGAGCTGTTGGATCAGGTTCATGGGTAAATCTCCATCGGCGCGCCCAGCCTTTTCAACGGGGGCTGCGCGAAATTCGTCTATCCAGCTATTGCGGATTTGGCCGCTGCTATAAGGCAAGCCGGAGCGTTTGTCACCCGTCTGTCTTGTTTTTTGGCGTTTTTTGGCGTCCCGCCCGATTCGGGGGCTTGGGCGGGATCTGGGCCCACAAATCGGGCCGCCGGGCCGCCGTCAGGGCCTCGGATTGCGCCCGCCGCCAGCTCGCGACCCTGGCGTGATCGCCCGAGGTCAGGATGTCCGGGATCGGGACTCCCTCGAACAGCTGCGGTCGCGTGTATTGGGGGTATTCGAGCAGGCCCTCCGAAAAGCTCTCCTCGGTTCCCGAGGCTTCCTTGCCCATCACGCCCGGCAGCAGCCGGACGCAGGCGTCGATCAGGGCCAGCGCGGCGATTTCGCCGCCGGACAGGACGTAATCGCCGATCGAGACCTCCTCCAGCCCCCGTCCGTCGATCACCCGCTGGTCCACCCCCTCGAAGCGTCCGCAGACGATCAGCGGGCCGGGACCCTCGGCGAGTTCGATGACGCGGGCCTGGGTCAATGGCCGACCGCGCGGGCTCATCAGCAGGCGGGGCCGCTCAGGGTTGATCTCCGCGGCATCGATCGCCGCGGCCAGGACATCGGCCCGCAGCACCATGCCCGGCCCGCCGCCGGCGGGGGTGTCGTCAACGCTGCGGTGGCGATCGGTGGCGGAGGCCCGGATGTCCTGCGCCTCGATCTCCCAGAGCCCGGAGGCCAGCGCCCGGCCGGCCAGGCTCACGCCGAGCGGTCCCGGAAACATCTCCGGAAACAGCGTCAGCACCGTCGCGCGCCAGGGTGGGGGATTGGTCATTGCAAACAGCTTAGCCAAAAACCACGGCCAGTGGTTATGGGTCTTGGCTTTCGCCGGGACGACTCGGGGAGGAATCCTCCTCCGTGTCCTCTGCCTCGATCTCCTGCGGCAGCGCGATCACGACGCGGCCGCCGGCAAGATCGACCTCGGGCACCACCGCGTTCGTGAACGGCAGCAGCATCGTCGTGCCCTTTGCAGATCCTTTGGGCGGCGTGATCTCGATGATGTCGCCGGCGCCGAAATTATGGATCGCAAGCACACGGCCGAGCGGCTCGCCGTCCGTGGTGACGGCGGCGAGCCCGATCAGATCGGTGTGGTAATATTCGTCCTCATCGGTCGCGGGCAGCTTTTCGCGCGCGACATAGAGCTCGATGCCGTTGAGGCGCTCGGCCTCATCGCGGGTCGTGACGCCCTTGAACGTCGCGACCAGATGATCCCTGGCCTCGCGCGCCGTTGCTACCTCGAACTGGCGCTTGCCGTCCTTGGACAGAAGCGGACCGTAGCGCCTGACGGCAAAGGGATCTTCGGTGAAGGTCCACAATTTGACCGCACCGCGCACACCATGCGCGGCGCCGATCCGCGCGACGCAGACCAGCGCCGACATGATCTAACCTTAGCCCTTCGCGGCGGCTTCGGCCTGCGCCTTGCGCTCCTTGCGCGGCACGGCCTTTTCCGGATTGTTGCGCGCTTCGCGCTTCTTGACGCCGGCGGCGTCGAGGAAACGCGACACGCGGTCGGACGGCTGCGCGCCCTTGGCGAGCCAGGCCTTCACCTTGTCCATGTCGAGCTTGAGGCGGGTCTCGTTGTCCTTCGGCAGCAGCGGGTTGAAATAGCCGAGACGCTCGATGAAGCGGCCATCGCGGGGGAAGCGCGAATCGGCGACGACGACGTGATAGACGGGACGCTTCTTGGTGCCTGCGCGGGCGAGGCGGATAACGACGGACATTTAGTTCTCCTTCAAAGTACGTTTTGTTCGGTTGATTGGTATTCCGCGTTGCGCGAGATGCTTGCGATCCCCCGCGACGAATTCCTCATTTCTTCTTGCCTGGGAAACCGCCGAGGCCCGGCAGCATCGGCTTGCCGCTCAGCCCGGTGATCCCCGGAACGTTCGGAAGACCCTGGCGCAGCCCGGCCGGCAAATCCTTCGGCAGATTCGGAAGGCCGCCGCCGCCACCCTGCATCTTCTCCTGCAGCGCCTTCATCTCTTCCGGCGAAGGCGGCTTCATGCCGCCGCCAAAACCCATCGCCTGCGCGATGCCGGCGAGCGGGCCGCGCTTGCCCGAGCCCATGGCCTTCATCATATCGGCCATGTTCCGGTGCATCTTCAGCAGCTTGTTGACCTGCTCGACGCTCTGGCCACTTCCCGCGGCGATGCGCTTCTTGCGGCTGGCCTTGAGCAAATCGGGATGACGCCGCTCGTCGCGCGTCATGGAATCGATCACCGCGACCTGGCGCTTCAGGATCTTGTCGTCGATGCCGGCGGCCGCGATCTGGTTCTTCATCTTGGCGATGCCGGGCATCATGCCCATCAGCCCGCTGATGCCGCCCATGTTCGCCATCTGCGACAGCTGCTCGCGCATGTCGTTGAGGTCGAACTGGCCTTTGCGCATGCGCTCGGCGGTGCGCGCGGCCTTCTCGGCGTCGATGTTGGCGGCGGCCTTCTCGACCAGCGAGACCACGTCGCCCATGCCGAGGATGCGGCCGGCGATACGATCGGGATGGAAGTCCTCCAGCGCGTCGGTCTTTTCACCGGTGCCGAGCAGCTTGATTGGTTTGCCGGTGACGGCGCGCATCGACAGCGCGGCGCCGCCGCGGCCGTCGCCGTCCACACGTGTCAGCACGATGCCGGTGAGGCCGACGCGCTCGTCGAAGGCGCGGGCGAGGTTGACGGCGTCCTGACCGGTGAGGCTGTCGGCGACCAGCAGCACTTCATGCGGATTGGCGGCGGCTTTGATCGCGGCCGCCTCCGCCATCATGTCTTCGTCGAGCGTGGTGCGGCCGGCGGTGTCGAGCAGCACGACGTCGTAGCCGCCGAGCTTGCCGGCTTCCAGTGCGCGCTTTGCGATCTGAGCCGGCTGCTGTCCCGCCACGATCGGCAGCGTCGGAATGTCGAGGTCGCGGCCGAGCACGGCCAACTGCTCCATCGCCGCCGGACGATAGACGTCGAGCGAGGCCATCAGCACCTTGCGCTTGTCGCGCTGGACCATGCGGCGGGCGAGCTTTGCGGTGGTGGTGGTCTTGCCGGAGCCTTGCAGGCCGACCATCATGATCGGCACCGGCGGCACCGAATTGACGTCGATGGTCTGGCTTTCGGCGCCGAGCGTGTTGATCAGCTCGTCATGGACGATCTTGACCACCATCTGGCCGGGCGTGACCGACTTGACGACGGTGGCGCCGATCGCCTGCTCGCGGACGCGTTCGGTGAAGCTGCGCACCACTTCGAGCGCGACGTCGGCCTCCAGCAGCGCGCGGCGGACCTCGCGCATCGCGGCGTCGACGTCCTTTTCGGTCAGCGCACCGCGCCCCGTCAGACGATCGAGAATGCCACCAAGCCGTTCCGACAGATTGTCGAACAATGCCGTTGTCCTTGTCCTGCTCGCGAGAAACGCGATCTTCCAAACACCTTTGCGCCCGAGGGCGCACAGCGCTGTCGGGCGTTAGCCTCTGGCCTCCGGGGCCAGTCGGCGGTTCGAAAAGAAAGCCTTTCCGAGAAAGTGCGCGGGTTAAACGCCGCCCAGGCCCAAAAGTCAAGGAAAGTTGGGGTGGTGGGGGCCGCCTTAGAAGGCAAGACCTTGAAAATATGACCTTTTCGGCGACGGGTTCCTTTTCCCGCGGCCCCGCCCATATAGGCGGTGATGTCTTACCGCCCCGTCCATCCCTGAAACCCGCACCGTGCCGATCACCCGCCGCCGCCTCTTTGGATTGCTTGCCGGAGCGGGCACGTTGATCGGCGTTCCATCCCTTTGGATGTCCCGCATGAAAACCTATGACGGCCCGGTCTCCGACCATTTCGACGGCCTGAACTTCTTCGATCCGGACGGCGTGCCGCCGAAATCGCTTCGTGAGGTGCTGCGCTGGCAGTTCGGCGGCAAGCGGCAGCGCGCGATCTGGCCGGATTGGGCGCCGAGCCCCCATGCCGACACTCCGCCGGAGCGTGTCGACGGCGACAAGGTGCGGCTTTCCTTCGTCGGCCACGCCAGCTGGCTGATCCAGACCGGCGGCCTCAACATCCTCGTCGATCCCGTCTGGTCATCGCGGGTGTCGCCCGTCAGCTTCGCCGGACCAAAGCGTCACAACGACCCCGGCATCGCCTTCGAGAAGCTGCCGAAGGTCGACGTCGTGCTGGTTTCTCACGGCCATTACGATCATCTCGACATCGCGACGCTGTCGCGGCTCGCCAAGAATTTTGCCCCGCGCGTGGTGACGCCGCTCGGCAACGACGTGACGATGCGCAGTACCGACTCGTCGATCAAGGCTGAGGCGTTCGACTGGCACGACCGCGTCGAGCTTGGTGGCGGCATCGCCGTGCATCTGGTGCCGACGCGGCACTGGACGGCGCGCGGCATGTTCGACCGCAACAAGGCGTTGTGGGCGAGTTTTGTATTGGAGACGCCTGCGGGGAAAATCTACGTCGTTTGCGATTCCGGCTATGGCGACGGCACGCATTTCCGCCGCGTCGCGGAGAAGCACGGGCCGCTGCGCCTGGCGATCTTGCCTATCGGTGCTTACGAGCCGCGCTGGTTCATGCGCGACCAGCACATGAATCCCGAGGATGCCGTGAAGGCGCTCCTGGATTGCGGCGCGCAGGATGCGCTCGGGCATCATCACGGCACGTTCCAGCTGACGGATGAGGCGATCGACGCACCGGCGAAGGCATTGGCCGAGGCGCTGGATGCCGCGAAGATTCCGCAGGAGCGGTTCGTGGCGATGAAGCCGGGGCAGGTGGCGGAGATTTAGCTCCGCTGTTGCCGTACATGCAGCTCGTCGTCCCGGGCTCGCGACGAAGTCGCGAGCCCGGGAACCATAACCACAGGGAGATGTTTGGCGAAGACTCGGAGCTACCGGCTTCGCGCGACAACCACTGCCTGTGGTTATGGGTCCCGCCTGCGCGGGGACGACGGCTGTGTGCGGCGGCAGCAAGCCTCTTGCGAGCGCCGCTACTGCCCCTGCTTGATCGCCCAGCTCACATTCACCGTCACCGACAGTGTCTCCTCGCCTGGCGCGACGGCAGCCGGTGCTGCCATCGGCGCCGTCGCCATTCTCGCCTTGAACAGCGGTACCGGCGCGCCGGCCTCGGAGACGCTCAGCGGCGCACCCAACGTGATGCCGGTGGCCTTGGCGTAGATCTCGGCCTTGCGGCGGGCATCGGCGACCGCCTGCTCGCGGGCGTCGTCGAGCAGTTTTGACGCCTGCGTCACCTCGAAGGAGATGTTGCCAATGTCGTTGGCGCCGGCGCCGACCAGCGTGTCGATGATGCCGGCCACCTTGGTCACGTCGCGGATTTTCACGGTGACGCGGTTGCTGGCACGGAAGCCGACCACGGGCGAGGCGCCGGTGGATTTGTTCTGGCCGTATTGCGGCTGCAGCGACAGGCGCGAGGTCTGGTAATCCTTCTCGGCGATGCCGGCGCCCTTCAGCGCCAGCAGCACCTTGCCCATTGCGGCGTTGTTGGCGTCGGAGGCTTCCTTCGCACTCTTGGCATCGTTGGCGACACCGGCGTCGATCTGCGCGAGGTCGGGGGCGGCGGACACCGTGGCTTCACCGCTCACCGTGATGGCAGCGGGAAAATCATCGGCAAACGCAGGCGCTGCCAGCAGCGTGGCGGCGAGAGCGGCGGCGAGGACGGCAGGCTTTTTCATCGATCTCACTTCAGTGGCACGAACACGTTGATCACGAGCTTGTCCTCGGCCGTCTTCAGGGGATCGGTGAGGTACTCCTCGACAAATGTGTCCTTGGCTTCCAGCTTCTTGTCGTCGAGGTGATTGGTGATCGCCTCATAGGTGTTGTCCATGTTGTCGTAGGAGCCGCGATGGACGAATTTCAGCGCCTTGCCCTCCGGCGATTTGCCCATGCTCATGTCCTTGGGCAGCTTCTGCGGGTCCTGATCGACCGGGATCTCGGCGAGGAAGGTGAAGCCGGTGTCGTCGGTCGAGGTGTAGACGATCATCGAATTGCCGGCATGCTTGATGCCCTGCTTGTCCAGCAGCGCGTTCAGCGCCTTGAAGGCGTCGATCAGCGTGTCGAAGGCCGAATCCCAATTGGCGGTGCCCTTGACCATCACGACCTTCCTGGGCTCGAGCGTGGTCTCCTGGCCGAACGGATCGGCGGTCTGCACGGGAGCCGGCGTTGCGGCCGCAGCCGGCGCGGCCGGGCTGGGTGACGGTGAGGCGCTGGCGGCTGGCGCAGGTGAGGGCGTTGCCGCGGGTGCCGGCGAGGCGCTCGCGGCCGGAGCCGGCGAGGGACTTGTCGAAGAAGGACTTGTCGAAGAAGGACTTGCCGATGCAGCCGGCGCCGGGCTCGGGGTTTGCGCCAGCGTGGCGGACAGGCCAAACGACAAGGCCGCTGCCGGGATCAGCGCGGCCAGAGCGATACGACGAAAACGGTTCATTCTATTCTCCCCAAAACCTTACCCACCAAGGCCTTACGCCCCCAAAAGGCCTTAACCCGGCTGCGCGTCCCGGATCCGCGCGAACCGCGCCGTTCTAACACGCGAGCGTCGAATTCGTCCCATGACAGATGCGTCATGGCAGAAGACCTGGCAGGCGACTTGGTAGGCGTCCTGACAGACGTCATGGCAGACGTCCTGGCCATCGCGCCAAATCACTGGTCAAGCCGCCAAGGATCGCCATATAAGGCAGGCGAAATTCAGGAATTTTCATGAGCGCGCTGGCCAACCACGCATTTGCCAAGATGAACGGCATCGGCAACGAGATCGTCGTTGTCGACATGCGCGATTCCGCCGCGCCGGTGACGCCGGACGATGCCCGCGCGGTGGCGTCGGCTCAGGGCGGCGTGCCCTACGACCAGCTCATGGTGCTGCAGAAGCCGCGGTTCGACGGCACCGAAGCTTTCATCAGCATCTACAACAATGACGGCTCGGAGGCCGGCGCCTGCGGCAACGGCATGCGCTGCGTGGTGCGGCGCATCTTCGAGAGGACCGGGCAGACCACGGCGACATTCGAGACCCGCGCCGGCCTGCTCAATTGCTGGCAGGGCCCGGCGCCCGATCTCTACACCGTCGACATGGGCGCGCCAAAGTTCGGCTGGCAGGACATTCCGCTGGCGGAGGAGTTTCGCGACACCCGCTACATCGAATTGCAGATCGGGCCGATCGACAATCCGATCCTGCATTCGCCCTCGGTCGTGAGCATGGGCAATCCGCATGCGGTATTCTGGGTCGAGGACGTCAATGCCTACGATCTCGAACGCTTCGGTCCGCTGCTCGAGAACCATCCGATCTTCCCCGAACGCGCCAACATCACGCTCGCTCATATCGTCGATCGCGACCACATCACGATCCGCACCTGGGAGCGCGGCGCGGGCCTCACCAGGGCCTGCGGCTCGGCGGCCTGCGCGACGGCGGTCGCGGCGGCTCGCCTGAAGCGCGCCGAGCGCAATGTCGAGATCACGCTGCCCGGCGGCAGGCTCGGCATCGAATGGCGCGAGCGCGACGACCATGTGCTGATGACGGGTACGGCGACCTTCGAATTTGAGGGCACCTTCGATCCGGCGCTGTTCGCGCCGGTCGGCGGATGACCGTCGACATCGTCACCTTCGGCTGCCGCCTCAATGCCTTCGAGGCTGAAGTGATCCGCCGCGAGGCCGAGGGCGCGGGGCTCTCCGACACCATCGTCATCAACAGCTGCGCCGTCACCAACGAGGCGGTGGCGCAGGCGCGGCAGTCGATCCGCAAATTGAAGCGCGAACGGCCCCGTGCGCGCATCGTCGTCACCGGCTGCGCGGCGCAGACGCAAAGCGGCATGTTCGCTGACATGGCCGAGGTCGATCGCGTCGTCGGCAACGACGACAAGATGCGCAGCGAAGCCTGGCGCGAGGCGCGCGACGCCTTCGCTCTCGGCACCAGCGAGAAGATCGCCGTCAGCGACATCATGGCCGTGAAGGAGATGGCGCCGCATCTGATCGACGGCTTTGCGAGCGGCCTGCCGCGGGTGTTCGTGCAGGTGCAGAACGGCTGCGACCATCGCTGCACCTTCTGCATCATCCCGTTCGGCCGCGGCAATTCGCGCTCGGTGCCGATGGGCGGCGTGGTCGAGCAGGTGCGCGCGCTGGTGCAGCGCGGCCATGCCGAGATCGTGCTGACCGGCGTCGACCTCACAAGCTACGGTGCCGACCTGCCGGGTGCGCCAAAGCTCGGCATGCTGACGAAGCAGATCTTGCGGCATGTGCCGGAGCTGAAACGCCTGCGCATCTCTTCGATCGATTCGATCGAGGTGGACCGCGACCTGCTCGATGCCATCGCCGACGATGCGCGGCTGATGCCGCATCTGCATCTGTCGCTGCAATCCGGCGACGACATGATCTTGAAGCGGATGAAGCGGCGGCATTCGCGGCAGGATGCGATCGCCTTCTGCGACCAGGTCCGCCGCCTGCGCCCGGACATCGCCTTCGGCGCCGACATCATCGCAGGCTTTCCGACCGAGACCGAGGAGATGTTTTCGCGCTCGCTCGATCTGGTCGAGGAATGCGGCCTGACGTTCCTGCACGTCTTTCCCTATTCGCCGCGCCCCGGCACGCCTGCCGCGCGGATGCCGCAGCTTGCGGGTGATGCGATCAAGCAGCGCGCGAAGCGGCTGCGTGCGGCTGGCGAAGCAGCACTACGGCGCAGGCTGCAAGCCGAGATCGGCACGACGCGCGATGTGCTGATCGAGAGCGAGGGCCAGGGGCGCACCGAGCATTACCTGCCGGTGGCGATTGCGGGCGAACGCGTCGGCACCATCGTGCCGCTGAAGATCGGCGGCAGTGTTGGCGAGCGGTTGACGGTCTAACCGTTACGACGCCCGCACCTGCCAGAACCGCAGCGTGCGCCGTGCATTCTCCGGCGTCATTCTTGCGTAATGCCCCTGCGCTCTTGCAAGATCGGCCGGCTTCATTGCGCCGGTGGCGAAGCGGCTTTCGAGCACGGCGGCGGTGGTTTCCCAGCTGAGCTGCGCCGCCTTGCACGGCACCAGCAGGCCGTCGTCGCGCAGGCTCTGCATCAATGGGCGAATCACCTCGACGGTCGATCCGGACAGTGCCGCCAGCGCTGCCGCGGCTTCTTCATAGCGTCGCTGCTTGGCGAAACCGAGCAGTGTCGCTTCGTTGAGCTGGCCGGTTGCCTTGAGATTTGCGATGGCGCGCTTGGCGCCTTCGAAGTCGCGGACACCCGACATCTCGCGCTCGACACCAACGGTCACGGCGGCGATCGCGTTCTGGATTTCCTCGAACAGATGCGGCGGCGCGCGCGACAGCAGGCGGGTCCGCACGGCATCCGTCGCCGAGCGCAGCAACCGGCGGCGCAAGTCGGACGGCAAGTCGACGCGGACGCCGACGCTGATGGCGAGCTCCGGATCAGCCTCGGCCTGTCCGACGATGACGGCAAATCCGTTGCCTGAGAGGCGCGCGCCGGGATTGGCGGCGAGCCGCCGGCTGACGCTGGGATAGCGGCGCGCCAGCAACGCGTCGGTGACGATCTCCTTCAGCCACCAGCGGCCCGCGACCGCGAGCAGGTGCGGCTCGCCTTTGCTGGACGCGATCTTCACCAGTTCGCCCTCGTCGAGGCGAGCGGATTCCTGGAGCACGGGACCAGCAATGCGGATTTCGTCATTATTGGCGAGACGGCGGATCACCGACGGCGGTGCCTGCGCGATCGGCGCGAGCTGCGTGCTGATCTCGGCCAGCGCAACGCGGGCGCCCATGTCGGCGATGGCGCGCAGCTCAATGGTGCCGATCAGCCGATCGAGCACGTCGTCGAACAGAGCGATCTGCTCGTCGTCGAAATTGCCGGCGGAGGAGAGGAACAGGTCGGTGACTCGGCGGGCCGTTGCCAGGCCCTTTTCCGGCGAGCCTGTCCGAAGCGCGGATTCGACCTCGTCGATGATCGATAGCTCGGCCGTGGACATGACGCGCAGCTCATCCTGAGCGGATTGACGGAAGCTTGTTCTAAGCAACCGCTATCATTAGAGACGAGCGCTGAACTTTTCGTAAACCAAGGGGAAGGTGGTGGCACGGAGCTTCGGCTCGATAGTCGCCGCGGAGGTAGTGCGTTCGCTCCCCGCTGGCGGGGGAGGCGAACGACAGCGCGGCTATTCCCCATTCCACCCGCAGGCGCGGAGCTTCTCGTGCATGTGGGGTGGGGCGGGCGCCACGACGCGGATCGGCTCCTTGTTCCGGGAGATCGGCACCACGATCTCGCGGGAATGCAGGTGCAGCCGCGGCTCGCCGAAGCGCGGGCCGTTGCCGTAAATGTTATCGCCGAAGATCGGCCAGCCGGTCGAAGCCGAATGCACCCGCAATTGATGGGTCCGTCCGGTGACGGGTTCCATGGCGAGCCAGGTCAGGCCATCGCCCCGGCCCATCACCTTCCAGTTGGTGACGGCTTTCTGACCCTCCGGGTCCGGCTTCTGCCACCAGCCGCGCTCGGCATTGAGCCGGCCGAGCGGCATGTCGATGGTGCCTTCGTTCTCGGCAGGCCCGCCCTCGACCACGGTCCAATAGGTCTTGCCGATCTTGCCGTGCTTGAACAGCAGGCCGAGCGAGGCGGTCGCCTTGCGATGGCGGCCGAGCACGAGGCAGCCGGACGTGTCCTTGTCCAGCCGGTGGGCCAGCACCGGCGGCCGCGGCAGGCCGAAACGGAGCGCGTCGAACGATGCTTCGAGGTTCGCCCCGCCCTTGGGGCCGCGATGCACCGGCAGGCCGGCCGGCTTGTCGATGACCAGCATCAATCCGTCGCGATGGAGCACCCGGCCCAGGATTTCATCGGCGGTCAATTCGGGAACATCGAGCAATTGCAGGACTTTCGGTCAAGACTTTCGTTTGGAAGCCGGAACGGCTAACACACCGCCACCATGAACGATACCACCTCCGAGACCCCCAAGCTGAGCTGGTGGCGCCGCCTGTCCAACGGGCTGAAGCGCACCTCGTCCTCGCTCGGGACCGCGGTCGCCGATCTCGTCACCAAGCGCAAGCTCGACCGCGCCATGCTCGACGACATCGAGGACGTGCTGCTGCGCGCCGATCTCGGCACGCAGGTCGCCGTGCGGATCGCGGATGCCGTCGGCACCGGGCGCTACGACAAGGCGATCTCCGCGGACGAGGTCAAGGATGTCGTCGCGACCGAGGTCGAGAAGGTGCTGTCGCCGGTGGCCAAGCCGCTCGAGATCGACGCGGCCAGGAAGCCGTTCGTGATCCTCGTGGTCGGCGTCAACGGCTCCGGCAAGACCACGACGATCGGAAAACTCTCGCAAAAATTCGCATCCGAAGGCCGTAAGGTGATGCTGGCCGCCGGTGACACGTTTCGCGCAGCCGCCATTGAGCAGCTGAAGGTCTGGGGCGAGCGGACCAGGACGCCGGTCATATCAGGCGCGCAGGGGTCGGATTCGGCCAGCCTCGCCTTCAACGCGCTGACGGCGGCGAAGGAGCAGGCCATCGACGTGCTCCTGATCGACACCGCCGGGCGGCTGCAGAACAAGGCCGAGCTGATGAACGAGCTCGAAAAGGTCGTGCGCGTCATCCGCAAGGTGGACGCGACGGCGCCGCATGCCGTGCTGCTGGTGCTCGATGCCACCGTCGGCCAGAACGCGCTGTCGCAGGTCGAGGCGTTCCATCGCACCGCCGGCGTCACCGGCCTCGTGATGACGAAGCTCGACGGCACCGCCCGCGGCGGCATCCTGGTGGCGCTCGCGGAGAAATTCAAACTGCCGGTGCATTTCATCGGCGTCGGCGAAGGCGTCGACGATCTCGCGCCCTTCACCGCGCGCGACTTCGCCCGCGCCATCGCCGGAATCGAAAGCTAGAGAATGGACAAGACCCAGCCGCACCCGCTGTTCAAGCTTGCGACCGAGCTCGGTCCGCTGCTCGTGTTCTTCTTCGTCAATGCGAAGTTCAATCTGTTCGCCGCGACCGGGGCCTTCATGGTCGCGATCGTCGCGGCAATGGTCGCCTCCTACGTGGTGACGCGCCATATCCCGATCATGGCGATCGTGACGGGCGTCATCGTGCTGGTGTTCGGCACGCTGACGCTGGTGCTGCACGACGAGACCTTCATCAAGCTCAAGCCGACCATCATCTACGGCCTGTTCGCCGCGATCCTCGGCGGCGGCCTGTTGTTCGGCCGCTCCTTCATCGCCGTCATGTTCGACCAGATGTTCAACCTGACGCCGCAGGGCTGGCGCATCCTCACGCTGCGCTGGGCGCTGTTCTTCGCCGGCATGGCCGTGCTGAACGAGATCGTCTGGCGCACCCAAAGCACCGACTTCTGGGTGAATTTCAAAGTGTTCGGCGTCACGCCGATCACCATGATCTTCGCCATCGCCCAGATGCCGCTGACCAAGCGCTACCACCTCGAGCCAGTCTCGCTGGAAGCCAGCGAAGCCGATGCGGGGGATGTGCGGAAGGAGTGAGCTCTCTCCACTCGTCATTGCGAGCGAAGCGAAGCAATCCAGAATCTTTCCGCAGAGACAGTCTGGATTGCTTCGCTTCGCTCGCAATGACGGGCTGGGCTAAGACCCCGCCCCCAACGCCTTCTCCATCTGCGGCAACAACACCGTCCGCAGATTGTCCGGCGTGATCGGGCCGACCAGCTTGTAGACGATGGTCCCCTCGCGCCCGACGACGAACGTCTCCGGCACGCCATAGACGCCCCATTCGATCGAGGCGCGGCCGTTGGCATCCACGCCGACGCGGTTGAACGGGTTGCCGTAGCGCCCCAGGAAGCGCCGCGCATTGTCGGCCGCATCCTTGTAGTTGATGCCGACGAGCTCAAACCGCTTGTCCTTGGCGAACTCGGTCAGGAGTGGCGCCTCGTCGTGGCAAGGCACGCACCAGGACGCCCAGACATTGACGAGGCTGACCTTGCCCTTGAACGCGGCGGGATCGAGCCCCGGCACCGGCGCATTGTCGGCCTGCAATCCCTCGAGCGGCGGCAGGATGGTTTGTGGCGCGGGACGGCCGATCAGCGCGGAGGGAATCCGCGAGGGATCGCCGCTGCCGAGCCGGAACCAGAACAGCAGGGCGAGGCCGATGAAGGCGATCAGCGGCAGCACCATCAGGAAGGTGCGGCGCGGGGGCGCGGGGTTCGATTGATCGCTCATGGTGTATCAATCGCGCTGCGGCCCGAGTGGCGGGTGATGCCGCTGCGATCGAGCTCGCGCAGACGCTGCGTCTGGCTGCGATAGTCGAGCACGATCCAGCCGATCAGGATCGCGACCACGAGCGCTGCAGCCGCATAAGAGGTCACGATGAAGGACGCATAAGGACCGAGCGACATCGTCAGGCAGCCCCGGCTTCTTTTGACGCGTTTTCGGCACGCGAACCGGCGCTTGACTCGCTCGAAAACGCGACGCGGCTCGCCTGCATCATCTGCAGGGAGCGGACGCGCCGGCGCAAAATCTCGTTGCGCATCGCCGCGATATGAAGCGTCGCGAACAGCAGCGTGAACGCGATCGCCATCACCAGCAGCGGGATCAGGAACGATTTGTCGAGTGTCGAGCCGCCCATGCGCATCACCGACGCCGGCTGGTGCAGCGTGTTCCACCAGTCGACCGAGAACTTGATGATGGGCAGGTTGATCGCGCCGACCAGCGTCAGCACCGCGGCGGCGCGGGCCGCGCGCGAGGGATCGTCGACCGCACGCCACAGTGCCATCAGGCCGAGATACATCAGGAAGAGAATCAAGACCGAGGTCAGCCGCGCGTCCCATTCCCAATAGGTGCCCCACATCGGCCGGCCCCACAGCGAGCCCGTCAGCAGCGCAAGGAAGGTGAAGGCGGCGCCGATGGGAGCTGCAGCCTTGGCGGCGACGTCGGCGAGCGGATGCCGCCACACCAGCGTGCCCAGCGATGCGATGCTCATCACGCCCCACACGAACATCGACAGCCAGGCATTGGGCACGTGGATGAACATGATCTTCACGGTCGCGCCCTGCTGATAATCGTCTGGCGCAAGAGCGGACTGATAGAGGCCGACGGCGAGCAGAATGACGGTCGCACCCGCAAGCCACGGCAACACCCGCGCCGTCAGCGCGAGGAACCGGGTCGGGTTGGCGAGGTCGATCAGCGTCATGGTATTCTGATAATCACAGCTAGGCACTCACGCAATCAGCATAAAAGCGCGTAGCGAAAGTTGATCGGGGTCAAGGTCAGCCGCGCCATCTCAGTCGAGTCCATGCCGCAGGCTCGCCGCGGCCGCGAACGGGCCGATCACGAGGCTGACCAGCGACAACGCGCACAGGATCGAGAACGGCGCTCCGAACGTCATCGGACCGACGATCGCGGCCTGCGAGGCCGCGACCCCGAAAATCAGCACCGGGATCGACAGCGGCAGCACCAGCACCGCCATCAACAGCCCGCCGCGATGCAGCGTCACCGCCAGCGCCGCGCCGATCATGCCGGTAAATGTCAGGGCCGGCGTGCCCGCCAGCAGCGTCAATGCCACCGCGCCGGTCGCGACCATGTCGAGGTTGAGCAACAGGCCGAGCACCGGGGTTGCGACGATCAGCGGCAGGCCGGCCGCCAGCCAATGCGCCAGCGCCTTGGCGGCGCAGGCCAGTTCCAGCGGTGTCCGGCTCATCGTGATCAGGTCGAGCGAGCCGTCGTCGTGGTCGGCCATGAACAGCCGGTCCAGGGTGAGCAGGCTTGCCAGGAGCGCGCCCAGCCACAGGATCGCCGGCCCCAGCCGCGACAGCAGCGCCAGATCCGGCCCGACCGCAAACGGCATCAGCACCACCACGGTGAGGAAGAACAGCACGCCGATCAGCGCCCCGCCGCCGACGCGGAGCGCGATCCGGATGTCCCGGCGGACGAGAGCGGACAACGCGGTCATGGGGGGCTTCCTTCGCGCCCCAAGCGCGCAACGCTCCCTCCCCCCTTGCGGGGGAGGGCGGGGGGGGGGGGTAGCCCCGGGAGAGATACTCGTTGGGGGTGAGCCGCCAGCAACAGATCGCCCGTCTCCTCATTGCTGGAGCCGAGAGAGCACGCCCCGCGGCACCCCCCTCCCTGACGCTGCCCCGCAGCGAGGTCGGGAACGGAGAGAGCGGAATCCGGCCGCTTGGAAAACTGAGGGTCCATTGGAATCACACTGCACCCCCGATCCGAAGCTGCCGCGAATCGATCCCGAGGGGGGCGTGGGTGGCGGCGATGATCAGGCCGCCGCGCGCAAGGTGCTCGCGCATCAGGCCGCCGACCATGTCCTGCCCGGCAACGTCCAGCGCATTGGTCGGCTCGTCCAGCAGCCAGACCGGTCGGCGGACCGTGAGCAGGCGGGCCAGCGACAGCCGGCGGCGCTGGCCAGCCGACAGGAAGGCGGCGGGCAGATCGGCGGCATGGTCGAGGCCGACGGTGGCGAGGCTCTCGGCGGCGTCAAGGCGTTCGCCGCCGAGAAAATCAGCCCAGAATGACAGATTTTCCGCCACGCTCAGCGCCGGCTTCAGGGCGTCGCGATGGCCGAGATAGTGGCATTGCTCCGGCAGGGTCAGCTCGGCATCGCCTCCGTCCAGGGCGATCGTGCCGCCCGCCGGAATGAGCAGGCCGGCGATCAGCCGCAGCAGCGACGTCTTGCCCGATCCGTTGCGGCCGACCACCGCGACGGCCTCGCCGGAGGTGGCCTCGAAATCGAGCCCGGAAAACACCTCGCGCCCGCCCCGCACGCAAACCACCCCGCGTCCCGCCAGCTGCATCTTGCCTCGTATCAATCCGTTCAAAGTCAGGCCTCAGGAAAGCTTGGGGTAGCGCATGGGAATTTTTGGCTCGCGAATTGCTGCGGCACGATTGTGGCTGTGGCGGCGCGGTTAGAAAGCTTCTATAAGCCCGGAACTACTTGATGCAGCAACTCAACCTGCCCCTGCAAGCGACCCAGCCGGACTCGCTGACGGTGTTAAAATACCCCTTGCCGGGTATAACTAACAATTGGGATTTTCCTACATGACCTCGCTCGACAGCTTCAAATGCAAAAAGACCCTCAAGGTCGGCGCCAAGACCTATGTCTATTACAGCCTGCCCACGGCCGAGAAGAATGGTCTGAAGGGAATTTCGAAACTCCCCTATTCGATGAAGGTCCTGCTCGAGAACCTTCTGCGCAATGAGGACGGCCGCTCGGTCAAGAAGGACGACATCGTCGCGGTGTCGAAATGGCTGCGCAAGAAGTCGCTCGAGCATGAGATCGCGTTCCGCCCGGCCCGCGTCCTGATGCAGGATTTCACCGGCGTGCCCGCGGTGGTCGACCTCGCCGCGATGCGCAACGCGATGCAGAAGCTCGGCGGCGACGCCGAGAAGATCAATCCGCTGGTGCCGGTCGACCTCGTCATCGACCATTCCGTGATCGTCAACTTCTTCGGCGACAACAAGGCCTTCGGCAAGAACGTCGCCGAGGAGTACAAGCAGAACCAGGAGCGCTACGAGTTCCTGAAGTGGGGCCAGAAGGCGTTCTCGAACTTCTCCGTCGTGCCGCCCGGCACCGGCATCTGCCACCAGGTCAATCTCGAATATCTCTCCCAGACGGTCTGGACCAAGAAGGAGAAGATGACGGTCGGCAAGAAGACCGGCACCTTCGAGGTCGCCTATCCCGACTCGCTGGTCGGCACCGATTCCCACACCACCATGGTCAACGGTCTCGCCGTGCTCGGCTGGGGCGTCGGCGGCATCGAGGCGGAAGCCTGCATGCTCGGCCAGCCGCTGTCGATGCTGCTGCCCAACGTCGTCGGCTTCAAGCTGAAGGGCGCGATGAAGGAAGGCGTCACCGCGACCGATCTCGTGCTCACCGTCACGCAGATGCTGCGCAAGCTTGGCGTGGTCGGCAAGTTCGTCGAGTTCTTCGGCCCCGGCCTCGACCATCTCTCCGTTGCCGACAAGGCGACGATCGCCAACATGGCGCCCGAATATGGCGCGACCTGCGGCTTCTTCCCGGTCGACGCCGCCGCGATCGACTATCTGAAGACCTCGGGCCGCGCCGCTCCGCGCGTCGCCCTGGTGCAGGCCTACGCCAAGGCGCAAGGACTGTTCCGCACCGCCAAGTCGGCTGATCCGGTGTTCACCGAGACGCTGACGCTCGACCTCGCCGACGTCGTGCCCTCGATGGCCGGTCCGAAGCGCCCCGAAGGCCGCATCGCGCTGCCGTCGGTCGCCGAAGGCTTCTCGCTCGCGCTCAGCACCGAGTACAAGAAGGCCGAAGAGCCCAAGAAGCGCTTTGCCGTCGAAGGCAAGAATTTCGACCTCGGCCATGGCGACGTCGTGATCGCCGCCATCACCTCCTGCACCAACACCTCGAATCCGAGCGTGCTGATCGGCGCCGGGCTGCTTGCCCGTAACGCTGCCGCGAAGGGCCTCAAGGCCAAGCCGTGGGTGAAGACCTCGCTGGCCCCGGGCAGCCAGGTGGTCGCGGCCTATCTCGCCGATTCCGGTCTCCAGACCGATCTCGACAAGGTCGGCTTCAACCTGGTCGGTTTCGGCTGCACCACCTGCATCGGCAATTCCGGTCCGCTGCCGGAGGAGATCTCGAAGTCGATCAACGACAACGGCATCGTCGCGGCCGCCGTGCTCTCCGGTAACCGCAACTTCGAAGGCCGCGTCTCGCCGGACGTGCAGGCGAACTATCTGGCTTCGCCGCCGCTGGTCGTCGCCCACGCGCTCGCGGGGAGCGTCACCAAGAACCTCGCCATCGAGCCGCTCGGCGAAGGCAAGGACGGCAAGCCGGTGTACCTGAAGGACATCTGGCCGACGACGAAGGAAATCAACGCCTTCATGAAGAAGTTCGTGACCGCGGCGATCTTCAAGAAGAAGTATGCCGACGTGTTCAAGGGCGACACCAACTGGCGCAAGATCAAGACCGTCGAGAGCGAGACCTATCGCTGGAACATGAGCTCGACCTACGTGCAGAACCCGCCCTATTTCGACGGCATGAAGAAGGAGCCGGAGCCGGTCACCGACATCGTCGAGGCGCGCATCCTCGCCATGTTCGGCGACAAGATCACCACCGACCACATCTCGCCGGCCGGTTCGATCAAGCTCACCTCGCCCGCCGGAAAATATCTCAGCGAGCATCAGGTGCGTCCCGCCGACTTCAACCAGTACGGCACGCGCCGCGGCAATCACGAAGTGATGATGCGCGGCACCTTCGCCAACATCCGCATCAAGAACTTCATGTTGAAGGGCGCTGACGGCAACATCCCCGAGGGCGGTCTTACCAAGCACTGGCCCGACGGCGAGCAGATGTCGATCTACGACGCCGCGATGAAGTACCAGCAGGAGCAGGTTCCGCTGGTGGTGTTCGCCGGCGCCGAATACGGCAACGGCTCCTCGCGCGACTGGGCCGCGAAGGGCACGCGTCTGCTCGGCGTGCGCGCCGTGATCTGCCAGAGCTTCGAGCGCATCCATCGCTCCAACCTGGTCGGCATGGGCGTGCTGCCGCTGACCTTCGAGGACGGCACCTCCTGGTCGTCGCTCGGCCTGAAGGGCGACGAGAAGGTCACGCTGCGCGGTCTCATCGGCGATCTGAAGCCGCGTCAGAAGCTGACCGCGGAGATCGTCTCCGGCGACGGCTCGTTGCAGCGCGTTTCGCTGCTTTGCCGCATCGATACGCTGGACGAGCTCGATTACTACCGCAACGGCGGCATCCTGCACTATGTGCTGCGCAAGCTCGCGGCATAAGCGCGGATTTGTGAACGGTGGCTCACTGCGAAGTGAGTAGAAGGTTAAACGAAGGCGGCCTATCACAAGGCCGCCTTCGCGCGTTTGCGGCAGCTTCGGACGGGCCCGCCCTGCGAAATACCTCGCTTTGGGTGGTTGTCTGGACGCTAGAGTGTGCCGCGCCCGTAAGACTACGGTGACCATCCGGCGGTAAGATTTCCCTTCTCACGAGCAATGGTGTGCGGCGTACGACATGACAACAATGACGGCTTCTCATCTGGTTTCACGTTGGTCTGGTGCCTTCTGGTCGGGAGCACTTGGTATCTGTGCGATCGTCGCCGTCATACGTCCTGCCGAGGCTGATCCTCGCGCCGTGGTCGAGCTCTTCACCTCCCAGGGCTGCTCGTCCTGCCCGCCGGCCGACAAGATCATCGGCGACCTCTCCAGCGATCCCTCGATCATCGCGCTGAGCATGCCGATCGACTATTGGGATTATCTCGGCTGGAAGGACACGCTGGCGGATTCACGCTTCTCGGCGCGGCAGCGTGCCTATTCGCGCATGCGCGGCGACCGCGAGGTCTACACGCCGCAAGTCGTGGTCAACGGCTCCACGCACGTCGTCGGCAGCGACCGCACCGGTATCGAGAATGCGATCGGCAAGACCGACAAGGGCGTGGGCGTGATGAGCGTGCCGGTGACGATGTCGCTGGCGGGCAAGCAGATCAACGTCTCGGTGGCCGCCAGCAAGGAGCCTGCGGTCTCGCATGGCGAGGTCTGGATCTGCTCGATTGCGAAGTCGGTGCCGATCGCGATCAGCCGCGGCGAAAATCGCGGGCAGCAGGTGATCTATCACAACGTCGTGCGCAACCTGCTCAAGGTGGGCGACTGGACCGGACGTCCGGAAAGCTGGACGGTGCCGATCGAGAACCTCACGCGCGACGGCGTCGACGGCGCGGTGGTCTATGTCCAGGACGGCAGCCGAGAAAAACCGGGCCCGATGCTTGGCGCGGCCTACACGTCGCTGCACTGAACTCGCTCGGCGCTTCGCTTTCTCTCCGACAAATCCCCGCTCTCAATCCTCATGGTGAGGAGGCGCGCCAGCGCCGTCTCGAACCATGCAGGCCCCGCTGATGCATCTCGGGCCTCGATCCTTCGAGACGCCGCTTCGCGGCTCTCAGGATGAGGGGCGAGAGTTTGCGCAGTGGTGGGGAGAACTTGGTCGAGCCGGAAACATCCGGACATAAACAAAAAAGGACCAACTCGCGTTGGCCCTCCTTGTGGCGCGAACAGACCCGATCCTGACGACCCCGGGGGGCTGGGGGCTGAGGAATCCGGAACCGAAAGGACCGGGTCAACGCACACAGGTCTTTTCGCAGTGCAGGGCGGCAGTCGCTGGGCGGAAAAGCGGCGACACTATGATTCCTGCTAACGATCCCGTGACGGTTCGCCGCGATATATTGCCACCGTTGCGTGTGTGCTGATTTGCAACCGATTTGGCCGGTGGAACCAGGAGCCTCTTGCAGAGGAGAACGGTTGGCGCAATCATGCAACTGTCATGATCCGCGGTTCCGGGGACGGTCTTCGCGGACGCGACCATGCTGATGCGACAGGAGGCGCTCCATGAGTCTGTCGGAGGATGCCGATCCGAGCGAACAGCGCGCGGCGGCGCGCCCCGCCGCTGCCAATGCTCAACTGAGCCGCGTGACGTTCAACCGGCTCGAGCTGCACCGTATTCTCAATCTCTACGGCCGGATGGTCGCCGATGGCGAGTGGCGCGACTATGCCATCGACTTCCTGAAAGACCGCGCCGTGTTCTCGGTCTTTCGCCGCGCCTCGGAAGTGCCGATCTATCGAATTGAGAAGGATCCGCGGCTCGCGCGCAAGCAAGGCATGTACAGTGTGATTTCGGCGACGGGCTTGATCCTGCGCCGCGGCCACGAGCTGGAGCGCGTGCTCCTGGTGATCGACCGGAAATTGGCGGTGGTCTGACGAGGCTCTACTTCCCCGGCACCGTGCTCGCGCCCTCACCGAGGTCGCGCTGCATCATCACGGTGTCCAGCCAGCGGCCGAATTTAAGCCCGACATTGGGATGGGTGCCGATCATCTTGAAGCCGCCCTTGGTGTGCACGCCGATCGAGCCGGCATTGGCGGAATCGCCGATCACGGCGATCATCTGGCGGAAGCCGCGCGCCTCGCATTCGACGATCAGCCGCTCCAGCAGGAGCGCCCCGATGCCGCGGCGGTGGAAGGACGGATCGAGGTAGATCGAGTTTTCGACCGTGAAGCGGTACGCCGGCCTTGGCCGGTAGGCACCGGCATAGGCATAGCCGGCGACGCGCCCGTCGAGGATGGCGACGAAATAGGGATAGCCACCGTCGACCAGCGCGCGGTAGCGGCGCGTCATTTCAGCCAGGTCGGGCGGCGCCAGCTCGAACGTCGCGGTGCCCTCGCGGACAGCCTGCTGGTAGATGGCGGTGATGGCGGGAAGGTCGGCCTCAAGGGCTGGTCTGATCTCAGGTGCGGACATGGGAGGAGATTAGAGCCTTACCGGGACGGCTGGAAGAGGCAACGATGCTTCCACATACTTCGTCATTGCGAGGAGCCCTTGCGACGAAGCAATCCAGAAATGCATCCGCGGAGGCTCTCTGGATTGCTTCGCTTCGCTCGCAATGACGGCGTTTGGGGAAGCATCCGGGCCCAAACAAAAACCCCGGCCTCTCGGCCGGGGTTCGTGTCCGTTCTCTCGTCTCAGCGCTTAGTCGCGCTGGCCGAGCAGCTGCAGGAGCAGCGTGAACAGGTTGATGAAGTTCAGGTACAGCGACAGCGCGCCGGTGATGGCCGCACGCTCTGCAACGTCACCGCCGGCCGACGCGTAGCCGTAGATGTAGTCGTTCTTCAGCCGCTGGGTATCCCAGGCGGTGAGGCCCGCGAACACCAGCACGCCGACCACGGAGACGATGAACTGCAGCATCGTGCTGGCCAGGAACAAATTGACCAGGCTCGCGATGATGATGCCGATCAGGCCCATGAACAGGAACGATCCCATTCCGGTCAGATCACGCTTGGTGGTGTAGCCGTAGAGGCTGAGCGCACCGAACGTGGCCGCGGTGATGAAGAACACCCGCACGATCGAGGTGTGCGTGAACACCAGGAAGATCGAGGACAGCGAGACACCCATCAGCGCCGCGAACACCCAGAACAGGATCTGGGCGGTCGAAGGAGCGAGACGGTTGATACCCGCCGAGATCACGAACACCATGGCGAGCGGCGCGAGCATGAACAGCCACTTCAGGGGGCTGACGAACATCGCGTAGCCAAACGGCGTCAGGAACAGCTTGCCGACGCGGACGGCTTCCGGGGTCGGAACGTCGGTCACGGCGGCCATGTAGACGCCGAGCGCGGCGAGGCCGGTGATGGCCAGGCCAATGCTCATGTAGTTGTAGATGCGCAGCATATAGGAGCGCAGGCCGGCATCGACCGTCGCGGCGTCAACACGCCCGGCGGCCCTGCCGAAAGGAGAAGCGTAGTTACGGTCTAGGTCCGACATGGTCGAATTCCCGTTGGTTGGCCGGTCCGGCATGAGGGTCGCCATGCCACCGGTTCGTCAAATTCTATCTCGGATACCGGTGTGTGCCGACATTAAATTTGGCTCACAATCGGGACTCCGAACCCGTTCGATATGTGGGAAACTAACACATCCGCTGCAACCATCCACGCGCGGCTGAATGTCGCCCTTTCCCGCAATCCTGGCGAGCGGACGTGGTTAATCGCCGGAATCGCGCGATTCCGACATCGCGTTGCCACCCGCTACCATTTGTCACAAATTCCGCAACACCGTGGCGGGCTTTTTGTTCAACGCCAGCAGCGTGCCGGCGAGCCCGAGCCCGACGGTGACGACGAGGGCGGCCGCGACCACGCCGGCCGCGCTGCCGGCCTGCCAGACGAAGCTCAGCGTCATCAGCCGCGTCACGATCATCCAGGCGGCGATGCTGCCGGCGATCACGCCGAACACCGCGGTGGCCAGCCCGATCAGGAGGTATTCGAGCGCATAGGCGCCGAGCAGCCGCAGCCGGGTCGCGCCCAGGGTCTTGAGGATCACGGCATCGTAGACGCGGTGGCGGTGGCCGGCGGCGAGCGCGCCGCCCAGCACCAGGATCGCCGAGATCAGGGTGACCGCGCTGGCGCCGCGGATCGCGAGCGCAAGGTTGGTCACGACCGAGCCGACCGTCTCCATCACCTCGCGCACGCGCACGCTCGTCACCATCGGATAGGCGTCGGCGACCTCCTTGATGATCTTGCCGTCGCCCGCAGCGTCGCCGCCGGCCTCTGTCAGCGTTGCGATGTGGGTGTGCGGCGCGCCCTTGAAGGCGTTCGGCGAGAACACCAGGACGAAATTGATGCCGAGGCCCTGCCAGTCGATGGTGCGCAGATTGCCGATCCTGGCGGGAATGTCCCGGCCTAGAACGTTGACCACCACCTCGTCGCCGAGCTTGAGGCCGAGGCCGTCCGCGATCTTCTTCTCCATCGAGACCAGCGGCGGGCCGGCATAATCTGCGCTCCACCACTCGCCCTCGACCACCTTGGAGCCCTTCGGCAGATCGGCGGTGTAGGTCAGGCCACGGTCGCTCTGCAGCACCCATTCGGAATCGGTGGTGGGTTTGAGGTCCTCGGCGCGGACCCCGCGTGCGCCGACGATGCGGCCGCGCAGCATCGGCACGTCCTCGACCTTCGCGCCGGGCGCGATCTGGCGCAGATAGCCGTCGAACCGCGCGGCCTGCGTGCTCGGGATGTCGATGAAGAAGAACGACGGCGCGTGCTCGGGAAGGGCCGCAAGGAACTGCCGGCGCAGATTGCCGTCGATCTGGGTGATGGTGACGAGCACGGCGAGGCCGAGCCCGAGCGACAGCACGACCGAGGGCGTCAGCGCGCCCGGCCGGTGGATGTTGGCGATCGCAAGCCGCAGCATCGGAAACCGCGAGCGCGGCAGCCGTCGCGCGATCGTCATCAAGAGCGCGGCGATGCCGCGCAGCAGCGCGAACACGACGACGGAGGAGGCCACGAATACCGCGGCGATGCGCTTGTCGAAAGAAAGTCCGATGACCACCGCGACGAGCAGCGCGACCACGACGGCCATGAACACGAGGTAGCCCACGCGCGGCCGGTGCCATTCGGAGCTGATGGTGTCGCGGAACAACGCCGCCACCGGCACGTCGTGCACGCGGCCGAGCGGCCACAGGCCGAAGGCGAGCGCGGTGAGAAGCCCGTAGACGAAGGACAGCGCAAGCTCGTCGGCATGCACCGCCGGCACCACCGGCAACGGCAACAGCTTGCCGAACAGGCCGACGATGGCGAAGGGCATGACAGCACCGAGTGCAAGGCCGATCGCCGAGCCGATCGCCGCGAGCAGGAGAACCTGCGCCAGGTAGATCCCGAAGACGTCGCGCCCGGTCGCGCCGATCGCCTTGAAGGCCGCGATCACCTCGAGCTTGCGGTCGATATGGCTCTTGACGGCATTGGCGACGCCGACGCCGCCCACCAGCAGCGCGGCGAGGCCGACCAGGGTCAGGAACTGCGTGAAGCGGTTGATGTTGCGCTCGAGTTGCGGCGAGGCATTGGAGCGGCTGCGGACCTCCCAGCCGGCCTGCGGCGCCGCGTTGCGCGCGTCCGCGATAAAGGTTTCGGTGGCGCGCTCGCTGTTGGCGGTGTCAGGCAATTTCACCCGGTAGACCCAGCGCACCAGGCTGCCGGGCTGGATCAGGCCGGTGGCGCGCAACCCCGCCTCGCTGATGAGAAATCGCGGGCCGAAGCCGATGCCGCTGGCGAGCTTGTCGGGCTCGGCCTCGACGGTGCTGCGGATCTGGAACGTCGCGGATCCGATGGTGACGCGATCGCCGGTCTTGAGCGACAGCCGCGCCAGCAGCGTCGGATCTGCGGCGGCACCGAACGCGCCGTCGCGCTCCGCGAGCAGATCGGGCATCGGCATTTGCGGCACCAGCGTCAGCTGGCCCAGCATCGGATAGGTGCCGTCGACCGCCTTCATTTCGACCAGCGCGAGCTTGCCCTCGGCCGAACGCGCCATGCCGCGCAAGGTCGCGGCGGTCGAGACCGTGCCGCGCGCGCGCAGGAAGGCGACTTCGTCCGGCTTGGCCTCGCGCTGGAACAACACGAACGACACGTCGCCGCCGAGCAGCGTCCGGCCTTCGCGCGCGAGCCCGTCGCTCAGGCTCGCCGAAACCGAGCCGACGCCGGCGATCGCCATCACGCCGAGCGCGATGCAGGCGATGAAGACGTAGAAGCCGCGCAGGCCGCCGCGCAATTCGCGCAGCGCGTAGCGCAGCGACAGCGCGACGCCGTTGGGCTTCGCGAACGGTTCGGCCGCGATGCTCATGCCGGCGCAGACTGCGTGTCGATGCGGCCGGAGCGCAGGCGGATGACGCGATCGCAGCGATGCGCGAGCGCGGAATCGTGCGTGACCAGCACCAGCGTCATGCCGCGTTCGGCATGCTTGCTGAACAGGAGATCGACGATCTGTTGTCCGGTGGCTTCGTCGAGATTGCCGGTCGGCTCGTCGGCGACGAGGATGGCGGGATCGGGTGCCAGCGCGCGGGCGAGCGCGACGCGCTGCTGCTCGCCGCCGGACAGCTGCGTCGGATAGTGATGCAGACGGTCGCCGAGCCCGACCGATTGCAGCTCCTGCGCCGCTCGCTTTGCGGCATCCGGATTGCCGGCAAGCTCGAGCGGCACGGCGACGTTCTCCAGCGCCGTCATGGTCGGAATCAGATGGAAGGACTGGAAGACGATGCCGACCTGGCGGCCGCGGAAGCGGGCCAGCGCGTCCTCGTCGAGGGCATTGAAAGCCGTGCCGCTGACCACCACCTCTCCGCTATCAGGACGTTCCAGCCCCGCCATCACCATCAGCAGCGTGGATTTGCCCGAGCCTGACGGGCCGATCAGGCCGATCGTCTCGCTACGGCCGACGCGCAAGCTGATATCCTTTAGGATGTGAACGCGTGCCGCGCCCGTACCCAATGACAGATTGACGTTGGAGATGGCGATGGTGTCCGGCGCGGTGCCGGCGAGCGAAGAGGAATCGAGGCGAGTGTCCATGGTCCGGTCATATGGCAACTCCGCACACGCGGTCGAGAGGCGTTACGGATTGTTCATGCACATAGCCGTGTTGATGCTCGCTTTGATGACGGTCGCAAACCCGGCTTGGGCGGAAACGACAAAACCGGTCAAGCTTGTCGTTCTGGGCGATTCCTTGAGCGCCGGCCTCGGCCTTCCGGCCCAGGAGGCGTTCCCGACAAAACTTCAAAAAGCCTTGCAGGCCAAAGGCATAGTAGTCGACATGACCAATGCCGGGGTGTCCGGCGACACCGCCTCCGGCGGCCGCGACCGGCTCGACTGGTCGGTCCCCGACGGAACCGACGGCGTGATCATCGAGCTCGGCGCCAACGACGCGTTGCGCGGCATCGATCCCGACCTGACGCGCGCGGCGCTGACCGAGATCGTCCAGCGCCTCAAGGCACGCAAGATCGCGGTGATGCTGTGCGGCATGCTGGCGCCGCCCAATTACGGCGCGGACTATGCCGCGCGCTTCAATTCGATTTATCCGGATCTGGCGAAAAAATTCGGCGTGCCGCTCTATCCGTTCTTCCTCGACGGCGTCGCGGCCGACGCCAAGCTCAACCAGGCCGACGGCATTCATCCGACCGCGCCCGGCGTCGACATCATCGTCGGCAACATCATGCCCACGGTAGAGGCATTCATCGGCACGATAGCTGAGCAACGGCGTTGAAAAGCAGGCAGCGCTAACCCTAACCGAAAGGGTTATCCCGTGAGTTCACGGGTCACGCTTCGCAGAGTCACACAAACGCGATAGAAATCAGGGTACCGGTGATTCGTCGCCGGCTCTAAAATTTGGATATGATCCTGCCCAGGGATCATGTCCAAGCATCGGGAGTGCGAAACGATGCCGCGTTTGTTCACTGGTCTGGAAATCCCGGCTGAAGTCAGCCAGACGCTTTCCAATTTGCGGGGCGGCCTTCCCGGCGCCCGATGGATCGATCCCGAAAATTATCACGTCACCCTGCGCTTCATCGGCGATATCGACGGCATGTCCGCCAACGAGATCGCCTCGATGCTGTTTCGGGTCGATCGCAAGCCATTCGAGGTGAAGGTGCAGGGCTTGCAGAGTTTTGGCGGACGCAAGCCGCGCGCTGTGGTCGCGACCATCGCGCCGAGCAGGCCGCTGATGGAATTGCAGGCCGAGCTCGAGCGCATGATGCAGCGGATCGGTCTCGACCCGGAGGGGCGCAAGTTCATCCCGCACGTCACGCTGGCCCGGCTGCACGACGCCACCGACCGTGATGTCGCCGACTATCTCTCGATGCGCGGCTACTTCCCCAGCAAGGCCTTCGTGGCCGAACGCTTCGTGCTGTTCTCGTCGCGTGCCTCCACCGGCGGCGGCCCGTATGTGGTCGAGGACGCCTACGAGCTGTGTCCGTGAGGTCTTCGCTTCGGCGCGCTATCGCGGCGGTGCAACGCCCGGCCGGCTGACGTCGGTCTTCGCAAAGTCCTTGCCTGTGAAGAGCAGTGGTTCGCTGCGGGTCAAAGCCAGCGCATACGAAAAGCAATCGCCGTAGTTGAGTGACGCGGCATGACGCCCCTTCCCGTAACGCCGCCAGGCGCGCCGTGCTGCATCGGCTTGTCCGGCATCGACCGCCACGATCTCGGCGCCGATCTTGACGAGCCAGAGATCGAATTCGCGCCCGCCCGCATCACCGAGCCGTGTCTCGATCACCTTCGTCGCTTCAAGCACCGTTGCCGCAGAGATCAGGCGGATCGGATCGTCGACGATCAGTCGCTCGATATCCGCTGCATCGTCTTCGTTGAGCGCGATTGCCACGATCGCCGACGTATCGATCACCATCAGCGCGGCAATCCATGCTCGTCGTATCCGAGAATTTCCTCAGGCGTGCGGTCATCCAGGACGCGCATTTCGCTCCAGCGTCGCCTGATCTCGGCCATGTCTTGAAGCAGAGCGTCTTTGTGGGCTTGACCGCCGAGCCGGCGCAAACGCTCCTCGATGGCGCGCTTGGTTGCCGTCGTGATGTTCTCGCCGGTCAATTGCGCCAGACTTCGCGCCAACCGCTCCGTTTCGGGGTCCTTGATGCTAAGCGCCATACCGAGGTTCCTTGGTTCCTCAATAGGTATATTCTAGCCCGGCGGAGCGCAAGAATGATCCTCGTGGCGGCCCGGGTGCCGCGTCTCGCGCCAAGGTCCGTGCATGCATGCGATCTGTCCGCGACGGGTGGGGGCGCATAAGCCCTTGCGCCAATACGGAGTTGCAATTTTCGCTCATCTCTGGCGGTAAAGAGCCATGCTCTCGACCCCCAGTTCCTCATTCCGCGAGGCTTATCAGGCCCAGATCGCGTCCGGCGCGATCGAGCCCGATGCCGCGCAGGCCGAAGTCGCGGAAGCCTATGCGGCGCTCGACCAGCGGCTCGCAAACTACAAGCCGGCGCGCAAGCAGGGCCTGCTCAGCCGCCTGTTCAGCAGCGACAAGGACGAGGCGCCGCGCGGGCTCTACATCCATGGCGAGGTCGGCCGCGGCAAGACCATGCTGATGGACCTGTTCTTCCAGCACAGCACCGTCGAGCACAAGCGGCGCGCGCATTTCCACGAATTCATGGCCGATGTGCACGAGCGCATCTACGACTACCGCCAGAGCATCGCGCGCGGCGAGATCGCCGATGGCGACGTCATCGCGCTGACCGCGAACGCGATCTTCGAGGAGAGCTGGCTGCTCTGCTTCGACGAATTTCACGTCACCGACATCGCCGACGCGATGATCCTCGGCCGGCTGTTCGCAAAATTGTTCGAGCTCGGCACCGTGGTGGTCGCGACCTCCAACGTCGCGCCCGAAGATCTCTACAAGGGCGGCCTGAACCGTTCGCTGTTCCTGCCCTTCATCAAGCAGATCACGGATCACATGGACGTGGCGCGGCTCGATGCGCGCACCGACTTCCGGCTGGAGAAGCTCCAGGGCGTGCCGATGTGGCTGACGCCGGCGGACAGCGACGCGGACGCAGCGCTCGACCGCGCCTGGTCGAAGATGTCGGGCGGCGCCAAATGCAGGTCGCGCGATATTTCGATCAAGGGCCGCATCCTGCACGTGCCGTGCTCGGCCCATGGCGTCGCGCGCTTTGCGTTCGCCGATCTCTGCGAGAAGCCGTTAGGCGCATCCGACTACCTCAGGCTGGCGCACGACTACCACACCATCCTGGTCGACCATATTCCCGTGATGGATTTCTCCCGGCGCAATTCCGCCAAGCGCTTCATCACGCTGATCGACACGCTCTATGACAACGCCGTGAAGCTGATGGCCTCGGCCGATGCCAATCCGATCTCGCTCTATCTCGCCCACGAGGGCAACGAGGCCAACGAGTTCAAGCGCACCGCGTCGCGCCTGATCGAAATGAGCTCGGAATCCTATCTGGCGCTGCCTCACGGCCGCAAGGATTCCACCGCGAGCGGCTCGACCAAGGGCTTGGTGGAGACTTAAGTCCTATTTGCCAGCGCTGTCATTCCGGGCTCGCGACGGAGCCCGTCATCGGGCCGCGCTTTGCGCGGACCCGTTGGTCGCGAGCCCGGAATGACAGGGCTGCGTGCCCGAGGCATCGGCAAGCCCGACAATTGGGCATCCACCGACTTGAACGGCGGAAGCGAAAGGGATAACCACCCTGTCAGTTTTCCCCTCCTTACGTGTCTAAAGGACAGGTTCACATGGCGCGCGACAAGATTGCTTTGATTGGCTCCGGTCAGATCGGCGGAACGCTGGCTCATCTCATCGGCCTGAAAGAACTGGGCGACGTGGTGATGTTCGACATCGCCGAGGGTGTGCCGCAGGGCAAGGCGCTCGACATCGCGCAGTCCTCGCCGGTCGACGGTTTTGACGCGCACTATACCGGCGCGAATTCCTACGAGGCGCTCGACAATGCAAAGGTCTGCATCGTCACCGCCGGCGTGCCGCGCAAGCCCGGCATGAGCCGCGACGACCTCCTCTCCATCAACCTCAAGGTCATGGAGCAGGTCGGTGCCGGCATCAAGAAGTACGCCCCCGACGCTTTCGTCATCTGCATCACCAACCCGCTCGACGCCATGGTCTGGGCGCTGCAGAAGGCTAGCGGCCTGCCGCACAAGAAGGTCGTCGGCATGGCCGGCGTGCTGGATTCGTCGCGCTTCCGCTACTTCCTGGCCGACGAGTTCAACGTCTCGGTCGAGGACGTCACCGCGTTCGTGCTGGGCGGCCATGGCGACACCATGGTGCCGCTGGTGAAGTACTCCACCGTCGCCGGCATTCCGCTGCCCGACCTCGTCAAGATGGGCTGGACCTCGCAGGCGCGCCTTGACGAGATTGTCGACCGCACCCGCAACGGCGGCGCCGAGATCGTCAATCTGCTCAAGACCGGTTCGGCCTTCTACGCGCCGGCGGCGTCCGCGATCGCGATGGCCGAGAGCTATCTGCGTGACAAGAAGCGCGTGCTGCCCTCGGCCGCCTACCTCAACGGCGAATACGGCGTGAAGGACATGTATGTCGGCGTGCCCGTCGTGATCGGCTCCAAGGGCGTCGAGCGCGTCGTCGAGATCGAGCTCGCCGGCAAGGACCGCGAGGCCTTCGACAAGTCGGTCGGGGCGGTGCAGGGCCTGGTGGACGCCTGCAAGAAGATTGCCCCCGATCTTCTCGGCCGCTAAGCGCAAAATTCCCCGCCGAAGATCGAAAAACCGGTCTTCGGCGGTTTCACTTCCGGGGCCCGGCTGCAACTCTTGTTGAAGGCCTGGCGGGTTTTCCGGTTCGGCAGTCCAGATCGATGTCAAAGAATCCGTGTTGCAGTTCCTGTGGTATATGGTATGCCAGCCACAAGACTGAGGTGGGCCCAAGAGGTCACCGCCCGCGGGTTCAGGGAGCGACCATATGAATATCCATGAATATCAGGCCAAAGCGCTGCTGAACGAGTTCGGCGTGGCGATCTCCAAGGGCGTTCCCGTCCTGAAGCCCGCGGACGCGGAAGCCGCTGCCAAGGCCCTCCCGGGCCCGGTCTGGGTGGTGAAGAGCCAGATCCACGCCGGCGGCCGCGGCAAGGGCAAGTTCAAGGAAGCCTCCGCCGGCGACAAGGGCGGCGTCCGTATCGCCAAGTCGGCCGCCGAGGTCGCCGAATTCGCCAAGCAGATGCTCGGCGCCACGCTGGTGACGATCCAGACCGGCCCCGCCGGCAAGCAGGTCAACCGCCTCTACATCGAGGACGGCTCCGACATCGACAAGGAATTCTACCTTTCGATCCTGGTCGACCGCGAGACCTCGCGCGTCTCGTTCGTGGTGTCGACCGAGGGCGGCGTCAACATCGAGGACGTCGCGCACAACAGCCCCGAGAAGATCGTCACCTTCTCGGTCGATCCCGCGACCGGCATCATGGGCCACCACGGCCGCACGGTCGCCAACGCGCTGAAGCTGTCGGGCGACATCGCCAAGCAGGCCGAGAAGCTCACTGCGCAGCTCTACGCGGCCTTCGTCGCCAAGGACATGTCGATGCTGGAGATCAACCCGCTGGTCGTGACCAAGCAGGGCCAGCTCCGCGTGCTCGACGCCAAGGTGTCGTTCGACGACAACGCGCTGTTCCGTCACCCCGAGGTGCTCGCGCTGCGCGACGAGACCGAGGAAGACGCCAAGGAAATCGAGGCGTCGAAATACGACCTCAACTACGTCACGCTCGACGGCAACATCGGCTGCATGGTCAACGGCGCCGGTCTCGCCATGGCGACGATGGACATCATCAAGCTCTACGGCATGGCGCCGGCGAACTTCCTCGACGTCGGCGGCAGCGCCAGCAAGGAAAAGGTCGCGGCCGCCTTCAAGATCATCACCGCCGATCCCAACGTGAAGGGCATCCTGGTCAACATCTTCGGCGGCATCATGAAGTGCGACGTGATCGCCGAGGGCGTCACGGCTGCCGTGCGCGAGGTCGGCCTCAGCGTTCCGCTGGTGGTCCGCCTCGAAGGCACCAATGTCGAGCTCGGCAAGAAGATCATCCGTGAATCCGGATTGAACGTGGTGCCGGCGGACAATCTCGACGACGCCGCACAGAAGATCGTGAAGGCCGTCAAGGGAGGCTGAGGCCATGACCCAGGACCATCTCGCTGCATCGTCCCCGCTTGCAGAGCATGCGCGTCTCGCCGCGTTCGCCGGCGAATGGAATGGCGAAGAGGTGGTCTTTCCGTCGCGCTGGACGGAAGGCGGGTCGGCCACGTCTCACGTCGTCGCGCACATGGATCTCAACGGGTTCTACTTGATCCAGGACTCGGTGCAGACGCGCGAGGGCAAGCAAAGCTTCGCCACCCACGGCATTTTCACCTTCGATCGCGAGGACCGGACCTACAAATTGTTCTGGTACGACTCGCTCGGCTACACGCCGCCCTCGCCCGCTTCGGGCGGGTGGGTCGGCAAGACCCTGACGCTGGTGCGCGGTTCGCTCCGCGGCAATGCGCGCCACGTCTACGAAATCATCGACGATGATTCCTATTCGTTGAAGATCCAGTTCTCGCCGGACGCGGAAGGCTGGGCCGACGTGCTCACCGGCGTCTACCGCCGCATCCACTGACCTCTCACTCGTTAGTTTCGCGAAAGCAGACCTCATGTCCATCCTGATCGACAAGAACACCAAGGTCATCTGCCAGGGCTTTACCGGCAAGAACGGCACCTTCCACTCCGAAGCCGCGATCGCCTATGGCACCAAGATGGTCGGCGGCACCTCGCCGGGCAAAGGCGGCGCGACGCATCTCGGCCTGCCGGTGTTCGACACCGTGCGCGAGGCACGTGAGAAGACCGGCGCCGATGCCTCGGTGATCTACGTGCCGCCGCCGGGTGCGGCCGACGCGATCTGCGAAGCCATCGACGCCGAGATCCCGCTGATCGTCTGCATCACCGAAGGTATCCCGGTCATCGACATGGTGCGCGTGAAGCGCTCGCTGGCCGGCTCCAAGTCGCGCCTGATCGGGCCGAACTGCCCGGGCGTCATGACCGCCGGCGAATGCAAGATCGGCATCATGCCGGCCAACATCTTCAAGACCGGCAGCGTCGGCATCGTCTCCCGCTCCGGCACGCTGACCTATGAAGCCGTGTTCCAGACCTCGCAGGAAGGCCTCGGCCAGACCACCGCGGTCGGCATCGGCGGCGACCCGGTCAAGGGAACCGAGTTCATCGACGTGCTGGAAATGCTGCTGGCCGACCCCAAGACCGAATCCATCATCATGATCGGCGAGATCGGCGGTTCCGCCGAGGAGGACGCCGCCCAGTTCCTCAAGGACGAGGCCAAGCGCGGCCGCAAGAAGCCGATGGTCGGTTTCATCGCCGGCGTCACCGCACCTCCCGGCCGCCGCATGGGCCATGCCGGCGCGATCATTTCGGGCGGCAAGGGCGACGCCGGTTCCAAGACCGACGCGATGAAATCCGCAGGGATTACAGTGTCGCCGTCTCCCGCACGCCTCGGGCATACGCTTGCCGAAAAGTTGAAAGGCTAGTTCACTTCTTCGTACTTTTCCGGGCGAAGTTTCGCAGCAAATAGGGTAAATGGTGCCTGTCGCGTCGAGCCTCTGCCGGGAGGCTCGACGCCAGCGCCGTTTGTTATGCGCGAACCGAAATCGCCAGGAACTCAAGTATGTCTCGCCAAGACGCGAACGCAGCCTTTGCCCTCTCCTCCTTTTTGCAGGGCACCAACGCCACCTACATCGACGAAATCTACGCCCGCTACGAGAAGGACCCGTCCTCGGTCGACGCCGAGTGGCAGGAGTTCTTCAAGAGCCTGAACGACCAGCCCGGCGACGTCCGGAAGAATGCCGAAGGCCCGTCCTGGGAGCGCGCCAACTGGCCGCTGACCCCGCAGGACGACCTGACCTCCGCGCTAGACGGCAACTGGGCCGAGGTCGAGAAGGTGGTCGGCGCCAAGATTGCCGCCAAGGCGCAGGCCAAGAGTGGCGACAAGGGTGGCGGCCTCTCCTCCGCCGACCTGCTGCAGGCCACGCGCGACTCCGTCCGCGCCTTGATGCTGATCCGCTCCTACCGGATGCGCGGCCACTTCCACGCCAAGCTCGATCCGCTCGGCATCGAAGCCCCGCGTAACCGCGAAGAGCTCGACCCGCGCACCTACGGCTTCAGCGAAGCCGATTTCGACCGCAAGATCTTCCTCGATCACGTGCTCGGCCTCGAATATGGCAGCCTGCGCGAGATCACCGCGATCTGCGAGCGCACCTACTGCCAGACGCTCGGCGTCGAGTTCATGCACATCACCAATGCCGCGCAGAAGGCGTGGATCCAGGAGCGGATCGAGGGGCCGGACAAGGAGATCTCGTTCACCCGCGAAGGCCGCAGAGCCATCCTGATGAAACTGGTCGAAGCCGAAGGTTTCGAGAAATTCTGCGACACCAAGTTCACCGGCACCAAGCGCTTCGGTCTGGACGGCGGCGAATCGCTGATCCCCGCGCTCGAGCAGATCATCAAGCGCGGCGGCAATCTCGGCGTGAAGGAGGTCGTGCTTGGCATGCCGCATCGCGGCCGCCTCAACGTGCTGACCCAGGTGATGGGCAAGGCGCATCGCGCCCTGTTCCACGAATTCAAGGGCGGTTCGGCCAACCCCGATGCGGTCGAAGGCTCCGGCGACGTCAAATATCACCTCGGCGCGTCCTCGGACCGCGAGTTCGACGGCAACCGCATCCATCTGTCGCTGACCGCCAATCCCTCGCATCTCGAGATCGTCGATCCCGTGGTGCTCGGCAAGGTCCGCGCCAAGCAGGACCAGCACGGCGATCCGCCGGACATGCGCATCTCGGTGCTGCCGCTGCTGATGCATGGCGACGCCGCGTTCGCAGGCCAGGGCGTGGTCGCGGAATGCTTCGGTCTGTCCGACCTGAAGGGCTACCGCACCGGCGGCTCCGTGCACTTCATCGTCAACAACCAGATCGGCTTCACCACCTATCCGCGTTACTCGCGCTCCTCGCCCTATCCGTCGGATGTGGCGAAGATGATCGACGCGCCGATCTTCCACGTCAACGGCGACGATCCGGAAGCCGTGGTGTTCGCGGCCAAGGTCGCGACCGAGTTCCGGCAGAAATTCCACAAGCCCGTCGTCATCGACATGTTCTGCTATCGCAGGCACGGTCATAACGAGGGCGACGAGCCGGCTTTCACCCAGCCGGTGATGTACAAGAAGATCGCGGCCCATCCGTCGACGCTCGAGCTCTACGCCCGCCGCCTCATCAACGAAGGCGTGCTGACCGAGGGCGAGGTCGAGAAGGCCAAGGCGGACTGGCGCGCGCGGCTCGATGCCGAGCTCGAAGCCGGCTCCGGCTACAAGCCCAACAAGGCCGACTGGCTCGACGGCAAATGGGCCGGCTTCAAGATCGCCGACCAGGAAGAAGATGCGCGGCGCGGCGTCACCGGCGTCGACATCGCCGAGCTCAAGGAAATCGGCCGCAAGATCACCAAGGTGCCGGACGGTTTCCGCGTCCATCGCACCATCCAGCGCTTTCTGGAAAATCGTGCCAAGGCGATCGACGGCGGCACCGGCATCGACTGGGCGACCGGCGAGGCATTGGCGTTCTGCACGCTGCTCAACGAGAACCACCACGTCCGCCTGTCGGGCCAGGATTCGGAGCGCGGCACCTTCTCGCAGCGCCACTCGGTCCTGATCGACCAGGAAGACGAGAGCCGCTACACGCCGTTCAACCATCTCGGCCACGAGCAGGGCCATTACGAGGTCATCAACTCGCTGCTGTCGGAAGAAGCCGTGCTCGGCTTCGAATACGGCTACTCGCTCGCCGAGCCGAACACGCTGACCCTCTGGGAGGCGCAGTTCGGCGACTTCGCCAACGGCGCGCAGGTCGTGTTCGACCAGTTCATCTCCTCGGGCGAGCGCAAATGGCTGCGCATGTCCGGTCTCGTCTGCCTCCTCCCGCACGGCTATGAGGGCCAGGGACCGGAGCATTCCTCGGCGCGGCTCGAGCGTTATCTCCAGATGTGCGCTGAAGACAACATGCAGGTGGTCTATCCGACCACGCCGGCGAACTACTTCCACGTGCTGCGCCGTCAGCTTCATCGCGAGATCCGCAAGCCGCTGATCCTGATGACGCCGAAATCGCTGCTCCGTCACAAGCGGGCGGTGTCGCGTCTCGAGGAGCTCGCGAAGGGAACGACCTTCCACCGCATCCTCTATGATGACGCCCAGATGCTGCCGAGCGAGCCGGTCAAGCTCGTCCCGGACGAGAAGATCCGTCGCATCGTGCTCTGCTCCGGCAAGGTCTATTACGACCTCTACGAGGAGCGCGAGAAGCGCGGCATCGACGACATCTACCTGATGCGTGTCGAGCAGCTCTATCCGGTGCCGCTGAAGGCGCTGGTGGCCGAGCTGTCGCGCTTCAAGAAGGCCGAAGTGGTGTGGTGCCAGGAAGAGCCCCGCAACATGGGGGCCTGGCACTTCATCGAGCCCTATCTGGAATGGGTGCTGAACCAGGTGAACGGTGCGAGCCGGCGTCCGCGTTATGTCGGCCGCGCCGCCTCCGCCGCGACCGCGACCGGTCTGATGTCCAAGCATCAGGCGCAGTTGAAGGCGTTCCTGGACGAAGCACTGAGCTGAACTTTTTGAACTGCGTCATGCCCCGCCTTGTGCGCAATCGCGCACCGGAGCGGGGCATCCGGTAAGTCGTGACGTCGTCGTGAATGCGAACGTTGCGGCTTGCCGGACGGCTTGCTTTTCGCAGGCGATGACATCCGCACTTATGACCGCATTGGCGATCTCCTTAAGGAAAAGACCATGACTGAAATTCGTGTGCCGACGCTCGGCGAATCCGTCACCGAGGCCACCATCGGCCGCTGGTTCAAGAAGGCCGGCGATCCCGTCGCCGTCGACGAGCCCTTGGTGGAGCTCGAGACCGACAAGGTCACCATCGAAGTCCCGGCGCCGTCCGCCGGCACGCTGAGCGAGATCATCGCTGCCGATGGCGCGACGGTCGCCGTGGGTGCGCTGCTCGGCCAGATCACCGAAGGCTCCGCTGGCGCTGCCAAGCCGGCGGCTGCGCCGGCCAAGCCCGCTGCCGCTGCTCCGGCGGCCGCTGCTGCTGCTGCTGCTGCGCCGGCTCCGAAGGCGCCGCCGGCCGATGCGCCGCTCGCCCCTTCCGTGCGAAAACTCTCGGCCGAGACCGGCATCGACGCCTCGACCGTTCCGGGCTCCGGCAAGGACGGCCGCGTCACCAAGGGCGACATGTTAGCTGCGATCGAACGCGCGGCCTCGGCGCCGACCCCGGTCAACCAGCCCGCCGCAGCGGTTCAGGTCCGCGCGCCCTCGCCGGCCGATGACGCCGCCCGCGAAGAGCGCGTCAAGATGACCCGGCTGCGCCAGACCATCGCGCGCCGCCTCAAGGACGTGCAGAACACCGCCGCCATGCTCACGACCTTCAACGAGGTCGACATGACCAACGTCATGGCGCTGCGCGCGCACTACAAGGACGCGTTCGAGAAGAAGCACGGCAGCAAGCTCGGCTTCATGGGCTTCTTCACCAAGGCCGTCGTGCAGGGCCTGAAGGACATCCCGGCCGTCAACGCAGAGATCGACGGCACCGATCTGATCTACAAGAACTATTACCACATCGGCGTCGCCGTCGGCACCGACAAGGGTCTCGTCGTGCCTGTTGTCCGCGACTGCGACAACAAGTCGATCGCGGACATCGAGAAGGGGATCGCCGATTTCGGTCGCCGCGCCCGCGACGGCCAGCTCAAGATCGACGAGATGCAGGGCGGCACCTTCACCATCACCAATGGCGGCATCTACGGCTCGCTGATGTCGACCCCGATCCTCAACGCGCCGCAGTCCGGCATTCTCGGCATGCACAAGATCCAGGAGCGGCCGATGGTCGTCGGCGGCAAGATCGAGGTCCGCCCGATGATGTATCTGGCGCTGTCCTATGATCACCGCGTCATCGACGGCAAGGAAGCCGTCACCTTCCTGGTTCGCGTCAAGGAGAGCCTGGAAGATCCGGCGCGGCTGGTGCTGGACCTCTGATCCCTGATGCCTTGAAGACGCCGTCGCCTGAAGGGGCGGCGGCGTTTGTCGAAAGATGGAGGCAAGCTTGACGGATAAAGTCGTTGTCATCACCGGCGGCAGCCGCGGCATCGGTCGCGCGACTGCCATTGCTGCGGCCGCGCGCGGCTTCCGTGTCGTGGTCGGCTATGCCAGCAACAAGACCGCCGCCGACGAGGTGGTCAGCCTGATCGAGGCCAGCAACGGCAAGGCCATCGCGGTGAAATGCGATGTCGCCGAGGAAAGCGACATCGTCGAACTGTTCAAGCAAGCCGACAAGTTCGGCACGCTCGGCGCGCTCGTCAACAACGGCGGTATCGTCGGGACCAGCGGCGTGCGCGTCGACGAGATGTCGGCCGAGCGCATCCAGCGCGTCATGGCGGTCAACGTCACCGGCTCCATCCTCTGCGCGCGCGAGGCGGTGAAGCGGATGTCGACCAGGCACGGCGGCAACGGCGGCGTCATCGTCAATCTGTCATCGGTTGCTGCCAAGCTCGGCGCGCCCAATACCTATGTCGACTATGCCGCCTCCAAGGGCGCGATCGATTCCTTCACCATCGGCCTCGGCTACGAGGTTGCCAACGAGGGGATTCGCGTCGCGGGCATCCGCCCCGGCCTGATCGACACCGAAATCCACGCCTCTGGCGGCGAGCCCGATCGGCACCATCGTCTGGCCCATATGGTGCCGATGAAGCGCGTCGGTACCGCCGATGAAGTCGCCAATGCCATCGTCTGGCTGATGTCGGACGATGCCTCCTACGTCACCTCGGCCATTCTCGATGTGTCCGGCGGACGCTGACGCGCCGCGCGGACGCTGACACATCCTCATCACGCTAAACCTACGGGACTTTCTCTCATGGCTACCTACGATCTCGTCGTCATCGGCACCGGACCGGGCGGTTATGTCTGCGCGGTGCGTGCAGCGCAGCTCGGCATGAAAGTCGCCGTGGTGGAAAAGAACGCAACGCTCGGCGGCACTTGCCTCAATGTCGGCTGCATGCCGTCCAAGGCGCTGCTGCACGCGTCCGAGATGTTCGAGGAAGCCGGGCACTCCTTCGCCAAGATGGGCGTCAGCGTCTCCGCGCCGAAACTCGAGCTTCCGGCAATGATGAACTTCAAGCAGCAGGGCATCGACGGCAACGTCAAGGGCGTCGAGTTCCTGATGAAGAAGAACAAGGTCGACGTGCTCAAGGGCACCGGCAAGATCCTCGGCACCGGCAAGGTGGAAGTCTCCGCCGACGGCAAGTCGCAGGTGATCGAAACCAAGAGCATCGTGATCGCCACCGGCTCGGACATCGCGCGCCTCAAGGGCATCGAGATCGACGAGAAGCGCATCGTCTCATCCACCGGCGCGCTGTCGCTGGACAAGGTCCCCGGCAAGCTCCTGATCGTCGGCGCCGGCGTGATCGGCCTCGAACTCGGCTCGGTGTGGAAGCGGCTCGGTGCCGAGGTCGTCGTCGTCGAATTCCTGGACCGTATCCTGCCAGGCATGGATGGCGAAATTGCAAAACAATTCCAGCGCATCCTCGAGAAGCAGGGTTTTGCATTCAAGCTCGGCGCCAAGGTCACCGCCGTCGACACCTCGGGCAAGACGCTGAAGGCGACCATCGAGCCCGCCGCCGGCGGCGCCGCGGAGACGCTGGAAGCCGACGTCGTGCTCGTCTGCATCGGCCGCGTGCCCTACACCGACGGGCTGGGCCTGAAGGAAGCCGGCGTTGCGCTGGACAATCGCGGCCGGGTGCAGATCGATCCGCATTTCGCCACCAGCCTCAAGGGCGTCTATGCCATCGGCGACGTCGTCGCGGGCCCGATGCTTGCGCACAAGGCCGAGGATGAAGGCGTCGCGGTCGCGGAGATCATCGCCGGCCAGGCCGGCCACGTGAACTACGACGTTATCCCAGGCGTCGTGTATACCACGCCGGAAGTGTCCTCCGTCGGCAAGACCGAGGAGGAGCTGAAGCAGGCGGGCGTGGCCTATACGGTCGGGAAGTTTCCCTTTACCGCCAACGGCCGCTCCAAGGTCAACCAGACCACCGACGGCTTTGTGAAAATTCTCGCAGATGCGAAGACCGATCGCGTGCTCGGCGTGCACATCATCGGCATCGAGGCCGGCGAAATGATCCACGAAGCCTGCGTTCTCATGGAATTCGGCGGAAGTGCGGAGGATCTCGCCCGCACCTGCCACGCGCACCCGACGCGTTCGGAGGCCGTCAAGGAAGCGGCGCTTGCAGTCGGCAAGCGGGCCATCCATATGTAGGCGACGCTCCGAGCCGAATCGGGCGGGACAACATATGCTGCGCCGCCTCCTTCAACCGGTCTGGGTCCTGCTTGCGATCGTCTTCCTGATCGAAGCTTGGCTGTGGGACCATCTCGAACCGATCGTGGCGCGGGTCGTTGCGATCATTCCGCTCGCCCGGTTCAAGCAATGGCTGTCGGATCGCGTCGATGCGCTGTCGCCGGCGATGACGCTGATCGTGTTCGCGGTCCCCATCATCCCGCTGTTTCCGCTCAAGCTGGTCGGCCTGTGGCTGCTCACGCATGAATACTGGACCAGCGCGATCTTCACGATCCTGTTCGCGAAGCTGCTCGGCGTCGGCGTCACCGCCTTCGTCTTCGACGTGACGCGCGACAAGCTGCTGGAGATGCACTGGTTCGAGCGGATCTATGATCTGGTGCTGAAGCTCCGCGCCAAGGCCGCCGAACTGGTCGATCCGATCAAGCAGCGCATCCGCGAGCTGATCTCCGGTAACGGCGAGGGCTGGTCCTCCCGGACCCTCCGCCTGATCCAGCGCTTCCGCAAGAGCGTGCACGAAGCGCGGTAAGTGCGGTTCCTGAACCTGCGTCTCCGCCAAATCCTCAGGTGCCGGCCTGGCGAAGGGCGTGTCATGTGCCTCAGCGTCTCAATGCAAATGCAGCAGATGTGGCAACCACAGGCCGAGCGCGGTCATGGCGACGCCGCCGAGCGTCAGCAGGCCAGCGACATAGGCGAGCGCCAGCATTCCGGTGATGATCGTCGCCGACGCCAGCACGATGCCGATCTGGAAGGCCGCCGACGCCAGCTCGAAGTGATGGTACTTGGCGGTGGCTTCATCGCGCTCGTGCTCGGCATGCTTGGCCTTCTCGGCGAGTTGCTCGGTGCCTTCGCCGGTCTCGGGCTCGGAGCGGTAGCGCGCCGCGGTCTTCTGCCAGTCCTCGATCTGCTTCTGCACCGCCACCTTGTTGGCCTCGTCGCTCGCCGCGCCCAGGATGAGCTTGCCCTGGTCGGCCGCGGTCTGCACCACCGTGCGGCGGATGCTCTTGGCCTGGAAGAACGCCCAGAGATTGGAGGCCTCGACGTTCTTGCTGATCGATTCGGTCTGGGCGCCCTTGCCGAGCGTCTCCGAGATCGCCAGGAATAGCGCCAGAACGGCGATCAGGAGCGCGATCTTCTTGTTCGAGCCGGACGCGTGCTCGGCGTGTTCGGCGTGCTCCATGCTTTCATGTGCGCTCATAGATCCCTCCTGTCGGTTCCCCACGATTGACCGAACCGCGGGCGCCGCGCAAGAGGCAAGCAAGTTATGACGGGACTACGTCGTGCGCTCGACTGCGCGGATACGCGCCGGCGTAGAACTTCAGCAGCCGTTCCGAGTCTAGGCTGGATTCGCCCGTGCTGCGAACCTCCTTCTGGCTGCAAAAAGCTAACCATTGACTCATTCAGCCAAATGTAATTCCTTGATGTATTTCAATCAAGGATTGCAAAATGAAGTCGACAATCCAGCTTCGGCAGGGCGATATGTTCGCGCAGCCAACCGATTTGATCGTGATACCTTGCTCCACCGGTGGCACTGTAACTGGCGCAATAGCAAGTCAGCTTGAGCAATTTGATATCAAATGGCCTACCGGCTATTCCAATCTTGGTGATGTCAAATTCGAGTTGTTCAATGGCGCTTCAAATATAGCTGCCTACGTGGGCTACGCCACTTCCGTCCAAGCGATGGAGTCGAGCCAACAGGCTATCTCGAAAATTGCGGAGACCGTATCGGATTTTATAGCTGAGAAGCCGGAGATTCGCGATGTTGCTATTCCTCTGTTGGGGGCCGGCTCAGGAAGACTGACGCCTGCAGAATCGCTGTCGGCCTTGATGACCGGGTTTGAAAAGTCTCTAATCAAAAAGAAAGTGATCAATATTTTCGTCTATAAGCGAGAAGTCTTTGAGAAGCTTTCCTCGCAGCAAGAAAAGACGATGCGATCGGACGTCAGTGTTTCAGAGAAGTCTAGAGAGCGCACGCGCGAGCCACTGCGCGTATTCATAAGCTATACGAAAACATCTCAAGAGCATCAGACTTGGGTACGAGATTTGGCAACCTTTCTGCGCGAGAATGGAGTCGATGCGAGACTTGATGTCTGGCACCTCCGTCCGGGCATGGATACTCCTCAGTGGATGTGCAACGAGCTTGATCAAGCCGATCGAGTCTTGATCGTTTGCAACGATGAATATGCTGCTCGAGCGAACGGTCGCTTGGGCGGCGTTGGATGGGAAATGCGCGTCATTCAAGGTGAGTTGTTGCAATCACAGTCGACGAATCCCAAAAAATTTCTTCCGATACTCCGAGGCAGTTTCGATGCGAAGAGCATGCCTAGCTTCTTGCGGGGCGTGTATGCGTTGACCTGGACCGAGCAAGACGCGCAGGAGACAAAAGACCAGCTTCTCCGAGAGATTTATGACGTCTTTGTTGAGGCTCCTCCGATTGGCTTGCCTCCGAGGTTTGTTCTAACGCGCTGACACGCTCACCGCCGCGGATGCGCGCTCGCATAGACTTCGAGCAGGCGCTCCGAATCGATGCCGGTGTAGATCTGCGTGGTCGAGAGCGAGGAATGGCCGAGCAATTCCTGGATCGCGCGCAGATCGCCGCCGCGCGACAGCAGATGCGTGGCGAAGGAATGGCGCAGCGCGTGCGGCGTCGCGCTGTCGGGCAGGCCGAGCGCGCCGCGCAGCCGCTCCATCGCGAGCTGGATGATGCGCGGGCTCAAGGGGCCGCCGCGGGCGCCGACGAAGATCGGCCCCTCGGCGGGCAGCGGATAGGGGCACATCGAAACATATTCCTGAACGAGCGCGAGCACGTTCTGCAGCACGGGCACCATGCGGGTCTTGTTGCCTTTGCCGGTCACGATCAGCACGTCGCCTTCGCCGGGCCGCGGCACCTCGCGGCGCTTCAAGCCCAGCGCCTCGGAAATGCGCAGGCCCGAGCCGTAGAGCAGCGCCATCACCGCGGCATCGCGCGCCAGAATCCAGGTCTCGCGGTCCTCGCCGGCGCGCTCGTCGGCATCCGCTAGACGCTTGGCCGACGCCATCGGCAGCGGCTTTGGCAGGCTTTTCGCGACCTTCGGCGCGCGGATCGCCGAGAGCGCGCCGACCTTGCCCTTGCCCTCGCGTTCGAGGAAGCGGCCGAACGAGCGCAGGCCCGCCAGCGCGCGCATCAGCGAGCGGCCGGCGATGTCGTCGGCGCGGCGCATCGCCATGAAGGCGCGGATGTCAGTGGCTTCCAGCGCGGCGAAGCGCTTCAGCGTCACGCGCTCGCCCCAATGATTGCTGAGGAAATTCAGGCACTGCCGCAGGTCGCGGCCATAGGCCTCCAGCGTCTTCGGCGACAGCCGCCGCTCGGAGCCGAGATGCGACAGCCAGCGCGTCATCTGCTGCGCGATGTCAGGATCGGCGCTGGCGAGCTCGATCTGTGGGGCGGCCGCTTTGCTCATGCGCTCTGGACGTGGTGATTCCACCCAGTATATCGCATCACACTCGTTTATCGTTCGCTAAGGCGGCCTCAGGCCGCTAGCCTTGAAGCCCCGGGTTCCGATTCTCCATCCATGGATCACACACCGCGCAGCCCCGCTTCCGCAAACGCGACCCGCATGGTCGACGTGCTGGTGCCGGTCGCGCTCGACCAGACCTATTCCTACAAGGTGCCGCGCGGGATGGAGCTGAAGGCGGGTGATCTGGTCGGCGTGCCGCTCGGCCCGCGCGAGGTGCTCGCCGTGGTCTGGGCCGAGAACGCCAATCCCGATCCGCGCCTGCACAACCGCCTCAAGGAGGTCAGCGAAAAGCTCGACATCCCGCCGTTGAAGCCCGAGCTGCGCGCGGTCGTGGACTGGGTCGCCAATTACACGCTGAGCCCGCGCGGCATGGTGCTGCGGATGTGCCTGCGGATGGGCGAGAACCTCGGCCCCGAGCGAGTGCGCGCCGGCGTCCGGCTGGCTGGCGATCCGCCAAAACGGCTGACGCCGGCGCGGCAGCGCCTGATCGAGGTGCTGTCGGACCGTCTGCTGCACGGCAAGTCCGAGGCCGCCAGGGAGGCGGGCGTTTCGGCCGGCGTGGTCGACGGCCTCGTCGACGAAGGCACGCTGACGGTCGAGCCGATGCCGCCGCCGGCGCCGCCGCCGGCCCCCGACCCGGATTTCGGCCGGCCGGATTTTTCGCCGCTCCAGCGCACTGCTGCCGATACGATGCGCGCGCTCGCGGCCAACGGCACCTTCCACGTTGCGCTGCTCGACGGCGTCACCGGCTCGGGCAAGACCGAGGTTTACTTCGAAGCCGTGGCCGAGGCGATCCGCCGCGGAAAACAATCCTTGATCCTGATGCCGGAGATCGCGCTGACCGGCCAGTTCCTCGATCGCTTCGCGCAGCGTTTCGGCGTGCGGCCGATCGAATGGCATTCCGAACTCACGCCGCGCACGCGTGCGCGCAATTGGGCGGCGATCTCCGGGGGCAGCGCGCCGGTCGTGGTCGGCGCGCGCTCGGCGCTGTTTCTCCCTTACGCCAATCTCGGCCTCATCGTGGTCGATGAAGAGCACGACCAGGCCTACAAGCAGGACGAGGGCGTGCATTACCACGCCCGCGACATGGCGGTGGTGCGCGCGCATGTCGCAAAGGTCCCGATCGTGCTGGCCTCGGCGACGCCGTCGGTCGAATCCGAGGTCAATGCGCGCAAGAACCGCTATCAGCGCATCGCGCTGCCGTCGCGTTTCGGCGGCCAGCACATGCCGCATATCGAGGCGATTGATCTGCGCCGCGAGCCGCCGGCGCGCGGCCGCTTCATCTCGCCGCGGCTGGCTTCCGAGATCAAGAACGCGATCGAACGGCGCGAGCAGGCGCTGTTGTTCCTCAATCGCCGCGGCTATGCGCCGCTGACGCTGTGCCGCGCCTGCGGCCATCGCTTCGCCTGCACCATCTGCGATGCCTGGCTGGTCGATCACCGCTTTCGCCAGCGCCTCGTCTGTCACCATTGCGGCTTCTCGATGCCGCGTCCGCATATCTGCCCGCACTGTTCGGCGGAGGAATCGCTGGTCGCGGTCGGGCCGGGTGTCGAGCGCTTGCAGGAAGAGGCGGCGGCGCTGTTCCCGGAGGCGCGCACCATGGTGCTGTCGAGCGATCTCATCACCTCGATCGAGACGATGCGCAGCGAGCTTGCCGAGATCGCGGAAGGCCGCGTCGATATCATCATCGGCACCCAGCTCGTCGCCAAGGGCCACAATTTCCCGCGGCTGAATCTGGTCGGCGTGGTCGATGCGGATCTCGGCCTGTCCAATGGCGATCCGCGCGCCTCCGAACGCACCTGGCAATTGCTCAACCAGGTGATCGGCCGCGCCGGCCGCGAGCAGGGCCGCGGCGTCGGCTATCTGCAGACCCACCAGCCCGATCATCCCGTGATGAAGGCGCTGATCGCCTGCGACCGCGAGGCCTTCTACGACAGCGAGATCGACTTGCGCGAACGCACGCTCTATCCGCCGTTCGGACGCCTCGCCAGCCTGATCATCTCCGCCGGCGACCGGCCGAGCGCCGAAGCTTTTGGCCGCCGCCTCGTCGCGCTGGCGCCGCGCGACGAGCGCGTGGTGGTGCTGGGCCCGGCGGAAGCCCCGCTCGCCGTCATCAAGGGGCGCTACCGCTTCCGTATCCTGGTGAAATCGGCGCGCGGCTTCGATCTGTCGGATTACCTGCGCAACTGGCTCGCCGTGTGCCCGAAGCCGAAGGGAAATCAGAAGCTCGAAGTGGACGTCGATCCGCAGAGCTTTTTGTAGAGATCATAAAAATGCTCCCCTCGTCATTGCTCGCAATGCAATGACGGCGGACGAGCAAAAAGCCCGCCGTCCCCCAAGACGGCGGGCTTGTTTCACCCGCGCCGATCCCGCGCTCACATGTCCATGCGGACGATGACGGGAACTGCGCTTGTGTGGTGAGGCGCGTCTCGCGCCGTCAGGAGACGACTTCCGCGGTGACGCGGCCGACGCCGGCCCCGGTGAGGCCGATGGCACGGGCAGCGCCCGTGGAGAGGTCGAGGACACGGCCGCGGACGAACGGGCCACGGTCGTTGATGGTGACGATGACGCTCGAGCCGCCATGGGTGACGCGCAGCTTGGTGCCGAACGGCAGCGAACGATGCGCCGCGGTCATGGCGTTCTGGTTGAAGCGCTGGCCCGAGGCAGTCCGGCTGCCGGACTCGTTGCCGTAATAGGAGGCCATTCCGGAGAAGCTGTGGCCGCTACCCGACGACGGCGTCATCGACGCGTTGGCGTTGCGCCAATCGGAGGTCGTGTTGGCATCGTTCTGGGCGTGGTGGCGGTGATGATGCTGAGAGGTCCGGTGGTGATGCCTGGATTTGGCGGAAGCTTCGGTGGCAGTTCCACCGACGAGGAGAGTGGCGGCAACGAAAGCGATCGCCGTACGCGGCCGGGTCACAGAGCCCAGCGTCTTCAAAGACAGCATTTAGTGGTCCCTAAGCTAGTATTGCCACATATGTGGCAAGTGGAGCCCCCATGAGTTTGTGAGCGGGATGGCGTTTCGATTCCTAATGAGGCGTGAATTGGGCAGTAAATCCGTTCCGTGTCGTCATGAAATATCTTGTTACCGGTGACCGATATTCGTCCGATGCTCCGTAATCTTGTATTTAACGATTTATTAACATGTTTATTACTTACAAATACTGAAAAACGAAGTCATCGCTTTCAGTGTTTAGAATTGGGTAAGTATTCGGCGGGTGCAGCCGGCGGGGCCGAAGTCACGCCTCAGTGATCCGTGTTCATGGCCGCTATGCGCTGAGGGCAGGAACGAAATGGACGGGCGCCGCCGGCAGGCCCGCCTCAATTCCGCCGGATGGCAGATCGTCATGCCGATCGTCGTCGCGCCTCGGGCACTGCGACGAACTGGCGACAGAACGTCGTGCCTTTAATTTGGCGTCATGTTGCACGTGCGCGCCTGCTATGTTAGCAAAGCCGCGATTTTAACGAGCCCGGCACTTCCCGTGCGGGGTCGAAAATCGAAGTCCCGCTTGAATTCCAAGGGCTTGGATCGCTAGGCGCCGCTTCGTGGCGACGGTTTTTCCCTTGCGAGTTTGACAGCAAAAAGAGCGCGTCTGTGGCTGCAGAAGATACGTCCGTTTCCGGTGTGTCGGGCCGTTATGCAACGGCCTTGTTTGAACTGGCCCGCGACCAGAAAGTGGTCGACGAGGTCAAGGCCGATCTCGACAAATTCGAGGGCTTGCTGAACGAGAGCGCCGATCTGAAGCGCCTCGTCCGCAGCCCGGTGTTCGCGGCCGAGGCCCAGTCCAGGGCGCTCTCGGCCGTACTGGACAGGACCGGCATCGCCGGCATCTCCGCCAATTTCCTCAAAGTGCTGACCGCCAACCGCCGCCTGTTCGTGGTGGGCGACGTGATCCGCGCTTACCGCGCCCTCGTCGCCAGGTTCAAGGGCGAGGCGACGGCCGACGTCACCGTGGCGGAGGCGCTCTCGGACAAGAATCTCGACGCCCTCAAGGTTGCCCTGAAGTCGGTGACCGGCAAGGACGTCGCGCTCAACGTGAAGGTCGATCCCTCGATCATCGGTGGCCTCGTGGTCAAGCTTGGCAGCCGGATGATCGATAGTTCGCTTCGCACCAAACTCAATTCGATCAAGCACGCGATGAAAGAGGCAGGCTGATGGACATCCGCGCCGCGGAAATTTCCGCGATCCTCAAGGACCAGATCAAGAATTTCGGCCAGGAAGCTGAAGTCTCCGAAGTCGGACAGGTGCTGTCCGTCGGCGACGGTATCGCCCGCGTCTACGGTCTGGACAACGTCCAGGCCGGTGAAATGGTCGAGTTCGAGAACGGCACCCGCGGCATGGCGCTGAACCTCGAAACCGACAACGTCGGTGTCGTTATTTTCGGTGCCGACCGCGAGATCAAGGAAGGTCAGACCGTCAAGCGCACCCGCGCCATCGTGGACGCGCCGGTCGGCAAGGGCCTGCTCGGCCGCGTCGTCGACGCGCTCGGCAATCCGATCGACGGCAAGGGCCCGATCCAGGCCGACAAGCGCATGCGCGTTGACGTCAAGGCGCCCGGCATCATTCCGCGCAAGTCGGTGAACGAGCCGATGGCGACCGGCCTCAAGGCGATCGACGCCCTGATCCCGATCGGCCGCGGCCAGCGCGAGCTGATCATCGGCGACCGCCAGACCGGCAAGACCGCGATCGCGCTCGACACCATCCTCAACCAGAAGCCGCTCAACGCGCAGCCGGACGAGAACATCAAGCTGTATTGCGTCTACGTCGCGATCGGCCAGAAGCGTTCGACCGTTGCCCAGTTCGTCAAGGTGCTGGAAGAGCAGGGCGCGCTCGAATACTCGATCATCGTCGCCGCGACCGCTTCGGATCCGGCGCCGATGCAGTACATCGCGCCGTTCACCGGCTGCACCATGGGCGAGTATTTCCGCGACAACGGCATGCACGCGGTCATCATCTATGACGATCTGTCCAAGCAGGCCGTCGCCTATCGCCAGATGTCGCTGCTGCTGCGCCGCCCGCCGGGCCGCGAAGCCTATCCGGGCGACGTGTTCTATCTTCACTCCCGCCTGCTCGAGCGTGCGGCGAAGCTGAACAAGGACCAGGGCTCGGGCTCGCTGACGGCGCTGCCGGTCATCGAAACCCAGGCCAACGACGTCTCGGCCTACATTCCGACCAACGTCATCTCGATCACCGACGGCCAGATCTTCCTGGAAACCGACCTGTTCTTCCAGGGCATCCGTCCCGCGGTGAACGTCGGTCTGTCGGTGTCGCGCGTCGGTTCCTCGGCGCAGACCAAGGCCACCAAGAAGGTCGCCGGCAAGATCAAGGGCGAGCTCGCGCAGTACCGCGAAATGGCGGCGTTCGCGCAGTTCGGCTCCGACCTCGACGCCTCGACCCAGCGCCTGCTCAACCGCGGCTCGCGCCTGACCGAGCTGCTGAAGCAGCCGCAGTTCGCGCCGCTGAAGATGGAAGAGCAGGTCTGCGTGATCTGGGCCGGCACCAACGGCTATCTCGATCCGCTTCCGCTCAACAAGGTGCGCGCGTTCGAGGACGGCCTGCTGTCGCTGCTGCGCGGCAAGAACGCCGACATCCTCAACGCGATCCGCGACAGCCGCGACCTCTCGGACGACACCGCCGCCAAGCTGAAGTCGGTGGTCGAAGGTTTCGCCAAGAGCTTCGCCTGATAGCAAGCATGGCCGGTCGTTCCGGCCATGACCGCTTCGCAAGAGGCAAGACAACAAGAAGCGTGCCCGGCGCCCGGCCGGGCATTGCGACAGGGACAGGCTAGCGGTTCGGCTCGCGTCGAACCGCCGGGGTGAACGAAGAATGGCGTCACTTAAAGACATGCGCGTCCGCATCGCCTCCACCAAGGCGACGCAGAAGATCACCAAGGCGATGCAGATGGTCGCGGCCTCCAGATTGCGCCGCGCCCAGCAAGCGGCCGAGGCGGCGCGGCCCTATGCCGACAAGATGAGCGCGGTGATCGCCAACATCGCCAGCGCTGCCGCCGGTTCGCCCGGCGCGCCGGCGCTGCTGGCCGGCACCGGCAAGGACCAGGTCCACCTGCTGCTGGTCTGCACCGGCGAGCGCGGCCTGTCCGGCGCCTTCAACTCCTCGATCGTGCGCCTCGCGCGCGAGCGCGCCCAGGCGCTGATCGCGCAGGGCAAGGAAGTCAAATTCTTCTGCGTCGGCCGCAAGGGCTATGAGCAGCTCCGCCGTCTCTACGACAAGCAGATCGTCGAGCACCTCGACCTGCGCGGCGTTCGTCAACTCGGCTTCGTCAACGCCGAGGACATCGCCAGGAAGGTGCTGGCCCGCTTCGACAACGGCGAGTTCGACGTCTGCACCCTGTTCTACGCGCAGTTCAAGTCGGTGATCGCCCAAATCCCGACCGCACAGCAGATCATTCCGCTGGTCGTCGAGGAAAAGGCAGCGAACGCGCCGACGACGTCCTATGAATACGAGCCGGAGGAAGACGAACTCCTCTCCGGCCTGTTGCCGCGCAATATCGCGGTGCAGATCTTCCGCGCGCTCCTGGAAAACAACGCCTCGTTCTACGGCGCGCAGATGAGCTCGATGGACAACGCCACCCGCAACGCGGGCGAAATGATCCGCAAGCAAACCCAGATCTACAACCGAACCCGTCAAGCCCAGATCACCAAGGAGCTGATCGAGATCATCTCCGGCGCCGAGGCGGTCTGACGCACGAACCAAACGACGGTCGTTCAAGTACAGAATTTCGAAGGAGAGCTTCATGGCTACAGCAGCTAACCAGGTCGGTCGCGTCACCCAGGTCATGGGCGCCGTCGTCGACGTTCAGTTCGAAGGCCACCTGCCGGCCATTCTCAATTCGCTCGAAACCAGGAACGGCAACATCCGCCTCGTGCTGGAAGTTGCGCAGCATCTCGGTGAGTCCACCGTGCGCACGATCGCGATGGACGTGACCGAAGGTCTGGTGCGCGGCCAGGAAGTGACCGACACCGGCCAGCCGATCGCGGTTCCGGTCGGCGCGGGCACGCTCGGCCGCATCATGAACGTGATCGGCGAGCCGATCGACGAAGCCGGCCCGATCCAGTCCGAAGGCAGGCGCGCCATCCACCAGGAAGCGCCGAGCTATACCGACCAGTCGACCGAAGCTGAAATTCTCGTCACCGGCATCAAGGTGGTCGATCTCCTGGCTCCGTACGCGAAGGGCGGCAAGATCGGCCTGTTCGGCGGCGCCGGCGTCGGCAAGACCGTGCTGATCCAGGAGCTGATCAACAACGTCGCGAAGGCGCACGGCGGTTATTCCGTGTTCGCCGGCGTCGGCGAGCGTACCCGCGAGGGCAACGACCTCTATCACGAGTTCATCGAGTCCAAGGTCAACGCCGATCCGCACAACCCGGATCCGAGCGTGAAGTCGAAGTGCGCGCTGGTGTTCGGCCAGATGAACGAACCGCCGGGCGCCCGCGCCCGCGTCGGCCTCACGGGTCTGACCGTCGCCGAGCACTTCCGCGACCAGGGCCAGGACGTGCTGTTCTTCGTCGACAACATCTTCCGCTTCACGCAGGCGGGCTCGGAAGTGTCGGCGCTGCTCGGCCGTATTCCTTCGGCGGTGGGCTATCAGCCGACGCTTGCCACCGACATGGGCGCGCTGCAGGAGCGCATCACCACCACGCAGAAGGGCTCGATCACCTCGGTGCAGGCCATCTACGTTCCTGCCGACGACTTGACCGACCCGGCGCCTGCGACCTCGTTCGCGCATTTGGACGCCACCACGGTGCTGTCGCGCGCGATCTCGGAAAAGGGCATCTACCCCGCGGTGGACCCGCTCGACTCGACCTCGCGCATGCTCTCGCCGCTCGTCGTCGGCCAGGAGCACTACGACACCGCGCGCCAGGTCCAGCAGGTGCTGCAGCGCTACAAGTCGCTGCAGGACATCATCGCCATTCTCGGCATGGACGAGCTTTCGGAAGAGGACAAGCTGACGGTGGCCCGCGCCCGCAAGATCGAGCGCTTCCTGTCGCAGCCGTTCCACGTCGCCGAAATCTTCACCGGCTCGCCCGGCAAGTTCGTCGACCTCGCGGACACCATCAAGGGCTTCCGCGGCCTCTGCGAAGGCAAGTATGACCATCTGCCGGAAGCCGCCTTCTACATGGTCGGCACCATCGAAGAGGCGGTCGAGAAGGGCAAGAAGCTGGCGGCGGAAGCCGCCTGAGCTGGCGAATGGCGAATAGGGAGTAGCGAACAGACGCTGCTCCCGTTCAATTGCCACTCGCTATTCGCTATTCACTACTCGCAGGTTTCCCATGGCCACCTTCCATTTCGATCTCGTCTCGCCGGAAAAGCTCGCATTTTCGGGTGAAGTCGACCAGGTCGACATCCCCGGCGTCGAGGGCGACTTCGGCGTGCTGGCGGGACATGCGCCGGTCGTGGCCGCGATCCGGCCCGGCATTCTCACCATCACCAGCGGCGGCAAGCACGAGAAGATCATCGTGCTCGGCGGTATCGCCGAAGTCTCCGAAAAGGGCCTCACCGTGCTCGCCGACGTCGCAACATCGATGGCGGAGCTCGACCGCGCCCAGTTCGCCGCGACCGTCTCGGAGATGGAAGAAGGGTTGAAGGAGCACGAAGGCGACGAGCTCGATCAGGCGATTGCGCGGCTCGATCACTTCAAGAGCATTCAGCAGCAGCTCAACTCCACGGCCATGCACTAAGCCCCGGCGCACTGCTCCGGGGCTCGAATGAGAAATTCCTGAATAAGTTCAGCGCTCGTCACGGCCGTGGCGGGCGCTGAAACTTTGTTGCACCGCGCGGTCGATAGCGGCATTCTGCGCTCGCGAAATTTGTTCCGGGGGCCGGTCGCAGATGAAACGCAAGATCGCAGCGATTTTCGCGGCCGATATTGCCGGCTACTCGAGACTGGTCGCGGAAGACGAAGAGGAGACGCTGCGGCGTCTCGCCTCCTATCGCGAGGTCGTCGACGATTTCATTGCGAAGGCCGGCGGCCGCATCTTCAACACGGCCGGTGACGCCGTGCTTGCGGAATTTCCGAGCGCGGTCGATGCGGTGCGTTGCGCCATCGACATCCAGGAATCCCTGCGAACCCGCAACATGGCCTATCCGCCGAGCCGGCAGATGTCGTTCCGCATCGGCATCACCATCGGCGACGTGGTCGAGCGCGACGGCGATCTGCTCGGTGACGGCGTCAATATCGCCGCCCGGCTCGAAGGTCTCGCCGAGGTCGGCGGCATCTGCGTCTCCCGCGCCGTGCACGAGCAGGTCGCCAACAAGCTGTCGGTGCAGTTCGCCGATATCGGCGCGCAGGAGGTCAAGAACATCCCGACGCCGGTGCACGCCTACATGGTGGCGATGCGGCGGGAGAACGGCACTTACGCAACGCCGCAGATCAAGAAGGTGGCGAAGGCCGCGCCCGCGCCGAACTGGATGTGGCCGCTGGTGGTCGGTGTCGTCTCCGTCGTCGCCATCGGCGTCGGCGGCTTCCTCTATTTCGCCAAGCTCGAGACCACCAGGACATCAGCGAGCGCCGCGGCGACGGCGCCAAATCCTGCGCCCAGCGCGGCGGCCCCCAGCCCGACGCCCACCATGTCAGCGAAAGCGCCGATGCCCATGCCGACGCAAATGGCTGCGGCAGGTCCGGCGCCGATGCCCTCGGCGCCCGCCACCTCAGGCGGCAAATTTCCGGCCGATATGGTGCCCTTCATCGGCGACCGCGTGCGCGGCTATCTCGCGGGCGAATATTCCGCCGCCGGCGACTACAAGGCCTTTGCACTGAACGTCGGCGGCTACACCGGCTCCGCGCTCAATCAGCCGAACGAGGAGGCCGCGCGCAACGCGGCGATCGAGCAGTGCCAGAAGCGCGCGGACGCCGCGCAGTCGCCGCGGCGCTGCGAGCTCTATGCGGTCGGCAACAATGTCGTCTACACGCACGGCAAGCCGCCGATGCCGCCGCAGCCGTTCATCCGGCACGATGCCATGACCGAGCGCGCCTTCGCCTCCAGGGATTTTCCGATGGTGCGCGATCCCGCGAAGGTCCGGCTCGAGAACATGTTCGTGCCCGCGGCGAAATCGCGCTCGGTCGCGCTCGGCCCGGGCGGTCAGTATTTCATGGTGATGGGCGCATCAACCGCCGACGATGCCGCGCGGCGCGCCCTGGAATCGTGCGGCGCGATCGCCGGCGTGGCCTGCCTGGTCGTCGCGGTCGACGAGAATTTTGTCGTGCCGATCCCGACCCTGTTCAAAATCACCGGCTTCTTCCATGCCGCCTCCAACGCCTCGATCGTCGCCGATGCGCGCGACGAGGTCGTGCGCAAGCTCGCCGATGGCATGGGCTGGAACGCCGTCGCGGTCGGCACCGCGGGCCGGCCGGGCCTCGGCCTGAAGGCCGCGGACGAGCAGACAGCGGTCAATTCCGCGCTCGCCGACTGCGCCAGGCGCGACAGCAATTGCCACGTCATCGCGATCGGCCCGTTCACGGTGGGACCGGTCAACTAGGGTTGCAGTGATTGGGCCCGACTCGCGCCCCGACGACGGTGCGTTCCCTCCCCCGCAAGGGGGGAGGGCTAGGGAGAGGGGGCGCCATGAACTCGGACCTCGCCCGGAGCCACCCCTCTCCCCAACCCTCCCCCGCAAGGGGGGAGGGAGCGCAGCGGAGCAAGCGGCCACGTTCTAATTTCGCTGGCGAGAGAATGGTGCCTCCCTCACACACAAATTTCCGGTGAAAATTCGCTCATGACTTCAACCCCGGTTCTACTGTGCATGGGGTTGTTTTCGCGATTTCAGTTTCCGAAGGGCGCGAACTCTCGCGCCACCGCGCGGTAGACGTCGCGGCGGAACGGCACCACGACGTCGGCGACGCGGTCGAGCCGCTCCCAGCGCCAGGCGTCGAACTCCGCCGGCTGTCCGTTGCGCGGCGTCAGCGGATCGATCTCGTCGTCCCTGCCGGTGAAGCGCAGCGCGAACCATTTCTGGCGCTGCCCGCGGAATTTCGCCAGCCGGTGCGTCTGTGGTCCGTCGTAGGGCGGGAATTCGTAAGTCAGCCAGTCGGTCTCGCCGAGATAGGCTGCGCTTCTGACGCTGGTCTCTTCCCAGAGTTCGCGCAGCGCGGCATCGCGCAGGTCCTCGCCTTCGTCGACGCCGCCCTGCGGCATCTGCCAGTCGAGACCCGGCAGGATGATCTCGGGTCCGTCGCCCTTGAAGCGATGCCCGATCAGCACGCGGCCATCGGCATTGAAGAGGGCGATCCCCACGTTGGGGCGGTAGGGTTTCTGGTCGGTCAAGCGCGGGATCTTTCGTCGTCAGCCCAGGCGATGCATTAGCATCAACCCGCAACGACGACGCGAACTAATCCTCCGCCAGCGCGGAAAATTCCTTCACCACGCGCTCATAGACCGGGCGCTTGAACGGGATGATCAATCCGGTCAGGTTCTTCATCGGCTCCCAGCGCCAGCTGACGAATTCGGCCTTGTGGCCGCCGCCGCCGGGCTTCTCGACATTGATCTCGCTGTCCTTGCCGGTGAAGCGGACCGCAAACCATTTCTGCCGCTGGCCTCGGTAGCGGCCCTTCCAGGCACGGCCCGCGACCGTGCGCGGAATGTCGTAAGTGAGCCAGTCCGGAACCTCGCCGAGCCGTTCGACCGAGCGCACGCTGGTCTCCTCATAGAGCTCGCGCCTGGCGGCGTCCCAGGTGTCCTCGCCGGGATCGACGCCGCCCTGCGGCATCTGCCAGACATGGGTGTCGTCGACATGCTCGATGCCGCCGGCGCGGCGGCCGATGAACACCAGGCCCTTCGTATTGATCAGCATCACTCCGACGCAGGTCCGGTAGGGCAGATCCTCGTAACGCGCCATTCCGCCAGACCTCTTCCATGCTGTCGGTAAGGCTCGCGCAGGCCCCGCGAGACCCGTGCCGTACCAATCCGTTGATTTAGCTGGATTTTGATTTCAGCATCGCGGTTGTCAATGGCACCAATAGGATACCCCGGTCGCCCAATGTCTTGGTCCAGGCGCCGATGCGCTCGATCGAGACGGGCAGGGCCGAGGCGGTGCCGATGGCCGCGCCGCGCTCGCGCGCCGCCGCTTCGAGCTTGTTCAGGGCGCGGTCGATCTCGGCCGGGGTCGGCACCACGTCGATCGCGATGTCGCCCTTGCCGAACGGCATCGCCTGGCTTGCCGCGGCCTGGGGCGCGATGCTGCGGGGCGAGGAGCCGTCGTCGAAGAAGCCGAGGCCGCGCTTGGCCGCCTCGCGGATGATCGGCTGCATCGCCGCGTCCGTCGCGATGAAGCGGGCGCCCATGAAATTGGTGATCCCGGCATAGCCCTGCATCCGGCTCAGATGCCAGTACAGGCGGTCCATGTTCTGGTCGGCGCTCAGCGAGGTCAGCAGCGTCTGCGGTCCCGGATCGTTGTCGGGGAAGTCGTAGGGCTCCATCGGGATCTGGAGGAAGATCTCGTGGCGCTGGGCGCGGGCCCGCTCGGCGAGTTTTCCTGGATCGGAACCATAAGGCGTGAACGCCAGCGTCACCGCCGGCGGCAGCCTCATGATGGCATCGGTGGTCTTGGCGGCGCCGACGCCGAGGCCGCCGATCAGGATCGCGACGACAGGCATCTTCGCCGCCTTGGCGCGGTCGGCATCCGCCGCATAGACGTTGAACGGCTTCAGGCCCTCGGCGACCACGGGGATCATGCCGTAGCGTGATTTCTCCAGCAGTTTTGGGTCGATCCCGGCCATGACGGGCGGCGGCGCGGAGGCCGCCTCGCCCTTGTCGGCGGAAGCGCCGCCGCCGATCACCACGTCGTGGCGCGTGCCGGTGGAACCGTCGATCATGGTGACGGTCTTCTGCTCGCCGGCCTGCTTCGGCGCTTCCTTGGTCTCGTGCTTGCCTTCTTGCTTGCTGTCCTGGCCATGGCCAGCGACGGCCGGTTTTTCGTCCGCCGCCTTGGGATCGCGGATCGCGATCCGCGTCATCGGCTCGCCGCCGAACGGATCCTTGTTGAAGATGGCGAAGCCGGCAAAGGCGACCAGGAACAAGCCGAGCATGACGGCGAGCGCCTGCATGGCCGTGAACGGCAGCCGCAGCCGGCGTTTCCGGCGCGGCTTGTCCTGTCCGAGCGGGGCGCTCAGATCATCGGCCGTTTCAGTCATGCGCGATCCCGAATCACTCGCGCCGACGATACCACGCCGAGGTCAAGCGGCGGCAGGCCGGGATAGGCCGGGGATGCCGGGAGTTCGGGCGGCTCCAAACAAAAAGGGCGGCTCCCGGAGCCACCCTTTTGATTGGACCCCGCGGGGCGCCGAGCTAGTTTGCCGCCTTGGGCTTGTCGGTCGTGCCCTTGTTGTCGCCGCCCGCCGCGGGTGCCGCGGAGGCGCTGTTCTTGATGCCGTGGAGCAGGTCGTCGGCGAGCTTGAGCGCCTTGTCGTCCTTGGCATCCGGCGGGACATAGGATTGCGATCCGGTCTTCTCGTCGCCGTCGTTCTTGAGATGCCCGCGCAGCGAAGCCTCGCCCTTGGTGTCGGTGCGGGACTTCAGCTCGTCCGGCACGTCCTGGAGCACCTCGATGTCGGGCACGATGCCCTTGGCCTGGATCGACTTGCCCGACGGCGTGTAGTAGCGCGCCGTGGTCAGACGCAGCGCGCCATTGCCCGAGCCGAGCGGGATGATGGTCTGCACCGAGCCCTTGCCGAACGAGCGCGTGCCGACGATGGTCGCGCGCTTGTGGTCCTGAAGCGCGCCCGCGACGATTTCGGACGCCGAGGCGGAGCCGCCATTGACCAGCACGATGACAGGCTTGCCCTTGGTGAGGTCGCCCGCATGCGCGGTGCGGCGCTGCGTCTCCTCGGCATTGCGGCCGCGGGTCGACACGATCTCGCCCTTCTCCAGGAAGGAGTCGGAGACGGTGACCGCTTCCTCGAGCAGGCCGCCCGGGTTGTTGCGAAGGTCGATGACGTAGCCCTTCAGCTTGTCGCCGATCTGATTCGAGAGGTTGGCAACCTCGCGCTTCAGGCCTTCGGTGGTCTGCTCGTTGAAGGTCGTGATGCGGATATAGGCGATGTCGTCGGCCTCGATGCGGGCGCGCACCGAGCGGACGCGGATGTTGTCGCGCACCAGGGTAACGTCGATCGGATTGTCCTGGCCCTTGCGGATGATCTTGAGCTTGATCTTGGTGTTGACAGGGCCGCGCATCTTCTCGACCGCCTGGTTCAGGGTCAGGCCCTGCACCGCCTCGTCGTCGAGATTGGTGATGATATCGTTGGCCATGACGCCGGCGCGCGACGCCGGGGTGTCGTCGATCGGCGAGACCACCTTGATCAGGCCGTCTTCCATCGTGACTTCGATGCCGAGGCCGCCGAACTCACCGCGGGTCTGCACCTGCATGTCGCGGAAGCTCTTGGCGTCCATGTAGCTCGAATGCGGATCGAGGCCGGTGAGCATGCCGCTGATCGCGGATTCGATCAGCTTGGTGTCGTCGGGCTTCTCGACATAGTCCGAGCGCACGCGCTCGAAGACGTCGCCGAAAAGATTGAGCTGGCGATAGGTGTCCGCGGTGGCGGCTCGCGCGCTGGAGCCCATGAAGACCGCGCGCGGCTGGGTCACGAACAGCGTCAGCGCAGCACCGGTGGCCGCGCTGAGGAGGATAACTGAAGTCTTGCGCATCATCCGCGAACCTTCTCGCCTTCATTTGCGGCCCACCATGGGCCTGGATCGATTGGAGTGCCGTCTTTGCGGAACTCGACATACAACACAGGTTGACTCGCGTTCGTGGCGAGAATGGAGGCGACTTGAGAGGTCGACCCCATGGACGCGACCGGCTCCCCCGTGAGCACAAACTGTCCGATGTTTACCGAAATGCGCTCCATCCCGGCGATCAGGACATGATACCCGCCACCGGCATTGAGGATCAAGAGTTGTCCATAGCTGCGGAACGGGCCGGCATAGACCACCCAGCCGTCGCACGGCGTCGTGACCTGGGAGCCCGGCCGGGTGGCCAGCGAAATGCCCTTCTGGACCCCGCCGACCCCGTCGGAACCGCCGAAATCCCTGATCTTGTTACCGTTAACCGGAAGAGGCAGGAGGCCCTTGGCCACAGCGAAGGCAATCGCAGGGGTGGTCCGGGAGCGATCCTTGAATGCGGCCGGACCGGACTTTGTGCCGGCGTTGGCGCTGGCGGCCGCCTTGGCCTCGGCCTGCCTGGCAGCCTCGGCGGCCTTCTCGGCCGCCTTGGCGGCGCTTTGCAGATCCTGCTCCATCTTGGCGATGAGCCCCTGGAGGTCGCCCACCTGCCTTGAAAGCGCGATCGCGCGCGCGCTCTCGGCGTCGAGGTCTTTTTCCCGTGACGCCTGCTGGCGCTGCCGCTCGTCGATCAAGGCCGTGAGCCGGGTCTGGTCGCTGCGGACCTTGTCGCGGTCGGCGGCGAGCTGGTCGCGCTCGGTCGCGATGTTCTTGCGCAGGGCTACAAGCTCGCCGAGTTCGCCTGCGATTTTTTCCGCGCGGCCGCGCAGGTCCGGCACCACGGCGCCGAGCAGCATCGCCGTGCGCAGCGATTGCAGCGCATCTTCGGGGCGCACCAGCAGCGCCGGAGGCGAGCGCCTTCCGGCGCGCTGCAACGCCGCCAGCACCTCGACGATGTCGGCGCGGCGTGAATCCAGCGAGCTGCGCATCTGCTGCTCGCGGCCGTTCAGCGACCGCAGCCGCGCTTCGGCTTCGTCGATCTTGGTCTCGACTGAGCGCACATTCGCGGCGGTGTCGATCAATTGCTGATTGAGCTGGGTGCGGTCCTGGCCGAGCGAGGTGATCTCGGCCTTGAGCTTGGCCTGCGCTTCCTCCGCGCTCTTCCTGCTTGCGCGCGCGGCCTCCAGCTCCTGCTCGCGCTGCTTGATCGCATCGGGCGAGACCGCCGCTGTCTGCGGCGTCGTCGCCGTCTGAGCTTGCGCGAGGCTTGTCCCAGCGAGGCTTGTGCTAGCGAGGCTTGCGCCCGCGAGGCTTCCGATCAGCAGCAGGTTGAGAATCGGCGCTCGCATCGCTTTAGGCAAAGGTGCTCGTTGTGGCGCGCATCACGCGCGGTGATAGGGATGGCCGGCCAGGATGGTGGCGGCCCGATAAAGCTGTTCCAGAAGCATGACGCGGACCATTTGATGCGGCCAGGTCGCAGAGCCGAACGCGATCGCGAGCTTGGCCTTACGGCGCAATTCGGGCGAAAGTCCGTCCGCCCCTCCGATGACGAAGATAGTATGACCGGCACCCTCGTCGCGCCAGCGCCCGAGATGCCGTGCGAATACGGTGGAATCCAGGTTCTGGCCGCGCTCGTCCAGCGCCACCAGGATCGATTTTTCCGGAATATGCGCGGAGATCGCCGCAGCCTCTTCGGCCATCCGCGTTGCGGTGTCGCGGGCGCGACTTTCAGGAATCTCGTGGATGGCGAGCTCGCGGAATCCGAGCTTGCGGCCGGCCTCGTCGAACCGCTCGAAATAGCGGTCGGCAAGCTCCCGTTCGGGGCCCTGCTTCAGCCGGCCCACCGCAATGACAGCAACACGCATGATGTTTTCAAGGTCGCGTTTTCAGGACCGCGCGCATTCCGCGCGCGCACGACGCTAGCATGCGCGTCAACCGATTCGAAATCGGCCAGTCGCTCTAGATCGCCTTCGCCGCCCCTGGGCCCTGCGTGTACAATCTCTCGAGATTGTAGAACTCGCGGACCTCGGGTCTGAACACGTGAACGATCACATCGCCGGAATCGATCAGCACCCAGTCGCAATTGGGCAAGCCCTCGACGTGGATGTTCTTGATGCCGTTTTCCTTGAGGCCCTTGGCGACGTTCTCCGCGATCGCGCCGACGTGCCGGTTCACCCGGCCGGTGGTGACGATCATGTAGTCGGAGTAGGCCGATTTGCCGCGAAGGTCGATGGTGACCGTCTCTTCCGCCTTCATGTCGTCGAGGCGGGAGAGGATCAGGCTCAGCGTCTTGTCGGCGTCGGGTTGCGCCTTCAAGGCCGCAGCTTGGGTCGATGTTTTACGCGTAGGCTTGGCAACCTTGGGTAAAACAGACTTGGACAATACAGATGTGGTCAGGGACCATTCCTTTCACTGTATCGCGAACGCCGAATCCGGCACTCACTGGTTACACTACATCATGTGGGGTTAAGGGTTTCAATATGCCAGAGAGCCCCAAACCCACACTCCGTTCGCACACTCGGTCTCACGTCGTACCTTTCCAGCTCCCGTCCGGGTTCCGTAAGCCCGTCGAGGACAGATTCAGCTTCAATCCGGACAGGAATACCCAGGCCGGGGCCGGCCGATCCGCGAGCAGCGGTGCCTTGTTCTCGGGCAGGCGGTAGCGCGCGAGCGCCCGGGCGGCGGGAGAGGCGAGGGCCCGAAAACTCTGTGGCGGCCGATCGATGACTGCAATCGGCACCTGGCCGGCGATGCGCCGCCAGTCCTGCCAACGGTGGAATTGAGCGAGGTTATCGGCGCCCATAATCCAGACAAAGCGCAGGCCGCGGAGGCGGCGGCGCAAGGTGTTGATCGTGTCGATAGTGTAGCGCGTGCGAATGACGGATTCGAGACAGCTCACCTCGATCCTGGGATCGTTGGCAACGTCGTGCGCGGCCTGCATGCGCTCGCCGAGCTCGTGCAGCGTGCCGTTCTGCTTCAGCGGGTTGCCGGGCGTTACCAGCCACCAGACGCGATCGAGTTGCAATCGCTTCAGTGCGAACTGGCTGATCGCGCGATGGGCCTGATGCGGCGGATTGAAGGAGCCGCCGAGCAGGCCGACGCGCATGCCCGGTGTCGAGGGCGGGATCGCTTGCGCCACGGAACGCGGCACGACGAAATTGTTGCTCAATGCCCCGTGCCCTGCGTCGTCTACGGCCGCGTCTGCCCGGTGCCGTGAACGCGATATTTGAAGCTCGTCAGCTGCTCGGCGCCAACCGGCCCGCGGGCGTGGAATCGTCCGGTCGCGATGCCGATCTCGGCGCCGAAGCCGAACTCGCCGCCATCGGCGAACTGCGTCGAGGCATTGTGCAGCACGATCGCGGAATCGACCTCGCTCAGGAACCGCTTTGCAGCCGCCTGATCCGCGCTCACGATCGCATCGGTGTGATGCGAGCCGTGGCTCTGAATATGCGCGATCGCGCCGTCGACGCCATCCACCACCTTCGCCGCGATGATCGCGTCGAGGTATTCGGTGTCCCAATCCTCTGCGCTCGCAGGCTTCACCCGCGCATCCGCCTTCTGCACGGCGTCGTCGCCGCGCACTTCGCAGCCGGCCTCGATCAGCATCTCGACCAGCGGCTTCAGGCTCGTTGCGGCAGCAGCGCGATCGACCAGCAGCGTCTCGGCTGCACCGCAGACGCCGGTGCGGCGCATCTTGGCGTTGAGCACGATCGACTTCGCCATGGCGAGGTCGGCGCTGGCATCGATGTAGACATGGTTGACGCCTTCGAGATGCGCGAACACCGGCACGCGCGCTTCCTGCTCGACGCGCGCGACGAGGCTCTTGCCTCCGCGCGGCACGATCACGTCGACGGCGCCGTTCAATCCGGACAGCATCATGCCGACCGCCGCGCGATCGCGCGTCGGCACCAGCGTGATCGCGGCTTCGGGCAGGCCGGCTTCGCGCAGGCCCTGGACGAGACAGTCATGGATGGCACGGCAGGAGCGGAAGCTGTCGGAGCCGCCGCGCAGGATCACCGCATTGCCCGACTTCAGGCACAGCACGCCGGCATCGGCCGCGACATTGGGCCGGCTCTCGAAGATCACGCCGACGACGCCGAGCGGCACGCGCACGCGCTCGATGGTCATGCCGTTCGGCCGCTGCCAGCTCTCGGTGACGATGCCGACCGGATCGGCGATGCCGCGCACGATGCCGATGCCCTCGGCCATGCCCTCGACGCGCGCGGGCGTCAGCGTGAGGCGGTCGATGAAGGAGGCGGTGGCGTTGCCGGAGGCGCGGGCCTCCGCGACATCCTCGGCATTGGCAGCGAGGATCGCCGCCGCATTGCCGCGGATCGCCCGCTCCATGGCCTCGAGCGCCCGGTTCTTCTGCTCCGGCGGCGCCAGCGCCAGCACGCGCGCGGCGGCGCGGGCACGGGTACCGAGATCGGACATCAGCGCCTGGAGGTCGGCATTGCCGTCAACGGCTTTGAGGGGGGCGGCCATGGGAGTTTCAACCTTTTGCTAAGGCGGTGTCCTAGCACGGAAATCCCGCTTTTGCGAAGGGTCGGGAGGGTATGGCTGGTCTCCCCGGCCGCACGACGGCTGCGTCATTTGCCCAGCAAGATCAGCCAAAGGGGCCGTGCCGGCCCTTACCCGCCCACCACCAGATCGTCGCGGTGGATCATCTCTGCGCGGCCGCTGATGCCGAGGATGGTCATCACGTCCGGAGAGGAGCGGCCTTTGATCCGCTCGGCGTCGTCGGCGTCATAGGCAATCAGGCCGCGGCCGATCTCGCTCATGTCGGGGCCGCGCACGATCACGGCGTCGCCACGGGCGAACTGGCCCTCGACCTTGATCACGCCCGCCGGCAGCAGGCTGGCACCGGCCCGCAGCGCCGCGACGGCGCCGGCGTCGATCGTCAGCGTGCCCTTCGGCTCCAGCGTGCCCGCGATCCAGCGCTTTCGCGAGGTGATGGGATTGGCCGGCGTCAGGAACCAGGTGCAGCGGCAGCCATCGGCGATCGCCTGCAGCGGATGCTCGATCTTGCCGGAGGCGATCAGCATATGGGTGCCGCCGGTGGTGGCGATCTTGGCGGCCTCGACCTTGGTGCGCATGCCGCCGCGCGACAGCTCGGACTCGGCGTCGCCCGCCACGGCCTCGATCTCCGAGGAGATGCTGTCGACCACGGGAATGAGCTTTGCGTTCGGGTTGTTCTTCGGCGGGGCGTCGTAGAGCCCGTCGATGTCCGACAGCAGCACCAAGAGGTCCGCGCTCGCCATGGTGGCGACGCGCGCGGCGAGGCGGTCATTGTCGCCGTAGCGAATCTCGGTGGTGGCGACCGTGTCGTTCTCGTTGATCACGGGGATGGCGCGCCACTCCAAGAGCTTGCCGATGGTGGAGCGCGCGTTGAGATAGCGGCGGCGCTCCTCGGTGTCCTGGAGCGTCACCAGGATCTGGCCGGCGCCGATGCCGTGGGCCCCTAGCACCTCCGACCAGATGCGCGCCAGCGCGATCTGGCCGACCGCGGCGGCGGCCTGGCTCTCCTCCAGCTTCAACGGGCCGCGCGGCAGCTTGAGCCGGCTGCGGCCGAGCGCGATCGAGCCGGAGGAGACGACGAGGACGTCGCGGCCCTCGCGGTGCAGCTTGGCCATGTCGTCGGCGAGCGCGGCGAGCCAGGACGCCCGCACCTCGCCCTTGTCGGAATCGACCAGCAGCGCGGAGCCGACCTTGACGACGATGCGGCGGAATTGACTGAGTTCGGGGCTGGCCATGTGTGTATGTGCTGGCGCGTGTGACGAATTGCTCTGCATCGGAAACGGCGGAGCGGAAAGCGGCGCCGGCAAGGCCTGCTTTTGCAGCAGGACGATGGCCGGCGCAAGGCGGACGGAATGGTAAACGGGGCCAAGGTCGGCCTTGTCTTCCATCTGGTCTTGCACCTTGTGTTGGGCCTTGTCTTGGGCGCTGGCCCGGGTCTAATGCCGGCAACCAATAATGGGCTGGGGAGGGAGACGTATGGATCGCCGCAAATTCATGGCTGGGTGTCTGGGGCTGCCGTTGCTGGCGCAGGCGGGCGAAGCGCAAGCGCAGGCCGGATTGAGCAAGATCATTTTCCCGTTCGCGGCCGGGGCGGGCGGCGACACGCTGTGTCGTCTGATCGCGCAGGAGATGGCGCCGATGCTGCAACGGACCATGGTGGTCGAAAACCGCACCGGCGGCGACGGCCTGATCGGCATCAAGGCGGTGAAGGGCGGAAGTCCTGACGGCAGCATGGTGCTGGTGACAACCGGTCCCACCATGTACCTGCTGCCGATGGTGGAGACGACGCCGAGCTTCGACACGGCGAAGGATTTCATGCCGGTGTCGCTGCTGGCGCGGTTCGAATTCGCAGTCGTGATTGGTCCGGCGGTCGATGCTGCCGATTTCAAAGGCTTCGTGGCGTGGCTGAAGGCTCATCCCGACAAGACCTCGTTCGGCGTGCCGAGCAACGGCACCATTCCGCACTTCATGGGCTCCAAGCTCGAGAAGGATCTCGGCATTCCCTTGACCCGCGTGCCCTATCGCGGCAGCGCACCCATCCTCAATGATCTCATCGGCGGCCATCTGTCGTTCGGCATCGTCACATTGGCCGACGCGCTGCCGCAGCATCGCGCCAAGGGCGTGAAGATCATCGCGTCATCGAGCGCGGAACGTTCGCCGTTCGCTCCGGAGGTCCCCACGCTGAAGGAGAGCGGCATCGATCTCGTCGCGGACGCCTGGTACGGCATGTGGCTTCCCGCCGGCAGCCCGCCGGAATTCGCCAGCAAGCTCGGCGCGGCCGCAAGCGCCGCACTCGCCAAGCCCGAGGTGAAGGAAAAGCTCACCGCGATCGGCCTGATCCCGGTCGGCAGCAGTGCAGACGGGCTGACCAAGGAGCTCGCCGCAAACACGGCGTTCTGGCAGCCGATCGTGAAAGCGACGGGGTACAAGATCGAGAATTGAGTTTCGGCGGCGCCGCATACTCAGTCGTCATGGCCGGACTTGACCCGGCCATCCACCTGTATCCGCGGTTGCCGTAAGGCGTGAATGCCCGGGTCAAGCCCGGGCATGACGAATTGAGAGAGCTTGTCCCTCTCTCACAGCTTCGCGCGTTGCTCGATCCCATCACGAATCGACGCCAGCTCCGTTTCGTCCCAGATGCCGATCAGGATCCCGCCCTTCACCTGGAGCTGATTATCGGCATAGGCCGCGATCTTCTCGCGGGGCGTGGTGATGTGATCGTTGGGATGCAGTGCCCAGTCGAACAGCTCGGCCTGCAACCGCGCGATGATCGGGGCGCACTCCGGATCGTCGCCGCGATCCAGAAACTCTTCTGGATCGGTTTCGAGGTCGTACAGCATCGGGCGGAAGCCCGACGCGTGGATGTATTTCCAGCGGCCGTCGAACACCATGAACAGGCGGCAGCGCTCGATCGGCTGGTTCAGCTTCAGCCGCACGTCCTGCATGACATAATCGTATTCGGAGAACGCGACCTTGCGCCAATCGGCCGGCGTCGGCCCGCGCAGCAGCGGCAGCAGCGAGCGACCCTCGAGGATGTGGCCCGGCACCTTGCCGCCGAAATAATCGACGAAGGTGGGCGCGAGGTCGATGGCTTCGACCAGCGCGTCGCTGCGCGTGCCGCGGGTGGCGTCGGCCTCCTTCGAGGGATCGATGATGATCAGCGGGATCTTCGCCGACTGCTCGTGGAACAGATCCTTCTCGCCCATCCAGTGATCGCCGAGATAATCGCCGTGATCGGACGTGAACACGATCATCGTCGTGTCGAGCAGATCGTGCTCCTCCAGAAACTTCATCAGCACGCCCATCTGGTCGTCGATCTGGGTGATCAGGCCCATATAGGTCGGGATCACCTTCTCGCGGGCCTCGTCGCGCGCCATGTTGCGGGAGTAGCGCATGTCCATATAGGCGCCGAACACCGGATGCGGATTCTGCCGCTCCCGCTCGGAGCGGATCACCGGAATCATGTCGGATGTCGAATACATGCTGGCATAGGGTTCGGGCGCGATGTAGGGCCAGTGCGGCTTGATGTAGGACAGATGCAGGCACCACGGCCTGCCGTCGGTCTCGCTGATGAAGTCCATCGCGCGCCGCGTCATGTACGGCGTCTCGGAGTGCTCTTCCGGCACGCGCGCGGCCTTGTCGGCGTGCACCAGCAGCCAGCCGTTTTGCAAAGATCCGTCATCGGCCGCGCCGGAATTGGCCCAGTGCTCCCACGGGTTGGTGGCTTCAAAGCCCTGCTTGCGCAGATACTCGTCGTATTTCGGGCGCGGCCGGCCGGTCGGATGCAGGCCGTCGTCACGCTCATAGGGCTCGAAGCCGCATTCGGCGACGTGCACGCCGATCATCGATTCCGGCGGGATGCCGAGCGCCTTCATGCCTTCGAGATCGGGCGCCATGTGGGTCTTGCCGACCAGCACGTTGCGCACGCCGATCTTCTTCAGGTGGTCGCCGAGCGTGGGCTCGCCGACGCGCAGCGGCCAGCCGTTCCAGTGCGAGCCGTGCGAGCGCATGTAGCGTCCGGTGTAGAACGACATCCGCGACGGACCGCAGATCGGCGACTGCACATAGGCCTTGCTGAAGAGCACGCCGCGCTTGGCCATCGCGTCGATGTTCGGCGTCTTCAGCGTGGGATGGCCGGTGCAGCCGAGATAATCGTAGCGAAGCTGGTCGCACATGATCCAGAGAACGTTCTTCGCGCGCGCCATGCTTCGCCCCTGCCGTTTCTTGATTGCTTGATGCTGCGTCATCGAGGGCGCGAAGACAAGTGGAGCCGGATCAGGCCGACCAGGGCTCGGCTTCGGCTGCGCTCTTCGCCTTGGCGGAGACCGGGCTCTCGCCGATCACGTCGGCGAGCGCGCGCAAGGCTTCCTTGACGCCGTCGCCGGTGATGCCGGAGAGCAGCAGCGGCGTCTTCTTGGCGGCGCGCTTGAGCCGCTCCTTCTGCTTCTTCAATTCGTCCGGCTGGACCGCGTCGATCTTGTTCAGCGCCACGATCTCGATCTTGTCGGTCAGGAGCCCGCCATAGGCATCGAGCTCTTTCCGCACCGTCTTGTAGGCCTTGCCGGCATGCTCGCAGGTTGCATCGACGAGATGCAGCAGCACACGGCAACGCTCGACATGGGCGAGGAAGCGGTCGCCGAGACCCACACCTTCATGGGCGCCCTCGATCAGGCCGGGAATGTCGGCCAGCACGAATTCACGGCCGTCGGCATTCACGACCCCGAGCTGCGGATGCAGCGTGGTGAAGGGATAGTCGGCGATCTTCGGCTTGGCCGCGCTGACCTTGGAGAGAAAGGTCGATTTGCCGGCATTGGGCAGGCCGACGAGGCCGGCATCCGCGATCAGCTTCAGCCGCAGCCAGATCCAGCGCTCCTCGCCGGGCTGGCCGGGATTGGCGTTGCGCGGCGCGCGGTTGGTCGAGGTCTTGAAATGCGCGTTGCCGAAACCGCCATTGCCGCCTTCGGCGAGCACGAATTTTTCGCCGACATTGGTGAAGTCGTGGATCAGGGTCTCGCGGTCCTCGTCGAAGATCTGCGTGCCCAGGGGGACCTTCAGCGTGATCGGCTTGCCGTTGGCACCGTGACGGTCCGAGCCTGAGCCGTTTTCACCCTTCTGGGCCTTGAAATGCTGCTGGTAGCGGTAGTCGATCAGCGTATTGAGCCCATCAGCGACCTCGATGACGACATTGCCGCCGCGGCCGCCATTGCCGCCGGAGGGGCCGCCGAATTCGATGAATTTTTCGCGGCGGAACGCCACGCAGCCGTTCCCGCCGTCACCGGAGCGGATATAGACCTTTGCTTCGTCAAGGAATTTCATGGGCCATAGGTAGGCTAGCCGGTCCCGCGCGGCAACCCGGATTGACCCGCAAACCGGCCGAATTTCCGCGATTTTCGCCCCGTGCTTAACCCCAAGATGAGGTCCAAGACGAGGTCCAAGCCGACGTCCAAGCCGACGTCAGGCGGGCCGCCGCCGGATCAGGAATTTCTGCGCGCCCTCCAGCACCAGCTCCTTGCGCTGGTTGAACACGGTGCTTTTGAGCGTGACTGTCCCGGTCGTGCGTCCCGGCACGAGCTCAGTGACTTCGAGCGCAGGATAGATCGTGTCGTCGGCAAAGACGGGCTTGAGGAACCGGCTCGACTGCTCGAGGAAGCCGACCAGGGAATTCTCGACCATGAACGGAAACAGGCCGGCGCCGGGCGCGGTGTGGATCAGCGTCTGGAAACCGTGGGCCAGCAGATGCGGCATGCCGCGGCTGCGGCAATACTCCACGTCGTAATGCACTGGATGGGTGTCGCCGCTCGCGGTCTGGAACGCCGCGAACACCGCCGAGGTCTGGGTGCGGCTCGGCAGCACGAAGCGCTCGCCGACCACGAAATCCTCAAACCAGCGTTGCGCGGGGATCATGCGATGCCGGGTCGGATCGAAATCGGTCATGTCCAAGCTCTCTGTTCGTGGGCGGCCTATCGCTACCGCGGCGCGAAGAGTGCGACAATCCGTTCAATTCGGCGAAGCGGGCTTGTCCCGGCTGCCCACGTCATTAAAACGACCGCAAGCGACTCTATTCGCCGGTTTCCGAACGCTCTCCGCCCGTCATTGCGAGCGAAGCGAAGCAATCCAGATCGCCTCCGCGGACACAGTCTGGATTGTTTCGTCGCAAGAGCTCCTCGCAACGACGGGTTTCCACGATCGACAGCAATGCCTCTCTTCAAAAACCTCTCCGCCTATGATGATCGCTCCGCGCGCCTTGCCGGCATCGCACTCATGGTGCTGTCGATCTTCATGTTCTCGTTCGGCGATGCCATGGGCAAGTTCCTGGTCGGGACGTATTCGGTGGGGCAATTGCTGTTCCTGCGCGCCTGCGCGGCGCTGCTGCTGCTGTCGCCGCTGGTCTGGCGGCAGCGCCACCAGTTCCTGCATCTGGAGCGGCCGCGCCTGCAGCTCTTCCGCGTCGTGCTGTCGACGCTCGAGGTCGCCGCCTTCTTCCTTGCGACCGTCTATCTGCCGCTTGCCGACGTCATCACCTATTATCTGGCAGGGCCGATTTTCGTCACCGCGATGTCGGCGGTGTTCCTGGGCGAGAAGGTCGGCTGGCGGCGCTGGACGGCGATCCTGATCGGCTTCTGCGGCGTCCTGATCGCGCTGCGGCCGTCGGCGCAGACCGTCAGCCTGCCGGCGCTGATCGCGCTCGGCGGCAGCCTGTCGTTCGCAACCTTGATGCTGATCACGCGCAGCCTGCGCAAGACGCCGGACATCGTGATGGCGTCCTCGCAATTCGTCGGCACGTTCCTGCTCGGCGCGGTGCTGTCGGCGTTCCACTGGGTGCCGCCGACATCGGGCAGCCTCGCGATCTTCGCGCTGGCGGGGTGCATCTCGGTGACCGCGCTGTTCTGCGTCAACCGCTCGCTCAAGCTCGCACCGGCCAGTGTCGTCGTGCCCTATCAATATTCGATGATCGTCTGGGCCGTGATCTTCGGCTTCGTCGTGTTCGGCGACGTGCCGTCCATCGCCACCATCGTCGGCGCCGTCATCATCATCGGCGCCGGCTTCTACATCTACTTGCGCGAGCGCGATCTGGGGCGCCCGAGTGCAGAGGTGAATCCGCCGGCGTAGCTCTTACCCTCCCCTGGAGGGGGAGGGTCGATCGCGCGAAGCGCGAGCGGGGTGGGGTGATCTCTCCGCACGGGCACTGTTGGACGGGCAGAGACCGTCACCCCACCCCGTCTCACATCTTCGCTGCGCTCGATGTGAGCCGACCCTCCCCCTCCAGGGGAGGGTAAACGCCCTACCTCACCCGTCGCGCGCTGCTCCAGCTCTTCAGCGACGACCACACCCCGCGCGAGAGGCGGAAGCAGTCGACGGGCGTGGAGGAGCCCAGCGCCAGGAAGCGGTGCAGCTGGACCCCGCTCCACTGGAAGCCGCACTTCTCCAGCACGTTGCGCGACGCCGGATTGGTGACGCGCGCGCCGGCATGGAGGTGCTCGTCCTCGAACTCCTCGAAGAAGAAGTCGATCGCGCCGCGCGCGGCCTCGGTGGCAAAGCCCCGGCCCCAATGCTCGACGCCGAGCCAATAGCCGAGCTCGGCATTGTCGGGCGTCGAGCAGTCGATGCCGACCATGCCGACCGGTCCGCTGTCGTGCTCGATCAGGAACACGGTCTCGCTGCCGAGCGCGGCGGTGGCGCGGACGAATTCGACGGCGTCGTCCTGCGAATAGGGATGCGGCAGGCGGCGGGTGTTCTCCGCGACACGGCGGTCATTGGCGAGGAGGGCGATGGTCCTGACGTCGGCGAGTGTCGGCCGCCGCAAGGTCAGCCGCTCGGTGGCGACGACGCTGGGTCTCGCCTCCCGCAAGGTCACGCTCGAAAAATCCTGCAACATGTCCGGCTCCGTCGAAGTCACTAAGTGAAAAGTGAGGACGCAAACGAAAGGGGAGGCCGGTTTCCCTGCCTCCCCTGGAGCCTTCGATCTTTTGATCTTCAGGACTCCGCCGGTTCGGTCAAGGACCCGGCGGACTCCAGATTTGATCCGCCGTCTATTCAGCCGCCTCTGCGAGCGGGAGCACCGATACGAAGGTGCGGCCGTTGGCTTTGGCCTGGAACGTGACGCGACCCTCGATCTTGGCGAACAGAGTGTGGTCCGTGCCCATGCCGACATTAAGGCCGGGATGCCAGGTGGTGCCGCGCTGACGCGCAATGATGTTGCCGGGAATGACGACTTCCCCGCCGAACGCCTTGATACCGAGGCGCTTACCCTTGGAATCGCGACCGTTGCGCGATGAACCGCCTGCTTTTTTGTGAGCCATGGCTCGTCTCCGAAATCCTGCGTATGTCTAGATCAATTCCTTGACGGAATCATTTCACGATTTCCCACGCATCAATTCGTGATTGCGCGTGACAAAATTATGCGGCGGCTTCTTCGGTTGCCTTTTCCTTGACGACCTTTTCCCGCTTCGGACGCGGGCCCTTGGTGGGCTTGGCGTTGTCGGTCAGGATCTCGCTGATGCGAAGCACCGTGATCTCGTCGCGGTAGCCGCGCTTGCGGCGCGAGTTCTTGCGGCGGCGCTTCTTGAACGCGATGACCTTGGGGCCGCGCTTGTGGTCGAGCACCTCGACGGCCACGGACGCACCGGCCACCGTCGGAATGCCCAGGACCGGCGTGTCGCCGCCGACCAGCAGAACTTCGTTCAACTGCACGATCGTGCCGACTTCGGCTTCGATCTTGCCTACTTCGAGAACATCATCCGGCACGACGCGGTATTGCTTGCCGCCGGTTTTGATGACTGCGAACATCGTTTTTTCTCCGTGTTCAAATCCCGGCCTCGCGACGAAATTCGTCCGGGCCGGCTTTTTGTCAGTCGCTATGGGTTTATGCGAGTTTTGTGCGGGCGGGAGTTATCCCTTTGAAAACCCACGCAAAAACAAGCGGCGCGAGAAACGCCCCGCGCCGGTTGTGGGACTTATAGCCGCGATCCCCGCCGAGTCAAGGAAAACTGCCGAAAACGGCCCGGATTTGAAGGATTTGGCCGTTCGCATGCCCGCAATCGAATCCCGGTCCGCGCTGCAACCAACGGGTTCCCTCGTCGTTGTCCCCGCGAATTCTCGCGCGGGCAGGGCTTAGCATGGCAACAGACGAGCTGGTGAAGACGACGACGGGCATCGCCCATCACGGGGCGGAGCGGCTGCCCTCGGTGGACGTCGACAGTTTCAACATCGAGATGAAGGACGAGGACGGTTTTCTCGGCGACCGCGCCAGCAGGGGCGCGTTCCGCAAGATCCTCGAGCGCTGGCGCAAGCCGCTGCGCAAGACCGGCGAGGATCCGTTCGGCAAGGAGCCCTCGGAGAACGTCAGCAAGAAGACGCTGGACGCCATGCTGGCCGGCGACGACACCGAGGCCTCCGCGGTGGTGCACAGCGCGATCGAGGATTTCGCCCAGGAGCTCGCTTACGTCACGCGGCGTTTCCTCAAGTCCAAGGCCTGGGGGAAGACCGAGCGCATCGTGGTCGGCGGTGGATTCCGCGATTCCCGGCTGGGTGAGCTCGCGATCGCGCGCACCGAGATCATCCTCAAGGCCGAGGAGTTCAAGATCGACATGACGCCGATCCGCCATCACCCGGATGAAGCCGGCCTGCTCGGCGCGCTGCATCTGGCGCCGTCCTGGATTTTCGAGGCCCATGACAGCATTCTGGCCGTCGACATCGGCGGCACCAACATCCGCTGCGGCCTGGTGGAGACCAGCTGGAAGAAGGCCAAGGACCTCTCGAAGGCCAAGGTCGTGAACTCCGACCTGTGGCGTCATGCCGACGACGAGCCGACGCGCGAAGGCGCGGTGAAGCGGCTCACCAAGATGCTGAAGGCGCTGATCGCCGAGGCCGAAAAGGAAGGCTACAAGCTCGCGCCCTTCATCGGCATCGCCTGTCCCGGCGTGATCAACGCGGACGGCTCGATCGAGAAGGGCGCGCAGAACCTGCCGGGCAATTGGGAGAGCAGCAAGTTCAACCTGCCGGCGAGCCTGATCGAGGGCATTCCGCAGATCGGCGAGCACGACACCGCGATCCTGATGCACAATGACGGCGTGGTTCAGGGCCTGTCCGAGGTGCCGTTCATGCAGGACGTCGACCGCTGGGGCGTGCTCACCATCGGCACCGGGCTCGGCAACGCCCGCTTCACCAACCGCCGCAAGGACGGCGGCAATGGCAAGGACAAGGACCGGGATTCTACCGAGAACGGCAAGGACAACGGGAAGAAAAAGAGCAAGGGTGACTGAAGAGAATGCTTCAGGTTGGATCACCGGCCGCGGGCTTGCTCCGCCTCTCCCGCTCGCGGGAGAGGCGGACGCGCCTCGGGCGATGCGAAGCATCGTCCCGCGCGCGGCGGGTGAGGGTCTCTCCACGCGGGAGTTCTCGATGGGGGAGACACCGGCTCCAGAGTAACCTTGACTGGTTAGGTTAAGGACCGGATTGCGTTGCGGCGCACGGCCCGCACGCTAGGGTCGAATCGTCGCCTCACCTGGCTGGCGAAGCCGCCCTTCCCAGCCAGTATTTCAATGAGCGGCACGGGACCGCCAGTGTTTACCGCGTCTGGCGGTCCCACCCCTGCTCGAGAGCATGATGAGACGGGACTCGCGCCCTAACAAAGGTGCGTTCCCTCCCCCCTTGTGGGGGAGGGCTAGGGAGAGGGGTAGCCCAGGAAAAGGTGACGGTCGTTGATGGCGTGGCGGGACGGATGCGCGACGAAGAGAATTCCCGTGTGGCACCCCCCTCACTGCCCCTCCCCCACAAGGGGGGAGGGAACGGAGAGAGCGCTGCCGTCGGCCAAGCGCGATCGACTTCACCCATCCGCTCCAGCTTCCCCGAATTCAACCCCAGCCGATTCTCTGAAAGAACGCCGCGATCTCGGCTGCCGCGCGATCGGGATCTTCCCGATGCGGGAAGTGTCCAACGTCGGGAAACATCGCAACATCGACATTGCCAAAGGTCTCCCCGAGCCGGTCGGTCCAGGCATAGGGAAACAGCGGATCGTGCTCGGCCCAGCGGACGCAGGTCGGCACGTCGATTGGCGGCAGTCGTGACGCCTCGCCCTTCATCATCGCGACACGCCCGGCATGCGACGCGCGATAATGCGCAAAGCCGCCGGCGATGTTGCCCGGCTTGAAAAAATTGTCGGCGAAGGCGTCGAGGACGTCGTCGAAGGCATTCTTTCGATGCGCCCAGCCCTTCAGGAAGTGGCTGATATAGAGCTGGCAGGTCTCGCGGCTCGCGCCCACGAGCGCGGGCGCCATCTCCATCTGGTGGAAAGATTGATACCAGATGTGGTTGAGCCGGTCGGGCGCCGCCATGCGCGGTCCGATGCCGGGATAGACGAAATCGAAGAAGAACAGCCCGGCGATCCGCTCCGGTGCCTGCCGGGCCAGCGGCTGCATCACGGCGCCGCCGACATCATGGCCGACCACGGCGAATCGCGCGATGCCGAGCCCGTCCATCAGCGCCAGCACGTCCGCCGCATGGCCATCGGGCCCGTAAGGCCCCTCTGGCTTGTCGCTGCCGCCGAAGCCGCGCAGATCGGGCGTGACCAGCATGAAGCGATCGGCCAGCCGGGCCATCACCGGCTCCCAGGTCAGCCAGAATTCCGGCCAACCATGCAGCAAAAGCAGCGGTTTGCCCCGTCCGGCGCGGGCCACGTGGAAATTGGCGCCGTTGGCCTTGATCGTGAGATGCTCCATGGCAATTCCTTCCGGCGACGAGAGCGTTTTCGAGCGAAGTGGAGACCGGTTCGCGTCAAGAAAGCGCGCCAAAACAAGAATCTGGAGCCCCGTTCCGATCCATCGGAACGGAAGTGGCTCCAGCACAGGGATGAAAGAGGCAGCGGATTTTCCCCTTTGGCGCCTTGTCTGGCCCGCCAACCTCGCCTATTAACGCCCCCAACCACAGGGGCCCTGCTCCTACCTTGGCGCCTTCAGGAGAGGTGGCAGAGTGGTTGAATGCACCGCACTCGAAATGCGGCATAGGTGCAAGCCTATCGGGGGTTCGAATCCCTCCCTCTCCGCCATACTGATTTAATCCCTTGCGACTTTTCCTGTTCAACCTCCGACCTGACCCCATGTGGGCAAGGCTCGCGAGAGGCGTTCGGTTCATCCAAGTGCTGGTCGTGTTAGGTGGGGCTTCGGTGCCGGTCCTTCCTCGGGCCAAATGACCGCAACGATCCGCTGGCTAAATTGTTTCCGGACGAAGCCGTCCCAGCCGCCGAGCCCTCCGTCCACGTTGCGGAAGGCCGCCAGCTTGTCGGCCACCTGAACCGCCCCAGCGGCGCGCAGCCTTTCCACCGCCATTTGGTGGGTGACAGGGTCGTTCATCGCTTCTTCCTTACTTCGAGATGCTCGGGGCCGAGCCAGCAACTAGGCAGGGTATAGTCGTTCGCAAAGTTGCCGGCATAAAGCGACCTGGCAAAAGTGGCCGCTTGAATCTCCGCCCGGACTTTATCTTTGGTAAGGTCGAGTGCGCGGTCGTTATCATCAATCTTCGCCACTGCCTCTGTTCGGTGGCAGGTACGCAAATTCGCGCTGGCATATTCTGCCAGGATTTTCAGCTTCGGCAGTTCGTCTGCAAGATGAATCCCGTGCGGATCGACGATGTCCGCCACGGATAGTTCCGTCAGCATGTTCGGAGAAGAAGATGAAGTCCGGCCGCACGATTTTCATTTCGTCGCCGTCTTTGTATGTCACTCCTAGAGAATCCTGACTTGCTCGGTCCGGGTTGCGATACCAAGCGATAGTACCTTCTCGCTGCAATTCGGCCGCGACAACACTACCCTCCCATGAATTGAAATGCTCCGGGAACGGCCATCGCTGTCACATAAGAGGTGCTTCTCTAAGCGCGGTAGATCGAACACCGTCCCATTCGGCTCACGCGCTGTCGTCGGTTGCATCCAACTGTTGGGGCGAGCAAGATCAACATCCAATGGGTGCGCGCTCATTTCTCGGATTTGCCGCCGATGCTGCGGACGAACCGCAACGTGAAGCCGGAATGATCGGGCGCGTCCGAAGAGAAAATCGCCTGCGTTTGCTGCGGCAGGTTCACTGATGTCCGTTGCTCTCACGGGCCCTGCAATGATGACATCATGCTCCTGTGTTGCCCGACGAGTCAAACGACGCGCGACGTCATCCGAATCCTCCGACACTAGGATCGCCGCCCGGTCAAACGAGTCCGGGCCCCGCGTAAGTCATTGATCCTGCATCCGCCGCCTACTGTGCATGGGGTTGTTTTCGAGCCTTTTTTGGCGTCCCGCCCCGAAAGGCTTAAGGGTAATCCTCACGCCACCCCGGCTGGCCTCTCCAGATCGGATCACCATCCACCAAGCGAGACCAACATGCACTCTTCCGCCACCGGCTGGGGCAACGGGCTTCTCGGCGTCATCATCTTCAGCGGCTCGCTGCCGGCGACGCGCGTGGCGGTCGGCGGATTTTCCGCGCTGTTCCTGACCTCGGTGCGCGCGGTGATCGCGGCGCTGATCGGCGTGGCCGTGCTCGGCCTGCTCCGCCAGGCGTGGCCGCAGCGCAGGGATCTCGCCTCGCTCGCCATCGTCGCGATCGGCGTGGTGGTCGGCTTTCCGCTGCTGACGGCGCTCGCGCTGCAGCACATCACCTCGGCGCATTCGATCGTCTTCATCGGGCTGTTGCCGCTCTCCACCGCGATCTTCGGCGTGCTGCGCGGCGGCGAGCGGCCGCAGCCGATGTTCTGGCTGTTCGCCGTGCTCGGCAGCGCCACGGTCGCGGGCTTCGCCCTGTCCAACGACGGCACCGCATCGCTTCGCGGCGACCTCCTGATGGTCGCCGCGATCGTGCTGTGCGGGCTCGGCTATGCCGAGGGCGCCGCGCTGTCGCGCCGGCTCGGCGGCTGGCAGGTGATCTCCTGGGCCCTGCTGCTGGCGCTGCCGCTGATGGTGCCGCTCGCGGTCTGGACCTGGCCGCCGGACTGGAGCGGCGTCGGTGCGCCCGCCTGGATCGGGCTCGCCTACGTCTCGGTCTTCAGCATGTTCGTCGGTTTCATCTTCTGGTACCGCGGACTTGCGATCGGCGGCATCGCCCGTGTCGGCCAGTTGCAGCAGCTCCAGCCGTTCTTCGGTCTCGCACTCGCCGGCCTGCTGCTGCACGAGCCCGTCGCCTGGAGCATGATCGCGGCGACCGCGCTGGTGGTCACCTGCGTCTTCTTCGCGCGGCGGTTTGCCTGAGGCGGGCGGCCTCACTCGCCTCCCATCACGGTCCGCGTCAACGTGCTTCTTGCAAACTTCTTCAGCGGCATCGGCTTTCCGAACAGGAAACCCTGCACGAGGTCGAAGCCGAGTTCGCTGGCGACGACGAGGTCGGCGCGGCTCTCGACGCCCTCGGCGACCGCATGCACGCCATAGCCATGCGAAAGCTCGACGATGTGGCGGCACACCGTGCGCTTGAGCCGGTCATTGCCGCTGCCGGTGACGAAGTGCCGGTCGGCCTTCAGCTTGATGAAGGGAATCTTGCCGAGGTCCATCAGCGACGGCCAGTTGGCGCCGAGATTGTCGACCGACAGGCCGATATTGTGCAGACGCACTTCGCGGGCGACCTCGACGAGGAGATCGAGATCGCGGATCGCCTCCTCGCTGTCGATCTCGATCGTCAGCCCGCCGAAGGCCGGATGCGTCGGCATGCGGCGGCAGAGATCGCGCACGGCCTGCGGCTCCTTCAGATACGCCGCCGGCAGGTTGATCGAGAGATCGACCGGGCTCTGCCGCTCCAGCAGATAGTGCCAGTCCTGCACGGCGCGCTCGATCACGAATTCCGAGAGGTCGCGCAGATGCGGATCGTGCGCCTCGGGGATGAAATAGGCCGGCGGCACCACGCCCCAGGTCGGATGACGCATCCGCACCAGCGCCTCGGCGCCGCTGCGGACCAGCGTGCGCGCGTCGATCCTGGGCTGGTACCAGAGCTCGAGCCAGCCGGCATGCAGCGCCTCGCCGACGTGCACGGCAGGGCTCGGCGCCGGCTCGTCCGGCAGCAGCATTGCGACGCGCTCGCGCAACGTCTCCGCGGCAAAGGGCGTCGTCAGCGGCGGCAGCATCGCAAGGCCGTATTCCTCGCCGACCTGCTGCACGGCCCGAACGATGATCGACTCGCGGGCGCCGACGGCCAGAACCTTGCCGTCGAAGGCCTCGCGCACCAGCGTCTCCAGGAACGTGCCGGGCTCGATTCCGTCGGCGGCGATGCCAAGCAGAATCAGGTCGGGCAATTCGCGCGTCAGCACGCCCTGCAGCTCGTCGGCGCTGGCGCATTCGGTGGTGACGAAGCCGAGATCCTCCAGCACTTCGGCGAGAAAGGCGCGCAAATGGCGCTTGCCGTCGGCAACGCATGCTCGCGGCGTTACCTTTCGCCGTCCGAAGGTCTTTGGCCTTCGTCCGGCGAGTTCAACAATTTCGTCGTTCATCGCAAACCACTCCCGTTCCGCGACGGTGTTAGCGACGTGAGCAGTTTCAAATATGGAAGGCTTCAGCCCAATGCTGGATTATCTGGGTAACGTTAAAGCGCGCATCATTCCTAAAATTGTTCGGATCTCCTTCGCGAAGTTTTCACGTCTGGACACGCGTGGCGTGCAGGCCTGCGACAATCATGCGGGGATTTCGCGACGCGCGGTTCGACGACCCGCGCGCCCGGTGTCCTGCAATTGGACGGGCCTGCGCGCACTTCGCCCAATTGAATAATGCCGGCCTCAATTGGCCGTATGCGCCCGAGCATGGAAGCGAGCGCCGCGATCGAAGAACTCAACTTCGCGCGATGCGCGCATATTGCCGCCTGGCTCGTGACAGTTCCGCGACAATGCGCCGGGCGGCAAATGTGAAGCACGTCACATGCGCATTGCTGCACCTGCGCTAATGCTCGCGACAGCCGGTGGTGGGCTGTCGAAGGATCGCAGCAATGACGACGCGGCGACTATTGTATTGGTGGTTCAGATTCGTGCTGTCGGGACGATTTCTCGACCGCTTCTTTTGCCTGCCGCGCTAGCGCTCGCGGCACAAGATCAGGTTTGCCCGATCAATTTGCGGAACGCCGCCGCGCCGTCCTCGATCGCATCGCGTCCCTTCCAGGCCAGATAGGACAGCTTTCCGCCCAGCGTGTCGTGGCTGCGGAGCCGGCGCGATCCGAGGATGTGGCCGACATTGGACGGGAAGCGGCTCACCTCGGCGGACACCAGCGCCGCGATCGCGTCCATCAATTGCTGCAGGCGGATGCCCCATTCGCAATGTTCGATGCCGTCGATGCGCACCTTGAGCGCGTATTCGGTGTCGTAGATCTCGGCGAGCAGGTCGCGCGCGACCAGCACCCGGTTGTGCCGGAGTGCGATGCGCAAGGCGAGGCGCTTGTCGTCGAGTTGGTCGAGCGCCATGTGGACGACACAGGCGTAGGGCGTGGCGGCGACGTCGGCGGCGCTCTTGCTCGCGGCAGCCTTGGTGGCAAGGCGCACCAATTGCCACGGCGTCTTCAACCGCCTCGCCACCAGCGCCAGCGCGAAGGGCAGCGCTTCGGGATTCGCCTTCTTGAAGGCATCGAGCCGCGCGGTGATCTGATCAACCAGGCCGTCGTCGAATTTCGCGATCTTCTCGGGCAGCTTTTCGCCGAACTTGGGCAGCGCGGCGCCGGCGCGCAGCACGTGCTGCATCTTCTTCACGTCGTCGAAGGCGGTGCGCGAGGCGGTGTATTGCGCGAGCTTGCCGCGCGCGAACTCGGTGCTCTCCGCCGAAGCGAAAGTGCTCTCGAGGACCTTGACGACCTTGGTCTGGAAGGTCGATGCGATCTTCAGCACTTCCTTGGGATTGTTGGCGGTGACCTGGTCGTTGATCGCCTTGATGTAGTCGCGCGCCATGGTCGGCAGCAGGTCGCGGCAGATCCATTCCCAGATCGGGGTGAGGGTGTTGCGCGAGATCCGCCCCATATTGGCATGCTCGGGTGCGCCGTCGATCAGGAGCAACTCGAGCGGCGCGAAGAAATAGCGCGAGGGACTGGTGGCGCGCGCCTGGGTCGATCCGTCCTTGCGAAACTCGGCGCGCAGGCGCGACTGGATCTCGGGCGAGCCCGGCATGTCGATGCCGCACAGCTCGAGCCGCTCGAGTTCGCTGAGCAGACAGCTCCGCGACAGCGGCGTGAGCCTCTGCAGGAATTCCGACAGGCGGTCGATCTCGTTCATGGCACGCAGTCTTTCGCAGCGTTTCCCGCAAGGCTCGCGGGCCCAATGCGTGGAGGCATTTGCGCGCTCTCAATCGTGCTAAGAAAGCAAGCCGCCGTTAATTAATTCGTAAAATCCGGGGAACCGGCGTCGGGCGGGGTTTGGTGGTGGAGCGGCTTTCCACCTCGCGGCTCAAGATTTGAGCGGAAATCTCAACCTTTGCGGGGACGGCGACAGCCCCGCGCAAGCACAAATTGTGCCGACGCCGTTGTTTGAGCGCAAAACTGTCGAAATCACCGTAGTCTTACGGAGCAAAAAGTTAACCACAGATCGCCTCCGGTTCCGCTAAATGAGTGACATGGGGTCACAGAATGATACGGCCACCGATTCGCGGCCGTCGGAACGGTACGAAAGCGGCGCTTCTCCAGCTGAAGAGCTCGATTTCGTCCGCCTGAACGCGGCTGGGGCCAAGGCGGCCGACGAGATGGCCGCGGCCATCGCCCGCGAGCTCAACGGCCCCCTCACGGCGCTGCTGCTTTACATGGGCGAGATCAAGCATCACAGCGATCAGCTCGCGCCTGTCACGGGTGACCGCGCCTATTTGCAGCGGGTGGTGGAGAATGCGCTGACGCAGACCGAGCGCGTTTGTGGCCTGGTCAAGCAGCTTGCGGGTCCTCACACGGGCGGCCCGCCGGTCCCGTCCAGGACCGAGGACGCCGAATCGAGAGCCGCGCGCGCGCCGCAGTCGCAGCGCGTGCCGAGCGCCGAGTTCCTCGGCCTGTCGGGCCAGAAGCGGCTGACCAAGCGCGAGCGCGAGGTGCTGAGGCTGATCAGCGAGGGCTATTCGAACAAGCAGGGTGCGCTTCGGATGCAGATCAGTCCGCGTACGTTCGAGAGCCATCGCGCGGAGGCGATGCGCAAGCTCGGTGCGCGCAACACCGCGGACCTCGTCCGTGCGGCGCTGCTGCATGCGATCGACTGAAGGTCTCGTATTGTGCCGTCCGCCGGCGGCGTGGGCCGCGCTTGAGCGATTGCTCGAGAAAGCCCGGGAATCCGATCGCGCTCAGAAATAATCTTCAGCGAAGGGACGCGTGCGCGGCGAGGGGCGCAGCGGCTTAAGCTCTTCCTTCGGTGCGTTGGGAATGATGGTGATGGTCCAGCGCGGCGGCATGCTCGATTCCTGCTCTACCACCGAACGCACGAAGCCGGTCACCGTCGATGCGCCAGCGGTCACCGTCGCCATCCGGCCGTTGAACTGCGCGATGCGGAAGCGACGAACTTCTTTCTGATCCGCGGTCTCGTATGTGAACATGGAAACCCTCCTGGTTTCCCGCGACTATCGCTACCTATGATTAGCCATCTGTGAAAATCCCAAACCGTAGAAGTACGGCGGGTTTGCACGCGCGAGGGGTTGGAGCGTTTTCGAGCGAAATGGATGCCGGTTCGCGTGAAGAAAACGCGTCAAAACAGGAATCTAGCCCTCCGGCTCCTGCGCGCGCGCGGCGGCGTAGGCGGCGTCCATCAGGTCGAGGAGGTCGCGGAATTCGGCGTCGCCGAGCTTCTCGGCGGTCTTCTCCAACCGCAGCGCCAGCGCAGCGAGCCTGACATAGCCGAACGTTCCCGCGGCGCTCTTCAGCGAATGCGCTTCGCGCGCGATCCTGGCGCGATGCTGCGCAAGCCAGAGCGCACGGAACAGTTGCAGGCGCGCACAGGTCTCGCTCCAGAACACGTCGCGCACTTCCCCGGCACCATCCTCGCCGATCTCGCGCACCAGCGCCTCGTACGCGCCCGGCTCGCGTGCAGTCTCGGCATCGAGCACTGTCTGCGCCGGCGCGACGGATACTTCAAACATGGCTTTGCCTGCCTCGATCACGATTGGCCCGCTGCGCGGCCCGTACCGGCGCAAGGCACGCTCGTGTCTACGGCATTCGAATTTCAGTTCCGGTAGCGGGACGCCCCGTATTTGCAGGCCGCAATTAGCCGCCGGTTTACCACGACGCGCCGGTCAGCGCGGGCCGAGCAGCCGGTCATACTGCGCCTTCACGGTGGCGTAGCATTCGCACGCCGTCCGGCGCAGGCCGTCCAGATTGAGGATCTGGATGTGGCCGCGGCTGTAGTGGATGAAATTGGCCTGCTGCAGGCTATTGGCGACCAGCGACACGCTGTTGCGCCGCGCGCCGATCATCTGCGCCATCGCCTCCTGGGTCAGCAGCAGCCGGTAGTCGCCCGAAAGGTCATGGGTGTGCAACAGACAGCGCGACAGCCGCGACTCCACGGGATGGGCGGCGTTGCAGCCCGCGGTCTGCTGGATCTGCACGTAGACCGCCAGCCCATGGCGCGTGAGCAGCGTCCGCAAGGTGGCGCTCTGATCGGCCGCGACGCGCAGCCGGTCGAGATCCACCACCGTCGCGACGCCGGGTACCAGCACGATTGCCGTATTCAGCGCGCATGCATCGCCCAGGGTCGAGAAAGCCCCGAACAGGCTGTCACGGCCGATCATGGCGACTTGCACATGCTCTCCCTTGGCGAGTTCCACCACCAGCGAGATGACGCCGCGATGGGGAAAGTAGGCGCGCTTGAGCGTCTCGCCGGTCTCGACCAGCACCGCGTCATGCGGCAGATCGACCGTACGCAGGTGCGGACGGATCAGTTCATAATCGTCTGCCGAAAGGGCGGACAGGAAACCGTTGGAGGGACGCACCATCGTTTCCAAAGCCGCCTCCCGTCTCCTGCACCTGCGACTCGCCGCAGGCGACGTCGCTTCCCGTGCGGGCAAGTTCCATCATGTTCCCGCCGGGATATATTGGCAATTGGGACAAGATGTCCGACCACGATGATCGCCGCTGCGTTGCTGCGTGCGCTTCGGCTTACGGGCTGATCGCGTCGCGGGCATCACCGCGAGGTTCCGACCAGGCGCGCGTGGCTGGCCTTCACCGCCGAATAGCAATCGCAGGACGTGGTCTCCAGCGCCAGCGGATCGATGATTTCGATCTGGCCGCGGGTGTAGCGAATGACGCCGGCACGCTGGAGCGCATGTGCGACCAGGGAAATGGCGTTGCGCCGCACGCCGATCATCTGCGCCAGCACCTCCTGTGTCAGCGGGAGGATTTCGCTGTCGCACAGGTCGCGGGCCCGCAACAGCCAGCGCGCCAGCCGTGCCTCGATCGGGTGGAGCGTGTTGCAAAGCAACGATTGCTGCGCGTGCGCGAGCATGGCCTGCTCATGGCGGACCATCAGGCTGCGAAACGCCGTGCTTGCGGCAGCAACCGTGCGGAAGGCCGTGATTTCGAGCATGGAAGCGGTTCCGGGGAACAGCACGACGGCGTCGGCCAGCGCGATGCCGTCGGCAAGCGCCGCACCGCCGCCCACGACGCTGTCGCGGCCCAGCATCGCGACTTCGATCGTCTGTCCTTCCGAAAGGCTGACCGTGATCGATACCGATCCGCCGTGCGGGAAGTAGATGTGTCTCAGCGCGGCACCGGCTTCACTCAAGACAGATTCCCTGACCATTTCGACCGTCGCGAGATGGGGACTCAGCAGATTCAAATCAGCCGCGTCGAGCAGTTGCAGCAACAGGTTGGGCGGCTGGTCGCTCGCGGTCATCAGGTCGATCCGGCGCGTTCGATAAATGCTCGGCATCGCGCCCTGTTCGGCGTCCAGTTGCGCGATGGCCAAAACATATTATACAGGTTGCGTCGCTATCCATATACCCGTTGGGAGGCAGACAGCCTGAGGCATTTGCGGCGGAAATGAGAATAGCGCGCTGATTCGCTCATGAGCCTGCGTGCCAATCCTGCGAGGATCGCAGGAAGAGGCGGCAAGGGGGCCATCATGAGCCGGAAGCCATTGCATCCGCGGTGCCATCGGACGCCGGCCGAACCGCGCGGCCTCATTCGTTGGGCGCGCGCTTGCAGCCCTCCAACATTGCTCCGATCCCTGGCGCCGGGTGGCGGCAGATCTTGCGTCCCTCGTCTTCCCCGTTCGGCCAACGAACCTCGCGACCATCCATTTTTCGGCTGAAAGCAAAGGAGAAAGGCGTGCCCCACGGTTCGATGATTGAATCGCCGAAACGGGAAGCTCAAATGGGGACAGATGGTCTGCGCCATATTCTCGTTGTCGACGACGACCCGATGGTCTGCATGGCCATCGAGATCTATCTCCAGCGCAACAATTTTCGGGTGACGATTGCCGAAGGAGGGGAAGCCGGACTCCGCGCCCTCGAACACGAACAGTTCGACCTGATGATCATCGATATCTTCATGCCGCACATGCGCGGGTTCGAATCGATCCGGCTCTTTCACGAGCGGGCGCCGGCCATTCCGCTGATCGCGATGTCCGGCTACGCCTTCGCAAATCTGAATTCGCCGGCCCCCGATTTCCTCCGGATGGCGCTGGAACTCGGTGCGGCGCGCTGTCTGCGCAAGCCGTTCACGCCGCATGCCCTGCTCGCCGCCATCAACGATTGTCTGTCGGAGCACCGTCCCGATGCCGACGCCGCCTCCGCCGCACGGCTGGGTTAGCGCGGCACCAACCGCCTCGGACGCGGGGTAACCCTTCGTTTACCGCAATGGCTGGCCTTGGGGATCCCGGCACGCCACGAAGCGACGGTGGCGCGAGCGCCCCTGTTTGCAGGCGGCGCGATCCAATTGCGCGAAGGCGCGCATATTGTCCTTGACGCGCAGGCCTTTCGCGCGGGTCTCGCCCCGCCGTTATCGGCACGTTTACCCAACGCGTCTCGCGCTCGCGGCGCAGTGCCGGTCTTGTTAAAAAACGCTGTCTCATGCGGCCGAACCGCAAACTTGTCTTCAATATCCGTATTAGCACGGAGGATGAAATTAACGGGACCGTGAAAAGGGATGTCTAACGATCCAGGGTAGGGCTTCCGTCCATGCCAAGCGCGGCTCAGGCGTAAAGGTCCAGGTCAGTAAGGCGTAGCTCATGGATGATCTGTTGCGGGAGTTTCTGACGGAGACCAGCGAGAGCCTGGATACCGTGGACAACCAGCTGGTGAAGTTCGAGCAGGAGCCGAACAACGCCAAGATCC
>NZ_JALJRD010000014.1:0-161929 GCF_024519875.1 Bradyrhizobium sp. Bra64 | reverse complement strand
GACCCTCATGGTGAGGAGCCCGCCAAAGCGGGCGTCTCGAACCATGCAGGCCGAGGTCTTTCGGAAACCTCCCGCTGTCATATGCGATAGCCCTGCCCTGGAGGGGTAGGGCAAGAGTTGCCCCAGCGTCTTCGCACATGACGGGCGCGCCCGGCTCGGCTAGATTATCCTCACAAAAGCAAGACGAATTGTCCGGGAGGACAGGCGTGCACCAGGGACGTGTCGTTTACGGCGCGATCGAGGAGGTCGTGTTCGGTCACCCGGCGGCCGCGGCCATCGTCGCGCAGATGGACCGGCTGGGGACGCGCCGTGCGTTCCTCATGGTCTCCGGCACGCTGAACCGGCAGACCGACGAGATCACGAAGATCAGAGATGCGCTGGGCGCGCGCTGCGCCGGCCTGTTCGACGCGATGCCGGCGCACACGCCGCGCGAAGCGGTGATCGCGGCCACCAATGCGGCGCGCGAGGCGGGCGCCGATCTGATCGTCACGGTGGGCGGCGGCTCGATCACCGACGGCGCCAAGGCGGTGCAGCTCTGCCTCGCCAACGGCATCGACGACATCGAGGGCATAGATCGTATCCGAGTGCACAAGGGCGTCGCGCCCGAGATGACCGCGCCGGTCGTGCGCCAGATCAGCGTGCCGACCACGATCGCCGGCGGCGAATTCAGCTCGATCGCGGGCGTCACCGACCGCAGCACGCATGTGAAGCAGATGCTGCGGCACCCGCTGACGGTGCCGCGGGCGACCATCCTCGATCCCGCCATCACCGTGCACACGCCGGAATGGCTGTTCCTCTCGACCGGCATCCGCGCCATCGATCATTGCGTCGAGGCGATCTGCTCGCACGAAACCCATCCCTATGCCGACGCGCAATCGGTCAAGGGGCTCGCGATGCTGGCCGACTCGCTGCCGCGGGTGAAGGCCGACCCTTCCGATCTCGACGCGCGGATGGACGCCCAGATCGGCACCTGGCTGTCGATGGGCGCGCTCGCAGCCGGCGTGCCGATGGGGGCGAGCCATGGCATCGGCTACGTTCTGGGCGCGGCCTTCGACGTGCCGCACGGCCACACCTCCTGCATCATGCTGCCGGCCGTGATGCGATGGAACGCGAGCGCGAATGCCGAGCGCCAGATGATCGTCGCGGCCGCGATGGGCTTTCCCGGCCACAACGCCGCCGACGTGCTCGATGCCTTCATCCGTTCGCTCGGCATGCCGCGCAGCCTCGCCGACGTGCGCGTCTCGCCCGAGCATTTCGACGCCATCGCCGAACAGGCGATGCGCACGCCCTGGGTGCCGCGCAATCCGCGCAAGATCGACAGCCCGGCGCAGTTGCGCGAAATCCTGGTTCTCGCCGCATGATTCAAAGCCGGAGGATCGATGTACCCAGGTCAGCATGCCCGCCTACGCCCTCTCCAGCCTGCCTTCATCATGGCTGGAACAGGCGAGGCGGTCACCTATCGCGAGCTCGACGCGCGCAGCAATCGCCTGGCGCATCTGTTCCGCAAGCACGGCCTGAAGCGGCTCGACCATTACTCGATCTTCATGGAGAACAATTCGCGCTACCTCGAAGCCTGCGGCGCGGGCGAGCGCTCCGGGCTGTACTACACCTGCATCAACTCGTTCCTGACGCCGGGCGAGCTCGCTTATCTCCTCGTCAACAGCCAGTCGAAGATCCTGATCACATCTGCGGCGAAACTCGACATCGCGCGCGAGGCGATCAAGGCCTGCCCCGACATCAAGCTCTGCATCGTCGCCGACGGCCCCGGGGAGAGCGACCGCATCGTCGGACTTGCCGAGGTGACCGCCGACATGCCGAAGACGCCGATTGCGGATGAATGGCTCGGCACCGCGATGCTCTACTCGTCGGGCACGACTGGACGGCCCAAGGGCATCCTGCGGCCGCTGCCGGAGGAGCCGCCGAAGCACAATCTGCCGCTGTTCGATTTCCTGACAAAGCTTTGGCACTACCGCGAGGGCATGGTCTATCTGTCGCCGGCGCCGCTCTATCACTCGGCGCCGCAGGCGGCGGTCAACCTCACGATCCGCATGGGCGGGACCGTGATCATCATGGAGAATTTCGATCCCGAGCGCTACCTGCAGCTCGTGCAGCAGTGGGGCATCACCCATACCCAGCTGGTGCCGACGATGTTCTCGCGCATGCTGAAGCTGCCTGAGGAGGTACGAAAGCGCTACGATTTGTCCTCGCTGGAGATCGCGATCCACGCCGCCGCGCCCTGCCCGGCGCTGGTCAAGGACGACATCATCAAATGGTGGGGCCCGATCATCCACGAATATTACGGCGCGACCGAGGGCCTCGGCTTCACCGCCTGCAACAGCGAGGAATGGCTCGCCCATCGCGGCACCGTCGGCAAGGTGCTGCTCGGCGACCTCCATATCCTCGACGAGAACATGCAGGCGTGCCCGACCGGCACGCCGGGGCAAGTGTGGTTCAAGACTGGATCGCCGTTCGAATATTTCAACGATCCGGAGAAGACGAAAGAGGCGCGCTCGGCCGACGGCAGCATGAGCACGGTCGGCGACGTCGGCTATGTCGACGCGGATCGCTACCTCTACCTCACCGACCGTGCGACCTTCATGATCATCTCGGGCGGGGTGAACATCTATCCGCAGGAATGCGAGAATTTGCTCATCACCCATCCGAAGGTCGCGGACGCCGCGGTGTTCGGCGTCCCCAATCCCGATCTCGGCGAAGAGGTGAAGGCCGTGGTGCAGCCGATGCCGGGCGTGGTGCCGGGCGAGGCGCTCGCCGAGGAGCTGATCGCCTTCTGCGGCGCGTCATTGTCGCGGCAGAAGGTGCCGCGCTCGGTGGATTTCGAGAAGGAATTGCCGCGGCTGCCGACGGGGAAGCTTTACAAGCGCCTGCTGCGGGACCGGTATTGGGGGAACAAGACGTCAAGGATCGTGTGACAGGCACAACCACAAACTTCACTGTCATCCAGAACCAACGTCGGCGCGGACCCGGGACGACAGCGAAGCTTGTCGCGGCGGCTCGGCACAGGAACCATCCGTTCGCACCTGCACTCCCACATTATGAAATGTGTGAACCTCCTGCGGCCTCGCGTCATCCGAATTGTCGAGAGCGCTGCCGCCCTTGCGGGTTGCTTCGCAGGGCCCGCGTCGCTATCGTCGCGACAAACAGGCCGCAAAAGGCCGATGTCCAGGGAGGATGAGCATGCGGAGCGTATGGGCGCTCGCCGCGATGGCGGCGCTATCTGTGCTGACGGCCTCAACCACTACGCTCGCCGGCGAGCCCAAGCAGGGCGGTGTCCTGCGGATGTATCATCGCGACAGTCCGGCCAACGCCTCCATCCTCGAAGGTGCGACCTATTCGGTCAACGTGCCGTTCATGGGGGTCTTCAATAATCTCGTCATTTATGACCAGCACATCGCGCAGAACAGCCCTGATACCCTGAGGCCTGATCTGGCCGAGAGCTGGTCCTGGAGCAGCGACAACAAGAAACTGACGTTCAAGCTGCGTCAGGGCGTCAAATGGCATGACGGAAAGCCGTTCACATCGGCCGACGTCAAGTGCACTTTCGATCTCCTGATGGGCAAATCGCAGCAGAAGTTGCGGCAGAATCCACGCAAGGCCTGGTACAGCGAAGTCAACGACGTCACGCCCAACGGCGATTTCGAGGTCTCCTTCGATCTGAAGCGGCCGCAACCTTCGCTGCTGGCGATGCTCGCGTCCGGCTATACGCCGGTCTATCCCTGTCACGTCTCGCCGGCGGACATGCGCACCCATCCGATCGGAACCGGGCCGTTCAAATTCGTCGAGTTCAAGGCCAACGAATCGATCAAGCTGACGCGAAATCCTGACTACTGGAAGAAGGGCCTGCCATATCTCGACGGCATCGAGTACACGATCATCACGAACCGCTCGACCGCGATTCTCGCCTTCGTCGCCGGCAAGTTCGACATGACCTTCCCGACGCACATCACGATTCCGCTCTTGAAGGACATCAAGTCGCAGGCGCCGAACGCGGTTTGCGTCGTCGAGCCGACCAATGTCTCGACCAACATCATCGTCAATTCGACCTCCCCACCGTTCGACAACATCGATATCCGCCGAGCGATGGCGATGGCACTCGACCGGAAGGCCTTCGTCGATATCCTGTTCGAAGGCCAGGCCGATATCGGCGGCACCATGCTGCCGCCACCTCAGGGCATCTGGGGCATGCCCAAGGACAAGCTGGCGACCATTCCGGGCTATGGCCCTGACGTGAACGCGAGCCGGGAGGAAGCGAAGAAGCTGATGCAGAAGGCGGGCTACGGCCCGGACAAGCACCTCGCGGTAAAAATCTCGACGCGCAATATCGCCGAATATCGCGACCCCGCGGTGATCCTGATCGATCAGCTCAAGAGCATCTATATCGACGGCGAGCTCGACGTCGTCGAGACCGCGAACTGGTTCCCGAAAGTCGCGCGCAAGGATTACATGCTCGGCCTCAATCTGACCGGCAATTCCGTCGACGACCCCGACCAATCCTTCTACGAAAACTATTCCTGCGGCTCAGAACGGAACTACACCAATTACTGCAACAAGGAGATCGAGAAGCTGTTCGACGCGCAGTCGCAGGAGACCGACATCGGCAAGCGCAAGCCGCTGGTCTGGGATATCGACAAAAAGCTGCAGGAGGACGTCGCCCGTCCGATCATCTTCCATGCCCGGGCCGGTACCTGCTGGCAGCCCTATGTCAAGGGCGTCACGATCATGTCGAACAGCTCCTATAACGGCTTTCGCTACGAGGACGTGTGGCTCGACAAGTAGCGCGCCAGGCTGAAGACCAGCGGCTCGCGGAGGGCGAAGGATGTTTGCCTATCTGGTGCGGCGCCTGCTTCTGATGCTCGTGACCCTGTTCGGGATCTCGGTCGTCATCTTCTTCCTGCTGCGCATCGTGCCCGGCAACATCGTCGACATCCTGTTTGCCGCGGCCGGCTATGTCGATCCCGCCGACAAGGCCAATCTGGAAAAGGAGCTCGGCATCGACCAGCCGCTGATCTTGCAATACTGGCACTGGATCAGCGGTTTTCTGCGTGGTGACTTTGGTTACTCCTACGTCTCCGAGAAGCCGGCGCTCCAGGAGATCTTGCCGCGGATTCCGATCACCGCGCGGCTTGCCGGGCTGGCGCTGCTGTTCTCGGCGTCGATCGGCATTCCGCTCGGCGTCATCAGCGCGGTGAAGCAGGGCACGCGGCTCGATTACGCGCTCCGCGTCGTCAGCCTGAGCGGATTGTCGCTGCCTTCGTTCTGGCTTGGATTGCTCATCCTCACCGCGTCGGTGGCGATGTTCAATCGGATGCCGATCTTCAATCCAAATCCACAGACCTGGCTCGAGGCGTTCGCCAGCTACGCCGTGCCCGCCGCCGCCGTCGGCTTCCGCAGCGCCGCGCTGACCATGCGCATCACCCGATCCTCGATGCTGGAGGTGCTGAGGCAGGACTATATCCGCACCGCGCGCGCCAAGGGCGCCTCCGATGCCACCGTGAATTATCAGCATGCGCTGAAGAACGCGATCCTGCCCGTCATCACCGTGATCGGCATCGAGGCCGCGTTCCTGATCGGCGGCCTCATTGTGACGGAGACCGTGTTCAACATCCCCGGCGTCGCCCGCTTCCTGGTCGAGGCGATCCGCTGGCGCGACTATCCGATCGTGCAGAACCTCGTGATGCTGATCGCGGTCGTGGTGGTGAGCGCCAATTTCATCGTCGACATGCTGTACGCCGTGTTCGATCCACGGATCAGGTACACGGATTAGGAGAGCTGCTTGGCTACGATCGACTATGATCTCGAACTGAGACGCGCCGGCGCGCATGCTGCCGGCGGCTGGCGGCGTGTGCTGTTTCTGGCGCAACGGCACGTGCTGGGCGCGGCCGGCCTCGTCATCATGACACTGTTCGTGGTCACGGCGATCTTCGCCGATTTCATCGCGCGCTATGATCCCCTGACGATCGACGCCGCCGGCGCGCTGGCGCGCCCGAGCCTGACGCACTGGATGGGCACCGATTCCTTCGGCCGCGACGTCTTCAGCCGCATAATCCACGGCTCGCGGATCTCCCTTGCGGTCGGGATCGGCTCGACCGCGCTCGGCGGCGCGATCGGCGTCATCGTCGGATTGACCTCGGGCTATCTCTCCGGCTGGGTCGATCTGGTGTTCCAGCGCATCTCCGACGTTCTCCAGGCGCTGCCGCTGCTGGTTCTGGCCCTGATCATGACGGCGGCGCTCGGCCCGTCGCTCCCGAATGTCATCATCGCCATCGCCATTCCGCTGATCCCGACCGTGTCGCGCGTCGTCCGCGCCAACACGCTGGCGCTGCGCGAACTGCCATTCGTCGAGGCCGCCAAGTCGATTGGCATGAGCGAAGTGCGCATCGCACTGCGCCACGTGCTGCCGAACACGCTGGCGCCGCTGATCGTGCTTGCGACCGCGCAACTCGGCTCGACCATCCTGACCGAGGCCTCGCTCTCGTTCCTGGGCCTCGGCATTCCAGAGCCTTATCCGTCCTGGGGCCGCATGCTGTCGGAATCCGCGGCCGAATATGTCCGCACCGCGCCGTGGCTGGTGATCTTCCCGGGCATCGCGATCAGCCTCGCCGTGTTCGGCGCCAACCTGTTCGGCGACGCCCTGCGCGACATCCTCGATCCCCGGCAGCGCGGCTGATGGCGGAAAAATCCGATCTCGTGCTCGAGGTGAAGAATCTGAAGACGGTGTTCTTCACCAATTCCGGCCTGTTCAGGGCGGTCGACGACGTCTCGTTCACCGTGAGGCGCGGCGAGACGCTGGCCATCGTCGGCGAATCCGGCTGCGGCAAGAGCGTCACTGCCCTCTCGCTGATGCGGCTGGTACCCGACCCGCCCGGCCGCATCGTCGGCGGCTCGATCACGCTCGAAGGCACCGATCTGCTGGCACTGGACGAGGCAGCGATGCGCGCTGTCAGGGGCAACCGCATCTCCATGATCTTCCAGGAGCCGATGACCTCGCTCAATCCGGTGATGCGGATCGGCGACCAGATCGTCGAGGCCGTGCGGCTGCATCGGAACATGTCGTCGAAAGAGGCCCGCGACGTCGCGGTCGAGATGCTGCGCCTGGTGCGCATCCCCGAACCGGCGCGGCGCGCACGGGAATATCCGCACCAGCTCTCCGGCGGCATGCGCCAGCGCGCGATGATCGCGATGGCGCTGGCCTGCCGGCCGGCGCTGCTGCTCGCGGACGAGCCGACCACCGCGCTCGACGTCACCATCCAGGCGCAGATCCTGGCGCTGATCCTCGACCTCCAGAAGGAGCTCGGCACCGGGCTCGTGCTCATCACGCATGACCTCGGCGTCGTCGCGCAGACGGCGCAGCGCGTGATCGTGATGTACGCGGGCAGGAAAGTCGAGGAAGCCAGCGTCGAGGCGCTGTTCGCCGCGCCGATGCATCCCTACACGCGCGGGCTGATGGCCTCGATCCCGGCCGTGCCGGCGTCGGGTGTCGCCGCGCAGGAACGGCTGAACGAAATTCCCGGCACTGTGCCGTCGCTGGTCGGGCTGCCGAAAGGCTGCGCTTTCGCGCCGCGCTGCAAGCTCGCGATCAAGCGCTGCGAGGCCGAATATCCGCCGCTCACGGATTGGGGCGGCGGCCATCTCGCCGCATGCTGGCGCGCGGCCGACGTGGCGGAGGTGGCATGACCGTGGCGCTGCTCGAGGTCACCGATCTCACGAAGCACTATCCGGTGCGCGCGGGCGTGTTGCGCCGGCAGGTCGGCACCGTGCATGCCGTCGACGGCGTCTCGTTTTCAGTTGGAGTCGGCGAGACGCTGGGCCTGGTCGGCGAATCCGGTTGCGGCAAATCGACGGTGGCACGCAGCGTGCTGCGGCTGGTGGAGCCGACCTCGGGCCAGATCCGCCTCGATGGTGCGGACATCACCCATCTCTCAAAGACGGCGCTGCGCCCGCACCGGCGCTCCATGCAGATCGTGTTCCAGGACCCGTTCGCCTCGCTCAATCCGCGCATGACCGCAGGCGACATCGTCGGCGAGCCGCTCGCCGTGCACGGGCTCGCGACCGGCAAGGCGCTGGAGGCACGCACAGCAAAGCTGTTCGAGCAGGTTGGCCTTCGGCCCGACCAGATGCGCAATTTCCCGCATCAATTCTCCGGCGGCCAGCGCCAGCGCATCTGCATCGCGCGCGCGCTGGCGCTCGGGCCGCGTCTGATCGTCTGCGACGAGCCGGTCTCCGCACTCGACGTCTCGATCCAGGCCCAGGTGATCAACCTCTTGATCGACCTGCAACGCCAGCACGGCTTCTCCTATCTCTTCATCGCGCACGACCTTGCCGTGGTCGCCCATATCAGCCACCGCGTCGCCGTGATGTATCTCGGACGCATCGTCGAGATCGCCGACAAGGACGAGCTGTTCCGCAGTCCGCGCCATCCCTACACGCAGGCCCTGCTCGCCTCGGTGCCGGTTGCGAACCCGCTCGCGAAGAAGCTCGTGCCGCTGGTCGACGGCGACGTGCCGAGCCCGGTCAATCCACCCTCCGGCTGCGCGTTCCACACCCGCTGCCGGTTTGCGATGGAGCGATGCAGGACGGAGCGGCCGGCGCTGGTGGATACCGGTGATCGTCATCAGGTGGCGTGTTTGCTCAATGAGGGGACGGGGCGACCGAACTCGATCCCGTAGGACGGGCAAAGCGAAGCGTGCCCACCATTCCATGGCAATCGCGGCACTGGTGGGCACGGCCCTATGCGCCTTTGCCTACCCTACGATAGCGTCGTGCCGGCCTACCCCGCCCCGATCTCGGCCACGATCCTTCCCGTCGTCACCTGCTCGCCCTCCGCGACGTCGATCGCGGCAATGACTCCGTCGATACCGGCCTTGTGGACGTGCTCCATCTTCATCGCTTCGAGCGTCAGCACCGGTTGGCCGGCAGTGACGCGCTCGCCGGGCTTCACCAGGACCGCGACGACGCGGCCGTTCATGGCGGCGCGGACTTTTCCGTCGCCGCCATTGCTCGCGGCAGCCTTCGGCGCGGCGAGGGTGAGATCGGTGACCGCAAGCGGAATGCCGCGGTGTTGAAGGTAGAGCTGGTTCCCGCCGCGCAGGAATCTTGCGCTGTCCATCACGCCATCATGGCGAAAGCGGATCGCGTCGGCATCGAGCTGGTCGATCTCGAACCTGTCTTGCCGTCCGTCGACGGCAACGGTGTAGCCGCCATCGCGCTCGCGGGTGACCTCGAGCTCACACGCGTGATCCGCAATTTCGATTTTCGCGGGCAGAGGGAACGTAGCCGCAAGGCTCCGTCCGCTGTGCCACGACGGCGCGCGCGGATTTGTCACGTAGAGCAGCAAGCCCGCCAACGCCGTTTCGAATGCGGCGTCGGCGCGCGGCGCCGGCAACTCGTCGCGGTGCGCGCCGATGAAGGCCGTCGTCGCCTCGCCCCTGGCAAAGCCGGGATGACGCAGGCAGGCCATCAGGAACGCCTGGTTGGTGGTGACGCCGAATGCTGTCAGTTGCTCCAGCCCGACGATCAGCCGTCCCCTCGCCTCCTCGCGCGTGGCGCCGTGGCTGATCACCTTGGCGATCATGGAATCGTAGAACGGCGGGATCTCCGAGCCCGATTGCAGCGCATGCTCGACGCGGATGCCCTCCGGGACCTGCCAGAGCGCCATGCGGCCGGACTGCGGCATGAAATCCTGTGCGGCATCTTCCGAGCAGAGCCGCACCTCGATGGCATGGCCTTCGAAGCGAATGTCCTGCTGTTTCACCGGCAATGTCTCGCCGCGCGCCACGCGCAGCTGGAGCTCGACGAGATCGAGCCCGGTGATCGCCTCGGTCACGGGATGCTCGACCTGGAGCCGCGTGTTCATCTCCATGAAGTAGAACTCGCCGTTCGTATCGAGCAGGAATTCCAGCGTGCCGGCGCCCTCATAGCGCAGCGCCTTCACGGCGGCGACCGCGACCTCACCCATTCTGGCGCGCAACTCCGGCGTCACCGCCGGCGACGGCGCCTCCTCGATCAGCTTCTGGTGCCGCCGCTGTACCGAGCAGTCGCGCTCGCCGAGATGGATGGCGTTGCCGTGGCTGTCGCCGAAGACCTGGATCTCGATGTGGCGCGGATTCTGGATGGCGCGTTCGAGGATCACGGTCGGATCGCCAAAGGCGGCCTTGGCCTCCGACCGTGCACTGCGCAGCGCATCCGGAAACGAAGCTACATCGGTCACGAGCCGCATGCCGCGTCCGCCACCGCCGGCGACAGCCTTGATCATCACGGGGAAGCCAATCTTCCTGGCTTCCGCAAGCATGACATCGTCGCCCTGGTCGGCTCCCTGGTAGCCAGGCACGCAGGGCACGCCGGCCTTCTTCATGATCTCCTTGGCGCCGGCCTTGTTGCCCATCGCCTCGATCGCCTGTGGCGACGGGCCGATGAAGACGAGGCCAGCGTCCTTGCAGGCCTGCGCAAAATCCTCGTTCTCGGCGAGGAAGCCGTAGCCGGGATGCACGGCATCCGCGCCGCTGGCTTTCGCCGCGGCAATGATCGCGGGAATGTTGAGATAGGACCGCGCCGGCAGCGCTTCGCCGATGCGCACGGCCTGATCGGCCTGCCGCACATGGAGGGCATCGCTATCCGCATCCGAATAGACCGCGATGACGCCAAGGCCGAGCCGGCGCGCGCTGCGCATCACCCGCAGCGCGATCTCGCCGCGATTGGCAATCAGAACCCTGACGTACGGCCGGTGCTGCACTGATCCGTTCCTCATGGGCGGGCCACCGAGAACTGCATGCGCTGAGGTGTCCGTGCGTCGCCCTCGCGGCAGATCGCAAGTACCTCAGACAGGACCGCGCGGGTGTCGCGCGGATCGATCACGCCGTCGTCGAGCACGCGCGCGCTGGTCGAGAACACGTCCATCTGGCCGTCGAACACGCCGATGATCTGCGCCTTCATGGCGTCGAGCTTGTCCTTTTCGATCGGCTTGCCGCGGCGGGCTGCGGCGGCTTCCGTCACGATCGCCATGGTCTCGGCGGCCTGCTCGCCGCCCATCACGGCAGTCTTGGCGTTCGGCCAGGAGAAGCAAAAGCGCGGGTGGAAACCGCGGCCGCACATGCCGTAATTGCCGGCGCCGAACGAGGCGCCGCAATAGATCGTGATTTGCGGTACCGTCGCCGACGTCACCGCCTGGATCATCTTCGAGCCGTGCTTGATCATGCCGGCTTCTTCATAGGCCTTGCCGACCATGTAGCCGGTGGTGTTGTTCAGATACAGCAGCGGCGTGCGGGTCTGGCAGCAGGCCTGGATGAAATGCGTTGCCTTGTTGGCGCCGGCCGGATCGAGCGGGCCGTTGTTGGTGATGATGCCGATCGCCTGCCCTTCGATGCGTGCATGGCCACAGACGGTGGCCGGACCGTAATTCGGCGCCATCTCGGTGAAATCGGAATCGTCGACGATGCGTGCGATCACCTGCTTCATGTCCACGGGGCGCTTGTGGTCCATCGGCATGATACCGAGCAGCTCGTCCTGGTCGTAGCGCGGCGGCTTGTGATCAGCTTCCGCCCGGCCCGGCCGCTCCCACTCCAGAGCCGCCATGATCTCGCGCGCGATACGCAGGGCATCGCGGTCGTCCTCGGCGAGATAGTCGCCGAGGCCGGAGACCTGCGTGTGCATCTCGGCGCCGCCAAGTTCTTCTTCCGTGGCGATCTCGCCGGTCGCGGCCTTCAGCAGCGGCGGCCCCGCGAGGAAGGCGCGGGTGCGGCCGCGCACCATGACGATGTAGTCGGACAGGCCCGTTTGATAGGCGCCACCGGCAGTGGACGAGCCGTGCGTGACGGTAACGACCGGCAGCCCCGCCGCCGAAAGCCGCGCCAGATTGCGGAAGATGTTGCCGCCGCGGACGAAATCCTCGACGCGGTAGCGCAAAAGGTTGGCGCCGGCGCTTTCGACCAGTTGCACGTAGGGCAGCTTGTTCTCTAGCGCGAGCTCCTGCACACGCAGCGTCTTATCGAGGCCATAGGGTTGCAGTGCGCCGGCATCGATGCCGGAATCATTGGCGCTGACCATGCAGCGGACTCCCGAGACGAAGCCGATGCCGGCGATGACGCCGCCGCCCGGCACGCTCTTGTCGGCATCCGGCACATCGAACATGTAGCCGGCCAGCGTCGACAGCTCGATGAACGGCGCGCCAGGATCGAGCACCAGCGCGACGCGTTCGCGCGGCAGCAGCTGCCCGCGCTTGTGGAAGCGCTCCTTTGCCGCGGCCGAGGCTGCGCGCGTACGCTCTTCCAGCGCGCGCATGCGGTCGATCAGTCCGAGCATGCCGTCGCGGTTGGCGCGGTAGCCGGCACTGCCAGGGGAAACGGTGTTTTCGAGAATGGACATGACTTGATCCTGCTCGTCATTGCGAGGAGCGAAGCGACGAAGCAATCCAGACTGCCTCAACGGAAAGATTCTGGATTGCTTCGCTTCGCTCGCAATGACGGATGAGGCGATACCTTACCGATTCGTCCCAAATATCTTCCGCGCTTCCGCCGGACTCGCGATCTCACGGCCTGCGCGCCGGGCGCAGGCGGCGATGGCCTCGATCAACTGGCCGTTCGACGTCACCTTCTTGCCGTCGGCGAGATAAAAGGCGTCCTCGAGGCCGGTGCGCAGATGGCCGCCGAGCTCGGCGCAGCGCTGATGCAGCGGCCAGATCTCTTCGCGGCCAATGGCGGTGACCTGCCAATGCGCTTCGGGGCGCTTCAGCTTGAGCAGGATCGGCAGCAGCTCCGGATCCGACGGCATGCCGGAGGCGACGCCCATGACGAAATTATATTCGAGCGGACCCTTGTACATGCCGACCTGGGTGTACATGCCGACACAACGCACGATGCCGACGTCGAAACATTCGAACTCGGGGATGGTGCCGACCGCGTTCATGACGTCGAGATAGTCCTTCACTTTCTCGACCGCGTTGTCGAACATCATCGGCGGCCAGGCCCAGCTGTTGTCGGCCTTCACTTTCAGATAATTCAGCGAACCGGCGTTGCAGGCCGCAATCTCGGGCCTGGTCTCACGGATGCAGTCGAGCGCGCCGCTGTAGTTCGGCCCTGATACCCCGGATGTGTGATTGATGAGGACGCCGGGACATGCTTCGCGGATCGCCTGCTGGATTTCCTTGCTGACGCTGACCTCCCAGGAGGGCAGATGTCCCTTGTTCGGCGCCTGCTGACGCAGATGGATGTGCATGATGGACGCGCCCGCATCGAACGCAGCCTTGGCCTCGCGCGCCATTTCTTCAGGCGTGACCGGCACGTTGTGCTGCTTCGGATCGGTGAGCACGCCGTTCAGCGCGCAGGTGATGACGGCCTTGTCGCTCATGCCCTAGATATCTCGCACGTTGAGAATTCAACGCTTGCGATCATGTGATGCGCGGCATGCGGCTTCTTGCGCGGAGAAGCTGGAAAGCGAGATGCTGCAGGGCGGGCAATGGCGCTCCTGCGCCGTGCCCACCATCTCTCCAGACCTTGCGCAGGCGGTGGGCACGCTTTCGCTTTGCCCGCCCTGCAAGAGCGACGCTAGCTCGCCTCCGCCAGCCGTACCGTCTCGCTGCTGCGATAGATCGCGAGGTCGCGCGAGCCGACGAAGATCGCGCGCGGCTTCAATCCGTAGAAGCGGCGGATCGAGTGGCTGAAATGGGTCGAGTCGGGATAACCGATGTCCTGCGCGAGATGGGCGAGGTTGAGGTCCTGGTTGGCGAAATGCAGCAGGTGCCGCGCGCGCTTCCAGGCGCGGAAGGACCGGAATGAGATGCCGGTCTCTTCCTTGAACAGATGCAGGAAGCGCGACGCCGAGAGCCCCGCTTCGGCCGCACAAGTATCCGCGGTCACCGGCTCTCCGGAGAAGCGGCCGATGCGGGCCACTGCGCGCATCACGCGCGGGTCGAGCACGCGGCGCGGCAGCGCCTCGCCAAAACACATCTCGTCGAATTCGGCGGTGGTGATGTCGTTATAGCGGCGCTGGCGCAGCAACGTATAAGCGGCGAGGATCTTGCGGGCATAGACGGCCTTGTCCGGTCCGGTCAGCCGCTCAGCCAGAGCCTCGATCACGCCATCCGGCAAGCTCTCGGGCTCGAGCGTCACGCTGATTGCGGTGCGGTAGTCGCTGGCGATGGAATGCCGCTGGTTCGGCAGGGTGACGAACAGCTCGCCGGTGGCGAGGGCGTCGTCGATCGTCAGATGCAGGCTGCCTTTGACCGCCACGTAGACGTGACAGCAGCCGGGCGTCCGCTTGCGGGGGCGGCCGAGCAGGCCGGCATAGAACACCCGCTCCGGCGTGATCAGCATCAGATGGTCGGATTCGCGACCGTTATCTTCCATGGGGATCCTCCTCGCGCGGCTCTTTGGCCGCTGCGGACGGAGATCACCTTAGCCTAAATTCGGGCGGTGTCACGGCGGGATAGCGCTGTCATGGCGCGCAAAAGGTCAGCATTCCCGGGCGGCTGTCGAACCGCATCCGGAACCCTTCAACAGTCGTCGTCCCGGCCTTACGCCGGGACGACAAGTCTTAGGCCCTTACCCTCGGCACAATGTTCTGCTCGATCCCGGCCTTCTGCTCTGCAGCAACCGCGCGCTTGAAGCCGTCGCGCTGCTGCAAACGCGCCCAATAGGCTGCGACATTTGGCCCAAAATCCTTGGCCAGCCCGATATTGTCGGCGAGGCGGAGCGCATAGCCGATCACGACATCTGCGGCGGTGAAGCGGCCGGCACACAGGGTTTCGGCATTTGCGGTGGCGGCCTCGACGGCGCGCAGCCGGCCCAGAAACCATTTGGCGTAGTCGCCGGCGACCTGCGGATTGCGGCGCTCCTCCGGCTCGAGCTGGGTGTATCGGAGCACCAGCGTTTGCGGGAAGGTTAACGTGGCGTCGCTGAAATACATCCAGTTCAGGAAGGCGCCATAGGCGGGATCCTCCGGACCGACCATCAGCGGCGTCGGCCCGTGCTTGATGCCGAGATAGTGGCAGATGCCGGAGGACTCGGTCATCTTCGTCTCGCCGTCGATCAGGAAAGGGATCGTGCCAAGCGGATTGATGCCGAGATAATCCTTGGCAAAGACCCTCGGCGGGAACGGCAGCATTTTGAGCTCATACGGCAGCCCCATCTCCTCCAGCATCCAGAGCGGGCGGAACGAGCGCGCGGCGTCGCAGTGATAGAGCGTGATCATCAGGAACTTCCCTTGCTGCCGGGCAGCGTGCCCATCATCTTGCACAGGACCATCAGCATGACCTCGTCGGCGCCGCCGCCGATCGAGGTCAGCCGGCCGTCGCGATAGGCGCGGCTGACCGGCGTCTCGTTGGTAAAGCCCATTCCGCCCCAATATTGCAAGCAGGCGTCGGTGAGCTCGCGGCCGAGCCGGCCGGCCTTCAGCTTGGCCATGGTCGCAAGCTTCGTCACGTCCTCGCCGGCGACCAGCTGCTCGGCGGCGCGATAGATCAGCGCGCGCAACAGCTCGACCTCGGTCTGCATCTCCGCGAGCTTGAAGTGGACGACCTGGTTGTCGAGAATCGACTTACCGAACGCCTTGCGGTTTCTCGTGTATTCGATCGTTTCATTGATGATGTATTCGTGCGACTTCAGGCAGGCGGCGGCGCCCCAGAGCCGCTCCTCCTGGAACTGGATCATCTGGTAGGTGAAGCCTTTGCCCTCCTCGCCGATCCGGTTGCGCTTGGGCACGCGGACATCGTCGAAGAATATCTGCGCGGTGTCGGAGGAGCGCATCCCCATCTTGTCGAGCTTTCGCGCGACGGTGACGCCCTTGGTCTTCATGGGCACGCAGATCAGCGACTTGTTGCGGTGAACGGGCCCGTCGCCGGTGTTGGCGAGCAGGCAGATCCAGTCAGCCTGTGTGCCGTTGGTGATCCACATCTTGCCGCCATCGATGACGTAGTCGTCGCCATCCGAACGCGCGTTGGTCTTGATCGAGGCGACGTCCGAGCCCGCGCCCGGCTCGGAGACACCGATGCAGGCAACGAAGTCGCCCGAGATCGAGGGGCTGAGAAACTCGCGCCGCACCTCGTCCGAGCCGAACCGCGCCAGCGCCGGCGTCGCCATGTCGGTCTGCACCCCGATCGCCATCGGCACGCCGCCGCAGGTGATGGCGCCCAGTTCTTCCGCCATCGTCAGCGCGTAGGAATAGTCGAGACCCGAGCCGCCGAACTCGAGCGGCTTGTTGAGGCCGAGAAAGCCGAGGCTGCCCATTTTCCTGAACAGCTCGTGCGCCGGGAAGATGCCGGCCTTCTCCCATTCATCGACATGGGGGTTGATCTCGCCCGCGATGAATTTTTGCAAGCTCCGGCGGATCTCGTCGTGGTCGGCGGTGAATAGCATTCTCTCTCCATCGTCATTCCGGGATGGCCCGAAGGGCCAGGCCCGGAATCCATAACCACGGCTGGTGGTTATGGATTCCGGGCTCACTCGCTTCGCTCGCGCCCCGGAATGACGCAAGGAAGAATACTCACAGCCCCATCTGCCGCGACGCCAGATCCTTCATGATCTCCTCGGTGCCGCCGCCGATGGCGTTGACCTTGACCTCGCGGTAGATGCGCTCGGCCTTGATACCGCGCATGAAGCCGGCGCCGCCGAAAATCTGCACGGCCTCCGAGGCGCAAAACGCCATGGTCTGCGTCGCCTGATTCTTCATCATGCATATCTCGGCGACGGGGCTTTCGCCCTGCTCCAGGCGCCATGCCAGCATTTCCAGCATTGCCTGACTTGCGGCGACCTTCTGCGCCATGTCCACGATCTTGTGGCGGATGACCTGGTGCTGCGCCAACGGCTTGCCGAACGTCTTGCGCTCCTTGGCGTAGGCAATCGCCTCGTCGAGGCAGACACGCGCGAAGGCGGTGCAGCTCGCCGCCATGCCGATGCGCTCGCTGTTGAAATTCTGCATGATGATCTTGAAGCCCTGGCCTTCCTCGCCGATCAGGTTTTCGGCCGGCACGCGGCAGTCGTCGAAATGCAGCGTCGCGGTATCGGAGGCCCACCAACCCATCTTCTTCAGTTTTGTCCGCGACAGGCCGGGCGTATCCCCCTCGATCAGGAGCAGGCTGACGCCACCGGCACCCTCGCCGCCGGTGCGCACCGCAACGGTCAGATAATCGGCGCGCATCCCGGAGGTGATGAAGGTCTTCTCGCCGGTCACGACGTAGTGATCGCCCTCGCGCCGAGCCCTGGTCCGCAGATTGGCGACGTCCGAGCCGCCGCCCGGTTCGGTGATCGCAAGAGCGGAAATCTTCTCGCCGGCGAGCACCTGCGGCAGCACGCGCGCCCTAACCTCCGGGCGCGCCGCCCGCGCGATCGGCGGCGAGCCGATGGTGTGGCTCATCAGGCTCGCGCTGATGCCGCCGGCGCCCGCCCGTGCCAGCTCCTGGCTCGCCACGATCTTCATGAACTGGTCGGCGGCGATCCCGCCATGTTCCTCGGGGAATCCAAGTCCCAACAGGCCGATCTCGGCCGCCTTGCGATAGAGGGCGCGGGGAAATTCACCCGCTTCGTCCCATTCATGGGCGAACGGCGTAATCTCCTTCTCGACGAAGCGGCGCATGACGTCGCGGAAAGCGTCATGCTCGGCGGTGTAGAACGGGCTCGTCATCGCACTCCTGCCTCGTTGACGGATTCATCTCGCCCACCATCGCTGGAACATTGGCGGTTCACTTGCGCGGAGTGGCTGGCTGCGGCCATGGCGACAATCTAGCAACTCAACGCAAGACGATTTTCGTCACTCACAGGCCAACTCCGGGTCAAAAAAAGTGGTGCACAAAACTCCGGCTGGCCTCCCTTGGCCACGCCGGGCATGGTGCACGGCAATAGAGCGCAGGCGGCACAAGACCGCCGAGGGAGGGATTTTTGGCCGTTCGTTACTACGATTGGATCGCCCACCATCGCCGCCGGACACCTGATAAGGTTGCGGTGATCGATCTGGCGAGCGAGCGCCGCTTCACCTATGCGCAACTCGACGCCCGCATCTCGCGCCTCGCCTCCTTCCTGCGTCACACGCTGGAAGTCTCGCGCGGCGACCGCGTCGCGGTGCTGGCGCTGAACACCACCGATACGCTGGAGGTGCAGTTTGCCTGCGGCCGGCTAGGCGCGATCTTCGTGCCGCTGAACACGCGTCTCACCGTTCCCGAGCTTCAGTTCATCACCGGCGATTGCGCGCCGAAGGTGATGATCCACGACGTCGAGCTGGCCGAGACGGCGCTTGCCGTCGCAAAACTCTGCGGCATCGCGACCAGCCTGCTGCTCGGTCCCGGCGGGAGCTATGAAGCCGGCATCGCGGCCGCAAGACCGCTCGCGGCGATCGAGGAGGTCACGCTCGATGACGTCTCGACCATCATGTACACGTCGGGCACCACTGGGCATCCGAAGGGCGCGACCATCACCCATGGCATGACCTTCTGGAACTGCGTCAATCTCGGCGGCCCGGCCTGCATCGGACCGTCTTCGGTGCTGCTCACCGTGCTGCCGCTGTTCCACACCGGCGGACTCAATTGCTACACGAATCCGGTGCTGCATGCCGGCGGCACCGCGATGATCATGCGCGCCTTCGATCCCGGCATGGCGCTCGGCCTGATCAACGATCCCGCGCAGGGCATCAACGCGTTCTTCGGCGTGCCCGCGAACTACCAGTTCATGGCGCAGCATCCGGCCTTCGCGACCACCGATCTCGGCCGATTGATCGTCGGCGGTGTCGGCGGCGCGCCGATGCCGGTGCCGCTGCTGAAAGCGTGGGAAGCGCGCGGCGTCGCGCTCCAGCAAGGCTACGGCATGACCGAGACCTCGCCGGCCGTGCTGGTGCTGGATCGCGAAGATGCCGCGCGCAAAGCCGGCTCCGCGGGCAAGCCGGTGCTGCACACGGAGGTCCGCATCGTGCGGCCCGATGGCAACGATGCCGATGTCGGCGAGCTCGGCGAGCTCTGGGTGAAGGGGCCGAACATCACGCCCGGCTACTGGAACAGGCCGGAGGCCAACAAGACGTCCTTCACCGACGGCTGGCTGCACACCGGCGACGCAACGCGCGTCGACGAGGAAGGCTTCTACTACATCGTCGACCGCTGGAAGGACATGTACATCTCCGGCGGCGAGAACGTCTATCCGGCGGAGGTCGAGAACGTCCTGCACCAGCTCGACGCCATCGCCGAAGCCGCCGTGATCGGCATTCCCGATCCGCAATGGGGTGAAGTGGGCCTTGCCATTGTTGCGGTCAAGCCGGGACAAAAGCTGACCGAGGCCGATGTCATCGCGCATTGCGCGGCCAATCTGGCGCGTTTCAAATGCCCACGCCAGATCCGCTTCGTCAATGCGCTGCCACGCAACGCAACCGGCAAGATCCACAAACCGACCTTGCGCAAGGAATTCTCGGCGGCCTCGGAAGTCGACAAGAAGGCCGCCAACGCCTGATCGGAGCGCCCCTTGCGGGCGCTTTTCTTTTTTGCGTGCCTGCCCAGAAGAAACCCAAAGAAACCCCAAGGAATTTTCATGAACAAGAAACTGACACTGCTTGCCGCAGCAACAGCGATGACGCTGCTTGCGACCCAATCCGCCCAGGCGCAAAAGAAATACGACACCGGCGTCACCGACACCGAGATCAAGATCGGCAACGTCGAGGCCTATTCCGGTCCAGCTTCCGCCTACGGCGTCATCGGCAAGACCGAGGAAGCCTATTTCAAGATGATCAACGACCAGGGCGGCATCAACGGCCGCAAGATCACCTGGATCTCCTATGACGACGGCTATTCGCCGCCCAAGACCGTGGAGCAGGTCCGCAAGCTGATCGAGAGCGACGAGGTATTTTTGATCTTCAACGCGCTGGGCACGCCGACCCAGACCGCCGTGCAGAAATATCACAACGCCAAGAAGGTGCCGCAGCTGTTCCTCGCCACCGGCGCCAGCAAGTGGAACGACCCCAAGAACTTCCCCTGGACCATGGGCTTCCAGCCCAGCTACCGGGTCGAGGCACAGATCTTCGCAAAATACATCCTGAAGGAGAAGCCGGACGCCAAGGTCGCGATCTTCTATGCCAACGACGATTTCGGCAAGGATTACCTCGCCGGCATCAAGGACGTGTTCGGCGACAAGGCATCGAAGCTGATCGTGGCCGAAGAGAGCTACGAAACCTCGGAGCCTTCGATCGACGCCCATATCGTCAAGCTCAAGGGCACCGGCGCCGATGTTTTCGTCAACATCGCGACCCCGAAGTTCGCGGCGCAGGCCATCAAGAAGATCGCGGAGCTGGAGTGGAAGCCGATGCACCTGATGACCGACGTCTCGGTGTCGATCGGTGCGGTGATGAAGCCCGCCGGCCTCGAGGCCTCCGAAGGCGTGCTGTCCGCCGGCTATCTGAAGGACGCGTCGGATCCGCAGTGGAAGGACGACGAGGGCATGAAGAAGTTCATGGTCTTCATCGACAAGTACATGCCCGGCGCGAACATTTCCGACGCCAATCTCGTTTACGCCTATGCAGCAGCCCAGACGATGGTGCAGGTGCTGAAGCAGTCGGGCGACAACCTGACTCGTGAAAACGTGATGAAGCAGGCGGCCAGCCTCAAGGACTTCGTGCCCGACACGCTGATCCCGGGGATCAAGATCAACACCTCCGCCACGGACTTCGCGCCGATCGAGCAGCTCAAGATGTGGCGGTTCAAGAAGGGCCAGTGGGAGCTGTTCGGCGACATCATCACCGCCGAGACCGGAGGCTAGCTCACCTCGATTGGACAGGTCTCAACGAAATAGCGGCCGAAAGGCCGCTATTTTTTATGTGCGCTCGGCGGGCGAGCTATCCCGGCAGGAAGAGCGCAAAAGACTCGTCGATCGTGCGGCGCAAGTGACCGCGATAAAGCGCATGGTTGGCGTCATCAGGCGCGACCCGTCCCAGCGACGGCTTCGGGACATTCCTGAGCGGCACATAGGCGATCGGCGCAGCGATCGGCGTCAGCTGCGAGCCGGGCCCGGCGCGGAGCGTCGAGATGATGCCGTACATTTCGCCGGCAACCGTCGGCCGCGACACCGTGATCACGCGATGCTGTCCGTGCTTTATGATGACGAGATAGATGAAGCCGGACTGATGCGGCACTGCGACCTCGCCGGTGTGCTCATAGGCGGCATCGGTTCGCTCACCTTCGCGGAACACCAGTGACGAGACCCTCGGCTCCCAGACGATCTCGGTGCGGTAGGCGAAGATCGCGTCCTTGTCCCCGAACGACGGCCGCAGCGTGATGTAGACGTCCTCGAGCCAGGTCACCGCGCGATGGGCGTAGGAGCCAAGGCTGTCGGGCGCGACATCGCTTGCGGCCGGAGGCGTCATCACGACGACGCTTTTGCGCAAGGAGACGCCCAGCGCCTGCTCCAGCCGCACCGTCGTCGCCAGCGTGAACGGCCGCCGCCCGCCAAGGACCTTCTCCAGCGTCGACAGGCTGAGCTTGGCCTGCTCGGCCAGCGCTTGCCGGGAGATCCGGCGTCTGGCGAGCTCCTCGCGAATAGTCTCCGCGACCTCGCGGCTCTGCTCGTCCGAGAGCTGCTTGTCGATGAATTTGTCCTGCATCTGCATCGTGGCCCTGCTCCAGGACGGCCATCCTAGCAGGGCGGACAAACCAGCACAAAACCGCACCTGGCCATCCCGGCGGCGGCCGATCCAGGCCGACCGCGGCGGAACATTGCCGATCATTCTGCTCGCGAAATCGCCCGCTCCCGACCGATGCTCTGCAACGTCAAACACCTTCGGGAGCAAGCCAAATGGACAATTACGACGCGGTCGACAGCAACGAACACCCCTGGCTGGGCAGACTCATTGTGGTCGGACTGTTCCTTCTGGCGCAGGGCATCGCGGTGATGCTGGTCGCCTTCGTGGCCCTGCTGGTGAGCTTCGAGCCGGGCTGGTCGGCGACGACGGAGCAGGCCAGCCTGCTCCAGCCCCGCGATGCCCGATCCGGCACCCTCCTCCTCAAAGAAGACGGCGCCACCATCGAAGCGATCCGCCTCGGCATCGATATCGACGTCACGGTCTCCGGCCCGACGTTGCGCGCCCGCGTCACGCAGGTATTCCGCAACCCGACCAAGGACTGGGTCGAGGCGACCTATGTCTATCCGCTTCCCACCGGCGGGGCCGTCGATACGCTGAAGATGGTGGTCGGCGACCGCGTCATCGTCGGCGACATCAAGCAGCGGCAGCAAGCGCGCGTGATCTACGAAGAGGCGCGACGCGCCGGCCAGAAGGCCGCGCTCACCGAGCAGGAGCGGCCGAACATCTTCACCAACTCGGTCGCCAATATCGGCCCCGGCGAAACCGTGCTGGTGCAGATCGAATATCAGGAGCCGGTGCAGCAATCCGCCAACGAATATTCGCTGCGCCTGCCGCTGGTGGTCGGGCCACGCTACAATCCGGCGCCGATCGTGCAGAGCGTCGACTTCCGCAACGATGGCTCCGGCTGGGGCGCGACGACGTCGGACCCGGTGCCGGACCGCAACCGCATCTCGCCGCCGGTGCTGGATCCTGCCCGGAATGCGCCGGTCAATCCGACCAGCATCACGGTGCGCCTGAAGGCCGGGTTTGCGCTGGGTGAGGTCAAGAGCCCTCACCATAACGTCAAGATCGAGAGCCCGGACAGCACGACACGAATCGTCACGCTCTCCGACGGCATTGTCCCCGCCGACCGCGATTTCGAGCTGACCTGGAAACCGGCCGCGGAGAAGGCGCCGTCGGTCGGCCTGTTCCGCGAGCATGTCGGCGACGCCGACTATTTGCTCGCTTTCGTTACACCGCCCACCACCGAGCAGGCGACGCAGAAGCCGCTGCCGCGCGAAGTCGTGTTCGTGATCGACAATTCCGGCTCGATGGGCGGAACGTCGATCGTACAGGCCAAGGCCAGCCTCACTTATGCGCTCGCTCGTCTCCAGCCGACCGATCATTTCAACGTCATTCGCTTCGACGATACCATGGACGTGCTGTTTCCGACCTCGGTGCCGGCGGATGGCACGCATGTCCGCGAGGCGACTTCGTTCGTCGATGCGCTGCAGGCGCGTGGCGGCACCGAGATGGTGCCGGCGATGCGTGCAGCGCTGACCGACAAGCTCGGCGACACCAGCATGGTTCGCCAGGTCGTGTTCCTGACCGACGGCGCCATCGGCAATGAGCAGCAATTGTTCGAAACGATCACGGCGATGCGCGGCCGCTCACGTGTGTTCATGGTCGGCATCGGCTCCGCGCCCAACACCTACCTGATGACGCGCGCCGCCGAGCTCGGCCGCGGTGCCTTCACCCAAATCGGCTCCGTCGAGCAGGTCGAGGAACGCATGCGCGGCCTGTTCGCCAAGCTGGAGAACCCGGCGGTGACCGGCCTCAGTGTAAGGTTCTCCGAAGCCAAGGCCGACGTCACACCGGCGATCATTCCGGATGTCTATCGCGACGAGCCGCTGGTGCTGGCGGCAAAACTCGACAAGCTCGCGGGCTCGATCGAGATCAAGGGACGCGTCGGCGACCGTCCGTGGTCGGTGACGCTGCCGCTGCAGAGCGCAGCCGAAGGCAAGGGCCTGTCGAAGCTGTGGGCGAAGCGCAAGATCGGCGACGCCGAAGTGGCGCGCACCATACGGGAACTCACGCCGGAGCAGGCCGACAAGGCGATCCTGGCGCTGGCGCTCGACCATCAGATCGTCACGCGACTGACGAGCCTCGTCGCGGTCGACAAGACGCCGAGCCGTCCCGAAGGCGAGCCGCTCAGGCTCAGCGAATTGCCGATCAACCTGCCGGCCGGCTGGGACTTCGAGAAGGTCTTTGGCGAGCGGCCGCAGGTGCCGGGTCAGTTGCGCGAGCGCCATGCCGATGCGCGCAATCAACCGACGGCAAGGCGGCCGACACCAGCTTCACCCGATGCGATCCGTCTGCCCAAGACCGCAACCTCGGCCGAGCTGAAGATGATCGCAGGCCTGGTCCTGATCGTGCTTGCCCTGGTCCTGTTCGTGTTCAACCGGTGTCAGACCTTGCTCACTGACGCCGCTTGAGAGAGGAGCCCCCCAAACTCCTCTGTTAGCGCGCGCGGCTGCCCGTCCCACACCAACGGCCGCGCGCGCCTTTTTCGAAATGACGAACGAGAGACACCGATGACCCGCTTCGTCTCTCCCCTGGTCCTGGCGCTGATAGGCATCCTCCTGTTCGGCGACGGCGCCTACATCCACGCCAAGGCCTGGCTCGCGCAGGTGCTGCTGCAGCGCGCGTTCGACAGGAGTGTTGCGACCGGCGAAGTGGTCAAGCCATGGTCATGGGCCGACACCTGGCCCGTCGCGCGGATCGAGGTAAAGCGGATCGGCGCCAGCGCGATCGTGCTGGAAGGCACGAGCGGCCAGGCGCTCGCTTTCGGTCCCGGCCATATCCGCCAAACGGCTGACGCGGGCGAGCGCGGTGTTGCCGTCTATGCCGGCCATCGCGACACGCATTTCCGTTTCCTGCGAAACGTCGCCATCGGAGATATCATCGAGATCACCCGTCGCGACGGCAGGCAGTTCCGCTATCGCGCGGACGCCTCGGCCATCGTCCGCTTCGATGAATCCGGCATCGATCCCACGGCGCAGGATTTCCAACTCGTGCTCACCACGTGCTGGCCGTTCGAGGCGGTGACGCCCGGGCCCGAACGTTATGTCCTGCATGGCGTCCTGATTGGCGTCGATAAAGATGAATAAGTGCGATGCATCGCTCATTCCATCACGCGGCATACCATGTGGTTGCCAGTCCGAAGAACTCGCCATAGAACAGAGTGACGCACCGCCAACAAGAACAACAGGTGAGGTCACGCCATGGAAGCTCGCGTATCTGCTGCGTCCGGTTCTTCGCGCCCATGGTCTCCAACGCCCGACGCCAGCGACATCGTCAAGGGCATCCACGCCATGCTGCACCCGCACAACATCGTGCTGGTGGGCGCGACCGACAAGCCCGGCAACTATGCCGAGCGCATCTGGAACAATCTGGTCAAATACGGCTTCGAGGGCGGGCTCTATCCGGTAAATGCCAAGCGCGAGACCATCTGGGGCGTCCCCTGCTTCAAGGATTTTGCCAGCCTCCCGGAGAAGCCAGATCACGTGCTGGTGCTGGTGCCGGCGCGCTTTGCGGTGCAAGTGATCCGCGATGCCGCAGCGGCCGGCGCGCGCTCGGCCACCATCGTCACCTCGGGCTTCAGCGAGTTGCAGGATGAGCAGAGCCAGAAGCTCGCGGCCGAACTGCAGGCGGCCGTGCGCGAGACAGGCCTGGCCGTCACCGGCCCGAATTGCCTCGGCAATCTGAGCGCTGGCGAAAAGCTCTTCACCAATATCGACGACCGGATCGTCACCATGGAACAGGGCGCGGTGGCGATCGCCGGACAATCCGGCGCCATCGTCATGGCGATCCGCCAGGCGCTGGAGGATCGCGGCGTCGGAGTGGGCTACATGGTGACGACCGGCAACGAGGCCGGGCTCGAGACGCCGGACCTGATGCGCTATTTCGCAGAGGATCCGAGCATCAAGGTGATCGTCGTCTATCTCGAGGGCGTGCGCAACACCAAGGCGTTCCGGGAGGCCTGCAAGGCTGCACGTGCCGCGAGCAAGCCGGTGATCGCGCTCAAGCTCGGCGCGTCCGAGGGAGGCCGCGCGGCGGCGATGGCGCACACCGGAGCGCTCGCAGGCTCGATCGAGACATTCGATGCCGTTGCAACGCGCGAGGGCGTGATCCGGGTTGGCGGGCTCGACGAACTGATCGAGACCACCGAATGCTTCGTTCACTCTGTCGTGCCCAAAGGCGACCGGCTCGCCGCGGTCACGCTGTCCGGCGGCAAGCGCGGCATGCTGATCGATGCCTTCTACGCGGAAGATCTGAACTTCGCGCCGCTGAGCACGCATGTCAGCTCGGAGCTTGCGAAAATGCTCGGGCCAGGCTCGATCGTCGGCAATCCGCTCGACGCCGGCTTTGCCGCGGTGGTCGATCCCTCCGTCTACATGAAGTCGATCGAGCTGATGATCGAGGATCCCGATATCGACATCGTCATCATCGATGCCGAACTGCCGAAAGCGCCGCACGAGCTGCGTGAGCGCAATCTGCGCATCGTCAACGAGATGGCGAGCCGGGCCGGTAAGCCGGTGATCTACATCAGCGCGATGTCGATCGGCTTCACCGAGTTCACCAAGTCCCTGCGCAAATCGCTGCCGCATCTTGCAGTGATGCAGGGCATGGACCGCGCGGTGACCGCGATCAGGTCGCTGCTTGCCTATGCCAAGCTTCGCAAGGAGGTGCCTGACATCGCCTCGAGCTCAAAGCCTGCCGCGCGTGCCGTGCTGGAGAAGGCGCTGAGATCGGCAACCGGCGCCGCGCTCGACGAGGTCGCCTCGAAGAAGCTCCTGAAAGCCTACGGCATCCCGATCTCGAAGGAGGCGATCGCGCAGACGGCAGCCGAGGCCGTGAAGATCGCCAAGCAGATCGGCTTCCCGGTCGTGGCAAAACTCGTCAGCGCCGAGATCCTGCACAAATCCGACATCGGCGGCGTGGTGCTGAATCTCACCACCGCGGCCGAGGTGAAGAAGGCGTTCAGCGACATCACCGCGCGCGTGAACAAGCTGAAGGGCAAGCCGAAGCTCGACGGCATCCTGATCGCGCAGCAGGTCAAGGCCGATCTCGAGCTCGTGGTCGGCGCCTCGCTCGATGCCGAGATGGGTCCGGTCGTGCTGTTCGGCACCGGCGGCATCGACATCGAGCTGATGAAGGACGTGGCGCTCGCCGGAGCGCCGCTGGACGAGGCCGAAGCGCGACTCCTGATCGGTCGCACCAAGGCCGGTATCAAGATGCGCGGCTATCGCGGCAAGCCGGCCTTGCACGAGGCTTCCGCCGTGAAGGCGCTGGTCGGCCTGTCCAATTTGATCGCGGATGCCGGCGACCGGATCGCCTCGATCGACATCAATCCGTTCCTGATCAATGCCAGGACGGGCGTCGCCGTCGATGCCCTCATCGTCCTGAACAATGCCGCGGCAAAGCGTGCGGCCGGACATTGACGTCGCGGAAGGCGGGTTACGCTTCCCTAACCTGCCTTACCTAGAATCGCGGCCATTCGGGCTCCTTCCAACTTTCCTGCTTTGGCCGTAGAATCGCCCCTGATGGCACGCGCGAGCAATCTGGTGATCGGAACGGCGACGCTGGCGGTGATCGCCGTGGCGTTCGGCGGCCTGCTCGGCATGCAGAAATGGCGCACCCTCCAGAGCCGCAGCCAGTTGCGCGTGGTGTTCGAGGGCGGCTCCGCCAGCGGATTGCGGCGCGGCGGGCCGGTCAATTTCGACGGCGTGCCCGCCGGCCAGATCCTGTCGATCAAGCTGGACAATCCCCGCAAGGTCGTGGCGCTCGTATCGCTCGATAACGCCGCGCCGATCCGCAAGGATACCGTGGCCGGCATCGAGTTCCAGGGCCTCACCGGAGTCGCCGCGGTGTCGTTGATCGGCGGCGCCCCCTCCGCCCCGCCGGTACCCCTCGACTCGGACGGCGTCCCGGTACTGACCGCCGATCTCAGCGATGCCGAATCCATCGTCGACACCCTGCACAGTGTCGACCGCACGATCGTGAGCAATGCCCCGGCGATCAAGGAGGGCCTGCGCACGTTCGAGACCTACACCGCCGGTCTCAAGAGCAAGGGCGACGAAATCGATTCCGTCATGGCCAAAGTCGACAGTGCCTTCGTGGGCTTCGACAAGGCTGTCACGAAGATCGAAGGCGTGGTGCCCGGCTTCGTCGACGGCAAGGCCGACGAGCTGTTCGAAAAGGTTCAGGGACTGCGCGAGCTCGCCGACACCATGAAGAAGAAATCGGCGAGCTACCTCGACGACATCCGTCGCTCGCTGCTCGACGTCAGCGAGGCCGCCAACAAGATGAGCGGGACGCCCACACCCGCCGCCGCACCGCGCCCGCCGCGCAAGCCGGCGCAGAAGAAGCGGTAGCGCCTACCACGCGTAACGCACGACGCCCTTGCCGGCATAGGAGCGGGTGACGTTCGAGAACTCGCTCTCGAAGGTCGCCGACGCGGACCAGCCGTTCATCCAGCTCATCTGTATCGCCGCCGTGGTCAATGCGGAATCGCGCGCCTGGACGGCCCCGTTCACGACGAACGCCGATCCCGGCAACGTCTGAAACACCGCACCGACGGCGCGGTCCGGATTGTAGTCATGGGCCCAGGCGACGCGGCCGCGCAAGGTCATCAGGCCGCCGGCCGCGGCGAATGACTTGTCCGCGCGCAGGCCGAGTTCGGTGCGGGTGCTAGTCATGTCCTTGGCGGCATAGTTGAGCGCAAAGGTATTGTTGCCGACCACCGCGAACTCCGAATAGCCCGGCAGGCTGAACATGGTGGCCTGGAGCGCTGCGTAGGGCGTGAGGCCGATCCACTGCGTGGCCTGGCGATAGCCGCCCTCGATACGGCCCGAGAACGCATTGGCCTTGAACTGCGCACGCAACTGATCGACCCCGGCAGCGGTGACGATGCGATTGGTCGTGACGTCCTGCCAGCCGTAGGCCAGCGCGGCCATGATGTAGGCCGGTCCCACAGTATGACGCACGAACGCGCCGGCCTGGAACAGGTCGGAGCGGCCCCAGCCAAGCCCGTTGACGTTGAAGCCGGTGCCGCCGCCGGCAAGCGCGATGCCAGCAATCGTCGAAGGCGAGAAGCGGTAGTCGAGACCGACGGCGGTGCCATAGACGCTGCTGGTGGTGTTGTTCGAACCGAGGCCGGCCTTGCCATCGGTGGTCTGCGAGCCGCCATAGCCGGCCGCCCACACGTCCCAGCGCTGCTCGAACGTCAGAGCCGGTGCCTTGCGAGAGATCGAGGCAAAGGCGTCGCGCGCGCTTTTGTCACGCGCGGCCTTGCCGGTCGCGGCATAGGCGTTCGCACTGATCTCGTCGGCGTATGGCGTCGCACCAGGCGTGCCACTGCGCCCAGAGCCGAACACGTCGGTGAGCAAGCCGAGGAACAGGTTCATCGCGTTGAAGGTCGTCTGCTGCGAACCCGTCGCCGGTTCGCCGGAAGCCTGCGTCAGGCCGTTCGGGCCGAGGCCTGCGAATTCGGCTTGCAGAAAGCCATTCGCGTTGAAGAAATTCTGAAGCGTCGCGGCAACGTTCTTCTGATTGACGTTGAGGGCGTACTTCGCGCCGTAGTCCAGCGTGAAATTGAGATAGACGGTGCCGCTGGGATCCACGGTCGTCGTGCCAATCAGGCCGCCGGGAGCGGCGACACCGGCAAAGTTGTCGGAGGCAGAGCCGGAAAACTGCATGATCTTGTATTGCGGCAAGATGGCGCTGCCAGCGTACAACGAGACGCCGACGGTGCCGTTCAGGCCAACATTGCCGAGAACATTGGCAAAGCTCGCGGTGGATCCGCTGCCGACCTGCACGAGGTAGACCGCACCGGACTGAAAGGCGAGGTCCCCCAGAACCAGCATGCTCGAGCCCGGACCACCGTCACCGGGCGCGAAGATGCCGCCGGCAGCGATGGTGGTATTACCGACGATCCCGGCGCCGAACAGCGCTCCGCCCGCGTTCACGGTGGTCAGGCTCGATTGGGAGATGTCGCCATCGACCCGCAGGATGCCGCCATTGACGGTCGTCGTGCCGGTATAGGTATTGGTGCCCGAAAGGACCAGCGTTCCGCTGCCTGCTTTTTCGAGGGAACCGGCGCCGATGAAACCGCACCCGCAGGGATCGTAGTTGCCGATGACACCGTCGACCAGCGTCGAGCGATTATTGCTACCGACGACGAGCGTGTTGCCACCCCCGATATAGTAGGTGCCATTGCCTTCGATCGAACCGGCCGTGATGCGGCCGTCACCGTTCAGGCCGCGGCTGATCCCGAAGTCAACGATGCCCGTGCCGGTGGTGATGAAGCGCGCGTTGCCGCCGGTGGAATTGTCATAGAACTTGGTCGCGCCGCCGTCCTTGGTGATGATGGTGGCATTGGCGGCCGTCGACAATCCGCCGAAAGCGGTCTGGCCGTCGACATCGTTGATGATTGTTGCGTTGTCGGCGGTCGCGGTGCTTCCCGGCACGGCGCCGAAGCTCGTGCCGCCAAAGTCCTTGTTGACGATGGTCGCCGAGCCCGCCGAGGCTTGATCGATGAACGCGGTGGTGCCGCCGTTCTGGTTAGTGATGCTGGCGGAGCCTGCATTGGTCCGGCCAAAGAAGCCGATCAAGCCGCCATCGTTGGTGATGGTCGCCCGGCCGGCCGTGGCGGTGTCGGTCCCGGTTCCGAACGGATCGCCAAAGTACAGCTGGCCCTTGTTGGTAATGACCATAGAGCCGGCGGATGTTGCGTTGAGAAACATCGTCGTGCCGGAGAAACTGTTCAGGAGCGACGTGATGCCCGACGTGTCGGCATTGACGACGTTGAAGAGACCGTCGTTGACGACGGCGCCGATGATGCTCGCGGTATGCGTCGGGTCACCAAGCTGCAACGCCGCGCAGGAGCAGATGAAAGTGTCGCCGGTATAGATATTTGCGCCGAGCAGCGCCAGGATACCGGGTCCCTGGACGTTGATCCCGCCGCTGCCGGTGATGCGCGAGGCGATCACGGCCGACGGATCCGCCGTGCCGGTGACATCGTTGGTGAAGAACGTGGTGCCGCCCGGGGCTAGCCGAAGGTCGCCGCCCTGGATGGTGTAGACCGAATTGTCGCCGGTGACGTCGAAGCCAACGAGGCCGGTGAGCTGGACGCCACTCGGCGCGACCGTCACGGTGCCGGCCGTGGCCGGCGTCAAGACTCCCGAGTAGCCGAATATCGTGCCGGCTGACGCGGGATCGTAGGCGCTGCTGGTCGAACCGAAGACATCCGTCCAGTTCGTGGTGGTGGTGTCCCACACCCCGCCGCCACCGTTGATGGCACCGTTCGGCGTGGTCTGCGATCCGTTGAAGACCTGCTGCGCTGCTACGGGATTTGTCGCGGCGGCCGCGCTCAAGGCGAGGCCAAGCCAGAATGCCGTGCGAACCGGGGCAACACCCCGGCGCGAGCAACCCTGCCCGCTCGATGGAAATCCAGCTCCCACGCTCAGCCCCTGCCCCCGGCGCTCTCAGCGGCGCCGCGCGGAACGTAGGGCATGGGTGCGGCCAGTAGAACTACGGCAAGGCAAGAATCAGCCAAGGAGGCTGCAACTTAGGCAGATTCAACAGCTCATGTTGCAACCGCGCCACGCGTTGCCGCGCCCGGCTCTCAATTCACGCGTGCGAAGGTGCACCAGGGGGTCCGGCCTTGTGTACGGTCGTTCACATCATTCGCGATGAAGGGCGGGTGCGCCAAACATGCTACCCGCCCTGCGCCATCCGCAACGGCTCAGTAATTGCTGGCCGCTGCCTCGTTCGGGATGCCCTCGATCGGGCACTCGTCGGTCCCCGGGGTCGAGCGGGTCATGGCCTCGACCATGTCCCGCGTCCCTTCCGGATCGGCGATCCAGTTCTTGTAGAAATCGTAGGGGCAGGCCGCAACACCGCGCGGGCTTTCGCCGGAATTGATCATGCCGGTATAGCCGCGGTGGACCAGCTTGTAGAGATGGTTCTGCGACTGGCCGTTGCGGCGCGCATCGCGGATCAGATGTTTCGAGAGCTGCGCGTACTGGATGCCGTAGTCTTCCTCGCCGCACTCGCCAAGCGTGCGGCCGTCGAAGCCGATGATCGCGGAGTGACCGAAATAGGAATAGACGCCGTCGAAGCCGGCGGCGTTGGCGACCGCCACATAGACATTGTTGGCCCAGGCCATCGCCTTGGAAATCAGGATCTGCTGCTCCTTGGCCGGATACATGTAGCCCTGGCAACGCACGATCAGTTCGGCGCCCTTCATGGCGCAGTCGCGCCAGATCTCGGGAAAGTTGCCGTCGTCGCAGATGATCAGGCTGACCTTCATCCCCTTCGGGCCGTCGGAGACATAGGTGCAGTTGCCGGGATACCAGCCCTCGATCGGCACCCAGGGCATGATCTTGCGGTACTTCTGGACGATCTCGCCCTTGTCGTTCATCAGGATCAGGGTGTTGTAGGGCGCCTTGTGCGGATGTTCCTCGTGGCGCTCGCCGGTCAGCGAGAACACGCCCCATACCTTCGCCTTGCGGCAGGCTTCGGCGAAGATCGCGGTCTCTTCGCCGGGCACCGCCGAGGCGGTCTCGTACATCTCCTTGGAGTCGTACATAATGCCCTGGGTGGAGTATTCCGGGAAGATCACGAGGTCCATGCCGGGCAGGCCGGCCTTCATGCCGACCAGCATGTCGGCGATCTTGCGGGCATTGTCGAGCACCTCGGCCTTGGTGTGCAGGCGAGGCATCTTGTAGTTGACCACCGCGACGCCGACGGTGTCGTTGCTGCTGGAAATATCGCCGTGAAGCATCTTGAGCGCTCCTGTATCTTGTTCGTGTTGGGTTGCCGCGCGCGTTAGTGGCTGATCATCCAGGGGCGCGCCGTGGGAAAGCCCTTTGCTCCGCTCCTGGTCTTGGTCACCAGCCGCGCCGGCTTCTTCCTGTCCGGCGCGCTCTTGTCCTTCACGGTCTTGCCCGACGAGCAGCAGCCGCAGCCGGGGCCATGCGAGGCCTTGTATTGCGCAAGCGTTTGCGGCGCATGCGTGCTGCGCTCGTTGACGGCGTGCGCCTTGCGGGTCTCCGCCGGCATGCAGAAGAAATTTGGTGCGGTCAGGATCACGCGCGGCGCCATGGTTTCACAATGCGGGCATTCCTGCGGGTCGTCGCATTCCGCCATCGGGCGCAGATCCTTGAACGGACCGCAATCGTCACAGAGATATTCGTAGACCGGCATCGCATCATCCCCACGCTGTTGCCTGTTTCGAGAAGTCCCGCGGCGGATGCGGGGCGGCAAATCCGTGCCGTCCCGCATCCCGTCGCGCAGGGAGACTATTTGTCCGGCGAGATCGGCATCTGGATATCGCCGGTGATGTGCTTGATGGGACCCGCCGCCGACGGCATGACGTCGAAGTCGAAGATCTCGGTCGGCAGCCACAGCGTGGCGCAAGCGTTGGGCACGTCGACGACGCCGGAGATGTGGCCCTGGCACGGCGCGGTGCCGAGGATCGAGTAGGCCTGGGCGCCGGAGTAGCCGAACTTCTTCAGGTACTCGATGGCGTTCAGGCAAGCCTGGCGATAGGCGATGTGGACGTCGAGATAGTGCTGCTTGCCTTGCTCGTCGACCGAGATGCCCTCGAAGATCAGATAGTCCTTGTAGTTCGGGGTGATCGGCGACGGCTTGAAGATCGGATTCTTGATGCCGTATTTCGCCATGCCGTCCTTGATCACTTCGACCTTCAGATGCAGCCAGCCGGCCATCTCGATCGCGCCGCAGAAGGTGATCTCGCCGTCACCCTGGCTGAAGTGCAGATCGCCCATCGAGAGACCGGCGCCGGGCACATAGACCGGGAAGTAGATCTTCGAGCCGCGCGAGAGGTCCTTGATGTCGCAATTGCCGCCATGCTCGCGCGGCGGCACGGTGCGGGCGCCCTCGGCTCCGATCTTGGCCTTGACGTCGCCCTTGGCGCGGCCGCCATGGGCGGTCGGCGCGAACGGCGGATTGGCAAGACCGGGCACGCGGGTCGGGTTGGTCGAGATCAGCTCGGCCTCGCGCTTGTTCCAGGTGTCCAGCATCTTCGGATCGGGCAGGCAGCCGATCAGGCCGGGATGGATGAGGCCGGCAAAGTTCACGCCGGGGACGTGACGCGACGAGGTGTAGAGACCCTTGATGTCCCAGATCGACTTCTGCGCCAGGGGGAAATGGTCGGTGAGGAAACCGCCGCCGTTCTGCTTGGAGAAGAAGCCGTTGAAGCCCCAGAGGCTCTCCTTCATCGGACCGACGTCGAGCAGGTCGACCACGAGGAGATCGCCGGGCTCGGCGCCCTTGACGCCGATCGGACCGGAGAGGAAGTGCACGATCGACAGGTCGATGTCGCGCACGTCGTCGGCGGAATCGTTGTTCTTGATGAAGCCGCCGGTCCAGTCATAGGTCTCGATGATGAAATCGTCGCCGGGATTGACCCAGGCCACAATCGGGATATCGGGGTGCCAGCGGTTATGCACCATGTCATTTTCGTAAGCCGACTTGGTGAGATCGACCTTGATCAGTGTCTCTGGCATCGAGAAGCTCCCCTTTTACACGGTTGGTTAGACGGACAGATATTTCGAGACCTGCGCGGCATCGACGGCATCGCGCGGATCGTCGCGCACGATCTCGCCGTTCTCGATCACCAGCACGCGGTCGGCGATGTCGAGCGCGAAGCTCAGCACCTGTTCGGACACGACGATCGAGAGCCCCTTTTCGTCGCGGATGCGCTTCAAGGTGCGCGCCATTTCCTTGATGATCGACGGCTGGATGCCCTCGGTCGGCTCGTCCAGCAGCAGCACTTTCGGCTTGGTCGCGAGCGCGCGCGCGATCGCGAGCTGTTGCTGCTGGCCGCCCGAGAGATTGCCGCCGCGGCGGCCCTTCATCTCCAGCAGCACCGGAAATAATTCGTAGATGTCAGCGGGCACTTCGGTCCCGCCGGAGACGACGAGGCCGGTCTCGATGTTCTCCTTCACCGTCATGGTCGAGAAGATCATGCGGCCCTGCGGTACATAGGCGAGGCCCTTGGCCACCCGCTCGTAGCTCGGCAGGCCGCCGAGCTCGGCGCCGTCCATGCTGACCGAGCCGCTCTTCGCCGGCAGGATACCCATCAGCGACTTCATCAGCGTGGTCTTGCCCATGCCGTTGCGGCCCATGATCGCCACGATCTCGTTCGCGGCGACCTTCACGTTGAGCCCGTGCAGCACCTCGCTCTGGCCGTAAGCGACGTGAAGATCGGAAATAGCTAGCATCGAGATTCTCCTCAGTGTCCCAGGTAAACTTCGATGACCTTGGGGTCGTTCTTCACCTTGTCCATGGTCCCCTCGGAGAGAATCTGGCCCTGGTGAAGCACGGTGACCTTGTGCGCGATGTCCTCGACGAACTTCATGTCGTGCTCGATCACCAGCACCGAACGGTTCTTGATGATGCGGTTGAGCAGTTCGGCGGTCTTGGCCCGCTCGGACACGCTCATCCCGGCGACGGGCTCGTCGAGCATCAAAAGGTCCGGATCCTGGATCAGCAGCATGCCGATCTCGAGCCATTGCTTCTGGCCGTGGCTGAGCAGGTCGGCGCTCATGTTCAGCCGATCCTGGAGGAAGATCATCTCCGCGACCTCGTGCACGCGGTCGCGGACGGCCGCATCGCGGGTGAAGGTCAGCGCGCCGAACACCGAGCGGCCGCGCGGATAGGAGATCTCCAGATTCTCGAACACCGTGAGGTCGTCATAGATCGAAGGATTCTGGAACTTGCGGCCGACGCCGGTCTTGACGATCTCGTTTTCCTTCATCCGGGTTAGCTCCTTGCCGCGGAACTGGATCGAGCCGGATGTCGCTCTGGTCTTGCCGCAGATCAGGTCGAGCACGGTGGTCTTGCCGGCGCCGTTTGGGCCGATGATGACGCGGATCTCGTTCTCATCGACGTAGAAAGAGAGATCGTTGACCGCCTTGAACCCGTCGAACGACACGGTCAGCGCTTCGACGGCGAGCAGGAATTCCCTGGGCTGTTGACCTACGAGCATGATGATCTCCTCACTCCGCCGGGGCACCGTCGGCGACCGAATTGTCGGTCCAGCCTTCGGGTTTCGGTTTGCGCGACGAGATCAGACGATCGATGCGCGGCTGCACATAGTCGCCCCAGATCCCCGCAAGGCCGTTCGGGAAGGCCAGCACGACGGTGATGAACAGCCCGCCCAATCCAAACAGCCACAATTCGGGAAAGGATTCCGACAGGCTGGTCTTGGCAAAATTGACCAGCAGCGTGCCGTAAACTGCACCAAGGATCGACAACCGGCCGCCGACCGCGGTGTAGATCACCATCTCGATCGAGGGCACGATGCCGACGAAGGACGGCGACATGAAGCCGACGTTGAGCGCGAACATGGCGCCGCCGATCGCGGCGAACACGGCGGCGATGCAAAAGGCGAAGATCTTGAAGTTCGCGACGCTATAGCCGGAGAAGCGGACCCGGTCCTCCTTCTCGCGCATCGCAACCAGGATACGTCCAAGCTTGGAGTGCCGGACGAACTGCGCGATCATGATGCAGGCGAGCAAGAGTCCAACTTCGAAGAAGTACAGCACGATCTTGGCGTGATCGGGCCGGATGTCCCAACCCTTCAGCGTCCGCAGATCGGTCATGCCGTTGATGCCGCCAGTGTAGCCCTGCTGTCCCACGATCAGGATGGTGAGGATGGCCGCGACTGCCTGGGTGATGATGGCGAAGTAGGTGCCGCCGACCCGGCGCTTGAACATCGCCGTGCCGATGATCAGGGCAAAGATGCCGGGGACCAGGATAATGGCGAGGATGGTGAAGGTGAGACTGTGAAACGGCTGCCAGAACAGCGGCAGCGACGTGATCTGATTCCAGTCCATGAAGTCCGGGATGCCGGGGGTCGACTGGATCTTGGTGTTCTCGACGCTCGATGCTTCGAGCTTGAGGAACATCGCCATGCAGTAGCCGCCGAGCCCGAAGAACACACCTTGGCCGAGGCTGAGAATTCCGCCATAACCCCAGCAGATCACCAGCCCCAGCGCGACGAAGGCATAGGTCAGATATTTTGCGACCAGGTTGAGCCGAAAGACATCCAGCGTGAGCGGCAGGACAACGACCAGGAAGACCGCGAGCACCAGAATTCCGATGAGCTCCGATCGATTGAAGAACCGATTGTCGGTCATGGCATCAGCCCCATTTCTCACTTGCGGACCTTGAGGGCGAACAGCCCCTGCGGCCGCAGCATCAGGATTCCGACAACGGCGAGCAACGTGAGCACCTTGGCCATCGAGCCCGACATGAAGAACTCGAGGGTGGATTGCGTCTGCGAGATCGAGAATGCCGACGCGATGGTACCGAGCAGGCTGGCGGCACCGCCGAACACGACGACGAGGAAGGTATCGACGATGTAGAGCTGACCCGACGTCGGCCCGGTCGATCCGATCATGGTGAAGGCGCTGCCGGCGACGCCGGCGATACCGCAACCGAGCCCGAACGTGTAACGGTCGACCTTCTCGGTGTTGATGCCGACCGCGCCGGCCATGATGCGGTTCTGCACCACAGCGCGCACCTGGCGGCCCCAGCGCGACTTGTACATCACATAGGCGACGCAGACGGTGATGAGGACGGTGAGACACATCACGAAGACACCGTTGATCGGCACCTCGATGCTGTCGCTGACGTGCAGCGAGCCAAGCATCCATTGCGGCAACTCGACGCCGACCTCGCGCGCGCCGAACACGGAGCGATAGGCCTGCTGCAGCATCAGGCTGAGACCCCAGGTGGCCAGCAGGGTGTCGAGCGGGCGCTTGTAGAGATGCCGTATCAGCACCCACTCCACCAGCATCCCCAATGCGCCGGACGCGACAAAGGCCAGGATCATGGCGAGGAAGAAATAGCCGCTGAACAGGCTCGGCAAATAGGTCTGGAAGAAATTCGAGGTCATCCAGGTGACGTAGGCCCCGAGGATCATGAACTCGCCATGGGCCATGTTGATGACGCCCATCTGGCCGAAGATGATCGCGAGCCCTAGGGCCATCAGGACGTAGACCGAGAACAGGATCAGTCCTGCAAAGCCCTGCATGACGAAGATGGAACCAAGATCACCAAGCGAATAGTCGCCGAACATCGATGTCCTCCGTCGGGGATAGGGTCCCGCGTCGCGAGCAGGTTCGCGACGCGGGGGTCTTGGGTATGGACTTGCAATCCACGCCAGGGAGCGGTGTGATCTTGAGGGAAGCCGCGGCTGACGCCGCGACTTTTACTGGTAGCCCTTGGGGAACGGATCCGGCTCGACCAGATCGGCGGTCTCGTAGATCAGCTCGAACTGACCATCGAGCTTGGCGCGTCCCACCCGGGTCTTCGACCAGAGGTGATGGTTTTCGTGGATGCGCACATAGCCTTCCGGCGCGCCCTTGAACTCGACGCCGGGCGAAGCCGCCGCAATCTTGTCGACATCGAAGGAGCCGGCCTTCTCGACCGTCAACTTCCACAGCCACGGGCCGAGATAGGCAGCCTGGGTGACGTCTCCGATCACGGTCTTCTCGCCCCACATCTTCTTGAACGCGGGCACGAAGGCCTTGTTGTTCGGATTGTCGAGAGACTGGAAGTACTTCATGCAGGCATAGGCGCCCGCGATGTTCTCGCCGCCGATGCCGTCGATCTCGTCTTCGGTCACCGAGATCGTCAGCAGCGCCTGCTTGGAGAGGTCGATGCCGGCAGCCTTGAGCTGCTTGTAGAAGGCGACGTTCGATCCGCCGACGACGTCGGTGAAGATCACGTCGGGCTTGGTCAGCTTGATCTTGTTGATGACCGAGTTGAACTGGGTGTTGCCGAGCGGATAGTACTCCTCGCCGACGACCTTGCCCTTCAGCACGTTTTCGACGTGCTTGCGCGCGATCTTGTTCGAGGTGCGCGGCCAGATGTAGTCGGAGCCGATGAAGAAGAACGACTTCGCGCCCTTTTCCTTCGCTATCCAGTTCAGGCCAGCGAGGATCTGCTGGGTCGCTTCCTGGCCGGTGTAGATCACGTTCTTGGACTGCTCGAGGCCTTCGTAGAAGGTCGGGTAGTAGAGCATGCCGTTGTACTGCTCCACGACGGGCAGCACGGCCTTGCGGGAGGCCGAGGTCCAGCAACCCATGATCGCCGCGACCTTGTCGTTGACGAGCAGCTTCTTGGCCTTCTCGGCGAAGGTCGGCCAGTCGCTGGCGCCGTCCTCCTGGATGAACTTGATCTTGCGCCCGAGCACGCCGCCGGCGGCGTTGATCTGCTCGATGGCGAGCTTCTCGGCCTCGATCGAGCCGGTCTCGGAGATCGCCATGGTGCCGGTCGCCGAATGCAGGATGCCGACGGTCACTTCGGTGTCGGTGACCGCGAGGCCCGTCGTATTGACCGCCGAGGTGGCCGGCGTCTGCGCAAAAGACGCCCGCGGCAGCATCGAGATGGCCGGTACGGCGGCCATTCCCATCAATAGTTTACGCCGGAGCGGCGATAACAGGCCCTTGTTTGCTTCGTCTGACATGAGCACCCCACTTTTGTTCGAGGACACGCGATTGGTCCTGAGAGGATGGCTCGAATTTGTGCACCGCAAGCATACGCAAGATCGCGTATACTGCACCGCAAAATAGCGACGTAGGCTTTTGGTACGGGATTTGCGAGAGGTCCGGCGAGTTCGGGAGCGGGGTTTCAGTGGCAGGGCGGCAGCGAATAGACCGCGTCAGGCGCCAGTACAACCAATGGGTCGCCAACCAGACGCTGGAAGACTACGCGCTGCGCTTCACCGCCAAGAGCGCGCGCCGCTGGTCCGCCGCCCGCGTCGCCAACACGGCCATAGGCGCGATCTCGTTCCTGGTGCTCGAAGCGATCGGCGGCACCATCACCCTGAATTACGGCGTCACCAACGCCGCTGCCGCGATCCTCGTCGTCTCAACCATCATCTTCTGCTGCGGCGTACCGATTGCCTATTATGCCGCCAGATGCGGCATCGACATTGACCTGCTCACCCGCGGCGCCGGCTTCGGTTATATCGGTTCGACCATCACGTCGCTGATCTATGCCTCCTTCACCTTCATCTTCTTCGCGGTCGAGGCGGTGATCCTGGCGACCGCACTGGAGATGTGCCTGGGGATTCCGCGTCCGATCGGCTACCTCATCAGCGCGGTCGCGATCATCCCGCTCGTGACCTACGGCATCACGCTGATCAGCCGCTTCCAGCTCTGGACGCAGCCGCTCTGGGTCGTCCTGCACATCCTGCCTTTTGCCGCGATTGCATGGGCCAATCCCCACTCCTTCACGGAATGGCACAAATTTGCCGGCGAGCACGGCGACCTCGGCGGACATTTTGATCTGCTGCTGTTTGGCGTCGCCTCCTCGGTGGTTTTCTCGCTGGTGGCGCAGATCGGCGAGCAGGTCGACTTTCTGCGCTTTCTGCCACGCGACCGCCGCACCTCCAGGGCGTCGTGGTGGATTGCGCTGATGAGCGCGGGACCGGGCTGGATCGTGCTCGGCGCGCTAAAGCTTCTGGCCGGCTCGTTCCTCGCCTTCTTTGCGCTGAGCCACGGTGTGCCGCCGGAAGAGGCCGCCGAACCCGCGCATATGTACCTGGTCGCATTTCAATACGTGCTGTCGGAGCCGGATCTCGCGCTCGCGCTGACCGGCGTATTCGTGATCCTGTCGCAGCTCAAGATCAACGTCACCAACGCCTATGCCGGATCGATCGCCTGGTCGAACTTCTTCTCGCGCCTCACCCACAGCCATCCCGGGCGCGTCGTCTGGCTGGTGTTCAACGTCATGGTCGCGCTGCTCTTGATGGAGATCGGCGTCTACAAGGCGCTCGAGCAGACGCTTGCGCTCTACTCCAACGTCGCAATCGCCTGGGTCGGCGCGCTGGTGTCCGATCTCGTCGTCAACAAGCCGCTCGGCCTGCGTCCGCCGCAAATGGAGTTCAAGCGCGCGCATCTCTACGACATCAACCCGGTCGGTGTCGGCGCGATGACGCTCGCGATCATCGTCTCGATCGCGGCGTTCTACGGCCTGTTCGGGCCGACCATGAAGGCGCTCGCGGCCTTCGTCGCGCTCACCGTCGCCTTCGTCACCGCGCCGGTGATCGCCTGGCTCACCGACGGTAAGTACTACATCGCGCGCAAGCCGAAGCGGAGCTGGGCCAACATCGAGTCGATCCAGTGCTGCATCTGCGAGCACAGCTTCGAACCCGAGGACATGACGTCCTGCCCCGCCTATGCCGGTCCCATCTGTTCGCTGTGCTGCTCGCTCGACGCGCGCTGCCACGACCTCTGCAAGCCACATGCGCGCGCGCAGGTACAGTTCGCCGACGCGCTCAGCAGGATTTTGCCGCAGCCGATCTATCAGCGGATCAACTCGCAGTTCGGCCATTACATCGGCGTGTTCGTCGTCTCCGCCGGCCTCGTCGCGCTGGTGCTTGGGCTGATTTATCTCCAGACCTCGGCGAGCATTCATGGCGAGAACACGCTCGTCTCCAACGTACTCTGGAAGGTCTTCTTCTCGCTCAGCATCATCATCGGCGTGGTCGCCTGGCTGTTCGTGCTGGCACAGCAAAGCCGCCGCGCGGCGGAGGCCGAAACCAAACGGCAGACCACACTGCTGATCCAGGAGATCGACGCGCACAAGCGCACCGACGCCGAGCTCCAGCGCGCCAAGGAGGTCGCCGAATCCGCCAACCTCGCCAAGAGCCGCTACGTCGTGGGCCTGAGCCACGAGCTGCGTTCGCCGCTGAACGCGATCAGCGGCTATGCCCAGCTGCTCGAGCAGGATTCGACGCTCAACACCAAGCCGCGCGACCAGGTCCGCGTCGTCCGCCGCAGCGCCGATCACCTCTCCGGCCTGATCGACGGCATCCTCGATATCTCCAAGATCGAGGCGGGGCGGCTTTATCTCTCGCGCGACGAAGTGCGCTTGAGCGAGTTCCTCGACCAGCTCGTCGGCATGTTCCGTCTTCAGGCCGCCGCCAAGGGCATCGACTTCGTATTCAGGCGGCCGCCGCACCTGCCGGTTGTCGTCTATGCCGACGAGAAGCGGCTGCGCCAGGTGCTGATCAACCTGCTGTCCAACGCGATCAAATTCACCCAGACCGGCAGCGTACAGTTCGTCGTGCACTATCGCAGCCCCGTCGCGGAGTTCGAGGTGATCGATACCGGCCCCGGCATCCAGGGCGACGATCTCGAACGGATCTTCGCGCCCTTCGAGCGCGGCGCGCTCGGGGTTTCGCAGCCGCAGACCGGTACGGGATTGGGGCTTACGATCAGCCGGCTGCTGGCCGGCGTGATGGGCGGCGACATCAAGGTCGCCAGCACGGTCGGCCGCGGCAGCACCTTCAGGGTGAAGATGCTGCTCTCGGAGGTCACCAATCCCAGGCGCATCGCGCCGGTGGAGGCTCCGGTCTCCGGTTATCACGGCGCGCGCAAGACCATTCTCGTCACCGACGACGACCCCGTTCATCGCGACCTGTTGCGCGAGGTACTGACTCCGCTCGGCTTCATCCTGCTCAGCGCTCCCGACGGGCCGGGCTGCCTGGCGCTGGCGCAGCATTGCCGGCCCGATCTGTTCCTGCTCGATATTTCCATGCCGGGCATGGACGGCTGGACGGTCGCGGAGACGCTGCGCGCGAGCGGCCATCACCAGGCGCGCATCCTGATGGTGTCGGCCAGTGCGCTCGAAGCCCACGGCACGCCGCTGGCGCAGCCCTTCCACGACGGCTATTTGATGAAGCCGATCGACATTCCGCGATTGCTGGAGACGATTCGCCAGCTCCTCAAGCTCGAGTGGCAATACGGCTCGGACGAGATCCTCGTGCCGTTGTGGCAGCCGGAGAGCGGCTCGCGGCCGCCGGTGCGGCACATCGAGGCACTGATCGGGCTTGGCCAGATCGGCTACGTCAAAGGCATCCAATTGAAGCTGGACGAGATCGGCAGCGAGCACCCTGAACATGCCGATTTCGTCGCGCAGATGCGATCGCTGGTCGACCGCTTCGACCTCGACCAGTACATGGCCACATTGAAAACATTGCATGCGTATGAGCACTGAGCCGAAAAAGCGCGACGTCGCGCTGGTGGTCGACGACTCCCCGGAGACGCTGCGGCTGCTCACCGACGCGCTCGACGGCGCCGGAATGACGGTAATGGTGGCGCTCGACGGCGCCTCGGCGATGCGCATCGTCGACCAGATCACGCCCGACATCGTGCTGCTGGACGCGGTGATGCCCGGCATCGACGGCTTTGAGACCTGCCGGCGCCTGAAGCGCGACGCCGGCCTTGCCAATGTGCCCGTGATCTTCATGACGGGCCTTGCCGAAACGGAGCACATCGTGCGCGGGCTGGAGGCCGGCGGCGTCGACTACGTGACCAAGCCGATCGTGATCGAGGAGATGCTGGCGCGCATCCGCGTCCATCTCGGCAATGCCCGGCTGACCCAGAGCGCGCGCGCTGCGCTCGACGTGTCCGGCCGCTTCCTGTTCGCGGTCAACCGCCAGGGTCACGTGCTCTGGGCGACGCCGCAGGCGCAGAAGCTGCTGTCCGACCACCACGGCACACAGGCCGACGACTTCGTCCTGCCGCCCTCACTGCTGCAATGGCTGGGGCAGGCGAAGGGCAAGGGCAGCGCGAAGTCGCAGACGGCCTCCCTGCCAGACAATCCGCAACTTCGGTTCTACTACATGGGCGAAACCGCCCCGAACGAGTTCCTGCTGCGCCTCTCCAGGGAGTCCGGCACTGCGCTGCCGCCCGAATTCACCAGCGAGCTCGGCCTCACCACCCGCGAGGGCGAGGTGCTGGCCTGGCTCAGCAAGGGCAAGACCAACCGCGACATCGCACAGATCTTGGGATTGAGCCCGCGCACGGTCGACAAGCATCTGGAGCAGATCTACGCCAAGCTCGGCGTGGAGAACCGGACGGCGGCCGCGGCGATTGCGGCGAATGCGACACGGCGGAATTCGTAGCGATACTGCGAATGAGTCGAGACGCAACCTACCCAAAAAACAGTGTCGTCCCGGACAAGCGCAGCGAAGCGGAGCGCAGATCCGGGATCCATAGCCACAGGGAGAAATTTGGCGAAGACTCGAAGTTATCAGCTCGTCTTATAACCACTCCCTGGGAGTATGGGTCCCGGGCTCGCTTCGCGCCCCGGAGACGACAGCGGAGTTTGTGGCAATCGCGACCGGCCCTCACATGCACGGCCCCCTCACCCGTACACGAACGCCTTGTCGTCCAGATCCGTCTTCGGAATCTCGTCCTTCTCGGTCCAGTAGTCCTGGCTGTGCTGCCATTCCGGCTTGTCGCCGCGCTTGGGCAACAGGTTCATGTCGCGCATGATGTAGCCCGGATTGAAGTTTTCCGGATCGATCCAGGGCAGGATCGGCATGTTGTGGTCTTCGGCGCGGAGCTTGACCTCGACCTTCTTCGTGCCCTTCGCCTTCATGTGGCCGAGCAGCCGGCAGACGAAGTCGGCGACGAGATCGACGCGCAGCGTCCAGCTCGCGCGGAAATAGCCGAACACCCACACCATGTTCGGCACACCGGTGAACATCATGCCGCGATAGGTGACGGTGTCGCCGAAGGCGAGCGGCTTGCCGTCGACCTCGAAGGCGATGTCGCCGAGTGCGGCGAGATTGAAGCCGGTCGCGGTCACGATGATGTCGGCCTCGAGCAGTTCGCCGGATTTGAGCTGGATGCCGTTCTCGACGAAGCATTCGATCTCGTCGGTGACCACGGAGGCCTTGCCGCTGGCGATGCCCTTGAACAGGTCGGCATCCGGCACGAAGGCGATGCGCTGCCGCCACGGCCGGTAGCTCGGCGTGAAGTGCGTCTCGACGTCGTAGTCAGGACCGAGCACCGCGCTGATCTGGCCGATCAGCTCCTTCTTGACCTGCTCGGGCTTGGAGATGCAGAGCTTCGTGAACGCGTCCTGCTCGAACAGGATCTTGCGGCGAACGATCTCGTGGATCCATTTCTCGTCAACCTGAAGCCGGCGCAGCTCCTCCGCGATCTCGATGGCATTGCGGCCTAGCCGGAAATAGGTCGGCGAGCGCTGCAGCATGGTGACATGCGCGCATTTGTCCGCGATGTTCGGTACCAGCGTCGCTGCGGTCGCGCCCGAGCCGATCACGACGACCTTCTTGCCCGCAAGGTCGATGTCGTCAGGCCAGGTCTGCGGATGGACGATGCGGCCCTTGAAGCTATCAGTGCCCTTCCATTCCGGCGTGTAACCTTCCGAATGGCGATAATAGCCCTGGCACATCCAGAGGAAATTGGCGGTGAAGGTTTTCGGTTCGCCGGTGTCGGTCGTCACCGCCTCGATGGTCCAGAGATTGTTCTCGCTCGACCAACTCGCGGAATTGATCTTGTGCTTGTAGCGGATATGCCGGGCGATATCGTTGTCGTCGATCACCTCGTTCATATAGGCGAGGATTTCCTCGGCGGTCGCAATCGGCGGGCCGACCCAGGGCTTGAAGCTGTAGCCGAAGGTGTGGAGGTCGCTGTCGGAGCGGATGCCGGGATAGCGATGCGTGGTCCAGGTGCCGCCGAACGTCGCCTGCGTTTCCAGGATGACGAAACTCGCGCCCGGAAGCTGCTTTGTCATGTGATAGGCGCTGCCGATGCCGGAGATGCCGGCGCCGACGATCAACACGTCGAAATGTTCAGAAGCCTGTTTGGCCGTAGCGTGACTGCGAACAGCGACATTCATTGTTGCTTCTATGCCTTGCTTATTTTTGTGGCCGCCCTTGTCCGGGCAACGCGTTTCCTCCGCAACGGGCAGCATCGCTCGTCGCGTTTCCGCTACAAAATGACATAGATCAATTCGCGGTCAAATCACAGCGCCGCACCCCAGCTCCGCGCGGTCTGCAAGATCCAGTCGCGATAGAGCGTGAGCGGCGTGACGCCGGTCAGCCCGCCGCAACCGGCAGCGCCGTTCGGGCCCGTGGACCAGCTGATGACGCCGACCAGCACGGCACCGTTCGGCTTGTCCTCGAACACGGGACCGCCGGAATCACCCGTGCACGCACCGATTCCGTCGCGAACACCGTTGGTTACGGGATCGACCAGCCGGATCTGGAAGGCGCCGGGCTGACCCGTGGCGACGAGCGCAGCGACACGAATCGTGCCGCCACTCTTGCCGTCACCGCGCACGGTGACACCGATACCGGCAACCACGAAGCGGCTGCCGATCCGGATCGGAATATTCGGCATGCCGACCGGCACCGTGGATTTTCCCTTGAGTGGAATATCGAGTTGCAACAGCGCCACGTCGGCGGTGGCGCGATGTGCCTGCATCGCCTGCATGTTGAAGTTCGGATGGATCGCGACGGTGCGCACATTCAGCAATTGCGGTTGGCCGTCGGCGCCGCGGTCGATAATCTTGTAATCAGCCCCCGGCTGCACGCAGTGGGCGACGGTAAGCACCAGTCTTGGCGCGATCAAGCTCCCGGTGCAAAAGTTGCCGCGCGAGCCGACGATGGTGACGACGGCGCGCGCGACACCATCCGCCTGCGGCGTGCCGCCGCCGACGATCGCATGGGCGGGGGCCGCGAGCAGCAGCGTGGCTATGATGAGAATGACCGGCTTTTTCATGGGAACACGCTCTAACGACGGCATCGGTGACGGCGAAGGATTGCTTCAGACTGGCCCTTGCCGATATCGCATGCTAGCCCTCTTGGAAAGGAATTGACGAGGGCGGAACCTTGACGATCGAAGCTGTGATCTTTGATTTTGGCGGCGTGCTGACGAGTTCGCCATTCGAGGCGTTCACGCGATTCGAGGCCGAGCGCGGCCTGCCCGTCGACATCATCCGGCGCACCAATGCCGCCAATCACCTGGAAAACGCCTGGGCGAAGTTCGAGCGCGCCGAGGTCGATATCGACACCTTCGACCAACTGTTCGCCACCGAGTCGCTCGCGCTTGGCGCGGAGGTACGCGGGCGCGACGTGCTGCCGCTGCTCCAGGGCGATCTGCGCCCCGAGATGGTAGAGGCGCTGAAGCGCATCAAGGCGCAATTCAGGACCGGCTGCATCACCAACAATCTGCCCGCGAACGCGATCGGCAGCATGACCGGGCGCTCACTCTACGTCGCTGAGGTGATGGTGCTGTTCGACCACGTCATCGAGTCCGCGAAGATCGGGCTGCGCAAGCCCGATCCGCGCATCTACAAGCTGATGGTCGAGACGCTGCAGGTCGATCCGAACAATTGCGTCTATCTCGACGATCTCGGCGTCAATCTGAAACCCGCGCGCGAGATGGGAATGACGACGATCAAGGTCACCAGCGGCACGCAGGCGATCGCCGAGCTCGAGGCAGCCACGGGGTTGACGCTGGGTTAGTCTATCATCCCGGTCATTCCGAGCGCAGCGAAGCAATCCAGACTGCCTCCGCGGAAAGACTCTGGATTGCTTCGCTACGCTCGCAATGACGAGATTGGATCGACGCTCATCGCCAAACTTCTCACTCCGCCGCAGCGGCGACCCGTTCGGGGAACGCCGCCGCGAGCGAGGCGCGATCCGGCTTCAGCACGCCGCGCTCGGTGATGAGGCCGGTGACGAGACGCGCCGGGGTGACGTCAAAGGCGTAGTTCGCGACCGGCGAGCCCTCCGGCACGATCCGAACCGTCTCCAGCCTGCCATCCGCAGTGCGGCCGGTCATATCGGTGACCTCAGTGCCGCTGCGCTGCTCGATCGGAATGTCGCGGATGCCGTCATCAACGGCGAAATCGATCGTCGGCGACGGCAGCGCGACGTAGAACGGCACGCAATTGTCGTGCGCGGCGAGCGCTTTCAGATAGGTCCCGATCTTGTTGCAGACGTCGCCGTTGGCAGCGACGCGGTCGGTGCCGACGATGGCGAGATCGACCATGCCATGCTGCATCAGGTGCCCGCCGGTGTTGTCGGGGATCACGGTGTGCGGCACGCCGTGATGGCCAAGCTCCCAGGCGGTGAGCGAGGCGCCCTGGTTGCGCGGACGGGTCTCGTCGACCCAGACATGGACCTTGATGCCGCGCTCATGCGCGAGATAGATCGGGGCGGTCGCCGTGCCCCAATCCACGGTGGCGAGCCAGCCTGCGTTGCAATGGGTCAGCACATTGACCGTCTCGCCCGGCTTCTTCGCCGCAATCGCTTCGATCAATTTCAGGCCGTTGCCGGCGATGGCACGGTTGATCTCGACATCCTGTTCCACGATCTCATCGGCGCGCGCATAGGCAGCTTCCGCCCGCTCCAGCGGATCAATCGGCGCGAGACTCGCGTGCATCTCGTCGAGCGCCCATTTCAGATTGATCGCAGTCGGCCGCGCCACGACGAGCCTGTCGTAGGCGCGTTTCAGGCCGGCATCGGAGGAATCCTCGCGCATCGCGAGCGCCATGCCATAGGCCGCAGTGGCGCCGATCAGCGGCGCGCCGCGCACCAGCATGTCGCGGATCGCGACCGCCGCGTCCTCGCACGAGGTAAGCCGCGCGACCACGAACTCATGCGGCAGCCGGCGCTGGTCGATCGCGCCGACCGACCAGCCGTCATGCTCGCGCCAGATGCTGCGGAAATGCTTGCCGTCGACCTTCATGGCATTCTGCCTTTCGTCTCAACCGCGCAGGATGCGCCCCGCCACGGCATCGAGCTTCTTCAGGAGCTCGGGATCGCGCGCCTCTGGCGCAGTGATCAGCGCGGTGTCGAGCGCACGGTCCGAGCCAATCGGGCACGGCTCATGCTCGCGCGGAAAATCCTTGGCGAGCCGCGCCACCAGCGACTTCGCCTTGTCCGCGTTTGTGGTCAGCACGCGGATGATGTCCTGAACGGTGACCGCGTCATGATCGGGATGCCAGCAGTCGAAATCCGTCACCATGGCGACGGTGGCGTAGCAAATCTCGGCCTCCCGGGCGAGCTTCGCCTCGGGCATGTTGGTCATGCCGATCACCGAATAGCCCAGCGTCTTGTAGGTCATGCTTTCCGCATAGGTGGAGAATTGCGGCCCCTCCATGCAGACATAGGTGCCGCCGCGCGCGAACGCGATGCCCTCGGCTTCGGCGGCCGCGGCGAGGTGAATATGCAAGCGCGGCGACACCGGATGCGCCATCGACACATGGGCGACGCAGCCCCGGCCGAAGAACGAGCTCTCGCGCTTGTGGGTGCGATCCACGAACTGGTCGACGAGGACGAAGGTGCCGGGTGGCATCTCCTCCTTGAAGGAACCGCAGGCCGACAGCGAGATCAGGTCGGTGACGCCGGCGCGCTTGAGGACGTCGATATTGGCGCGATAGTTGATGTCGGAGGGCGACAGCCGGTGACCCTTGTCATGGCGCGGCAGGAATACGATCGGCAGGCCGGCAATGGAGCCGCGCCGCAGCGGCGCCGACGGCTCGCCCCAGGGACTCTGGATCACCTCTTCGCGAGCATTCTCAAGCCCCGGCAGATCGTAAATGCCGGAGCCACCGATGATGCCCAATACCGCCTGCGTCATGCCTGCTCCACCCTGTCAGCTACGTGCGACAAGGTTAAGCTATGCCAGTTTTGCGGCGGTTTTGGAACGGGGGTGGAGCGGCCTTGCAGTCCGGACGAGACGAGCGTTTGACTAAGCCGCGGTCGCCGGCTGCAGCTGGGTCGCGACCATGCGCTCCAGCGTCTCGACCGACTGGAAGTTCTCCGGCGTGATCTCGGACTGGGGAATGGTGAAGTCGAACTCGGCTTCGACGCCGAGCATCAGGTTCACCATGTCCATCGAGGTCAGGCCGACGTCGACGAGCTTGGTCTGCGGCGTGACGTCGGCGACGAGCGAGTTCTGCTCGAGGATACCCTTCACCAGCTTGATGATGCGATTGCGCACGTCAGTATCGAAGGCCTGCATCGGCAAATTCCCGTTTGTCTGTCATAAGGTCGGACCGGTTGCCGGGTACGATGGGCACGACGCGACGATCCTGCAATGGTCGGTACCATTACTTCGCGTTTCTTAGTAAACGATGACTCAGATTGTCTGGAATTCGAGCTTCTTCCAGATTCCTAACGCGATTGCGGAAACTTGGGTGATGCAAACAACCCGACCTTAACTGTTCATTCGGAATTGCAGATCGTTTACCCTGTATTTCATCGACGAATTTGAATTAAATCCGTAGCCTCCAATCACAAGCAAAGATGGTCGGAAGATCGCTTTAAGCGGCATCGCGAATGATGCCGGCGATCTCGAACGGCAAACCGGAGGCGGACGAGCATGAACGTGCGTGAAGCAGTTCTCACTGTCGACGAGACGCAGACGAGCTTTCTCGAGCAGGGTCCTTCCCTCATCGAGCGCGCCGCCCGAACCTCCGCCGCGGCGGCGGCCGACGCAGACGGGGTCGATCGCGACGCCCGATTCCCGCACAAGGCTTTCGAGATCGCGCGCGAGCAAAAGCTGCTCGGCGTCATGGTCCCGGTCGAGTTCGGCGGGCTTGGTGCCTCGATCCACGACGTCACCGACATCTGCTATACGCTGGGACGCGCCTGCGCCTCGACCGCGATGGTCTATGCGATGCACACGACCAAGGTCGCCTGTGTCGTCAGGCACGGCCACGGCATTCCCTGGATGGAAACCATGATGCGGCGCGTCGCACGCGACCAGTGGCTGCTCGCCTCCTCCACCACAGAAGGCCAGAACGGTGGCAACATCCGCGCCAGCGCGGCTGCCGTCGATCACGCCGGCGACACCGTCTCGCTCGTGCGCGACGCCACCGTCATCTCCTACGGCGCCGAGGCCGACGGCCTCGTCACCATCGCCCGCCGCGCCACCGAAGCCGCCGCCTCGGACCAGGTGCTGCTGGCGCTCGCCAGGGACGATTATTCGCTGAAGCAGACGCAGGGATGGGAAACGCTCGGCATGCGCGGCACCTGCTCGACCGGTTTCGAGCTGAGGGTCGACTGCCCCGCCGACCGCGTCTTCCCTGAATCCTACGACAAGATCCACGCCCAGACCATGACGCCCTTCGCGCATCTGTGCTGGTCATCCGCCTGGGCCGGCATCGCCGCTGCCGCGGTCACGCGCGCGCAGGCCTTCGTCCGCAAGGCGGCGCGCGGCTCCGGCGGCCAGATGCCCCCGGCCGCGGCGCATTTCACCGCCGCGAAGATGTCGCTGGCCAAGCTGCGCGCGCTGATCTCGGCCAATATCGACGCCTTCGCCAACGCCGAGCATGACGAACGCGCCCTGAGTTCACTCGACTTCCAGTCTTCGATCACTCTGTTGAAGGTGCAGGCCTCCGAGCTCGCAGTCGAGACTGTGATGCATGCGATGCGCACGGCCGGTCTTTCGGGCTACCGCAACGACGGTGAGTTCACCATGGGCCGCCACCTGCGCGACGTGCTGTCGTCGCCGATCATGATCAACAATGACCGCATTCTGGCCAATGCTGCGACCTCGACGTTGATGAGCGGCGTGCCAACCAGCCTTCGCGATTGAAAAGCTTTCGGGACTGACGTGCCTTACGGACCGACAAATCTTCTCGACCAACAACAATAATTTCAAATAGCAGGAAGTCGAATATGAACATTGCTGTTCTTCCCGATTCACCCGAGACCGCCCCGCAAGCCATCGATCCGCTCGATCATCTCGCCGACAAGCTGTTTCACCCCATGGGTTCGGACGGCGTCTACGCCCGCACCGCGCTTTATGAGGGCGTTGTCGAAAAGCTCGCCGCACTGATCACGAGCCATCGCGAGGCCGGCACCGAGGTGATGCGCTTCCCGCCGGTGATGAGCCGGGCCCAGCTGGAAAAATCCGGCTATCTCAAGAGCTTTCCGAACCTGCTCGGCTGCGTCTGCGGCCTGCACGGCACCGAGCGCGAGATCAACGCCGCGGTGAGCCGCTTCGACGCCGGTGGCGACTGGACCAGTTCGCTGTCGCCCGCCGACCTCGTGCTGTCGCCCGCCGCCTGCTATCCGGTCTATCCGATCGCGGCGAGCCGCGGCCAGTTGCCGAAGGGCGGCCTGCGCTTCGACGTCGCCGCCGACTGCTTCCGCCGTGAGCCGTCGAAGCACCTCGACCGGCTGCAATCGTTCCGGATGCGCGAATATGTCTGCATCGGAAGCCCCGACGACGTCGCCGATTTCCGCGAGCGCTGGATGGTGCGCGCGCAGGCGATCGCGGCCGATCTCGGTCTCACCTTCCGCGTCGATTATGCCAGCGATCCCTTCTTCGGCCGCGTCGGCCAGATGAAGGCGGTGAGCCAGAAGCAGCAGCAGCTCAAGTTCGAGCTGCTGATCCCGCTGCGCTCGGAGGAGCAGCCGACCGCCTGCATGAGCTTCAACTATCACCGCGAGCATTTCGGCACGACCTGGGGCATCCAGGACGACGATGGCGAGCCGGCCCACACGGGCTGCGTCGCCTTCGGCATGGACCGCCTGGCCGTCGCGATGTTCCACACCCACGGCACTGATCTTTCCGCCTGGCCCGCCAAGGTGCGCGAGCTCATGGGCATGCAGCCGCACGTCGCGGCCGATGCTCATGGCGAAGGCTGGCGCTAACGGAACGAGGCCTGTCATTTCCACGGGAAAGACGAGCGTGATCCACACCAAGGTCCGATGCCGCGAGATCACCGAGGCCGACGTCGAGGCGGTCGCAGACCTTTTGACGCGCGGCTTCGTGGGCCGCTCGCGCGACTATTGGATCCAGGGCCTGCGCCGGCAGGCCTTCCGGCCGGTGCCGGAAGGCTACCCGCGCTTCGGCTACATGCTCGACAATGACGGCACACCGGTCGGCGTGCTGCTGCTGATCTACACGACGCGGAAGGCCGGCGACGAGGTAGCCATCCAGTGCAATTTGTCGAGCTGGTACGTCGATCCGGCTTACCGCAACTATGCGCCGCTCCTGACCAAGATCGCCCAGCGGCACAAGGACGTCACCTATCTCAACATCAGCCCGGCGCCTTGGACCTGGCCGATCATCGAGACGCAAGGCTTTCGCGCCTATTGCCGTGGCATATTCTTCTCCGTACCCGCGCTGGCACGCGTCCCGCGCTGGAGCAAGATCGAGGTCATCTCGCAGCACGCCAAGACGATCGATGGACTTTCCGAAGTCGAAACCGAGCTCCTGACGCGGCACGCGCGCTACAATTGCCTCAGCCTCGTCTGCCGTACCCCGAAGGGAACGTTCCCCTTCATCCTGCAACCGGTGCGCATCCGCCGCGGCTTCATTGCGCCGCCCGCGATGAAGCTGATCTATTGCCGCAACGCTGCCGAGTACGTCGAATGCGCAGGGCGCATCGGCCGGCTGCTGCTGCGGCTCGGCAAGATCTCGGTCGCCGTCGACTCCAATGGCCCGGTTCCCGGCCTCGTCGGCATCTACACCGAGCGGCGCGGCCGCAAATATTTCAAGGGTCCGCACCGGCCGCAGCTCGCCGACCTCACGGATACGGAACTCGTGCTGTACGGACCGTAGGAGGTCGCGCCCTCCTGTAGCCCGCATGAGCGTAGTCTGTACGGCCCACTCTCCGCCTTGCTGGTCACCCTCCGTAAACTACTGCGCTTAAGGGAATTTTCCCGCCTCTTCGCTACCCTCGGCGGCTGAATTACGCTGCGTTAAGTCTATTGCCCGCCGAGACCTGCCGATCCCATGACGTCGACCCGCGACAACGAGCTTGGTGCACGCCGCGAAGAGGGCCCGCAGGCCCTGGTCGGGCTGAGCCAGCTTGCGCTCGATCACATGGAGCAGGGCGTCTGCGTTTACGACGCCGCCAACCGGATCGTGCTGGTCAACCAGCGCTATCTCAGCCTGTTCAACATGTCGGCCGAGACCGTCCGGGTCGGCACGAGCTACCGCGACGTGCTCGCCCACAGCGCGACGCTCGGCAACATCCCCGCAGGGGAAGTCGATGCGCTCTATGCAGCGCGCATGGCGCGGATCGCGGCCGGCCAGCCGTTCCGGACTGAACAGACGCTCGCGAGCGGCCTCGTCATGGCGCTCGAGCTGAAGCCGCTCCCCGGCGGCGGCTGGATGACGATCTGTGACGACGTCAGCCGCCTCGCACGGCTCGAGGCGGAGCTGCGCGTGCAGACCGAGCGCAGCCAACACGCGCTTGCCAACATGTCGCACGGTCTCATCATGTATGATTCCGACAGTCGCGTCGTCGTCTGCAACGAACGTTTCCTGAAGCTCTACAATCTCGACCCCGAAATCGTGAAGCCGGGCGCCACGCACGGCACGGCCATCGATCACTGGCTGTCGCGCGGCAATTTGCCGGGGATGTCGGCCGACGAGTTCCATGACGCCAGGCTGGAGGACGTGCGCGCCAGGAAGGCGAAAACCCTGCTGGTGATGCGCTATGACGGGCGGATGGTGCAGGCGGTCTCCCGCTTCCTGCCGGACGGCGGCTGGGTGACGGTGCATGAAGACGTCACGGAGCGGCTGCAATACGAGGAGACGCTGCGGCAACAGAACTTCATTCTCGATGCGGCGCTGGAGAACATGGCGCACGGGCTCGCCTTCTACGACAGCGGGATGCGCCTGCGTGTCTGCAACACCACCTACCGGAAGATCTATCGGCTGTCGCCGGAGGAGACCAAACCGGGGACGCATCTCGCCGAGTTGATCGAGCGCTCGATGGCGAAAGGTGCGTTCTCCTCCGAATATAGTCCGCAGCAGCTCCTGGAAGCCGCCAGCGCGAGGATCGCCAACCGCGATTCCTCGCCGATGCGCCGGCGCATGTCGAACGACACCATGATCTCGGTGCGATACTGCGCGCTGGCCGAGGGCGGCTTCGTCGCCACCTATGAGGACATCACCGAGCGCGAGCACGCAATCGAGGAGTTGAGCGAGCAGTATCGGCGCTTCGACGCGGCCTTGAACAACATGAGCCAGGGCCTCTGCATGCTGGATTCGAGCCTGCACGTGATCGTCTGCAACCGCCGCTACATCGAGATGTACGGCCTGTCGCCGGACGTCGTGAAGCCAGGTGTCTCGATGCGCGAGATCATGGAGCACAGCTGCGAGCTCGGCACCCATCCGAACACCACCGCCGCGCGGCTCTATGCCGATTATGTCGAGAGGCTGCGCGAGGGCGAGCACACGCTGCACCGCCATTTGAGCGACGGCCGGATCATCAAGCTCAATCACAAGCGAATGGAGCACGGCGGCTGGGTCGTCACCTACGAGGACGTCACCGAGCGCCACAAGGCCCAGGCTCGCGTGGCGCACATGGCGCGGCACGATTCGCTCACCGACCTGCCCAACCGCACTCTGTTTCGCGAGAAGATGGGCGAGGGACTGAACCAGGTCGCGATCGCCGGCGGCGCGATGGCCGTGCTGTGCTTCGACCTCGATAATTTCAAGACCGTCAACGACCGCCTCGGCCACGCGGCCGGCGACCGGCTGTTGCGCTGGGTCGCGGCGCGGCTGAAGGAGAATGTCGGCGAGCACGACACCGTCGCGCGGCTCGGCGGCGACGAATTCGCCGTCCTCCAGCGCGGACCGCAGCCGCAATCGGCGGAAAAGCTCGCACGCCGCCTGGTGGAGATCATCGGTCACCCGCCGCCGCTGGAGAACCAATCGATCCATGTCGGCGTCTCCGTCGGCATCGCCATCGCGCCCGATCACGGGCTCGATGCCGACGAGCTGATGAAATGCGCCGACCTCGCGCTGTACCAGGCCAAGGCCAAGGGGCGCGGCGCCTTTCAGCTGTTCGAGCCCGAGATGGAGGAAGAGGCGCGCAGCCGGCACGCGCTGGAGCACGATCTGCGCGGCGCGCTCGAGGCACGTGAGTTCGACCTGGCATTCCAGCCGCAGGTGCGGCTCGACACCACCGAGCTGACCGGCTTCGAGGCGTTGCTGCGCTGGAAGCATCCGTCGCGCGGCTTCGTCTCGCCAGCCGAATTCATTCCGATCGCGGAAGAGAACGGACTGATCGTCCCGATCGGCGAATGGGTGCTGCGCACCGCCTGCGCGACCGCCGTGTCCTGGCCCGATGTCACCGTCGCGGTGAACCTGTCGCCGGTGCAGTTCCGCTCGCGCGGGCTGGTGGCGATGGTCACGAGCGCACTTGCGGAAGCCGGCCTGCCGCCGCAGCGGCTCGAGCTCGAGGTCACCGAGACGGCGCTGCTCGACGACAGCGAGGCGACGATCGAGATCCTGCACCAGCTTCGCGCGTTAGGGGTGCGCGTCAGCCTCGACGATTTCGGCGTCGGCTATTCCTCGCTGAGCTATCTGCGCAAGTTTCCGTTCGACCGCATCAAGATCGATCGCTCCTTCGTCGGCACGCTCGGCGAAAGCCCGGAGAGCATTGCCATCGTCCGCACCATCGCCAGCCTCGGCTCAGTGCTCGGCGTCGAGACCACGGCCGAGGGTGTCGAAACGATCGAGCAGCTCGACTTCGTCCGTGAATGCGGCTGCACCGCCGTGCAGGGCTATTATTTCGGCAGGCCGTGTCCGGCGTCCGAGGTCGGACGCGCCATCGAGACGCTGAACGCGGTTCGACGCGTGGCGTAAGGATCTGCGTTGGGTGGGTTAGCTCGCAGCCGCGCGAAGCGCGGTCCCTACCCCGCCGCAGGCAGCGCGCTATCCGGCGGCGTGCCCCACGGCCGCTCGGCCGACGCCAGCCCGATCAGGCGACCCTGGATGTAGTCGCAGCCCCAGTCGCGAAGCATGTTTGCGGCTTCTTCGTCCTGCACCCATTCGGCGACCGTCTTGATGTCGAGGCGGCGGGCGAGATCGATCAGGGTCTGCACGAAGGCGCGGTCGTCGGCCGAATGGGTGATGTTCTGCACGAAGGCGCCGTCGATCTTGACGATATCGACGCCGAGCTTGCGCAAATTCCGGAACGAGGTGTAACCGGCGCCGAAATCGTCGATGGCGATGCGGCTGCCGAAATTCTTCAGCCGGGTGACGAAGCCGCGCACGTCGTCGATGTCCTGGATCGCGACCGTCTCGGTGATCTCGACGATCAGCCGTTCGGCAACGCCGGGATGGGCCAGCATCAGCGACTCGATGCCCGCCCACCAGTCCGGATCCATCGTGGTATCCGGCGAGATGTTGAGGCTGAGGCAGATGTCGGGCGCGGCCGCGAGCTCGGCGACCACCAGCTCGAGCACGCGATGATCGACGAGGCGGATGAGGCCGAGTCGTTCGGCGACCGGCACGATGTCGGGCGCCAGCAGCACCTGGCCGTCGCCCTGGTCCATCCGCACCAGGCATTCATGGAACGCGCGCTCGCGCGAGGCGGCAGCAACCACCGGCTCATAGGCGAGCTTGATCCGGCGCTCGTTCAGCGCGGTGACGATCTCGTCGGTGACGCGGATGTTGACGCGGCGCTGGGCGTCGCGCGCGGCATCCGGGCGCCAGGCCGCGAACGAGCCGACGCGGCGCCGCTTCGCGGCGTCCAGAGTCTCGTGGGCGCGATTGACGGCCTCGTCGGTGTTGCGGGCATAGCGCGGCACGCTGACCGCGCCGATCGAGGCGGTGACCGAGACTGGGCCGGATTTGGTCGGCACAACCTCGTCGCGGATGCCGGCGAGGAAGCGCTCGGCGGCGACGTTCATGTCGTCGACGGTGCAGTTCTTCAGGATCAGGCCGAACTTGTTGCCGGAGAAGCGCCCGAGCACGTCGCCGCCGCGCAGGCGCGCGCGAATGCGCTTGGCGACGTCGAGGATCACGGCGTCGGCAACGTCGAAGCCGAAGGCGTCGTTGACGCGGGCGAGATGATCGATGCCGACCAGCATGAAGGCCGCGGTCGAGCGGAAGCGGGTCGTCTCCTCGATCGCCTCGGCCAGCGCCGCGATCAGATGCGAACGATTGAGCTCGCCGGTCAGCGGATCGAGCCGGGCCAGCTTCGTCAATTCCTCGTCGCGGGCGTGGCGCTCATTGTTGATGCGGACGGAGCCGATCGCACGCACCGGGCGGCCGTCGGGCCCGGCGAACCAGCGCCCGGTCTCCTCGATCCAGACCACGGGATCGGCGGCGCTCAAGCGTACGCCATATTCGACCCGGTAGGGCGTGCCGTCGGCGCCATGTACGGCGGCGGTTTGCGCCAGCGCCGCGGTCCGCAGCGATTGCACGGGCTCGATCAGCTTGGCGAACTCGGCGCCGGTGGCCAGCCGCTCGGCGGGAATGCCGGGGAAGATGGCACTGGCCTGATCACCCCAGACGATGGCATCGCTGGCGACGTCCCAGGCGAACACGGCCTGGCCGAGAGCAGCCAGGATGTCGGAGGCTTGCGGCAATGCGGGGGTCAAAATCGCCTCGTTTCGGGACAGCGGAGAGTCCTGGGTCGGCACAGGATAGAACCAGATTCGCCTTTGACCCTAGGCAAAGTTCATAAACAATTTGGAAACCACGTTCTGCAGGCCTGCGGAACTAAACCGGCCCGGCCGGCATAGGCCTTGCGAGTACGTGACACGCACCGGCGCCAGCGTCCCGAAACGCGACAGGCTCGCCGGACCAACGGTGATTGCGATGTTCAGTACTGATCGATCGGTCCAGGCGGACAACGGCACTGGCACGGCCCTGGTGCCGCTGCTGCCGCTTCTGCGCTTGGCCAACAAGGCGCCGCTATCGCGCCCCGATTCGAGCTTCGTCACCCAGCTGATCGCCAATGCCGAGCACCTGCCGCAGACGAACCGGCTCCGCTGCGCGTCTTCCGAAGACGCGCAGATGGCCTATGGCAGCAAGCATCCGCTGGGAAGCGTCAGCGCGCGGACGCGACAGGTGGCTTGAGGCCGATCAGCGCGGCGGCGCGTCGGGAGACGGCGGCGTGCCGTTGCCCGGCTGCAAATCCGGCGAAGGCATGCTCTGGACGGGCTTCGGTGCCGGGTGGTCCATCAGCACGGATTCGGCGACCGACTGCGCAGTGGGCGCGGGCGGCGCCGCCGGGGCCGGCTGCGGCGCAATCAGCGGCTCGAACTTGGGCTCGGCGACGGCTTCATCGGCCGGCGCTTCGGCCTGACGCCTGGCCTTGCGCGAAGCGGGCGCTGTCGTCTCGCCGGCATAGGCGACGCGGCGGCGCGTGCGCTGGGCGATGCCGCCGAGGAAATCGGCCATCGCGAGCAGCACCAGCAGGAAATAGGTGGAGTTGCCGAATTTCGGCCACATCACGAATTCGGCCGCAGCCGCGCCAAACACGATCAGCGACAGCAAATGATCCATCAGGAATCTCGCGCCCGGCCGCGCGCCCTTCACCACCTCGAGCAGCAGCAGCACGATTCCGAGCGCGAGCATCACGTCGGCGAGCGTGACCGGCCAGGCCTCGCCCGTGATCATGGGCACCTTGAACAGCACGTCCGTAAAGGACACGCTCGGCATCAGGAAGGCGATGATATTGTAGACCGCGAGCGGGATCAGGAGCAGCGGGAAACCGACCATCGGCGAAATGCCTTCTCGATCAAGATATCCAGACAGGACAATGCGGCGGCGAAGCATTCGCTCCGCCGCCGTCACCGTCATATCTCATGGGTTGGCCGAAATCAGGCAGGCGAAATGATCCCGCCCGGAGAAAGATCCTTAACTCAGGACTCTTTCTTCTTCAGGACCTGACGGCCCTTGTACATGCCGGTCTTGAGGTCGAGATGATGCGGACGACGGAGCTCGCCGGAGTCCTTGTCTTCCACATAGGTCGGCTTCTTGATGGCGTCTGCCGAGCGGCGCATGCCACGGCGCGACGGCGAGGTTTTTCTTCTCGGAACGGCCATTTCAATATCCTCTAGGGATTGGTGTCATCAGGGCATCGTCCACAGGACGGCTCAGCACCCAAACGGGGCGAGCGGAATGCCGATCAAGGCCGCGCTTATAGAGGAAGGCTGGCCCTAAAGCTAGGCTCTTGGACCGGAAAATACGTCCGGAAAGGGCCAGAAATCAGCGATTTTCCCGCCAACAGGTCGAAAGCGAGCTGGCCTGCGCCCTGGCAACATAGGTCCCGGCCAGGCGCCTGACACCCGGTCCAGGGGTCCTGGCGCTGCGTTTGACCGGATTCGGCAGGATCGAGGCCAGAAGGGCGGCTTCCCGGGGGGACAGGTTGGCCGCCGACTTGCCGAAGGCATAGGCGCTGGCGGTCTCCACCCCGAACTGGCCCTGCGGTCCCAGCTCGGCGATGTTGAGGTAGATCTCCAGGATCCGCGCCTTGGGCAGGACGAAGTCGATCCACAGCGCCAACGGGAATTCCAGCGCCTTGCGGACGAAGTCCCGCCCCTGCCACAGGAACAGGTTTTTTGCGACCTGCTGGGTGATCGTCGAGGCGCCCCGGAACGGCGTACCGTCTTCGTTCGCGTCGTCGATCGCCTCGCGCAGCGCGCCCCAATCGATGCCGTGATGCTTGCAGAAATGGGCATCCTCGGCCGCCACCGCCGATCGCGGCAGTGAGGCCGACATCGCCGCCAGATCGATCCATTCCCGATGCATCGGCGCGCCCCGCAAGCTTCGCCAGGCCATCAGCGTCGAAACCGGATGGCCGGTGCGGTAGAACGGCGCGATCACATAGGGCGCGAGAGCCACGACCGCGAGCGCTACCAGCAGGATTTTGACGATGCGCAAATCGACCTTCCCGGCGCAAAATGAAACGCGGCCACGGCTCTCGCCATTAAGTCTGTGATAATTCGGGCCTTTTCCAGCACTTTTTAGCCCTTCCAAACGATTGACTGAAGCGGGCGCATAAAGGATTGTCCCGCCGAATTTTGGTTCTGGAGCCCTTCTTGATGACCGGCACGTCCCCGTCCGATTTCGCCAAACGTCTGGACAAGACCGCTGATGACACCGAGGCCCTGCTCGGGCGCCTGTTGGCGGACGACATCCTGCCCGATGAGATCGCCCGGCCCAAGCGACTGATGGACGCAATGCGCTATTCGAGCCTGAACGGCGGCAAGCGCCTGCGACCGTTCCTTGTGGTCGAGAGCGCGGCCGTGTTCGGCGTGCCGCGCGAGGCGGCGCTGCTTGCCGGTGCCGCGCTCGAATGCATCCACTGCTACTCACTGATCCATGACGATCTGCCGGCGATGGACAATTCGGACCTGCGCCGCGGCCGCCCCACCCTGCACAAGAAGACCGATGACGCGACCGCGATCCTCGCGGGCGACGGCCTGTTGACGCTCGCCTTCGACATCATCACCCGCGACGAGATCCACCGCGACGCCAATGTGCGGCTGCTGCTGACGCGCGCGCTGGCGCGCTGCGCCGGCATCGGCGGCATGGTCGGCGGCCAGATCCTCGATCTTGCCGGGGAAGGCCGTTTCGGCGACCGCGAGCCGGTCGATGTCGCCCGTCTCCAGCAGATGAAGACCGGCGCATTGCTGCGCTATGGCTGCATCGCCGGAGCGATCCTCGGCCAGGCCTCGCAAAAGGAATATCAGGCGCTCGACGATTACGGCCGCGCACTTGGCGAGGCCTTCCAGATCGCCGACGACCTGCTCGACGTGGAAGGCGACGCGGCTGCGCTGGGCAAGCCGTCGGGCCAGGACGCCGCGCTCGGCAAGACCACCTTCGTCACCCAGCTCGGCATCGAGGGCGCCAAGCAGCGCGTGCGCGACCTGCTCGCGCGAGCCGACAGCGCCGTGTCAATCTTCGGCGACCGCGCCGCAGTGCTGCAAGCCGCGGCGCGCTTCGTGGCCGAGCGGAAGAACTAGCCACGCGATGACGGGCGGCAACAAAGAGGATCCCGCCCTCGTCCGCTTCCGCCAGATGTCGCGGCCGATGCGGCTGATTTACGCCCGGCCGCGGACGTTCATCTCGCTCGGTATCGGCGTCCTCGTCTGCCTGCTAGCGCCGGGCTCACCGCGGCTGACGACGCGGCTCGTGCTCGGCTGGGATGCGCTGATCGCGGTTTATCTCGTGCTGGTCTATGCGATGATGCTGTGCAACGACCACGAGCACATCCGCCGTAGCGCCGCGATGCAGGACGACGGCCGCTTCGTGATCCTGCTGGTGACGGCAATCGGCGCGTTCGCCAGCATCGCAGCGATCGTGGTCGAACTCGGCACCCATCGCGGCGCGGCGGAGCTGACCATCGCGATCACCACCATCGCGCTGTCCTGGGCCGCCGTGCACACGACTTTCGCGCTGCATTACGCGCATGATTACTACCGCCACGCCGAGCCGGGCGGTCTTCAGTTTCCGAGCGGCGACAAGGAAGATCACGCCGATTATTGGGACTTCGTCTATTTTTCGTTCGTGATCGGAATGACCGCACAGGTCTCCGACGTCGGCATCACCGACAAGACCATCCGCCGCACCGCCACGGCGCACGGCATCGTATCCTTCATCTACAACACGGCGCTGCTGGCGCTGACGGTAAACATCGCGGCGAGCGCGATCGCGACCTGATCCCAGCGACATTGTCACGGCTTCGCCGGACAATGTCGAGGGACGCAGTGCCCTCAGTTGCAGACCTCGGCATTGGCATCAACGTGAGGGCCGCCGCCACCGCGATATACGAGGTGGCAGCCGCGCTGGACCGGACGGCAGAGAAGATCGTTGCAATAAATCTGACCACTGCCGCCCGAGGCGCGACCAGCGCCGGCCGCGGCGCCCGCGATGCCTGAGCCATACCCTCCGGCGGAGCCCGTCTGCACGCGCTTCTTTGCCTGACGATCCTCGCTGTCGTCACGTCGCGAGGTCGCGGGCTTGGAAGTCGTCGGCTTTGCGGCACGCTTCTTCTCGCATTCGTTGTCGTCGTTCAGCGCGAAGCCATCGCCGCAAACGATCCTGGTGCACTTGTCGCCGTCGACCTTGAAGCCGTGCTCGCACACCAGCGGGCAGACGCGCGACGGTTTTGACTTGACGGTGTCGAGCGCATCGGTGCTTGCCACCTTCACGTCGAGCTTGGTGCCAGCATAGCGGTTGAACTGCGACAGCGACCGCTGCGCGGACGTGTTCCAGTTGCCGTCGGCGGCGCCGGAGAAGCAGCCGACGCGGCCGAGCTCAGTCTGCACGGAACGGTTGAGATCGGCCGGCGCAGTGGCCGGTGTCAGCGAAGCAACGTTGGTGCCTGAGGGGCTCGCCGTGCTGGCTGGCGCAGCACTCGGCGCCGTTGCGGCGAGATTGACGCGCTGCTGCTCGGCGGCGGCCGCCTGCTGCTGTGCCTGTTCCTTGGCTTTCTGCGCGGCGAGTTGCACCTGCTCCGCGGCCTTTGCATCGGCCGCAGCCTTGGCCTGCGCATCCTTCTGCGCGCCAAGCGCGGCAAGACGATCTCGTTCAGCCTCGGCCTGCTTGGCCTTTTCCGTCGCCGCCGCATGGACCTGCTCGGCGCTGATTTTCTCGAGCTGAAGCTTGGCGAGGCTGGCATAGAAGCCGTCGGGGTGCTGGGCGAGAAACGCGTCCCAGGCCGGCCTGTTGCCGACCTGGAGCGCGAGCTCGTAATCGCGGCGGATGTCGGCCTGAGGATTCGGCGCGGGCGCAGCGGCAGCCGTCACCTTGACCGGCACCAGCGGCACGTCGTCGCCACCGAGCGAGCCGTAGACGAACGGTTCCTGCTTGTTACCCGTCGACTTGAGCACGTCGTCGCGCACGAAGCCGAAGGCGCGGCGGACGTCGAGGCCGGGCGTCGTCAGGTGCTTCGACAGCGCCACGGTAAAGGGGCTGTTGGCGCCGTCGCCGTCCTGCGCCGTGAAACCGGCCTTGGCCGAATAGGCGATCAGCGTGTTGGAGCTGGTCGGCTCGACCTGGGCGAGGCCGCGGCCGATACCGCGCGAGGCAATCGTGCGCTTCATGGTCTTGCCGAACGGATTGTCGCGGCAGGCGTCCAGGATCACGAGGCGAAGCTGTTTTGCGGGTTCGACCGCGACCAGAACGCGGTCGAGCGACAGCGCCTCGTCAAACACGTCGGTGTCGCGCTCGAGCTTGGCGTCGACGGGGATCAGATAGTTCGAGCCTTCGACCTCGATGCCGTGGCCGGCATAGTAGACCACGGCGATATCGGCATCGCGGGTTGCGTCGGCGAATTCGCGCAACACACGCCTCGTCTCCAGCGCCGACAGGTCATGCCGGGAATCCACGATGTCGAAGCCGGCCTCCTTCAGCGTCCTGGCCATCACCGTGCCGTCGTTGACGGGATTGGCGAGCGACGGCGCGTGCTGATAGGCCGAGTTGGCGATCACCAGCGCCACGCGCTTTCCGGCGAACGCAGGCCCGGCGCCGAACAGCAGCGTGAGAGCGAGGAGAAGCGGACCAAGTCTGAGCAAATGGCGCATGACACGACTTCCGAGTTCAGGGCCGTACGGGCCCCCTTGGGATCGCTTTAGCAAGTTCCGGCGCGGGTGCTTGTGATGGAGGTCACGAAGGCCGCGCCCGCGGGGTGCCGCAAAAGGCCCCTTTTGTTTGTCGTGCCAGCCCTGCCGGGGTTCGCTGACGGGCGCACGCGCGGGCCGGGTTCCCTCAGCCATCTCCAATATGCCCCCGATATTGCGGTAGATCGTCTGTAATTTCGTGCCAGGGCGCCTTCGAGCCCACGAAAATGTGGGCGCCCGGCCGGATCGAGGGGGCATCGACCAGGGTTCCCATGGCGACATGGACCCATTTTCCCTCGCGCACCCGGGAATAAAGCAGCGAGCCGCAGCGAGCACAGTGGGCGTCATGGGTGGTGTCGTCACCATAGATGGTGCGCTGGTCCTCACCCCTGACGATGCGCAGCTTGCTCCGCTCGATCCCGGCGAACGGCTTGAAGGCGGCGCCGGTGGTGCGGCGGCAATTCGAGCAGTGGCAGTTCATCGCATAGGAGAACGCGTCAGCCACCTCGTAGCGCACCGCGCGGCAATAGCATTCGCCGGTCAGGATGGGAGCGTTCGCATTCTCTGATCCGGTCATCACAGCGTCCTTGCGCAAATGGTACGGACACCATAGCGCATTTTGACATGTACGACTAAGTTCACCCCGAGCCATCATTCAAAGGGATGACCCATGAGCCAGAACCGTTCGAGCGTCGAAGCCGTCGTGCAATCCTATTTCGACGGACTTTACGAAGGCGACGCCGAAAAGCTCGGCGCCATCTTTCATCCCTCCGCCGATTTACGCTGGGTCGAGAAGGGCGAGCTCCAGGTGCTGACCGTGCCCGACTGGCTCGACCGCGTCCGCAAGCGTCCCTCCGGCAAGGCCGAAGGCAAGCCGCGCGAGGATTTCATCGTCACCATCGACCGTTCGGACGACAAGACCGCCTTCATCAAGGTCCGGTGCCAGTTGCCGCCGCGGTTTTTCACCGACTATCTGGTGGCGATGAAGCTCGCCGACGGCTGGCAGATCGTGTCCAAGTCTTATCGGTATGACCTGAGGGAATGAGGGGCCTGATCTTTCGTTGCCCGAAATCGGGCGCACTCGTTGCACGGATGGCGTGCACACCGCATCTCCACCTGCCCGTCTCTCTCAAAAGGCCCCCCATGCCTCTCGACCGCCGTTCTCTGCTCGCCTCGCTGTGCTGGTTTGCCGCCTCTCCCGCGCTCGCCGCGGAGACGCTGCCGGAACTCGAGGCCTATGAGCGCGACAGCGGCGGCCGGATCGGGGTCTATGCGGAGAACCTTGCGACCGGCGCGACGATCGCCTGGCGCGCCGACGAGCGGTTCGTCATGTGCTCGACCTTCAAGGCCTCGCTCGCGGCCTGCGTGCTGGCGCGGGTCGATCGCAGCGAGGAGCAGCTTGCGGCCATGATCCCTTACGGCCAGGCCGATCTTCTGGACTACGCGCCGGTCGCCAAGCAGAATCTCGCGGCCGGTGCGATGTCGGTCGCCGACATGTGCAAGGCGATCATCGAGCTCAGCGACAACACCTGTGCCAATTTGCTGCTGGCGCGGATCGGCGGTCCGGCCGCACTCACCGCGTTCTGGCGGTCGCTTGGCGACGCCACCTCGCGGCTCGACCACAACGAGCCCGAGCTCAACCGTTCCCCGCCGGGCGATCCCCATGACACGACGACGCCGGTGGCGATGGCCGGCAATCTGCGCCGGCTGGTGACGGGCGAGGCGCTGTCGCCGGCCTCGCGTGCTCAACTCACCGAATGGATGGTGGGCTGCAAGACCGGCGCGAACCGGCTGCGCGGCGGGCTCCCCGCGAGCTGGAAGATCGGCGACAAGACCGGCAACAACGGCAAGGACGCCTCGGGCGATATCGCGGTGGTCTGGCCCAAGCCGGATACACCGGTCCTGATCGTGGCCTATACCCAGGGCGGCACGCCGAGTGCGGCACGGATCGAAGCCGTGTTCGCCCGCATCGGCCGCATGGTGGCCGAGCGGCTGGCGTGAGCCGCGCGCATTGACCTTGCGGTTGCTTCCGGGCCAAGACAGGCCATGATCGCCGCTAAATTTCAGACCTTTCTCATCCTGCTCGCCGTGCTGGCGGGCACGGCACTTGTCGCGCGCCGCTTCAACATCGCGCCCGCCATTCTCCTGATGCTCTCCGGCGTCGGCCTCGCCTTCGTGCCGGGCATGCCGCCGGTCGAACTGCCGCCGGAACTGGTGCTGCTGATGGTGCTGCCGCCGCTGATCTACTCGGCCAGCGTCGCCATGAGCTGGCGCGAGTTCAGGAACAATCTGCGCCCGATCGTGCTGCTCGCGGTCGGCGCGGTGATCTTCACCGCAGCACTGGTGGCGGCCGCCACTCATTATATGATCGGGCTGCCCTGGACGGTCGGATTCCTGCTGGGGGCCATCGTCGCGCCGCCGGACGTGGTGGCGCCGCTCGCAATCGCGCGGCGACTGCACCTGCCGCGCAGGCTCATGGTCATCCTCGAAGGCGAAGGGCTCGCCAACGACGCCACCGCGCTGATCCTCTACCGCTTCGCGCTCGCAGCGATCATGGTCGGGAATTTCTCGCTGCCTCTGGCGGGCGGCGAGTTTCTGCTCATTATCGCCGGCGAGATCGCCTTCGGCATCGGCGTCGGCTGGCTCTCCTTGCGCTTCCGCAAATGGTCGGGGGATCCACAGGTCGAGCTGACACTGTCGCTGATCACGCCCTACGTCTCCTACTGGCTGCCCGAGCATCTCGGCGGCTCCGGCGTGATCGCCACGGTCGCCTGCGGCCTCTATGTGAGCTGGAACGGCCCGCTGCTGATCTCGGCATCGACCCGGCTGCAAGGCATCTTCTTCTGGGACCTCGTGATCTATCTCATCGAGGGCTTGCTGTTCCTGCTCACCGGATTCCAGATGCGCGCGCTCTACGAGAAGTCGAAGGCGTTTCCGCTCGACGACATCATGATCGCGACCGCCGTGGTGCTGGCGGTCGTCGTGATCGCACGCTTCGCCTGGCTCTATCCCGCGACCTATCTGCCGCGGATGCTCAGCAAGTCGCTGCGCGCGCGCGACCCGTCGCCGCCATGGCAATGGCCGTTCGTGCTCGCGTTCACCGGCGTGCGCGGCGCCGTGTCGCTGGCGGCAGCGCTGGCGCTGCCGTTCACGCTGCCGGGCGGCGAGGCGTTTCCGTTTCGCGACCTGATCCTGTTCGTCGCCTTCGGCGTCATTTTCGTCACGCTGATCGGGGTCGGCTTGACGCTGCCACCGGTGGTGCGCTGGCTCGGCGTCGCGGACGCCGGCCGCAACGAGCATGTCGCCGAGCACGAGGCCGAAATCGCGGCCCGGCGCCAGGCCCTCGACGCGGCGCTGAAGTCGCTCGACGCGCTGACCGGGGAAAAGGACGTGTCGGACGAGGTGATGCGGCTCCTGCGCGCGCGCCACGAGATCCGCGTCAACCAGCTTCCCGATTCGCTCGATCCCACCCACCATGACGTTTCCGCCGCCGGCACCGCGCTGACCCGCGACCTGATCGCCGCCGAGCGCAAATTCATCCACGACCTGCTGCGCGACGGCCAGATCACCGACGAGACGCGTCGGCGGATCGAGCGCGATCTGGATCTGGAGGAAGCGAGTTTGGCGAACCGGGAGTATCGGGGGACACCGCTGTAGCTTCTGTCATCGCAAGCAAAGCCGACTACCGCTTCCCGCAAAACTCCCGCGCCGCTACCGCCACGGCGTCCGCAATCTGGTCCTGTCGCTCCTGCGAGTTCATCGTCATTTCCTCGTCGCGGTTGATGATCGAGCCGGCCTCCAGCAGCACGGCGGCGCTGCGGGTTTGCGACAGCACGACGAGCCCGTCGTAACGGTAGACGCCGACATCCTTGTCGAGCAGCTGACGCCGGTAGCGGCCCATCACCGGCAGGGTGTATTGGCTGGCATAATGCAGTCCCTGCTCCTTCAACTGCCTGCCGATCATCCGGGCCAGCATCAGGCTGGTGGCGAAGTGCGGATTCCGCTCCGACACGAACAGCGAATGGCCTGAAAACCGGTCGCTGAAATAGCTGTTCGCGCCATCGAACTCCCACGTCTCGAGCAGCTTGTCCGGCACCGAATCGTGATGGATCGACAGGAAGAGATCGGCCCGGCCGTCATTCGCGGCACTGACGCGCTTGAACAGGCTCGGCCGCGCCTTGCCGTCCGTGACGAGCAGGCGGGTTGCGCCAAAGCCTTCGGACTTGAGCTTGCCCGTGATCAACCTTGCAAGCCGGAAATTGAAGCCGAACTCCGTGTCGTTGCGCGCGCTCAACGCGCCGTAGGAGTCCGGCGTGTGCCCGACATCCACGACGATCCGGAATTTCGACATCTCGCATTTGGCCGCGGATTGCGTCGGCTTCGGTTTTACCATTTTTCGCAGCGCAACGGCTTGACCGCTGCCGAGCGTCGACAGCACGATCGACGCGACGAGCGGCGAGACGAGAATTGCGATGATGCTCCGCGATCGCCTCAAGTCCTACTCCGCTGCCGCAATCCTGGGGTGGCCGACGAATCCCGCGACGTCGCCAAAGCGTTCCAGCATCACCGCGGGCAGGTCTTTGGCCTTGCTGGTGACGCAGGCGCCGGAGCGCACGGCGTAGCGATCCTGATGCGCAGCCTGCGGCGGCGGCACGCCCTGCTGGAGCGCACGCGCCAGCTCCATCACTGTCTTGCGGAAATGCATGATGCCGAGATCGGTCGGGCCGAGATGCTCACGGGTGCGGTCGGCAATCGGGCCCTGACTATCCTGCACGGCGGCGTCCTGTTCGGAGACGCCCTTGATGCCGGTATAGCTCCTGGTCTTCTGCAGCTTGCGGTCGATCAGATAGTCGTTGCCCTTGTGGCGCAGTGGAACGTAATTGTCGTCGACTTCCGCGATCACGCCATTGCCTCGGTCGAAGGCGTCGCGCTCGGCTTGCGTCAGTCGACGGTCCGGATTCCAGGCATAAGTGTAGATCCAGCAATTGGTGTCCGTGACCGGAACGAAGGTCTGGCCAAAGATGTTCTCGCCCGGCATCGCGCTCGGCGCATAGGCGTGGAACGGCATCAGGAACTGCGCGATGCGCCAGTAGATGTTGTCGCCGCCGGTGAGCCGGCCGCCTGCGATGGTGAGGCCGGCGTCGTGCGGGGCGATCTTGATCACCGGCCGCGGGTCCTCCGCGATCCAGCGCATGTGATCGCTCGACATCCGCGCGATCGGGTTCACGAAATGCTTCTTGATGTCCAGAATCTCGTTCTCCTCCTTGTCGAAGGAGAGATGCGCGAAGGTGAAGTGCGCGGTGTCGATCGAGCCTTCCAGCGCCTGCACCCAGTTGCAATCCTGCCATTTCTTGCTGACGTAGCGGTGCGAGGACGGCAGCAGCGCCATTTCGAGATCGGGCAGCTCGGGCATCGCATTCGCGGGGCCCATATAGGCCCAGATCATCTCGCCCCATTCGCGCACCGGATAGGACTTGATGCGGATGAGATCCTTGGCGTTGAGATCGGGATAGGAGGTCGGCATGTCGACGCAGCGACCTTCGGTATCGAACTTCCAGCCGTGATAGACGCAGCGGATGCCGCATTCTTCATTGCGCCCGAGCCAGAGATTGGCGCCGCGATGCGGGCAGTACTGGTCGATGATTCCGACGACGCCGCGTGAGTCGCGGAAGGCGAGCAGCTCCTCGCCGAGGACGATGATCTTCTTCGGCTCGCCATCGGGTTCGGGAAGCTCCTTCGACAGGAGCACGGGAATCCAGAAGCGGCGCAACAATTCGCCCATGCCCGTTCCAGGGCCGGACTCGGTCAGGAACTTGTTGTCCTCGGCTCGGAGCATGGCTGATCCCCCCGATTTGTTTTTGGGAAGATTGGCGCGGGAGCAGGAGGACGTCAACGCAAGAAGCGGCGTCTACACCGGCCTCTCGCCCTTCACCGTCACCCGCGTGCCGGACCGCGTATGGGGCCAATAGTCCCACATTGCGCGGTGCTGGGTGCAGCGGTTGTCCCAGAACGCGATGGCGTTCTCGGTCCAGCGGAAGCGGCACTGGAATAGCGGGTTTTCCGCGTGCTGATAGAGGTAGGCAAGCATCGCGTCGCTCTCGTCGCGCGGGACGCCGTTGATGTGGCGGGTGAAGCCGCGATTGACGTAGAGCGCCTTCTTAGCCGTGACCGGATGCGTGCGCACCACGGGATGCTCGGCACTCGGATAGGATGGACGGTCGGCGACGCCGTAATTGGCGTAGAGCCCGCGATAGATCGGCTCGCCGTCGTGCAGCGCAGTCAGCCCGTCGAGATAGGCCTTCATCCGATCCGACAGCGCCTCATAGGCCGCATACATGTTGGCGAACAGCGTGTCGCCGCCGCGCGGCGGGCATTGCTTGATGTAGAGGATCGATCCCATCGGCGGCTCGAGATCGCAGGACACGTCGGAATGCCAGCCCTCGCCATTGGCACGCGGCGAGTTCGCATCAGCATAGATCTTCATCAGCGCCGGGTCTTCGTCCTCGTGCGGGGCGGCGGGATGGAAATGCAGCTCGCCGAACTTGCGGCCGAAGGCCAGATGCTGCTGCGGCGTGATGTGCTGGTCGCGCAAGAAGATGACGAGGTTTTCGGCCAGCGCGCGCTGGATCTCGTCCATCTGCCGGTTGGAGCGGGCATCGTCCGAGACGAGCTTGCCGATGTCTACGCCGGATATTTCCGCGCCGATGATAGGGGTCAGCTTTTCGACCGCGATGGTTTCGTAAGGCGTGCCGTCTTCCGCCGTGTGGCGGTAGCGCGGGCCCTGCTTGCCGGCGAGTGAGCTCATGGGTGTTGCTCCCAATCATTGTTGATTGAGAGCCATCGTAGCGCGCGGTGACAGATACGCAATCTGCGCTGCAAGCACAGCCGTCGTCCCGGGGCGCGCAAAGCGCGAGCCCGGGACCCATAACCACAGAATTGGGTTTGACGATGATTCGGAGTGACAGTTCACATAACCACAACGGCCTGTGGTTACGAGCCCCCGCCTTCGCGGGGGCGACGAGCAGAGCGCGGGTTACAGCTGAGTGAAATCACTCCGCCGCGGTCACCGGCACCTTGGCGCCCTGGCCGTAGCGCTGGTCGATGTAATCGATCACGAGCGCCTTGAAGTCGGCGGAGATGGTCGGGCCGCGCAGCGTGCGGAACTTCTTGCCGTCGACGAACACCGGGGCGGCCGGCGCTTCGCCCGTGCCCGGAAGCGAGATGCCGATATTGGCATGCTTGGATTCGCCGGGGCCGTTGACGATGCAACCCATCACCGCGACGTTGAGTTCTTCCACGCCGGGATATTTCGTCTTCCAGGCCGGCATCTCGTCGCGGATGAAATCCTGGATCGAGCGCGCCAGCTCCTGGAACGTGGTCGAGGTGGTGCGGCCGCAACCGGGGCAGGCCGCGACCAGCGGCACGAAGGTGCGAAAACCCATGGTCTGCAAGAGCTCCTGGCCGACCTGCACCTCGCGGGTGCGATCGCCGCCCGGCTCCGGGGTCAGCGAGATGCGGATGGTGTCGCCGATGCCCTGCTGCAGCAGGATGCCGAGCGCGGCCGAGGACGCCACGATGCCCTTGGTGCCCATGCCGGCTTCGGTCAGACCGAGATGAATCGCATAGTCGGAGCGGCTGGCAAGATCCTGATAGACCGCGATGAGATCCTGCACCGCCGAGACCTTTGCGGACAGAATGATGCGGTCCTTCGGCATGCCGAGCTCTTCGGCACGCGCGGCCGAGAGCAGCGCGGACTGCACCATGGCCTCGCGCGTCACCGCGCGCACGTCGCGCGGGTTGGCGGACGCGGCGTTCTCGTCCATCAGCTTGGTCAGCAGTTCCTGGTCGAGCGAGCCCCAATTGGCGCCGATGCGCACCGGCTTGCTGTTCTTGTTCGCGATCTCGATAATGTCGGCGAACTGGGTGTCGCGCTTGTCCTTGAAGCCGACATTGCCGGGATTGATGCGATATTTGGCGAGCGCCTCGGCGCAGGCCGGATAGGCGGCGAGCAGCTTGTGGCCGATATAATGGAAGTCGCCGATCAGAGGCGTGGTGATGCCTCGCTTGAGCAGGCCGTCGCGGATGTGCGGAACGGCGGCAGCGGCCTCCTCGCGGTCGACCGTGATGCGGACCATTTCGGATCCGGCGCGCGCGAGCGCTGCGACCTGGGCAATGGTGCCGTCGATATCGGCGGTGTCGGTGTTGGTCATCGACTGCACGACGATCGGCGCACCGCCGCCGACGGCGACGTCGCCGACCTTGACCTGGGTGGTCCTGTGCCGGGGCGCGGGGCCCGCGACGTCGGAATCGATGGGGTTTGCGAGCTTGTTCATGGCGTCCAAATATCAGGTTTTGGTGACGTTCAGCAATGCATCAGGCGGCGCCACAGCCGTTCGGCTGGGACGGTTAACCAGAAAAAGCCCAGCAATTACAAGGACGGCCGCCGCGCCGAAAGTCAGGCTCAAGGTGTCGTGCATGATGAAATAGCTACCCACCACGCCAAACAAAGGGGTGATGAAGGTAAAAGCCGACAATTTGCTGGCCGAATAGGTCTTCACCAGCGCGAACCAAAGCGTGAACGTGGTTCCCACCACCCAGATCGCCTGAAAGGCCATCAGGCCGAGCGATAGCGGGGACGGCGTGTGGGTTATGGATTCGCCGAACAGCCAGGCTGCCAGCCCCAGGATCGGGATCGAGGTCGCGACCTGATAGCCCAGCGCCTTCTCGGGCGCGGCGAAGCGCAGCCGCGTGCTCTTGGCGACCAGTGTGGTCGCAGCCCACAGCGCCGCGCCGCCGACGATCATGAGGTCGCCGAGCAGAACGTGGGAATCGACATTGGGCTGCGGCACGCCGATGGCGAGCGCGACGCCGGCAAAGCTGATGGCGAGCCCCAGCCATTGCGTGCCGCCGAGCCGCTCGCCGAGCACCTGATAGGAGCCAAGCGCGACGAAAAACGGAGCGGTGTAGAGAAACACCACCGCGCGGGACGCAGGGGTGAGGCGCAGCCCCTGGAAGATCAGCACGAATTCGATGCCGAACATCAATCCGGCGATGAGGCCCGGTTTCCAGGTGCCGTCGCGCTCGAAGAATTTGACGCCACGCAAGCTGCCTATGATGAACAGCACCGGCAACGCGCCCATCGAGCGGATCATCGCCTGAAGCATCGGCGGGATGTCCGGCAGCACCAGCTTCACCGCGATCTGGTTGAACCCCCAGGTCAGGCACAGCATGAGCATCAGCGCGATGGCGCCGGCACTGAGAGGGCGCCCGGTGGACGGTATGGCTTGTGGTGAGGACATGTCTTCCCGAAAAACCGGCTTTGCGCCGTTGTTGCTTATGCAGCTTTCTGACAATGGGCGCAGACGCCCGTGATTTCCACCACGGACAATTTGGGGGCGAAGCCTGAGCTGCGCGCGGCGGAGTTGAGGTCCCTGGCGAAGGAGGCCGACGGAATCTCGCCGACGAGGCCGCAGCGCTCGCAGATCAGGAACGTCACCGCCGACGTCGCGTCATGATCGTGGGCGGCGCAGGCCAGATAGGCATTTCGGCTTTCGATGCGGTGCACGAGGCCGTTGGCCATCAAGAAATCGAGAGCACGATAGATCGTGATCGGCGCCGGCCGCGGCATCGATTTAGCCAGTTCGTCGATCACCTCGTAGGCGCCGAGCGGACGATGGCTGGAGAGCAGCGCTCCCAGCACCTGGCGCCTGATCGGCGTGAATTTCTGCGCGCGTTGCTCGCAAACGGCCTCGGCATGCGACAGCGCGTCCGCGGTGCAGCGGCCGTGATCGTGGTCGGGCGTCGGAAATGCCGGCTTTGCGAGGGTCATGTGGCCTGACTTCTAGCATTTCGCCGATGGAACCCAAAGCGCGACCGGGGGTCTTGGCCACCAGCCATGCTTTCGCGGCGGGACAGCGTCCCGCTAACCCGCCGTGAAATAATCATAAGCTTGCTTATCATATGCGAGCTTATAGGAGACAAAGCTTATGACCCGCGGGTCGGTCGACCAGAACTTCCTGTTCACGCTCGGTGAGCTCTACCGCCTGTTGCGCGTCTACGCCGACAAGGAGGCCTCGCGCTTCGGCATCACCCGCGCGCAATGGGCGGTGCTGTCCAAGGTCGAGCGCAGCGAGGGCATGAAACAATCGGAACTCGCCGAGCTTCTGGAAATGCAGCCGATCACGCTGACGCGGCTGATCGACAAGCTCTGCGACAGCGACTGGATCGAGCGCCGCAACGACGCCTCGGACCGCCGCGTCAAACGGCTCTACTTGAAGAAGGCCGGCCGGACCTTGCTCGGCAAGATGAGCGGCCTCAAGTCCGAGCTTACGGCCAACGCGCTCGACGGCATCAATCCGGCGGACGCTCACCGTCTTCTCACCCAACTCGAATCCATCAAGGAAAACGTGCGTAACGCGATCCAGACCAGCGGAGCGGAACAAGCGCGTAAGGAGCAGCGCTATGGCTGACCAGGTTCTCAAATTCCAGCCTGAGCAGAAGAGCGACAGCGGCAAGCCGACCAAGAAGGCCGGCACCGATCCGCGCCGCCGGCTGATGGCGGGTCTGCGCCGCTATCGCCGCGTCCTCCTCCTGGTCGTGCTGCCGATCGTCGTCGCCATCGGCGGCATCACCTTCTATCTCAACGGCGGCCGCTATGTCGGCACCGACGACGCCTATGTCGGCGCCCAGAAAGTGCTGGTGACGCCCGACATCCCCGGCAAGATCCTGAAGGTGGTCGTGAAGGAAGGCCAGTCGGTCAAGCGCGGCGACGAGCTGTTCGAGATCGACCCCGTGCCGTTCCGCCTCGCGGTGGACGAGGCCAGGGCGCAGCTGATGCAGGCGCAGTCGACCTATGACAATCTCGTTGCCAACATCAAGATCTATGGCGACATGCTCAACCTTGCCCAGCAAGGCATCGATCTGAAGCAGCGCGACGTCGAGCGCAAGCAGGCGCTGGTGAAGAACAATTTCGGCTCGCAGCTTGATCTCGACAACGCTTCGAATGCTCTGGTCACCGCCGGCGCACAGGCGCAATACATCAAGCAGCAACTCTCCAACGCCAAGACGCAGCTGCTCGGCGACCCCGCCTTGCCGCTGGAGCAATTCCCGCCCTACGCACAGGCGAAAGCCAAGCTGGACGATGCCCAGCGCAACCTCGACCACACCGTGCTGCGCGCTCCGATGGACGGCGTGGCGACACAGGTCGAGCAGATCCAGCTCGGCCGCTTCGTCACAGCCGGCACGCCCGTCTTCTCCATCATCGACGTCGCCCATCCCTGGGTCGACGCCAATCCGAAGGAGAGCGACCTCACCCACGTTACCGAAGGGCAGGCCGTCACGCTCGAGGTCGACGCGTTCCCGAACCACGTCTTCAAGGGCAAGATCGGCTCGCTCTCGCCCGGCACCGGCGCGCAATTCGCGATCCTGCCGCCGCAGAACGCCACCGGCAATTTCGTCAAGGTGGTGCAGCGCGTGCCGATCCGGATCTATTTCGACGAAACCGACAAATACGTGCGGAAGCTGAAGGCCGGCATGAGCGTCTATGCCACCATCGACACCGGCCATCAGCGCTCGCTTGCCGGCCTGTTAGGCCTGTCGGCAACGGCGAACCAGGACAAGGACTGATCCGGTGTCCGGCCCCAATGCCCATTTGATGGTCCCCGGCCTGCGCCGGAACATGGTGACGATCTGCGCCATGACCGCGACCATCATGCAGGCGCTGGATACCACCATCGCCAATGTCGCCCTGCCCTACATGCAGGGCACGCTGTCGGCCTCGCAGGACCAGATCAACTGGGTGCTGACCTCCTACATCGTCGCCGCCGCGATCATGACGGCGCCGGTGGGCTGGATCGCCAACCGCTTCGGCCGCAAGCGCATCTTCATCATCTGCGCAGCCGGCTTCACCATGGCCTCGGTGCTGTGCGGCCTCGCGCAAGACATCAACCAGATGGTGCTGTTCCGGCTGCTGCAGGGCGTGTTCGGCGCGGCCCTGGTGCCGCTGTCGCAATCGGTGATGCTCGATTATTACACGCTGCAGGAGCGCGCCAAGGCGATGTCGATCTGGGGCATGGGCGTGATGATGGGCCCGATCATGGGCCCCTCACTCGGCGCCTGGCTGACCGAGACCTATTCGTGGCACTGGGTGTTCTTCGTCAACTTGCCGTTCGGCTTCATCACCGTGCTCGGACTGATCGTCTTCATGGACGAGACAGACAGGAATCTCAGCCTCAAATTCGACTGGTTCGGCTTCGCCGCGCTGGCGGTGGCGATCGGCTCGCTGCAGCTTGCGCTCGACCGCGGCGAGCAGCTGGGCTGGTTGGAATCCAATGAGATTCTCGCGGAGTTCATCATCTCGGCCGTCGCCTTCTACTACTTCCTCGCGCACTCCTTCACGACCTCGACGCCGTTCATCCGCTTCGCGCTATTCCGGGATCGCAACTTCGTCACCGGCTGCATGTTCATGGTCGTGATGGGGCTCGTGCTGTTCTCGACCATGGCGCTGGCTTCGCCCTACATGCAGAACGTGATCGGCTATCCCATCATCACCGCGGGCCTGCTGCTGGCGAGCCGCGGTTTCGGCACCTTCTTCGCCATGATGCTGGTCGGCCGCATGATGCGTTATTTCGAGGCGCGCACGCTGATCATCTCCGGCCTGACGCTGACCGCCGGCTCGCTCTACCAGATGACCGGCTGGACCGATTTGACCCAGGTACCGGAGATCGTGACCGTGAGCGTCATCCAGGGCTTTGGCTTCGGCCTCGTCTTCGTGCCACTCTCGACAGTGGCGTTCCTGACGCTGTCGAACAATCTGCGCACCGACGGCACCGCGATGCTGACCCTGATGCGCAACGTCGCGAGTTCGGTCGGCATATCCGTGGTCATCGCCCAGCTGACCCAGGGCACGCGGCGGACCTATGCGATCCTCTCCGAGGACATAAACCCGTTCAACCACACGTTGCAGATGCCCAACGTCAGCGGCATGATCAACCTCTCCACCGACGCCGGCCGCGCCATGGCAGACAGAATGGTCAGCGTGCAGGCGCAGATCATCGCCTTCGCACACGACTACCAGCTGGTGATGGTCTTCATCCTCTGCACCATCCCGCTCGCTCTTTTGATCGGTTCGACCAAGGCCACTCTGCGCAAGCAGGCCGCGGGGCCGGAGCATGCGGTGATGGAGTAAGGGGGATCACAACTTCCGCCGTCGTCCTGGACAAGCGAAGCGCAGGTTCAGCACCCCTACCCCAAAAACTCTTCGCAGCCGAGATCGTCGACAGCGAGCATCACGCGCTCCAGATTATTCCACCAGATCACCGGGGGGATATTGATGCTCCATTGCCAGACCGGCTTGGTGATGTGCCAGAGCACCGACCAGCGATAGTCCTGATCGAGCGCGCCGCGCGTATAGCCGCTGACGCCGTGCGCGATCAGCGTGTCGTGGTAATGGTTGAGCAGAAGGCGCTCGAGCGCCTGCCGGCGTTCCGGATACCAATGCAGCGCCATCATATAGGCGAGGTCGCGGGTCGGCACGCCGATCCGCCACTGGTCGAAATCGAAGATACGGACGGTGTCCGTCACGCCGGCACGCGGCAGCAGAAAATTCCAGATATGGGCGTCGCCATGGGTGATGGTGAGGTGGCGGTGCGAATGATAGCGCCGCAACAGCCGGTCGGACTGATCGATGAAGCGGCGGTAGAGCGTGCGGCGCTCTTCACTGAGACGATCGCCGAGCTGATCGGCGAACCGGTCGTAATGGGATGCGAACGTCTCCAAATCTGCGGCTGTATCGTCCGTGCTCGCCCAGGTCCCGGCGGTCTCGCCGAGACCGGCATGGTCCCACCACGCCGCGTGCCAGCGCGCGAGCGCGGTGACGATGGCCAGCGCCTGACCGCGCGATGGCGGCAGCGGCCATTGGCTCGCGATCTCGTGGCTGTCGGTGAGATCCTCCAGCAGGAGATGCCAGGCGAGGCTCTCCTCGTCGAAATTCCCGTCGAAGCAGCGCGGCACCAGCTGCGCCGGCATTCTGGGCGCAAGCTGTGTGTAGTAGGCCACCTCGTGGCGACCGGCATTCGCCAGCGGCTTGGCGAACGCGGCATGCGGCGTCTTGAGAATCAGAGACTGCGGCGAGCCGGCGGATTCCCCGACATAGCGCAGGCCGAGCCGGGTGATATGCGACACGACCGTGTCGCGCTCATGCAGCACCTTGACCTCGCGCACGGCACCTGCGTCCAGCGCGCCGGCCTTGCGCAGTGCCGCGGTGAGATGTGCGGCGTCCGCCGCCTCCGGCAATCGTGAATCTGTCATGAGCGCCCGACCCCCGTCGCGTTGCTCCATTCTGCACAACCGCGCTGCCGGGCGCCAGCGGCCGCAGCCGCCGGCTCAAGCCGCCGCTGTCGAGTCGCGCACCGTCCGGACCACGACCGACCGCAGCGCTTCGAGATTGGCCGCCATGCCGGCGATCGCCTGCCTGACCTCCGCGGCCCGCTCGTTCACGGAGGCGGCGTCGCGGCTGACATTGCCGATCTTGGCCGAGACCTCATTCGCGGCGGACGCCGATTCGGAGATCGACCGCGTGATCTCGCGCGTCGCGGCGTCCTGCTCTTCCATCGCCGCGGCAACCGAGGTGGCAACGCCGTCGATCTCGACGATATGGCCTCCCATGGTTTCGACGGCGTCCACCGCGGCCTGCGTCGAGGCCTGGACCTCGGCAATCAGCCGCCCGATCTCCTCGGTGGATTTGGCGGTCTGGTCGGACAGGGATTTCACTTCCGCGGCGACCACCGCGAAGCCGCGGCCGGCCTCGCCAGCGCGCGCCGCCTCGATCGTGGCGTTGAGCGCCAGCAGGTTGGTCTGCCCCGCGATGCCGCCGATGAGGTCGGAGACCTCGGCGATCTTCTTCACCGCGCCCGCCAGCGCCTGGATGGTCGAACGCGCCTGCTCCCGACCGGCGACCGCCGATTTGGTGACCGTGCTGGTCCGCGCGACCTGGGTCGCGATCTCGCGGATCGAGGCACTGAGCTCTTCCGCCGCGGCCGAGACGGTCTGCGAGCTGCCAAGGGCCTGGGTGGAGGCCGCGGCGACCGCCTGCGACTGCGCGGAGAGCGACCTCGCGATCTCGGATAGGCTGGTAGCGGCGTGCTCCACGCCTTGTGTCGCCGCGCTCGCGGTGTCGACCGATCGGCCGGTCTCGCGCTCGACGATTTCGGCCATCTGGTGCAGGGCTCCGCGCTTGGCAAGCGCCGCGTCCTGCTCCTTTTGCAATTGTTCCTCGCGCAGGCGGGAATTCTCGACCGCGGCCTGCTTGAACACCAGCAGGGCGGCCGCCATCGAGCCGACTTCGTCCTGGCGGTGCGCGAACGGAATGTCGGCGGCCAGATCGCCGGTCGCGAGCTTCTGCATCGTGCCCGTCATGCGGACGATCGGGCGCACCACGCCGAGGGCAACCCCGAGCAGGCCGGCGGCGATGAAGGTGAGCACGGCGGCCGAGACGCCGAGGAGGACATAGAGCATCGAGCTGTCGCGCTCCGCGGCCAGCTTCTCGATGTCGGCATTCTGCTTGTTGGCGCTCTCGACGATGCTGTCGATGACGGCGCGATGCGCGGTGTAGGCATCCTTCAGCTGCGCATAGGCGCGCTCGGCGGCAGCCATGTCCTTGGCCTTGAGGGCCGGCAGTAGCTGGTCGGACAACAGCTTCCAGAACTTCTGCACCTCGGCATCGGACTTCGACACCAGCGCCGTCTTCAGGTCGGCAGAAAGGCTGGAGCCGACCCAGAATGCCTTGCGATCGTCGTAGTCCTTGCGGAGCTGGACCAGGCGCTCGCCATGGGCCGCCAGCTGGTCCGGCTCGCGCATGGCGAGGGTGGCCTCGAGATAGGCCTCGATGACGTATTCCGGCGGCGGCAGGATGTCCGCGATGAGATCGTTGCCCAGCTTGATGTCGGAATAGAGCGGCCCACCGACCTTCAGTTCTTTCAAGGCGTACAGGCTGGTCGAAACCACGGCGGTAAAGCCGATGGCGAGCGCGATTCCGAACGCGATGATCGCGGAGGACAATGACAAGCGAATGTTCATGGAAGGATCCGGAGCCCCGCATCAGATTCGGTGATCCTAGATCGTTACGGTAAATACGGACTTGCCCGCGGGAGCGACAGCAAGAGAAATGCTCCGCAAAACTACGGGAAGTAGGCCCTCAAGCGATCAGGTTTGAGTCAGCGAGACTGACACATAAGCGCGAAAGAGAACGATCTCAGGTGTGATTCGCCACACACCGGCGTCGCTTGCGCTGGATGAGAAAGCCTGCCGGCGACTGACACCGCCGGAGCGCCTCATCCCGAACGTCGAAGTCCCGTCTCGCCGTCGCCTGCGAAGGCAGGTCAAGCCGATGGACCGGCTGTCTACCTCGTGCGTCGCGATCAGGCCGCAACGGCCTCGCCGAAATTGCGGGCGAGCCAGCCAGCGAGATCGGCACTCTGAGCGGCGTCCAGCCTGAACGCAACATGTGCGGCCTCGCCATCGTGAGTTCGAACGGTAAATGGCAGCGCCGACGCCAAGCCCCTGATTTGCAGCAGGCCGGTTTCCCCGACATGGATTTGCGGCGCGCAACGAACCCAGGCGCCGCCTTCCGAAAGGTCGACCAGCGTCGCCGCGTGCACGGCCTGCCTGGCGTCGGTCACCGACACCTGCAGATCGGTCGGATAGCGCCGCGCCGAACGACGATCGACCTCTGCCGTCGAGCTGCGGACCGTGCGGACCAGGACGGATTTGAGCGACGCCAGGTTCGCCGACACGCTGGAGATTGCCTCACGCATCTCGCTGGCACGCTCGTTGACCGAATCGGCATTGTGGCTGACATGGACGATCTTGGTGGAGACCTCCTTGGCCGCGGACGCCGACTCCGAGATCGAGCGAGCGATCTCGCGCGTCGCGGCGTCCTGCTCTTCCATCGCGGCCGCGACAGAAGTCGCAACGCCATCAATCTCGATGATATGGCTGCCCATATCCTCGACGGCGGCAACGGCCGCCTGAGTCGATGCCTGGATCTCGGCGATCAGGCGCGCGATCTCCTCGGTCGATTTGGCCGTCTGGTTGGACAACGACTTGACCTCGGCGGCGACCACGGCAAATCCGCGTCCGGCATCACCCGCACGCGCCGCCTCGATCGTGGCGTTCAGCGCCAGCAGGTTGGTCTGGCCGGCGATGCCGCCGATGAGATCGGTGACCTCCGCGATCTTCTTCACCGAACCCGACAGGGCCTGGATGGTCGTGCGCGCCTGCTCGCGGCCCGCGACGGCTGATTTCGTCACCTGGCTTGCGCGCGCGAGCTGGCTCGAAATCTCGCGAATTGACGCGGTCAGCTCTTCGGCCGCCGACGATACGGTTTCCGCACTGGCCAGCGCCTGCTCGGATGCAGCGGCGACGGCTTGCGATTCCGTCGACAGCTCGCAGGCGATCCCCGAAAGGTTGGAAGCGGTCCGCTCCACGCCTTGCGTTGCCGCAGCGGCCATCTCGACCGACGCGCCGGTTTCCCGCTCGACTGTCTCCGCCATGCCCAAGAGCGCTTCACGTTTGGCTATAGCCGCCTGCTTTTCTGTCCGCACCTGTTCGTCACGCAGCCGGGCATTGTCCAGCGCGCTCTGCTTGAATACCGCAAGTGCACTCGCCATGGAACCGACCTCGTCGCGACGGGCGGCGTAGGGTACTTCCGCCGTCAAGTCTCCCGTCGCCAGCTTCTGCATCGCGCCGGTCATGTTGACAATCGGGCGGACAACCCCGAGGACGACGAACGCGAGGCCTCCAGCGATCAGCGCGAGAACGGCGGCGGACACGCCTTGCACGACATATGAGATTGACGAGTCGCGATCGGCCGCGAGCTTCTCCATATCTGCGTTCTGCTTATTGGCGCCCGCCACGATGCCATCGATGATGGTGCGGTGAGCGCTGTAGACGTCTTTCAATTGGGCATAGATACGCTGGGCAGCGGCCTCGTCCTTGCTCTTCAGTGCCGGCAGAAGCTGGTCGATGACGAGTTTCCAGAACTTCTGCACTTCGGTGTCCGATCGCGTGACAAGCACGGTCTTCAGATCCTGAGCCAGCGGGGAAGTGCTCCAGAACGCCTTGCGATCTTCATAGTCCTTGCGCAGCTGAACGAGCCGCTCGCCATGAACAGCAAGCTGATCCGGCTCGCGCATCGCCAACGTCGCTTCCAAATAGGCCTCGAGCACATAGGCGGGTGGCGGCAGGATATCGGCGACGAGGTCATTGCCGAGCTTGATGTCGGAATAGAGCGGCCCACCAACCTTGAGCTCGCGAAGCGCGTAAGCACTGCTGGCGACGACAGCCACAAAGCCGAGGACGAGCAGAACGCCGAAGAGAATGATCGCTGAGGAGATCGACAAACGAAGCTTCATGAAAGGACCCGCAGTATGAGTTGTCCTATTCGTAGCCCGTTGTCCTCAACGGACATTGAATGAAGCTGTCGGAAACTGGCAGCGAGAGCTACGTACGATACCGGAGGTCGCGGGCTCGCGGGTGAAGGCCCATATCGAGATACCAATAACTTGTGAGCCAAAACGCGAATGCCCGGGCGGCCCCGGGCATCTCAACATGGACGGACAACAAACTCCGTCGTTTCACACGTCGAAGAACACCGTCTCGTTGTCGCCCTGAAGCCGCAGGTCGAGGCGATAGACCGCCTTGCCGGCTTCGCGCACCGCCGTCAGCGTGGCGCGGCGGTCGGCGGGTACCAGCGCGAGCACCGGGTCGGCGGCATTGCCGGCCTCGTCGCTGAAATAGATCCGGGTATAGAGATGCCGCAGCATGCCGCGCCCGAACACCGCAAGAAGAATGTGCGGCGCCTGCGGCTTGCCGTCGGGATCCGGCACCACGCCCGGCTTGATGGTCTCGAAAGCGTAGTTGCCATCCTTGTCGGTGCCGCAGCGCGCAAAACCGCGGAAGCTCGCATTCGGCAACGCGCGCTTGTCCTGCGGGTCGGCAAAGCGGCCCTGCGCGTCTGCCTGCCAGATCTCGAGCATGACGTCAGGCACGACGACGCCGTCGCCATCGAACACGCGCCCCTCGATCCGGACGCGGTCGCCGGTAACGTCAGGCGTGAGCGTGGAGCTGGTGAACGCGTCGTTCCAGGCGTATTCGCCGGTCGGCGTCAGGCCGTATTTGAAGAACGGGCCGACCGTCTGCGATGGCGTGATCCCGTTGTCCTTCACATTGTCCTGCACTTAATGGTTCTCCATAGGCGTGGCGTTCTTGCCGCGCAGCACGATGTCAAAGCGGTAGCACAGCGCCCATTCGGGCTGGGTGTTCTCGAGGTCGAACGCGGAGACCATCCGCGCCCGCGCCTTCTCGTCCGGCACCGAGTTGAAGATCGGATCGAACGGAAACAGGGGATCGTTCGGGAAATACATTTGCGTCACGAGCCGCGTGACGAAGGAATGACCGAACACCGAGAGATGGATGTGGGCCGGGCGCCAAGCGTTGTGATGATTGCCCCAGGGATACGCGCCGGGCTTGATGGTGACGAAACGATAGTACCCGGAGGCATCGCTGACGGTGCGGCCCGCGCCGGTGAAATTCGGATCGAGCGGGGCCGGGTGCTGGTCGCGGACGTGAACGTAGCGGCCGCAGGAATTGGCCTGCCAGATCTCGACCAGCGAGTTCGGCACGCCGCGGCCGTCCTCGTCGCGCACATGGCCGTGCACGATGATGCGCTCGCCAATCGGCTCGCCCGTATGCTGGGTGGTGAGATCGCTGTCGCCCTCGCGCACGGTCTCGTGGCCGTAGACGGGGCCGGTCAATTCCGACAGCGTGTGGCGCATCGGGATCAAGGGCTTGTTCGGCGCGCGCTTGATCGAACTCTTGTACTCGGGCGACAGCGGCAACGGATGCGCCTTGTTGCTGTCGACGGGATAGATGAATGTCATGGGCGAACTCCTCCCCGGCCATTTCGGATCGGCCGGTCAACGCTTCCGTCAATCATTATAGGATATAACTAATTTGGGGAAGCGAGTTTGGCAGTCCTCCTGCGCCCGGTGCCTGGCACAAGCGGCCTATTTGATCGGCGGACGCGGCAGCACGGCTTCGCCGGCCTCGAGCCGGTAGGTGTGGTCGAGCGAATACCAGGGCGTCGCGACATCGCGCTCGGTCGGATGCGGCGAATCATGGCGCAGGAAATGGCCGATCAGCGCTTGTGTCACACCGAACTGCACGTCGCTGTCGATATGCGGATCGGCGGGGTCGTAGACCTGCGAGATCAGCACCTTGAATCCGGGCTTGAAGACCAAAGCGTGCAGGTGTGCGGGACGATAGGGGTGCCGGGTCTGCGCCTTGAGCAGGCGGCCTACCACGCCATCGGTCGGGATGGGATAACCGATCATCATCACCGAACGGAAAGCGAAGCGCCCATCCTCATCGGTCGTGAACTTGCCGCGCAGGTTCATGTCGGCCTGCTCGGGATCCTGGTTCTCATAGAGCCCGACCGGTGAGGCGTGCCAGACATCGACCTCGGCGCCGGCGATCGGCCGGCCGGCCTTGTCCACGACGCGGCCGTTGACGAACAGCGACGCCCCCGGCGTCTCGGAGCGCACGATCGATCCGCCGTTCTCTACCCGCGGCGAGTTCAACCGCCAGAAGGGTCCGAGCAGCGACTGATCCGTCTCCGTATTGCCCTGATCGCCGTTGTTCAGCAGGCAGACGAGCGGGGAGACCCCGAGCGAGCCCGCCATCAACACGACTTCATTATGCGTGTCGGTGGTCAGCTTGCCGAGCTCGGCCACGATCGCGGTGGCGTCGCGGAATTCCTTCTCGGTCAGGCGCACATCGCGGACGAAGCCATGCAGGTGCTTGACCAGCGAGACCATGATCTGGCGCATCCGCGGATCGGAGGTTCGCTCCATCACCGCCAAGGCGGCGGCCGTGACGTCCTGCTCGCGCGCGATGATCATGGCACGATCCCTGAAACCCTCTCCCCGCAAGCGGGGAGAGGGAGGAGAGAGCTCAATTCAACTTCTCGATCGCGACGGCAACACCCTGGCCGACACCGACGCACATGGTGGCCAGCGCCAGCTTGCCGCCGCGCTTTTCCATGCCGTGCACGGCGGTGAGCGCCAGCCGCGCGCCGCTCATGCCGAGGGGATGGCCGAGCGCAATGGCGCCGCCGTGCGGGTTGACGAAATCCGCATCGTCGGCAACGCCGAGCTGGCGCATGCAGGCGATGCCCTGCGAGGCGAAGGCCTCGTTGAGCTCGATCAGGTCGAAATCGCTGATCTTCTTGCCGAGCCGTTCCATCAGCTTGCGCGTTGCTGGCACCGGGCCGATGCCCATGATGCGCGGCGGCACGCCGGCCGAGGCGAGGCCGAGGATACGCGCGCGCGGCGTCAGGCCGTGCCTCTTCACGGCCGCCTCCGAGGCGAGGATCATCGCGGCGGCGCCGTCATTGACGCCAGAGGCATTGCCGGCGGTCACCGTGCCGGGATTGCGCACGATCGGCTTCAGCTTGGCGAGGCCCTCCAGCGTGGTCTCGGGACGCGGATGCTCGTCCTTGTCGACCGTTATCGGGCCCGCCTTGCCGCCGGGAATGGTGATCGGAATGATCTCTTCGGCGAAATAGCCGGCGGCGATCGCCGCACCGGCACGCTGCTGCGAGCGGATCGCGAAGGCGTCCTGGTCGGCGCGCGAGACCTGGAATTCCTCGGCGACGTTCTCGCCGGTCTCGGGCATTGCGTCGACACCATACTGCGCCTTCAGCAGCGGATTGATGAAGCGCCAGCCGATGGTGGTGTCAAAGATCTCGGCGGAGCGGGAGAACGCTTCCTGAGCCTTGCCCATCACGAACGGTGCGCGCGTCATGGATTCGACGCCGCCCGCAATCGCAAGCTCGATCTCGCCGGAGCGGATGGCGCGGCCAGCGGCGCCGACCGCATCGAGGCCGGAGGCGCAAAGGCGATTGAGCGTCTGGCCGGGAACCGAATCCGGGAGCCCTGCGAGCAGCAGCGCCATGCGCGCGACGTTGCGGTTGTCCTCGCCGGCCTGGTTGGCGCAGCCGAAAAAGACTTCGTCCACCTGCGCCCAGTCGAGATTGGGATGTTTTGCCATCAGCGCCTTGATCGGGGCTGCCGCCAGGTCGTCGGCGCGAACCTTGGCGAGCGAGCCGCCGAAACGACCGATCGGGGTCCGCACGGCATCGCAGATAAAGACGTCACGCATCGCTGTTCTCCCTGAATGCCGCGGTTCGGCCAGAATTCTTCAATGACGGCGGAGTTTTAGGAGGGCGCCCGCGGCAGGTCAATTGACTGATACGCGCTTGTTCCGTGGGGGGCGCACGCCGGCCACGCATGCCGCGGTGCGGACAACGTGGAAAACCTCCCGTCCCCGGCCAAAGCGATAGTTTGGCTGGACGAAATTGGGTAGTTTCCGCCGCTCATGACACTACAGCAGCCCATTCCCGCGCCAGAACCTGAACCCACGCCCGCGCCGCAGGTAGAAGCGGCCGCGCGCGTCACGCCGATGATGGAGCAATACCTTGAAATCAAGGCGGCGCATCAGGGCCTCTTGCTGTTCTACCGGATGGGCGATTTCTACGAATTGTTCTTCGAGGACGCCGAGATCGCCTCAAAGACGCTCGGCATCGTGCTGACCAAGCGCGGCAAGCATCAGGGCGCGGACATTCCGATGTGCGGCGTGCCGGTCGAGCGCTCCGAGGATTATCTGCACCGCCTGATCACCGCCGGCCACCGGGTCGCGGTGTGCGAGCAGACCGAGGATCCCGCCGCCGCGAAAGCGCGCGGTAACAAGAGCGTGGTGCGCCGCGGCGTGGTACGGCTGGTCACGCCGGGCACGCTGACCGAGGACACGCTGCTCGACGCGCGCGCCAACAATTACCTGCTGGCGATTGCGCGCGCCCGGTCCTCCGGCGGCGGCGACCGCTTCGGCCTCGCCTGGATCGACATCTCGACCGCCGAATTCACCGTGATGGAATGTTCGGGCGGCGAGTTCGCCGCGACGCTGGCGCGCATCAACCCGAACGAGGCCATCGTCACCGACGCGCTCTATAACGACAGCGAGCTCGGGCAGACCTTGCGCGAATTGCCGGCGGTGACGCCGCTGACCCGCGACGTCTTCGACGGTGCCACCGCCGAGAAGCGGCTGTGCGACTATTTTGCCGTCGCGACCATGGACGGGCTGGCGCAGCTGACACGGTTGGAGGCCACCGCCGCGGCGGCCGCAGTCACCTATGTCGACCGCACCCAGGTCGGCAAGCATCCGCCGCTGTCGCCGCCAGCCCGCGAAGCCTCAAGCGCCACAATGGCGATCGATCCGGCGACGCGTGCCAATCTCGAATTGACGCGAACGCTCGCCGGCGAGCGCCGCGGCTCGCTGCTCGACGCGATCGACTGCACGGTGACCTCGGCCGGCTCGCGTTTGCTGGCGCAGCGGCTCGCGGCACCGCTGACGGATGCACCCGCGATCGCGCGGCGGCTCGATGCCGTCAGCGCTTTCGTTGCGGATTCGGCCGCGCGCGAGGACATCCGCAGCATCCTGCGCGGCGCGCCCGACATGTCGCGGGCACTGGCCCGCCTCTCGGTCGGCCGCGGCGGACCGCGCGACCTTGCCGGCTTGCGCGATGGCATCATCGCCGCCGACCAGGTGCTGTCGCGGCTCGGCGAGATCGACCAGCCGCCGCAGGAGATCGCCGCGGTCATGGCAGCCCTGCAACGTCCGTCGCGCGAATTGGCATCCGAACTTGCCTGCGCGCTCGACGATCAATTGCCACTGATCAAGCGCGACGGCGGCTTCGTTCGTCAGGGCTACGAGCCCGCGCTGGACGAAACGCGAAGCCTGCGCGATGCCTCGCGCCTGGTGGTCGCTTCGATGCAGGCCCGCTACGCCGACCACACGGGCGTCAAGGGCCTCAAGATCCGGCACAACAATGTGCTCGGCTATTTCGTCGAGGTCACCGCGCAGCACGGCGACAAGCTGATGTCGGCGCCCTTGAACGCCACTTTCATTCACCGCCAGACGCTGGCGGGACAGGTTCGCTTCACCACCTCCGAACTCGGGGAGATCGAAGCCAAGATCGCCAACGCCGGCGACCGTGCGCTCGGGCTCGAGCTCGAGATCTTTGAACGGCTCTGCGCCAGAGCACTGGATATCAGCGATGACCTGCGCGCCGCCGCCCATGCCTTCGCATTGCTCGACGTTGCGACCTCGCTGGCCAAGCTCGCAATCGACGACAATTACGTGCGGCCCGAGGTCGACGAGTCCCTCGGCTTCGCCATCGAGGCCGGCCGCCATCCCGTGGTGGAGCAGGCGCTCAAGCGCAACGGCGAGCCGTTCATCGCCAATGCCTGCGACCTGTCGCCGGGACCTGCGCAAAAATCCGGCCAGCTTTGGCTGCTGACCGGTCCCAACATGGCCGGTAAATCGACCTTCCTGCGCCAGAACGCGCTGATTGCGCTGCTCGCCCAGGTCGGCAGCTTCGTGCCGGCGACGCGCGCGCGGATCGGCATCATCGACCGCCTGTTCTCTCGCGTCGGCGCCGCCGACGATCTTGCCCGCGGCCGTTCCACTTTCATGGTGGAGATGGTCGAGACCGCCGCGATCCTGAACCAGGCCGGCGAGCGTTCACTCGTGATCCTCGACGAGATCGGCCGCGGCACCGCGACCTTCGACGGCCTCTCGATCGCCTGGGCCGCGATCGAGCATCTGCACGAGAGCAATCGCTGCCGCACGCTGTTCGCGACGCATTATCACGAGCTGACGGCGCTCTCGGCAAAACTGCCGCGGATGTTCAACGCCACCGTGCGCGTCAAGGAGTGGCAGGGCAATGTCGTGTTCCTGCACGAGGTGCTGCCGGGCTCGGCCGACCGCTCCTACGGCATCCAGGTGGCCAAACTCGCCGGCCTGCCGCCTGCGGTCATCTCGCGCGCCAAATCGGTGCTGGCAAAACTCGAAGCCCAGGATCGCGGCCAGACCGCGCGCGCCCTCGCCGACGACCTTCCCCTGTTCGCGGTGCCCTCGCGCGCCGCGGCCGAAGCAGCACCGCCGAGCGAAGCCGAACTGCTGACGGACGCGGTGAAGGCGCTGCACCCCGACGAGATGTCGCCGCGCGAAGCGCTCGATGCGTTGTATGCGTTGAAGGCGAAACTGCCGAAGCAGTGACAGACGCGGTCGGTTACGCCTTCGGCTAACCCACACACCGAAGCTCACGCCAGCCGCTTCCTGCGCCCGTACCACCACAGCGTCAGATTCCACGCGATGCAGGTCGTGAGCGCGAGGCTGAGGCCGATCGCGGAGCCGAAATTGGCCGCGCCGACATGCACCACGGCGATCGCCATGCCGAATCCGAGCAGACCCCAGGCCGAATTGGCCAGCACAGCCGCCGTCGGCGGACCGCCGATGCGCGGATGCAGGATCACCATGATGCTGGAGAACACCACCGGATACAGCGCGATGATGCCGCTGATCCTGGGGCCGACCCAGCTCGACGTCGAGACCACGATGGCGACAAGGGTTGCAACCAGCGCAGCGCGCATCGGCACGTCATACCAGCGGCGCGTCACCAGCGGCATCTTCACGTGGCGATAGCCCGCCAGCAGCGGAATGCAGATGCCGAACGCGATGAAGTTCACGACCAGCCCGGCGATGAGCGACCAGTCGAACTGGCGGATGATTGAGGCCAGCACGATCCAGACCGCGAACGCGCTTCCGCAACTCACCACGACACTGTGCCGCTGCGCCAGCACGACATAGGTGAGGCACATGAAGATCGTCGCCGCATTGACCGGCAGGCTCGACAGCGCGCCCTGCGCGATGAAGGCGGCGTCATGGTCGAGCGCGAGGAAGACATAGGACGGGCCGGCCGAGATCGGCAGGGTCGCCACCAGCGCGCCGATCACCGGGCCCGAACGCTCGGTGATGACAGACGCCGTCACGACGAACGCGGCCGCGATCGCCATGCGCAGTAGAAGGAAGAGGATGAAGTGGGGGTCGGGGGACATGGGTGGCCGTGAACACCCTCCCCTGGAGGGGGAGGGTCGGCTCGCAGCGCGTCAGCGGTGCGAGACGGGGTGGGGTGATATCTCAACACGGGCAGTGTGCGACGTGGAGAGACCGTCACCCCACCCCGCTCGCGCTGCGCGCGATCGACCCTCCCCCTCCAGGGGAGGGTAAGAAGTCACATCCGCTGCATCGACACCGAGACCTTCGGGCCGTTCTTGATGGTCTGGTAGACCACGCAATAGCGTTCGGTGAGCTTGAGCAGCAGATCGAGCTTGTCCTGCGGAGCGTCGGTATCAACCTCGAAGCGCAGGCGGATCTCGGCGAAGCCGACCGGGGTCTCCTTGTCGATGCCGAGCGTGCCGCGAAAGTCGAGATCGCCCTCGGCATAGACGTTGCCGGTCTTGAGCGGCACCTCGATCGCAGTCGCAACCGATTTCAGCGTGACGCCGGCGCAGGCAACCAGCGCCTCGAGCAGCATGTCGCCGGAGCAGAGCTCGAGGCCGGAGCCGCCGGTGCCCGGATGCAATCCGGCCATCGCGATGGCGCGGCCGGTCTCGACCTTGCAGGCGATGCCTTCGCTGTCAGTCGACCCCTTTGCCTTCAGCGTGATCATCGCGGTCTTGGGATCGGTCTTGTAGCGTTCCTTGATCGGAGCCTGCATCTGGCGCAGTTCGGCGGCGTCCATCTTGTTCTCTCCCGGAAAATTCGTCTCTACGAAGTACCGGCTTGCGATGTACCGGCCCAGAGAGAAAATGTCACCACCACATGGCCTGACCGGGACCCTGGGTTGCGTCAAGGTCGGGCACGCTGCGGTCGAGTGACGTCAGCACACTTCGCTTGAAATTCTCGAACAGCGGCGAATTGCAGTCGCGCGGCCGGCCCAGATTGATCTCGATCCGGTCGAACAGCCGGCCCGGGCGGGGCCTCATCACCAGCACGCGGTCGGCCAGCACCACAGCCTCGTCGATGTCGCAGCGGATCAGCGCGGTCTTGCCGTCCGCGTGCTGAAGCAGCACCGGCGTGATGTCCTTCTCGCTCAGGCCTGCGCCCAGCAGCGCGCGCACCAGGAAGATGTGCGGATCGGCGCCGCGCGTCACCGCGACGCGCTCGCCCTTCAGATCGGCGATGCTTGCGGATTTCCTTGAGCGGATCCGCCGCCTTCGCCGCTTGGGTCACAGCAAGAGCCACCGCTCCCGCCAGCAGAATGCGTCGTACAATGTTTGTCCTGCCCAGCGCCATCTAAAACTTCATTGTTTTTCAAGGAGTTATACCTAGAGATCAAGGAGAAAATGCCGCCCTTCAAACCGGGTCGCCTGGGAACAACTTTGCCCGATGCCGGGCTTTTCAAGCATGGAACGACTATTGCCAGAGAATGGCGGGTGACAGCGCCTGCCGCCTCTTATATCCGGTGAAGCATGGACAGCGTCGCGACTGAGCAGAAGGCCGAGGTGGATGATCGCTTCGACACCGCGCGGATCACCGCCGCGGTCGATGCGCTTGCCGAAAGGCACCAGGGACGCGAGGACGCGTTCCGCACCGCCATGGCACAATTGCTCAAGGCCGAGCTGATCGCTGCGCGTGCCGCCGCACAGGCGATCCTGCTGAAGGACCGCCACGGCCGCCGCTGCGCAGAGCGGCTCTGCCACGTGCAGGACGAGATCATCCGCATCCTGTATTCGGCCGCGACCCGCCATCTCTACCGCTCGCCGATCCCGAGCGGCGCGGAGCGCATGGCGGTGGTCGCGACCGGCGGCTATGGCCGCGGCCTGATGGCTCCCGAGTCCGACATCGACCTGCTGTTCATCCTGCCCTACAAGCAGACCGCCTGGGGCGAGCAGGTCGCCGAAGCCATCCTCTATTGCCTCTGGGACATGGGGCTGAAGGTCGGGCACGCCACGCGTTCGGTCGACGAATCGATCCGCCAGGCGCGCGGCGACATGACCATCCGCACCGCGATCCTGGAGACGCGCTTCCTGACCGGCGACCAGCCGCTCTATGACGAACTGGTCGAGCGTTTCGACAAGGAAGTGGTCCAGGGCACCGCGTCCGAATTCGTCACGGCAAAGCTCGCCGAGCGCGAAGAACGTCACCGCCGCGGCGGCCAGTCGCGCTATCTGGTCGAACCCAACGTCAAGGACGGCAAGGGTGCCTTGCGCGACCTGCACACGCTGTTCTGGATCGCCAAATACGTCTATCGCGTCCGCGACACCGACGAGCTGGTCGAACGCGGCGTGTTCGACGCGCAGGAATACCGCACCTTCCGCCGCTGCGCCGACTTCCTCTGGTCGGTGCGCTGCAACCTGCACTTCTACTCCGGCCGCGCCGAAGAGCGCCTCTCCTTCGACCTCCAGCGCGAGATCGCGGTCCGGCTCGGCTACACCTCGCATCCCGGCATGCAGGACGTCGAGCGCTTCATGAAGCACTACTTCCTGGTCGCCAAGGAAGTCGGCAACCTCACCGCCATCCTCTGCGCCAAGCTCGAGGACCAGCAGGCCAAGCCCGCGCCGGTGCTGAGCCGGATGATGGCGCGGCTGCGCCCCACCCCCGTGAAACGGCGCGTCCCGGACAGCGACGACTTCATCGTCGACAACAACCGCATCAATGTCGCCGCGCCCGACGTGTTCAAGCACGACCCGGTCAACCTGATCCGCATCTTCCGCCTGGCGCAGAAGAACAACCTCGCCTTCCACCCGGACGCGATGCGTGACGTGACGCGCTCGCTCGGCCTGATCAACGCGCAGATGCGCGAAAACCCGGAAGCGAACCGGCTGTTCATGGAGATCCTGACCTCCGATAACGCCGAGATCGTGCTGCGGCGGATGAACGAGACCGGCGTGCTCGGCCATTTCATCCGCGCCTTCGGCAAGATCGTCTCGATGATGCAGTTCAACATGTATCATCACTACACCGTCGACGAGCATCTGATCCGCTGCATCGGCTTCCTCCAGGACATCGAGCGCGGCGGCATCGAGGAGTTCACGCTCGCCAGCGACCTCATGCGCAAGAGCCGGCCCGAGCACCGGTCGGTGATCTACATCGCGACGCTGCTGCACGACGTCGCCAAGGGACGGCCCGAGGATCACTCGATCGCCGGCGCCAAGGTGGCGCGGCGGCTGTGCCCCCGGCTCGGCTTCAGTCCGGCCGACACCGAGCTCGTGGCCTGGCTCATCGAGGAGCATCTGACGATGTCCACGGTCGCCCAGTCGCGCGACCTCTCCGACCGCAAGACCATCGAGAATTTCGCCGCCGTGGTGCAGTCGGTCGAGCAGATGAAGCTGCTGACGATCCTGACCACCGCCGACATCCGCGGCGTCGGTCCCGGCGTATGGAACGGCTGGAAGGCGCAGCTGCTGCGCTCACTCTATTACGAGACCGAGCCGGTGCTGACTGGCGGTTTCTCAGAAGTCGACCGCGGCAAGCGGCTGACAGCCGCGCACGCCGAATTCCGCATGGCCTTTGCCGAGTGGCCGCCGGAGGAGCTCGATGCCTATATCGGCCGCCATTATCCGGCCTACTGGCTCAAGGTCGAGCTGCCGCGCAAGATCCGCCACGCCCGCTTCGTCCGCTCCAGCGAGCAGGCCGGCCACAAGCTCGCGATCAATGTCGGCTTCGACGAGGTCCGCGGCGTCACCGAGCTGACCATCTTCGCCGCCGACCATCCCTGGCTGCTGTCGATCATCGCGGGCGCCTGCGCCTCGGCCGGCGCCAACATCGTCGACGCCCAGATCTACACCACGACCGACGGCCGCGCGCTCGACACGATCTCGATCTCCCGGGAATACGACCGCGACGAGGACGAGGGACGGCGCGCCACCCGCATCGGCGAGATGATCGAGGACGTGCTGGAAGGCAAGCTGCGCCTGCCCGAGGTGGTGGCACGGCGCACCGTGCGCAGCAAGGCGCGGCCGTTCGTGATCGAGCCGGAAGTGACCATCAACAACCAATGGTCCGACCGCTACACCGTGATCGAGGTCTCCGGGCTCGATCGCCCCGGCCTGCTCTACGAGCTGACCACGGCGATCTCCAAGCTGAACCTCAACATTGCCTCGGCCCATGTCGCCACCTTCGGCGAGCGTGCCCGCGACGTGTTCTACGTCACCGACCTCCTCGGCGCGCAGATCAACGCGCCGACCCGCCAGGCCGCGATCAAGAGCGCGCTGACCCATGTGATGGCGGGCGAGAAGCCGGTTCAGCCGGCGGCGTGAGCACGCCGAGACCTAAACCTCCACCCCTTCATGCCGCAGCAGCCAGCGCTTGCGTGCGAGGCCGCCGCCGTATTTCACCAGCGAACCGTCCGCGCCGATCAGGCGGTGACAGGGCAGCACCACGCTGATCGGGTTGGAGCCGTTGGCATGGCCAACGGCACGTATGGCCTTGGGCATGTCGATCTCTGCGGCGAGCGCACCGTAGCTCATCGTTGTGCCGGCAGGTATTTTCGTCAGCGCGGTCCAGACCTTCTGCTGGAACGGCGTGCCGGCAATGCGCCATGCGATGCCTGAGAGCTGGTCGAGATCGCCGTCGAAATAGCGCGACAGCGCAGTCCGCATGGCCGCCGGCGCGGACCGGTCACTCAGATCCACCGTACCGTAGTGCAGGCGCAAAAGCTCGCGCATGCGGTGCTCATAATCCTCCCAGTCGAGCGCGCGCAAGGAGCCGTCAGTATCGGTGACGAGCAGCGCGATCCCGATCGGCGTCGGCAGGCGATCGATGCCGAAGCTTGCAGACAGTTTGCTTGATCGCGCGGCCATTGCGGCACCATTGCATCGGAACATGCCATCGCACTTGCCATGCCGGCCGTGCTAACGTCCACCCGAAAGCTGACGCTTTTGGGGGAGCTCAACTTGATCTGGATCGCCAATGTTTTGGTGGCGCTGGTCGCCGCACTGCACATCTTCTTCCTGATCCTGGAGATGTTTCTCTGGGACCAGCCGCTGGGCCTGAAGGTCTTTCGCAACACGCCGGAGAAGGCCGAGATCACGAAAGTGCTGGCCGCCAACCAGGGGCTCTATAACGGCTTCCTGGCCGCCGGCCTGATCTTTGGCCTCGTCCACGGCAATCCGGCCTTCGCATTCCAGATCAAGGCATTCTTCCTGCTCTGCGTGATCGTGGCCGGCGCTTACGGCGCGGCGACCGTCAGCACGCGCATCCTGATGGTGCAGGCGCTGCCGGCGGCGGTCGCCCTGGTTGCATTGTTTCTCGCCTGAGACGCTACGGCGCAGTGCCGCGATCCTTGCGCGGCGGCGAACGTTCCTCCACACTCTTCGGCAGCGATGGCGACCGTTGCAATCAACGGGAAAAGACCATCGACCGGAAAATTCCGTCAGGAGGAACAACCCCACATGAGCAATCGCACAGCTTTTATAGCTACGACGGCGGCGCTCGCCTTCGCGTTCACCGCCAGCCAAGGCTTCGTAAGCCAGGCCCTCGCCCAGAAGAAATACGACACCGGCGCGAGCGACACCGAGATCAAGATCGGCCAGACCGTGCCGTTCTCCGGCGCCTACTCCGTCTACGCCAATATCGGCAAGACCCAGGCGGCCTACTTCAAGATGATCAACGATCAGGGCGGCATCAACGGCCGCAAGATCAATCTGATCCAGTATGACGATGCCTATTCGCCGCCGAAGACCGTCGAGCAGGTGCGCAAGCTCGTCGAAGGCGACGAGGTCCTCTTCACCTTCCAGATCATCGGCACCGCGGCCAACGCCGCCGTGCAAAAATATCTCAACGGCAAGAAGGTCCCGCAGCTGCTGGCCTCGACCGGCGCCGCGCGCTTCAACGATCCCCAGAACTATCCCTGGACCATTGCCTATAATCCCAACTACGTGTCCGAGGGACGCATCTACGCCAAGTACATTCTCAAGGAGCATCCGAACGCCAAGATCGGCGTGCTCTACCAGAACGACGACATGGGCCGCGATTATCTCGCTGGCCTCAAGAGCGGCCTCGGCGACAAGGCCGCCAGCATGATCGTCGGCGAAGTCTCCTACGAGGTCACCGATCCGACGGTAGACTCGCAGGTGGTCAAGCTGAAGTCGCTGGGGGCTGATCTTTTCTACGATGCCTCGACGCCGAAATTCGCGGCGCAGGCCATCAAGAAGGTCGCCGAGCTCGGCTGGAACCCGGTGCATATCCTCGACATCAATGCGAGCCCGATCTCGGCGACGCTGAAGCCGGCCGGCCTCGACATCTCCAAGGGCATCATCTCGACCCAGTACGGCAAGGAGCCAGGCGATCCCCAGTGGAAGGACGATCCGGGCGTGAAGGCCTTCTTCGCCTTCATGGACAAGTATTTCCCCGAAGGCGACAAGCTCAACACGGTCAATACCTATGCCTATTCGGTCGCCGAGCTGCTGACGCAGGTTCTGAAGCAATGCGGCGACGACCTGTCGCGTGAAAACGTGATGAAGCAGGTCGCCAACATCAAGGACTTCACCCCGAGCTTTGCGCTCCCCGGCATCAAGATCAACACCGGACCGAACGACTACCGCGTCAACAAGCAGATGCAGATGATGAAGTTCAACGGCGAACGCTGGGAGCTGTTCGGACCGATCATCGAGGATGCGGGACCCTCGGGTTAGCCTCCCTTAGCGGGGTGGGTTGCACCGGCGGACTACCCCTCGCGTAGCCGCGGGCGCACCCCACCCTACGAACTGCGGGCGCGTCCCCGCCTTGCGTTGCAGCAACGCCTCCTCCACAATCGCCCTCAGCGATGACATCAGGTGCGCAGGAGTGCTCGGATCGATCATCGGCGATAACAAATTGAGGAAATTGCGAATGAGGAACGGTATTCTGCATCTGGCCACGGCAACGGCGCTGACCCTGGCGCTGTCGGTCTCAGCGGCCAATGCCCAGAAGAAGTATGATCCGGGCGCGAGCGACACCGAAATCAAGATCGGTCAGACCAACCCGTTCAGCGGCCCCGCCTCCGCTTACGCCACGATCGGCAAGACGCAGGCCGCCTACTTCAAGATGATCAACGATCAGGGCGGCATCAACGGCCGCAAGATCAACCTGATCCAGTACGACGACGCCTATTCGCCACCGAAGGCCGTGGAACAGGTGCGCAAGCTCGTCGAGAGCGACGAGGTGCTGCTCACCTTCCAGCTTCTCGGCACCCCGTCGAACGCTGCCGTGCAGAAATATCTCAACGCCAAGAAGGTACCGCAACTCTTCGCGGCCACCGGCGCCTCGAAGTTCACGGACCCAAAGAACTTCCCATGGACGATGGGCTTCAATCCCAACTACTTCGTCGAAGGCCGCATCTACGGCCAGTATATCATCAAGAACCATCCGAACGCCAAAGTCGGCGTTCTCTACCAGAATGACGATCTTGGAAAAGACTATCTGAACGGCATCAAGGCCGGGCTTGGTGACAAGGCCTCCAGCATGATCGTTGCGGAAGCCTCATACGAGGTCTCCGATCCCACCGTCGATTCGCAGATCCTCAAGATCAAGTCGGCGGGTGCCGATTTGTTCTTCAGCGCCACGACGCCGAAACAGGCCGCGCAGGCGATCAAGAAGATCGCCGAGCTCGACTGGCATCCCGTGCACATTCTCGACATCAACGCCACTTCGGTCGGCGCCGTGATGAAGCCCGCAGGACTTGAAGCCTCCAAGGGAGTGATCAGCGTCAACTATGGCAAGGATCCGCTCGATCCAAGCTGGAAGAACGATCCGGGCATGAAGAAATATTTCGAGTTCATGGCCAAGTACTATCCGGACGGCGACAAGGACTCGAGCTTCAACAGCTACGGCTACTCGACCTCGCAGTTGATGGCTTACGTGCTCCAGAAATGCGGCGACGACCTAACCCGCGAAAACGTCATGAAGGTCGCCACCAGCCTGAAGGACGTGGAGCTCGACCTGTCCCTGCCCGGCATCAAAGCCAACACCTCGCCGACCGACTACCGCGTCAACAAGCAGCTTCAGATGATGAAGTTCAACGGCGAGCGCTGGGAGCTGTTCGGCCCGATCATGGAGGACGCAGGCCCGGCAGGTTAGCGGTTGTGCGAATTCTGAATTGCGATCGGCGGCCTGCGGGCCGCCGATTTTTTGGCGTCGCCCAGTCCATCACCGTCAGCCTGAGGTGGCCGCTTCTTCAGCGGCCCTCGAAGGGCGACGGCCCGGCTGGCAGCTTGGCCGTGCATCCTTCAAGGCTCGCAAGAGCTCGCATCTCAGGATGACTGGGAGAGATCGTCGCTTTGGGCGACGTCTACTCCGGTATTTCCCCAAAATTCTTCCCCACCGGCAGCACCGCGTGCCGGATCAGGCGCGAGTCCTCCACGGCCGCCTGCCTGTGCTTCACTGCTTCGCGATAGACGGGATCGCGGATCATTTCGACGAACGCACTGACGCTTGGGTATTCGGCGATGAAGCAATGGTCCCAGCGCTCCTCTTGCGGGCCGATCAGCATCAGCTCGAATTTGCCCTGCCAGACGATGCGGCCGCCGAGGCGCTCGAACACCGGGCCGCTCTCGCGGCCATAGGCCGCATAGGCTTCCGCGCCGCTCGCCTTGCGACCGTCGGGATAGGCCGCCTCGCTGCGCAGGCGCACCAGATTGAGCATGTGGATCGGACCGGGGCGGTCGTTGTCCCGGAACTGCGCGAAGATTTCCTTGGTCGGATCGATGTGGCCCATGCCGGTGTTCCCTCTTGTTTTATGACGGCGATCCTAGCTCCAGCCTCGAAGAGGCGGAACTGCGGCCAGCGAATGCCGCACCTCCTAATCGCGCGTTAACGTCCGGGTAACCGGGCCTTAAACAGCGACCGCTAGCGTGCGGCAGGGCGGGCTGACCGGGCGTTTGCGTATGGGGTTGGGAAAGAAAAAGGGTGGGCGGAAGGAGCCGCTGTTCGGCTTGCCCGCGGCGCTCTCCGATCTGCGCCTGAGCGCGGCGGACCGCATCCCCGGCGGCGACGACAAGCCGAAGAAATCAGCCAAATCGTCCGCCAAGCGCAAGAGCGAGGATTCCGGCGACGAGCCGCCGCGGAAGGCCCCGGCCCGCAGCGGCGCCAAGCGGCGATCCAAATCGCGCATCGGCGCCGGTCTCGGCCGCCTGGTCTATTGGGGCGCGGTGCTGAGCCTGTGGGGCGTGATCGCCGTGATCGGTGTCGTGATCTATGTCGGCGCCCATCTGCCGCCGATCCAGTCGCTCGAAATCCCCAAACGGCCGCCGACGATCCAGATCGTCGGCATGGACGGCAGCCTGCTGGCGCAGCGCGGCGAGATGGCCGGCGCCAACGTCTCGCTGAAGGACCTGCCGCCCTATCTGCCGAAGGCGTTCATCGCCATCGAGGATCGCCGCTTCTACTCGCATTTCGGCATCGACCCGGTCGGCATCCTACGCGCGCTGGTCACCAACGTGCTCCATCGCGGCGTGTCGCAGGGCGGCTCGACGCTGACGCAGCAGCTCGCCAAGAATCTGTTCCTGACCCAGGAACGCACCATGGCGCGCAAGCTGCAGGAGGCGGAGCTTGCGATCTGGCTGGAGCGCAAGCATTCCAAGAACGAGATTCTCGAGCTCTACCTCAACCGCGTCTATTTCGGCTCCGGCGCCTATGGCGTCGAGGCCGCCGCGCAGCGCTATTTCGGCAAGCCGGCCAAGAACGTCACGATTGCCGAGGCCGCGATGCTGGCCGGCCTCGTCAAGTCGCCCTCGCGGCTCGCGCCGAACCGCAATCCGGAGGGCGCCGAAGCGCGCGCGCAGATCGTGCTCGCGGCGATGGCGGACGCCAAGTTCATCACCGAAGCACAGGCGCAGGCCTCGATCGGCCAGCCCTCCTACAACGTGAAGCCGGTCGGCGCCGGCACGATCAACTACGTCGCCGACTGGATCGGCGAGGTGCTGGACGATCTCGTCGGCCAGATCGACGAGAGCATCAAGGTCGAGACCACGATCGATCCGAAGCTGCAAAGCGTGGCGGAAGCCGCCATCATCGACGAACTCGCGGCCAAGAGCGTCAAGTTCAATGTCAGCCAGGGTGCCCTGGTGGCGATGACGCCCGACGGTGCGGTGCGCGCCATGGTCGGCGGGCGGAACTATTCCGAGAGCCAGTACAATCGCGCGGTGACGGCCAAGCGCCAGCCGGGCTCCTCGTTCAAGCCGTTCGTCTATCTGACCGCGCTCGAGCAAGGTCTGACGCCGGACACGGTTCGCCAGGACGCCCCGATCGAGGTCAAGGGCTGGAAGCCCGAGAACTACACCCATGAATATTTCGGCGCGGTGACGCTGACGCAGGCGCTGGCGATGTCGCTCAACACGGTCGCCATCCGCCTCGGCCTCGAGGTCGGGCCGAAGAACGTGGTGCGCACCGCGCACCGGCTCGGCATCTCCTCGAAACTCGAGCCCAACGCCTCGATCGCGCTCGGCACCTCCGAGGTCTCCGTGGTCGAACTGGTCGGCGCCTATGCGCCGTTCGCCAATGGCGGCCTCGCGGTGGCGCCGCATGTCGTCACGCGGATCAGGACGCTCGGCGGCAAGCTGCTCTACATGCGCCAGCCCGATGAGCGCAACCAGGTGATCGAGCCGCGCTATGTCGGCATGATGAACGCGATGATGCGCGAGACCTTGATCAGCGGCACCGCCAAGAAGGCCGAGATCCCCGGCTGGCCGGCCGCCGGCAAGACCGGCACCAGCCAGGATTACCGCGACGCCTGGTTCATCGGCTACACCGCCAACCTCGTCACCGGCGTCTGGCTCGGCAATGACGACAATTCGCCGACCAAGAAGGCAACCGGCGGCGGCCTGCCGGTCGAAGTCTGGTCGCGCTTCATGAAAGCGGCGCACGAGGGTGTGCCGGTAGCGAACTTGCCGAGCTCACCCGGTGGCTGGGGCCTGTCGAACCTCGCGCAGGCCGCCTCGCAGGTGTCGCCGCCAACAGCGGCCGCAACAGCTCCGGCAAGCAATGGCGGCTATCGCCCGCCGCCCACGCGCGCCAATGTGCGGCCGGAGGCGTCGGCAGGACTTGATGGCTGGCTGATGGACCGGCTGTTCGGCGGCAACAGATAGCTTCCGCCTGAGGCCTTGGTGGCCTCAAGACAAAACCGCGAAAACAACCCCATGCACAGTAGCCAGTGATTGCCGGCGTGATGCGCGCTGAATCCATCGAAGGGTTTGATGCGGCGGATCAATCAGGCGCCGTGACGCAAAGCGCTGGCATCGCCGCATTTTCCGTTGTCTTCGCCCGTGAGGCTGGCAACGGAAGCCTAATCCTCGGCCCCGTAGCGGTGCAGGTCGTTGCCGTGGGTATCGAGCCACTTCTTGGCACGCTCCATCGACGGACACACCTTGCCACACACGCGCCAGAACCGCGCCGAGTGGTTCATCTCGACGAGATGGGCGACCTCGTGGGCGGCGAGATAGTCGAGCACGAACGGCGGCGCGAGGATCAGGCGCCAGGAGAACGACAACGAGCCGGCCGAGGTGCAGGAGCCCCAGCGGCTGGACTGATCGCGGATCGAGAGCCGCTTCACCTTGACGCCGAGTTCCGCGGCATAGGCTTCCGCCGAGCGCTGGAGATCGCGGCGCGCCTCGCGCTTGAGGAAGTCGCTGACGCGGCGATCGACATGTTCGACGCCGCCGGCAACGCAGAGAATGCGTTCCCCGCTATCGCGCACCTCGGTCCACACCGTGCCGCGGGTGCCGGCGCGATGCACGATGCGGTGGGAAACGCCGCGAAGCGGTATCACCGTGCCAGGCTGAAACGGCGCGGCCTTCGGCAAACGGCCGAGACGCGCCGCGATCCACGCGCCGTGACGCTGCGCGAAATCCTTGGCTTCGGCCAGCGTGCCGCGCGGCGGCATGGTGAGGATGGCTTCGCGATCGCTCGGATGAATTCTGAGCGTGTAACGGCGCGCGCGGCGATGCCGCCGCAGCCTGATCGCGAAATATTGCGATCCATGGGGGATGAGGAGGGTCTTGGGTTCGTGGGGCCGCCGATAGAGGAGCGCGCGAGTGGCCATGTCTGTCAGTCCGGGGGGCAGGAGTGCGCCCGGATTCTGCCATAACCGCCGCCAGGGAAAGCGCTCGGCGCAAAAACAAATCATTTGCCCAATATACAGGGGTCTGGCGTCCGGGAGACCCTACAGACTGGGGTTGGAACCAGCTTTTTTCGCCCCCTCCGGACGCATGCGGCACCCCCAAGAGGTGAGGGAGGACTCACTCCTATAAAGCTACCTAAATACCGCGAATCTGGCGGGAACCTGGCCTGTCGGAACCTCCGACAGGGCGACGATTTTCAGCGGGAAAGCCGAAAAACGCGCCCAGAGCCGTTCCGATGGAATCGGAACGGCTCTGGATTCCTATCTTGACGCGTTTTCTTTACGCGAACCGGACGCCACTTCGCTCGAAAACGCTCTATTCGGCCGCGAGAGCCTGCAACGAGCTCGGATTCGCAGCCGAGACCATGAAGTCATGGATGCGCGGCACGATTTCCGACTTGAAACGCGAGCCGTTGAACACGCCGTAATGTCCGACGCCCTTCTGCACGTAATGAACGCGGCGGTGATCGGGGATCGAGCTGCACAATGTGTGCGTCGCTTCGGTCTGACCGAGCCCGGAGATGTCGTCGTTCTCGCCTTCGACCGTCATCAGAGCCACGCGCGTGACCTTCGAGGGATCGACGCGTGTTCCACGATGGGTCATCTCGCCCTTCGGCAGCGAGTGCTTCACGAACACGGTGTCGACCGTCTGCAGGTAATACTCGGCGGAGAGGTCCATCACCGCGAGATACTCGTCGTAGAAGTCGCGATGCTTGTCGGCGAGGTCGCCGTCGCCTTTCACCAGATGGGCGAAGAGCTGCTTGTGGGCGTCCATATGGCGGTCGAGATTCATGCTGATGAAGCCGTTCAGCTGCAGGAATCCCGGATAGACGTCGCGCATCATGCCAGGATGCGGGAACGGCACCTTGGTGATGACGTGATTGCGGAACCAGTCGATGCCGCGCTCCTGTGCGAGGTCGTTCACCCCGGTCGGATTGCGGCGGGGGTCGATCGGCCCGCCCATCAACGTCATCGACGTCGGCACGAACGGATCGCGCTGCGCTTCCATGATCGAGACGGCAGCGACGACGGGCACGGAAGGCTGGCACACCGCCAGCACATGCGTATTGCCGCCGAGGACGTGCAGCATCTCGATGACGTAGTCGATGTAGTCGTCGAGATCGAAGCGGCCGTCGCTGAGCGGCACCATGCGGGCATCGGCCCAATCGGTGATGTAGACCTCATGCGCCGGCAGGAAAGCCTCGACCGTGCCGCGCAAGAGCGTCGCATAATGGCCGGACATCGGCGCGACGATCAGCACGCGCGGCTGCGGGCTGCGCAAGGGACGGGTGAACTTGCGATCGAAATAGAGCAGCCGGCAGAACGGCTTTTCCCAGACCGAGCGGACCTCGACGGGAACGCGGATGCCGTTGACCTCGGTGTCGTTGAGACCCCATTCCGGCTTGCCGTAGCGGCGCGTGGTGCGTTCGAACAATTCGCAGGCTGCGGCAACCGATTTGCCGACCTCGGTGCGCGCCCACGGATTCAGCGGATTCTGAAACAGCAGCTTGGTCGCGTCGGTGACTGCACGGGCCGGATTGAGAGAGGCGTGCGCCATCTCGTACATCCAGTACATCGGCGTCGTCAGGATCGGACTGCCCTCTGCAGCCAGGGGCGGGGCGCCGCCAAACTCACCAATAGGCATCGCTATATCCTTCTTCGCATCGCAGCATACTGCCGAATGCGTAATATTGCGTCAATGCATGGTTCCGTACATTTACGTGGTGATGACAGTTAAACCAGCCTGAATCCACGAGAAAGTGACGTTATTCGCCGCCTGACAGCAGCGACCCTTGCTTCCTGGCGCTGCGCAAAAGGGCAAGGAATGCCCCAAAAGATGCAACCAGCAGCACCGCGTTGATGGCCAACGCACTCAACATCAGATCGGTCCTGAAGGCGTTTTGGATCAGCAACGCGCGCATGCCTTCGAACACGTAGGTCGGCGGCAGCGTCCAGGCGACATATTGCAGCCAGACCGGCAGCACGCTGACGGGATAGTAGACGCAAGCGAGCGGCATGATCCCGAACATCAAGGTCCAGACGATGCTCTCGGCGCCGAGGCCGTTTCGCAGCACCAGGCCGGATACGAAGATGCCGACCGACCAGCTCGTGAAGATCAGATTGCAGAAGAACGCGATCAGCGGCAGGCCGAGCGCATAAACGTTGAAATGAAACAGGAACAGCGCGAGCAGCGTCATCGGGATGACGCCGATCGCGAGCCGGATCAGGCTCATGATCATCAGCGACAGCAGAAACTCGATGGGCTTGAGCGGGCTCATCATGAGATTGCCGAGGTTGCGCGCCCACATCTCCTCCAGGAACGAGATCGAGAAGCCGAGCTGGCCGCGGAACAGGATGTCCCAGAGGATGACGGCGCCGATCAGGGTGCCGCCGGCGCGCGCGAAGAAATTGGCGTTCTGGGCGATGTAGAGCTGGAGGAAGCCCCAGGTGATCACCTGCAGCGCCGGCCAGTACAGCAGTTCCAGCAGCCGCGGCCACGATGACAGCAGGAGGTACCAATAGCGCAGGATCATCGCACCGATGCGCTGCAAGGAGATGCCGCGATGGAGGGAGGCCTGGTTCATCGCGCCGTCTCCTGAACCCCGTTCACCCGGCCGCGCGCGACGTCGAGGAACACCTCCTCCAGCGTGGTGCGATTGTAGCGGGCCATGATGGCTTCGGGCGTGTCATCGTCCTCGATGCGGCCGCGCTTCATGATGATGACGCGGTCGCAGAGCCGCTCGACCTCGAGCATGTTGTGCGAGGCCAGCAGGATGGTGGCGTTGTTCGCCTTGCGGTAGCGCTCCAGATGGCTGCGGACCCAATCGGCCGTGTCGGGATCGAGCGAGGCGGTCGGCTCGTCCAGCAACAGCAGCTCGGGCTGGTTGATCAGCGCCTTGGCGAGCGCGACGCGGGTCTTTTGCCCTGCGGAGAGCTTGCCGTTGGCGCGGTCGATGAAATCGGTGAGGTCGAGATCGGCGGCGAGCGTCGCGATGCGGTCGGACAGGTTCTTCACCGCATAGAGCTTGCCGAACACGGTGAGGTTCTGCCGCACCGTGAGCCGCATCGGCATGTCGACATAGGGGCTCTCGAAATTCATCCGCCCCAGCACGGCCGCGCTCTCCTCGGGCATGCGATGCCCCAGCACCTGCACGCGGCCGGAGGTCGGCAGCACCAGGCCCATGATCATCGCGATGGTCGTGGTCTTGCCGGCGCCGTTTCCGCCCAAAAGCCCGGTGATGCTGCCGCGCGGAAGCGAAAACGAGATATCGTCGACGGCGCGCGTCTGCTTGTAGACCTTGACGAGGTGATCGACCGCAATGGCCGCAGAGGAGCTGCGCTCCGCGACAGTCGGCGGACTTGAAGCTTTGTCGTTCCCGGTCATGCTGGGCGTTCTTCTGCTATTGCAGCTGATAGCGCAAGGCTTGTAATCCGGGTGGTTCCGCGAGCCCCGCGTTTGTGACCGAGAAGGCACCGCCACATTGGCCGACATGACCGAAATTGCCGCCTCCGACTTTCGCCCTTCGCAGAGGCATATCCGCCTGGACACGATCCTGCGGTTGCGCTGGCTGGCGGTGCTCGGGCAGCTCGCCGCGATCTTCATCGTGGCGCAGGGGCTGGAGTTCAACGTCGAGATCGTCCCCTGCGTCAGCATCATCGCCCTGTCGGCCGCGCTCAATCTGGCACTGCAAACCGTTTCCAATCCGATGCAGCGGCTGGAGCCGATGCAGGCGGCCGGACTGCTCGCGCTGAACATCGTGGAGCTGGCCGGCCTGCTGTTCTTCACCGGCGGGCTGCAGAACCCGTTCTCGTTCCTGTTTCTCGCACCCGTGCTGATCTCGGCCACCGCGCTGCCGGCCCGCTTCACCTTCGGCCTCGGCGTGCTCGCCGTGGCCTGCGCTTCCGCCCTGTTCTTCTTCCATCTGCCGCTGCCCTGGGATTCCGACGATCCGCTGGTGCTGCCGCCGATCTATCTCGTCGGCGTCTGGCTCTCGATCGTGCTCGCGATCGGCGTCACCAGCCTTTATTCGTTCCAGGTGACCGAGGAGGCGCGCAAGCTTGCGGACGCGCTGGCGGCGACCGAGCTGGTGCTGACGCGCGAGCAGCATCTGACCCAGCTCGACGGCCTGGCCGCGGCGGCCGCGCACGAGCTCGGCACGCCGCTCGCGACCATCTTCCTGATCTCGCGCGAGCTGCAAAACACGGTGAAGGACCCGGTCTTTGCCGCCGACCTGAAAACCTTGCGCGAGCAGACGCAACGCTGCCGCGACATCTTGAGCAAGATCACCCAGCTTTCCTCCACCGGCGCGCCGTTCGACCGCATGAAGCTGTCGGAGCTGATCGAGGAAGTGGTGGCGCCGCATCGCGATTTCGGCGTCGACATCAAGGTGCGGATCGCGGTCGCAATCGTGGCCGAGCCGGTCGGCTCGCGCAATCCGGCGATCCTCTACGGCGTCGGCAACATCGTCGAGAACGCGGTCGATTTCGCCCGCACCACAGTCGAGGTGAATGCATGGTGGAACAAGGACACGATCGAGCTCGTGATCTCCGACGACGGCCCCGGCATTCCGCCGGATATCCTTAACCGGATCGGCGAGCCCTATCTGTCGCGGCGGCGCAACCTGGACGACGGCGGCGGCGAGCGGCGCGGCCTCGGGCTTGGCGTGTTCATCGCACGCACCTTGCTCGAACGCACCGGCGCCAAGGTCTCGTTTACCAACCGGACCTTTCCGGAACACGGCGCCGTGGTCCAGATCAGTTGGCCGCGAGAGCGTTTTGAGGCTATCGAGACCTTCGAGGAAACAATAGGATAGGCCGCGACCTTGCGTCGCACGGGCGGGCCGATCGACTATTGGCGGCCTTGGCACCGCCCGATTGCGACGCCATATGTAGATGTGCAGGACAAAGGACAACACCTTGAACGCCATCGCCGAACTGAACGAACAGACCGACCGCTCGCTTCTCATCGTGGAGGACGACAAGCCGTTCCTTGAGCGGCTGTCGCGTGCCATGGAGACGCGCGGCTTTGCGGTGACGTCGTGCGACACGGTTTCCGATGGTCTTGCGCAAATCGGCAAGGCCGCGCCCGCATTCGCCGTAGTGGATCTGCGGCTCGGCGACGGCAACGGCCTCGACGTGGTCTCGGCGCTGAAGAAGAAGCGTCCCGACGCCCGCGCGATCGTGCTGACCGGTTACGGCAACATCGCCACCGCCGTCACGGCGGTGAAGATGGGCGCGATCGATTATCTCTCCAAGCCCGCGGACGCCGACGACGTCGTCGCCGCGCTGCTGTCGACGAGCGCGGAGAAATCCGAGCTGCCGACCAATCCGATGTCCGCCGACCGCGTCCGCTGGGAGCACATTCAGCGCATCTACGAGATGTGCAACCGCAACGTCTCGGAAACGGCACGCCGGCTCAACATGCACCGCCGGACGCTGCAGCGAATTCTGGCGAAGCGCGCACCGCGGTAACGGTCTCGCAGGGTGGGCAAAGGCGCGTAGCGCCGTGCCCACCACCTCTGCTTCCATCTCGAGCGGCTTGAATGGTGGGCGCGCTTTCGCTTTGCCCACACTACGACTTCATTCCCAAAAATCCGCATGCCCTTGCGGATCGACCAGGCGGTTGATCCGCAACGCTGCCGCCATCGCGAAACGCACGGTCATCTGCTTGCGCGTGGCCGCAGCGATCTTGTGCTCGGGCGCCTCGCACTGCATGTGCGCGCCATAGGGGTCGGCGATGATCAGGCCGGTGCCTTCAGGAAAGATCTCGCACGGCAGGTCCTGCGTGAAGGCAAAGAACAGCCGATCGCAATGGGCGCGGTACTCGTGCCATTTCTGGTCCGCGCGCAGATCCTCGACCGACGACTTGATCTCGACGATCCAGATCTCGCCGCGCTCGTTGAGCGCCACGAGATCGGCGCGCCGGCCCGACGGCAGCGGCAATTCGCTGATGCAGGAGAAGCCGAGCGAGCGCAGCAACCGTGCCGTGCCGCGCGCGATCGCCAGCGCCGTCTCGGACTGACGGCGATCCGGCGGCGGCACCAGGGCGATGTTACGGGCGGGGTTGTCCATGGGGCAAGTTTAGCCGATTCCATCCACCGTGTCGTCCCGGCCCTCGCCGGGGCGGGAACCTCCCTCCTTCCTCGCACTTATCACGCAGCCGCCGCACCTCGGCGGGGACCATCGAGGCTGCGGCGCATGATCGACGATCTCTGGTACAAGAACGGCGTGATCTATTGCCTGTCCGTCGGCACCTACATGGATGCCGACGGCGACGGCGTCGGTGACTTCAAGGGGTTGCTGCGCCGGCTCGACTATCTGCACGGGCTCGGCATCACCACGATCTGGCTGATGCCGTTCCAGAATTCGCCGGGCCGCGACGACGGCTACGACATCGCCGACTATTACAGCGTCGATCCCCGCTACGGCACGCTCGGCGATTTCGTCGAGTTCGCCCACGGCTGCAAGCAGCGCGGCATCCGAATCATCATCGACCTCGTCGTCAACCACACCTCCGACCAGCATCACTGGTTCAAGGAGGCGCGGCGCGACAGGAACTCGCCCTATCGCGACTGGTATGTATGGTCGGACAAGAAGCCGGCCAACGCCAACAAGGGCATGGTGTTTCCCGGCGTGCAGAAATCGACCTGGACGCGCGACAAGGAAGCGGGTGCGTATTATTTTCACCGCTTCTACGACTTCCAGCCCGACCTCAACACCTCGAACCCGCACGTGCAGGCCGAGATCCTCAAGATCATGGGCTTCTGGATCCAGCTCGGCGTCTCCGGCTTCCGCATGGACGCCGTGCCGTTCGTGATCGCGACCAAGGGCGCCAAGGTGAAGAAGCCGGTCGAGCAATACGACATGCTGCGCGCGTTCCGCGAATTCCTGCAATGGCGGAAGGGCGACGCCATCATCCTCGCCGAGGCCAACGTGCTGCCGGAAACCGACATGGAATATTTCGGCCGCGATGGCGACCGCATGCACATGATGTTCAACTTCCACGTCAACCAGCATCTGTTCTATGCGTTGGCGTCCGGCGACGCGCGACCGCTGGCGAAGGCGCTGAAGGCGACCAAGCCGCGGCCGGCCGCCGCGCAATGGGGCCTGTTCCTGCGCAATCATGACGAGCTCGATCTCGGGCGGTTGACCAAGGCGCAGCGCGATCTCGTCTTCAAGCGCTTCGGCCCCGACAAGGACATGCAGCTCTACGACCGCGGCATTCGCCGCCGCTTCGCGCCGATGATCGGCGGGGACCGCAGGCGGCTCGAGCTCGCCTACAGCCTGATGTGCACGCTGCCGGGAACGCCCGTGATCCGCTACGGCGACGAGATCGCGATGGGCGATGATCTGTCGCTGCCCGAACGCAATTGCGCGCGCACGCCGATGCAATGGTCGACCGAGCCCCACGGCGGCTTCACCAAGAGCGACAAGCCGGCATGCCCCGTCATCGACAAGGGCCCCTACGGCTACCAGCACGTCAATGTCGCCAAGCAGCGTCGCGATCCCAATTCCATGCTGAACTGGACCGAGCGCATCGTCCGTATGCGCAAGGAGGTACCGGAGATCGGCTGGGGCGATTTCGCGATCATCGCGACGCGCGATCCCGCCGTGTTCATCATGCGCTACGACTGGCGCAACAACTCCGTGCTGTTCGTGCACAATCTCGGCGACAAGCCGCGCGAGATCGCGTTCTCGGCGGGGCTGCCTGGTGATGCCGGCGCGCACCTCATCAACCTGCTCGCGGAGGACCACAGCCACGCCGACAAGCGCGGCCAGCATCGCGTCGTGCTGGAGCCTTACGGCTATCGCTGGTATCGCGTCGGCGGGCTGGATTATCTGCTGAAGCGGAGTGATATCGACGAGAATAGTGCGGGCAACAAGCATCCGGGATAATTTCGAGATGCTGGAGTTTGCTCCGCTGCTTCCACGATCGTCATTGCGAGCGCAGCGAAGCAATGACGGGGAGATGGCGGCGGCTACCGCTCTGATTTTGCGGGACGACCGCTAGGGCGGCGCCACGATCACACCCTCATTGCCGCGCAGATCCAGTACGCCTTCGAGCTTCTCGCCTTCGCGGTCCAGAAACGTCGACAGCAGGATCTCGCTGCCGAAACGGATCGCGCTGGTAGTCACCGCGATCGGTTCGGGGCCGAGATTGAGCGCCACGATGACCGCCCTGCCCGCGGCCTCGCGGCGATAGACCAGGAGATCGCCTTGCGCCGCGATCGGATGATAGTCGCCCGAAACCAGCGGCGGAGAGGCCTTTCGCAGCGCGATCAGGCGCTTGTACAGGCCGAGGAGCGAGCGCGCATCGGCTTCGAAATTGACGACGTTCTCGCGGATATGATCCTCGGGCAGCGGCAGCCACGGCCTGACCTCCGAGAAGCCGGCGAAGTTGGAGGAATCCCACTGCATCGGCGTGCGGCAGCCGTCGCGCCCGACGCCGATGCCGGGGACGTTCTTCTCGAAGGGATCGCGCACGTCCGCAGGCGCGAGTGCGAGCTGGTGCATGCCGATCTCGTCGCCGTAATAGAGCGTCGGCGTGCCGCGCAACGTCAGCAACAGCATGGCGGCGACGCGGGCCTGCTCCGGGCCGACGCGGCTGGCGACGCGCGGCCGGTCGTGATTGCCGAGCACCCAGTTCGGCCAGGCGCCTCTCGGCAGCGCCTTCTCGTAATCCTCGATGATCTTCTCGATCGAGCGCGCGCTCCAGAACGTCGAGAGCAGCGCGAAATTGAACGGCATCTGCGCGCCGGTGAGGTCGTTGCCGTAATAGGCCACCAGCCGGTGCAGCGGCAGATAGATCTCGCCGATCAGCACGCGGGCGCGATACGCGTCGGTGACGCGCCGCATCTGCGCGATCACATCATGCACCTCCGCCTGGTCGGTGGAATATTGCGTCAGGATCCTTTCGTTCGGCGGCCGGCCCTCGACGTAATGCGGGTTTGGCGGATTGTCGCGGAATTCGGCGTCCTTGATCAGGTGCCAGATCACGTCGACGCGAAAGCCGTCGACGCCCTTTTCCAGCCAGAACCGCATCACATCGTAGATCGCGGCGCGGACGTCCGGATTGCGCCAGTTGAGGTCCGGCTGCTGGGCGAGGAAGGCGTGGTAGTAATATTGACCCGTCGTCTCGTCGAACTGCCACGCGCTGCCGCCGAACTCGGACACCCAGTTGTTGGGCGCACCGCCGCCCGGCGCCGGGTCGCGCCACACGTACCAGTCGCGCTTGGGGTTGTCGCGCGAGGAGCGGCTCTCGACGAACCAGGGATGCTGGTCCGAGGTGTGGTTCGGCACGAGATCGAGGATCAGCTTCAGGCCGCTGTCGTGCACGGCGCCGAGCAGCGCATCGAAATCCGCCATCGTGCCGAACAGCGGCTCGATGCCGGTATAGTCGGAGATGTCGTAGCCGAAATCGGCCATCGGCGAGGGAAAGATCGGCGACAGCCAGATCGCATCGACGCCGAGAGACTTCACATAAGGCAGCCGCTGGAGGATGCCGGCGAGATCGCCGACGCCGTCACCATTCGAGTCCTGAAACGAGCGCGGATAGACCTGATAGAAAATGCCGTCGCGCCACCAATTGTCATCGCCCTGAGCCATGCCGGAAAACCCACCCGAAAATCTGACTTGATCATCTTGCCTGCGCGAGAGAACGCGTGAGCAGCGCCGCGGGTTCAAACCAGCGGGCGAATTGGGACGGCCGTGTGACGGCCGGGGCGGCTGTTCCCGGTCCGGGCCACGAATCTTTTGCTTGGCCATAGGCCAAAAATCGGCATTGTGGCGCCATGACCGAGCAAAATGACACCCAAAAATCCTCGCAAGAGTCCTCGCAAGCCAAGGCCGGCGCGATCATCGTCCCCGTGACGCTGTTCGAGCAGAACTGCACCATCATCTGGGACGAGCCTTCCAAGAAGGCCGTGGTGATCGATCCCGGCGGGGACGTGCCGAAGATTCTGGAGGCGATCAAGCAGACCGGCGTCACCGTGGAGAAGATCTGGCTGACCCACGGCCATATCGACCATGTCGGCGGTGCAGCCGAATTGCGCGACGCGCTGAAGGTGCCGATCGAGGGCCCGCATGAAGCGGACAAGTTCCTGCTCGACAACGTGGTCGAGAGCGGCGCGCGCTTCGGCATGACCGGTGTGCGCAATTTCGCGCCGGACCGCTGGCTGGCGGAAGGCGACAGCGTGGCGATCGGCGGCCTGACGTTCGACATTTTTCACTGCCCCGGCCACTCTCCCGGCAGCGTGGTGTTCTTCAACAAGGACTTGCGTTTCGCCCACGTCGGCGACGTCCTGTTCGCAGGCTCGGTCGGCCGCACCGATCTGCCGGGCGGCAGTCACGCCACGCTGATCAACTCGATTCTGACCAAGCTGTTGCCGCTCGGCGACGACGTCGGCTTCATCTGCGGCCACGGCGCCGGCTCGAGCATCGGCCAGGAGCGGATGACCAATCCGTTCATCACCGGCGAGATGTAAGCGTTACTCGGCGGCGTCCACGAGCGCCGCGGATTCGCCGAGGTTACGATCGCCCCATTGCCGGATCGCGGCGACGACCGGGACGAAACTCTTGCCCTTGCGCGTGAGGCGATACTCGACCTTCGGCGGCACTTCGCCAAAATCCTTGCGGTCGATCAGGCCGCTCTCGGTCAGCGCCTTCAATTCGCGGCTGAGCACGCGCGGGGTGATCTCTGCGCTGCCTTCCATGCCACGCAGCAGGCCGCTTCTGATCTCGCCGTAGCGGCGCGGGCCGTCCTTGAGGTCCCAGACGATGCGCAGCTTGTACTTGCCGCTGATCATTTTTTGAAACGCCGCGACCGGACAGCTGCGCGCCGGAGCCGCTCTCGCCTTCGCCATGTCGTCTCCTCCCTGCGCCAGCCTTGTCCGCCAGCCTTGCCCTTGCAGCCTTGTCTTTCCAGCCTTGCCGCCGAGGATAGGAGCGACGCCGAAAAAGTCCATACTATCAATTTTGTCCATACTTGCAGGATCGCATCCAGCGCGCAGATGATGACGCACAATGCGAACAGGGAGCGTCACATGAAGCACTTCATGATCAGATACGAGTTCAAGGATGGTACGACGGAGGCCTGGCACCAGCAGATCGGCCGCTTCATCAAGGCGATCGACGCCGATCCGGAGCTCAAGGGACGGATCGGCTATCGCGTCCTGAAGAATCGCGACGATAATAGCTATTTCCACCTCGCCAGCGTCGCCGACGATGCCGCGCAAAAAACGCTGCAATCGCGCGACTTCTTCAAGGCCTATCAGGAGATGACGCGGAAGGTCGCCCGCGGCGAGGTGACGGCAACGCCGATCGAGATGATCGACGCGACGGCGTAGATTACTTCATCAATCCCGCGGCGGTAAGCGCGCGCGTGATGATCTGGCCGAGATCGAGACCGCGAGCCTGCTCGCGCTTCGGCTCGGCCGGTGCTTCGGCGACCGCCGCGCGGATCGAGCGGGCGAGGTGCGGCGCGGGCGAGCGGACCGGCGTCGGCTTTGGCTCCGCCTTCGTCTTGGACGCGTCGGGAATCCAGCCGGTCAGGCCGAAGAATTTTGCGATGTGGTAGGACGAGGAAATGCCGGCCTCGATCAGGAAGGCGCCTTCGATGCCATAGCGCTGGTCGTTGTCGGCGAGGCCGAGCGGCGTGCCGTGCGCCATGTCGGTGATGGCGTAGGACTCGACCAGCGTCTCGCCGTCCTTATTCCACCAGGTCTGGCGCGGATAGCCGTCGACATCGGTTTCCGCCATCGGCATGTCAGGCAGATCGTGCAGATCGAGCCATTGCTTGACGATCTCGTTGGCATTGCCGGGATTGACGGTGCGGTCGGCGCTGCCGTGCCACACCGAAATCTTCGGCCAGGGCCCGCTATGCTGCGAGGCGCCGCGCACGAGATCGCCGAGCTCGCGCGCGGGACGCGCCGGGGAATGGAACATGCCGTCCAGCGCTTCGCGCAGGTTCGAGGCGATGCCGTAGGGCAGCCCGGCAATGACGGCCCCGGCCGAAAAGACCTCAGGATAGGTCGCGAGCATCACCGACGTCATGCCGCCGCCGGCGGAGAGGCCCGTGATGAAGATGCGCCCGGGATCGATGCGATGCGCCTGAACCATATGCGCGATCATCTCGCGAATCGAACGCGGCTCGCCGCTGTCGCGCGCGGTGTCTTCCGGACTGAACCAGTTGAAGCAAGTGTTGCCGTTGTTGACCCGCTGCTGCTCGGGCATCAGCAGCGCGAAGCCGTAGTGCTCCGCCAGCGTCGACCATCCCGCGCCGAGGTCGTAACTTGCTGCGGTCTGGCCGCAGCCGTGCAGCACGACGACGAGCGCGCGCGGCTTCTGCAGCTGCGCCGGCACGAACGCGAACATGCGCAAGGCCCCGGGATTGTCGCCAAAATTGGTGACCTCTACCAAAGGACTGGGCGCATCCGCGCTCCGGCCGAAATCGGCAAAGCGCAGTCCGTCCAGCCTTGGCAGACGTTTCAAGAGATCGACATTTCTGGCGAGCGACACGGCAACTCCTGGCAGGCGACGTACAACGTCAGCCAAACCAGATAGTTGCTGCGTTGCAAAATAAAAAGACCGTGCGCTGTCAATCCGGTGAAAATCGAGGGAAATCCGCGGGAAAACTGCAGGAATCCGCACGCATTAACAGCAGTGCCTCAACTTCGTGCAGATGCGCGGCGCATCCACGCCAGAAATGCGGCGCAGATCATGATTAATGCCGCAAACAACGCGAGCGAGACGAGAAAGCCTGCGCGCGGCGATTGCAAGGCTTCGATCGTGAAGAAGACGGCGCCGATTGCGGCCACTCCGGCCGCATTTCCGATCTGCGCCGTCGTGCCGTACATGCCGGAGGCTGAGCCTGCGGCGACGGGTTTGACTGTCGAAAGCACCGCGCCGGAGAGCGGCGCCATGACGAGCCCCTGGCCGTAGCCGAAAATGATCATGGTGAGCGCGAGCAGGAGCGCAGACGGCGCATCGACAGAGAACGCGACAAGCGCCAGCCCAGCGAGACCCGCGAGCTGAAGCGCGCAGCCTTCGATCAGGACCTTGGTACCGCGATGGCGCGCTCGCGCGCCGCTGTGACGCGAGGCCACGACGAAAGCGAGCGCGAGCGGAATGAACGCCATGCCGGCTGCGAGCGGCGGGATCTTCAGCCCCCGCTGCATGAACAGAGTCATGACGAGATAGAACGAGAGGTTGGCGGCGAAGAAGAAGAAGGCCGCGCCAAGCCCGCGCAGAAAGGCCGCATCCGCCAGCAGCGTGAGATCGATCAGCGGCATGCCGCCGCCGCGCGCCACCGCGCGCTCGAGCCTTGGGAATGCTGCGAGGATGGCGCCGCCGCTTCCCATCACCGCCCACAGCCACGGCGCCCAGCCGACATCGTGGCCGAACAGCAACGGCCCGATCAGGCACAACAGGCCTGCGAACAGCACGACGCTGCCCTTGATATCGAGCTTTGTGCCGGCGCGACGCGGCACCGACGGCATGATGCGCCAGGCAGCGGACGCGATGACGAGGCCGCAGGGCACGTTGACGAAAAACACCGAGCGCCAGCCGGTACCGGCGAGATCGATCGTGATCAGGAGGCCGCCGAGCAGGAAGCCGGCGGCGCCTGCGAGCCCGAGCACGATGCCATAGATGGCGAAGGCGCGGCCGCGCTGCTCATCCGTGAACAACAGATGCAGCGTCGCCAGCACCTGCGGCACCATCAGCGCCGCCGTCGCGCCCTGCGCCAGCCGCGCGACGATCAGCTCCGCGCCTGACCGCGCGAGACCGCACCAGAGCGAGGTCAGGGTGAATCCGAGCACGCCGGCCAGAAAGACGTTCCTGGTGCCGTGGATGTCGCCGAGGCGGCCGCCGGTGACCACCAGCGTGGCATAGGCGATCAGATAGATCGCGATGACGGATTCGATCTGCGCCGGCGTCGCTTGCAGCTCGACCGCGATGGTGGGGATGGCGACGTTGACCACGAAGGCGTCGACACCGAACATGAACTGGGCGGCGACGACGATCGCCAGCACCCACCAGCGGCGCGACGAATCGATCTGCTTTGTGACGATTTGATGCATCGGCGCGCAAACCTCTCGGGATTTATTTGCGCGCGATGCTCCCAGATCGACGTCGTCCGCGCGATTACCTCCGAGGTAGGCCTTGCTGTCCTCTTGCCGCGCCCTTGCTCCCTTGGCCCGATTGCTGCATGTCGGTTTCCGCTGGTCTCGCGGGGTTCGGAAGTCTTCCGATGTACGACTACGACATGGTGGTGATCGGCTCGGGCCCGTCAGGGCGCCGGGCCGCGGTGCAATGTGCCAAGCTCGGCAAGGCCGTGCTGGTGGTGGAGAAGGGCCGGCGCGTCGGCGGTGTCTCCGTTCACACCGGCACCATCCCCTCGAAGACACTGCGCGAAACCGTGCTGAACCTGTCCGGCTGGCGCGAGCGCGGCTTCTACGGCCGCTCCTACCGCGTGAAGCAGGACATCGCGGCGAGCGATCTGATGACCCGGCTCCAGAAGACGCTCGACCACGAGGTCGAGGTCCTCGAGCATCAGTTCAGCCGCAATCTCGTCCGCACCGCCAATGGCGAGGCGCGGCTGGTCTCGCCGCACGAGGTAGAGATCACCAGCGCCATCGGCGAGACCAAGACGGTGTCGGCCGCCTTCATCCTGCTCGCCTGCGGCACGCGTCCGTTCCGGCCGGACTATGTACCTTTCGACGGCACGACGGTGCTCGACAGCGACGAGATCATCGAGCTGCCGAAGCTGCCGCGCAGCCTCGCCGTGATAGGCGCCGGCGTGATCGGTGTCGAATACGCCACCATCTTCAGCGCGCTCGACGTGCCCGTGACCCTGATCGAGCCGCGGCCGACCTTCCTCGATTTCATCGACAAGGAATTGATCGACGAGTTCATGCACGAATTGCGCGACCGCAACGTCGCGCTGCGGCTCGGCTCGAAGGTCAACTCGATCGAGAAGAATGCGCAGGGGAGCATCGTCACGCATTTGTCCGACGGGCGGCATGTCACCACCGACATGCTGCTGTTCGCGGCGGGGCGCGTCGGTGCCACCGACCGGCTCAACCTGGAAGCCGCCGGCATCGTGATCGACCATCGCGGCCGCATCTCGGTCGATCCCGTGACCTTGCAGACCAGCGTGCCGCACATCTACGCCGCCGGCGACGTGATCGGCTTTCCGAGCCTGGCCTCGACCTCGATGGAGCAGGGCCGCGTCGCCGCCTGCCACGCGCTCGGCATGGAGCCGATGGCACCGCCGGAGTTCTTCCCCTACGGCATCTATTCGGTGCCGGAGATCTCGACCGCAGGCCTCACCGAGGAAGAGGTGCGCACGCGCGGCATTCCCTACGAGGTCGGCATCGCGCGCTTCCGCGAGACCTCGCGCGGCCATATCATGGGGCTGAACAGCGGCATGATGAAGATGATCTTCTCGACCAAGACGCGCCGCCTGCTCGGCGTGCACATTCTCGGCGAAGGCGCCACCGAGCTGATCCATATCGGCCAGGCCGTGCTCAACCTCAAAGGCACGATCGACTATTTCATCCAGAACACGTTCAACTATCCGACACTGGCCGAGGCGTACAAGATTGCCGGGCTCGATGCGTGGAACAGGATGACAAGGTGATCTTCCTTCACCTCTCCCCGACTGCGGGGAGAGGTCGAAATTCAAACGCAGTTTGAATTCCGGGTGAGGGGGTACAGGTCTCACGACGATCTCATCTGCGGAGAGAGCCCCTCACCCCAACCCTCTCCCGGTAAGAACGGGGAGAGGGAGACGAAGCACCTCGCCTCATCATTGCATGCCTGCATTCCGCCATGCGGGACATCGTGCGATTGCCTTCGCTGTCTTCAGCAACTAGCCTCACCGTCTCAACAAACAAAAAATCCAGCCGGAGAGAACGCCATGGCGCGCCTGAAGTTCGGAGCCTTTCTTGCCCCGCATCACCCGATCGGGGAGCATCCGATGCTGCAGTTCCGGCGCGATCTCGACCTGGTCGAGCAGCTGGATAGCCTCGGCTATGACGAGTTCTGGTGCGGCGAGCATCATTCCTCGGGCTGGGAGATGATCGCCTCGCCCGAGATGTTTCTGGCCGCGGCCGGCGAGCGCACCAAGCGGATCAAGCTCGGCACCGGCGTGGTGTCGCTGCCCTACCACCATCCCTACAACGTCGCGCAGCGCATGGTGCAGCTCGACCACATGACCGGCGGCCGCGCCATCTTCGGCTCCGGTCCCGGCGCGCTCGCCTCCGACGCGCATACGCTCGGCATCGACCCGATGACACAGCGCGATCGCCAGGACGAGGCGATCGGCGTGATCCGTCGGCTCTTCAACGGCGAGCGCGTCACCGCCAAGAGCGACTGGTTCACCATGAACGACGCCGCTCTGCAAATCCTGCCGCTACAGGAAGAGATGCCGTTCGTCGTGGCCTCGCAGATATCGCCCTCGGGCATGACGCTCGCCGGCAAATACGGCATCGGCATCATCTCGCTGGGCTCGATGACGACGCAGGGGCTGATGTCGCTGCAGCAGCAATGGCAGTTTGCCGAGGACGCGGCAAAAAAGCACGGCACCAGCGTCAACCGCGCCGACTGGCGCGTGCTCCTGACCTTTCACATCGCCGAGACCCGCGAGCAGGCGCGCAAGGAGGCCGGGGCCGGGCTGATGCGCTGGCACAACGAATATAATGTCGGCACACTGCAGCGACCGGGCCTCACCGCCTTCGCCTCGCCCGACGAGGCCGTGGACAAGACCGCTTTCGTCGAGGGCGCAGCCTCCACCATCGGCACGCCCGACGATCTCGTCAAAACCATCAAGAACGTGATGCAGGTCTCGGGCGGCGTCGGCGCAATCATCGGCTTCGTGCACGACTGGGCCAATCCGGAAGCCACCCGCCGGAGCTGGGACATGGTGGCGCGCTATGTGGTTCCGGAGATCAACGGCTATATCGACGGCCTGCGCCGGTCGCAAAAATTCGTGATCGAGAACCGCGCGATCTTCGAGCGCGCGGGCCAGGCGGTGATGGCCAAGATCATGGAGAACGAGAAGGCCGCCGAGGCACTGAAGGTGACCGGCCCCGGCCGCGTCGCCATTCCCGCCGTCAACGCCCCGGATCTGCAGAAGGAAGCCGCCAAGCGGTAAGCCTCGTCGAACTGACACGCAACGATCACGAGCAGGAGATGCCGGCCTGTGCTAGGTTGATGCGGTCAACGCGGCGCGGGCCGCCATAATGCCGCGGTCGCGCGATGTCCGTTCGGTCAGCCAACCGGAGCAATCGTCATGTCGATGCAGAATGTCGCTTCGCCCGCGCTCGGCTTCACCGCGCCCAAGCGCAACGAGCTGACGCACATCCCCGGCGACGAAGGCTGGCCGATCATCGGCAAGACTTTCCAGGTGCTGGCCGATCCCAAGGGCCATATCGAGGCGAACGCCGCCAGATATGGCCTGGTCTACCGCACGCATTTTTTCGGCGAGACCAATGTCGTGCTGCTCGGGCCGGAAGCCAACGAGCTCGTGATGTTCGACCAGCAAAAGCTGTTCTCGTCGACGCATGGCTGGAACAAGGTGCTGGGCCTGTTGTTTCCGCGCGGATTGATGCTGCTCGATTTCGACGAGCACCGGCTGCATCGCAAGGCGCTCTCGGTCGCGTTCAAGTCCGGACCGATGAAGTCCTATCTCGGCGATCTCGACCGCGGCATTGCGGCGCGGGTCGCGCAGTGGAAGGGCCAGCCGGGCGAGATGCAGCTTTATCCGGCCATGAAGCAGCTCACGCTCGATCTCGCCGCGGCCTCGTTCCTCGGCGCCGACATCGGGCCGGAGGTCGACGAGATCAACCGCGCCTTCGTCGACATGGTCGCCGCCGCAGTCGCCCCGATCCGCCGCCCTCTGCCCGGCACCCAGATGGCGGCCGGCGTGAGGGGACGCAAGCGCATCGTCGCCTATTTCCGCGAGCAGATTCCGCTGCGACGCGGCAATCAGGGCGGCGATGATCTGTTCTCGCAGCTCTGCCGCGCCACCCATGAAGACGGCGCGCTGCTCTCGGAGCAGGACATCATCGACCACATGAGCTTCTTGATGATGGCCGCGCACGACACGCTGACCTCGTCGCTGACGTCTTTCATCGGCGAGCTCGCCGCAAATCCCGACTGGCAGGACCGACTGCGCGCGGAAGTCCTGGCGCTGGGGCTCGCGCCCGATGCGCCGAGCAGCTTCGACGACCTCGAAAAAATGCCGCTGTCGGAGATGGCGTTCAAGGAAGCGCTGCGGATCAAGCCGCCGGTGCCCTCGATGCCGCGCCGCGCCATGCGCGATTTCACCTTCAAGGGCTTCACCATTCCCGCCGGCACCGCAATCGGCGTCAATCCGCTCTACACGCACCACATGAAGGACATCTGGCCGGAGCCGGATCGCTTCGATCCACTGCGCTTCGGCGAAGAAGCCCAGCGCAACCGCCACCGCTTCGCCTTCGTGCCGTTCGGCGGCGGCGCGCATATGTGCCTCGGCCTGCACTTCGCCTACATGCAGGCCAAGTGCTTCGCGCGGCACTTCTTGCAGAACATCGAGGTGTCACTGGAGCCCGGTTACAAGCCGGACTGGCAGATGTGGCCGATCCCGAAGCCCCGGGATGGCTTGCGGGTGCGGATGAAGGCGGTTTAGCCACAGCCGCCATTGCGAGCGAAGCGAAGCAATCCAGAATCTTTCCGCTGAGGGATTCTGGATTGCTTCGTCGCAAGGGCTCCTCGCAATGACGGCGCGCGAAGAGCGCGCCTTTGCCCATCCTGCGGCGCTGCGTCCGGGGTACGAGACCTACCCCGCCCCCTGATCGAACGCCTTGCGCAAGGCCACGTAGCCCTGCTGCTGCTGGCTCCAGTTGCGGCCGCCGGTCATTGCGCCGTCGATGACGAGGTCGTGGCCGTTGATGAAGCTGGACTCGTCGCTGGCCAGGAACACCGCGGCATGGGCGATATCGTCCGGCAGGCCCGCACGCGGGATCGGCTGCGCGGTCTTGTAGACATCGCGCATCACCGCCGGCGTCTTCTCGGCAGCCTCCGTCGACAGGCCGAGCGCCTTGCCAAAGATGCCGGTCGCGATCGCACCGGGCGAGATCGAGTTGACGCGGACATTGGACTCGCCGAGCTCCATTGCCACGCATTTAGTGAGATGGATCACCGCCGCCTTGGCCGCACCATAGACCATCGAGGACGAGAAGCCGGCGAGGCGGCCGGCGATGCTGCCATTGTTGATGATGCTGCCGGACCCCTGCCTCTTCATGATGGGCGCAGCGTGCTTCATGCCAAGCATGACGCTGCGCACCAGCGTCGCCATCGCCGCGTCGAAGCGCTCGACCTCGAGGGCTTCGACGCCGCCGGTCTGCGCCGGACCGCCGGCATTGTTGAACAGGCAGTCGATCCGGCCGAACTTCTCCACCGCGAGCGCGATCAGCGCCTGCATCTGCGCTTCGACCGTCACATCGGTCTGGCGGAAGACGCAAGTCGCCCCGAGTTGCTTCGCCAGCGCCTCGCCCTCCGGTATACGCCGCCCCGCGATCACAATTTTGGCACCTTCGGCAACGAAGACTTCTGCGGTGCGCAATCCGATCCCGCTCGTCGCGCCCGTGATCACCGCGACCTTGCCATCCAGCCTGCCCATGGAATGTTCCTGTTTTCGAACCATTTGACGCCAAATGGCGGACACCGATCGATGACGGCGCCGCGACAGTCGGCGCCGCAGCAGCCACTATTCCTGCCGGCTTCCGACATGGCAAGCTTTGCTTGCGCCGGCCACATGCGTAACATTCATGGCGACCGCTCGATTTTCGAACGCATATCGCAACCGGGCTGTGCATGGGGAAGCTGATCGACGAATTCCGCAAAGGCTGGCAGGGCGTGGCCCCGCCATCGCTCGGTCTGAGCCTTGCGTTTGCGGTCGCCTGCCTGCTGGTTGCGACGCTGGCGCGCTGGGCCCTCGCCCATGTGCGGCCCGACGTCTACTTCACGCCATATTTCCCGGCCGTGTTCTTTGCGGCCGCGTTCGGCGGCTTTCGCATCGGCGTCATCACGGCGCTGGCCGGCGGCATGCTCGGCGTCGTCGTGAATTTCGGCGATGCCTTCGCCGATCGCGCGCGCTTTGCCCTGCTGGCGCTCTATTGGGCGGTCTGCGCGCTCACCATCTGGGGCGTCGAGCATTATCGCTCGCTCCTCGTCGAGCAACGCCGGATCTCCAGACGCCTTATCGAGGAAGAAGACTATCGCAAGCTACTGGTCGACGAGCTGCAGCACCGGCTGAAGAACAAGCTGTCGACGGTCCATGCCGTGCTGCATCAGGTGCTGCACGACCAGCCGCAAGTCTGGGCCCGGATCGATCCGCGGCTGCGGTCGCTGGCTGCCACCGACGATCTGATCTCGCGGATCGACAAGGCCGGCTGCGACATCCGCGATCTCCTGATCTCCGAGCTCGGGCCGTACGGGCATGTCCGTTTCACCCTCAACGGCGACCGGCTGTTCCTGCCGCCGAAGCTTGCGGTCACGCTGTCACTGATGTTTCACGAGCTCGCCACCAACGCCGGCAAGTACGGCGCGTTCTCCGCGCCGCGCGGATTGTTGCAGGTGTCATGGACCGTCAGCGACGACCGCCTGACCGTCACCTGGGATGAAACCGAGGGCCCGAGCGTCGACAAGGTCTCCGAGCCGGGTTTCGGCACCAAGCTGCTGAAGTCGGCGCTGTCAGCCTTCGACGGCAAGGCCGAGGTGTCGTATCTCAGGACAGGGCTTCATTGCATCATGCAATGCCGTATCCCCCAGGGCGGCTAGACACAGCGCGGGCGAAAACCGATCGCGCGGTCTGCTCGCGGTTTCGCACGCGCCGTTGACGCTCTGTTAATGACGATGGACTGCGCGCGTCGCATCGCCGCAAAACACCCCCGTATTTCTCCGGACCCCTTAACCAAACCTAAGAGGGAACCGCGCAAGATCGCGCTCATTGCAAAGGCGCGCTGAAACAACAAGATTCATGACTTCTATGAACGACAACAGATCTTCCGGCGCGAGCGAAGCCGAACTCGGATTTCTCAAGGAAATCGTTAGAATGCTGCCTGCCGGCCTGACCGTGCAGGACGCGCAAGGCGAACTTCTCCTGGTCAACGATGTCGCCGCCGCCCAGCTCGGCATGGACGGCAGCCGTCCCTCACCCGACCTCGCGCCGCGCCGGGAGGCCTGCCGCCAGGCCCTGAACTCCGGCCGGCCGGTCGTCTCCGAGGAAGCGCTCCACGACGGGACCGCACGCCAGGTGCTGCTGACCACCCATCGTCCGGTCCGCCTCGACGGACGCGAGCTCTTGATCTCGGCCTCCTCCGACATCACCGAGCAGAAGAATTTCGAGGACCAGCTGTTCCGCTCGGCCTATTTCGACGAGCTGACCGGCCTGCCCTCGCGGCGCGTGATCGAACATCGCGCCGCCAGCCTGCTCGCGCAGAGTCGCGGCGGCGAACGCTTTGCGCTCGCCTTCCTCGACGTCGACAATTTCAAGCACATCAACGACTATTACGGCCATGCCGTCGGCGACGCGCTGCTGGTCGAGCTGTCGAAGCGGCTCGGGCGCGACTTGCGCGATTCGGATATGCTGTCGCGCATCTCCGGCGACGAATTCCTGCTGCTGCTCTCCCCGATCCAGAGCCAGGAGGAAGTCGCCGAATTCATGCAGTCGACGCTGGAGCGGCTGACGGCGCCGTTCTTCATCGACAATTCGGAAGTCTTCGCCTCCACCTCCGTCGGCGTCAGCCTGTATCCCGATCACGGACGCAGCTTCGAGACGCTGCGCCAGAATGCGGACATCGCGATGTACCGCATCAAGAACAACGGCAAGGGAACGGCGGCCTTCTTCGATTCCGGCATGGAGCGCGAGGCGCTGGCGCGAACGAAGATCGAGCAGTCGCTGCGGCTCGCGATCCTCGAGAAGCGCTTCTGCTGCGCCTTCCAGACCAAGGTCGACATCCGCACCCAGGCCGTGAAGGGCATCGAGGCCCTGGTGCGGCTGCGCGACGACGAGGGCGTGATCCAGGCGCCCGGCTCGTTCATCAATCTTGCGGGCGAGCTCGGGCTGATCGACGAGCTGACCCATCTCGTGCTCGCCGAGATCGTCAAATCGGTCGACCTGATCAACGAGAGCTTCGGCGCGGAAGCGACCATCAGCATCAACGTCGCGGCCAAGCAGGCCGGCAACCCCGAATTCATGCGCAGCTTTGCGCAGGCGCTGGACGACACCGGCTTTCCGCAACGCTTCATGATCGAGGTGACGGAAGATGCCTTCGTCGCCAAGAATCATTTCCAGGCCGAGATCCTGCCGATGTTCCGCAAGCTCGGCGTCGGCATCTCGATCGACGATTTCGGCACCGGCTATTCGTCGCTCTCGGCGCTCGCCGACATCACCGCCGACGAGATCAAGATCGACCGCTCCTTCATCACCGACATCCATCAACGCCCGCGCAGCCAGGGCATCTTGCGCGCGATCGAATCCCTGAGCGAAGCGCTCGGGATGACCGTGATCGCCGAAGGCATCGAATCCTACGAGGAACTCGCCTATCTCCAGGCCGCAACCAAGATCCGCTACGCCCAGGGCTATTACTTCGCCCGGCCGATCTTCCTGGAGGAGTTGAAGCTCGCAACGCCCGTCTCGAGCGAGGCGCGCGCGAGCGTCGCAAGCCGGCCGCACCAGCACAACCGCCAGGGCTATTCGCGGGCGAGCGGGTATCGGCGGTAACCTCCCGGGCCTTCACCGTTGCGGCGCCGACAAGAGCGGCGCTATTCATTTTAAACCGCTGTTGATGATGCAATGCAGCGGCGCGCTGGATAAGACCGTGATCGCGCAACGAGATTAATGCTTAGGTAACTGGTTTTGCTAAGGTTTGCGCCATTTGTGCGGTGTATTCCTGTCCCTCCAGGGAGGGGGGAATGCGCCAGGTCATTGCAGGCATTGCAGCCGGAATATTCCTAGCCGCGAGGAACGGCTGGGAGGCCGTCATTCGGCGCGGACCGGTGCTGTGGCTGACCCTGTGCGGCGTGTTGCTGGTCGCGGGGATCTTCGCCGTGACCGCCATGGCGGTCGGCGAATTTCGCGAACGAACCCTCGCCAACCGCGAGCGCGAGCTGGAAAACACCGTGCAGCTGATCGCGCGGCACTTTGATCAGCAATTCGAAGATTCCGACGTCGTCGCCGCCGATGTGATCGGGCAGATGAACCTGCCGGAGATCACCTCGCCCGGGATGTTCCGTGAGCGCATGTCCGGACCGGTGACGAACCAGATGCTGCGCAGCAAGATCAGCTCCGTGTCCTATCTCGGCGACATCGCGATCTACGATGCCGACGGCGAGCTGATCAACTGGTCGCGGGCCCAGCCGCTGCCCAAGATCAACATCTCCTCGCGCGCCTATTTTCAGACGTTCAAATCGAATCCGATGGCCGAACCGGTGGTGCTGGAGTCGGTCCGCAGCTTCATCATCGGCAAATGGACCACGGTCGTCGCGCGCCGGCTGAACGGCGCGGACGGCACCTTCTTCGGCGCGATGGTCAGACGGATCGATCCGGACAGCTACCAGAACTACTTCGCATCCGTGGCGCTTGCCGAAGGCACGGCGATCTCGCTGTTCGACCGCGAAGGCAAGATGCTGGCGCGCTACCCGCATGTCGAGGAGCTGATCGGCAGGAACTTCAAGGACGCGCCGTTGATGCGCAAGATGCTGGCCGAAGGCGGCCGGCACACGCTGCGCGTCAAGGGTCCGATCGACGGCGAGGATCGCCTCGGCTCGGGGGCGTCGCTTTCGCATTTCCCGCTGGTCATCGTCGCGACCAGCACCACGAGCGCCGCGTTGGCCGACTGGCGGCAGCAGACCGGCTTCATGATCACCACAGCGACGCTTTCGGCGGCCGCGATCGCGCTGATCCTGTTCCTGATCATCCGTCAGATCAACCGGCAGAACCGCGAGGCCCAGCGGCGGCTGGAGGCGGAGCGGCAGTGGCTCGACACTGCGCTGAACAATATGTCCCAGGGGCTGATCCTGTACGATGCCGATGGGTACATCGTCACCTGCAATCGCCGCTATGCCGACATGTTCGGCCTCTCCCACGACGTCATCAAACCCGGCTGCCACATCCACGAAGCGATGCACCACCGCAAGGAGTGCAATGCGTTCAGCGGCAACGTCGAGGAATTTTGCGCCGAGGTCATGAGCGGCGTCGCCGAAGGCAAGGTCGCCACCCGGACCCATCAATTGCCCAACGGCCGCGCCTTCCAGGTCATCAACACCCCGCTTGCGCAGGGCGGATGGGTCGCGACGATCGAGGAGATCACCGAGCGGCGCAATCTGGAGCAGGAACGCGACCGCAACTACACGTTCCTGCGCGAGATCGTCGACCATATCCCCTCACAGATCACGGTGAAGGACGCCCGGACGCGGCAATATCTGCTGATCAACCGGACCGCCGAAGAGCAATTCGGCCAGTCGCGGGAAACCGTGGTCGGCAAGACGCCCTTCGACGTCTACCCGGAGGAGACGGCAAGACGCGTCACCGATGACGACAGCGACGCGTTGCAAGCCACCGACACTGGATTGTTCAAGGACGAGCATCCCTGGCCGAGCCTGACCAAGGGGATGCGCTATATCACCTCGACGCGGATCAGCATCCGCGATGGGTCCGGCGAGCCGCAGTATCTCATCAGCGTCGTCGACGACGTCACCGAGCGCCGTCGCGCCGACGAGAAGATCGCGCATATGGCGCACTACGATGCGCTGACCGACCTGCCCAACCGCACGCTGTTCCGCGAGCAGATCGAGCGCGAGCTGGCGAAGGTCCCCGGCGGCGGACAGTTCGCGCTGCTCTATATCGACGTCGACGAGTTCAAGGGCATCAACGATTCGCTTGGCCATCACGTCGGCGATGAGCTGTTGAAGGCGATCGCGGGCCGCCTCCGCGGCTGCCTCAAGAGGGGCGACCTGATCGCACGGCTCGGCGGCGACGAATTCGCGGTGATCCAGACCGGGATCGAATCGTCTGCCGATGTGCTGTCGTTCGTGACGCGGATCTACGAGGCGATCCGCCGGCCCTATCATTGCTTCGGCCATCAGCTCTCCACCGATGCCAGCATCGGCATCGCGCTGGCGCCGCAGGATGGCAACGATCTCGACCAGCTCATCAAGAATGCCGACCTCGCGATGTACGGCGCCAAGGCCGAAGGGCGCCGCACCCACCGCTTCTTCGAGCCGGAGATGGATGCGTGCGCCAAGGCGCGCCTCTCTCTAGAGCAGGATTTGCGCCAGGCCCTGGTCGACGGCGGTTTCGAGATCCACTACCAGCCGCTGGTCGACCTGCGCTCGGGCGAAGTCGCCGGCTGCGAGGCGCTGCTGCGCTGGCGGCATCCCGAGCGCGGCATGGTATCGCCGGCGGAGTTCATTCCGATCGCCGAGGACACCGGCCTGATCAACGAGCTCGGCGACTGGGTGCTGCGCATGGCCTGCAACGAGGCCGCGACCTGGCCGGGGCATGTGCGCGTCGCGGTCAACGTCTCGCCGGTACAGCTCAAATGCGACACGCTGGCGCTGCGGATCGCCGGCGCGCTCGCCGCCTCGGGGCTCGCCCCGTCCCGGCTCGAGCTCGAAATCACCGAAGCCGTGCTGATCCGCGACGACGAGGCGGCGCTTTCGATCCTGCACCAGCTCCGCGCGATCGGCGTGCGCATCGCGCTCGACGATTTCGGCACCGGTTACTCCTCGCTGAGCTATTTGAAGCGTTTCCCGTTCGACAAGATCAAGATCGACCGCTGCTTCGTCGCCGACATCGCGGAGACGAGCGGCGCGCCCGTGATCGTGCAGGCGGTGGTGAACATCGCCGCCGCCAGCAACATGACCACGGTCGCCGAGGGCGTCGAGACCGAGGCCCAACGCGATATTCTGCGCGCGCTCGGCTGCACCCAGATGCAGGGCTATCTGTTCAGCAAACCGAAGCCGGCCAACGAGGTGCGAAAACTGTTCGGCCCGGGCGATGCTTTGCCCGTGGCGGCGGTGGCCTGAGATGGCGAAGCCGAGCAAAACTTCAGCCCAGACCGTCGACGTTGCGGATTCCTATGCCGTGCGGCTGATGCAGCATCTGGTGGTGCCGACTTTCGTGATCGATCCGAAGCGCCGCGTCGTGATCTGGAACCGGGCCTGCGAGCGGCTGACCGGGGTCGCCGCCTCCGAGGTGATCGGCACGACGAAACACTGGCAGGCCTTCTACGAGACCAGGCGCCCTTGCCTCGCCGATCTCGTCGCGCTCGACCGTCCCGAACAACTTCCCGAGTTCTATTCGGAATATGCGGCGCGCGGCCATAACGGACTCGGCTTCAGCGCCGAGAACTGGTGCGTGATGCCCAAGCTCGGCAGCCAGCTCTATCTCGCCATCGACGCCGGCCCAATCCACGACGAGGCCGGCCACCTGATCGCCGTGGTGGAGACGCTGCGCGACCTCACCGACCAGAAGCGCGCCGAGATGACGTTGAAGGAGCTTGCCACCAAGGACGGGCTGACCGGCCTGTCGAACCGCCGCTCGTTCGACCAGATGCTGATGAGCGAATGGGCCCGCGCCCAGCGGACGCAGAAGCCGATGGCGCTGCTGTTCGTCGATGTCGATCATTTCAAGCTGTTCAACGACCGGCACGGCCACCAGAGCGGCGACGAATGCCTGCGCGCGGTCGCCGCCGTCGTCAGCCGCCATGCCGTGCGCCCGCTCGACCTCGCCAGCCGCTATGGCGGGGAGGAATTCGCGCTGATCCTGCCGGACATGGATTGCGACGCCGCCTGCACCATCGCCGACGAGATCCGAAGCGCCGTCATGGCCTTGCGGATCGCCCACGGCGCCGAGGGGGCCGCCGACCACGTCACCCTCAGCGTCGGCGTCGCCAGCCACATTCCGGGCGAATCCGACGGCGGCCCCGACCGACTGCTGGGCGCGGCCGACGAGGCGCTCTATGCGGCCAAACGGCTCGGGCGCAACCGTGTCATCTGCGCCGAACGCGTGCTCGCCGAATTCGCCGGCCTCGGGCGGGATCCCGCGGCGGTTCCGGCGCCTTTCCGGCGCAAAACGGCCTAGCGGGGTGCAGCGGGAAGCGGTTGCCCGCCCCTCGCCAATCGGCTACATGAAGCCTCGTTGCACCCGTAGCTCAGCTGGATAGAGCGTTGCCCTCCGAAGGCAAAGGTCACACGTTCGAATCGTGTCGGGTGCGCCAGTCTCTTCCGTTGCGCGCTGGAGGCACCCTCACCCGAGTTGTCCTTGTGATAGCTCGCGTTGGAGGCATCGTCTGCTCAGCCGAGGACACGCTCAGGTCAGCATCGAGATGATCGCCTGGATCTGGTCGGAAGCCGACGTCACCAGTCCGTCGTACGACGTCTGACCGTGTGCGGCCGCCTTCAGGATGCATTCGGCTACGGCCGCTTTCAGGCCGAAGACCGATTGATCAGAGGGCACGCTCGCCATCACGGCCTCTAGCGCCCGACGCATGGTCTGAATGAACTCGGAGCTGTATTGCATTGGCTGTCCTCCGCAGATTCATATTAGATCGCGTGCCCATGCTTGCCACTCACAAGCCTGAGATTGCTCTTTGATGCATCCAACATGGATGGTCGGGAACCTCAATTCAACGGAGCCGCAGCCGACGTTCGGCATCTGGGCCGAACCGACGGGACTCTCGGCGAATGCAGAAAGCCGCACAGCGCGCTCGCTGTGCGAAGGGACGGTGGCGGGATTTTCAGACTCGCCACCGAAGGTCGATCCGCCGAGCCGATCAATGCCTCATGTGCCCGAACACGACGATCACGCCGGTCGGCTCGGGTTCGTGCGCCATCAGGCGCGTCAGGTCGGAATCGCCCCAGTCGGCGAGGCTGACGACTTCGCCGCTCTCGCGGTCGGCACCGGGCGACGCCGCGGGCTCGAGGACCTTCAGTCCCATCTCGTCGACGAAGAAGGTGTGCTCGCCGAACATGCTGTTGAGCTGCGGCATGGCGGGATGCTCGTCGGGCAGCACCTGAGCGCCGAGCTGGTTGACGGTCTGCTTCACCTGTTCGGATGTGAGCTTCATGAGCTGCTCCGTTTCTGTCATGTCGGTTTCATTGAGCCGAGCCAGAGCGGGTGTTCCCTGCGCCGATGTTCGCCTGGCTCAAGCTCCCGAACGGGTGCTGCGCACAAATGTTCCGACAGAAATGCATTTCGTGATCGCGCGCCGCATCTGCCGCGCGCGCGGCACGAGATCGCCACAGGATGCACAAGATCTGCGCGGGGACGGCGCTAGTCGACGGCTTCTACGATCCGGATGTCGCGGTCGGCACCGTCTCCGAGCAGGTCGTGAGCGGCCTGATAGGCCGGACTCGCATAGGCAGCCCTGGCGCTCTCGACGCTGTCGAACTCGATGAGAACGACGCGTTCCATCTGACCGAGCTCGAAGGCCGCGGCCGGCATCCCGCGTGCCAGCACACGGCCGCCGGCCGCCTCGATCGCCGGACGCGACAATTTGGCATAGGCCGCCATGGCGTCGGGGTTCTTGATCGCACGGTAGGCGGCGATCCAATAGGCTTTGGCCATTCCTGTTCTCCTGATTTCCAGTGACCCGCTACTCGCTTCGGTTCTCGCCCACCGACAGCGCGCAGATACGTGACAGATATGTGTAGGACAGACCGGTCTCCTCGGCCCAGGCGTTGAACTGCGCCTGGACCTTGGCTAGATCGCCCTTCGATTTCACCTCTTCGGCAATGTCGAGACCCGCATCGCGCAGGCAGGCCACCACGTCCTTCGAGGTGACGAAACCGTCCCAGCCGACGAAGCGCAGCAGCATCTGGCCGGTGTTGCCGCCGAGACGGCTGCCGCGCCTGGTGAGGAGATCGAGCAGGCCGATCTCGTCGGACGGCGACCATTTCGCCAGAAATCTGCCGAAGCTGCCGTGCTCTTTCGCGATCGCCTGCACGAAGGCGGCATTGTCGCGCACCGACATGATCTTGGCGCCGTTGCGCACGATGCGCGCGTCGCGCAGCAGGCCCTCCCAATAATCCTCGGGCTGGAAGGTAAGCTCGGCCGGCTGGAAGCGCAGGAACGCGTCCTCAAAGCCGTCCCATTTCGTCTCGATCACGCTCCAGGCAAAGCCCGCGCAAAACACGCGCCTCGTCATCTCGGCGAGGATGCGGTCGTCGCCAAGCTTCGCCAGCCCCTTCAGGTCGGGCTTGTCGGGCATCAGCCTGTCCAGCGCCTTGGGTCCGCCCTTGCGCTTCTCGGCGCGGGCACGGATGGTCTTGAAAGAGGTCATGCGGACACGAGCGGGTGAGGGTGCGCCAAGACTTCAGACACGACATCAGAATTCGACGAACCGGTCCAGCCCCGCGATTGACGGGAGGCGGCGGCCGTGCTGGTCTGCTTCTTGCCTTACGACATTTTGCAATTCCCAGACATTTTCAATCTCGCAAACGGATTTTCAATGCGCTGCCTGGTCGTGGCCGACCTGCACTATTCACTGCCGCAGCTCGACTGGCTGGTCAGCGCGGCTCCGCAATTCGACCTCGTGATCTTCGCCGGCGATGCGCTCGACATCGGCTCGATGGTGGATTTCCGCGCGCAGATCGTGGTGGTGAAGAAGTACCTGACGCTTCTTGCCGACACCACCCGCGTCATCCTCTGCTCCGGCAATCACGACCTCGACGAGCGCAATGCGGAGGGCGAGAAGATCTCGCGCTGGATCTCGGAGGTGCGCGAGCTGGGCATTGCCTGCGACGGCGACGACCTCACCCTCGGCGACACGCTGTTCACGGTGTGCCCGTGGTGGGATGGGCCGATGGTCAAGCAGCGCCTCGCCGACCAGTTGCGCGACGCCGCCGTCAGCCGGCCGCAGCGTTGGATCTGGGTGCATCATGCGCCGCCGGCGAATTCACCGACGAGCTGGGGCGGCAAGCGTTTCTTCGGCGATGTCGAGCTGGTGCAATGGATCATGCAGTACCAGCCCTCGATGGTGATCTCGGGCCACGTGCATCAGTCGCCCTTCATCCCCGACGGTTCGTGGTTCGACCGGCTGGGGCAGACCTGGGTGTTCAATACCGGCCTGCAACCGGGCCGGCCGCCGACGCATATCGTGCTGGACCTCGATGCGAACAAGGCATTCTGGCTGGCGGCGGGCGAAGCGCAGTGGATCGATCTCGCCGCGCCGCTGAAGCGACCGGCTTGCCATGTCGCGGAGCCGCCGGACTGGCTCACATCCTTGGATCGGATTGTCGATCCGAGCCTGGCGAGACCTCAAGCGGTGGCAGGTTGATCATGCTCTGAAGCACCTCGCTGACCATCGCGAGGTGAGTGCCATGACCGGCATATTGCCGCTTCAGATCGGCAAGATAGGTGTTGGCGACGTTGAGCCGCTGGGCCAGCGTGCGCGCGAGCAGCAGCGCCACCTCCGGCTTCTCTATGAGGAATGACGCCGCGTCCTCGAACTCGTAGATGACCGAATCCGTGGCGGCGCGCACCGTTGCGGTATGTGGCAGCCCGAGCAGCACGGACATTTCACCGAACACCGCGCCGGGCTCGACGATGGTCGCGACCACCGTGTCGCCCTTGAGCACTTCGAGCCTGCCTTCCACGAGCACGTAGAGGTGACCGCTGCTGGTGCCGCCCTCGGTGACGACGAGCGTGCCGGCCGCGACCGGCCGCTCCGTTCCGCCGGTGCAATGATCCAGAACTGCGCGCATCTTGCGAAAGCTCCCATCGCCGGGGATACCCGGCGATACCAGAGCACATACTAGAGCACGATCCGTGCCACGCGGCAAATCAACGCGGCTATGGCACCCGCGACAGGCGCTTGGCGAGATGGACCGACTGCCAGTCACCGAGGCCGGTATCGGCGAAGCCCGCTTTTTTCGCAAGACCCCGCATTTCGGCATTGGCCCGCGCAGTCTCGGCCGCAATCATCTCGTGACCGAGATCGCTCGCGCGCCGCTCCATTGCGGTCATCATTTGGAGGCCAAGGCCCTTGCGCTGGAAGGCGTCGGCGATCGAGATGGCAAACTCGCCGTGCCGCGCGGTCGCATCGTAGGCGTAGAGCGCTTCGCCGATGATTGCGCTCTGCCCCTCCTGCGTGAACTCGGCGAGCAGCGTAAAATGATCGGGACCGCTGGTCTTTGTCAGGCACTCGGCCGCGACCACGGCAAAGTCCGCCCGCGCGCCCATGAAGCGCCTGTTGCGCGTTGTCGCGGAAAGGCCCGTGAAATAGATCGAGAGGCTTTCAACATCGGAGGCATTGGCGACCCTGATGCAGAGTGCATCTCTCGTCTCATTCGGCTCGACAGCGGCATCCAGAGATAGCTGTGACATGCGCGAGGCTCTCGGCAGGTTGCGTCGAATGCACACCTAGCCGAGACCGCGCACTTGCCGCTTGGACGGTGCTGCCAATCTTGCGGCCGAAAACGAACAATACGTTGCCCTGGGCCGTGCGTCACATACGGGCCGCGCTCACGCGGCCTCGCGCCCCGCGCTGCGTCACGCCCGAGAGAGTGAAGGCACCTCTTCCGGCATGATCGCCTGGAGGCCGCCGAAGCGGCGTTCGCGGCCATGGAAGGAGGCCAGGGCCGCGGCGAGATCGGCCGCGTCGAATTCGGGCCACATCCGCTCGGTGAAGTGCAGCTCGGCATAGGCGCCTTCCCAGAGCAGGAAGTCCGATAGCCGTTTCTCGCCCGAGGTGCGGATGATGAGATCGACGTCGCGCAAACCCGCCTCGCCGGTGACGAGCTGCGAGAAGGCTTCGCGGGTGAGGCTCGTCAGCGCCGCCGCCTTCGCCGCCGCGGCGAGGATGGCGTCGCGCGCGGAATAGTCGACCGCGATGCGCAAGTGCAGCGTGCTGCCTTGCACAGTGGCGTCTTCCGCGCGTGCGATCGCATTGGCGATGCCGTCGGGCAGGCGGTCGCGGCGGCCGATCACGGTGAGACGCACGCCGTTCTTCACCAGACTCTGCACCTCGTTGGCGAGATAGAAGCGCAAGAGCGTCATCAGCGCGGCGACTTCGGCCTTCGGCCGGCGCCAATTGTCGGTGGAGAACGCATAGAGCGTCAGCGTGCCGATGCCCTGCTTGGGCGCGGCCTCGACGATGCGGCGGATCGTCTCGACGCCGGCCTCGTGGCCGCGTACGCGCGACAGGTTGCGGCGTGTCGCCCATCGTCCGTTGCCGTCCATGATGATACCGACGTGAAGCTTTTCGTCGCAGGACATAGCGCCACTTTGCATCGCAAAGTCTCCGGTCAAAAAAAGGGGGATCAGGTCGAAATGATGCCGAGACGGCCGAGCGGCGGCGCCTCGCGGCCTGCGGCTTTCGCCGCGTCGCGCACCAGGCGCTCGAGCACGGCGAGATAGTCGAGGAAGCGGCGGCGGCCGGCCTTGGTGAGGCGGCAGGTCGTGTGCGGACGATTGCCCTCGTAACCCTTGGTCACCTCGACGAGGCCGGCTTCCTGGAGCACGCCGAGATGCCGGCTGAGATTGCCGTCGGTGAGGCCGCAGAGCTGCTTGAGGTCGGCGAACGCCAGACCCTTAGGATGCGCCATCAGCGAGGTCAGAAGGCCGAGCCTCGCCTTCTCGTGGATCACGCGATCCAGTCCCTCGTAAGAGAAGGGTGCGCTGTCAATCTTCGACATCATGGTCTCCGGACGCGAAATACAGAATGCCCGCCATCATCGACTGCCCGATCACGAAGGGCAGTCCCATGGTCCATGGTGACAGCGTATGGGTTCGGCTCGCCAGCACCACCACCACAAAGCCTGATACGAAATACCAGGCGCCGGCCAGCGCGACGGTGCGCGGCAGCGAGCGGACGGAAGCGAAGATGCCGAGCGACACCAGGATCTGCCACAGGCCCGGCAGCAGCCACAGCGTCTCGCCTGCGAACTTCCACACCACCACCGCAAGCAGCACGCCGGCAACGCCTGCGGGCAGGAACTGCTCGACCGCCTGGTGGATCATGGCATCGGCAAGGCCGGAATGATGCCGGCGGGAGCGCGCGCGCATCTCGATGCCGATCACCAGGACGGAGAGCACGGCGGCAATGAACCAGCCGAGAAAGAAGCCGAGCGGCTCGCCGGTGGGATCGCCGAGCAGCCAGAATTGCAGGATCGCGGTGAGAAGCGCGACCGCGCCGGTCGCGGCCATCGTCGCCGGGCCGTAGCCGCGGAACGCCGTGCCCGCCGCGATCTGGCTGCGGATCGCCACGATGTCGGCCAGTGCCTTGTCGAGATCGCGCATTGGCAACGCCAAGCCCCACTCCGCCCACGCTTTTCGGGACCGCTGATCCCCTCACTTTGTATTGCAAAGTATACGGCAAGGCAAAGTAAATGCAAGCCCGAAACTCGCGGCAAGGAGACTGCGCCCGAACAGACAACTGGCGGTTGCGTGGCACCACCTCCCACGGATAAGATGGAGGCAAAAGCATTTCCGGGGGGCTGGCATGTGGCTTAAGTCATTCGTCGTCGCGTCTTCGTTGCAATTGGCCGTCGTCAGCTTGGCGCATGCGGCGGGGCCGTTCGGCTCCATCCACGTCGGCAACCTGGAACGGCGGCGCCTTTTCCAATGATTCGACCGGCGCATTCTCACACTGCGCTGCAAGCACACCTTACGCCAACGGCGTCACTTTGCTTGTTGGCCAGGATGCAAACAACTCCTGGCTGCTCGGCTTTGCCAATCCGGCATTTCGCTTCAAGAAGGGCGAGAACCTGACGATCGACGTAACCTTCGATGGCCAGACCGAGGCGAGGCTCTTCGGGACGGCGTTTTCCGAGGTCATGGTCTCCGCAGTTCTGCCCGCCAACGTCGCTCGCGCCCTCCAGAAGGCGAGCCTGATGGTAGCCGTGGCGAGGGGGACACCCTTTCAATTCAGCCTGACATCAACTGCGCCTTTGGTGGCCGCGGTGACCAATTGTGTCACCAGAGTTAAAGTCGACGGACTGGACAAGGCCGGCGACTTTACAAGGATTGCCGCCAAGCCGCAGGCCGCGCCGGACAAGCAGGCATCACCGGCAACCGGCAGCAAGTCTGCTCGAACCAAGAGCGGCACAGGCTTTGTCGTCAGCTCCAACGGGCACGTCGTCACCAACAATCATGTGGTTGACGGCTGCGTGGGCGACATCAAGGGCAATCGCACCGGCGAAGCGGCGATGGTGCTGCGCGTGGTGTCGAGCGATGCCAACAACGATCTCGCTCTGCTGCAGGCGCCGTCGGCGACGGCGTTCAAGGACTTCGCCCGGATTCGCGACCGTTCGGTCCGCTCCGGCGATTCCATCGTCGCGATCGGCTTTCCCTTCCACGGGCTGCTGACGTCGGATTTCACCGTGACGACCGGGATCGTCAGCTCGCTCAGCGGCCTGCGCAACGATTCGCGTTTCCTGCAAATCAGCGCGCCCGTGCAGCCCGGCAATAGCGGCGGCCCGCTGTTCGATACCAGCGGACAGATCGTGGGCGTGGTCACGGGCTAGCTCGACGGATTACGGATCGCCGCTGCGACCGGCAACATCCCTGAAAACATCAACTTCGCAATCAAGACCGGTGCGCTGCGCGACTTCCTCGACAACTCCGTGGTGCCCTACCAGACCGCGGAGCCGAAGGGCGAATTCAAGACCACCGACATCGCCGGCAATGCGCGGTCATATACAATGCTGATCTCGTGCAACGGGACCGAGCAGGCCGAGGCGAAGCGGTAAGGCCGGGTTCATGCGCGCCATACAGCTGCGCGTTTCGCCGCGCCGCTTCATTCCGGATCAAGGCGGCAAGGCACGCAAGAAAAAAGCCCTGCCTTGCGGCAGGGCTCCATTCCCGGTCATCGCAACATCGCTAATCGACTTTCAAGCCGGCGAACTCGACCACCTTTTTCCACTTCTCGGTCTCGGCCTTGATCTCCTCGCCGAACGCCTCGGGCGTCTGCACCCGCGGCTCGCCGCCGAGCTCGACCAGGCGCTTGGTCATGTCCGGCTCCTTCATCAGCGCGTTGACCTCGCTGTTGAGCTTGGCGATGATCTCCTTGGGCGTGTTCTTCGGCGCACCCATGCCGAACAGCGCGCTCGCCTCATAGCCCTTCACGGTCTCGCCGATCGTCGGCACGTCGGGCAGTTGTGGCGAGCGCTCCGCGGTGGTGACGGCGATCGCGCGCAAGCTGCCGGAGCGGATGTGCTGGATGATCGAGGGCATGTTGTCGAAGATCACCTGGACCTGGCCGCCGAGCATGTCGGTGATCGCGGGTGCCGCACCGCGATAGGGCACGTGCTGCATCTTGCAGCCGGTCATCGCCATGAACATCTCGCCGGACAGATGCACCGAAGTGCCGTTGCCGGACGAGGCCATGTTGACCTTGCCGGGATTGGCCTTCACGTATTCGATGAACTCGGCGACGGTCTTGGCCGGCACGTCCTTGTTGACGGTCATCACGTTCGGCACGCGCTGGAACGAGGCGACCGGCGCGATGTCGCGCACGAAATTGAATTTCAGATTGGTATAGAGCGAGGCATTGATGTAGTTGGCCGGATTGACCAGCTGCAGCGTGTAGCCGTCGGGCTCGGCATTGATCACCGATTCGGTGCCGATATTGTTGCCGGCGCCCGGCTTGTTCTCGATCACGAATTGCTGGCCGAGCTTCTCCGACAGCCGCTGGCCGATCAGCCGCGCCAGGATGTCGGTGGCCCCGCCCGGCGGATAGCCGACCACCCATTTCACCGGCCGGGCCGGATAATCGGCGGCAAGAGCCTTCGACAGCGGGCTGGCTGCAAGCGGACTGGCGGCGAGCAGGCTCAGCGCGGTACGGCGAGTGATCATCTCAAGGGTTCTCCCACGTGTTGTTCTTGAAAGCCGGATAGCTTGAAAGAGGCGTCGAGGCAGTTGTAACAAAGCTTGCCGCAGGCGGAAAGTGCACGGGGCATATCACGACGAAAGGATAAGCCATGCCGGTCAAGGTCGAAGCCCTCGATCATCTCGTGATCAACGTCGCCGACGTCGCAGCGACCACTGCGTGGTACGGCAGGATTCTCGGCATGGAAGTCAAGCTGTTCGACCCCGGCGGCGGCAAAGCGCCGCGGACTTCGCTGCAATTCGGTAACCAGAAGATCAACGTCCGGCCGCGTGACGCCGACAAGGTGGAGTGGTTCACCGCCGACCACCCGACCGCCGGCAGCGAGGATCTGTGCTTTCTCACCTCCGCCACGCCCGACGAGGTGGTGGCGCATTTGCAGGCACATGGCGTCGCGATCGAGGAGGGCCCGGCTCCCAAGCAGGGCGCCCGCGGCACGCTGCGCTCGGTCTATTGCCGGGACCCCGATGGGAACCTGATCGAGATTTCGTCGTACGCGGATTAGCGCGTTCGCGGCGTTCGCTGGCGTCCCAAGTACCTTCATTGCGAGCGAAGCAAAGCAATCCAGAAATGCCCCCGCAGCGGCAGACTGGATTGCTTCGTCGCAAGGGCTCCTCGCAATGTCGGCGGAGAGACTGCCCCGATTTGCTCCCGGCGCCATCCGATGGCAGGAAGACGCAATCATCAAAAGGCAGCCGCCATCAAGATGCAGGCTGCACGGGAGGAACCATGCCAATTCAACAAGCCACGGCCGGAATCGTGGGTCCGTTCGACGGGCTCGACGTGCCCTGGCTGCTGAAGCTGCGGGCCGAGGTGCGCAGCTCGCATCCGTTCCTGATCTGGGCGCCGTTCGACGCGCCCGCGCGGCACTGGAGCTATGGCGAGTTTCACGAGCGGGTCGGCGCGCTCGCGGCGGGGCTTGCCAGGCGCGGCATCAGGCCAGGCGAATACGTGCTCATTCACCTGGACAATTGCATCGAGGCGCTGCTGGCCTGGTTCGCCTGCGTCGAACTTGGCGCCATCGCGGTCACCACCAATACCCGCTCGGCACCGGCCGAGATCGACTATTTCGCAGATCATTGCGGCGCGGTCGCCGCGATCACGCAGCCGGCCTATGCGGAGATCGTCGCGCAGAACTGCCGCAACATCCGCTGGATGGCGGTGACCTCGCACGATGCGGGCACGGCACCGGCGCAGGCGATCTCGCGCGGCGACAGTTTCGAATCGCTATTCGCCGACAGCGCCGACCGTCCCAGGCGCGCGACCGATCCGTTCGCGCCGTGCAGCGTGCAATATACCTCGGGCACGACATCGCGCCCCAAGGCGGTGCTGTGGACCCACGCCAACGCATTGTGGGGCGCCAAGGTCAACGCCGCGCACGAGGATTTGCACGCCGGCGACGTGCACCAGGCCTACCTGCCGCTGTTCCATACCAATGCGCTGGCCTATTCGATGCTTGCGACGCCGTGGGTCGGCGCGACTTGCGTGATCCAGCCCCGCTTCTCCGCCAGCCGGTTCTGGCGCGCCGCGCGCGAGCACGGCTCGACCTGGACCTCGACGATTCCGTTCTGCATGAAGGCGCTGCTCGAGCAGGAGATCCCGACGGACCACAAATTCCGGCTGTGGGGCTCGGCGATCAACGAGCCGCCGGCCTTCGCCGCCTTCGGCGTCAAGATCATCGGCTGGTGGGGCATGACCGAGACCATCACCCACGGCATCGTCGGCGAGGTCGATCAGCCCAACATCCCGATGTCGATCGGCCGCGCCGCGAGCGAATACCAGATCCGCATCACCGACGATGACGGGCGGCCGACCGAGGTCGGCGACACCGGCAATCTTTCGATCAAGGGCATCGCTGGCCTGTCGCTGTTCGCCGAATATCTGCACAACGAGAAGGCGACGCGCGAAAGCTTCGACGAGCACGGCTTCTTTCTCACCGGCGATCGCGTGGTGCGGCTTGAGAACGGCTACATCCGCTTCGGGGACCGCAGCAAGGACATGCTCAAAGTCGGCGGCGAGAACGTGGCGGCATCCGAGATCGAGCAGGTGATCGCGCTCGTCCCCGGCGTGCGCGAGGCCGCCGTGGTGGCGAAGACGCATCCGATGCTGGACGAGGTGCCGGTCGTCTTCATCATCCCGCAGGGCGGCGTCGCGGGCGCAGCCCCCGATCTGCATGATCGCGTGATGGCGGCCTGCCGCACCGGCCTTGCCGACTTCAAGGTGCCGCGCGAGATCAGGCTGGTCGACGACATGCCGCGCTCGACGCTGGAGAAGGTCGCGAAGGCGGAACTGAGGAAGATGGTGGGGTGAGGATGTCATCCCGGCCTGGTGCGCAATTGCGCACGAGGGCCGGGACGACAAAACTCAGAACGACCCCAGCGCCACCGGACGAAACGCCTGCAACAGCTGCTGATCCAGCTTGCCGCCCATGCCTTCCATCATCGCGAACGCACGCGAATGGGTGAATGGCATGCGGTAGGCGCGCTTTTCCACCAGCGCGGCGTAGATGTCGACGATGGTGGTGACCCGCACGATATCGCTGATCTGGTTCGACGACAGGCCGTTGGGATAGCCGGAGCCGTCGAGGAATTCGTGGTGATGCAGCACGACGTCGAGCATCTCCGGCGGAAAGCCGCCCTGGGCGGCGAGCGCGTCATAGCCGCGGCGCGGATGCTGGCGGACTTCGGTCATCTCCTCGTCGGTGAGCTTGCCGGGCTTGTCGAGCAGCGCGGAGGGAACGAAGGCCTTGCCGACGTCGTGCAGCAGCGCGGCGCGGGTCAGCCGGCGCTGGTCGTCCTCGCGCATGCCGAGGTGCTGCGCGAAGGAGACCGCAAAGCCGGTCACGAACAGGCAGTGCCGGTAGCTGCCGACGTGGTGGCAGCCCACCGTGGTGAGCCACTCGCGCAGCGAGGAGTGCTTGATCGCCTTCAGGATCTTGGTCTCGGCGGCGATGACGTCGTCGAAGGTCAGGGGCACGCCGAGCGGTAGCTTATCGAACATCTTCTTCAGCACCGCATGCGCCGCCTCGACGCCGCGGTTGAGCGTCTTGCCGCGATCGGTCGCGTCGTAGACGGCGGTGTCGGGGAAGGCGGCGCGGATGCGCTGCAGGATCGCGTCGGGCTGAAGCGGCCGCGAGATCGTGTCGGTGGCGCCCAGCGCCCAGGCCTGCATGGTGCCGTGATGCAGGGCATCGGCGAGCACGAACAGCCGCGGCATCGAACGATAGGCATCGCCGCGCAGCTTGTTGCGCACCCGCTGCACGCTTTCGGGAGAGCGCAGGTTGATGTCGACCACGAGGCCGGAGAGATCGCGCGAGGGCTGCTCGGGAATCTCCTGCGTCGTCACCGTCGAGACCTCGCCGACCGCCTTCAGTATGCTGGCGAGCTCGGTGCTCTCGTCGCTCCGGTCGGAGGCGAGCAGAAGCCGGCGTTTGGCGGCGGATTTGGCTGGCGCGTTCATGGCTTCCCCAAAAGCACGGGACTGGATTTGGCGTCAGCCTAAGCCAGATCAGGTTCTCCGGCCCTTAAGAGGCGTGCTCAATGGAGCCTTCCGGAATTGCACGCAATTTTACGGATCCGGTTCCGCAAGGGGGCCCATCGAAAATGACGGAAAACAACCCCATGCACAGTAGCCTTCTCCTTGGAATGACTGGGGTTTCCTTTCACGAAAAATCCGCCGGGAGGTGCCCCCCGGCGGATCATCTCGCGTTACAAAATTGCAGGCCCGCCTTACGCCTTCATCGCACCCTTCACGGCCTCGGCCGTGATCGGCAGGGCCCGGACCCGGGCTCCGGAGGCGTTGAAGATGGCGTTGCCGATGGCGGGAGCCACCACCGTCACCGCGGGCTCGCCGACGCCGGTGGCCTTCTCGCCATTGGCGATCACGGCGACCGCGACCTCGGGCATCTGGCTCATGCGCAAGGGCGTGTAGCTATCGAAATTGGTCTGCTCGATGCCACCGTCCTTGAGCGTCGCCTTCTCGTACATCGCCAGCGACAGGCCCCACAGCGCCGCGCCCTCGACCTGGGCGCGGATGTTGTCGGGATGCACCTGGGTGCCGACGTCGGTTGCGACCGTGAGCTTCTTCACGGTCACCTCGCCCGACGGCGCCACCGCGACATGGGCGACACAGGCCGTCCAGCTCGCGGTTGCGCGTTCCTGCGACGACACGCAGGCGACGCCCATCCCCTCGCCTTTCGGCAGTTGCCTCGTGCCGTAGCCGGACAGCCCCATCGCGGCGAGCAGCGTGTTGCGCAGCCGCTGCGCGCCGCCGTCGTTCTTGCCCTTGCCGTCGAGCAGCGCGATGCGGAACTGCGCCGGATCCTTGCCGGTGGCGGCCGCGATCTCGTCGATCATGCTTTCGACCGCCCAGAAGGTCCAGCCCGGCGCCACCGAGCGGAGCTGGCCGGACGGCGTGGCGTTGTGCGCGAGCTCGTTCTTGATCGCGCGCACATGATGGTTCGGCACGGTGTAGAAGAAATCGGCGCCGTTCACCGTGAAGCTGTCAAGCGGGCCCTTCTTGTCGACCGAGGGCGTCAGGAAATCGGGGATTCCCCAGCGCTCGGTCGGCCAGGCCGAGACCACGTCGTGGCTGAGCGCGACGAGCTTGCCGTCGCCGTCCACGCCGGCCTTCACTTTCTGGTAGGTGAGCGGACGCGAGAAATCCATCGTCATGTCGTTCTCGCGCGTATAGATCACCTTCACCGGCTTGCCGATGGCCTTCGCCGCCTGCACCGCCGGCACCATCATGTCGGCATCGAGCCTGCGGCCAAAGCCGCCGCCGAGCCACATCTGGTGCATGACGACGAACTTCGGATCGATTCCGGCGGCACCCGCCGCGATCGCACCGGAGCGCGTCGCGAACTGGTTGCCGGAATAGATGTGCAGGATGTCGCCCTTGAACTCCGCGGTGGCGTTCATCGGCTCCATCGGCGCGTGGATGTTGATGCTGGTGGTGTACTCCGCCTCCAGCACCTTGGCCGCCGAGCCGAAGGCAGCTGCGGGATCGCCGTCCTTGACGAAGAATTGCCCGGAATCCTCCTGCTTCTGAAGCCGCATCGCCTCGTCGAGCAGCGACTGGCTCGAGACCTTCGCATTCGGACCGCCGTCATAGGCGATCTTGAGCGCCTGCGCCGCCTTCTTGGCGTTGGCATAGGTGGCGGCGACCGCGACGACCCAGCCCGAGGTCGTTCCGGTCTTGTCGTCGAGGGTGACGGCCTTGATGAAGCCCGGCACCTTCTTCGCAGCCGAGTCGTCGACCGATTTGACCGTGGCGCCGAAGCGCACCGGCGGTGTCACCACCGCGCCATAGGCCATGCCCGGCAGCATCACGTCGATGCCGTACTTGGCCGTGCCGTTGGTCTTGGAGGGAATGTCGAGCTGCGGCACCGACACGCCTATCATGGTGTACTGATCCGGTGTCTTCAGCTTGATCGCCTTGAGCTCGTCCGGCGTGAAGGTTTTTGTCGCCTTGCCGCTCTTGACGACATCGGCGAACGACATCTGCTTCTTCGACTTCGGATGCGAGATCACGGAATCGCGTACCACGAGCTCCGAAGCAGGCACGCCCATGGAAGCTGCCGCCCCTTCCGTCAGCGCCATGCGACCGGCCGCACCGGCGCGGCTCATGGCTTCGAAGTTCATCATGGTCGACCAGCTTCCGCCGGTGATCTGCGCCCCCAGCACGGGGTCGTTGAATTTTGGATCGTTGGAGGCGAGGTTGACCCGCATGTCGCTCCACTTCGCGCCCAGCTCTTCGGCCACGATCTGCGCCATGGTGGAGGCGATGTGCTGGCCCATATCGGCCTTGCCGCAAGTCACGGTGACCAGACCATCGGGCGCGATCGCGTACCAGACGCTCGGCTCGAAGGTCGACGGCGCAGCGAGCGCCTCACCGATGCCGGGCACGCCGGCATAGCCGAGCACGAGGCCGGTCGCGGCGGTGCCGACGAGGAACGAGCGGCGGCTGAGATCGGTCGTCTCGGGTGTGACCGCCTTGATGTGCTTATTCATGTGGGCCTCCGTTCGTTGCCGGAGGCGGACGCGGTGCGCATCTCGGTGGCAGCCCGCATGATCGCCTTCTGGATCCGCGAATAGGTCATGCAACGGCAGAGATTGCCGTCCATGTGCGCCACGACCTCTTCCTTGGTCGGATTGGGATTCTTCGCGAGCAGCGAGGCCGCCTGCATGATCTGCCCGGACTGGCAGTAGCCGCACTGCGGAACCTGTTCGGCGATCCACGCCTTCTGCAAGGGATGATCGCCCTTGGCGGCAAGACCTTCGATCGTGGTGATCTTCTTGCCGGCGACATCGCCGACCATGGTCTGGCACGAGCGCACCGCTTCGCCGTTGACGTGCACGGTGCAGGCACCGCACAGGCCGGCACCGCAGCCGAACTTGGTGCCGGTCATCTGCAATTGCTCGCGGATCGCCCAGAGGAGCGGCGTGTCGTTCGCCGCATCCACGGACATACTCCGCCCGTTGATGGTGAGAGTTGGCATAGGCGTCTTCCCCTGCCGGTGCATGAAGCCGCTTACGGCGGCAACTTGAAATGGCGGACGCCCACCGGGCCGGCGCCAGCCTTGACGCAAGAATGATCGGGTTCGCGTGCCGAGGCAAATGCAATTTGGAATCGATCGAAGCAAAGCCGGCGTTTGCGCGTTGTGCGTCGCGACAACGGCGCCGGTGCAGCGCCTGAACGCAACAGAGTGCGCGTCAGGCATGCAAGCTATCGCGGCATTGGCGGTTTCTTCCAGGTAACTTGGCGGGCTAGGGTATGACGCAGCGAGGAGTTAGCCACCGAATTGGATGTCCCTTGTGGGAGAAGGTGCAGCGTGATCGCGGCTGCAATGAACAAGAAGCGAGAAAGGGCGGAAGCAATGCCAAGGATCGACCGGGACGGCGTCGGAATCTACTACGAGGTTCATGGCGAAGGGGCGCCGCTGCTGCTCACCCACGGCTATTCCTCGACCTCGGCGATGTGGCATGGACAGGTCGATGCGCTTGCGAAGGACCACAGGCTGATCCTGTGGGACATGCGCGGCCACGGCCAGTCGGATTATCCGGATGATCCCGGCGCTTACAGCGAAGCGCTCACCGTCGGCGACATGGCTGCGATCCTCGATGCGACCGGGACTGAACGCGCCATCATCGGCGGGCTCTCGCTCGGCGGCTACATGTCGCTCGCTTTCCATCGCGCACATCCGCAAGCCGCCCGCGCGCTGCTGATCATCGACACCGGTCCCGGCTTCAAGAAGGACGACGCGCGCGAGGCCTGGAACGCCCGGGCGTTCGGCACCGCCGACAGGCTCGATCGCGAAGGTCTCGACGTGCTCAAATCGGCGACGCGCGAGCGCGCCACCGCGAGCCACCGCAACGCCAGGGGATTGGCGCTCGCCGCGCGCGGCATGCTGACCCAGCGCGATGCGCGCGTGATCGAATCGTTGCCCGACATCAACGTGCCGTCGCTGATCGTGGTCGGCGCCGACGACACGCCGTTCCTCGCCGCGTCCGATTACATGGCGGCAAAAATTCCCGGCGCACAAAAAGTCGTGATCCCCGCGGCCGGACACGCCGTCAACATCGATCAGCCACAGGCTTTTGTTGACGCCGTGCTGGCTTTCCTGAAGAACTTGCCTGAAGAACTTGCAGGCCCAGGACGGCTGGACGAGGACGCGAGGCCATGAAGCGAGCGATGTTGGCTGCGGGCGCGGTGTTGCTATCGTTATCCGCGCAGGCCGAGCCATTCGGCGGGCCACCGCCCCGCCTGCCTTTCGTCGCGACCCTGTCGAACAACACGCCGCTCGCCTTCGGCATGGATGCCGGAGAGACCGCACGCGCGCTCGGGCAACCCCTGCAATACGTGCGGGGACGCCCCGGCAACGAGATCTATCTCGCCCTTCGCAACATCGGTGGCAGCGGACTGATCCCCTACCGTCACCGCCTGTTCCTGCAGTTCCGTCATGGACGGTTGGCGGGATGGAAGGAAGATTACGGCGAGAACTGGATGTGGGAGTGAGGTGCGCGCGCGACTGCCTCCCCTCATCCCGAGGAGCTTGCGAAGCAGGCGTCTCGCAGGATGAAGGCCCCGCTGAAGCGTCACGGGCCTTTCATCCTTCGAGACGCGCGCGAAGGGCGCGTTCCTCAGGATGAGGGGAGAGACTAGAGTTCGTAATAACCAAGAAGGACAACCCGCGTGGGACAAGACATCAAGCTGACGGCCTCCGACAATTTTCAGCTCGGCGCCTATCGCGCTGATCCCTCAGGCACGCCTAAGGGCGCGGTGGTGGTGATTCAGGAGATTTTCGGCGTCAATCATCACATCCGCTCGGTCTGCGACCGCCTCGCCGGTGAAGGCTATGCCGCGATCGCGCCGTCGATCTTCGACCGGACGTCCCCGAACTTCCAGTCGGGCTATTCGCCCGACGAGATCGCGGAAGCGCGCAAGTTCGTCGCCAATCCGGACTGGGCCGCGATGCTGCGCGATACGCAGGCAGCAATCGATGCTGTGAGGAGCGTCGGGCCGGTCGGCATCATCGGCTTCTGCCTGGGCGGTAGCATCGCCTTCGTCGCGGCGACGCGGCTGTCGGGCCTGAAGGCCGCGATCGGTTACTATGGCGGCGCCGTCGTGCGCTTTGCCGACGAGACGCCGAAAGTGCCGACGCAGCTGCATTTCGGCGAGAAGGATGCCGGCATTCCCCTGACCGACGTCGAGACCGTCAAGGCGAAGCGGCCCGACGTGGAGGTCTTCATCTATCCTGGCGCGCAGCACGGCTTCCATTGCGACGAGCGGGCGAGCTACGACAAGGCCAGCGCCGACATCGCCTGGCCGCGCAGCATGGCGTTTTTCGCCAAGCATTTGAAATAGCCGCCCGTCATGCGCGGGCTTGACCCGCGCATCCATCAAGCGAAGCTTTTTCGTCAGGTCGATGGATTGCCGGGTCGAGCCCGGCAATGACACCTCAAGCAGGAAACGGGTGGCTGCATCATGGCGCGCGGCGATAGAGCTGGCTGATCAAGCCAGCTCTATCGCCGGGAGATCACCATGCAACAGGCCAATACGAACGTCGTCATCCGCAATCCGTTCGGCACTATGGACGTGCCCGAGCCGAACGATCGTGAGGTCATGGACTATGCCTCCATCGCCATGCTCGCCGGCGATGCCGCCGACGGCAACGCGGCGCATTGGGCATCGATGCCGACGTCCTCCGATCAGCTCGAGGGGGTCTGGGCGAGCCGCTGGAATGGCGGCGCCGATCCGACCATTGCCGGCGATACGCCGGAGCAGTGGAAAGTGGGGCGCGCGGAGGTGCGGGTCGCAGGCGAGCGCATCTATCTTCGCTTCGACTGGGACCATGGCCGCCGGCACGGGCTGATCGATGCGGCCCGCCAGGGCGCGGATCGTCTCGTCGGGAAATATATCAACCTGACCAACCCGGCCATCATGCGGCCATGGGTCGGGCTCGTGGTCGATGCCGTCAGGATCGATGGATGTTTCCCGAACGGGCGACTGGATTTCAGGCGGTGAGCTAGAACCAGCGCTCGCCGACGAACACGGTGTCGCCCGGTGCCAATGGCGTGCCGAGCGGAACCACGGCGCGCATCGAGCCGCCGGCTTCGGTGTGGGTGACGGTGACCACGTCGCGCTTGGCGCGCGGCGAGAATCCGCCGGCAATCGCGACCGCGCTTTCGACCGTCATGTTCGGCACGTAGGGATATTGTCCGGGCGCGGAGACTTCGCCGAGGATGAAGAACGGCCGATAGGATTCGACCTCGACGGCGACCGAGGGCTCGCGGATATAGCCGTTGCGCAGCCGCGCGGCGATTTCACCGGCGAGTCCTGCCGGAGTGCGACCGCGTGCGGGCACTCCGCCGATCAGCGGCATGGTGATGGAGCCGCCGGCGTCGATGGCGTAGCTGTTGGTGAGGCCTTCCTGGCCGTACACCACGACGCGCAGCTTGTCGCCGGCGTCGAGATGGTAGGAGGCGTCGTAGCGGACCGGCGCCGCCATCGGTGCGGCATAGCCGACCGGCATGGCCGCGGGCGAAGAGGCAAAGGACGTGCGCAGCGCGCCGATGGCGCCGCCGCCATCGGCGACGACGACCGGCTGCGGCGCGCCGTAGGGCTGGCCATAGGCCATGGAGTCGAGATCGGCACGCGGCTGCATCACCGCGACGGGACCGGCGGTCTGCATGCAGCCGCCAAGCGCAAGCGCGGCGAACGCTACCAAGGACGCTGCCGAGATCGACCATCGAAACGCGCGTGCAACTGGCACCGGACCTATCCCTCGAAACGAGACAGCTCCACTGATGCACCGGTTATGGTTAATAAAGCGTTGAGCGGGGCTTCAACCCTCCCCTGGAGGGGGAGGGTCGATCGCGCGAAGCGCGAGCGGGGTGGGGTGATCTCTCCGCTCGGGCAGTGTGGACGTGGAGAGATCTTCACCCCACCCCGTCTCACATCTTCGCTGCGCTCAATGTGAGCCGACCCTCCCCCTCCAGGGGAGGGTAAGCACATCACCGCTTCAACGTTTACGCTTACGCGCTCACACCCACGCCGATCGGGCAGGACACGCCGGTGCCGCCGAGGCCGCAATAGCCGGCGGGATTCTTCGCCAGATATTGCTGATGATAATCCTCGGCGAAATAGAACTCGCCGGCCGGTGCGATCTCGGTGGTGATGGCCCCGAGACCCTTTGCGGCGAGCGCCTTCTGATAGAGCGCCTTCGATTGGTCGGCCGCTGTCTTCTGCGCGCCTGAATAGGTGTAGATCGCGCTTCGGTATTGCGTGCCGACGTCGTTGCCCTGACGCATGCCCTGCGTCGGGTTGTGGCTCTCCCAGAACGTCTTCAACAATTTCTCGTAGGAGATCTTCTTCGGATCGAACACGACCAGCACCACTTCGGTGTGGCCGGTGCGGCCCGAGCAGGTCTCCTCATAGGTCGGGTTCGGCGTGTGGCCGCCGGCATAGCCGACGGCGGTGGCGTAGACGCCCTCGCCGAGCTCCCAGAACTTGCGCTCTGCGCCCCAGAAGCAGCCGAGCCCGAACACCGCCTGTTCGAGGCCCGCGGGATAAGGCGGCGCGAGCTTGGCACCGTTGACGAAATGGGTGGTCGCGGTCGGAATGGCTTGCGCACGGCCCGGCAGCGCTTCCTTGGCGCTCGGCAATGCGGCGGTCTTGCGCGTGAACAGCATGGACGGATCTCCGGGAAATGAGCTGTCGGTCCTGGGCCAGCTCGAGAGGTCGAGTGCTCAGGCGGCGTGCTCGCGATCAGTTGGGAATATAGGTATCTACGCAGCAAGGGGCAGCCTTGTTACGCGGCCGCCAGCGCGAGGCTCAATCGCGGGACTTGAAAGCCCTCAATCCCGGGAATTGAAAGTTCAATCCCGGGAATAGCCGATCAGCGGCTTGCGCGGGCGGAACAGGATCATCAGGAGGATGCCCGAAATGCCGAGGACGGCGAACACCGGCTGATCCAGCACCAGGCGGATCACCGAGGTCCAGAGCCACGGCGCCTTGGCCTCGACCCAGGTCCGGAACGCCGTCTGGCTGGCCTGATTGATGTCGTTCCAGAACTGGCCGAAGCGGGTGAACTTGAGGGTCTGATCGGCGACCCAGCGGGCGCCGTCATAGACCATGAAGATGAACCCGCCGGCGAGCAGCAACAGCCCAATCAGTCGGAAAAAGCCGCGGATCATGCCTCACCTTATATGGTCGTCCGATCGGACGACCCCCTGAACGCCGCCAGCCAATACAAGGGAGACGGCAGAAATTCAACCACTTCAGGGCGTTACGGCACCCATTCGGGCCGCATGGGGCCGGTTTTCCAGTCCGGGAAAGCGTTGACGGTGCCAAAGACCCTCTCTATAAGGGCGCCAACTGGCGGCGGGCGCAATCCTGCCGCCGCTGTTCTTTGAGCAGTTGAAGGCTCCTTGAGCTTACAGGCTCTTTGGGCCTCAGAGACAGCCGCAAGGCCGTCGCTCATGTTCCGGGAACAGCCAGCAACCGAACACCCTAAATCCGAGCGTCGATTACGCGGTCAAGCAAGCCGGCGCTACCCGACCAAGACGCGACCGGTACCCGCAAAGGATATTGAGACCATGGCCAATACCACTTCCGCCAAGAAAGCGACGCGCAAGATCGCCCGCCGCACCGCCGTCAACAAGTCGCGCCGCACCCAGATGCGCGGCGCCGTGCGCAACGTCGAAGAAGCCATCGCGACCGGCGATCGCGCCGCTGCCGTGCAGGCGCTGGCGAATGCCGAGCCGGCTCTGATGCGCGCCGCCCAGCGCAACATCATTCACAAGAACAATGCCAGCCGCAAAGTCTCGCGGCTCACCGCGCAGATCGCCAAGCTCGCCAAGTAATCCGGCAGGCGATCCGACAGACCGTCCGGTCGAGTTCGATCGGGCGATCAGATCGCACATCGCACGCGTCAAACAGCCCGGCATCGCGCCGGGCTTTTTTGTTGCCTGTCATAAACAAGCAAGCCGTCACGCGACGACCGATCTTCGACTGGAAGACCTCCATCGTCGCACCATGATGCGGTCCGTAGTTTTACCTGCGGGTGATTTTGCAACAGTGGAAACTTCCACCGCGGTGCAAAAAGTCCCTGCGAGGCGGGCTCAAGTTGAATTCGCGTGCCTGCGAGTTCTGCACACCGTAGATTCACCGGATCGAATCTACCGCTGGAGTTACCCTGTGAAACGAGACTCAAAAAACGATGTCTCGCTAATCACTTATCGACATAGTGACCTCAAGCGTTTGGAAAATTCGCCCGCGCGTCGCGCGCGTGACGCTTTTGTAAAAATTTTTTGGCGGTGACCGAGAATTGTCACATGAGGCGCGGCATCTTCGATTCTGTGCACGAATCCAAAAACTTGCTCTGGAGCCTGTGCACAAGTCGCGCGCGGCGTTAACCGAGGTCAAGTTTTTTGATGCCTAAAGTGTGAATCAATTCCGTTGCGAGTCTTTCCGCATAGTGTATTCCTTAAGACGTCAGCGGCGCCCACGATCTTGAGACCAGCGCGGTATCGGAAAACGGGGCGAGCGTGCAAATCGGCGGCGGTGTGCACGTAGGCGACGCTTCAACAAGCGATTGTCGGTTCAAAACCCACAGCAATGTGGGAACGGTAGCTCTTTGTCTGAATGTCTCCAAGCGGGATTTTTTCGCTCGCATATGAGAGACGTCGTGAAAGCTGCCCCGACAGGCATGATGGCGAAGCCGAGCGGACGACTAGGACACGGGCAGGCATCCGCGGCAGGAGTACGACGCGGTTGCCGTTTAGACACGCAGGACCTTGTCGTGAGCAATCACGGCAGGACGGGGAGGTATCATGTCTTACGGACTCAACGCGGTATTGAAACACACCTCGACTTTCAACTATGCCGTTTTAGATTCGTCGGACATCAAGCCTCCCGCGTGCAACGGAGCGCCGAGTACGCGCTGACCTCGCGACCCCTCCATCTCTGACATTGCTGATCGGACGCGGCGTTTCCGCCGAACGGTCGAGCCATGTCTGCAGGTGAAATCGCTTGAGGTCGCGCCATGGCAGAAACCCTGATGGCAGGAACTCTGCATGGCGCTCACCACGCAACCTTATCTCTCAAGAAAAGTTCTCACATGATGACAACACCGGAACAGGATCGCTGGTCGCGCGTGAAGAGTCGGCTGCGCTCGAACGTCGGCGAGGACGTCTACACCAGCTGGTTTGCGCGGATGGATCTGGAAGGCGTGCAGGACGAGAGCGTGCGTCTGTCGGTGCCGACCCGCTTCCTGAAGAGCTGGATCCAGGCCCATTATGCCGAGCGCGTGTTGTCGTGCTGGCAGGCCGAGATGCCGGAAGTGCATCGCATCGATCTCACCGTTCGCTCGGCCGTGCGTCCGGTCGTTCAGCAGAAGGAAGCGCCCGCGCCGGTCGAAACACGCCGCACGCCTGCGCCGGAGCTGCGCTCGACCGCGACCGCGCCGGTCTCGGCCAATCACGATGCGCTCGGCGGCTCGCCGCTCGATCCGCGCCTGACCTTCGCAAGCTTCGTCGTCGGCCGCTCCAACACGCTGGCGCATGCGGCGGCGCGCCAGGTCGCGGAAGGTCGCAGAGGCGACCCCGTGATGTTCAACCCGCTCTACATCCATGCCGGTGTCGGCCTCGGCAAGACGCATCTGCTGCAGGCTGTGACCTGGGCCGGTAATTCCGGCAACGAGCGCAAGGTGCTGTATCTCACGGCTGAAAAGTTCATGTACGGCTTCGTCGCCGCGCTGAAGACGCAGACGGCGCTCGCCTTCAAGGAAGCGCTGCGCGGCATCGACGTGCTCGTGATCGACGATCTCCAGTTCCTGCAGGGCAAGTCGACCCAGGCCGAATTCTGTCACACGCTGAACGCGCTTATCGACGCCGGCCGCCAGGTCGTGATCGCAGCCGACCGGCCGCCGTCCGATCTCGAAAGCCTCGATGACCGCGTGCGCTCGCGGCTGGCCGGCGGCCTCGTGGTCGAGATGGGCTCGCTCGGCGAGGAGCTGCGGCACGGCATTCTCAAGTCGCGCGTCGCCGCCGCCCGCGCCCATCATGCGACTTTCGAGGTGCCCGAGGAGGTGCTGACCTATCTGGCCCGCGCCATAACCCATAACGGCAGGGATCTCGAAGGCGCGATCAACCGTCTGCTCGCGCACTCGAAACTCAACAACCGGCCGGTGACGCTGGAGATGGCGGAGCACGAAGTGCGCGACCTGATCCGGCCGCAGGAACCCAAGCGGATCAAGATCGAGGACATTCAGCGCGTGGTGGCGCGGCAGTATAATGTCAGCCGCTCCGACCTCCTGTCCTCGCGCCGGACCGCCAACGTGGTCCGTCCGCGCCAAGTGGCGATGTACCTCGCCAAGACGCTGACCTTGCGCTCGCTGCCGGAAATCGGCCGCCGCTTCGGCGGGCGCGACCACACCACGGTATTGCACGCGGTGCGCAAGATCGAGGCCCTGGTGTCCAAGGACACGGCGCTATCGGACGAGGTCGAATCGCTCAAGCGCCAGCTTCAGGAATAAACGCCTAGGCCCTGCCCCTTCCAACCTGCCGCCGCCTCGGCCATGCCGGGGCGGCGGTCTTCGTCTTGCCTGGGCGGCGGGCCCTCGTTTTTGCCTGTAAATCGTGGGGAACTACCTCGCAATCCCTTGAATCCGGGGGCCATCCGCGCCACCTTGCGCGACCCTGACGGCTTTGGTCATATCGGCTGGATGATCCGGCTTTCCGGGGTCTTCGGTGCCGTGGCGCGCGTCCCGCCGCCCGGCTTTTCCAGATTTGGTTTCCTTGGGGATCGGGCGAGTAGTGCAATGAAGGTTACGGTCGAACGCGCGCAACTCCTGAAGTCGCTGGGCCATGTCCACCGCGTGGTCGAGCGCCGCAACACGATTCCGATCCTCGGCAACGTGCTGGTCCGGGCCGAGAATGCGAAATTGTCGCTGAAGGCGACCGACCTCGACCTCGAGGTGACGGAAACGCTGCCCGCGGAAACCGCGACCGCGGGCTCCACCACCGTGCCGGCGCACATGTTCTACGACATCGTGCGCAAGCTGCCGGACGGGTCGCAGATCGTGCTGGAGGCCGACGGCGACCGCGCCGTGCTGGCGATCCGCGCCGGCCGCTCGCGCTTCACGCTGCAGACCCTGCCGGAGAACGATTTCCCGGATCTGGCCGCCGGCGACATGTCGCACTCGTTCTCGCTCGCCGCCAAGGACGTCAAGCGGCTGATCGACCGCACCCAGTTCGCGATCTCCACCGAGGAGACGCGCTATTATCTCAACGGCATCTATCTGCATGCCGCAGGCTCCGCGAAGGCCGCAACCCTGCGCGGCGTCGCCACCGACGGCCACCGCCTCGCCCAGCTCGACCTGGTGCAGCCCAAGGGCGCCGACGGCATGCCCGGCGTGATCGTGCCGCGCAAGACCGTCGGCGAGGTGCAGCGCCTGATCGAGGACGCCGACGCCGAGATGACAATCGAGCTGTCGCAGGCCAAGATCCGCTTCACCATCGGCAACGTGGTGCTGACCTCGAAGCTGATCGACGGCACCTTCCCCGATTACGGCCGCGTCATCCCGCAGGGCAACGACAAGGAGCTCGTCGTCGACAAGAAGGATTTCGAGAACGCGGTCGATCGCGTCTCGACGATCTCGAGCGAGCGCGGGCGCGCGGTGAAACTGTCGCTGTCGCCGGGCAAGCTGGTGCTGTCGGTGACCAATCCGGATTCCGGCAGCGCGACAGAAGAGCTCGAGGTCGAATACGCCTCCGACGCCCTCGATATCGGCTTCAACTCGCGCTACCTGCTCGACATCGCTGCCCAGATCGAAGGCGACGTTGCAACCCTGAGGCTCGCCGATCCCGGCTCGCCGACGCTGGTGCAGGACCGCGACGACAAGAGCGCGTTGTACGTGCTGATGCCGATGCGGGTGTGAGGGAGGTGCTCCTCCCTCGCCGACAGGCCCTTCTTTCAGAGCCTAGCGCGATGCACGTTGCTGCGCCCTCTCCCCTTGTGGGAGAGGGCTACTCCGCTGGCGGATACACACTCAGTCGGGTGAGGGGTTAGTGCCGCAGGAGCCATCCCATCGGCCGGTCCCCAAGCGTCTCCGCCAATTCGCGAAGAACATGCGGCACGAGCCGACGGATGCAGAGGCCGCGATGTGGCGCCTGCTCAGGGATCGTCGATTGTCCGCCTTCAAGCTTCGCCGACAGGTTCCGTTCAAAAGCTACATTCTCGACTTCGTCTGCTTCGAGAAACGCCTTGTGATCGAGATCGACGGCGGTCAGCACGCAGTATCACGAACCGATGCAGCGCGTGATGCGGCTCTCTCGGCGGAAGGTTTCTCGATAGCGCGTTACTGGAACAATGACGTGCTGCAGCAGCCAGCTTCTGTATTGGAGGATCTCCTTGCAAAGCTTGCCGGGCGGTAAGATACCCCTCACCCGTCGCCTCACTTCGTGAGGCGCCACCCTCTCCCACAAGGGGAGAGGGTGAGCAGAGCGTGCCACTGTTCCAACATGACCCCCTCCCGCATTCATCGCCTGACGCTGACGCATTTTCGCAATTATCGGGCGGCGGGGCTCGCGACGGCGGCTGACATGGTGGCGCTGGTCGGGCCGAACGGGGCAGGCAAGACCAATTGCATCGAGGCGATCTCGTTCCTGTCGCCGGGACGCGGCTTGCGGCGCGCCACGCTGGAAGACGTCGCCGACAACCAGGGCGACGGCTCCTGGGCGGTCTCGGCCCAGGTCGAGGGCGCGCTGGGGCTCGCCACACTCGGCACCGGCATCGATGCGCCGCGCGCCGACAGCTCCGTGAGCCGGCGCTGCCGCATCGACCGCGAGCCGGTCAATTCCGCCACGGCCTTCGGCGACCATATCCGCATGGTGTGGCTGACGCCGGCGATGGACGGGCTGTTCATGGGCGCGGCCTCCGAGCGGCGGCGCTTCTTCGACCGCCTGGTGCTGGCAATCGACAGCGAGCATTCCAGCCGCATCTCCGCGCTCGAACGCTCGCTGCGCTCGCGCAACCGCCTGCTCGAGACGCGCAATTACGACGACCATTGGTGCGACGCGATCGAGCGCGAGACCGCGGAGCTTGCGGTCGCCGTCGCCGCAACCCGCGGCCAGACCGCGGCGCGGCTCACCGGCATGCTGAATGCGCGCGCGCAGGCCTCGGCCTTTCCCTCGGCGCACATCGCGCTCGACGGCTGGATGGAGAATGCGCTGCTGAGCGAGACCGCAACGTCGGTCGAGGACCGCTACCGGCAGATCCTGCGCGACAACCGCCCGCGCGACGCCATCGCCGGCCGCACCACGGATGGTCCGCATCTCACCGATCTGCAGGTGATCTATGCGCCGAAAGGCATGCCGGCACGCGACGCCTCGACCGGCGAGCAGAAGGCGCTGCTGATCGGGCTGGTGCTGGCGCATGCGACGCTGGTCGCCGAGATGACCGGCATCGTGCCGCTGCTGCTGCTCGACGAGATCGTCGCCCATCTCGATCCGAACCGGCGCGCGGCGCTGTTCGACGAGCTGCGCAAGCTCGGCGCGCAGGTCTGGCTGACCGGCGCGGACCCGGCCGCCTTCGCCGAGATTGGCGCCGGCGGCGAGGTGTTTGACGTCGAGAGCGGACAGGTCAGCGCACGCCCGTGAGCCGCCGCATTGAACCCACGCGGTTGCGTCGGCGACTAGCTGTCTGAGGCCGCGCCGACGGTGTCGCAGCCCATTTTGCCATCGCGCGATGACATCACGCGCGATACCCCTGGAGCGTGAGATGCGGACGGCAAGGACCGGGGCTCGGGCCTCGGGACGATGGCAGGCGTTTGCGTGCGGCCTTGTCCTGCTCGCGATCTGCATGATCGCGGCAAGCGCCGGCGCCTGGGTGCCGCGTCTGTCGCCGCTGTTCTCGGCCGAGCTGACGCCGGATCCCGATACCAAGCTGCCCGCGCCGACCCGTTACAGCTACCGGGGAATTCACACCACCGTCGTCAGGGGCGTTGAAACGCCGCTCCGTACCAGGCTGGAGGCGACCGTGCCCGCCGAACTCGGCGACGTCCTCGCCTTCTACCGCACCGAGCTCGGCAAGCTCGGCTGGCAGGAGCAGCACGATGGCGCGGTGGTCTCCGCCGATCACGTCCAGCTCGCCTTCGCCTCGCCGCTCGGACCCGGCATGCTCGCGCTCGACCGCAAGGACAGCAGCACCAGGGTCAACCTCGTGCAGAAGAACGCATCCGTTGCGACCGATGCGAACGTCATGCCCGAGCCCGGCCAGGCGATGCTGGTGTTCTCCAATATCAGCGATACGGACGCCACGCTCACGATCAACGACCGCACCATCAAGCACGCCGCCGGCGCCCGCGCGATGTCGCTGGATCTGCGGCCCGGCAAATATTCCTACGAGGTGAACGTGCCGGGCCATCCAGCCACCACGCAGATCCTCAGCTTCACGGCCGGCGATACCTGGGAGCTCACGGTCGGGCGCGACGGAGAGGCATGGTCGCCGCTCCTGCTGTATTGAACCTCACGGGTTCCTGCCGCGACTAGTCGTCTGAGGCCGCGCCGACGGTGTCGCAGCCTGCAATTGCGCGAGGGATGAAGACCGCGCGAAATCCAGGAGTCTTGACAATGTCGACGATCCCGCGCGGGACGCAAGTCCCGGTACGCTGGCGGCTGCTTGCGTGCGGCCTCTTCCTGATGGCGAGTTGCTCGATCGCGGCCGCCGCCGATGCAGGTATCGTCGACGTCCACGCGCTGCCGCAGCTCGAGGGCGCGGTGGAAGACACCTCGCGCCCCGATCCCTACCGCGTCGAATATCGGATGCCGACGCCGGAAGCCGTGACATCGCCGGCGGTGAAAAAACTCCTCAGCGGCGAAGGCTGGGTGCCTTATGTACGGCCGCTGGAGGAGAAGAGCACCACGCTGAACTTCAAAAAGGGGCGGCAGGGCCTTTCGGTCTATCTCACCCAAGCCCTCGGCCGGCCCGACCAGTCAATGGTCCACTACTCGACCGACCGCATCTATTCGAACGTGCCGTTTCCCGACGGCGCGAGCGACATCATGTTCGATGGCACAAGGCCCTATCTCGGCTGCATTGCGTCCAGCGCGCTCGATGCGACGTCGAATTTCTACAGCAACGAGATGGCTGCGATCGGCTGGCAGAAGCTCACGCCGGAAACGGCCGCACGCTGGGCGACCAGCCTGGACGAGACCGTTCCCAACGGCCTGCGTGCGTTCTACGTGCACCCGGACAGCAAGGACACCGGCTTCTACCAGCAGAAGCCGGTCATGCTGACGCTGACGCGCCGCGACGATGGCCGCACCAATGTCGATATCCGGGTCGCGCCCTTCGCCTTGCCGAGCGAGCTCAAGGCCGACGACGATCTTGCCGGCCTGCCGCGGCCGAACCCGACCAAGACGGCGAGGAGCCTCGGCAGTGCCGATTCCAACAAGCGTGAGATGTCAGCGGCCGCGATGGCCGAGCTGCCGGCCGTGCTCGCCTTCTATCATCGCGAGCTCGCCGCGCGCGGCTGGCAGGAAGACGGCAGCGCGCCGCTCGCGCCCGGCGACGAGGTCGCGATCAAGGTCTCCAATGCCGAGGAAACCGGCGTGCTCCGGCTCGGCCGCAAGTATGATTTCACCATGATCAGCCTGAACGTGCAGGTGAAGGAGTCGGCGCTGGCCGCCCGCGCCAGGGCGAAGAAGGAAGCCGATCAGAAGTTTCTTGGTGATGCGCTAGGTGCGGCCAAGCAACTCATCGCCGCCGACGAAGCGAGGCGCAAGGTGCAGGCCGCCGCGCTGTCCGACACGCCGCTCAATGCGCTCGCCGACAGCAAGACGCCGGTGCCGCTGCCCGAAACCGCCGAGGGCGTGAAGTTCGAGGGCGGCGACGGCCGGCTCGAATTCTCCTCCAATTCGAGCGTGAAGGCGCTCGGCGCCTTCTACCGCGCATCGCTGAAGAACGCGGGCTGGAAGGAGCAGCCCTCCGTCATCAACCAACCCAACATGGCGGTGTTGGAATTCTCCAAGTCCGGCAAGTCGATCTCGATGACCGTGATGCAGATGGGTCCGAAGGTGAATGTCAGCGCCACCGGCTCCGGCCTGGTCGTGGCTGCGGCGAAGCCGGCCGAGACCAAATCGGCACAATCCAAACCGACGGAATCCAAGACGGTGCAGGCCAAATCGACCGAGCCGCTGAAGGCAGATCCCGATGGCGCGCTGCCCGTGCCGACGCAGCGCAGTTCGAGCGGGATCAGCTCGACGAAATTCCCCGGCAGCGACCAGTCGTTCCGCAAGGAGCTCGAGGCCAGCATTCCTGCCGAACTCTCGGATGTCCTCGCCTTCTATCGCACGGAGCTGACCAAGCGCGGCTGGCAGGAAAAGGCCGACGGCGCGACCGTTACGGCCGACCGGGCGGAGTTGGCGTTCACCTCGCCGGACGGACCGGCCATGCTGAAGCTCGGCCGCGCCAGGGACGAGACCACGGTCAGCCTGGTGCAACGGAATCCGCAGGCCGCAGCCAAGGCCGACATCATGCCCAAGGCGGGACAGGCCCGGGTGATGCTCGGCAACATGGGGCCGAAGGAAGCGTCGCTGACGATCAACAATCGAACGGTGAAGATCGCAGCCGGCGCCGGCGGCCCGCAATCGCCGAAAGGCCCGATGCTCGATCTGCCGCCTGGCAAGTACCAGTACGCCCTGCGCGTGCCTGGACGCCCTGCCCGCAGCGAAACCCTGACCGTGGCCGCCGGCGACGCCTGGGGCCTTCTGGTGGGGCCGAACGGCGACGTGCTGCCGCTGCAGATGTATTGAGGCTGCTATGTAGCAGGTGCGCTCCCTCTCCCGCTTGCGGGAGAGGTTGCGGCGAGCCCGCAGGCCGACCAACTTTACCCAGGACCAATGCTCTAACGGCACCTCGGAACACACCTCCCAGGCCCGCAAAAGCCCCGCCTTTGCGAGGCCTCAAAAACCCCTCCGAATCGCGCTTTTTGCGAGCCCCAGAATCAGCCTTCGCGAGCCTTGAAAACCGGCTAAAAATCCCTATTTCATCAAAGGGTTGCCGGGAGATACTTTGCGCTAGGCGCAAGCTGTCTTTCATGGCACAAATAGCCTGCAAATCAGCGCCTTTTGCGCGGCTGATTCGGGCGACATTTCGAAGGCCTCTCATGACAGAACCTGCTCGGCAGACGCCTGCCGAAAACGAGCCCTCAAATCCAAGCGATTACGGGGCGGAATCGATCCGCGTGCTCAAGGGTCTCGACGCCGTCCGCAAGCGCCCGGGCATGTATATCGGCGACACCGACGACGGCTCGGGCCTGCACCACATGGTCTACGAGGTCGTCGACAACGCGATCGACGAGGCGCTTGCGGGCCACGCCACGCGCGTCGACGTGATCCTCAATGCCGACAATTCCGTCACCGTGCGCGACGACGGCCGCGGCATTCCCGTCGACATCCACAAGGGCGAAGGCATCTCGGCGGCCGAGGTCATCATGACCCAGCTCCATGCCGGCGGTAAGTTCGACCAGAATTCCTACAAGGTCTCCGGCGGCCTGCACGGCGTCGGCGTCTCCGTCGTCAACGCGCTGTCGAGCAAGCTCGGCCTGCGCATCTGGCGCGACAACAAGGAGCACTACATCGAGTTCGCCCATGGCGATGCGGTCGCACCGCTCGTGGTCGTCGGCGATGCGCCCGGCAGGCGCGGCACCGAGGTGACGTTTCAGGCCTCGACCGAAACCTTCAAGAACATCGAATATGATTTCGCGACGCTCGAGCACCGGCTGCGCGAGCTCGCCTTCCTCAATTCCGGCGTCAACATCGCGCTCTCGGACATGCGTCACGCGGTCGAGAAGCGCGAGGAGATGCACTATTCCGGCGGCGTCGAGGAATTCGTCAAATATCTCGACCGCAACAAGAAGGCGATCGTGCCGGCACCGATCATGGTGCGCGCGGAAGCCAACGGCATCGGCGTCGAGGCCGCGCTGTGGTGGAACGACAGCTACCACGAGAACGTGCTGTGCTTCACCAACAACATCCCGCAGCGCGACGGCGGCACGCATCTGGCCGGCTTCCGCGGCGCGCTGACGCGCCAGGTCAACGGCTATGCCGAGGGCAATGCGAAGAAGGAAAAGATCGCGCTGACCGGCGACGATTGCCGCGAAGGCCTCACCGCCGTGCTTTCGGTGAAGGTGCCCGATCCGAAATTCTCGTCGCAGACCAAGGACAAGCTGGTGTCCTCGGAAGTGCGGCCCGTGGTCGAGAACGTGCTCAACGAAGCGCTCCAGGCCTGGTTCGAGGAGCATCCGAGCGAAGCCAAGATGATCGTCGGCAAGGTGATCCAGGCCGCTGCCGCCCGCGAAGCCGCGCGAAAGGCGCGCGAACTGACCCGCAAGAGCCCCCTCTCGGTGTCCTCGCTGCCCGGCAAGCTCGCCGACTGCCAGGAAAAGGACCCGGCGAAATCCGAGCTCTTCATCGTCGAGGGTGACTCGGCAGGTGGCAGCGCCAAGCAGGGCCGCAACCGCGAATTCCAGGCGGTGCTGCCGCTGCGCGGCAAGATCCTCAACGTGGAGCGCGTCCGCCCCGACAAGATGCTGGGCAGCGAGCAGATCGGCACGCTGATCACCGCGCTCGGCACCGGCATCAGCGACGAGTTCTCGATCGAGAAGCTGCGCTATCACAAGATCATCGTGATGACGGACGCCGACGTCGACGGCGCCCACATCCGCACGCTGCTGCTCACCTTCTTCTACCGGCAGATGCGCGACATCATCGACGGCGGCTATCTCTATATCGCCCAGCCGCCGCTGTATAAGGTCAACCGCGGCAAGTCGGAGCAGTATCTGAAGGACGAGCGGGCGCTGGAAGATTATCTGATCGACACCGGGCTCGACGACTGCGTCTACATTCCGGGCACCGGCGGCGATCGCACCGGCCGCGATCTGCGTTCGCTGATCGACGACGCCCGCGCCGTCCGCGGCATCCTGCGCAGCCTGCACACCCGCTACAATCGCAAGGTGATCGAGCAGGCCGCCATCACGGGCGTGCTGAACAAGGCGATCTATGGCGACCCGGAGAAAGCCGCCGCAGCCGCGCAATACATCGCCGCCCGCCTCGACACGCTCGCTGACGAGGTCGAACGCGGCTGGGTCGGCCAGTACGTCGAAGGCCAGGGTTTCCAGTTCGAGCGCACGGTGCGCGGCGTCAAGGAAGCCGCTGTGATCGACGATGCCTTCCTGGGCTCGGTCGAAGCCCGCAAGCTCGACGAGTACACGGTGAAGCTCCAGGACGTTTATGCCCGGCCCGGCAAGCTGCGGCGCAAGGACGTCGAGCACATGGTCTACGGGCCGGTCGACCTGTTCGAGGCCGTCACCGACGCCGGCCGCAAGGGCGTCACGCTGCAGCGCTACAAAGGGCTGGGCGAGATGAACCCGGAACAGCTCTGGGAGACGACGCTGGATATCAATGCGCGTTCGCTGCTCCAGGTGAAGGTCAAGGAGGTCGACGAGGCCGACGACATCTTCACCAAGCTGATGGGCGACGTGGTCGAGCCGCGCCGCGACTTCATCCAGGAACACTCGCTGAGCGCAACGATCGATATCTGAGGCCGGTTGTCTTTGGGTTTGATCTGCCAGCCAGGCGCTCGCTGCAACCTCTCCCGCTTGCAGGCAGGGCCATCGGATATGACCGCGGGAGGTTGCGAATGAGCTCGGCCTGCATGGTTCGAGACGCCCGCTTTGGCGGGCTCCTCACCATGAGG
>NZ_JALJRD010000013.1:0-174337 GCF_024519875.1 Bradyrhizobium sp. Bra64 | reverse complement strand
GGAGACGTTGGACTTGGTGGAATAGCCGACGGTGGTCTGCAGCGCCTGGTTGGCGATCGACTTGGCGCTGTCGATCAGCTTCTGCAGCGAGGTGATGCCGGTGTTGGCGGCCTGCAGCACCTGCACGCCGTTGGCGATGCCGTCGAGCAGGTTGTTGATGTCGCTGGCGCGGTTGTCGAGCGACTGGGCGGTGAAGAAGTTGGTGGGATTGTCCAGGGCGGAGTTGACGCTCTTGCCGGTCGACAGACGGTTCTGCGTGGTGGCGAGCAGATCAGCGGTGGACTGGAGGGAAAGCAGGTTCTGGCGAACCGAGGACGAGAGAACGATACCGGACATGACTCTGTTACCTTTCTGGTAAACGACGCTACTGTTACGCGTCTGCTTGGATCGAGATTGACCCAGCGACCGGCGGACCGTGGCTCCGAGAATCTAACGAAGCATGAAATGAAACCGGCAGTTTTGCCGAGTCGGCGCGTGATTCGGCCGATCCACAGATCCGCGACGCTGCTCCGCCGGGCAATTTCGACGTTGATATGATTGATCTTTTCCGCGCTCGTGGCGAGGATTCACAAGTCGTTAACTAATCTTGATGGAGTATTGCGCCCTGATCCGCCGCAACACACGCTCGGTTACGAAAGCGTTGATGGAGAACAGGCATGGCCCTCAAGGTCGAGCTCAGACCGCACGAACGCATCATCGTCGGCAACTGCGTGATAACCAACACCGACCAGCGCGCCCGCCTTCTGATCGACGGCGACAACGTGCCGATCCTGCGCGAGCGTGACATCCTCACGCCCGAGACCGCCGACACGCCGGCCAAGCTCGTCTATCTGGCGGTGCAGCTCATGTACATCTCGCCGGATCCGCAGACCCAGCACGGCACCTATTTCAACCTGGTGCGCGACATCGTCACCGCGGTGCCGAGCTCCTGGCCGATCATCGAAGGCATCAACAACAACATCCTGAACGGCGACCTCTACCGGGCGCTGAAGGACGCCCGCAAGCTGATCGCCTATGAAGAGAAGCTGCGCGGCCAGTTCGAGGCCACGCATCCCAAGACGGAAGCGGTCAAGGACGACGTCAGCACCGCCGCCTGATCCGCTCTCGCGCGGTCACGCCGCGCGAACGAGCAGGCCTCACGCACGACCAACTCTTTCGAAATACCAGCCTTTCGAAAGACCAGCCTTTCGAAAGACCAGCCTTTCGAAAGATAACGGCCCCGGATCGCCTCCGGGGCCGTTGTCGTTGCAGGAATGCTTAGATACTAATGCTCTGCGAGCGGTGGCGCCTCGACCTCGACCACTGCGTCGCCGATCCGTCGTGCGCCGAACTCCAGCACGGCCGCGACCAGCGCGTCGATGTCCGACTCCTCGGTGCGATGATTGACGATCGCGGCCCGGATCGCGAACTCGCCGTTCAGCGTCGTGCTCGACGGCGCCGCAACGCCGGATTCCTGGATGTCTGCAACGATCTCGCGATTGACCTCGTCGGCGGCGCGGTAACGAAAACAGACGATGTTGAGATTGACCGGTGCCAGCAACTCCAGCCGCGGCTCGGCGAGAACGCGCGTCTCCAGATATTTCGCCAGCGCACAGCTACGCGCGATCACCGCACCCAGCCAGTCGGTGCCGAACGTCTTCAGCGTGAACCAGGTCTTCAGCGCACGGAAGCCGCGTGACAGTTCGGGCCCAAGATCGCAGGGCCAGACCGCGCCCGCGGCGAGCCCCCTCGCCTCGCGGCGCAGATAGGCCGCCGGCTGCGCAAAGGCTTGCCGATGCTGCTCTCCGTCGCGCACCAGCAGGAAGCCCGCATCGTAAGGCACCTGCCCCCATTTGTGGAAGTCGAGCGCGATGGAATCCGCGAGCTCGATGCCGCCGAGCAGCGGCGCGAGCTCGGGCGACAGGATCGCAAGCGCGCCGAACGCGCCGTCGACGTGAAACCAGATTCCCTCTTCGCGGCACAGCTCCGCGATCGCCTTGAGATCGTCGACCGCCCCGATGTCGACCGTGCCGGCGGACGCGACGACGAGGAACGGCTTGAAACCGACCTCGCGATCGACAGCGATCTGGGCGCGCAACGCGGCAACGTCGATGCGATGGTCGGCATCGACGCCGATCTTGCGCAGCGCATCGGTGCCGAGCCCGGCAATGTCCATCGCCCGCGAGACGCAGCCATGCGCGGCCTGCGACGTATAGGCGGTGAGCAGCGCACCGTCATTGCCGATGCCGTGCTGCCGCGCCAGCGTGCCGAGCGCGCTGGCACGCGCCACCAGCACGGCCATCAGATTGGCCATCGACGTGCCCGTGACGAAGATGCCGCTCGCGCCGTCGGGAAACGCGAACAATTGCCGCATCCAGCCGACGATCTGGCGCTCGACCTCGATCGGCATGTGGTCGCGGCCGCCGAGATTTGCGTTGAGGCCCGCCGCGAGCATTTCCGCGAGCATGCCGACCGCGGTGCCGCCACCATGCACCCAGCCCATGAAACCCGGATGGACGTTACCTGTCGCATACGGCGCGACATGCTCGGCGAATTCGCGATAGACCTCGGCGAGATCGTTTGCCTCGCGCGGCACGTCGGCCTTGAATGCCGCGCGGGCGCCGTCGGGGATCGGCTGCCACACCGGGCGCGCACGAATGTTGGCAATACCGTCGATAGTTTCGTCTAGCATGCGATGGGCGAGCGCGCGAAATTCACTCCAGTCCTGAGGATCGAGCGAGCTGTGCGTGACCGAGCTATAGGTCTTGCGGACGATCTCGTTCATGCTGCACTCCCCTCGCCCGCTGTTGCATGCCGCGACAGCATCGCCGTGAATGCCGCGAATATCTTGCGCATTTGCGGCGGCTTGTACGGAAACACGATCGGCGGATCCATGTTGTGCACGACGGCGGTGTTGTCGGCCTCGAAGACAAGGAGTTCGCGGTTCTGGTTCTCGGCGCAATCGACGATGAAATAGTCGAGGCCGACGCGCCTGCTCATTTCGTCGAGCGCGACCTTGTGGCGCGCAGCGAAAGCATGATCGAAGTCGAGCATGAAGACGGCCTCCTCCGCCCGCTTCTCCTCGCTGAACGCCATGTAGGCGTTGAGATACCAGATGTCCCAGCGGTCGGCGATCGCCATGTGGCAGGCATAGGGCTTGCCGTCGACCATGGCGAGACGATATTTGCGGTAGAGCCCATCGGGACTCACATAGTCGACGAAACGCGCGACGAAGAAGTCCTGCTCTTGCCGCTCGGCAAGATAGGCCGCGAGCGCCGGCGCATTGTCGAGCTTCGCTAGGCCGACGCCGGCATGCGAGCCGCGCGGCCGCGCGATCATCGGGAAGTGCAGTTCGTCCGCGATGTCCTTGCAGGCCTTTCGTCCCTGCGAAAGATCCGACAATTGCGCGCGCGTCGCGTGGATGGTCGCGGGAATGTCGAGACCCGGGACACCGGCCAGCAATCGATAGAGCTTGTCGCGATCGAGATTGCCGATGAGATCGGGACGATTGAGCAGCGGCCGCGGCCAGCGTGGCGCGGCCTTTTCGATCAACGCGAGCGCATCCCGGCATTCCTCGGAATCGGATGCGATCACGATCGCGACGTCGTGCTCGGGCAGATTCTCCGGCAGACCGACGCCCTTGACCACGTAGAGCGTCAACAGCTCGATGTCGGAGTCTTCCAGCAGGAAGTCGATCGGCGTGTTGCCGCCCATGTCGATATCGGCCGCGAGCGCGAGCACGCGCAGACGGGGTTTCGAAACCGCACAGGGCGTGCGAAACAATTGGTGGAAGGAGAGCACCTCAGTCTGGATCACGAGCCCGGCCTCCTTCTCGCCGAGAAGCTGGGCAATCAACGACAGGTCCAGGCCTTCGCCCGCCTCTGCCGTCCCTTCCGCGATCCGCGCCAGGAGCTGTTCGCGCAACGGATGCAGATCGCCGCCCTCGAAGGCGCGGCGCGTCAGCTGCGCAAAGCCGATGCGGTCGGCATGGTTCGGCACGGTCATGCCGATCGGCGCGGAAACCGGATGTTGCATCTCACACCTCGAACGCGGGCTTGTCCAGCGCGGTTGCGGCCATGCCGCGGTCAAGCAGCAGCTCGATCTTCACCAGGACGTGGGCGATGCGATCGAGAACGTGCCGCACATTGCGTTGCGCCTGCGCCGGATCCGGCGACCAAGCCTCGGTTACGAGCCGTGCGCCGACGCAGAGGCGCAACGCGGCCTGCGGCGCATCGTCCTGCCGTTCCAGCCGGACCGGCTGGCCGATCAGGCAGCGCTGCGCGGCGACCTGCCGGTCTGAAGCGCTGCCGCCGATCTCCTCGCTCATGTCGCGCGCCAGCGCCCGATGGACGGCACCGGTCTCGGCGATCGAGACCGGTTTGCCGCCGCGCAGCAGCGTGAACGGAAAGATCGTGGCCTGCGCGAATTCCTCGTCGTCCGCGCCGGTGTTCTCGACCGCAGCCGGCACGGGGCGAAGCGACGGCGACAGCGCGATCATGCTGTCGACGCCGGCGGCAATTTCGAACAGTGCCTTGGCGCGGAAGGCTTCGGGCACGGCGTAGTAGCTGCCGATCTCGGCCAGAGCCGCCTCCCAGCGCAGCCATTGGCCGAAATTCGGCCGGCGCTCGAAGCGCGAGCGCAGCGCCGTCCAGGCCGTCGGCCAGTCGCTGCGGCCGGCATAGTCGAACAAGCCCGGCGCGATCGCACCCATCCGGTCGAGCGAGCGCGAGCGGCCTTTCGGCACCAGCAGCGCGCCGCTGAAGGCGGGCCCGCCGAAGAATTTCGAGCCGGTGATCAGCACCATGTAGCCGCGGTCGAGATAGGAGCGCAGCCGCCGGCGGCCGAGCCGCGCCTGGCAGGCATCGACGACGACCTGAACCTTGCCGGGCCAGCGTCGCGCGATCTCGTCGAGGCAGGCTGTGGTCGGCGCGCGCCAGCCCAGTTTTGAGCAATCCATGATCTGCAACAAAACGCCTCGACCTTGCGCGAGGCTGGTCTCGATCGCGCGCAGCACTACGTCATCGGCATCCTGGCGCATCGCGACGCCGGCCGCCATGTCGATCAGCGGCACCGCGATGCTATCGCCGGCGAGCCCCGTCACCGCGCCGTCCTTGCGCACGGCGATGCCGCTTGCCGTCATCGTGCTGAAATGGTGGCCGCGTGCGGTATGGGTGGTTCCGCTTCCGGTCTGGTCGGCGCCGACCACGATCGTCACCGGCGGTGCGCCGAGCACCGCGCGCGCCACGCACAGGGCGTGAAGCTGCGAATCCGTGCCGGACGGCGAGAACACGACATCGATGCGCGGCGAAAGCTGAAGGTGGCCGCGCAGCTCGTCGCGCATGTCCTCGCAGCGCGCGTCGAAGGCGACCTCGACCTCGTCGAACAGGCATTTGTGCATCAGCTCTTCGCGCGCCAGCGCGGCGCGATCGTAGGCCATCTGCGAGATCGTCGATGCTGTCGAGGAGGCGAAATTCCAGAGCTCCGGCTCCGGCGACGGCGCGCAGCCATAGGCGTTGACACGCTCCTTCGGATCGAGCGCCAGTCGCGGATCTCCGCCGGAGGCGAGCAGCGTGTCCAGCGGCGTGAAGAGATCCCGCAGGCGGTAGCGCGAGCCGCCGTCGGACGCGTGCTCGGTGGCCGACAGACGGGATGCGCCGGCGCTCATCCCGAAAGGCTCACGCCGCATCGGCCGCCGCCGCGGGCGCCGCTGTGAATTGCGAAGTGATGTCGCCGTGGAACACCGACGGCCCGACGTGATCGAGCGAGCTCTGGATGTCGGCCCAGATCTCGCCGCCGATGTCGGTCCAGCGCTTGCAGAAGGCGAAGTCCTCGGAGAGATAGGTGCCGGTCGCAGGATCGATCATGCATTCGAACAATGCAAACCGGTTCTGGCTCGCCGCCAACGTATCGTGCGAATGCTCGCGGAAGAATTGCAGCGCCGCGTAGTCCGGATGCCGACACATCGCCTCCAGCACGTGGCGGCGGATCATCAGGAAGCCGGTGCCGGCGTAGCGCACGCGGGTGAAGCCGTTGACCACCACGATGCGGTCGGGGTCCTCGATCTCGAGCACGTAGTCCAGCGAGGCCGCCGGAACGTCGGGGCGGCCGGCTTCGATCGCCCGCTTCGCCTTGTCCCAGTTGACCCGCTTGATCGGATAGCAGCCGGCAACGACATCCGCGCCGCACTCGATCAGCCGGAACACCTGCTCCGGCGTGAAGCCGATGTCGGCATCGATGAACAGGAAATGCGTCGCCTTCGGATCGTCCAGGAACATCGCGGCCAGGTTGGCCCGCGCGCGCGTGATCAGGGCATCGCCGTCGCGCAGGAGCACCTTGAGCTCGAGATTGGCCATGCCGTGCACGGCGCGCTGGAGCGCGAAGATCGAGCTTGCATAGATGCTCGACACCTGCCCACCGAAGCATGGCGTCGCCACCACTAGTTGCATCTTGTCCGACATCGCCCGCTCCGCCCCGCTCCAATCCTCACCAAGAGGTAAAGAGGCATGGTTAACGGCGCCTTAACGCATCCTTACAGGAACTTGACGAGCGAGAGCTGCGACAGGTTCGAGGTCACCTGGTAGGACGCCTGGAGCGCGTTCTGGAGCGCCAGAATCTCGCTCGCGACCTGATCCGGCGAGGCCGATTCCGCCTGGTCGATGATGGTCTGGAGCTGCGCCTTGGCCTGGGTCTGGCGCGTGCCGGCGTCCTTCATCGTGTTCTGGGCCATCGCAAGGTCGGTCTGGATGTCCTCGATGCGCTGCTGGCCGGGCTGCTTCGTCAGGGCCTGCGTCACCCGCAGGCTCAGCGCGGCGACCTGCCCGCCTGAATACTGCCCGGTCGGCGAGGTCGAGAACGTCCCGAACACCGCGATCGCCTGCAACTGCTGGCGGATCGCGTCCTCGTCGGCCTGCGCGCCATATTGCACCGTGACGGAATCGTCGACGCGCGCCACGGCGGTGGAGCGCGGCGAGCCGGGCCCGTCATTGCCCTGGTACCATTTCACGGTCGTGGCCGAGCCGTTGACCAGCGTTGTCGCCGAGCTCGCGGGCGAGGTGCCGACGCGCAGCGGCGGTTGCGTGGCGGTCACGGGCGTCGAGGCGAAACCGAGCGAGCCCAGCGCTCCCGTATTCGAGCTCGTGATGTTCAGGCTCGCAGCGTCGTCGGTGTTGATCGTGATCGCGCCGCCATGAACCGTCGAGGGCTTCGAAGTCCCCGTGATCTGGTCGATCTTGCCGAGCAGGGTCTGGATGCTGTCGCCGACGTTGAGCTGGTTGGCGGTCGCGCCGGAGTTGACGAAGGTGAGCGTGGTGCCGTTGACGGTGATGGTGTCGCCGGCGACGAAGCCCGGTGAAATCGAGTCCGAAGGGCTCGCGCCGGACAGCGTCGTCGCGCCGGTCACGGGCGCCGCCGTCGCCGCCTGATTGTTGACGGGCGTGCCGATCGCGGAACTTGCGGTGTTGAAGAAATTGTCGCCGGCAACGATCGCGGATGCCGCCACGAGCGAGGTGTTGGCAAGCTTCTTGATCGCGGTGTTCAGCGCGGTGTTGAGGTTCGTCGCCGTGTTGGTCGGGTTGACGGGGGTGCTCGCATCGATGGCGAAACTGCCGAGCGGCGTCGGTGTCGCCGTCGACGCGGTCAGGTCGATCTGCTCGGTCGTCCCGTCCGGCAGCGTGAACTGCACGCTCAGCTTGTCGCCGTTGTTCGGATTGACACCGTTGAGATCGACCGAGAACGACACCGGCGAGCCGCTCGGGCCGGTGACCGTCGCCCCCGTCAGCGTCGAGGAGACCGCGGCGATCTTCAGCCCAAACGGCGATCCGGCGGCGTCCTCCGACACCTGCACCGAGCTCGGCGTCGGCTGCGTCTGCACCAGTCGGCCCATGCCGCCCGCGCCGAGGTCGGCGGCCTGGCGCTCCGCCATGACGGTCTTGAAGCCCGCCTGCGTCGTCGTACCGTTGATGATGTCGCCAGCATCCGCGACCGACTGCGTGTTGAAGGCCGTTCCGGAAAACAGATAGCGGTTGCCCGACTGCGTGTTGAGAACGCCGACCATCGAGCCGAACTGGGCGGCGGCGGTGTTCTGCGCAACGGTCTGCCCGTTGACGTTGAGATCCTGCGCGGTGTTGGCGGAGCCGGTCTGCACCGTGTTGCGGATCGTGGTCAGCGACTGGAGCGCGGTGTTGGCGAGGTTGATGCTGACGTTGACGTTGGTCATCGTGTCGGTATAGGCGGCGATGTTGGACAGCTGCGCGCGTCCGGCGATCGCAAAGCCCTCGTTGGTGCCCATCCCGGAATAGTTCTGCGACAGCTTGCCGGTCGAGAGCTGCGTCGAAAGGTCGGTGAGCTGCTGGTTGATGTTGCGGATCTGCGAGCCGAGAACCGACGAGGAGTAATTGATGCTGCTGATCGACATGTTTCAGAGCCCTGTTACTTGTTACACTTGAGCCTGGAGCAACGTGTTCATCATGCTCTGCACCACCGACATGACGTGGGCGTTGGCGGCATAGGCATTCTGGAGCTGGATCAGGTTCGACATCTCCGAGTCCAGATTGACGCTGGAGGTCGAGTTGAACTTGGCCTGCAGCGTCGAGACCACGACGCTCTGGCCCTGCTGGAGCTGGGTGGCCTGGGTCGCGGCATTGCCCTGAATGCTCAGGAACTGCTGCAGATAGTTCGAAACGCTGCCGGTGAAGGGCTGGCTCGCCGAGCCGAGACCGCTCTGCGGCGAATAGGAGAACACCGCCGAGGTGAGCTGCGAATAGAGATAGTCCGAGCGCGTGGTGTCGCCTGCGGGCGTCACCGGCGAGGTGCTGTAGACCGACAGCCTGGTCGGGTCGGTGACGAGCTGCGTGTTCACGGCGATGCGCCCGGCGAGGCCCGTCATCTGCGAACCCGACGCCGTGATCGCGCCGGTGTAGAGCGCCTGTCCGCCGTCGGTGAACAGCGGCAGTTGCGGATTGCCCGAGGTCAGCGACGTGATCGTCTTGGTGGTCGAGGACGAATTGACCTTGGCAAGGCCGGTGTTGTCGTCGATCACCCGCAGCGTGGTGGCCGTCGCCGGCGACGGAGCTGCAGCGAACGACAGATGCGAGCCGGAGAGCGCGGTGTTGAGCGCCGAGGCGATTGCGCCCATGCCGCCGGAGAAATTCACCCCGATCTGCATCGGGTTGGCGTTGGTCGCGTTCTGAAGCGGCAGCGCCGCCGGATCGGTCACGTTGACCAGCGTGACCTGGCGCTGCGTGTTGGTGGTCGTGTCCGTGTAGGTGATGTTGACGCTGTTGCCCGGCTGCGCACCGGCGAGGTCGAGATCGAACCCGGCCGGCGGACCGGAGACCGTGCTGCCGGCCGTGGTCTTGTCGGACAGCGCGCTCGACATCGTCGCGGCGAGCTGGTCGATCTGGTTCTGCGCCTGCACCAGCGTCTGGTCGCGCAGCTTGAGATCGGCCGCGATCTGGCCCGAAGACACCACGTTGTTGGCGACGACGTCGAGCTGCGAACCGTTCGGCAGCTTGATATTGAGCGCGCCGACGCCGGACTGGGCCGGATTGATGTTGTAGAGCGAGGTTGCCGACAGCGCACCGGCGGACGCAAAGGTGAATTGCGAGGCGAGCCCGGCGCCGACCAGCTGGATGCCGGTGGTGGTGTAGATGTTGGCCTGGTTCGAACCGTCGGTGGTGACGCGAACGTCGACATATTTCGACAGCGTGTTGATGGCCTGGTCGCGCTGGTCCATCAGCGTCGCGGCCGAGGGGTCGTTTGCCGACAGGCCCTGGAGCCTGGTGTTGATGTCGGCAACCTGCTGCATCGCGGCGTTTGCCTGCTGTGCCGAGGTGCCGAGATCCTGCTCGACGTTGGAGCGCAGCGACTGGATGCCCTTGGTGGTGAGGTTGAGCTGCTGTGCCAGCGTCTGCGCCGCGCCCAGGGCAACCGTTTGCGCCGACGACGAGCCCGCGCTGGTCGAGAGCGCCTGCAACGCCGTGGTGAAATTGTTCAGCGCGGTTTCGAGCGTACCGCTGTTGCCGGGCGTGCCGTAGACATTCTGAAGCTGCTTCAGGATGTTGGCCATCTGGTCGGCGTAGCCGCTGCCCCCGGTTTCGGTACGCAGCTGGTTCAGCACGTAGGTATCGAGCTCGCGGCTGACGCCGGTCGTCATCGCCGTCGAGCCGAAGTCGCCGGTGGTGACCTCGATCTGGTTCGGCGTCTGGACGACGTAACCCGGCGTCTGCGAATTGGCGACGTTCGAGGAGACGATCGAGAGCGCGGCCTGGTTGGCACGCAGACCGCTCATCGCACTGGCGAGGGCTGAACTCAAACCCATGTTGACATGCCGCCTTTGGTTACGTCACGCGCGATCAGCGCAACACGTTCAGGAGGTCCTGCACCATCGAATTCGCGGTCGTGATCACCTTGGTGTTGGCCGAATAGGCCTGCTGGGTCACGATCAGCTTGGTGAATTCGTCGGCGATGTCGGTGTTCGAGCCTTCCAGCGACGAGCCGCTGATGGTGCCCGAAGCGCCGTCGATCGCCGGTCCAGACTGTTCGGTCGCGGCATAGGCGCCGCCGTCGAGCGCCTTGAGGTAATTGGTGCCGTTGAAGTGCGACAACGAGACCTGTGCGAGGTCGAGGTTCTGACCGTTGGAGAAGGTGCCGACCACGAGGCCGTTGTTGTTGACTGCGACCGAGCGGAGCTGGCCCGCGGCGTAGCCGTTCTGGGTGATGGTGTTGATCGTCACCGCGCCGCTGGTGCTGGCATATTGCGTCAGCCCGCCCGAGGAGATGTTGAAGGCGACCGAGCCGAGCGACTGGCCGCTGACGCTGACGTTGTTGATGGTGATGCCCGAGCCGCTCGGCGAGGTCAGCGAGCCATCGGCGGCAAAGGTGAAGGCCTGGCCGGTATTGACCCAGCCGACCGTCGTGCCGGTCGCGTTCGGGTCGGTCTGGTAGAACAGGTTCCAGGTATCGGAATGCCCCGCCCCCAGCGACGCGCTGTCGGTCTTGGCCCAGCGCAGCTGCAGGTTCACCGGCGTGCCGGCGGCATTGTAGGCGGTCACCGCGCCTCCGCTGATCGATTCCTTGGTGAAGGTCGAGATGTCGTTGCCGACCACACCGCCGGTACCGGCGGTGCCGCCGCCGTCGCGGTTCTTGGTGATGGTGGAGGTGAAGCCGAGCGCGGCGAAGGCCGCACTGTTGGAGCTGGACACCGACAGGTTGGAGACGGTGCCGGTGTTCAGCGTGATCACGCCGCCGCTGCTGACCGACGATCCCGACGCGCCGGAGAGCGCGTCGATCTTGCCGAGCAGGGTCGTGATGTTGTCGGTGATGTTGATCTGGTTCGCGCCCGAGGCGCCCGAGGCCATGAAGGTCAGCGTCTGGCCGTCGACCGTGATGGTGTCGCCGGCTGCAAAGCCCGACGAAAGCACCTCGGCGCCGCCGGCGCTTGCACTGCCGCTCAGCACCGTAGAGCCGGTGATCGCGGGCGAGGACAGCACGTTGCCGCCGCGCGTCACGCTGCTGATGCCGAGGGCCGTGGCTGCCGTGCCGCTGTTGACCGCCACATCGACGCCGGTACCCGTCGAGATCTGGATGTTGCCGCTGGCGGAGAGCGAGGCCGTGACGCCGGCGCCGCCGGCGGTCTGGATCGCATTCAGGATGCTGGCCACCGTGGCCGTCGTGCCCGCGCCGAGACCGATCGTGGTGTTGCTGCCAACCGTCGTGACGGTGGTGCTGTTGTCGAACGTGACCGTGTTGCCGTTGATCGTCAGGGTCTGGCCGCTCAGCGCGGTGAGAATGCTGGAGGCGAGATGCGTACCCACGGTGTTGTCGAGGGACGTGGTGGTCGAAGCCACCGCGGACGAATTGTTCTGAAGCGCAACCGTGCCCGTCCCCGTCGTCGACGAATAGGCCGTGCGGATGTTGCCGGTGGCGGCTGCGCCGGACACCGTCGCGTTGGTGTAGGGCGCGGGCGGTGTGCCCACCGGCAGCGGGTTGGCCGAGAAGTCGGACGGATTGAGGCCGCCTTCTGCCAGCAGCGTGCCGGTCGACGCGGTCGTGCTCGCCGCCGTGTTCGGCTGGGTCGGCAGGTTCGCCGCGTACTGGATCGAGGTGGTCGCCTGCGCCGGGATGAAGTTATTCTGGAATTTCAGGACCGTTGCCACGTTACCTTGCGGGTTGCCGGTCTTCGGGTCGACCGTGACGCCCATCAGATAGTAGCCGGCGCCGTTGACCAGATTGCCGTTGGCATTGAGCTGGAAGTCGCCGCGCCGCGTGTAGTAGGTGACGCCGCTGAACACCGGCACGTTGTCCACGATGCCGGTCGCCTTCTGGATCGAGAAGAAGCCGTCACCGGTGATCGCCATGTTGGTGGCGACGGTGGAGCCCGAGATCGTGCCCTGCGTGGTGATGGTGGCCTTCGCGTTGGCGGTCACGCCGCCGGCGACCTGCTTGCTCGGCACCGAGGAGTCGGGAATGAGATCGACGAAGCTGGTCCCGATGCCCTTGTAACCGGTGGTGGACGAGTTCGCGATGTTGCCGGAAATGTTCTGAAGCGCGTAGGACTGCGCCTGCAGGCCACCCACCGAGGTGTTCATTGCATCGAAGATACCCATAACTTTGTCTCCAGATCCGATCTCGGCGGCCGGTCGACCATGGCCGCAGTCGGGAGAGACTGTCGCAAGGGCTATGCCAATGCGGGTATCCTCAGAAAATCAATGACTTGAATAGGAAGGCCCCGGTCCGATGACCGGGGCACAATTGCCGGGCCGGCAACAATTGCCGGGATCAAACCTCAGCCGGGCCTCACGTCGCCGACGCCGCCGCCGGGTGGAAGACCAGCCCGAAACCGTCGATGCAGTAGCGCAATCCGGTCGGCTTCGGACCGTCGTCGAAGACGTGGCCGAGATGGCCGCCGCAGCGCCGGCAATGCACCTCGGTGCGGAGCATGCCAAAGGTGCGGTCCTCGGTCTTGCCGACATTGCCCTCGATCGGCTGGTAGAAGCTCGGCCAGCCGGTGCCGCTCTCGAATTTGGTATCGGACGCAAACAGCGGCAGGTCGCAGCCGGCGCAGGCAAAGATGCCCTTGCGGTGTTCCTTGAGCAGCGGGCTGGAGCCCGGCCGCTCGGTGCCTTCCTTGCGCAGGATTTCATATTGCTGCGGCGTGAGCTGGGCACGCCACTCGGCGTCGGTCTTCTCGATCTCGAATTTCTGGGCGGCCTTCTCGCCAGCCTCGGCAGGCGTCCCTCTCAGCCAGCGGAAGGCCGAAAGGCCGAACAGGCCGGCGACAGTCGTTAGCAGGATGCGGCGGTCAAACATCTCATTCTCCGTGCGCGAGGAGTCCACGCCCTGAGATACGGGCTCTAACGGCCGACGTTACACTTCCGGGCGGAGTTTTTCTCACCTTATCGCGAGACGCCGTCATCCTGGGACACGGGTTCCACGGCTTCGGCCGCAGGTTTCGGCGGCTGGGCCAGCCGCGGCCGAACCCCGGGCGGCGGACGGCGCGGACCGGTCCCGGCGGCCCGGTTGGCTTCGGCCAGCCGCGCCTCGCGTTCCCTGTCCTTGACCCGCCCGCGTTCACGATAGCGGGCAAGCGAGCCTGCGGCGGCGGAACTCGCCCTGCCCCAGACCCCGACCAATTGGCCCGCCACACGTCCCGTGGCGCCGCCTGCCCAGACCAGCTCGAACGGCGAGAACAGCCGCCATCGCTCGTCGCCCCACAGGATGCTGCGCGCGATCATCTGCCCGGCCATGGCCGAGGTGTTCATGCCCTGGCGGCCGAAGCCGCTCGCGACCCACAGGCCTTTGCGCAACTGGCCGATCTGCGGCATGCCGTGCACGGTCTGGCCGGTGACGCCGCCGAACGTTTCGGTGATCTCGACATTGCCCAGCTCGGGGAAGATGGACCGGACCCGTCGCCTGATCGCGCCCGCAAAGCGTTGCGGTCGGGCCGCCCAGGTGGTCTCGGGGCTCTCCCACATCAGCCTGTCGCCATCGACGACGCGGAAATGGTCCACGCCATCGGAATCCATCACCGATCCCTTGAAGGCGATGATCTCGTGCACGCGCTCGCCGAGCGGCGCGGTGATGCCGGCATAGCGCCAGACCGGCAGCAGCGTTTCCGACAAGCGCCTCAAAGGCGCGCCGAGATGGATGTTGCCGGCGAGCACGATGTGGGTCGCGCGCAGTCGCGCCGAGGGCGTGACGATGCGCTTGCGGATGCCGGAATGATCGATGCTGACGACCGGCGTGTCCTCGAAGATGCGGGCGCCTGCGCGCCGCGCCAGCGCCGCGAGGCCGTGTACATATTTGCGGCCGTCGACCTGGAACGCCTTGGGATAATGCACGCCGTGGAAGTAATGATCGGTCTTGAGCACCGCGCGGACGCGATCGACATGCCAGCCCTCGACCTCGGTGTCGAAATCCTCGTTCAACATCTGCAAGCGGCTGATCAGCCGGTCGCCGGCATCGACGTTGGAGACCTCCAGCACGCCGCTGCTCGGGGCGATTCCCGGCATGTTCTCCTCCGTGGCGTTGGCCCGGACGAACTCGGCGCCCTCCTTCGACAACGTCCACAATTCGCGCGCGTCCTCGAAGCCGATACGCTCGACCAGATCGGTGAGTGGCAGCGCGAAGCCCGGCATCACGGTGCCGAACTGGTTGCCGGAGGCGTTCCAGCCCACATGGCGGCCCTCGAGCACCGCGACGCTGGCCCCTGACCGGGCCGCCTCCAGCGCGATAGAGAGCCCGGCAAGCCCTGCTCCGATCACGCAGATGTCGGCATCGAGATCGAACGACAGCCGCGCGCGGTCGCGAAAGCCGGCTTCTTCCTGGGACACGCTTGTGAAAGTCTCGCTCATGTCGTTTTCTTAGAGCATGATCCGGAAAAATGTGCAGCGGTTTTCCAAATAGATGATGCTCAAACAATATTGGACCGATCGGGCGCTTGTCACCTTGTCCGCAACCCGCGTCCCTAGTTTATTCTGGACGTGTAACGATTCGAGAATGCCATGCGCCGTTTGATGCTGCTGCGTCACGCCAAGACCGAGACGGACGCGCCGAGCGGCCGTGACCAGGACCGCCGCCTGGATGAACGCGGCCACAAGGATGCCGCGCAGATCGGCGACTGGATTGCCGCCCATCCCCCCTTTCCCGAAGCCGTGCTGGTATCGCATGCCGTCCGGGCCCGGCAGACCTGGGACATTGCCTGGGAGACGATGAAGGACCGCGTTGCCGCGCCGCAGGTCGAGGTCCTGCCGGAACTCTACGGCGCCGATCCCGCGCAGATCCTCGAATCCATTCGCACTGCAACCGCTCCGGCCGACCCGAAGCAATTGCTGCTGGTTGCCCACAATCCCGGCATGCACGAGGCCGCGCTGATGCTGACGGGTGGTGGCGATCCGGCCAGCGCCAAGGCGCTCGCCGACAATCTGCCCACGGCGGGGCTTGCGATCTTCGACTTTGACGTCAAGGATTGGGGTGACGTGGCCTACCGCCGCGGCAAACTGGTGCAGTTCGTCAGCCCAAAGCTGCTTCGATAGTTCAAGCCTGCTTCGATAGTCCAAGGTTGCTTCGATAGGCCAAGGCTGCTTCGATAGTCGAAGGCTGCTTCGATCGGGTTGAAACGCGCGGGCGCCGTCTCGACCGGTCGATCCAGCCCGATCAAGAGGTGCTGAAGATTTGGAGGCGCAGATGTTCAAGTCCATCCTCGTGCCCATCGACCTCGCCGACACCGACCTGGCCAAGCCGGCGATTGCGACCGCGGCAACGCTGTCGCAGACCTGGAGCGGCTCCGTCCGCCTGCTCAACGTGCTGCCGATGACGCCGGTCATGCTGGCCGAATACGTTCCGGCCGATTTCGACGAACAGCAGCGCCAGACCTCGGAAGAAGCGCTTGCCATCGTCGCGCGCGAATCCGGCATCGAGGCTTCTCGCATCTCCAGCGTCGTGCGCCAGGGCGGCATCTACCACGAGATCCTGGAGGAAGCCGTGCACATGAAGGCCGACCTGATCGTGATGACCTCGCACCGGCCGGCGATGCGCACCTATTTCCTCGGCTCCAATGCCGGGCATGTCGTGCGCTACGCGAAATGCTCGGTGCTGGTGGTGAGGCACTGACTCGGAGCGACTCCGCTCTCGTGCCCCGGTGCGAGCGTAGGCGAAATCAGACCTACAAGATATCGTGTTGCCCGTCAGGCAACACACGCGAGCGGCAGGTCAACGCGCGTCGACAAAAATATTCCACTTTACCGAAATTCGGAAACGGCGTATCTGTCGTCTCACTCCGGCCCAAGGAAGAGGGGCGTATCGCGATCGTCACGAACGCGGGCCGGACGGCGGTGGACGTGGGCCACACCGGCGCGAACGGCTTCGCAGGGCGGGCAACCGTGAGTGAAGGCCTCGCGCACACGACCGGTGTGATCCGCGTACGGCAAAATCGTGTGGTCCTGGCGCCCGGGGTCTGTGCGCCAAGTCTTGCGGTGATGTGGCGGCCCAACCGGGCGCGTGCATCAGCCATCCGCAAGGCGACGGGGGCAATAGTGCATCGCTCCCCGGGGAGAGCGCGACATAAGCCGTAACACAACTGCGCAGGGAAGGCCGGATGTCCTGGCTACACCTGTATGCCGCTGTGCAGATTTCTCACTGCAACTTCGCACAGTGGACCGCGGGTGCCAGCCGGCACCCGGTCTTCCCTGCGCCCTCTTTCACCAAGGGGGCAAGGCGACCAAGCAAAGCTCGGGCGAACAAGCCGCGAGGATGACTAGCTATGACGATCGTCGAACAAAGGTCTCGTGCCCCGGACACAGCGCAGCGCTACTTCAGCGGTGCGCTGCAGAGCCGGGGCCCATGCATCAGCGCTTTGCGTGGCCTTCCGGGCCCGGCTCTGCGCAGCAGCGCAAGAACGCTGCGGCGCGTCCGGGACACGGAGAAGCTTACAGATAACGCGTCAGCTCGGCTTTGAACTGCCCGTAGACCGCGTCCTCGATCTGGCTGCGCGTGATTCCGATGTCGCGCAGGGCGCGGTCGTCGAGTTCGTTCAGCGTCTTGACGGCGGAGCGTTGCTCCAGGCGGTCGAACAGCGCATAGGCGCCGTTGGCGAGCGTGCGGAAGAATCCGCCCGACGAGGATGGGCGTAAACTCCGCCCGGCAGTTTGCGAGATCGTGGTCATTTTTCTTTCTCCGGCCAGCTGTTCCGTGCGGCGAAGCAGGTGCCGTTGGCGCGGACGCTGTCAGCGCCTGCACCTCATTTGCCGTTGGATTGCTCTCGCTCCCTCGGCTCAATCGCGGAACTTGATGGAACTTAAATGCTCCAGTACACTGCTCGGAGCAAGTGAAACATTGCTCTCGGTGCAATAATGTCCAAGTTCGAGTACGTGAAGCTTGCCGATGCCATTGCCTCGGATATCTCTAACGGCACGTTAAGGCCCGGCGACCGGCTGCCGCCGCAGCGCAATTTTGCCTATGACCGTGGCATTGCGGTCTCGACCGCGAGCCGGGTTTATACGGAATTGCTCCGCCGCGGGCTCGTCGTCGGCGAGGTCGGCCGCGGCACCTTCATCTCCGGCGACATCAGGCGCGAGGTCGAGGCGCTGAGCGAGCCGCGCGACGCGCGGATCGACTTCGAGGTCAATTACCCGCTGCTGCCGCAGCAATGGGCGATGATCGCCAAGAGCCTTGCGGGGCTGGAGCGCGTCGACGCGCTCGAATCCGCGCTGCGCGTCTCGACCAGCACCGGCACCAAGAGCGCGCGCAATGCCGCCGCCGCCTATCTCGCGCGCAAGGATTTCGCGCCGCAGGCCGAGCAGATCGTCTTCACCGCCAACGGCAAGCAGTCGCTCGCGGCCGCACTCGCCGCCCTCGTTCCCACCGGCGGCCGCTGCGGCGTCGAGGCGCTGACCTACCCTTACGTCAAGAGCATCGCGGCGCGGCTCGGCATCACGCTGGTCCCGATTCCGATGGACGAGTTTGGCGCGCGGCCCGATGCAATTCAGAAAGCGCATCGCGAAGCGCACCTGTCGGCGCTGTATCTCCAGCCCATCATCCAGAACCCGCTCGGCGTCACCATGAACGCGACGCGGCGCGCCGACATCATGCGCGTCGCCGAGAAGCTCGACCTCACCATCATCGAGGACAGCGTCTACGGCTTTCTCGCCGACGACACCCCGCTGGCCGCGCTCGGGCCGGAGCGCTGCATCGTGATCGACAGCCTGTCCAAGAAGGTCGCACCGGGCCTTGCACTCGGTATCCTGGTGGCGCCGCCGCATCTGCGCGAAAGCGTGATGGGCGCGGTCAGGACCGGCGGCTGGATCGCCTCGGGCCACGCGCTCGCATCCGGGCAGCGGCTGATGGCCGACGGCACCGTCGCCGAGCTGACACGGCTGAAGCGGATCGACGCCTCGCGCCGGCAGCAGACCGCGGCAAGGCTGCTCGCCGGCTACCAGATCTCGGCCGATCCGCGCTCCTATCATCTCTGGCTGACGCTGCCGTCACACTGGCGCTCACAGACCTTCGTCGCCGCGGCGGCCCGGCGCGGCATCGCGCTGACACCGTCCTCCACCTTCGCGATAGCTCATGGCCATGCACCGAATGCGGTGCGCCTCGCGCTCGCCCCGCCCACGTTCGAGCAGCTCGATGCCGGCCTGCGCACGCTCGTGTCGCTGCTCGGCACCAAGGAAGAGGATTTCGACTCGACGGAGTAGCTCTCAGGTCTTCGGCCATTCAGCGATGAAGCCTTCCGCCCTGTACGGCTCGATCTTGTCCCATTCATGCAGCATGCGGCGGCAAAATTCGGCATCGGTATGCCAGAGCGCGCGGGGCGTCGCGAAGCTGTCGACGGTGAGCAGCATCTTCTCGACCTCGGGCCAGTGCCGATGCAACGTCATCGGGTAGCGCCGCGCGGTCCAGGTGTTGCCGAGACAGATCACGCTGCGAATGTTCTGCAGTCCGAGCGCCGCATCGATGACCGGCAGCGAGAAAATCACGTTCTCCCCGGTATTCATGGCGCGATGCTCCTCGAGGACAAGTTCCGCCGGAATACCCGCCGCAATCATCGCCGCCTTGATGATCGTGCACTCGGATTGCTCCGAGCCCGGCGTCACGCCGCCGCTGACAATCGACCAACGAAAATAGCCCTCGCGCCACAGCCGCGCCGCGGTGTCGGCGCGCAGTGCGACATCCTCCCGGGTCCCGAACACGAACAACAGATCGGCCGGCGCGAGCAGCGTGTCGATCAGGTGCCTGCGGTTGATCTCGGCGATCTCATCGGCCGTAGGCCGGCGCGTGCTGCGGTCCAGGATGGACATGACTGCACGATCCGACACCGGCGCCGGCGCGCGAAGTCACGTTTGATTGCGGACGATTGCAGCTAGGGCAGCAGGGCCTTCGGCACGCGATCGAAGCTGTAGCTCTGCGGCCGGTTGCACCGCACGAAGCCGCCGACCTGCCAGGCGAACAGCGCGGCAAATCCGATGATGAACAGCGCTCCTGCCAATTCGCCGATCATGAGCGCGCGGATCAGGAGTCCCGTCATCGCCACCGTCAGCACCGCCAGGAAGGCCAGCACCGCGGCATAGGTCTGGCGGCCCAGACCGGCGGTCAGCACAGCGCGGCTGCCCGCTTTCGCCATCCGCGCATGAAGCTCGATGATGAAATCGCGAAAACCATTGTTCTGCGGCGCCATCAGCGCCGCGGTCTGCCAGCTCGTCGACAGGATCGCGATACGGCCGCCCTTGGTGTGGCTGACATCGGCGCGAAAGCGGTGCTGCTGCATCGAGACGGGTCGGAACGACAGCCGGATTGCACTGATCTCGTCATAACGCCACAGGCCGGAACGGCCGGGGATGTGCCAGGAAAGCCCCTCGTCCGTCAGTTCGAAGCGATGCGCCGAGCCGATCAGCGACGCCTTGTAGGCATAGCTCGCGACCGGCGCCGCGTCGGCTCCCGCGCCCTGCATCTTCACAATCAATCCAATCCGCGATCAGCTTGCATCATCGCCCTCCCCCATCCTACAAGCGGGGCATGGCTGAGACGATCTTTTTCCCGCGCCGGCTGATTCTCGGCGCCGCCGTGATCTCCGGCGTGCTGCTCGCGCTTGCGGTGCACATGCTGGGCGCGCGCTACGGGCTCGACCTCGGGGGCCTCTGGCACTCCGACACGCATGAGTTCATCCCGGCGGGCGCGGCGATCGCCTGGTGGCTGATCGCCTCGGTCGGCTTCTCCGGCGGCTATTTCACCGCGACATTGATGCAGAGCGCCGCCGACGGCCAAATCCCGCAACGGATGCGGCAGTTCCTGATCGCGGTCGGCGTGCTCCTGCTGGCGGGCGCGGGCCAGGTTGCCTCGGCGCCCAGCCCGATCCCGACGGTCTCGGGCGTGCTGGCCGGGCTTGCGGCGCTATGCCTCGGCGCCGTGATGGCGTTCTGCGGCGCGCATTTCGCGCTGCGCCGCGGCTGACCTCAGGCGGTCGCGCGCAGCCGCGGCCGGTTCAGCATGATCGCGACATCGGAAGCCGGCCGCGGCTTGCTGAACAGATAACCCTGCGCCTGGGTGCAGCCCTCGCGCCTGAGCAGCTCGAGCTGCGCGTCGTTCTCGACGCCTTCCGCCGTGGTGACGATTCCGAGGCTGCGGCCGAGACCGGTCACGGCGCGGATGATCGCCATGGAATCCTCCCGTGTCGCCAGCTCCGACACGAAGGAGCGGTCGATCTTGATCTTGTCGAACGGGAAGCTGCGCAGATAGCTCAGCGACGAATAGCCGGTGCCGAAATCGTCGAGCGAGATGCGCACGCCCATGGCACGCAGCTCGTGCAGGGTGGTCAGCGTCGTCTCGCTGTTCTGAAGCAGCACGGATTCGGTGATCTCGAGCTCGAGACGGCGCGCATCGAGTCCCGAAGCGGCCAGCGCTTCGGTCACGGATGCGATCAGGTTCGGATTCTTGAACTGCACCGGCGACAGGTTGACGGCGACGTCGACATCGTCGGGCCAGGTGGCCGCGTCGGCGCAGGCGCCGCGCAGCACGAACTCGCCGAGCTGAACGATCAGTCCGGTCTCCTCGGCCAGCGGAATGAAGCTGATCGGCGCGATAAGGCCGCGCTGCGGATGGTTCCAGCGCAGCAGCGCCTCGAAGGCGACGACGCGACCGCTGGCGACGTCGCGGATCGGCTGATAGTACGCCTCGAATTCGTCGCGTTGCAGCGCCGCGCGCAGATCCATCTCCAGCAGGCGCCGCGCCTGCGCGCGCGCATCCATGCCGGTCTCGAAGAACCGATAGGTGCCGCGGCCGTCCGCCTTGGCCCGATACAGCGCGAGGTCGGCGTTCTTCAACAGCTCGTCCGGATTGTTGCCGTCCTGCGGCGCCAGCGAGATGCCGATCGAGACGCCGATGACGATCTGATGGTCGTCGATCTCGTAAGGCGCCGAGACCACCTCGACGAGGCGGCCGGCAAGGGATCTTGCCGCGGTTTCCTCCGACCGTCCGATCTGGACCACGGCGAACTCGTCGCCGCCGAGCCGCGCGACGGTGTCGCTCTCGCCGACGGTGGCCTTCAGCCTGCGGCCGACCTCCTTGAGCAGCGCATCGCCGATGGGATGGCCGAGCGAGTCGTTGATGTCCTTGAAATGATCGAGATCGAGACAAAGCACCGCGAGCTGGTCGCCCGACCTGGTCCGGAGCAATCCCTGCTCGAGCTGCTCGTGGAACAGCACGCGGTTCGGCAGACTTGTCAGCGCGTCATGGCGGGCCATGTGCGAGATCTTGGCCTGCGCCTCCAGCCATTCGGTGATGTCCTCGAAGGTCGCGACCCAGCCTCCACCCTGCATCGGCTGGTTGACGACCCGGATGGACCGGCCCAGCCTGCTGACGACATCGGTCGTGGTACGGCTCTCGCGCGCGTCGGCGACGAGGCGGGCGAAGAATTCGCCCGCATCGCCCTGCCACTGGCCCCTGGCCTGCTCCTCCCGCAGCACATCGACCAGCAGGCGGCCGGCGAGCGGGATGTCGGTGCGGCCGAGCATCGCGGCATAGCGTTCGTTGAACAGGATGATCTTGCCGTCCGCGTCGAACATGCACAGTCCCTGCGACATGTTCTCGAGCGCCGTGTCCAGCACGATCTGCTGGCGGCCCAGCTCGCCCTTGGCGCGGCGGTCGAGCAGCGCGGCCACGAGCGCAATCGCGATGATCGCAACAGCGGCACCTGCGGTGAGGAAGGACAGCGAGGCCGGCGAGACGGACAGCCCGCTGATCGCGATCGTCGGGTCCGGCGTCAGCAGCACCGCGCCCATCGCGGTGAAATGATGCGCGACGATGGCGACCGTCAGCAGGGCGGTCGCGGCCAGCGCATGGAAGCGGTTGTCGCGCCGCGCTGCGACGAACAGCGCGAGCGCTGCAAACACAACTCCGAACAGCACGGAGGCGGCAACCGTGCTTCCGATCCAGTCCACGCGCGCCGGCATCTCCAGCGCGGCCATGCCGGTGTAGTGCATCGTCGCGACGCCTGTGCCGACGATTGCGCCGCCGAGCACGATCCACGGCGCGCGTGAGGATGATACCGCGATGCTCAGCCCCACGAAGGTCACGGAGATCGCGAAGACCAGGGAAAGGATCGTCACCGGGATGTTGTAAGCGCCGGCGCCACCCGGCCCGTAGGCGAGCATCGCGATGAAATGCGTCGCCCAGATGCCGCATCCGCTGACGGCGGCGTCCAGGGCGATCCAGGCCAGGCGACCGGGGCCGTTCGACGCCCGAGCCCGGTGAAACAGGCTGATCGCCGCCGCGCTTGCGAGCAGACACACAGCGCCGCCAAGCGCCACAAGCCGCCAGTCGTGCTCTTCGGCGAGACAGTAGAATACTTGGTACATTGCAGGCCCCTATCGACCCGCACTTGAACCGACAGAGGTGGATAGTCGGTAACTGGCTACGTGCCCCCTTCGGGGATGGTGAACGGAAGGTGTGTCCATTCGCTCGGATTGTTCATCCGCGCGCCGGTGCACCGAGGCCGATCACGGCGGCGGCGAGCAGCAGCACCGCCGCCGACAGAATCAGCGACAGATGCATGCCGGTCACGAACGCCCCCTCCGAGGCCACCAGCGAGCCGAACAGCGCGACGCCGAGGACGCTGCCGGATTGCCGCGTCGCGTTCAGGACGCCCGCCGCGATACCGGAGCGCGCCTTCTCGACGCTGCCCAACAAGGTCGAGGTCAGCGGCGGCACCAGCAGCCCAAGTCCGCCGCTGATCGCAATCATCTGGGCAAGGATCGCCCAATAGCTCGTCCCGGCCTCGATCCAGAGCAGGCCGAGGCAGCCAAGCGCCGAGACGCAGGCGCCGACGACGATGGTCGGGCACGGGCCGATATGCTCGGCGAGGCGCGGCGCCAGCAGATTGAACGGCAGCACCGCCCCCATCATCGGCACGAAGGCGAGACCGGTCCACCACGCCGACAGCCCGTTGATCCTCTGGAAGTACAGGCTGAGCACGAAGATCAGGCCATAAATCGCAATGTTGACGAGCAACCCGACGAGCGAAGTCAGCGCGAACAGCCGGTGGCCGAACAGCGACAGCGGCAGCATCGGCTGTACCGCGCGGCTCTCGCGCCAGACGAAAAGCGCGCCGACAATGGCGGCTCCGACGAAGGCCGCGATCACGGCTGGATGTTCCCAGCCGAGCGAACCGCCTTCGATGATCGCGCCGGCCAGCGCCCCCAACGCACCGATCGCGGCAAGCTGTCCGGGCAGATCGATCTCGCGCGAGCGCGCCTGCGTGGTTTCGCTGGCGTAACGCCAGCTCAGCCACAGGCCGGCAAGCCCGATCGGCAGATTGACCAGGAAGATCGCGCGCCAGCCGACCAGCGTGATCAGCGCGCCGCCGACGAACGGGCCCGCGGTGAGGGCAAGGCTCGCTCCGGCGGCCCAGACCGCCACGGCACGGCCGCGCTCGCGGTCGTCCGGATAGGCATGACTGAGCAGCGCGAGAGAATTCGGCACCAGGATCGCCGCCGCCAGGCCCTGGACCAGCCGCGCTGCGATCAGCACGGCCGCATTGGGCGCCAGTGCGCAGGCGAGCGAGGCCGCGGTGAAGATGGCGAAGCCCGCCATGAAGATGCGCTTGGCGCCGATCCGGTCGCCGAGCGCGCCGGCCGTCAGAATGAACGCGGCAAATGCAATGGTGTAGGCGCTGACCACCCATTGCAGCTCGGCGACGCCGCCGCCGAGCGTCCTGCCCATCGCACCGAGCGCGGTGTTGACGATGGTGACGTCGAGCTGCACCACGCCATAGCCGAGGCTCATCGCGGCGAGCGTGAGGGAGGTTGCAAGACGCGAGCCGGCACGCGGCGCGCCGGCTCCGTCGTCGAAGGATTCATTTTTGATGGTGCTTGCTCGCATGCTGCCAACTCGGTTGCAGCCCCATGCGAAACATACGCTTCCATCCCGCCGTCATGTTTCGACAATGACCGAATGATGGATGCGTCACATGCAAGCGCCGCGCGGATGGCCGCGCGGCGCTTTTTTTGATTACCTCACCTTAGCTGGCCGCGCGGAGATTCACCTTGCTCTCGGCGAGCGTGGTCAGCTTCTTGTCGGTCGCCTTCTCTTCCTCCAGCGTCTTGGCGAGCACGCTGGCGCAGTCATTGCGGCCAAGCTGCTTGGCCCAGGCGATCAGGCTGCCATAGCGGGCGATCTCGTAATGCTCGGCGGCCTGCGCTGCGTTGATCAGGGCGGCGTCGAGCACCGCTTTGTCCGCGACCTCGCCGGCGGTCTCGTCGGCCTCCTCGATGATGCCGTCGATCGCCGGGCAGTCGACCGCCTTCACCTGAGCACCGTGCATCTTGAACACTTCCTCCAGCCGCTTGACGTGCTGCTTGGTTTCTTCGAGGTGCGTCAAAAAGCCCTGTTTCAGCTGCGGATCGGTGGCCTTGTCGGCCATTTTCGGCAGGGCCTTGGCGAGCTGCTGCTCGGCATAATAGATGTCCTGAAGCTGGTGCACGAACAGGTCGTTCATGGTCTTGATGTCTTTCGTGAACAGTCCCATCGGTCCGATCCTCTCGAGGTTTCGGGAACACGGACGCAGCGGCCTGCAAGAAAAGCCGCGTATTCCGCCATGTTCGATTGCTGATGGTGGCCTAACGGGCACCCGGCATCGGCGTTCCAAAAAAGCCCGCATCGCTTGAGCTGGAACAATGCCGACCGCGCCAGGATTTGAAACCATGCCGAGACACGGACGCGAGAGCCGAACCGGTCCCACGACTCATATGCTTAACGCCCGCCCGATGTGAACCGCGTATGACAAAAGTGGCCGGTCCGGCGCAGAACCTATCATTGTCAAGGGCTGCACAAGTTACTGTTTTTGCCTTAAATGAGCTACATCATGCCTAGCGATCGAAGCCCATTTCGGGCAGTGATCGCACCCGACCGGCCAATCTCTGGCCCGGTCGGTTTTGCCCCCCGCCGGGAGGACGAATGCACGGACTGCTGCCCGCGCTGAAACGCGGCTTCAAGAGATGGATCGGCTGGCGACGGCTCGGCATTGCCGCGAGCGTCTTCATCATCGCCTTCGCGATCACCACGCTGGTGCGGACCCTCAAGGGCATCGATACCGGTGTCATCCTGACCGCGTTGACCGAGATTCCCCGCGGCAATATCGGGCTGGCGGCGATCTGCGTCTTTTTCGCGTTCTGTACGCTGACCTTCTACGATTTTTTTGCACTGCGAACGATCAGCAAGAAGCACGTGCCCTATCGCATCGCGGCGCTCTCCAGCTTCACGTCCTATTCGATCGGCCACAACATCGGCGCCACGGTGTTCACGGGTGGCGCGATCCGCTTCCGGATCTATTCCGATTACGGGCTGAACGCGATCGACGTCGCGAAAATCTGCTTCCTGTCGGGGCTGACCTTCTGGCTCGGTAACATCTTCGTGCTCTCGATCGGCATGGCGATCCATCCCGACGCCGCGTCCTACATGGATCAGCTGCCGTCATCGATCAATCGGCTGATCGCGCTCGGCGGCCTCGCCTCGATCGCCGCATATCTGGTCTGGCTCTGCATGGGCGAGAAGCGGCGCGAGCTCGGCCAAAAGGGCTGGAAGGTGGTGCTGCCCTCGGCGCCGCTGACGCTGGTGCAGATCCTCATCGGCGTGGTCGATCTCGGCTTCTGCGCGCTGGCGATGTATCTGCTGGTGCCGGCCAGTCCGCAGATCGATTTTCTGTCGCTTGCCGTGGTGTTTATCCTGGCGACCCTGCTCGGCTTCGCCAGCCATGCCCCCGGCTCGATCGGCGTGTTCGACGCCGCCATGCTGGTGGCGCTGCCGGAATTCGGCCGCGAGCAGCTGCTGGCGACGCTGCTGGTGTTCCGCATTCTCTATTTCGTGATCCCGTTCGGCCTCGCCATCTCCATCATGGGCGCGCGCGAGCTCTGGATGAACGTGGTGGAGCCCTGGCAGGAGCGGCGGCGGCTGGCGGAGGCCTGCGCACAGGCCAACCTGCCCAAGCAGGTGACGCCCATGGAGCGCGAGCGGCTGCTGCGGCAGGCCAACAAGCGCTGACGCGGACGGTCCAGACAAAGGTTGCAGGCGGGGGAGCAATGCTCTCTTATTTCCGCCTCAACTTTGCCGTTGAAGACGCGGGCCATGATCCGAGCATCCCTTCGCACTCTCTCCGCAGGCGCCCTGCTGCTTGCCGGGATCCTGACCGCCTTGCCGCCCGAGCGCGCCGCCGCGCAGGACTCCGGCGCCCTGCAGATCAATTGGGAGGTGCGCAACCGCTTCCGGCTGTTCCGCGAGGAGCGTGATTTCCTGCTCCATGTCGAGAATGCGGGCAACCGCAGCATTCTCGCCGCCGAACAATCGCTGGAACTCCAGAGCGAGGGTCGCGGCTGGGCCCGCAACATGGTCAACCGCCTCTGCATCGACCTCCAGGGCCGGGTCAACCAGCCCTGCACCCGGGACAACGTGAAGGAAAACTACCTCACCCCGGTCGATCACCCCGTCACCGTGCGTCTCACCGGCGCGGTGCCGGTCGGCGCTACCTGCGCCTGGTCGTTCGACGACGGCGACGGGCCGCAGACCTCGACTTTCGACTGCGCCGAGCCGGTCAATCTGCGGGTCCGCTATGGCAAGCAGACGGTCGCGAGCGTGGACGTCTCCTCCGGCTCCGATCCGACCCAGCGTGTCCAGGCCGAGATCCAGGTTCGCGACATCTTCGTGGCCGGCTTGGGGGACAGCATCGCCTCGGGCGAAGGCAATCCGGACCGGCCGCTGGCGCTGTCCGACGAAGGCTTCTGCTTCCGCTCCTATCTCGGCACCGCCGCCGGCGGCCAGTACTACCGACCGAGCCGCGCCGGCTACAAAGGCGGCCGCGCCTGCGAGGCGCCGGATTCGCTCGCCAACTGGCAGCGCTACGGCGCGCTCTGGTTCAACTCACCCTGCCACCGCTCGCTCTACAGCTACCAGGCCCGCACCGCGCTGGCGCTCGCTGTGCGCTACACCCACGTCGCGGTGACCTTTTTGCCGCTCGCTTGCACCGGCGCCAGCATCGGCGACGGACTGCTCGGCTCGCAGCGCGCCCGCGAATGTCCGCCCGGCAAGACCGGCGTCTGCAACACCAGCGTGAACGCGCAGGTTGCCGAGTTGCGTGAAGCGCTCACCGCCGCCAGGAAGCGCCAGCCCGACCGCACGCTCGACCTCGTGCTGCTCTCGGTCGGCGCCAACGACGTCTATTTCTCCGGCCTCGTCGCCGACGTCATCGTCGACACCGCGACCGAGCGCGCCCTGTTCCGCCGCTCCGGCGTGATGGCGAACGTCGATGATTCCCGCGATGCGCTGGCGCGCGAGCTGCCGCAGAATTTCGTCAAGTTGCGCGAGGCGCTTAAGCCGCTGGTCGGCGGCGACCTCTCGCACGTGGTCTATGTCTCCTACGCCAACCCGGCGCTCGCCGATGGCGGCGTGCCCTGCCGCGGCGGCCGCGCCGGCTTCGACATCCACCCGTCCTTCAACGCCGACCCGCAGCGCCTCGCCCGCGTCTCGACCTTCGTCGACACGGAATTCCTGCCGCAACTGAAGGGCCTTGCCACCTGCACCCGCGGTGCGCTGTGCCGCGATCCGGAAGCCGACCGCATGACCTTCGTCGACGCGCACCAGGCCGCGTTCGCCGATCACGGCTTCTGCGCGCATTCGGGCAACGATCCGGAGTTCGACCGCACCTGCTTTGCCGAGAACGGCCAGAGCTTCAATCCCGATATCGTGAGCGCGGCGAGCCAGCCGATGCTGTGCGGCCGCAGCGCCTCCGAATTCCGCGCCTATCTGCCGCGCGCGCGCTGGATCCGCGACGCCAATGACAGCTACTTCGCGGCCATGACCTATCCGCAAGGCCTGCCGGCCGCGAGCCAGCCGACCGACATCCACGACGCGACCTGGGGCGTGCTCTCCGCCATCTATGGCGGCGCCGTGCATCCGAGCGCCGAAGGTCACGCCGCGATGGCGGACGCGGCGCTGCCGGCCGCGAGCGCAGTGCTCGGGCTCGATGCCGTGCCGCCCGGCGTGACGCGCGGACTGCTGCCGCAACTGCTTCCGGGCGCGCAGCAGTAAATAGCAAGAGCGAACTCTCTCCGCGCCGTCATCGCGAGCGCAGCGAAGCAATGACGAGTTGGTGGCTCGAGCACTCGATCCCGGTCACGATTTCCACGCATCGTTTCCTCGACCTGCCGTTCCATCAATCCAAAAACGGCATCAATCGATACCCCCTTGAACTTGGACACTTTGCCGCGCGCGCCTCTAGGAGTCGCAGTGAGGAAACATTTCGAGTTCTAAGGAGGCGCGTGATGAGCGCAGTGGTGTCCGCAACGGACGTGAGGAGGTCTCGCGTCAGGTTGTTCATCGTGACCATGTTGTTCCTGGTCACGATCGTCAATTACGCCGACCGCGCCACGCTCTCGATCGCGGGCCCCGCGCTCTCCAAGGAGCTCCATCTCGATCCCGTCGCCATGGGCTACATCTTCTCGGCCTTCGGCTGGTCCTATGTGATCGCGCAGGTGCCGGGCGGCTGGCTGCTCGACCGCTACGGCTCGCGCCTCGTCTATGCCTTCAGCATCATCGTCTGGTCGATCTTCACGATGATGCAGGGCTGGGTCGGCTTCTTCAGCGCCGGCACCGCGATCACCGTGCTGTTCGGCCTGCGCTTCCTGGTCGGCATCGCCGAGGCTCCGTCCTTCCCCGCCAACGCCCGCATCGTCGCGGCCTGGTTTCCCGGTAACGAGCGCGGCACCGCATCGGCTTTCTTCAATTCGGGGCAGTATTTCGCCACCGTGATCTTCGCGCCGCTGATGGGCTGGATCGCGCACGACTACGGCTGGCGCTACGTGTTCTTCGTGATGGGCGCGCTCGGAATCCTCATGGGTCTCGCCTGGATCAAGACCATCTATGGCCCGAAGGAGCATCCCGGGATCAACGAGGCCGAGTTCGACTACATCAAGGACGGCGGCGCGCTGGTCGATCTCGACGCGCCGAAGGACGATCTGAAGCACGAGCGTGCGCCGGACTCCGGCCCCCGCTGGGACCACATCCGCCAATTGCTCTCCAACCGCATGATGCTCGGCGTCTATCTCGGCCAGTACTGCATCAACACGCTGACCTATTTCTTCCTGACCTGGTTCCCGGTCTATCTCGTCAAGGAGCGCGGCCTGTCGATCCTGCAGGCCGGATTCGTCGCGACGCTGCCGGCGCTGTGCGGCTTCATCGGCGGCGTGCTCGGCGGCGTCATCTCCGACGCCATCCTGCGCAAGACGGGTTCGCTGACGCTGGCGCGGAAAATCCCCATCGTCGGCGGCATGCTGCTGTCGATGTCGATCATCGCCTGCAACTATGTGGACGGGCAGGCGCTGGTGGTCGGCTTCATGGCGCTCGCCTTCTTCGGCAAGGGCATCGGCGCGCTCGGCTGGGCCGTCGTCTCCGACACCTCGCCGAAGGAAGCCGGCGGCGTCTCGGGCGGCCTGTTCAACACGTTCGGCAACCTCTCCTCGATCAGCACCCCGATCGTGATCGGCTACATCCTGGCCGCGACCGGCTCGTTCAACGGCGCGCTGGTCTTCGTCGGCGCCAACGCGCTGGTGGCCGCATTCGCCTATCTCGTGATCGTCGGCAAGATCGAGCGGGTGGTGCTCAAACGTTCCTCCTGAGGGCTCCTGCGGGAGCTTGACCAGGCAACTCAACGGCGGCGTCACAGCCGCCGTCTTTGTTTTGGGGGTAATCGATGCTAGAAGTGCCGGGGAAACGCCTTATTCATCTAAGGCATGTATCGATGTTCGACCTCAACCAGCTCCGCTGTTTCGTCACGGTGGCGGAGGAATTGCATTTCGGCCGTGCCGCCGCGCGGCTGAACATGACCCAGCCGCCGCTATCCCGGCAGATCCAGGTGCTCGAGCACATCATCGATGCGCCGCTGCTGGAGCGTACCAGCCGCTCGGTGCGGCTGACGCCTGCCGGGCGCAGCTTCCTGCCCGAGGCGCGGCGCATCCTGAAGCTCGCCGAAAGTGCCTCGCAGGTCGCCCGTCGCATCGCGCTCGGCAAGACCGGCTCGGTGAAGATCGGCTTCACCGCCGCCGCCGCCTACGGCTTCCTCCCGGAACTCGTCGCAGCCTGCCGCGCCAAGCTGCCCGAAGTCGACTTCTCGCTAAAGGAGATGGTGTCGGGCGACCAGTTCGAGGCGTTGAGCTCCGGCCAGATCGATGCGGGTTTGCTCAGGCCGCCGATCGCGCGCCCGGAAATCGCCAGCCGCCGCGTCGTCGCCGAGCCCCTGCTCGCCGCGATCCCGAAGAAGCATCCGCTGGCGAACGCCGAAACCGTCACCATCAAGGATTTCGACGGCCAGCCCTTCGTGATGTATTCGCCCTATGAGAGTCGCTATTTCCACGATCTGCTGGTGGCGCTGTTCACTCGCGCCGACGTGCTGCCGCGCTATGTGCAGCACCTCAGCCAGATCCACTCGATCCTCGCCATGGTCCGCGCCGGCCTCGGCCTTGCTATCGTGCCGGCGGCAGCGGCAAGCCTGAAGATCTCCGACGTGCGGCTGCGGCCGCTCAAGCTGCGCACGCGCGTGCCCGTCGAGCTGTTCATGGTCTGGCGCCGCGACGACGAGAATCCGCTGCTGTCGGCGCTCGTCAAAATCGCAGGTGAATTGTCCTCCGCGGAGACGATGGAAGATTGATGCTGATTTCGCATCGGTCGATATAGGCTTTGGCTTGGACGCGCATAGAACGGTTGCCTAAACAACGGCGCATGGACGCGCAGGCCTTGGTTGCGTCCTCCACAACACGCAATAAGGGAGCAGCGCCCATGAGCAAGATGACCCCGCAGGAAATGGCCCATAAGATCGGATCCGGCCTCCTGTCCTTCCCCGTCACGCCGTTCAAGGCGGATTACTCCTTCGACGAGACGACCTACCGCGCCAACATGGACTGGCTCTGCGGCTATGACGTCGCCGGCCTGTTCGCGGCCGGCGGCACCGGCGAGTTCTTCTCGCTGACGCCGACCGAAGTTCCGCAGGTCGTCAAGATCGCCGTGGAAGAGACCAAGGGCCGCGTGCCCGTGCTCGCCGGAACCGGCTACGGCACCGCGATCGCCCGCGAGATCGCGATCGGGGCCGAGAAGGCCGGCGCCGACGGCCTGTTGCTGCTGCCGCCCTATCTCACCCATGCCGAGCAGGACGGCCTTGCCGCCCATGTCGAGGCGGTCTGCGCCTCGGTGAAGATCGGCGTCATCGTCTACAACCGCGACAACGCCATCCTCCACCCCGACACGCTGGCGCGTCTCGCAGAGCGCTGCCCGAACCTCGTCGGCTACAAGGACGGTATCGGCGACATCGAATTGATGACCCGCGTCCACACCAAGCTCGGCGACCGCCTGACCTATATCGGCGGCCTGCCGACCGCGGAGACATTCGCGCTGCCCTATCTCGACATGGGCGTGACGACCTACTCCTCGGCCGTGTTCAACTTCGTTCCGGAATTCGCCACCAATTTCTACGACGCCGTGCGCAAGCGCGATCACGCGACGATCCATGCCGGGCTGAAGGATTTCATCCTGCCGCTGATCGCGATCCGCAATCGCAAGAAGGGCTATGCGGTCTCGATCATCAAGGCCGGCATGAAGGTGATCGGCCGCGATTCCGGCCCGGTCCGCCCGCCCCTCACCGATCTCACCGAGCAGGAGATCGCGGAAGTGACGGCGCTGGTCAAGGATCTGCCCGCCATCCGATCGTCACAACAGGCTGCAGAATAACAAACGACAACAGGGAGGAGCGGACGATGGCAAGGACCGAGATCACCGGCGCACCGGTCGTCACCGCGATGCAGGTGATCCCGGTCGCAGGCCGCGACGGCATGCTCCTCAATCTGAGCGGCGCGCACGCGCCGTTCTTCACCCGCAACATCGTCATCCTCACCGACAATGCCGGTCACACCGGTGTCGGCGAGGTGCCGGGCGGGCAGAAGATCTGGCAGACGCTCCAGGATGCCCGCGATCTCGTCATCGGCAAGACCGTCGGCGCGATGAACAACATCCTCGCCGACATCCGCACCGCCTTCGCCGACCGCGATGCTGGCGGCCGCGGCAAGCAGACATTCGACCTGCGCGTCATGATCCACGCGGTTACGGCGATCGAATCCGCGCTGCTCGATTTGCTCGGTCAGCATCTCAACCTGCCGGTCGCAGCCCTGCTCGGCGAAGGCCAGCAGCGCAAGAGCGTCGAGACGCTCGGCTATCTCTTCTTCGTCGGCGACCGCCGCAAGAGCAAACTCGACTACGTCGCGGGCGAGACCGGCAAGCCTGAATGGTTCAACTTGCGCCATCAGGAGGCGATGACGCCGGAGACCGTGGTGCGGCTCGCGGAAGCCACCCACGATCATTACGGCTTCGCCGATTTCAAGCTCAAGGGCGGCGTGCTTCGCGGTGAGCAGGAGATCGAGGCCGTCACCGCCATCGCCAAGCGCTTTCCGAACGCGCGCGTGACCCTGGACCCGAACGGCGCCTGGTCACTCGACGAGGCTATCCGGCTTTGCAAGGACATGCACGGCATCCTCGCCTATGCCGAGGACCCCTGTGGCGCCGAAGCCGGCTTCTCCGGCCGCGAGATCATGGCCGAGTTCCGCCGCGCCACCGGGCTGCCGACCGCGACCAACATGATCGCAACCGACTGGCGGCAGCTCTCGCATGCCTTGCGTCTGGGAGCGGTCGACATTCCGCTCGCCGATCCCCATTTCTGGACCATGCAGGGCTCGGTGCGCGTTGCCCAGACCTGCCGCGACAACGGCCTGACCTGGGGCTCGCACTCCAACAACCATTTCGACATCTCGCTCGCCATGTTCACCCATGTCGGCGCTGCCGCCCCGGGCAAGGTCACCGCGATCGACACGCACTGGATCTGGCAGGACGGCCAGGCGCTGACCAAAGAGCCGCTCCGGATCAAGGGCGGCAAGATCGCCGTGCCCGACCGGCCGGGCCTGGGTATCGAAATCGACAGGGCCGCCATCGACGCCGCGCATGACCTCTATAAGCAGCATGGACTTGGCGCCCGCGATGACGCTATTGCCATGCAGGACCTGATCCCCGGCTGGACCTTCGACGACAAGCGTCCCTGCCTCGTTCGCTAAGAAACTCTGGAGGAATACATGACTGCGATCCTGAAGAACTTCATCGGCGGCGAGTGGGTCGACGGCTCCGGCGTCACCAAGAACATCAACCCCTCCAACACCAACGACCTCGTCGGCGAATACGCCAAGGCCGACAAGGCGCAGACCGAAAAAGCGATCGCCGCCGCCAAGGCCGCCTTCCCCGCCTGGGCGCAGTCGACGCCGCAGGCGCGCTACGACGCGCTGAACAAGATTTCCCTCGAGATCATCGCCCGCAAGGAAGAGCTCGGCCGCCTGCTCGCCCGTGAGGAAGGCAAGACCCTGCCGGAAGGCATTGGCGAGGTCGCGCGTGCCGGCCAGATCTTTGCGTTCTTCGCCGGCGAGGCGCTGCGCCTGATCGGCGAGAAGGGCGCCTCCGTCCGTCCCGGCCTCGACGTCGAGCTCACCCGTGAGCCGGTCGGCGTCGTCGGCATGATCACGCCCTGGAATTTCCCGATCGCGATCCCCGCCTGGAAGATCGCGCCGGCGCTCTGCTACGGCAACACCGTGGTGTTCAAGCCCGCTGAACTGGTTCCGGGCTCGGCGCACGCTCTGTCCGAGATCATCACCCGTTCCGGCATTCCCGCCGGCGTATTCAACCTCGTGGTCGGCTCCGGCTCGGTCGTCGGCCAGACCCTTCTCGATCACCCCGACGTCGCCGCGATCTCCTTCACCGGTTCGGTGCAGACCGGCCGCAAGATCGCGCAGGCCTGCGTGCTGTCGAACCCGATGAAGAAGTTCCAGCTCGAGATGGGCGGCAAGAATCCCCTGGTCGTGCTCGACGACGCCGACCTCAAGACCGCCGTCGAGGTCGCCGTCAACGGTGCCTATTTCTCGACCGGCCAGCGCTGCACCGCCTCCTCCCGCCTGATCGTCACTGAAGGCATCCATGACCGCTTCGTCGCGGCGGTGGCCGAGCGTCTGAAAGGCCTGTCGGTGGACGACGCGCTCAAGGCCGGCGTCCATATCGGCCCGGTGGTCGACCAGAGTCAGCTCGACCAGGACCTGCGCTACATCAAGATCGGCCAGGACGAGGGCGCCAAGCTCGCCTTCGGCGGCGAGCTGCTCAAGCGCGAGACGCCCGGCCACTATCTGCAGCCGGCGCTGTTCACCGAGGCCAACAACAACATGCGCATCGCACGCGAGGAGATCTTCGGCCCCGTCGCCGCCGTCATCCGCGCCAAGAACTACGAGGAGGCGCTGGCAATCTCCAACGACACCGAGTTCGGCCTCGCCTCCGGCATCTGCACCAGCAGCCTGAAATACGCCTCGCACTACAAGCGCAACAGCGAGTCCGGCATGGTGATGGTCAATCTGCCGACCGCAGGCGTCGATTATCACGTGCCGTTCGGCGGCCGGAAGGGTTCGAGCTACGGCGCCCGCGAGCAGGGCTCCTATGCCCGCGAGTTCTACACCACGGTGAAGACCGCCTATACCTATCCGGGCTAACCGAGGGCAAGATATCGTAGGGTGGGCAAAGCGAAGCGTGCCCACCGCTTAGGTTCGGTGTGAAGCATGGTGGGCACGGCGCGTTGCGCCTTTGCCCCACCCTACGACTTCAGCTTCTGAGGCAAAGCAAATGGACCAGTCAGTGGCAGCGAAAGAGCAGCCCCGCTACATCAAGCTCAACGAGCGCGACAATGTCGCGATCGTGGTCAATGATTTCGGGCTTCCTGCCGGCTCGCGCTTTGCCTGCGGCCTGACGCTGCGCGCCTTCGTGCCGCAAGGCCACAAGACGGCGCTGGTCGACATCGCACAAGATCAGCCGATCATCCGCTATGGCGAGGTGATCGGCTACGCGCTCGCGCCGATCCAGGCCGGCGAATGGGTGGACGAGGCGCGCATCCGCATGCCGGAGGCGCCAGCGCTGGACAAGCTGGAAATCTCCACCGCCGTCCCCGCGCCGCTGCCGCCGCTCGAAGGCTTTACTTTCGAAGGCTTTCGCAACACCGACGGCTCGGTCGGCACCAAGAACATCCTCGGCATCTCCTCCTCCGTGCAATGCGTCAAGGGCACGATGGAATACGCGGTGAAGCGCATCCGCGCCGAGCTGTTGCCGAAATATCCGAACGTCGACGACGTCGTGCCGCTGACGCACGCCTATGGCTGCGGTGTCGCGATCAACGCGCCGGACGCGGTTGTGCCGATCCGCACGCTGCAAAACATCGCGCTGAACCCGAATTTCGGCGGCGAGATCCTGGTCATTAGCTTGGGATGCGAGAAGCTCGCGCCCGAGCGGCTGGTGCCGGAAGGCGTCAGCGACGCCATTGTCCGCATGCAGGACGAAGCCTTCGACGGCTTTGGCGCGATCGTCGACGCGATCATGACGCAGGCCGAAGCGCGCCTGAAGATCCTCAACAAGCGCACCCGCGAGACCTGCCCGGCGGCCGATCTCGTGATCGGCCTGCAATGCGGCGGCAGCGACGCGTTTTCCGGCGTCACGGCCAACCCCGCCCTTGGCTTCGCCGCAGACCTGCTGGTGCGCACCGGCGCCACCGTGATGTTCTCGGAAGTCACCGAAGTGCGCGACGCCATCCAGCTTCTCACCCGCCGCGCAATCAACGAGGACGTCGGCCGCGCGCTGGTGCGCGAGATGGCCTGGTACGATTCCTATCTGGCGCGCGGCGGCGCCGATCGCAGCGCCAACACCACGCCCGGCAACAAGAAGGGCGGTCTTGCCAACATCGTCGAGAAGTCATTGGGCTCGATCGTCAAGTCCGGCTCGTCCGCCATCACCGGCGTGCTCGCGCCCGGCGAGAAGGCAACGCAGAAAGGCATGTTGTTCGCGGCCACTCCTGCCTCCGACTTCATCTGCGGCACGCTCCAGCTCGCCTCCGGCATGACGCTGCAAGTGTTCACCACCGGCCGCGGCACGCCTTACGGGCTTGCGGCCGCGCCTGTGATCAAGGTCGCGACCCGCAGCGAGCTTGCGCGCCGCTGGAAAGACCTGATCGATTTCGACGCCGGCGGCATCGCCACCGGCGAGAAGACCATCGAGGAAACCGGCTGGGACCTGTTCCGCCTGATCCTCGACGTCGCCAGCGGCCGGACAAAGCCATGGTCGGACCGCTGGGGCATCCACAACGATCTGACGCTGTTCAATCCGGCGCCGGTGACCTGAAGATCGCCGCGCCGGCGAAACCGTCCTGAAACACAGAAGCGATGCGTTTCCGCCTCGCTTCGTTCCGTCGCACCACGCAATCAAATATGTCCGGCGGCGGCGAGCGAATGTTCGTCCACGAGCGAACCTGTGGCGGCAGCGCCGCGACCAAACCTCCGATTGATATTTTTCAACGGAGATTTTTCAATGCGTATTTTCTCGATGATTGCCACTGCCGGTGCGATGATGGCGGGTTCGGCCGGTGCATTCGCCGGCGAGCTTCCCTCTTACGAAGTGAATTCGTTTCCGATCTCGACGACGCAAGTCCAGGTGCTCGGCGGCGCCGGCGTCGAGCAGCAGCCGACTGCGCCCGCGATGGTCGTCGCCGGCATGCCCGCCTCGCCCACGCAAATGTCCGTGCTGTCGCCGCGCGTCAAGCGGCTTGCGGCCGCCAACGCCACCAGCGAGCAGCGTTGATCGGCGCTGAGCGAGGCGCACCACCTCATTATCTCATTCCCGCATTCGCGCGCCGACATCAATCGGCGCGCGCTCGATTTATATGAATACTAATTCCAAATCCGATGATTGCGGGACTATTGCGTCCCTCCTGCACTTCAAGCTTCCGACTACACTTGTTAGTCGTCGCCCCGCAAATGATGGGGTCGCAAATGACAACATATCTACGGACGACGGCGGGATTGATCGGCGGCGTCCTGCCGCTGCTGGCAGGCTTGGTGGACGCCGCACCGGCCGAGGCGCAATCATCGTCTCAACAGCTGCCCGCCGTCGTCGTCGAACAGTCATCATCGCGGCCGGCGGCACGTCCGCGTCCGCTTCGCTCCCGCCAGGCTGCGCAGGCGGCGAGCCGCCGTCGTCAGGCCGAACGGATGCCGTCGAATGCCAATGCGCCGTCAGCCGGCGCAAGCACGGTGACGGAGACCGCAACAGGCCCGGTCCACGGGTACGTCGCGACCCGCAGCGGCACCGGCACCAAGACCGACACGCCGTTGCGCGAGACGCCGCAATCGATCAGCGTGGTCACCGCCGACCGGGTCACCGACCAGGGCTCAACCACCGTGCAGGAAGCGCTGCGCTACGTGCCCGGCGTGTTCGCCGATGCCTACGGCGCGGACTCGCGCGGCGATTATCCGCGCATCCGCGGCCAGGACCCCAACATCTATCTCGACGGCACCCGTGTGGTGAACACCTTCAACTTCAACGAATGGCGGCCGGAGCCCTACACGCTGGAGCGCATCGAGGTCTTGCGCGGCCCCTCTTCCGTGCTCTACGGCGACACCTCGACGGCGGGCCTGTTGAACCTGATCTCGAAGCGCCCGCAGGCGGAAGCCGCCAACGAGATCGGCGTGCAATATGGCAGCTTCAACCGCAAGCAGGTGCAGCTCGACTCCACCGGAAAGCTGACCGGGGATGGCGAGTGGCTCTACCGCTTCGTCGGCGTCTTTCGCGACAGCAACATGCAGACCGACTACGTCAAGGACGACCGGATCGTGCTGGCGCCGTCGCTGACGTGGCGGCCGACCAACAACACCAGCTGGACCGTGCTCGGCACCTATCAAAAGGACAAGACGGGCTCGTCGACCGCCTTCCTGCCGCACGAAGGCACGCTCTATCCCGGCCACAACGGATTCATTCCGATCAACCGCTTCACCAGCGAGCCGGGCTGGGATCGCTACCGGACCGAGACCGGCGCGGTCTCCAGCCTGTTCGAGCACCGCTTCAACGACGCTCTGACCGTCAGGCAGAACCTGCGCTATACTCGTGTCGAGGGTATTTATCACGGCTTGTATCCGGACGTGTACTCCACGCCGGACAATCCATTCCTGGATGCCGAACGTCGCACGGTGGCGCGCTACATCTGGGCCCGGGACAGCGTCAAGGACAATTTCACCTCGGACAGCAATGCCGAGCTGAAGTTCGCAACCGGCGCGCTCTTGCACAAGACGCTGTTCGGCATCGACTACCGCGGCTACAAGGAGCGTGCCTCGTCCGGCGCAGGCTACGATGCGACGCCGTTCGATCTCTACGCGCCGGTCTACACCGGCGTCACGCCGCCGGTCATGTCGGCGGAGCCGGATCTCCGCCAGAGCCAGCTCGGCCTCTATGCGCAGGACCAGTTGCGGCTCGGACCATGGCTCGCAGTGCTCGGCCTGCGCCACGACGACGTCACCAGCGCCACGCAGGGCTCTCCGGTCGAGCATTACCAGGCGACCACAGGCCGCGCCGCACTGATGTACGAGCTGCCGTTCGGCGTCACGCCTTACGTGACCTATGCGCAGTCGTTCAATCCGGTGTTCGGCAGCGGCGTCTGCGCCACGGTCTGCGCGCCGCAGCGCGGCGAGATGGTGGAGCTCGGCTTCAAGTACAATCCTACGCCTGGCAACGCGATCAACGGCGCCATCTTCGACACCACCGAACGGAACCGGCTGGCCAGCGACCCCGACAATCCGCTGATTTCGATCCAGACCGGCAAGGTCCGCATCCGCGGCGCCGAGCTCGAGGTGCTGGCGCGCATCACGCCGGAGCTCGACCTGATCGGAGCCTACACCTATCTCGATGCCCGCGTGGAGAGCGGCGACAACACGGGCAAGCATGTCGAGACCGTGCCGGATCACCAGGCCTCGCTCTGGGCGAAGTACCGTCTCTCCCTGCTCGGCCTGCCCGGCGTCACGCTTGGCGGCGGCGTGCGCTATATCGGCACGTCATGGGACGGCACCGACACGATCCGCACACCCGATTACACCCTGTTCGACGCCATGGTCCGTTACGAGACCGGCCCCTGGCGATTTCAGGTCAATGCCAGCAATCTCTTCGACAAGCGTCACGTCACCACCTGCCTCGCACGCGGCGACTGCTTCCTCGGCATCGGTCGCACGGTACTCGGCAGCGCGACCTACAAATTCTAGCAAGGAGGTTGACGTCATACCCCCGCGCATGAGGTAGCCGCACAACAGCGCGCGCTGAGCCAGCGCTTGAATCTTTGCGCCTTCTCCTGCAAGCCAGTTGGCCAAAGCTCGCAGGATTTTCATGATATGACCCGGATGAAGGCAGCAGTGATACGCGAGGCCGGCGGACCCGAGATGCTGCGCATCGAGAGCTGGCCCGTGCCGACGCCTGCCCCGGATCAGGTTCTCATTCGCGTCAAGGCCTTCGGCCTCAACCGGTCCGAGCTCTTCACCCGGCGCGGGCTATCGCCGGGCGTGAGCTTCCCGCGCGTGCTCGGCATCGAGGCGGTCGGCCTCGTTGAGCAGGCGCCGAGCGGCCGGTTTCGCAAGGGCCAGATCGTCGCGACGGCCATGGGCGGCATGGGACGGCAGTTCGACGGCGGCTACGCGGAATATGTGTGCGTGCCGGCCGCACAGGTCCAGGCGCTCGAGACCGCGCTGTCGTGGGAAAGGCTGGGCGCATTGCCGGAGATGCTCCAGACCGCCTGGGGTTCGCTGTTCACCGCCTTGCAGCTCAAGCACGGCGAGCGGCTTCTGATCCGCGGCGGGACGACCTCGGTTGGCCTTGCGGCCGCGGCGATCGCCAGCAAGCACGGCGCCGAGGTGATCTCCACCACGCGCAATCCCGCGCGCACGGACCTGATGCGCTCCGCCGGGGCGGACCTTGCCATCATCGATGACGGCCGGATCGCCGAGAAGGTCAAGGCTGCAAGCGGAGGCGGCGTCGACAAGGTGCTCGAGCTCGTCGGCACGACGACGCTGACCGACTCCCTGCAATGCGTGCGGGCGAACGGCATCGTCTGCATGACGGGCATGGTCGGAGACAAATGGTGGTTCGATCAATTCAGCCCGATGGACGTCATCCCCAATGCCGTCAGCCTCACGGTTTACTCCGGAGGCCCTGACGACTTCATGCAGACGCCGCTGCAGGAACTGGTACGGCAGATCGAAACAGGCGCCCTTCGCGTCCAGGTCGGGCGGGTCTTTCATCTCACGGAGATCGCGGAGGCGCACCGCTGCATGGATGCCAACGCGGCCGGCGGAAAGATCGTCGTCATCACCGATTGAGGTGCGCCTCGTCCCAGATGACGGACCGGACGGCTAGGTCATGCTGCCCGGCATGAAGCAGCGCACGCGCGGATGGCCGTCGATATAGTGCTTCCACACCATGGTGCGGCCGATCTTGTTCGGCTCGGTGATCACGGCGCCGTCGGGCACGACGACCCATTCGTCGTCGAGATGCACGCGATAACGGCCCTTGTCGGATTCCCAATCGACATCGGCGACCCCATAGCCGTCGGCATCGGAACAGCACTGGCCGTATTCGCTGTGCAGGCTCTCGAACCAGGGTTTTAGCGGTGAATTCGCGTAGCGGCCGTCGTCGCGCGCGAGCGCCGAAGTCGCAAGCAGCGCCGTCAGCCCCAGCAGCGAGGCAGCACATAGTCTGGCAAGTCGCATGTCGTCTTCCTGCGGATCGCAATCGGCGCCGCGAGGGACAGACGCCGCCGTCCGCCTTCCGCACGGTGGCGGCAGGCGTGAAGACGGCGACTCGCTCCCCAGCGGCTTTGCAACAGCTATGCAAATCCGGCGCCAGCACGCATTCCGGGGAACTACTGCCGCAAGCTGTTGTGTGCACATTGCTTCAGGCTGAGCACGCTCGCGATCTGCCGCAGCTATTTTTGGAGGCTTTCCTTGTCGTGCCGGGACGTGTACGAACGTTGCCGCGAACCTTGTCGCATTGTTTAACAGACTGTTTGGATTAGAGAAATCGGATGTTGGCGTGACAGGCATCGGACCGTCAGCGCTATGAGTTCCAGAGAGTTGCTCCCTGGCCAGCAGGACGCGACCGATTTGCCTGCAAACGAGGTGCAGTTTGCGCTGGTGATTTCGCGCATGCTGGAGACGGTGAAGGACGATCCGGAATTCAGGCGGCAGCTCGTCTACGATCTTGCCCGCTACAAGCTCCAGGAGCAGTTTACCTACGCCGACGCCAAGAACATCGACCAGATGAAGCGGGCGCTCGAGGTCGCGATCGAGGAGGTCGAGAAGTTCTCGCGTGAAGCGCCGCCGCTGGAGCGGTTGCCGCAACATCAACTCACCTCGTCGAAGGCGGGTCAGACAAGCGGCCCGCTTTTGTCCGCCGACACTCCGGTGCTGCGCTCGGGGATCGAGGCGTCCACTCGGCCTGCGATCTCGGGCCCGCTCTGGCCGGTGATGAAGCGTACAGGGGCCATCCTGCTTGCCGCCGTCGCCATCGCTCTTCTCATTTCGCAGCGAGACCATATCGCCGCGCTGCGCCGGCTGGTTTCATCCCAGTCCCAGGAGATCGCGCTGGTCCCGCCCAAACCGGAGACGACGATCGCGGTCAGCAAGCCTGAAATGGTGACCGCCGTCGCGCCGCCGGCGAAACCGGCGCGCGTGCTTCCAACCGACTACGGCGTCTACGCCTTGATCGATGACAAGTCGCTGGCGGAGTTGAATGCGACCGGCATCATGGCGCCGGACATTCGCATCGCGATTTCACCGGAGTTCAAGAACCCCGGCCGGCCGCATCTGCCGAACGGGCGCGTCAAATTCATCGTATTCCGCCGCGACGTCGCAAACGCGATTCCCGAACGGGTCGAGGTTCGGGTCGTGGCAAGGATCGCCAGAGAGTTCTCGAACGACGCCGCTGGCAAGGCGCTGAGTGGCGGAGACGACGTCGGCGTCATCCGCAACTTCGCCTATCCGTTCCGGGTGTCACCGATTCCCGGGGCGCCCGAGATGCTTGAGCTCCACGCCGGCGATTCAGAGCTCGAACTTCCGCCGGGACATTACGTTCTGAGCCTCGGCACGCAGGCCTATTACTTCCGGGTCGACGGCGAGATCACCGATCCCCGGCAATGCCTCGAGCGGGTCGTCGCCGGCGGCACCTTCTATGCACCGTGCAGGAAGGCACGAACGTACTGACGGTCCTGTAGCCCAGGTGAGCGCAGCGATAACGGCTGCCCCGCATGTCGCTTCGCTCATGCGGGCTACAAGAGAATGCGCAAGCAACCCTACTGCTTCTGCGCCGGCGCCATCATCGCGCCGCCCTTCTTCGCCGCTGGCGCGGGCACCGGCTTCGTCGCCGCGGTCGCCTGGGCAGGAAGATATTTGGCGACGATGGCTGGATCGACCTGCGCGATGTTGGCGTCGGGCAGGCGCGTCCAGGTCTCGTCCTTGCCGAACAGCGAAATGCCGAGGAAGCCACGCATGGTCAGGGTCTGGCCATCCGGGCTGACGGTCATCTTGGCCTTCCAGATGTTGCCGTCGCGCGGATTGACCACGTTGCCGCCATCATACTTCAACCCGTCGCGCTTCATGTCGCGGATGAAGGAGAGCCCGAGCACCGGCGCGTTCTTGCGATCGTCCGTGCATTTCGTGCAGGCCTCGTTCGGATCATCGCCGGCCCGCGGGAAGGTCTTTGCAATCACGCCTTCGAAGATGCCGTTGTGGTCGATGAAGAGGAACCATCCCACCGTCTTGCCGTCTTCGACCTTTTGCCAGAGGCCCGCGGCGGTCGGCTGGGCCGGCGCTGCAGCCGACATTTGCGCCGCAGCCGGGCTTGCCGCACCGAGCAACAGCGCGAGGAGCGAGAGCAGCCGAAAGCTGGAAAAGAAAATCCGCATCATCATCACCTTGCTGAGCCAATCGCCTTGCCGAGCCGCCACCGCAATGGCCGCAGACTACGGCGATTTCGCGAACGGTTCCAGCACCAGAAGCGCTAGCACCAGAAACATGGGGCATCGCCGCCCCGTCCTGCCGTGTCAGTTGACGCCAAGCTTCTTTTGCAGGCTGGAGGACGAGGTCGTGTACTGAAACACCAGCCGCTTGTCAGGATAGACGTAACGATGGGCTTTTTGCGACATCAACGCGCCTTCGTGGAAGCCGCACAGGATCAGCTTGATCTTGCCGGGATAGGTGTTGATGTCGCCGATCGCGAAGATGCCTGATACGTTGGTCTCGAATGCCGAGGTCTCGACCGGCACCAGATTGTTCTCGAGCGCGATGCCCCAGTTCGCGACCGGACCGAGCTTCATGGTCAGCCCGAAGAACGGCAGCATGGTGTCGCAGGAAATCTCGCTCACGATGTTGTCGTTGCCCTTGACGGTGGCGCCGGTGAGCTTGCCCTCGGCGCCCGAGAGCGCGGTGACCTGGCCGAGCCGCAGATCCATCTTGCCGCCTGCGACCAGCGCGCGCATCTGCTCGACGCTGTGAGGGGCGGCGCGAAAGTCGTCGCGACGGTGCAGCAGCGTGATGCGCTTGGCCAGCGGATGCAGATTGAGCGTCCAGTCGAGCGCGGAATCGCCGCCGCCGACGATCAGCACGTTCTTGTCGCGGAACGTCTCCATCTTACGCACGGCATAGTGCACCGAGGTGCCCTCATAGGCTTCGATGCCCGGTACCGGCGGACGCTTGGGCTGGAACGAGCCGCCGCCGGCCGCGATCACCAGCACCCTGCATTCGAACACCTTGCCGGCGTCCGTGGTGCAGCGAAATGCGGGATCGCCGATCTTCTCCACCGTCTCGATCATCTCGCCGAGATGGAAGGTCGGATGGAACGGCTTGATCTGCTCCATCAGCGCGTCGGTGAGGCCCTGCCCCGAAACCTGCGGAATGCCGGGAATGTCGTAGATCGGCTTTTCCGGATAGAGCTCGGCGCACTGGCCGCCGACCTTGTCGAGGATGTCGACGAAATGCACCTTCATATCGAGAAGGCCAAGCTCGAAGGCGGCGAACAGACCGCAAGGGCCGGCGCCAATAATCAGCACATCGGTTTTGATCACGTCGCTCATGTCGTCTCTTTATCGGTCGTTATCGGTTGGACGGCGCCCGGCGGGCAGAGGTGACCCTGCCTGTCTAGCCAACGGGGATGGATCAGGGAAGGCATAAAAGCGGGAGCGCCCCGCAGCCGTGCCCACTTGCCGGGTCAGGATAACTGGGCTGTAACGATCAAGGATATGACGGAGATCAATCGGTGAACGCACCAAGCCGCCTCGATACGACGCCGCGCCTGGAGGACTATCCCTATCGCCTCGCCGACAATGTCCGTTTCGGCGATCTCGATCCGAACCAGCACGTCAACAACGCGGTCTACGCCACCTATTTCGAGACCGGCCGTGTCACGCTGATGAAGAGCCCGGAATACGGGCTGACGCCGCCAGGGCTCGCCTGGATCATGGTGCGGCTCGACATCCATTTCCGCGCCGAACTGCACTGGCCGAACACGATCGAGCTCGGCCTCGGCGTCGTGAAGCTGGGGCGAACGTCGGTGACGTTCGAGCAGGTCGTGTTTTCGGAAGGAAAGTGCATCGCATCGGCGATTTCGGTCGGCGTGACGATCGACGAAGCGTCGCGGCGGCCGACGCCGCTCACTGCGGAGGTGATCGCGAAGCTGAGGCCCTGGCACAAGCGCGGCATCGAGGTCGCGATGCCGGGCCCATGATTCAATCAGTGAGGATCGGGCCTGCTGCAAAAATCAGGCTTGCAAGAAAGACATGAAAGATCAGGCCTGGCGTTCCGGTGTCGCCACGACCAGCCCGTCGAGCTCGTCGGAAACCTTGATCTGGCAGGACAGGCGGGAGTTCGGGCGCACGTCGAAGCCGAAGTCGAGCATGTCCTCTTCCATCGGCGTCGGGCTGCCGACCTTCTCGCGCCAGGCTTCGTCGACATAGACATGGCAAGTTGCGCAGGCACACGCGCCGCCGCATTCGGCTTCGATGCCGGGAATGCTGTTGCGGATCGCGGCTTCCATCACGGTTGCGCCGTTCTCGACTTCCACCGTACGGGTTTCGCCCTTGTGGTCGACAAAGTGAATCTTGGCCATGTGTGCTCGTGCTGCCGCGGTGCTGTGAATGAAGGAGGGTCCGGGCTGTCCTATAACGGGTCGATTAGCCCGGCGCCATAGCGTTTTGAGGCGAAATGAATCCCGCTTTACGGGAAGAAAATACGTCAAAACAAGACGCTAGAGCCCGGTTCTGACCGCGCCGGCCTCAAGGCTTCAGGATCGCCTCGATGGCGGTGCGAGCCTCGGTCACCGCTTCTTTCAGCGCGGCGAAGGCGTGGGGCCGGTTCTGGCCGGTCCGGATCGCGGTCTCGAGGCTGGCTGCAGCGTCCGCCACTGCAAAGGCGCCGATCCCGCGCGCCGAGCCCTTCAGCTTGTGGGCGAGTGCGCCGGCCTCGGCCGGCAGCGCTGCCATCGCCGCGATCAGGCGGACCGCCTGCTCGGCAAACATCGCCAGCACTTCGTGTTCCAGCTCAGGGTCGCCGAGCGTCATGCGGGAGAGGTGATCGAGGTCGAGCGGGCTGTCGATGGGTGCAAGCGGGGGCGAGGGCATCCAGTCCATCCGTTGCAGTTCAGGCGTCATGGCGCAGGCCCCCGGCATCGCGCGATGTCCGCCGGTCCGGCGGTCAGGTTCCTCTCACCGAAGCACGGAAATGGTTAACGAAGTGTTCGGGCCGTTTTACGTAAATCCGCCCGTTTATTGACGAAAAGTTGCCGCAATCCGGCGAGTCCCGTGGAGAATTGCATTTATTGCTAAGGCGTTACGGCGCGATCCTGTTAACGATGATTAAGATTGTCTTAATCGCAGGCATTTCATTCGCGACGCTCTGCCAATAGGATGTTGCGGAAATTGGCGGACAAGCCGTCCGGGTGGGGATGGCTCGGAGATCCGCGCAAGCGGCATGATCCGGTCTGTGGGCTTGCGTAGCGCGCAGGGCTCGCGGGGGGACGCGTAAAAGTAACGAGGGCTCGGACTGAACATGGCGAACACTCCGAAAAAGGTCAAAGACCCCACAGAAGTTGCGCTTTCTGCGATCCAGGAAGCCCTGAACATCAGCGACACCGCTGCGGACACCAGCCGCAACGCCTCGATGCGCAGCGAAACGCCACCTCCGGTAGCCCCGCCGGCTCCCCCGATGTTCGACGAACCGGGCTTCGAGCCGCGTCCTGCCGCGAACGAACGGGCGGTGTTCGATCCGATCGAGGAGCCGCGCTCCTCGCGCCGTGCCGCCAACGACGACCGCGAGACCATCGGCCAGTTGCTCCAGGCGCTTCAGAAGGGCCGCCCTGCCCGCAGCGTCTACACCTTCGCCACCATTTTCGCCGGCGTATGGCTCGCAGCCTGCGCGGCGCTGACGGTCGGCTTCCTGCCCTCGATCCAGGCCGCCATGGGCCAGAGCGGCGGCGTGCTCGTCATCGCCGGCCTGATCGCGATGTTCTTCGCGCCGATCATGCTGTTCTACTTCCTCGCGAGCCTGGTCTGGCGCGGCCAGGAAATGCGCATGATCGCGCAGGCGATGGCGCAGGTCGCGATTCGCTTCTCCGAGCCAGAAGGCTCGGCCTCCGATTCCATGGTCACCGTCGGCCAGGCCATCCGCCGCGAGGTCGCGGCGATGGGCGACGGCATCGAGCGCGCGATCGCGCGCGCCGGCGAACTCGAGACGCTGGTCGCCAACGAGGTCGCGGCGCTCGAACGCGCCTATTCGGACAACGAAGTGCGCATCCGCGCCCTGCTCCAGGACATCGCGCATCAGCGCGACAACCTGGTCGGCCAGGCAGAGCAGGTCCGCAGCGCCATCTCCGGTGTGCAGATCGATTTGCGCCACGACATCGCGCTGATCTCGGACGCGATCGCCTCGCGTGTCGACGAGGTCGCCAAGTCCATCACCGGCGCTCTCGAAGAGCGCGGCGCCCACATCACCGGCGCCCTGAGCAATGCCGGCGACAACATGATCCTCGCCCTCGGCGAGCGCGGCGGCGACCTGCTCGACCGCCTCGAGGAGGCCAGCAACGAGACCACGCGCGCCGTGCTCGACGCCAGCGAGCGGCTGACCACCAGCCTCAACTTCAAGACCGGCCACGTCCACGACGAGTTCGTCGACCTCGCCGACCGCGTCCACGAGATGCTGAACGAGCGCATCGACCGCATCACCGGCGAGTTCGAGCAGCGCTCCGCCGCGATCGTCGACGGCATCTCCGAGCGCACCGAGCAGGTGCACGACAGCCTGAAGAATTCGTCGGACTCGCTGCTGCTCGAGCTCGAGCTGCGCTCCAACGACATCTCGGCCAAGATCGACGACGCCGGCAGCCGGCTCGCCAACCAGATCATGACGAGCGGCGACAAGGCGAGCGAGGCGCTCGACGCCACCGTCAACACCCTCGTTGCCAAGGTCGTGAGTCAGACCGAGACCGCGCACGACTCGCTGTCGCTGCAGATGAGCGCCTTCGACGAGCTGGTGAAGAACCAGGGCACCGAGCTGGTCGAGAAGTTCGCCCGCGACTCGGGCACGCTGGGCGCGCTGATCACCCGCCACATCTCCGAGTTCGACCGCACCGTGAAGACGTTCGGCGGCGAAATCGTCGATCGCATGGGCCAGCGCACGCAGGACATCCATGAGTCGCTGAAGACCTATGTCGACAATTTCGACACCCGCTTCACCGAAAACGGAGGCGAGATCACCGCGAAGCTCGATCAGCGCCTGGTGCAGTTCGAGACCACGATCGGCGAACGTGTCACCAATCTGGATGCCTCGCTGAACGGCAAGATCTCCAGCCTCGACAGCACCATCGAAGGTCACATCAAGACATTCGACCAACAGCTCGGCAGCCGCGTCAGCGCGCTCGAGCAGTCGTTCGATACCCGCGCAAGGTCCGTCACCGAGACCATCGACGTACGCCTCAACACGCTCTCCTCGTCGCTGACCGACGGTGCCGCGCAGGCGATCCAGTCGGTCGATACGCGGTTGACGCACCTCACGACGACGCTCACCGGCGGCGCGTCGCAGGCGCTCGAGTCCATCGACTCCCGTCTCACCAACCTGACGACAACGCTGACCGATGGCGCCTCGCAGACGATCCAGGCGATCGATACGCGCCTGACGCATCTGACGACCACCCTCACCGGTGGCGCCTCGCAGGCGCTCGAGTCCATCGACTCCCGCCTCACCTACCTCAACACCGCGCTGACGAACGGCGCTTCGCAGGCCGTACAGTCGATCGACACGCGCCTCACGATCCTGACCTCGACCCTCACGGACGGCACCGCCCAGGCGATCGAGGCGGTCGACCGCCGCATCACCAGCGTCGCCGAGCTGATCGACGGCCGCAGCATGCATCTGACCGACACGGTCACGGCACGCTTCCAGGACATCCACCAGGCCATCGAGACCAAGGTCGGCTCGGTCGCTAGCGACATCGACGTGCGCGTGGCGCAGTTCGAGGACCTGCTCGGCTCGCGTGTCGAGGCCGTCGCCGGCCGCATCGAGAGCAGCGGCCGCCAGGCCAGCGAGGACATGATGTCCCGCGCCGAGATGATCTCGACGGCGATCCGCTCGCATGTCGAGGACGCCGAGCGCTCGCTCACCAACCTCGTGGTCAACACCAGCGAGACCATCCAGACCGGTGCGCGCACCGCGCAGCAGTCGCTGATGACGGTCTCCTCCGACGTCAACGCCCAGCTCAAGTTGACCTCCTCCGAGGTCGAGCGCGCGCTGACCGCGGTCGGCACCGGCGCCGCGAACTCGATCCTGAGCAGCGCCCGCGAGGCCCAGTCGACCCTGGTCGCCGCATCCGGCGATGCGTCCAACCAGATCAAGTCGCTGTCGGCCGACGTCGAACGCACGCTGTCGGCGGCAGGCTCGGCGACCGCAGCCTCGATCCTGGCCGGCGCCCGTGAGGTGCAGACCACGCTCGTCACGGCCTCTTCCGATGCGGCCAACCACGTCAAGACCCTCACCGCCGACGTGCAGCGCTCGCTCTCTATGGCGGGCACCACCACGGCGGAATCGATCACCGCCGGCGCCCGCGACGCGCAGAGCGCGCTGATCGCGGCCTCGAGCGAGACCGCCAACCAGATCAAGGCGCTGTCCTCGGACGTGCAGCGCTCGCTCTCTATGGCGGGCACCGCGACGGCCGAGTCCATCATGACCGGTGCGCGCGAGGCACAGAGCACCCTGGTCACGGCGTCCTCGGATGCCGCGAGCCAGGTCAAGTCGCTCGCGGCCGAGGTCCATCGCTCGCTCTCGCAGGTCGGCCAGTCCACCGCCGAGACGATCACGTCCAGCGCCCGCGACGCCCAGACCACCCTGCTGTCGGTCTCGGCCGAACAGACCAGCCAGGTCCGTTCGCTGGCGGCCGAGATGCAGCGCGCGCTGGCGACCGCCGGCGGCGCCACCATCGAGGCACTCACCAGCGGCGTGCGCGAGGCCCAGGGCACGCTGATCTCCGCCTCGACGGACGCGGCGAGCCAGATCAAGTCTCTGACCACGGACATCGAGCGCACGCTGACCTCGGTCGGCGCCGACACCGCCTCGACCATCCTCAACAGCGCGCGTGAGGCGCAGACTTCGCTGACCTCGACGTCGGCGGATGCCGCCAGCCAGATCCGCACGATCTCGACCGAGATCGAGCGCACGCTGAGCGCGGCCACCGCGAACGCGACCAACGACATCCAGACCAGTGCGCTCAACGCCCAGAACGCGCTGATCAACGCCTCCAACGAGGCCAGCTCGCGGGTCAAGTCGAGCTCGGCCGACGTCGAGCGCTCGGTGCTCGCCGCCAGCAGCAGCTTCGGCCAGGCCATGACCGGCAAGACCGACGAGATCGTCACCTATGTGCAGCAGCAGTCCGACCGTCTCGCGAACATGATCGACGCCAAGCGCGGCTCGCTCGTGGACGCGATCGGCTCGAAGACCAGCCAGCTCACGCTCGACATCGACCGCGTCACGTCGGACGCGCTGAAGTCGATCGAGACGCGCGGCCACGCGTTCTCGCAGACGATGATGGGCAACGGCTCCGAGGTGGCGCGGACCATCAACTCGGCGAGCGAGATGGCGACGGGTGCCGTCAACAAGTCGCTCAAGGACCTCGAGCAGGCCTCGCGCGCGGCGATCGACCAGTCGCGCCAGGTCTCGATCGCGGCCGTCACCGAGATGCAGGAGACCAGCAAGATCCTGCGCACCGACACGGTCGCCCTGTTCGAACGCCTGCGCGAAGGCAACATCCTGCTCCAGGAGGTGCTGACCGGCGCGCACGACAACCTCAACTCGCTCGAGCGGGCGCTGGTGACGCGCGTCGCCGACTTCGTCTCGGCGATGAACGACGTCACCTCGCGCAACGGGGCTGCGACGCAGAACCTCGAAGACCAGCTCAACGTCTTCAACACGAAGACCACCCGGGCGCTGCAGGATCTCGGCGAGTTGTCGACCCAGTTCGACGCGCACGGCAAGGCGCTCGTCGAGGCCGCCAAGGTCGTCGAGCAGAGCAACAAGAACACCACCGCCTCGCTGGCCGAACGCAAGCAGGCGCTGGAATCGCTCGTCACCACGATCGACCTGCGCACGACCGATCTCGACCAGCGTCTGTCGCGCTTCACCGGCCTGCTCGATGAATCGCTGGCAGCCGCCGAAGAGCGTGCCCGCGACATCGCCCGCGTCGTCGCGGAGACCGCCGGCGCAGGTTCGGCCGCGATCACCCGCCAGTTCGAGGCGGTGCGGTCGGCCTCCGAGGAGGAGCACCGCCAGACCATCGAGGCCATGCAGGACATCTACCGCCAGACCACCGACGAGGCGGATGCGATGTTCAAGCAGTCGGCTGAGAAGTTCGGCAACCTCGTCTCCAGCATGAAGCAGATGGCGTTCGAGATGCACAATGAGCTCGAAGCCACCCGCAACGAGCTGCGCCGCGGCGTGCTCGAGATGCCGCAGGAGGCCGCCGAGAGCACCGCGCAGATGCGCAAGGTGATCGTCGACCAGATCGAGGCCCTCGCCGAGCTCAACCGCATTGTGGCTCAGCACGGCCGCGGCCTCGACGTCACCACGACGGGCCGCGCCAGCGTGCAACGCCAGGAAGAGCCGATGCTGGCGACCGTCGGCGCGCGCAGCACCGAGACGCGCGTGCGCGACACCGGCAGCGCCTCGACGCTGCCGCCGCCCGACCTCGGCATGCCGGCCGCGCGCCGCACCGAGGCTCCGCCGGTTGCACCCGCGGGCAACGATCAGGGCCGCGACGGCTGGCTGTCCGACCTGCTGAACCGCACGGACGCCAACCAGGGCGCGCCCGCGGGGCGTGAAGCGCCGCGCGGCCGCCAGGCTGCGCCGGCCCCGCAGCCGCAGGCTCCGCAGGGTGGCGGCAATCCGCTGGAATCGCTGTCGCTCGACATCGGCCGGCTGATGGACCGCAACCTTGCCGCCGAGATGTGGGACCGCTACCAGCGCGGCGAGAACAAGGCCTTCACCAAGCGCCTCTACACGCCCGCCGGCCAGAAGGCCTTCGACGAGGTCGCCCGCAAGTACCGCGCCGACCGCAACTTCAAGGGCACGGTCGACCGCTACGTCGCCGAGTTCGAACGCCTGCTGGACGAAGTCGCTCGCGACGGCCGCGGCCCGCAGGAGCTGCGCAACCACCTGACCTCGGAAACGGGCCTGGTGTACACGCTGCTGGCGCACGCGGCAGGCCGGCTGGGGTAAGACGCAACTTGCGATATGGCGAGTAGCGAATAGCGAATGAAAAACGGAGCCCTCGCGGGCTCCGTTTTGTTTTGGATTGTCATTGCACGAGCAGCTCACTGCGCATCGGGGAATTACGGCCCCTACAAGCACCGTCATCGCGAGAGCTCTTACGACGAAGCAAGCCAGACTGTCCCCGCGGAGGCAGTCTGGATTGCTTTGCTTCGCTCGCAATGACGACGGTGAGAAGCGCGCGAACCAGCTACTATTGCCGCTTGGGCGCCGCTGCCGGCTTCGGCGGCTCGGGCGGCGGCGGAGCGGCCGCTGGCGCACTGTTGCTGGCGCCGAACAGCACGCGGGTCGGGTTGCGATCAAAATTGTTCACGGCGCGGCTGATGTCGCCGAGGGTACGGCGGCCGTCCGTGATCAGCAATCCGGAGCGCTTGTCGAAATCGTCAGCCAGTTCGCGGATCGACTTCACCGCCTGGAACAGCTCGCCGCCGTCCTTGCCGCCGGCCAGCGTGTTGAGGCCGAGCATGAGGCTGTCGGCCTTGAGCATGACGCCGTCGACCCTGGCCATCACGCCGTCGATCTTCTCGGAGTTGCGCGCCAGCGAGTTGGTGAAGGTCTCGAGGTTCTTCAGGGAGTTCTTCACCGACTCCTGATTGTCGGCGACGATCCTGTTGATGTTCTGGAGCGTGCCGCGGATCGCCTCGGTGACGTCCTGGAGCTTGTTGGGATCAGCCGTCAGCGTCGGGATGCCGTCCTCGTCGAGCGGCGGCGGCGGGGCCGCCTCCTCGCCGCCCTTGAGCGAGATCGCGGCAACGCCGGTCAGGCCCTGGAATTCGAGGCCGACCAGCGTGTCCTTGCGGATCGGGGCGTTGTTCTCGACCATGGCGAGTGCGACGACCCGCCGCGGGTTGTCCAGCTTCACCGAGACCACTTCACCCACCCGGATACCGTTGAAGTTGACGCTGCCGCCGTTGCGCAGGCCCGCCGCCGGGCCCTCGAACACGACGCGCAAGGGGCTGCGCTGCTTGGTGGTGTGCAGCGACTGGAACCACAGCACGAAGCCGATCGCCGCGGCGATCACCGCCAGCGTGAACGATCCGATCAATACGTAATTCGCCCGCGTTTCCATCAGCTACTCCAGCACCTCAGCTCATTACCGCGCGAGCGCGCTTGCCATGGAAATATTGTCTCAGCCAGGGATGCTGCGAGGCCTGCATGTCGGCGATCGAGCCTGCCGCAATGATCTTACCGTTCCCTAAAACGGCGATGCGGTCACATGCTGTGTAAAGGCTGTCGAGGTCGTGCGTTACCATGAAAACGGTCAGCCCCAAAGTGCGCTGGAGCGTCCTCACCAGCTCGTCGAAGTCGCCGGCGCCGATCGGGTCCAGGCCCGAGGTCGGCTCGTCGAGGAAGACGAGATCCGGATCGAGCGACAGCGCGCGCGCCAGCGCCACGCGCTTGATCATGCCGCCGGACAGTTCCGAGGGGAAGCGATCGGCGACTTCGGGCTTGAGGCCGACCATTGTCAGCTTGGCGATGGTGATCTCGTCCATCAGCCGCTGCGAGACCCGCAAGTACTCACGCATCGGAAACTGGATGTTCTGCCGCACCGTCAGCGAGGAGAACAGCGCGCCCTGCTGGAACAGCACGCCCCAACGGCGCTCCACGTTGCGGCGCTGCGACGTGCTGGAGGAATCGAGGTCGACCCCGAACACCTCGATGGAGCCCGCGACCTTCGGCACCAGGCCGATGATGGTGCGCGTCAGCACCGACTTGCCGGCGCCGGAGGGGCCGACGAAGCCCAAAATCTCGCCGCGCTTGACGTCGAGGTTGAGGCCGTCGAGCACGCGCGTCGCGCCGAACTGCACGGTGATGTCGCGGACGCGGATGATGGGGTTTTGAATCCCGCCTTGAACCTCCTGCGCCATCGTCACATCCCGATCGAGGCGAAGAAGATCGCGAACACGCCGTCCATGACGATGACGAAGAAGATCCCCTTCACCACCGACGCCGTCGTGTGCTGGCCGAGCGATTCAGCGCTGCCCTGCACGGCGAGGCCCTCGACGCAGGCGACGATGCCGATCACCGCGGCCATGACCGGCGCCTTGACGATGCCGACGATGAAATGGTCGATCGAGATGGCGTCGCGCAGGCGCAGCAGGAAGGCTTCGGGATCGACGCCGCCATAGAGCCAGGCGACGAGACCGCCGCCATAGAGCGCGGCCATCGCGCCGAGAAAGGCGAGGATCGGCAGCGCCAGCACCAGCGCCAGCATGCGCGGCAGCACCAAGACCTCGATCGGGTCGAACCCCATGGTGCGCAGCGCGTCGATCTCCTCGCGCATCTTCATCGAACCGAGCTCGGCGGTGTAGGCGCTGCCCGAGCGGCCCGCCACCATGATCGCGACCAGGAGGACGCCGATCTCGCGCAGCACCAGCACGCCGAGCATGTCGACGACGAAGATATCGGCGCCGAAGCGGCGGAAATGAAAGATACCCTGCTGCGCGATGATGCAGCCGATCAGGAAGGTGATCAGCACGATGATCGGCACCGCGCGCCAGCAGACCTGTTCCAGATGATGCACGGTCGAGGTCAGGCGCAGCGAACGCGGATGGATCAGCACGCGAAAACCCGCCGCGAGCACCGCGCCGAGCATGTCGATCAGGCTCGCCACGGTGCCGCCGACGCCGGCCACGGTCCGGCCGATCTGCTCCAGCATGCCGGTGATGGTGATCGTGCTGCCGTCGACGACGGGCGTCGCCCGTACCCGCCGCACCTCGTCGACGAGACTCGCATAATTGGTGGAGAGCCCGGCGATCTGCGCCTCGACGGCGCCTTGCGTGAGGCTGCGGCGCAGCCGCTCGATCAGCCAGGCACCGAAAGTGTCGAGCTTGGCGACCTCGGAGACGTCGATGAAGACGCTTTGCGAACCGCCCGCGAGCTTTTCGGCGTCCGCCACCATCCGCTCCAGGACCGGGGCGAAGCTCGCGGTCCAGGTTCCGGTGGCGCAGAGTGCCAGCGCATTGCCCTTCGCAATCCGTTCCAGCTTCGGATCGCTGTTCAAGATGTCCGCTCCCGTGCCGGGGCGCAAGAAACGGATAGACTCATCAGATGGTTGCGCACGCGCCCTTACCCGGAGAAGGTATCCCCAACTGGTTAACGTTAGTTGCTAGAGGTAACTAGCAGGTTCAGATTTCGCCAGAGTTCAAAATGACTTCCAGCAAAGTTCCGGTTCTCGCCGCGCGAATCGAGCGCTTCCCCATCGCCGGCAGTTTTACCATCAGCCGGGGCGCCAAGACCGAGGCCGTGACCGTCATGGCCGAGGTCAGCCGGGACGGCCTGACCGGCCGCGGCGAATGCGTGCCCTATCCCCGTTATGGCGAGACGCCCGAGGCGACGCTCGCGGCCATCCAGGCCATGCGGGAGGCCGTGGCCGGCGGCCTCACCCGCCAGGCTCTCCAGGCGGCCATGCCGCCCGGCGCGGCCCGTAATGCCCTGGATTGCGCCCTGATCGATCTGGAAGCCAAGGCGGCCGGCTTGCGCGCCTGGAGCCTGCTCGACCGCCCGGTGCCGGGCGAGCGCACCACGGCCTACACGATCTCGCTGGGCCCCCCCGACGCCATGGCGGCGGCGACCGCCAGGGCGGCGCACCGGCCGCTACTCAAGATCAAGCTCGGCGGCGACGGCGATCCGGAGCGGATCGCCGCGGTGCGCAAGGTCGCCCCCGAATCCGAGCTGATCGTGGATGCCAACGAGGCCTGGACCGAGGCCAATCTGGAGCACAATCTGAGCGCCTGCGCCGCCGCCGGCGTCACCCTGGTCGAGCAGCCGCTGCCGGCCGGCAAGGACGGCACGCTGGCGCGGATCAAGCGGCCGCTCGTGGTCTGCGCCGACGAGAGCGTGCACGATCGCCGCTCGCTGGCGCCGCTCCGCGAGCGCTACGACGCCGTCAACATCAAGCTTGACAAGACCGGCGGCCTCACCGAGGCGCTCGCGATGGCGGACGCCGCGCAGGCGCTCGGCTTCGAGATCATGATCGGCTGCATGGTGGCAACCTCGCTGTCGATGGCCCCGGCGATGCTGGTGACGCCGCAGGCGCGCTTCGTCGATCTCGACGGCCCGCTGCTGCTGGCGCGCGATCGCGATCACGCCCTGCGCTATGACGACAGCCTGGTCTATCCGCCGGACGCTTCGCTGTGGGGATGAGCCTTGAGCCGGTGCCGCGCCGACCACATCACGAGGGCACCGGCAGCGGCCATCGCGGCCATGACGTAGTACAACCCCTCGCCATAGCGCGCGTAGAGCACGCCCGAGACGATCGACGTCGCCGAACTCAGGAGACCGTTGGTTGCCGCGTAATATCCCTGCCCGCGTGCCATCTGATGCGAGGGAACGTGACGCACCATGAGATTCATCACGCCGACCTGGGTGAGGCCGAAGCTCAAGCTGTGCCCGAGCTGGGCGAGCGCGAGCATGGCGATCGGCGGATCCTGCGCGGTGATCAGCCAGCGCACCACGGCGCTCAAGCCTCCGATCACCACCAGCAGCGACGGGTGTAGCGAGAAGCGTGGCGACAGCGCGAAGACGACGATCTCGGCAAGCACGCCGAGCGCCCACAGTCCCGCGATCGTCAACCCGCCGAGACCCTGGCTCTGCCAGTTGATCGAGGCGAACGTGTAGAAGGCGACGTGGCTGCACTGGATCAGCGCGGACGCAGAGATGATGGCCAGGAAGCCCGCATCGCGCAGCAGGGCCTTGCCGGCCTGCGTTCCCCTCGTCGATCGCGGCGCATCCTCCAGCGGACGAAGCGAAAGCGTGGCCATGGCCGAGACTGTCGCCATCGCAACGATGACCCAGATCAGCTGACGCGCGGCGATCATGTCGACCAAAAAACCGCAGGCAAGCGCACCGAGGATGAACGCGACCGATCCCCAGAGCCGCAAGGGTCCGTAATCGAGCTTGTAACGGGCGACGCCGCGCAACGCGTAAGCATCGGTGAGCGGCAACAACGGAGTCCAGCAGCAGCAGGTCGCAATGTAGAGCAGCAGCACCGGCCAAGGCTGCTGCTGGGTGCCGACGAGTGCAAAGCAGAGCGCGGTGGCCGACGCCGTCAGGATCATCGCTCCGCGCAACGCTTGGCGCCGTTCGGCAAGGCTCGTCACGAAGGGCAGCGTCGTGAAGCGCGTGACGGCTGGAACGGCGCCGATGATCCCGATCCAGGCCGGCTCGATGCCGATGGCCTTCAACCACACCGTAAAGAACGGCAGATGGGTGCCCATGACAGCGAATGACGTGCTGTAGAACAGCGCAAGGTAGCGGGCGAATCGCCGCCCCGAGAGCGCTGCGATGGGGATTTGTGATTCGGGTGCCATCAAACCAATTGCGATTCGGTCGATATCGTGGTGATCGTTACAGTAACGCGCGGTGATTTGCGCGACGAGATTGTCATGGCCAACGAAGCATTCGCCCTCTCGCCCATGTCTGCCCGCGCGGCCGAGCCGAACGAGCAGGATTACGACGCGATCCGCGAAGCCTTCATGGAGACCGCGCGCGGCCGCTGGTTCCTCGGCGAATATGCCAAGCGCAACCGCAATGCCGACACGGCCATGGTGCTCAATGCGGTCGCGAAAATCGAAGAAACCCTTGCGGCACAGCGACAACCCGTCGTCGAGGACCGCCTGCCCGAAGCGCTGGTCGAGATCCGCCGCGCCATTCGCGAAGCCGAGACTATCGCGATCGCGGCCGTCGATCCCGCGGCGATCGAGGCGATCCTCGCTGCGATCCCGCGCGGCGTGCGCATCATCAAGGAGATCTCCTGGCGCTGGCGCGAGATCGGCGCCGACGGGCGAATCTGCGACCTGATTGATTCGCAGCTCGCCTCCATCGAGGCGGCCTGCGGACAGGTTTCGACCATCGATCCCCGCGTCGAGCTCCAGGCCGCATTCGATCTGCTCAGGGATCGGATCGAGCAGCTGGAGGCCGACGGCGACACGAAGCCGCAAGCTGCGGTGCGGCCCTCGCCGGCTGCGGAGCAGAACGCAGCATCGCCCGTGGCGGACGCATCGCCTGCGGAGGTCGCGCCTGCCGCGATGGCAAGCGAAGCGCCCGTGGCTTTTACGGAGCCGCCGCAGGACATCGCCAAGGCCCCCGAGCCCGAACCGGCCGTGGAGACGGCCGGCGCCGCCGAAGCGTTCGTCGTCGCCGAGGAGGCAATGAACGCCGCCGCCGGGCCCGAGATCGCCGCCGAGAGCGAGATCGCGCCTGACGACACCGCTATTGCAGAGCCCGCCGCCTTCACGGAGGTGACCGACGCGTTTGCGCCGGATGCCGCCGCGGAAGCCGAGGACGAAGCCATACTTGACGCCATCGCGCTGGAGATGGCTGCACCCGATCCGGAGTTCGACGAGATCATCGAGCCCGTCGAGATGGAAGCGGCCGTTGCGGACCCGATGGTTGCGGAGGCCGCAGCGCCCATTGCCGCCGAGATGCCGAAACCGATCGCACCGGTGATGGAAGAGCCCGCCGAGGAAGCGCCGATCGCGATGGAATCGCTGGCGCGCCTCACCAACGCCATCGCGGAAGCCGCCGCCGAAGTGATGGAGCAGCCGGCCCCTGCGATGGCCGCCACGGCAACATTCGCCGCGGCGCCGACCGCATCGCTTCCGATGCCCTCGCCGGTCCCGGAAGCCTCGCTCGGCGCCACCATCCTCGCCAGCGGCATTTTGCAAAAGCCCCGCGCGGCAGCGAACGACCCCCTCGCGCCGATCCGCCGCATGACCCAGGCCGAGAAGATCGCGTTCTTCTCGTAAGGGAACGCAGCATACTCGGTCTCGTGTCCCGGACGCGCTGCAACGCCCTTGGCGTCGCTGCGCAGAGCCGGGATCCCGCAAGCAACGAATTCCTGTGCAAGATGGGCTGCAGCTTTGCAGCGCACCGCTGAAGTAGCGCTACACTGCGTCCGGGGCGCAGAAGGAGAGTGAGGCGCGCGCTCTCGCAATAACGGACTAGCCGCCGCCTGCTCGCCCCATCACCCGCAATTCCAGACCGCGCCGATCGGTGTTCGAGTCCAGCACGGACCGAAGCTGCCGCCGTTGTAGCGGCCGCCGCCGAAGCCGGGCCGGCCGAAATAATGCCAATCACCATCCCAGCCGTAATATTGCGGAACCGGGTCGATGTACCAGTGGCGCCGGTCGTTGCGCGACAGGCGCCGCATCGCGTCCTTCTGCTTGTAGAGCGGAATGCTGTTGCTCAGCGGCTGACGATAGCCCGGCAGGAAGCCGTAGCCTTGCCAGGCCTGCTTGTGGCGTTTCTGGATTGACGCAGCGGGGGCGACAGCCGGCAGCAGCGACAGGACAATAGCGACAGATAGACACATAAGGCGAGACATGGACCGATCATAGACAGTCGGATGCCGGCAGGCCATTCAAATTCGGGGCGAAGTTCATCGCAACCGGGAATTTCGGGCGACATCCGACGATCGATGTTTCGACGACGAGGAATTGACACACGCCGAAACAACCCGTGCACGAAAACAATCTCGCCTGGCGCGATGTAACAAAGCCCCCCGCGAAACCGAAGAGGTCGGGGACGGAAATTCCATCACCGAAGGTTGAGGACACATGATTGGCGAAGTGATTGTCATTGGCGATCTACAATTGCGGGACGGCGCCTCTGTCGACGAACACGACCGCCTCGGCGGGCGCATGTACGATATCGTCAGCCGTCTTCCGGGCTTTCTGTCGATCAAGTCGTTCAAGGCCGATGACGGCGAGGAACTCACCGTGTTCCGTTTTGCCTCGGAGGACGCGCTCGAAGCCTGGCGCACCCACCCCGAACACGTCGAGACGATGAAGCGGGGACATGCCGAGTTCTACGCCAGCGGCTTTCTGCAGATCTGCAAGGTGATCCGCGAAGTCGGCCCTTTCAGGCACAGCTGATCTCGTCCGGCGTCACAATATCATCGACGATCTCTGCGGCCGGCGCCCTTGCGGATCGGGAAACGGGCCACGACTATAGAGCACCGGGGCCGATCATTCGCACGCCCGAGGTGGATGCCGTCGCCGCCCGCGTGGACGATTTGATCATCCGGCCCGGCGGCGTGCTGCGCCATCGCGAATGGGGGCTCTACGAGGTCGGAATATCCGGCCTGACGGTCTTCTTGTGCGCATCGGCTGGCCGTCCCAATTGATGACTGACCCTAGCTGATCACGCCCTTCCTGATCAGGAAGCAGCCATAGCCTCTGCAGTCGCCGACCTGGACCACGCCAAAGCTCGCCGCTGCCGCGCGATAGAAGTCAGGGCGTGAGAGCTTTCCGGGAACGACTGGGCGGCCGACGGTGCGTTCGATCTCGGCCAGCACCGCGCGCTGCACGTCGGGGACGCGGTCGGGGTCGTCGACCGGCATCATCACGCGGACCGGATCTGGATCGAAATCGTCGAGCGGATAGACCGACATGATGGCGCGGATGGCGGTCTCCATGCTCATGCCCGGCAGATGGATCAGGCGCTGCGATGTGGTGCTCTGCGCGATGCGGGTGGCCGGGTGGTTGGCGTCGACGAAAACGAGGTCGTCGCCATGGCCCATGGAAGCCAGCAGCCAGAGCAGATCAGGCGTCAGGATCGGATCGATCGATTTCAGCATGTGACGGACTGTCCTCCCATCGGGCGCCAACCTGACCAGGTTCCAAACGTGATTCAGATCACGCAGCCTATCATGGTGATCACGATCACGGACCACAAGCTCGAACGCGGCCAAGCTTCCTCGCAACCAATCTCGCATCGAGATCAGTGCCAAAGGAGCACGCCATGTTCCGCCTAAAGCCTTTCCTGATGACGGCTAGCCTGCTGGGAAGCCTGTTCGGCTTCGCCTGCGGCCCCGTTTCCGCGCAAGTCGCCCCGGTCGAGCCGGCCCCCACCGCGTTGCAAGGCCCGGAACAGCGGGTGGCGCTGGTGATCGGCAATTCGAACTACCAGAACGCGCCGCAGCTCGCCAACCCCGACAATGACGCGGAGTCGATGGCGAAGTTCCTGAATTCGGCCGGGTTCGAAGTGGTGGCCGCAACCGATCTCGGCCAGAACGACATGCTCCGCGTGGTGCAGGACTTCTCCGCCAAAGTGTCCGCGCGCGGTCCGAACACGGTGGCGATGGTCTACTACGCCGGTCACGGCGTGCAGCTCGCCGGCGAGAACTACCTCGTTCCCGTCGACGCCAAGGTCTCGAGCCAGACCGAGCTCGTCAACAACTCGGTTCGCCTGGTCGACGTGATGTCGACGCTGGAGACGATCCCGAGCCGCATGCGCATCGTCATCCTCGATGCCTGCCGCAACAACCCGTTCCCGAACGTCAACGACGCCGGCCGTGGCCTTGCCATCGTCGATGCGCCGAACGGTTCGATCGTCGGCTACTCGACCGCGCCGGGCGCGGAAGCGCAGGACGGCACCGGTGGCCACAGCCCCTACACCCAGGCCTTCCTGAACGTCGCGCGCGAGCCCAACGTGCCGATCGAGCAACTCTTCAAGCGCGTGCGTCTCGAAGTGAACCAGAGCACCAGCGGCGCGCAGATCCCGTGGGAGAGCTCGTCGCTGACCTCCGACTTCACCTTCTTCGGCGACACCGCCGTTGCCGCCAACCGCGCGCCGGTGAATGCGCCTGTCGTGCAGATGGCCTCCAACCTGCCGAGCCGCTCGACCCGCCAGGCCTATGATTACGTGGTGTCCGAGGCGCGGCCGGAGTACTATCAGGAGTTCATCCAGATGTACCCGCACGATCCGCTGTGCGACCACGTCCGCTGGCTGCTCAACAACCTGCTGCTCACGCAGGCCTGGCACAAGGCGGTGCTCGCGAACTCGCCGATCGGCTACAAGAACTTCTACGACAGCTACGGCAACACCCCCTATGCGCAAGTCGCGCTGAAGCTCGAAGCCCAGCCGAAGCTGGTCCCCTTGATGCAGGCGACCAGGTTCCTGGCGCCGCAGAACGTCAACCCGACCTTCAAGGTCGGCAATCTCGGCCAGCCGAAGTACATGCCACTGATGCAGCAGGGTAATGGCGGTGGCCAGATGGGCGGCAACCTGCCGATCATGCAGAAGCCGGGCGACAACAACGGCATCGGCAAGCTCGGCAACGGCGGTCAGATCGTCAACCTGCCGGCGGGCAACAACCAGCAGAACGGCACGCCGTCGCAGACCCCGGGCAAGATCGTCACCCTGCCTGCGCCGACCAACACGACCAACACCAATGGCGGCATCGGCAAGATCGTGACGCTGCCGGCGACCAACATTACGCAGAACGGCGGCAACAATGCCGGCACTGGCAACGGCACGACCAATGGCACTCCCGGCAAGATCGTGAGCATGCCGGTGAATGTCGGCAAGGGCGGTTCGACCGTCGAGACCAAGCCCGTAAAGGTTCAGACCCAGAACAACCCGATCCGCGTCAACAACGGCGTCAAGATCAACACCAACCCGGTCAACAAGGTGCAGGTCCAGAACAACAGCCGGCCGCAGTTCAACACGACCAACCGGATGGTCAACAACAACGGCAACAACTTCCGCCAGTCGATGAACCAGTCGCCGAGCATGGGCGGCGGCAACAACCATCGCGGCTTCATGCACTGATCGCGGTCGGCCACACAACGACAAAGGGGCAGAGCGGAAACGCTCTGCCCCTTTCATGTTCGGGGAATAGACGTGATCAGCTGCATCGCGGCCTGTCCTTACCAGGTGGCCTTTGGGCGGCCTGAGCGCGCGCCTCGTCCTTCGAGGCGACCGCTTCGCGGGCTCCTCAGGATGAGGCTCGAAGGCATCGGTACCGGCTGAAAGTGCTGCTGCGCATTTCGTCCTCATCCTGAGGAGCCCGCGAAGCGGGCGTCTCGAAGGATGGATGGGCCACACGAAATTGTTCTCAGGCCACCAGCTCGGCGAACAGATCGGCGTCGACGTTGCCGCCGGAGAGCACGATGACGACGTTCTTCCCGGCAACGTCGAGGCGGCCCGCGAGCAGCGCGGCCAAGCCCACCGCGCCGCCCGGCTCGACCACGAGCTTCAGCTCGCGATAGGCAAAGGCGACGGCCGCACCGACTTCCTTGTCCGACGCCGTGACGCCGCGTGCGAGCAGCTTGCTGTTGATGGCGAACGTCATCTCGCCGGGGATCAAGGCCATCAGCGCATCGCAGATGGTGCGGCCGGCCGGCGCATGCGGCTCGCGATGACCTGCCGTCAGCGACAGGCCGTGATCGTCGAACGCCTCGGGTTCGGCCACCACGATCTGGGCCAGCGGATAGCGCGCCTTCACGGCGGTCGCGACGCCTGCGATCAGGCCGCCGCCGGAGGCCGGAGCCACCACGATGTCGGGGCTGAGGCCGAGCGCCGCCATGTCCTCCGCGATCTCGCGGCCGGCGGTGCCCTGCCCCGCGATCACGAAGGGATCGTCATAGGGCCTGACCAGCGTCGCGCCGCGCTTCTCGGCGATGCCGCGCGAGATCGCCTCGCGGTCGTCGCGGTCGCGATCGTACAGCACGACCTCGGCGCCGTAGGATTTGGTGCGCTCGCGCTTGGACAGCGGCGCATCCGCGGGCATCACGATGGTCGCCTGCATGTCGAGGATTTTTGCGGCGGCCGCCACGCCCTGGGCGTGGTTGCCGGAGGAGAACGCGACGACGCCACCGGCGCGCTTGTCCTGCGGGATCGATGCGACCTTGTTGAAGGCGCCGCGGAACTTGAAGGAGCCGGTGCGCTGGAGCATCTCCGGCTTCAGGAACACCTTGGCACCGACGCGCTCATTGAGCACGGGAAAGGACAACAGCGGGGTGCGGACGGCGAAGGGCGCAATCACGCGCGCTGCGGCATCGATGTCGGCAGGGCCGATCGGGAGGAGCTGTTCGGTCATGGCAGATGTTATCCCGGCGGATGAGGCGTGGGCAAGACACCTCCGCGCGAGGGTTTCCACCTCTTAGGCAACGAAACGTGGCTGTTCCGCGCCGTTTCGCCCTGGCAGCATGGCTCCGACCGCCCTGATGCTGTCCACAAACGCCCGGGCCGAGGCCTCCCAGGTGTAGTCGGCGGCAAATTCGACGCAGGCCTGCCGGGAGATGTCGAGCGCGGCGAAGCAGGCATTGCGCAAATCGGGATCGAGGGCGCCGACCGGCGCATCGCCGATCACGTCGCGGGGCCCCTTCACCGGGAAGGCGGCTACCGGCAGGCCGCTTGCGAGTGCTTCCAGCAGGACCAGGCCGAAGGTGTCGGTCTTGCTCGGAAACACGAACACATCGGCGGCGGCATAGATGTCGGCCAGTTCGTCGCCGTGCTTCTGCCCAAGGAAGATCGCGTCGGGATAGGCTTCTTCCAGCACGGCACGCGCCGGACCGTCGCCGACGATCACCTTGGTGCCGGGCAGATCGAGTTCGAGAAAAGCCTCGAGATTCTTCTCCACCGCAACGCGCCCGACCGAGAGGAACACCGGTGCCGGAAGGCAGAGATCAATCGCGCGGGGATGGAACAGTTTTGTGTCAACGCCGCGCGGCCACAGCACGACATTGGCAAAGCCGCGCTCGGTCAGCTCGCTGGCGAGCGCAGGCGTTGCCGCCATTACGGCGCGGCTTGCCCCGTGGAAACGGCGCAGCGCCCGCCAGATCAGGGATTCCGGAACCGGCACCCGGGCGCGGACATATTCGGGGAAACGGGTGTGGAAGCTGGTCGTGAACGGCAGCTTGCGCTGGCGGCAATAGCGGCGAACCATCAGGCCGATCGGCCCTTCCGTCGCGATGTGGATGCTGTCGGGGCGCGCTTCCTCGATCAGCTTCGCGATCCGTGCCGGGCGCGGCATCGCGAGCCGGACGTCGCGGTAGCTCGGCATCGCGAAGGTGCGGAACGATTGCGGCGTCAGGAACGTGAACTCGACGCCGAAGCCCTTGGCGGCGTCAGCAAGCTTGGTCAGCGTCCGAACCACCCCGTTGACTTGCGGGTGCCAGGCGTCGGTCGCGACCAGGATGCGCATTCAGGCTGCCCTTGCTGCGACCTGCGGAACTTGTGACGGCTTCTGCACCTGATCAGCCCAGGTGATGATCTCGAAATGACCGTCGTCGTGCTCGACCAGCGCCGTGCAGCTCTCCACCCAGTCGCCGCAATTCATGTAGCGGATGCCGCCCTCGTCGCGGATCACGGCGTAGTGGATGTGGCCGCAGATCACGCCGTCGGCGTCGTGGCGCCGCGCTTCGGCGGCGAGCGCCTGCTCGAACGCGCCGATATAGTTGACCGCGTTCTTGACCTTCTGCTTGGCCCATTGCGACAGCGACCAGTACGGCACCTTGAACATGCGCCGGAAGAAGTTGACGAAGCGATTCATCTGGATCGCGAAGTCGTAGGCCTTGTCGCCGAGATGGGCGAGCCAGCGCGCGTTCTGCACCACGAGGTCGAAGATGTCGCCGTGGATGACGAGATAGCGCTTGCCGTCGGCGCCGGTGTGGACGGTGTTCTCGACCACGTCGATGCCGCCGAAATGCGTGCCGTAGTAATTGCGCAGGAACTCGTCGTGATTGCCGGGGATGTAGATGACCTTGGCGCCCTTGCGTGCCTTGCGCAGCAGCTTCTGCACCAGGTCGTTATGCGATTGCGGCCAGTGCCAGCTCGATTTCAGCGCCCAGCCGTCGACAATGTCGCCGACGAGATAGATCGTATCGGCATCGTGGTAGCGCAGGAAGTCGAGCAGAAGGTCGGCTTGAGAACCGCGGGCTCCGAGATGAACGTCGGAGATGAACAAGGTGCGAAAGCGCCTTTCAGGGCTCTCGTCACTCACATCGTAACTTCCCATGCGACATGCCTGTAACAAGATCCCGTGACAGAGGGATGACCGATTGAACTTTTGAGGCACCCTCAGATACGAATCACGCCTTGCCTCGCCCTCCCCGCGAATATCAGTCGCATGCGACAATCCGGCGACATGAAGCGGCAATGGCTGCCCGCAAAAAGCCCGGGCCCCGTGGCCCTATTGGTTAACGGCAGCAGCCGTCGCGCCGCTCGGAGCCGGTCTCAGTAAAACTTGTGGAAATGATGGATCGGCCCGTGGCCGTGGCCGACGCCGAAGCGGTCGGCGGCCGCGATCGCGGCGCTGATCCAGGCCTTGGCGCTACGCACGGCGTGTTCGAGGTCCTCGCCTTTCGCCAGCCCCGCGGCGACCGCCGAGGACAGCGAGCAGCCGGTGCCATGGGTGTTGCGGGTGGCAATGCGCGGCGCGGCGAGCGCGATCGTGTTCTCGGCATCGACGAAATAGTCGATGCTCTCGGCGCCCTCGCCGTGCCCGCCCTTGATCAGGACCGCGCGGCAGCCCAGCGCCAGCAGCCGGCGCCCCTGGCTCTCGATCTCCGTCTCGCTTGCCGCGACCGCCTCGTCGAGCAGTGCCGCGGCCTCGGGCAGGTTGGGCGTGATCACCGAGGCCAGCGGCATCAGCTTCGTACGCAGGGCGTCGATGGCTTCGGACGCGAGCAGGCGATCACCCGACGTCGCCACCATCACGGGATCGAGCACGATATGCCGGGGCGCCCAGCGCGACAGCGCGGCTGCGATCGCATCGATGCTGGCGACTTGGGCCACCATGCCGATCTTGACCGCGCCGACGTCGAGATCGGAGAACACCGCGTCGATCTGCGCTGTGACGAACTCGGCGGGCACCGCGTGAATGCCGGTGACGCCGCGCGTGTTCTGCGCCGTCAACGCCGTGATGGCGGACGCGCCATAGACGCCGAGCGCGGCAAAGGTCTTGAGGTCAGCCTGGATGCCGGCGCCGCCGCTCGAATCGGAGCCGGCAATTGTGAGAGCGACAGGCGTCGTCATTGCCGGAACCATTCGCTTGAGAGGGGCATCGCCATGATCTGTCCTAGCGCGACCACGGAACGCCAGCAAGCCGGGCCGGCCGGCGAATCAGCAGGTCTTGGCCCGGTGCCGCGCTGTCGTCCCGCAATCGTGCACAGATTGCAAAATATGTCCTTATATCGTCTTGACCCTTGGCGTCCGTATCGCGGAGTGAGACGTTGGTGCTGGAATCATCCAGCGACACCAATGTTGCAGGCCGCCCCGGCCCGCAAGCCGGTCGGAGTGGAATCATGTGGGCCTACTTCGAACGCATCCTCGACTCCTCGATGTTTTCACCGCACGGCATCTGCCTGCTGTGGGAGCCCGAGCTGATCTGGCTGCACGTCGTTTCCGACGCCCTCATCGCGGCCGCCTACTTCTCGATCCCGTTCGCCCTCACGATCCTCGTCACCAAACGGCGCGACCTCCAGTTCGGCTGGGTCTATTGGGCCTTCGCAATCTTCATCATGGCGTGCGGCCTGACGCACGTGCTGTCGATCTACACGCTGTGGGTTCCGATCTACGGCATCGAAGGCATCGTCAAGGCGGCGACGGCCGTTGCGTCCGTGGTCACTGCCGGTGCGCTTTGGCCGCTGTTGCCGAAGATCCTGGCCATCCCCTCCCCGTTCGAGCTTCAAAAGGTCCAGGCCGCGCTCGAGGAGGAGGAGATCAAGAGCCGGGATGCGGCGCAGCTTCTCGGCCAGGTCCGTGAAGCCCAGCGCGCGCTGCGCGAGAGCATGACGCGCCTCACCGCCGTCGTCGACACCGCGGTCGACGGCGTCATCCTGTTCGATGCGCAAGCCCGCATTCTCCTGTTCAATCCCGCCTGCGAACGGTTGTTCGGATATCGCGTTGACGAGGTCATGAATCATGACATCGGCATGCTGATGACCGACGAGAAGAGACCCTCACCCACGGGTCATACGCGGCGTTTTGCAACCGGGGAAGCCGCCGGCCTGCGCAAGGACGGCTCGACCTTTCCGATGAATCTGTCGGTGGGCCAGGCATGGCAGGACGGCGAGCTGATCTACGTCGGCATCGTCCACGATCTGACCGCGCGCAAGCTGACCGAGCAGCAGCTCCAGCAGGCGCAGAAGATGGAGACGGTCGGCCAGCTCTCCGGCGGCATCGCCCACGACTTCAACAATCTCCTCACCGTCATCATCGGCAACGCCGAGCATCTGAGCGAGCAGCTCAAGGCCCGGCCCGATCTGCGGCAGTTTGCCGACGACATCTGCGAGTCCGGCGAGCGCGGCGCGGAGCTGACGCAGCGGCTGCTCGCATTCAGCCGCCGCCAGCTGCTCCAGCCGCAGACGATCGATTGCCGCGAGCTGCTCGAATCCATGCTGAAACTGTTCAAGCGTACCTTGCGCGAGAACATCGAGATCAAGACCGCGTTCGGTCCCGGCACGATCCAGGCCTTCGCCGACCGCGCCCAGCTCGAATCCGCCGTGCTGAACCTGGCGCTGAACGCGCAGGACGCCATGCCGGCCGGCGGGCACTTGACATTGAGCACGGAGCTGGCTGCGATCGACGAGGACTATCGCGCCCTGCACCCGGAGGTGATGTCCGGCAGTTACGCCCTGATCTCCGTCACCGATGACGGCGAAGGCATGAGGTCCGACGTGATCGAACACGCCTTCGAGCCGTTCTTCACCACCAAGGAGGTCGGCAAGGGCTCGGGCCTCGGGCTTAGCATGGTCTATGGCTTCGCAAAGCAATCCGACGGCCATGTCTCGATCTACAGCGAAGAGGGCCTGGGAACGACGGTCCGGATCTACCTGCCGCGCGCCGGCGCCGCACATTCCCTCGCAGATGTGCAGGAGAGCGAAGAGGCGGTGCCGCTGGGCCACGAGACCATCCTGATTGCGGAGGACGATCCGTTCGTGCGGTCCTCGGTCATCCTCAGGGTGGAAGCGCTCGGCTATCGCGTGGTCGCCGCTGTCAACGGCAAGGAGGCCTTGCAGCGGCTGCGCACCGATCCCGGCATCGACATGCTGTTCACCGACATCATCATGCCGGGCGGCTTCAGCGGCTGGGATCTCGCCGATCAGGCCCGGCGGATTCGCCCCGGTCTACCGGTGTTGTTCACATCGGGCTACGCGCTGGAGACCCTGGTCGAGCAGGGCCGTACGCAGGCGCAGGCGGTCGTCCTGACAAAACCCTACCGCAAGGCCGAGCTGGCGCAGCGGCTCAGGGACGCTTTTGCCGCGGCGACGGTGACCTCATAGGGGATCGCGGAGAAATGCACTTGATATTTGGCAGCACGCCTCGCCCTTCGAGACGACCGCTGCGCGGTCTCCTCAGGGCGAGGCTAACTGCCATCATTGCCCCTTGAAACTGCCGCCACCCACTCCGCCCTCATCCTGAGGGCCCGCCAAGGGCGGGCGTCTCGAAGGATGGCCGCGGGCCGCTTATCCCCGCATCCGGGCCGGCCGCTTGCTAAATCCGGCCGGGTTTGGCCTATTAGCCGTCAGATATGCCTTCGGAGTGACTGCAATGGTTCCCTTTTTCGTCCAGATCAAATGCAAGCTCGGCCAGTCCTATACGGTCGCCAATGCGCTTGCCGAAGCCGAGATCGCCTCCGAGATCTACTCCACGGCCGGCCACTACGATTTGCTGGTGAAGTTCTACGTCGACAACGACACCGACATCGGTCACTTCATCAACGAGAAGGTGCAGGTGCTCCCGGGCATCCAGGACACCCTCACCATCATCACCTTCAAGGCGTTTGGCGCGAGCTAACCATCCGGAAAGGGGCGGGCCTCGTCAGGCGCCGCCCTCCTTGCGCTTGGGGCGCGGCGGGCCGTCCACCGGCGGCAGCGACTTGAGATAGTCCGCCATCGCCGCAAGATCCTCGTCCGACAATTGCGAGGTGTTCTTGATCACGCGCGTCATCGCGCCGCCGACGCTGTCGCCGTCGGGCAATTCGCCGGTCTTGAGGAAATAGGCAATATCCTTCGCGCTCCACTCGCCGAGGCCCTTCTGGGTGATGTTGGGCACCCATCCCTCGCCTTCCGGATTCGGCCCGCCGGCAAAGCGTTCGCCGGAGATAATGCCGCCGAGCGCGTTGCGCGGACTGTGACACTCCGCGCAATGGCCCAAGCCGTTGACCAGATAGGCGCCGCGATTCCATTGCGGTGACCTGGTGCCGTCGGCGACCAGCGGCTTGCCGTCCATGAACAGAAATTTCCAGATGCCGATGTTGCGCCTTATGCTGAACGGAAAGCGCACGTCGTGGTCGCGTACCTTGCCCTCAACAGGCGGCAGCGTTTTCAGATAGGCGAAGAGATCGAGCAAATCCTCGCGCCTTGCATGCTGATAGGACGTATAGGGAAACGCCGGAAAGTAATGCTGTCCGTCCGGCGACACCCCGTGCATCACCGCGTTGAGGAAATCGGCGTCGCTCCATTTGCCGATGCCGGAGGTCCGATCGGAGGAGATGTTCGGCGCGTAGAACGTTCCGAACGGCGACTTGATGGCGACGCCGCCGCCGAGCCTGGTGCGGTCGGGCTGGCCGGGAACGGCATGGCATGAGGCGCAACCGCCGGCGTTGAACATCACCTCGCCGTTGGCGAGATTGGGGACATGGGCAGGCGCAGTGCCGGCGGCGGCCACCACCGGCGCGCTGAGCCACCAATAGACGCCGGCGGCGGCGAGTGCGGCGAGCAGCACCACGGAAATTGTTCGTCGCAACATGCAGTCCTTTCAAACCTTGCGGAGAACCTTATGATCGATGTCTTCGCCGCTCCAGCCACGAAGAATTTAGCTCGCTGCGGCCTGAAACGGGAATAAAGTGAGATGCCGGCTGTTGGAAGTTTGGCAGCCCAAACGGGTTCAGCAGGGAGAGAGTCATGAACAAGACCGCTATCGCCATGTCAGTGCTAGGCGCCGTTGCGTTTGCCGGTTCGGCCAACGCGGACAAGCTGAAAGCAACGCTTGACGCCAAGTCCGAGGTGCCCGCAACGACCAGCAGCGGCACTGGAACGGCCGATCTGGACTACGACGCCGCCAGCAAGAAACTGTCCTGGAAGCTCACTTATTCGGGCCTGTCCGGCCCCGCCACCGCCGCCCATTTCCACGGACCTGCCGAAGCCGGCAAGAACGCCGGCGTTGCGGTCCCGATCCCGGGCGCCGCCAAAAGCCCGGTCGAGGGCTCCGCAACGCTGACCGACGCGCAGGCCGCCGATCTGCTCGCCGGCAAGCTCTACGTCAACATCCACACCGCGGCCAATCCGGGCGGCGAGATCCGCGGCCAGGTGACGAAGTAATTCTCGAGGCTGTTTCGTCGGCGAAGGCCGGACGCTGGAGAGGGCGTCCGGCCTTTTCGATTCGACAGGACCCGATTGCGCTCAAGCCGCGTTCAGCGCCTGCGAGAGATCGGCGATCAGGTCCGACGGGTTTTCGATGCCGATCGACAGCCGGATCGTGGAATCGAGGATGCCGATCTTCCGGCGGATGTCGGCGGGAACGCCGGAATGGGTCATGGTAGCCGGCAGGCTCGCCAGCGATTCCGTGCCGCCAAGGCTCACCGCCAGCTTGAGTATCTGCAGCGCGTTGAGGAATTTCACCGCCGCCCCCTTGCCGCCGACGATGTCGAACGAGAACGTGGATCCCGCCCCCAGGCATTGCCGCGCGAACACTTGTCCGGCCGGCGAAGCTTCGTCGTGATGACCGAGGTAGTGGACCTTGGCCACCTTCGGATGATCGCGCAGATAGTCCGCCACGACACGCGCATTCGTATCGGCCTTCTCCATGCGCAGGCTCAGCGTCTCGAGCGACCGGTTGATCATCCAGCAGGAATGCGGATCGAGCTGGGTGCCGATGGCGCCTCTCAGCGCCTTGATGCCTTTCACGACCGCCCTCGCTCCGAGCGCGGCGCCCGCGATCAGGTCGGAATGACCGCCGACATATTTCGTGAGCGAGTACAGTGAGATGTCCGCGCCGTGCTCGATCGGCCGCTGAAACACCGGCCCGAGCAGCGTATTGTCGCAGGCGATGATCGGAACGTGTCCCTGGCGCTTTCCGATCGCCTCGGCGATACGGCGCATCATCGCAACGTCGACCAGCCCGTTGGTCGGGTTGGCCGGGGTTTCGATCAGGATCATCGAAACCCGGCCCTTGCCCATGGCCTCCTCCGCGGCCTGGCTGACCACGGCTTCATCAACGCCATCGGCGAAGCCAATGGCGCCGATCGACAGGCGCGCGAGCGTGTTCGTCAGCAGGGTTTCCGTCCCGCCGTAGAGCGGCTGGGAATGCAGAATGACATCGCCGGGGCGGACGAAAGCCAGGATCGTGGTTGCGATGGCCGCCATGCCGGATGAGAACAGCGCGCAGCTCTCGGTGCGCTCGTAGATCGCGAGCCTGTCCTCGACGATTTCGCTGTTGGGATGATTGAAGCGCGAATAGACCAGGCCCGCGCCCATCCCTTCCGGCGGCTCGCGCCGGCCGGCGACGAAATCGAAAAAGTCCTGGCCGTCCTCGGCCGTCCTGAACACGAAGGTCGAGGTCAGGAACACCGGCGGCTTGATGGCGCCTTCCGACAGTTGCGGATCATAGCCATAGGTCAGCATCAGCGTTTCCGGATGCAGCATATGGTTGCCTATGTGAGTCTTCGACGGGAACGGTTTTGCCATGGCCTGTCTCGCTGTTCCTGATTGAGCTGTTCGCCGCGTGCTGGAACTCCGTCGAGTGGAGCGGTAAGGGAGCGAGATGCGCCAGCATCCAATGGCTCGCATCACTGTCGCGGCGGCTGGAGCAAAGATAGCTGCTCCGACGACGATCCGTCAGGCCTTGCGAACAGAATTTCCTGCTGCGCCGCGCGCCGCCGTTGCGGCCGCTGGTCACGTCACACAACAAAAAAGGGGCGGTTGCTTACGCAGGCCGCCCTTTCTGAATTCCTGGTAGCCCGGATTTCGCTTCCGCCTTCGCTCTCCGAGTTACAGCGGACAAGCCGCTCCATCCGGGCTACAAGCTGCAACCGCTACTTCAACTTGACCCGATAGGTCTCATGGCAATCGTTGCAGCGGTCGTTGATCGCAGTGTAGGCGGCCTTCAGGCTCGCCACATCGCTGATCTTGCCCTTGACCTCGGTGATCGCCTTCTGCACCGGCGGAATCTTGGAGTCGAAATCGGCCTTGTTCTGCCAGACTTTTGATGATGCACCGTAGGTGGCGTTCACCACGTCCTGTTTGGGATTGACCTCGAAGGTTTTTGCGATTTTGGCGACGTCGGCCTCGATGCTTGCGATGGCCTGATCGACGGCCTTCTGGTCGTAGGGGATATCGCCCTTCGTCATCTTCAGGATGACGCCATACTGGTTCTTGGCGATCGAACGCATCAGGTTGTCCTGCTGCACGGCAATCTCCTGCTGCGCCATCACGGCGCCCGCACCCAGCAAGAGGATGCTCACGACAATCATGGTCCGTTTCATCGGAATGTTTCTCCGGGTCGCAGAGGTTGGGGGCCATCATGGATAGAACCCGGCGGCAGGCGTTTATTCCCGCCGCCGAAGGTCGCAGCTTAGAGGCTGTGACGGCGATGGTGCTCGTTGATGGCGACCCAGACCCGCTCCGGCGTCGCCGGCATGTCGATGTGGTCGATCTTGTATTCGCGCCAGAGGCCGTCGACGATGGCGTTGACGACGGCGGGGCAGGAGCCGATCGCACCGGCCTCGCCCGCCCCCTTCACCCCCAGAGGATTGGTCGTGCAGGGAACGTTGGCGGTCTCGAACACGAAGTCGGGCCCGTCCGCCGCGCGCGGCAGCGCGTAGTCCATGAAGGTCGCGGTGATCAGCTGGCCGTCGCCCGCGCCGTAGACCACCTGCTCCATCAGCGCCTGGCCGATGCCCTGCATGGCGCCGCCATGCACCTGTCCGGCCAAAAGCAGCGGATTGAGCGTCTTGCCGAAATCGTCGACGATCACGTAGTTGACGATCTTGATGATGCCGGTGGCAGGGTCGATCTCGACTTCCGCGACATGGGTGCCGTTGGGATAGGTGCCGTCGGCGCTGGCAAAGGTCGCGCTCGCATTGAGCTTCGACGGATCGGCGCCGGGACGCTTGGCGATATCGGCGAACGAGATCGAACGGTCGGTACCTGCGATGCGCACAACGCCGTCGGTAATCTCGAGGTCGCCGGCACTGGCTTCCAGCGCCTGCGCCGCGATCTCCTTCAGCTTCTGCCCAAGCTCGCGCGTGGCGCGTTCGACGCTGACGCCGCCCGACGGGATCGAAGCCGAACCGCCGGTGCCGAGACCGGTCGCGATCTCGTCGGTGTCGCCTTGATGGATGTGCACGCGCTCGGGCGCAACGCCGAACTGCTCGGCGACGATTTGCGCATAGGCGGTCTGGTGGCCCTGCCCGCTCGACTGCGTACCGATCAGGACGGTGATATCGCCGTTCGGATCCATCCGCACATTGGCGGTCTCCTCGCCCATGGTGCCGCAGACCTCGACATAGCTCGCAAGCCCGATGCCGCGGATCAGGCCGTGCTTTTTGGCCAGCTTGGCGCGCTTGGGAAATTCCTTCCACTCGGCGATCTCCATTGCGCGCTTGAGATGCGCGGCGAAGTCGCCGGAATCATAGACCTTGCCCGTGGCCGTCTTGTACGGCAACGCCTTCGGCTGGATGAAGTTCTTGCGGCGGATGGCATCCACCGTCATGTCGAGCTTTCGCGCGCAGGCATCCACGAGGCGCTCGATGACGTAAGCGGCCTCGGGCCGGCCCGCACCGCGATAGGCATCCACCGGCACGCTGTTGGTGAAGATGGTGCGCACCCGGCAGTGGAACGCCTGGATGTCGTAGAGGCCCGGCAGCATGCCGGCACCGCCATGCGGGATGTAGGGCCCGAAGGTCGACAGATAGGCGCCCATGTCGCCCATCAGGTCGCAATCCATCGCGAGGAACTTGCCGTCCTCGGCCAGCGCCATCTTGGCGGTGGTCACATTGTCGCGGCCCTGCGCATCGCCCATGAAGTGCTCAGTGCGGTCCGCCGCCCACTTCACCGTCTTCTTCAGTTTTTTGGCCGCCACAGCCAGCAAGGCGTATTCGCGATAAGGGAACAGTTTCGTGCCGAACCCACCGCCGACATCGGGGCAGATCACCCGCATCTTCTCGGTCGGGATGTTGAGCACGTTCTGGCACAGGATGTCGCGCAGGCGGTGGCTGCCCTGGCTGCCCACGGTCAGCGTCAGATGGTCGCGCTTGGCGTCGTATTCGCAGACGGCCGCGCGCGCCTCCATGAAGCTTGCGACCACGCGCGGATTGACGATGGAGATCTCGGCGACCGCATGCGACTTGGCGAACGCGGCTTCGGTCGCTTTCTTGTCACCGATCGAGACGTCGAACAGCACGTTGCCGGCCTTGTCCGGCCAGACCTGCGGCGCACCCTTCTTGACGGCATTGACGACGCCGGTCACCGCCGGCAGCGGGCTCCATTTGACGTCGATCGCCTCGATCGCGTCGCGGGCCTGGTCGATGGTCTCGGCGACGACGAAGGCGACGGAATCGCCGACATGGCGCACTTCATCCTTGGCAAGGATCGGATAGGGAGGCCCCTTGAACGGGTCGGTCTCGAGATTGAACAGGCAGGGCAGATCGCCGAGATCGGCGACGTCGGCAGCGGTCAGAATCAAGGCAACGCCCGGCAAGCCGCGGGCGCGGCTCGCATCGATGGTGAATTTGGCATGCGCGTGCGGCGAGCGCAGCATCAGGCAACGGAGCGCGGCCTGCGGCGCGTAATCATCAGTATAGCGGCCCTTGCCGCGGATGAGCGCGTCATCCTCCTTGCGCAGCACGCTTTGGCCAACGCCGAACTTGATGGGAGCCGCCATTTTCTTGTCCCGTCCTATGGTTGTTTTGCCGGCATATTGCCGTGGAAAAACTGGCAAGGCAAACGAGTTTAGGCGCATGGATCGCCCAGCACCCACGCCCGTCATGACGGAAAGGTCGCAGCCCGCTCATTTCCCTGTGAGGACCGGTCCGGTTGATGGCACGATAGTTGCCGAACTCGTCTCGCAATGCAGAACAGGCAGCGTGCTGCCCGCCGCTCGTTCGCAAAGCGCATGTCCCCTTCCGGCCGTTTGATCATTCACATCACGCCTCGACTCCATGGATCCGCGACGCGATCTCTCAGCCTGTCGATAGCCCGTTCAGGCGTGATGTGGTCGATCTCGGAACGCGTTAGGCCGATATCCATCAGCTCCCTGTCGCTCAGGTCCTGCAAGGTAACTCGCTGGCCTCGGCGCCGCGCCTGAAACGCAAACCAGTATCGCTTGAGCAGGCTCAAGACGGTGGAGAGGTCGAGGCGGAGCCTCGCGGCATCGCCCTCCGTCGCGGATGTGCTGCTCGTCAATTGAGGTGGCATCGGACGCTCCTGCTGTTGTGCCGGCAGGGAGCGTGGCCAAACAAAAGGCCCCGTCCGATGCCGGCGGGGCCTGGTGGAAAAGATGTCGTCGTCGAATTCTAGCGCACGACTCCTCCCACGGCCCGGCGGAAGCGGGTCATGTGGTTGCAGTTGAGTTTGCGCGACGATTTGATCATGAGATGCCAGTACCACGGCAATCGTGTAAAATCAAGAGATGTGCGGATGTTGCTTACACTCTGGGCGCGAGCGTCCGCTCCCGCGCGTCCGTCTATTGAAGCTCGCCTCGCCCCGCACCAGCGAGACCAACCAGCGGCGGCCGAACAGCGCGAGGATCACGAGGGCATAGACGATCGTGCCGCCGACGGCCAATAGCGCGAGCGTCAATTCATCCCGGAGAGGCATCGAAGCAAAATAGACACCACTGACGCGTGCGATCAGCCAGAAGTCGGCGGCCAGGATAAGTCCGGTGAGCGGGAATTTGTCGAGGGACAACAGCCAGGCGCGGTCCCGCACGAGGAAGCCTCGCCGCACGGCGAAGGACAGCACCAGCAGCGGATTTTGCTGCCAAGCACGCATTGGCATCATGGACGGCGGCCCGGAGAGTGACTACGCTTGGACCATTCGATTTTCCCGGCGCAAATGAAAAATGGAGGTCGATTATGCCTGCATATCTTGTTGTTCAAGCGACCATTGCCGACGAACCCAAATATCAGAAGTACCGCGAGGCGGTCGTTCCATTCATCGCTTCCTTTGGCGGCAAACTTGTCGCGAGAGGCGCAAAGGTGGAAGTACTCGAAGGCGAGCACGACACGCGACCAGTCGTGATGTTCGAGTTTCCCGCGATGGAGGCTATCCGTGCCTTCTGGAATTCTCCAGACTATGTGCCCATCAAGAAGCTGCGCGAGGGTGCCGCTACCATAAATGTTTGGGCATTTCCCGGCATCTGAACATCAGCGGACTGCTCAGCTACCGAAGTCCGGGCACGTCTGCCGGTCGCTATCGTGGATAAATCGGACATGGAGAGGATTGTCCATGTCGGCCGCAAATACCCCATTCGGAAGTCTCCGACGGGACAAAAAATTCCTTCCAAGCCGGCGGCACTCGTCTTCCCCCTATCCAATTTTGGCGATTAGATAGTCGCACTGATATTGAACTCATATTCTTGCACGGGAGGGATTTCATGACTTTGCAAAATGTCACCCGCCGCAGATTGATCGGCGGCGTCGCGGCCGGAATAAGTGCAGTCTCGGTAACTTCATCAGGCATCGGCAGTGCGCGCGCTCAATCCGCGCCAAAGACTTTTGTTCTGATTGGTGGCGCCTTTTACGGCGCGTGGTGTTGGCATCGTGTCACCGAGAGGCTCGAAAAACAGGGCCATAAAGTCTATGCGTTTACGCTCTCGGGATTGGCTGAACGCTCGCACCTCCTCAGCAAAGACATAAATCTCGACACGCACATTAGTGACATCGCAAATCTGGTCGAATGGGAAGACCTCACGGACATTTGCCTCGTTGCCCATTCGTATGCCGGATGTCCCGCGTCGGGTGCTCTTGAACGTATCGGAAACCGCGTATCATCTATCGTTTGGGTTGATGCAATAAAGCCCGCCGACGGCCAGTCATTTCGAGACCTGGTGCCCTTCCCGATCGAGGAGGGCGCGATCAGCCGTCCGGCCCCCAAAGCGCTCCCTCCGACGGCCTTTAGCGATCCCAAAGACGTCGCTTGGGTTCTATCAAAAGTAACACCACAACCGATTGGGACGTGGCTGCAACCGGCGAAGCTCTCCGGCGCACGCGAAAAGGTCGCGAAGAAGACCTACATCCGTTTACCCAAATTCCAGTTAGCCGCCTTGGACAAAGCGGCAGCGGAGTGCAAGTCCGACAATTCCTGGACTGTCCTCGAAAACACGACATCTGGCCACTCAGTCATGATCGGCGAGCCGGATTGGTTGACTGACGTGCTGGTGAAAGCAGCGTGACATCGATCTGATCAAGGGCGACTTCTGGGCCGCATGATGTTAGTTGCGGCCCAGCGATCCGCTTCTCGCGGGTCGAGCGGATATGACGAACCTATCGATACGCGCCTAGCCGCGCACCAGCGAGACCAGCCAAGTGCGGCCGAACAGCACGAGGATTGCGAGCGTGTAAACGATCGTTCCACCCACCGCCAACACCCCCAGCGTTGCTTCGTCCCGGAAGGCCGGCAGCGCGGCAAGCGCGGTCGTGCTAAAGCGCGCGATCAGCCAGAAGCTTGCGGCCAGGATCAACCCGGTCAGCAGGAATTTGGCGAGGGACAACAGCCAGGCGCGGTCCGGCACGAGAAAGCCTCGCCGCACCGCAAAGAACAGCACCATCAGCAGATTGGTCCAGACACCGACGGCGGTGGCCAGTGCGAGGCCGATCTGGGCGAGCGATCCCATCAGGGCGACCTTCAGGGCAACGTTGACGGCGATGCCGGTCAGCGACGCCCGCACCGGTGTCGCGGTGTCCTTGCGCGCATAGAAGGTCGCGACCGCGCTCCGGATCAGCACGAAGGGAATGAGGCCGATGGCGTAGGCCGCTAGCGTGGCGCCTGCGGCGGCCGCATCGGCCTTGGAGAACGCGCCGCGGGCGAACAGCGCGCGCATGATCTCGTCGGGCACGGTGAGGAAGGCGGCCACGAACGGAATCGAGAACAGCAGCGTGAAGTCGAAGGCGCGGCGCTGCGCCTTCATCGCGCCGTCATGGTCGTTGGCCGTGATTCGCCGCGACATCTCCGGCAGCAGCACCGTGCCGATGGCGATGCCGATCACGCCGATCGGCAGCTGGTTGAGGCGATCGGCGTAATAGAGCGCCGACAGCGCGCCCGCGGGCAGGAAGGTCGCGATGATGGTGTCGGCGAACAGCGCGACTTGCGTGCCCATCGAGCCCAGCGTCGCCGGCCCGAGCGCCTTGAAGAATCCGCGAACGTCTTCATCGAGCTTGAGCGGCGCAAAGCGCGGCAGGCCGCCGTGGCGCGCGAGATCGCCTGCGAGCAGGAAATACTGCAAAAAGCCCGAGATCAGGACGCCCCAGGCGGCGGCGTGGCCCGCACTGGGAAACCAGGCGGCCAGCGCCAGCGTCATCATCATCGAAATGTTGAGGAAGATCGACGCCGCGGCGGCGCTGGCGAAGCGCTGCATCACGTTGAGCATGCCGCCATAGAGCGTCACCAGCGTGATCAGCAAGAGATAAGGAAAGGTGATCCGGGTCAGCTCGATCGCGAGTTTGCGCTGCTCGGCGTCTTCACTGAAGCCCGGCGCCAGGATGCTCATGGCCTGCGGCATGAACAGCCAGGCGACGATCAGCAGCACCACTTGCGAGGCCAGCAGCAGCGTGAAGATGCGGTCGGCGAACAGTCTTGCCGCGCCCTCCCCCTTCTCGCCATGGACATGGGCATAGGCCGGCACCCAGGCGGCGTTGAAGGCACCCTCGGCGAAGATCGCGCGGAAATGATTGGGCAGCCGCAGCGCCACGAAAAAGGCGTCGGCCACGGGGCCGGCGCCCAGGATCGCCGCGAGCATGATGTCGCGGGCAAATCCCGTCAGCCGCGAGAGCAGCGTATATCCGCCAACCGTGAAGATGCGTCCGAGCATGCGTCTGTTTTAGTGCATGGCGAGATCAGGTCTAGGTGCAAACCGCGAGGAAGGTCCGCCTCCTCCCCCGCTTGCGGGAGAGGGTGTTTCCGCAAGCGAGAATCCCCAAGAGGAGAGAGTCCTCACCCGCCGCTTCGCGGCGACCTCTCCCGCAAGCGGGAGAGGTGACAGGAAGATCAGCCCGAAACCGCGCCGCGCACGGCTGCGATGATTCGCTCCTGGTCGGCTTCGGTCAAATAGGCGTGCATCGGCAGGCTGATGACGTCTTGCGACAGGCTCTCGCAAGCAGGCAGGCCGCCGTCGGCGACCGGATACTGCTTGTAGGCGGTCTGCTGGTGCATCGACTTGCCGTAATAGATCGCGGTCGGCACGCCCTGAGCCTTCAGCGCGGCAGCAAAGCCATCGCGATCGGTGCCTTTGGGGAGGCGGATGGTGTACTGCGCCCAGACCGAGGTGTTGCCGGGCGCAAGGCGCGGCACGGTGACGACATTCGACAGGCCTCGCGCGTAGCGCTCAGCGACCTTGTTGCGGGCAGCGATCTCGTCGTCGAAGATCTTCAGCTTCTCGATCAGGATCGCGGCCTGCATGGTGTCGAGCCGGCCGGTCAGGCCGAGGCGGACGTTATCGTATTTATCGACGCCCTGCCCGTGCACGCGGATGCTGCGCAGCGTGGCTGCGAGCTCGTCGTCATCGGTGAAGATCGCGCCGCCGTCGCCGAAGCAGCCGAGCGGTTTTGCGGGGAAGAAGCTGGTCGTGGTTGCGAGCCCGAAGGTGCCGAGCTTGCGGCCATGATAGCTTGCGCCGAAGCCTTGCGCGGCGTCGTCGATCACAAACAGGCCTTCGGCCCTGGCGATCTCGGCAATGGCATCGTGGTCTGCAGGCTGGCCGAACAGGTCGACTGGAATGACCGCAACGGGCTTGAGACCAGCCTTGCGAGCGGCCGCAATGCCCCGCTTCAGCGACTCCGGGCTCATGTTGAAGGTCGTTTCATCCACATCGACATAGACCGGGGTGGCGCCCATCCGTGCCGCCGGCGACGCGGTCGCAATGAAGGTGAACGACGGGCACAGCACGGCATCGCCGGGACCGACATTCTTCGCCATCAACACCATGAGAAGCGCGTCGGTGCCGCTGGCGCAGCCGATGACGTGCTTGGCACCGCAATAGGCCGCAAGCTGCTTCTCGAGCTCGGCGACTTCAGGACCGTTGACGAACTGGCAATGGTCGAGAACGCGCTTCACCGCGGCATCGAGCGAGGCGCCGAGCCGGCGACGCTGCGAAGCGACATCGATGAAGGGAATGGGTTCGGAACGAAGATGCTGGTTCATGGCGCCTTCTTGAATGGTCGACATGGAAAGGGTTCAGCCGGCGACGCGCCGCGGGCCTGTACGGGCGGGTGCCTTGGCTGCGGGCCGCGACGGCGTTTCCAGGCACTGCGTGGCGATCTCGAGACTGGCGACGCCTTCGTCGCCGGTGACCGCCGGAATCTCGCCGTTGCGCACGGCCTTGAGGAACGCGATCAGCTCGGCACGGAGCGGCTCGTCATGGCCGACCGGCAAATGCCGCATCGAGTAGCTGCCATCCGGCTTGAAGCCGAAGCATTCGGTAACCTGGCGCGTGAGCAGATCGCCCATCACGTATTTGCCGCGGGTCGCGACCGTGACGCTGCGCGCCTTGAACGGCGTCAGCCAGTTGGTGTTGATGTGGGCGAGCACGCCGTTGGCGGTACGGAATTGCAGCAGCGCGATGTCCTCGCGCTCGGCGACCGCGCTCGACAATTGCGGCTGCACCTCGACGATGTCGGATTCGGTGAACCAGCGGATCAGGTCGATGTCGTGCACGGCAAGGTCGATGACGACGCCGACATTGGACATGCGCGGCGGGAACGGACCGACGCGCGTGATCGCGATCGAGAGGATGTCCTCGCCCGCGATCGCCTGCTTGACGGCGGCGACCGCCGGATTGAAGCGCTCGACATGGCCGACCATCAGCGTCACGCCGGCCTTCTGCGCGGCGGCAACGATCTCGCGGCCTTCCGCAACCGTGGAGGCGATCGGCTTCTCGACCAGCACGTGGATGTTCTTGGCGATGCAGGCGAGCGCGACCTCGTGATGCAGATGGGTGGGCGCCGCGATGGTGACGGCGTCGACGCCTTCGGCCAGGAGCTGGTCGAGCGTCTCGAAGCTCGCGCAATTGGCAAGTTCCATGGCGCGCGTGCGATGGGCCGCCGAAGGATCGACGACGCCGACGAGACTGACGCCCGGCAGACCGCTGAGCACGCGCGCGTGGTTGCTGCCCATCACGCCCGCGCCAATGACGCCGACGCGCAGACCGGCCTTTGCCGGTGCAGATCCCTTGGAACTCATGTGAGCAAACCCCGATTCAGCGCAAATCCCCGGGCTGCTTCTAGCACGGACGCCACATTTGTGGCGAATGCCGGCCTGACTGACCGGACACGATTTGATTCAAAAAGTTACACGTTCCCCGGGCCTTAAGTGGCTGAAAGATACCGCTCTTTCGGCCCGGATCACGTGATTCGGAGTGTGCTGGTTACGACCTTTGATAGTCGTCTTCAATCCGGATGATGTCGTCTTCCCCGAGATAACTTCCAGTCTGGACCTCGATCAGTTCCAGCATGATCTTGCCGGGGTTCTCCATCCGGTGCACGGCGCCCATCGGGATGTAGATCGACTCGTTCTCGTGCACCGTCTTGACGGTCTCGTTGACGGTGACGCGGGCAGCGCCCCGGACCACGATCCAGTGCTCGGCGCGATGATGGTGCTTCTGCAGCGACAGCCGCCCGCCCGGCTTCACTACGATGCGCTTGACCTGGTGGCGCTCGCCATTGTCGACCGACTGGTAGCTGCCCCAGGGCCGGTGCACCTTGAGATGCTCCTCGGTGACCTTCGGAGCGACCGCCTTGAGCTTGGTCACGAGCCGCTTCAGGCCGTTGGCGTCCTTCTGGCGCGACACCAGCACGGCATCCGCAGTCGCCACCACGACAAGATCGTCGACGCCCTCGAGCGCGACCAGCGCGGCATCGGTGGTGACGTTGCAGTTGCGCGAGTCTTCGAACACGGCGGCGCCGTGCGCGGCATTGCCTTGCGCGTCCTTCGCCGACAGCTCCCACACCGCGTGCCAGGAGCCGACGTCGGACCAGCCGCAGGACACCGGCACAACGGCCGCGCGCGCGGTCTTCTCCATCACGGCATAGTCGATCGAGATCGCCTTGGCGGCGCCGAACGCCTCCGGCTCCAGCGTCACGAAGCCGAGATCGCGGCCGGCATTGGCGACCGCGTTGGACACCGCCTCCACGCTCGCCGCGTCGACCTTGCGATATTCGTCGAGCAGCACGCTGGCCGGGAACATGAAGTTGCCGCTGTTCCAGAGATAGCCGGACTCGACGTAGTCGGCGGCCTTCACCGCGTCGGGCTTCTCGACGAAGCGCGCAACCGCGTGCACCGTGCCGGAGATCGCCTCGCCCGGGCTGATATAGCCGTATTCGGTCGCCGGCCGCTCCGGCTTGACGCCGAAGGTGACGATGCGCCCGGTGCTCGCGGCAGTGAGCCCTTCGCGGCATGCGGCGACGAAGGCGGCCTTGTCCTGCACCACGTGGTCGGCGGCGAGCGCCAGCACGATGGCTTCACTGGCGCGGTTCTGCGCGAACACCGCGCCGGCGGCGATCGCGGGGCCGGAATCGCGCCGCATCGGCTCGAGGATCACGTCGGCCTCGATGCCGATCTCGGCGAGCTGCTCCAGCACCATGAAGCGGTAGGACGCATTGGTGATGACGATCGGACGTTCGAACAGCGAGGCATCCGAGACGCGCAGCAGCGTGTCCTGGAAGGTCGAGCGCGTGCCGAACAGCGGCAGGAACTGCTTGGGGCGCACCTCGCGCGAAGCCGGCCACAACCGCGTGCCGGCGCCGCCGCACATGATCAGGGGAATAATGCGTTTGTCCATCGTCATTCAAACCTTGAAGTAGTCCCGATACCAGGTGACAAAATTACGGACCCCGTGCGCGATCGGCGTTGACGGTGCAAAGCCGGTATCGCGCATCAGATCCTCGACATCCGCGAACGTTTCCAAGACGTCTCCGGGCTGCATCGGCAGCAATTCTTTGATCGCCGTCCGACCCAGCTCCCGCTCCAGAAGCCCGACGACATGCATCAGCTCTTCCGGGTGGTGATTGCCGACATTGTAGACCTTAGACGGCGCATTTGCGGCGGCCGGGTCATCCGTGGGCACAAGATCGATCAGCTTGGACACTACACGGGTGACGTCGTCAATATAGGTGAAGTCGCGGCGCATTTTGCCATGGTTAAAGAGCCGGATCGGCCGACCGGCCATGATGGCGTTCACGAACAGAAACAACGCCATGTCGGGCCGCCCCCACGGCCCGTAAATGGTGAAGAAGCGCAGGCCCGTGACCGGCAGCCGGTAGAGATGGCTGTAGGACTGCGCCATCAATTCGTTCGCCTTCTTGGTCGCAGCATAGAAGCTCACGGGATGGTCGGTGCGGTCCTGCACGGCAAAGGGCAGTTTAGTGTTGGCGCCATAAACGGAGGATGACGAGGCGTAGACGAGATGACGACAGGCATTGTTGCGGCAGCCCTCCAGCACGTTGAGAAAGCCCTGGAGATTGGAATCGACATAAGCCTGCGGCTGCTCGATCGAATAGCGCACGCCGGCCTGGGCCGCGAGATGCACGACTTTGGCAAATCGATGTCGCGCAAACAGCGCTGCGATCGTCTCGCGGTCGGCGAGATCGGCCTCGACGAAGGAGAAGCGGGAATCGCCGCGCAAAAGCGCAAGGCGCGCCTGTTTGAGCGCCGGATCGTAATAGCTGTTGAGATTGTCGAGCCCGACGACGGGCCGGTCTTCGCCCAAAAGCTGGCGGGCGACGTGAAAGCCGATGAAGCCGGCGGCACCCGTGACCAAAATCGCCTGATCCGTCATCCTGTTCCCGAGGAATCCTTCGCCAATCGTTCGTCCGGTCTTCGCTCAGTCTTGCGTCCGCAGCGCTTCTTTAGCCATCCTGTCGAGGGGCTCGCAATAGCCCTGCCCCTGCACGAGGGCCATTCGGAACGGCCCGGAACACAGCTTCAGAACGACTTCAGAACAGCTATTGCAAGATCGGCGCCAAAACCATACCAAAGCGGCCGAATTCGGCGCCGTGCGTCGGGTTGCTTCAAAAACCCCTGTTCATGCGGGCGAGATGCGCCGAATCCTGCTGTCGACGGCCAAAATCCTGATTTCCGCGGCGCTGCTCTATCTGGCGCTGCGCAAGGTCAATCTGTCCGAACTGTTTTCGCGCTTCACCGTGTCCAGCCTGTTCTGGATCGGCCTGGCGATCGCGATCACGTTCCTGCAAATCTTCGTCGGCGTGCTGCGCTGGCGCGAGATCAGCGCCGAATGCGGCGCGCCGCTCGGGCTCGCCCGCGCGATGCGCTACAACGTGATCGGCGCATTCTTCAACCAGACCCTGCCATCGGCCATTGGCGGCGATGCGGTCCGGCTGTGGCTCGTCGCGCGCGCCGGCGCAGGCTGGCGCGCCGCGACCTACTCGATCTTCGTCGACCGCGCGATCGGATTGATCGCGGTGGCGATCCTCATCGTCGCGAGCCTGCCCTGGAGCTATTCCCTCATCTCCGATCCGCACGGCCGCTCGGCGCTGCTGCTCGTCGACCTTGCGGCGCTCGCAGGCGGCCTCGGCTTCCTGATTTTCGGCGCGCTGAACTGGCGGTGGCTGAAGACCTGGTGGGTGACGCATCACGTTCACGCCTGTGCCGTGATCGCCAATCGCGTGATCTTCAGCCGCTCGCGCGGACCGATCGTCACGATCCTGTCGGTCGCGGTGCATGTGCTGACCGTCGTCATCGCCTGGTGCGTCGTGCAGTCGATTGCGGCCCCGGTCGGCTTCAGCGACGTCTTCCTGCTCGTGCCGCCGGTGATGCTGATCACGATGATGCCGATCTCGATCGCCGGCTGGGGCGTGCGCGAGGCCACCATGGGCCTGGCATTCGGCTTTGCGGGACTTGCCGCCAACGAGGGCGTCAACATCTCGCTGCTGTTCGGCACCGTCTACTTCATCGTCGGCGCCGTCGGCGGACTGGTCTGGATTCTCAGCGCGGAGAAAGCCGCGCAAGGATCGGCGCCGATCGGAGTGCCGGAGTGAACCCGGCCGCCGACGCGCTCGCCGTACCTTCGCTGCTGGCCGTTGCGATCGCCGCGCTGGTGTCGGCCGTCATCACCTGGGGCAGCCGTCCCCTGCTCCAGCGCTACGCGCTGGCGCGGCCGAACGCGCGGTCCTCGCATCGCATCCCGACCCCGCAGGGTGCGGGCATCGCGGTCATATCGGCGACGCTGCTGGTCGCGTCCGCCTGGGCAGCCTGGACGGACATCGCGATCGCGCCGGCGCTGATCGGTGCGACCGTCTTGATCGCCCTGGTCGGATTTGCCGACGACATCGTGTCGCTGCCGGTGCTTGCGCGGCTCGTGCTGCAGGCAGTCTGCGTCGGAGCCGTCGTGTTCACCGCGCCCGAGACCGCGCGCATCGCTCCGGCGCTGCCGCTTCCGCTCGAGCGCGGCCTCATCCTGCTGGCGGGCGTCTGGTTCGTGAACCTCGTCAATTTCATGGACGGGCTCGACCTGATGACGGTGGCGGAAGTGGTGCCGGTCACCGCGGCGCTGCTGCTGCTCGGATGGTTCGGTGATCTCTCCTGGCCGGCCGCGCTGATCGCCGCGGCCTTGTGCGGCGCCATGCTCGGCTTTGCACCGTTCAACAAACCGATCGCGAAGGTGTTTCTCGGCGATGTCGGCAGCCTGCCGATCGGCCTCCTGCTCGGCTGGTGCCTGCTCGAGCTTGCCTGGCGCGGGCAGCCCGCCGCGGCGCTGCTGCTGCCGGCCTATTACCTTTCGGATTCCACCATCACGCTGCTTCGCCGCATCGGCCGCCGCGAACAATTCTGGTCGGCGCATCGCACGCACTTCTACCAGCGTGCGACCGACAACGGCTTCACCGTCTCCCGCGTGACCGGCGAGGTGTTCGCGCTCAACCTCGTGCTGGCACTGCTTGCCATCGTCACCGTTCGCGCCGGCTCGATGGCGATCACGACCGCATGCCTGCTCGCCGGCGCGATCGCGGTCGGATTCGTGCTGCGGCGCTTCTCCCGCCCTCAGGCGTCCTGAGCCGACAGCGCCAGCCGCAAGCCCTCGTCGAGCGAGATCTCCGGTTGCCAGCCGGTTGCCATCGCCTTGGAGAGGTTGAGCTCCAGCGAGCCGATCAGGCTGTCATGCGTATCCTGCCGGCCCATCACGCTGAGCAGCGTGCTGAGCAGGCTCGACGGCATCCCGAACAGCCGCGAGTTCTTGCCCGCAGCCTTCGCCAGCCGCTCGATGAATTCGGGCGTCGAGACCTGTTCCCTGTCGGCCACCAGGAATATCTCGAAATTGCTGGCGGGATCGGGATGAGCGAGCCGGCGCAGGATGAACGACGACAGGTTCTGCACGGCGAGAAACGCGCGCTGATTGTGGATCGCGGCAAAGGGCAGCGGCATCCCCAGATTCACCGCACGCGTCAGCAGCGCGAAATTGCCCTTGGCGCCCGCGCCGTAGACCAGCGGCGGCCTGATCACCGAGATGTTCATGTCGGTGTCGCGCGCCAGCGTCTTCAGGCCCGCCTCGGCCGCGGCCTTGGACATGCCGTAGAGCCCGCGCGGCGTGAGAATGTCGTCCTCGCTGAACGGCGCGCGGCCCTCATTGCTGCGCCCGTGCACGAGAACGGTGCTGACGAAGATGAACTGGCGTACGCCGGCTGCCGCCGCACCGCGCGCCAGGTGCAGCGTGCCGGCGATGTTGACGTTGCGGTAGAGCTGGACCGCATGCTCCTCGTGCTTGTGATGCACGCGCGCGGCGAGATGGACCACGGCGTCGACGCCTTCGAGCGCCGCCTGCCAATCGGTCTCGGGGCCGATCGTCTCGACGACGACCTCATCGCCCACGCCTTCCGGGATGCGCACCGCGCGGCGGACGGACCATCCCTCGCGCGCCAGCGCAGGCGCGACATGGCGGCCGACGAAGCCGCTCGCTCCCGTCACCAGCACGACTGGCTTGTGTTCACTCATCGTTGCTCCGAAAGGTCCGGGTTGCGCAACAATTCGTCGATCACGGCGGCATAGGCGTTCATCGCGACAGTACGGTCGAACTTCGAAGCCGTTTTCACCGCGCGCTCCGCCATGGCGCCGTCGTCGGCGCGCGACGCCGTACGGATCGCCTCGGCGAGCTGATCGGCGCGCCCCGGCGTCACGACCCAGCCGAGCCCGTTCTCGACCACCGTCAAGGCGGCCTCGGCCTCGGGCTCCGAGACCAGCACCACGGGACGGCCGACCGCCAGCAGGTTGTAGAACCGGCTCGGCACCGACACGCCCGCTACGTCCTTCCGGTACGGAATGATCCAGAGATTGGCAGCCGCCAGGAACGCCTCGAGCTCGGCGTCCTCGACCCGCGCCACGAAGGAGACGTTGGAGAGGTTCGCTGCGGCCTGCAACTGCTGCAACCGCGCGAAGCCGATGCCCCAGCCGGACAGCAGGAAGTGGATGTCCGGCTCGTCCTTCAGGAGGCGGGCCGCCTCGAACACGATGTCCGGATCATGGGTGAAGCCGAGATTGCCCGACAGGCCGACGATGAAACGCGCAGAAATTGCCTTGCGGAAAGGACTGTCCGTTGCGAGCGGTCGCGGCCCGGGCACGAGCGTCGCCCAGTTCGGGATGAAGCGGATCTTGTTCCTCCTCATGCCGGAATAGCTCAGCAGCGGCCGCTCCGCATCGCGGCCGATGGTGATGACGGCGTTGAGCGCGCGGAACATCAGGCCGTTGGCGAAGCGCATCGTCTGCGTCACGAGCGAGCCGGGCTTCAGCAGACCCGCCATCACCAGCACCTCGGGGAAGAGATCGTGCATGATCAGCGCCGAGCGCGCGCCCTTGAACCGCGCGGCGGCCGCGACCGCATAGGGCAGCATGAACGGTGCGGTGACGGTGAGCACGACATCGCCTCGCCTGAGCTCACGCAGCAGCGCTAAGAATGTGCGCGCCGCGAACAGCAGCTCGGAGGCGCCGCGCCGTACCAGCGCCGCCTTGCCTGCCATCCGGTTCTTGACAGCGACAACGCGCGGCTTGCCCGGACCGCTCTGCGACGCCGGCAGTGCGCCGGGCGAGCCCGACAGCACGACGACCTCGTGGCCGACGGCGAGACGGCAGGCGATCTCCGCCATGATCGCCGCCGTCGTGCTCGGATCCGGCGGATAATGCTGGCTCGCGACGACGATCTTGCCTCCAGATTGCATGGTCAGGCCGCGGTCGACCCGAATTCCGGAACCGCGTCCTTCAGGATCGTCCTGATGGTGGCCCGATCGTCGCGTGCGATCGCCTGCTCCAGCGCAGCGATCCATTTGCGCAACGTCTGCATCGGCGGCTCGTTCGGCTGCGCCGCCATGATGCCGGCGACGCCGATCTCGCGGGTCGGCTCCTCGGAGGCGAACAGGATCTCGTGCAGGCGTTCGCCGGGCCGCATGCCCGTGAACACGATCTCGATGTCGTAGCCGGGTTGCAGGCCCGACAGACGGATCATGCGCTCGGCGAGATCGACGATCTTCACCGGCTGGCCCATGTTGAGCACGTAGACCGAGACGTCCGAACGCTGCGTGCCGAGCGCATGCGTTGCCGCCGTGATGACGAGATCGCAGGCCTCGCGAATGGTCATGAAGTAGCGGACCATGTCGGGATGCGTCACCGTCACGGGGCCGCCGGCCTCGATCTGGGCCTTGAACTTCGGCACCACCGAGCCGTTCGACGCCAGCACGTTGCCGAACCGGACCGAGATCAGCCGCATCGGCCGCCTGGCGCCGCCGCTCCCTGCCGCAAGATCGTGGTCGAGCGCCTGGCAGTACATCTCGGCGAAGCGCTTGGTGAGGCCGAGCATCGACACCGGCTCGATCGCCTTGTCGGTCGAGATCATCACCATGGCTTCGGCGCCGGCGCTGAGCGCGGCATCGGCGACGTTGATCGAGCCGAAGATGTTGGTCTTGACGCCCTCGCTCCAGTCCCGCTCGAGGATCGGCACGTGCTTGAGCGCGGCGGCATGGAACACGATGTCCGGCTTGAACTCGGCCATCAGGCGCATGATGCGCTCGCGGTCGCGAATGTCGGCGATCCGCCCTTCGACCGCAGCAGCCGTGCCCTGCGCCGCGAGCGCTTCGGTGATCGCGTAGAGCGCCGGCTCGGAATTTTCCACGATCAGGAGGCGCGCGGCGCCGAACGCGACGACGCGCTCGCAGATCTCGGAACCGATTGAGCCGCCGCCGCCGGTGACGATCACGGCCTTGCCCTCGATCAGGGCTTCGAGCCGCGCATAGTCGATCGTCTCGCTCGGCCGCAGCAGCAGATCCTCGACCGCGACGGCCGTGAGCCGCGGCGTATCGCCGCTTTCCAGCGAGGGCATGCGGTTCACGATCACCCCCAGCTTGCGCGCCCGCATGAGTATCTGTTCGGGATGAGACTCCGGATCGAACGCGGTCGGCGTCATCACGATGCGCGCGATCGCCTTGCTGCGCTTGGCGAAGTCGGCGACGACGTCCTCGATGTCCTCGACGCCGCCCAGAACCGGCACGTTGCGGATGGACTGGCCGCGATCGGAACTCGACGGCGACAGCACGCCGACCGGCCAGATGCGTTTGATCGCCCCGCTCTCGATGCCGCGGAGCAGCACCTCGGCATCCGCGGCGCGGCCGATCAGCAGCGTCGGCGCGGCATCATCGGTGCGGGCGTGACGCCGCACCCGCGTGTATCGGAAATAGCGATAGGCCATGCGCAATGCGCTGAGGAAGGAGACCTCGAGGAACCAGTACAGAACGATCGTCACCTTGCCGAGAAAGAAGGTGCCGCGGACGTTGGGGGCGACGAAGATGTAATCGAGCACGAGCAGGGCAACCGTCAGCACGGTTGCGACGCGGATGATGTTCATCGCGTCGGGCAGCGAGATGAAGCGCCATTTCGTCGTGGTCAGGTTGAAGATGAAGAACACGACCACGCTGAAGGCGAGGAAATAGGGCAGGATCTCGAACAGCAGCGGCAGGCGATCGTAGAAGCCGTCGCCGCCCTCGAAGCGCAGATAGAAGGCAGCGAACAGCGCCGCCGTGGTCGCCAGCAGGTCGTGGAGCGCGATCAGGAAATTGCGCAAGGTGAGATGCGAAAGACGCGTCATCCGCGGACCGATGAAAATCCCGTTGGGTGCAACCTGACCGCGCTGATAGCCCATCTCGACCGGACTTGCCAGTACAAGGCTGCCAGTACAAGGCTTGCCAGCCGCGCGGCCGTTCAGGAACCGGCTTCCCCCATCTTCACCTCGACCTGCTGCGCCCGGAGCACCATGCCGCCGGCGACGCCGACGCCGATGACGTACATCCAGCCCTCGTGGAAGTCGAACAGGTGGGAGTTGAACAGCGAGGTGAAGACGTTCTGGACCACAACGAGGAGGCCGACCCAGTTGGCAAACCCGTCGCCGCGAAAGAACAGCAGGTGCAGGATCCAGATCGAATAGAGCACGGCGATGCCGATGACGCCCCATTGTACGGCAACGTTCAAGGTCTGGTTATGCGGGTTGCCGATCACCTCGGCGGACGCCTGGTACCGACCACTGGGTGTTGCGACACGCTCGAACAAACCGCGCGTCGAGCCGGTGCCGTGCCCCACGACCGGCGCCTCCGCGAAGAAGCCGAGGGATTTCCGCCAGAACTCGAGCCGCAGGCCAAGCGAGGTCGGCTCGCCTTTTTCCACATAGCGCGTGTAGTCGCTGGCGAAGGTCTCGGCGGTCTTGCGCAATTGCGGCGAGGCCTGCCAGGCGAGAACCGCACCGGCGAGCAAAGCGATGGCAATGATCGCGATGCTGCGCCATCTCAGGTGCAGCAGCGCGAACACGCCGAACAGGATCGGAATGGTGACGAGCGCGGTGCGCGATACCACCACGAAAGCCATGTTGACGAAGAAGCTGAACGCCAGCGCCGTGAGCAGGCCGGCGATCCAGTAGCGCTTCTCGCGCAGCAGCAGCACGATCGGATAAGCGAGCGCGACCGCGCAGAGCGTGAACTCCTGGCTCTGGTCGATGTAGTTCTTGACGAAGATGCCGCGTTCGGCGGGATCGGTCTTGAGCGCGAGGTTCGGGTAGAAGGCGACCAGCCACGACATCACCGACAACAGCGCGCAGGACACCAGGAAGGCGACGAACACCCAGTGCCCGCGCGGCGAGCGCGCGAAGTGAAAGAGCAGAACCGGCAGCACCAGCAGCTTGACGGTGGGATTGACCGCGTAGAAACGCGCCCCCCAGGCCGCGTCCGACCACAATGTCCCCACCAGCGCGAGCAGGACCAGCGCGATCGGCGCGGCGCAGATCGGACGCTTGAGCGATTGCAGGAACTCGCGAACGTCGAGGAAAGGCACCATGCAGAGCAGCATCAGGGCGTTGAATATCCCCGCAAGCGAGGTCGACCATGGCAGCGAGGCCGCGGTCAGGATCGCGAACAGGTCGACCGTCTCGCCCCAGGCCGCCGGACTGCGCAGGCGCCGCCACAGCATCCGGCCGGTCGTCTCCCCGGCCAGCGCCGTCACTTGCCCCCTCCCCGCGCGCGATGAACCAGCGCCGTCGTGCTGAAGCCCTGGAGAACGTCGACCAGCACGACCGTCCCGCCCGCCGCCTCGACGACCTCGTGGCCGACCACCTGCTCGCGGGTGTAATCGCCCCCCTTCACCAGCGCGCTCGGCTTGATCCGGGTGATCAGGTCGATCGGCGTATCCTCCTCGAAGATGACGACGAGATCGACGGCTTCGAGCGCCGCCAGCACTTCCGCACGCGCCCGCTCGTCCTGAACGGGGCGATCGGCGCCCTTCAGCCGCCGCACCGAGGCATCGCTGTTGAGGCCCACGATCAGGCGGTCGCAGGCGGCGCGCGCCGCGGTCAGCACCTTGACGTGGCCGGGATGCAGGATGTCGAAGCAGCCATTGGTGAAGCCGACGCGCTGGCCCTGCCGCTTCCATTCCGCAAGCTGCGCCTCGAGCGCGCCCGGCTCGAGCACGATCTTCTCCTCGGCGGCGAGGGAGGCATGCGGCAGGATCTTTCGCTTCAGTTCGGCCGCAGTCACGCTGGCGGTGCCCTGCTTGCCGACGGCGACGGCGGCTGCGGCAGCGGCCATGCGCAGCGCCGTATCCCAGTCCGCGCCCGTGGCGAGCGACACCGCGAGCGCGGCGGCGACGGTATCGCCGGCGCCGGAGACGTCGCGCACCTTCACCGGAACGGCCGGAACGTGAACGGCCTCACCGTTTCGCGGCACCAGCGTCATGCCGTGCTCGCCTTGCGTGACGAGAATCGCCTCGCAATCGGCGAGCCGCATCACGTCCTCGCTGGCATCGACGATGCTCTGCGGCGTGTCGGCGCGGCTTCTCGTGGCCTCCGCAAACTCCTTGCGATTGGGCGTGAGCAGCGTCGCGCCGCGATAGATCGCCCAGTTCAGGCTCTTGGGATCGACGATCACCGGCTTGCCGAGTTTTCGCGCGGCGTCGATCGTGTGCCGGATCACGCGCGCGGTCAGCACGCCCTTGGCGTAGTCGGAGAGCAATACGATGTCGGCGCGCGCGATCTGGGGCAGGATCGCATCGATCAGACTGGCCTCGACGTCATCGGATGCAGCAACCGCCTGCTCCCAATCCGCACGCAGCATGTGCGTGGAAAAATGCTCGGAGACGAAGCGAACCTTGCGCGTTGTCGGCCGCGACCGATCGCACACCAGCACGCTTTCGATCCCACCCTGCTCCGCAAGCGCCGCGGCGAGTTGCTTGCCCGCGGCATCCTCGCCGACGAGGCCGACGAAGATGCAGCGCGCGCCGAGGGACGCGACATTGCGCGCGACATTGCCGGCACCGCCGATATGGATCTCGCTGCGCTGGGCGGCGATGACCGGCGCCGGCGCTTCCGGCGAGATCCGCGACACCTCGCCGTAGACGAACTCGTCCAGCATGATGTCGCCGATGCACAGCACCGTGCGACCCGAGATGGCTTGTGCAAGGGCATCGAAATCGAGAATGGGCGTCGCCATGGTCAAGGAGCCTCAGCGGAAGCGGTCGGGCCGGTCGAGATAATCCCCGACATAGGCCTTCACCGCATCCTCGAGCGTCTTGAAGCCGCCATTGTAGCCGGCGCGCTGGAGGCGATCGACCTCGCTCTGGGTGAAGTACTGGTAGCTGTCGCGAATCTGCTCGGGCATGTCGATGTATTCGATGTTGGGCCTGGCGCCGAGCGCGGCATAGGCCGCGAGCATCAGGTCCTTGAAGCTGCGGGCCTTCCCGGTTCCGACGTTGAAGAGGCCGGACACCGATGGCGTCGCCAGCAGCCACATGACGACGCGCACGACGTCGTCGACATAGATGAAATCGCGGCGCTGATCGCCGTCGGCGATGCCCTCGCGATGCGACTTGAACAATTGCACGGCGCGGCCCGCTTTGACGTCGTCGAAGCGCCGCGCCAGCACGCTCATCATCGAGCCCTTGTGGTATTCGTTAGGGCCGAACACGTTGAAGAATTTCAGGCCCGCCCATTGTGGCGGCAGCCGATCGCCGTTCGCGACTCGCTCGGCAACGGCAAGATCAAACAGATGCTTGCTCCAGCCGTAGAGATTCATCGGCCGCAGCTTCTTCAGCGCAGGGACCGAGGCGTCGTCGTCGAAGCCCTCCGTGCCGTCGCCATAGGTCGCCGCCGAGGAGGCGTAGATGAACGGCACGGCGCCCGCCGTGCACCAGTCCAGCAGACGCATCGACGTGCGGAAATTGGTCTCGAACACGAGATCGCCGTCGGTCGCTGTGGTCGCGGAAATCGCCCCGAGATGGATCACGGCATCCAGCTTGCGGCCCTTCATCCAGTCGAGCAACTCGCCCGGGGGGACGATATCCACAAGCTGGCGCTTGGCGAGGTTGCGCCACTTGCCGTCACTGCCAAGGAAGTCACAGACCGCGACGTCGCCGCGGCCCGATTCATTGAGGGCAGCCACGACATTCGATCCGATAAAACCGGCCCCGCCGGTCACCAGCAACATTTTGAAATCCCTGCCCGATGTTTTGCGGCCCGGTCCTGCCGTAGCGCATGATCCGCCAAAGTGTAAGCGGTTTTGGGATTGGCGCTTCTGGCGGCTTTACCTGCCGGCCCGGAGCGGCTAACCGAACCACCGGATCCGATCGCCCCCGGCTTTGTTTAACGAATGAACCAAGATTCGCAATATAGTGGATATACGGATCGGAGCGACACCCGCCCGATCCTGATCGTTCCCTACATGTGGATCGGCGATTTCGTCCGGGGTCACACCGTGATCCGGGTCCTGAAGGAGCGCTGGCCGAACCGGCCGGTAGATCTCCTGACCACCTCCCTGTGCGCCCCGCTGGTGGACTACATGCCCGGCGTGCGCGCTGGCATCGCCTGGGACCTGCCTCGCAGCCGGCTGGCCATACGGCGCCAGCTGGGCCTCGCAAAGCTGCTGCGCGAGCGCAACTACGGCACCGCCCTGGTGCTGCCCCGGACCTGGAAGGCGGCCATCGCGCCGGCGCTGGCGGGCATCCCTGAACGGGTCGGCTTCGTCGGCGAGTTCCGGTTCGGCCTGCTCAACCGCTGGCGCTGGGGCGAGAAAAAGCTGCCCCGTTTCATCGACAAGAACGCCGTCCTCGCCCAGCCCGACGGCGCCCCCCTGCCGCCGGAATGGCCGGTGCCGCAGCTTCGCGTGCCGGCCGAGGAGATCGTCCGCTGGCGGCAGGCCAATGGCCTCAGCGCAGGCGCCGCGGTGGCGCTCGCCCCCGGCTCGGTCGGCGCCTCGAAACGCTGGACCTATTATCCGGAAGCCGCCCGCTTGCTGGTCGAGCGCGGCCTGGAGGTCTGGGTGGTCGGCGGCCCCGCGGAAAAGGGCCTCGCCCAGCAGATCGTCGCAGCGGGCGGCCCGGCGGTGCGGGATCTCACCGGAAACGATCTGCGCAACGGTGTGCTGGCCATGGCCGCGGCGGGCGTTGCCATCTCCAACGACTCAGGCCTGATGCACATCGCAGCCGCGCTGGGCACGCCGACCATGGGCATCTTCGGCCCGACCAGCCCCTATCTCTGGGCCCCCCTCAACGGCCTCGCCGCAACCGTGGTCCAGGACAAGAGCGTGCTCGCCTGCCAGCCCTGCCAGAGCACGATCTGCAAGATGAACGACCACCGCTGCATGCGCGATATCGCCGCTACGGAGGTCGTGGCGATCGCGCAGCGGGTGCTGGGTGAGGCGGGGGCGCACGAGCGCCAAAGTTGAACTCTTAAATCCGGCAGCAAGCGCCTCGCCAAAGTGCGCTATGCACCGATTGCGCCCAATTCTGAAACGCAGCTGGATGGCGCGATGGGCCAATTTCGGAAGTCGGAGGAAGCGATCAGTACCTCGCGACCACCGGGCCGCCAAATTTCCAGCCAAGCCGTCCAGTCACCGTCCAAAGATTTTCTTTGACGGCGATGGTGCAAGGCTGCCCAGGGCCCGCGCCGCAGCTATAGGTCGGGCGAGCATTGAAGGTGTTGTCTCTCGTGCCTAACGGCAAAAAATCTCCCTCGATACCCAGAATCACGTTGTTGGTCACTGCATATTCAAAGCCGGTGCCAACCACGCCGCCGACACGCGTTTCACTTCCGGTGGTCGGTGTGAAGCCAACGGGCAGGCAGGCGCCGGTCGCGGTGATCCCATTGCAGGTACGGAAGTAATCTTGGTGCACCCAAGCGGCGCCGCCTTTGACGTAGAGCAAAGCTCTGTCCCAAGCGTAGCCAGCGCGCGCTGTCGCCATGAAGATACTTGAGACGTGAGAATTGTCGGTACCCGAGGTAGCCAACACGGGCACGTTGCTCCCCCTCAGGTTCGCCCAATCGCCGGAAAGCTCCACGCCAACTACAAAATTGCTTGCTTGCCAATTGTAGCCAATCTGGCCGCCCACTACGCCGCCGCGTACGTTGTGACAGCCAGCGTCGAACCCTGCAGATACAAAGTTCCAGCAATTCTGGCCGCCGCCGCCGCCACCATTGACGCCAATGTAGAAACCGGACCAGTCGTAAACAGCAACTAAGGAAGGCGGCGGAGCCTTGGTGTGAGTGCGGGCTGGCAAGTCTGCGGCCGAAGCCGCCGATATCCCCAACGCCGGCGCGCTCAGCGCTATAGCGAATTTCTTCATTGGGTCCCCAATAAAAGTGCGCCTGAAACTCCGCGAAACTAACAGCTGAGCGGCGGATTGCTGTTACTCAGTTGCCACAGGCCTGTCTTTTGTCCAGGCCAATATCCGATTTGGGTCAAAAGCGTCGATTGGGCGGCTGCCTTGCCATTTCCGGATTGCCTTCAGGAGCGGACAGTTCAGCGGCACGCTCCGACGAAGCCGCGCGGCGAGACGCCGGTCTGATCAAACGGGGAGTGGTCCATGCGCCACAGCGCGCGGACTACGGGCCCGCAGCCGCGGGTGATCGGGCATTTCGGGACGATACCTGTCTAGCACTGTTTTGCCCGACGGGTCAAATCGAATTCGTAAAATCCGCAAGAGACAGCACCGGCCGCCAAGCCATTGATTCCGTTATCCCCAGCTACTGTGCATGGGGTTGTTTTCGCGTTTTCTTGTTTTCGGCGCCTGAAAGCGCTGCTCAGAGCAGCGACCGATAGACCTCGCCGATCCGCGCCGCTTCCGCATCGAGGCTGAACTTCGCAAGCACCCGCGCCCGACCGCGCTCGCCCATCGCGGTCGCAGCTTGCACGTCACGCATCAACGGCTCCAGCGCCGCGGCGAGCGCCTCGGCATCGCCCGTCGGGATCAGGACGCCGGTGACCCCATCCTCGACCACGAGCCCAGCCGCACCCGCACGCGCGGCGACGAGTGCGCTGCCCGCCGCCATCGCCTCGATCAGCGTCAGGCCAAAGCCCTCGTTGCGGGAGGTGAAGGCGTAGATCGTCAGCCGCTGATACCAGCGCTGCACCTCTTCGATCGGCAGTTCGCCGGTGATGACGATGCGCGATTGCAGCCCGGCAGCCTCGATCCGTTTCTTCAGGTCGTTCGCGAAGGGCGCCTGCTCCGGCGTGACTTGGCCAACGATGACGGCGGTGAAATCGGGATAGCGCGGCAGCAGCCGGCACATCGCATCGACGAACACATCGGTGCCCTTCTGCGCACGGACGCGACCGAAGCAGCCTATCGCATAACGGCCCGGCAGCGCGGCTTCCGCGAAGGCAGCGGCGCGATCGGCCGGCGGCGCGTAGATGTCGGTGTCGACGCCGTGCGGGATCACCGTCGCCTTCACCTTCAGGAACGAGGCCGAGAGATCCGACGTCGCGATGATCGCATCCATCTGCCGGATCAGCCAGCGCGTGATCCAGCTGTGATGCCGCTGCGCCGCCGAGGTGAAGACCAGCTTGAGCGGCCAGCCGAGCGCGCGCAGGGCGACGCCCGCGATCATCTCGTTGTTGCGCCGCGCATGCCAGATCAGCGGCGCCTTGCGGCGCCACAGTTTCAGGAAATCGGCACCGCTCAGCCGCGCAATGCCTTCCGGAGCGTCCGAGCCGAACCATGCCGCGCGATAGAGCTTTGCCAGCCGCGGCGCGACCATCCGGTTGGTCGCGGTGACCCCGGAATAGCGCCTGTGCAGATTTGGCACGATCACTTGCAGATCGCTCGGGGGATTCGCCACGTCACACTCCGTTTAGCAGGCCCCCTATACGCAACATTAAGCATAGTGACCAGTTCAGCCGCGCCGATACCCCCTCTTCACCACGTAAACGTTAGCTTGCAGCGTTGATCGAAGACGGGTGAGATCATGACTGTGCTAGTCACCGGCGGCGCCGGCTATATCGGAAGTCATACGGTCCTGGCGCTGGCGGAAGCCGGCGAGGACGTGGTCGTGATCGACGATCTCTCCACCGGCTTCTCCGCATATCTGCCCGAAGGCGTGCCGCTGTTCATTGGCGATGCCGGCGACGAGAACCTGCTCGAAGGCGTGATCTCCCAACACAACATCGAGAGCATCATCCATTTCGCCGGCTCGGTGGTGGTGCCGGAATCGATGCGCGATCCGCTCGGCTATTACCGCAACAATTTCACGACCGCACGCAATCTGCTCAACGTCGCGGTCAAGCGCGGCATTGGCCGCTTCATCTTCTCCTCGACCGCCGCGGTCTATGGCGATCCGGACCAGGTGCCGGTGCCCGAGCACGCGCCGACGCGGCCGCTATCGCCCTACGGCTCGTCGAAGCTGATGACCGAGATCATGCTGCACGACGTCGCCGCCGCCTACGGCATGCAGTACGTGACCCTGCGCTATTTCAACGTCGCCGGCGCCGATCCGCAGGCCCGCATCGGGCTTGCCACCGTCGGCGCCACGCATCTGCTCAAGATCGCGGTGGAAGCCGCGACCGGCCAGCGTGCCAAGATCGACGTCTTCGGCACCGACTATCCGACCCAGGACGGCAGCTGCATCCGCGACTTCATCCACGTCACGGACCTGTCGCAGGCGCATCGCTCGGCGCTGGCCTACCTGCGCAATGGCGGCGCCTCGACGACGCTCAATTGCGGCTATGGCCGCGGCTATTCGGTGCTGGAAACCATCGACGCGGTGCGCCGGGTTTCGGGGCGCAGCTTCGCCGTGCAATACGCCCCGCGCCGGCCCGGCGACATCATGACCATGGTGGCCGACACCAGCCGCATCCGTGGCCTGCTCGACTGGAAGCCGCAATACGACGACCTCGAGACCATCGCCGCCCACGCTTTGGCCTGGGAGGACAAGCTGTTCCGCGAGCGCCACGGCGAGCTCCGCCAGGCCGCCTCGGCCTAGATTCCATCCCGGCGCAAGTCCTTAATGGGGCTTGAAAAGCGCCGCTTTAGCGGGCACAGAGGCCGTTCGATCCCCTGACGCGCAGGCAGGCTTTTCCTGCGCCGTCAATGGACTACGGATGGCGCAGTTTCCAAAGAAAATCACCGACGATCCCTATGCGGCAGCGGTCCTGATTCGCCGCCTGGTCACGGAACAGGGGATCATCTACTGGCGGCGCTACCTCGTCGCCTTCGCGCTGATGGCGCTTGCCGCCGGGTCGACCGCGGGCGCGACCTACGTGCTCGGCCAGGTCATCAACCAGGCCTATGTCGACAAGAACATCCCGGGCATCGCGATGTTCTCGGGCATCACGGTGATCCTGCTCTTCATCAAGGGTGTGGCGACCTACGGCCACATGGTGATCCTGACCAAGATCTCCAACGCCATCCTCGCCACCAACCAGCGGCAACTGTTCGCCAAGCTGATGCGCGAGAGCGTCGGCTTCTTCTCAGAACGGCATTCGTCTGAATTTCTGGCACGGCTGACGGCCGGCGCAAAATCGATCACCGACGTCCTCAACATGCTGGTCAACGCGGTCGGACGCGACCTCATGATGCTGCTCGCCATGATCGGCGTGATGGTGTGGCAGGACCCGGTGATGTCGTTCATCGGCCTCGTCGTGGTGCCGCCGGCGATGCTGGTGCTGCGCAAGCTGGTCAAGCGCATCAAGGGCCTCGCTTTCAACCAATTCACCGGCACCGCCGACATCATGGAGACCATGCAGGAATCGCTGCAGGGCATCCGCACGGTGAAAGCGTTCACGCTCGAAGACACGATGCAGAGGCGCATCGACGAGAACATCGCGATCGTCGAGCGCAACGCCAACAAGATGGCCCGCGTCGCCAACCGCTCCAATCCGCTCATGGAGATGCTCGGCGGCTTCGCGGTCGCCGGCTGTTTGCTTTACGGCGGCTACAGCGTGGTCGCGCTCAACGCCACGCCCGGCGCGTTCTTCTCCTTCATGACTGCGTTCCTGATGGCGACCGAGCCGGCCAAGCGGCTGGCGCGGCTCAACATCGATCTGAACAGCCAGCTCGTCGGCGCGCGCATGCTGCTCGAAGTCGTCGACAGCCCGGCCACCGAGCACTCCGACGACGACAAGCCGGCGCTGAAACTGTCCGACGCGCGGATCGAGCTGCGCGACGTCAGCTTCTGTTACCGGACTGGCGAGACCGTGCTCAACCGCATGAGTTTTGTCGCCGAGCCCGGCAAGGTCACCGCGCTGGTCGGCCCGTCCGGCGGCGGCAAGTCGACCGTGCTGGCGCTGCTGCTGCGCTTCTACGAGGTGACGCAAGGCGACATCGTGATCGACGGCCAGTCGATCGGCGCGATCTCGCGAAAATCGCTGCGGGCGCAGACCGCCTATGTCGGCCAGGACGTCTATCTGTTCCGCGACACCATCCGCAACAACATCGCCTTCGGCAAGCCGGGCGCAACCGAGAACGACATCATCGATGCCGCCAAGGCGGCCTGCGCTCATGATTTCATCATGGGCTTCCCGCTGGGCTACGACACGCCGGTCGGCGAGCACGGCACCCAGGTGTCGGGCGGCCAGCGCCAGCGCATCGCGGTCGCGCGCGCGCTGCTCAAGAACGCCCCGATCATCCTGCTGGACGAAGCCACCGCCGCGCTCGATTCGGAGTCCGAGAAACAGGTGCAGGAGGCGATCGAGCATCTCTGCCAGAACCGCACCACCATCGTGATCGCGCACCGCCTGCACACGATCATGCACGCCGACGCGATCCTGGTGGTCGAGGGCGGCGAGATCGTCGAGCAGGGCCGGCATGACGAATTGCTGCGGCGCTCCGGCCGCTACGCCTCGTTCTTCCGCCTGCAACATCGCGACGCCGGCGCTCTGGCGCCGATCAGCGCAACCGCATAGAGTTCGTTTCACCTCACGAGCAGCGAGACCGATACATGAACGCCGCCTCCTACGTCATCCCGCTTCCAGCCCAGCCGTCTCTTCCCGTCGTCGGGGAAAGCGGCCGCTATCCGGTGCGCCGCATCTGGTGCGTCGGCCGCAACTATCTCGAACACATCCGCGAGATGGGCAACGACGAGCGCGCCCCGCCGTTCTTCTTCGCCAAGCACGCCGACATGCTGGTGCCCGACGGCGCCACCATCCCCTATCCGCCGCTGACCAAGGATCTGCATCACGAGGTCGAGCTGATCGTCGCGATGAAGAGCGGCGGCCTCAACATCCCGGCCGAAAAGGCGCTCGACCATGTCTACGGCTACGCCGTCGGCATCGATCTCACCCGCCGCGACCTCCAGATCGCCTCGCGCAAGAAGGAGCGCCCGTGGGAGATCGGCAAGTCGTTCGACGGCTCCGCTCCGTGCTCAGCGGTGCAGCCGGCCTCGAAGATCGGCCATCCCGCCAATGGCAAGATCTGGCTCACGGTCAACGGCAAGGAGGCCCAGAAGGGCGATCTAACCGAACTGATCTGGAACGTGCCCGAGATCATCTGGCAGCTCTCGCAGCAGGTGAAGCTCGCCGCCGGCGACATCATCATGACGGGCACGCCCGCCGGCGTGTCGCAGCTCCAGCCGGGCGACAAGCTCGAATGCGGCGTCGACGGCGTCGGCACGCTGAAGGTCTCGATCGGCCAGCCGGAATAGGCTGCACGACATCTCGACATCGAAAGGCCCCGGACATGTCCGGGGCCTTTTCTATTCAGATCGCCTCTACCAGGCCTTCACCGTTCGATTGGCGTGACTCACCTGCGGGACGCCGCGGTTGAGCGACATGTGCGAATGCACGCACAGCCAGCCATCGGCGCTCCTCGAGAACACCATCGTCGCTCGGCCCGGACGTGGAAACGCGCTGCCATCGGGATGATAGCCCGTGCTCGTCCACGGCGCGACCACGGTCGCCATCGTGCCGTCGGGAGACGCGAGGATCGAGATCTGCTCGGGCACAAAACGGAAGTCGCTCGTCTTCGGCCAGACGTTGTCCCATTGCGTTGAGACCCATTGATCGAGGCCGGGGATGACGTCGTTATGCGTGCCGAAGGCAAGCACCTCGGGATGAAAGAGCGGCCTCGCCGAAGCGTAGTCGACCTCGCGGACATAGCCGGCGAAGGTTTCCAGCCACTGACGGAAGAACTGCGTTGTCTCTGTATTCGCGGTCGGCAAGGAGGCCATTGCCTGCTCCATATTCGGCAACTCAATCACGGCAATCCTTGTTGCCATGGCCCGAACTGTCCAGCAAGACTGGCGGCTCGTCGTCTTCGCCGCCGGATCAAAACCGAGAACTGCAGGGCGGACTAGCGACTTGTCCACCTACGCACTTACCGTAACGCCGACAGCACGATGAGGCCGAGGATCAGCGCCGTCAGCGAGTATTTCAGCGTGTAGTACACGTTGCGATTCCACTCCTTGACCTTGCGGCTGCCGAGATGGATCTCATAGAGCTTGCCGAACACCTTGTTGAGCACGCCGACGCTCTCGCCGTCGACGTTCTGAGTCGCCGAAGCCTTGACGATATGATGGCTGACCCAACGGTTGATCGCGGTCATGAAGCCGAACCTCATCGGGCGCTCGACGTCGCAGAACAGGATGATGCGGTTGACGTCGGTCGCATTCTCCGCGCTGTGGATGAACGTCTCGTCGAACATGAAGGCCTCACCGTCGCGCCAGACGCATTCGACGCCGTCGACCAGGATACGGCACTTGTTCGAGTTCGGCGTGACGAGGCCGAGGTGATAGCGCAGCGAGCCCGCGAAGGGATCGCGGTGCGCCCCGAGCTTGCCACCGGGCGGCAGCATCGCGAACATCGCCCCGTGCACGCTCGGGATCGAGTTGAGCAGCTCCACCGTCTTCGGGCACAGCGTACGCGCCGAGGGCAGGAAGTCGTCGTACCATTTCAGATAAAATCGCTTCCAGCCGCTCTTGAAGAATGAGTAGAAGCCCCAATCGTTGTTCTTCGCGGCCGCGCGGATGAAGCCCTCGTCGAACAGGCGCACCGCTTCGTCGCGAATGGTCTCCCAGTTCTCGCTGAGCGGCTTGAGCTCGGGAAACTGCTCGACCGAGATCACCGGCTTGTTCGGTACCGCCGAGCCCGCATACATCAGCACGTTGTAGGGCGCGAGATAGGTCGAATGATCGCCGAGCTGGCGCGCAAAGCGCAGCCGCTGCTTGCCACGGAAGTGAACGTAAATCGTCGAAGCCGCAAGCACATAGAGAATGACAAGTTGCGGCGCAAAAAGCTGTTTCAGCATTTCCCCAAACCCGAGTAACCCAGCCGGGGACGTGATCTACTCTGAGCCGGCCCCAGCGGCAAGATATTGGCGGTGCAGCCTGAGGCTGTTCCGCAGGTCGTGATCGGGCCGGCCCCTGCCGTACCGCGCACGATTACAAATCGCGGCCGCCTCCCCGTCAATCCCGGCGTTGCGGGCGGTTTCCGACCTATTATCCTGGTTCCAGGGATTGGGAAGTCGGGGTGCATCTTGGAGACACCGCGGTCGTTGGCGGGCTGTACGCTCACTCTGTTTCTGCTTGGAATATCCGCGTCTCGCCGCGGCCGTGAAGGCGAACGGCGTCTTCGCACTTCAAATCAGCGGGCCGGCACCGGTCGCCGCCTACGGGTTCAATCAGATCAATCTCGGCGACAGCACGGAAAAACTCCTGGCGCAGCTCGGAAGCCCGTTCCATGTCGGGCCGAGCGGACTCGAGAAGACCGAACTCTGGACCTATGGGCCCTGGCCTTTCTCATTCGAGGTGCGGGAGGACTGCGTTACCTCGATCCGGATCAGCGATCCGACCGTCCAGTAAATTCGATTGCGTGGGTGCCGGTCAAACCCGGGACAACGCCTGGAGACCCTTGAAGGTCAGGCGCTTGGGGTCGGTGACGCCGGCAAGATAGAGCCGGCGGATGAAGGCGATGACGGCGTCGCGGTCGCAATCGGTCAGCGCGACGACGGCGTCGACCGCGATTTTCTGGGCTTCCATTGGGCTCACCTCGGCCTTGCGAGTAACCCCGGCCGAGACAGGCTAGGACTCATCCGTTAAATCGGCGTTAACCGTTCGGCCAGCATCGCCGATTCACCCCGGCGCCCGTATACGCAAAACAACGCATTGCCGGGGGCACGGCCGCTCAACGCGCATTGATGCTCTTCTTCAGCAGCGCGAACTGCTTCTTCAGCCTGGGCACGGCAAAGTCGGTGAACGCCCTCACCTTTGGCACCGAGAGCCGCCCCTGTGGGCAGATCAAATGCGCGGGCATCTCCGGATCCTCGTCGGCGGCCAGCACGATCTCGAGCTCGCCGCGCCCGACGGGCTCGGCCACCTGGTACGAATACATCCGCGCCACGCCGCGCCCGGCGACCGTGGACGCCACGGCCGCATGGGTGCTGTTGACGACGAGGCGCGGGGTGAACTGGACCGTGCGGGCTGCCGACGAGCCGGCCTGTGGAGCAAAGGTCCAGGAATTGGGCAGATGCGCCATCGCCACGATCTGATGCTTGGCGAGATCGCCGGGCTCGGTGATGCGCGGATGCTGCTTCAGATAGCGGGGAGCTGCCACCACGACGCGACTGATCTCGCCGATCCGCATCGCCACCATCGCCGAATCCGCGAGATGGCCAATGCGAAGCGCGATGTCGACGCCCTCCTCGATCAGGTTGACCGCGCGGTCAAACAGCAGGAGCTTTGCCGATACGGTCGGATAGGCGTCCAGAAACGCATCGAGGATCGGCCGCAGCACCATCTCGCCCGACACCACCGGAGCGGTGATCGTGAGCACGCCGCGCGGCGCCGTACGCGGCCCGGCCGCGATGTCGTCGGCCTCCTCCAGCTCGATCAACACGCGACGGCAGATCGCGACATAGCGCTCGCCCTCCTCGCTCAGCTTGATCGACCGCGTCGTCCGGTGCAGCAGTTCGGTACCGACTCGCTCCTCCAGGAAGGCAATGGCGCGGCTGACCGCCGCCGGCGAGCGGCCGAGCTTGCGGCCTGCGGCCGCCAAGCTTCCCTCGTCCACCGCAAGGACGAACACCTTCATCGCGTCCAGACGATCCATGCGCTTCCGCCACCCGTCAAATTCCTGTGACAAGCTAAGCGTTCGCCCCGGCCGCGACAACCGCCGCCAACGGCCGGTCCGGCATTCGTTCGCGCCACGTAACAGTGTCTGCCGGACAACGTGTATTCGCAGCCGGGCTGCTGGAGCGTAGCTCAACCTCCAAGCCGGCCGCTGCTGGCCCAGGTTTTCAAGCCAACAACAGGAGCCCGTCATGGGTATCGAGCAGAAGGTTGCCGTCATCACCGGTGCATCGCAGGGCATTGGCGCCGCCCTGGTCCAGGGTTTTCGTGACCGCAACTATCGCGTCGTCGCAACGGCGCGCTCCATCAAGCCGTCGGGCGACGATGATGTCCTCGCCGTCCCCGGCGACATAGCCGACCGGAGCACCGCCGAGCGCGTGGTGTCGCAAGCCGTCGCCCGCTTCGGCCGCGTCGACACGCTGGTCAACAATGCCGGCATCTTCGTCGCAAAGCCTTTCACCCGGTACACCGCGGAGGACTATGCAGCGGTGATGGGCACCAACGTCGCGGGCTTCTTCAACATCACGCAGCTCGCCATCGCCGAGATGGAGAAGCAAGGCTCGGGTCATGTCGTACAGATCACGACGACACTGGTGGATCAGGCCAACTCGAACGTGCCCTCGGTGCTGGCCTCGCTGAGCAAGGGCGGCCTCAACGCCGCGACGAAGTCGCTCGCGATCGAATACGCCAGGCGCGGCATCCGCGTGAACGCAGTGGCGCCCGGCGTCATCAAGTCGCCGATGCACCCCGTCACGACGCATGCGCAGCTCGGCGCGCTGCACCCGGTCGGCCACATGGGCGAGATGTCCGACATCGTCGATGCCGTGCTCTATCTCGAGCAGGCGAGCTTCGTCACCGGCGAGATCCTGCATGTCGACGGCGGCCAGAGCGCCGGCCACTGAGCGCAAGAGGAGAGACACCATGCCGATCGTCACCATTCAAGTGACCCGCGAGGGAACGACGCCGGGCGCGGCGTCGCTCACGGCGGAAGAGAAGGCCGCGCTGATCGAGGGGTCGAGCCGGCTGTTGCTCGACGTGCTCGGCAAGCCGCTCGATTCCACCTTCGTCGTGATCGAGGAAGTCGACACCGACAATTGGGGCTGGGGCGGCCTGCCCGTGCCGGAATTCCGGCGCCGCCGCGCCGCCCGGACAGGATGATCCGCGCGCGACCGAGCGCGCAGGAGGATGAAATGACCAACACAGGTACGAAGCAACACGTTAAGGCCCGGCCGCATCAGCGGCCGGGACCGGCTTCACAACAGACTTCACAAATGAGCTGGCGATACGCCGCGGCTGGCTTGTCCGCATCGCTGGTCGGACTGGGCCTTGCCCGCTTCTCCTACACGCCGCTGATCCCGGCGCTGATCGCGGCAAAGTGGTTCAGCGCGTCGGATGTCGTCTATCTCGGTGCGGCGAATCTTGCCGGTTACCTTGCCGGCGCACTCGCGGCACGCGCTGTGGCCGCCCGCATTGGCGCGGTGCGCGCGTTGCGTGCGATGATGCTGCTCGCCACGCTCTCTTTCTTCGCCAGTTCAACCCCGGTGTCGTTCGCCTGGTTCTTCGCCTGGCGCTTCCTGTCGGGTCTCGCCGGCGGCATCATCATGGTGCTGGCGGCCTCCGTCATCCTGCCGCACATTTCGGCCGCGAGACGCGGCATCGCTGGCGGCGTGATCTTTGCGGGCGTCGGCCTTGGCGTCGCCGCCTCGGGCACGCTGGTGCCGCTGCTCCTGCAACAAGGCTTGCAGCAGAGCTGGTATGGTCTCGGCGCCCTGTCTGCCCTGCTCACTCTTGCGAGCTGGTGGAACTGGCCTGCGGAAGCCAAGGCTGATGCTGCGCCTTTGCATCACGCGAAGCACCAGCATGCATCGACGGCGGCCCGCGCGCTGCTGGTCCAGTACGGCCTCAACGCGGTGGCGCTGGTGCCGCACATGGTCTTCATCGTCGATTTCGTCGCGCGTGGCCTCGGCCAGGGTATTGCCGCGGGATCGCGCTACTGGGTGCTGTACGGCCTCGGCGCGGTCGTGGGCCCGCTCGTCACCGGCCATCTCGGCGACCGCTCGGGCTTCGGCCCGGCCCTGCGGGCAGCCTTTCTGATCGAGGCGGCGGCCGTGCTGCTGCCGACCGTCAGCACCGCGCCGGTCTCGCTGATCGTGTCGAGCGTCGTGGTCGGCGGCTTCACGCCCGGCATCGTGCCGCTGGTGCTCGGACGCATCCACGAGCTCGTCCCGCACTCGACCGAGCAGCAGCGCGCGACATGGAGCCACGCCACCACGAGCTTTGCGCTGTTCCAGGCGGCCGCCGCTTACGGCTTCTCCTGGATCTACGCGCAGACCGGCGGCGACTATCTGGTCCTGTTTGGGCTCGGCGGCGGCGCCGTTGTGCTTGCACTTGCGATCGATCTCGGGCTGGCGCTCACGACGCGCAAGGCATAACCGCAGACGGCGGCGTGATCAGGAATATCGCATCACGCCGTCGTCGATGCGACCGAACCGCAAGGTGACGATGTCGAGAGCGTAATTCTGGTACAGCCGCCACGGCTGCTTCGAGCCCTGCTTCGGCATCTTTGCGACCGAGCGCTGCACGTAACCGGAGGTGAAATCGAGCGAGGGCTGCGCGGTGATGGTCGGATCGTCATTGTGCGGCATGCACTGGCGGAAATTGTGCCGGTCCATGTAGTTGATCAGCCGGCAGACATATTCGCAGGTGAGATCACATTTCAGCGTCCAGGACGCGTTGGTGTAGCCGAACGCCGACGCCATGTTCGGCACGTCGGCATACATCATGCCCTTGTAGGTCAGCGTGTTGGCAAAATCGACGGCGCGGCCGTCGACGCTGACCTCGAGGCCACCGACGACCTGGAGCACCAGCCCTGTCGCCGTGACGATGATGTCGGCGTCAAGCTTGCTGCCGTCCTTCAGGCGGATGCCGTCGCGCGTAAAAGTGTCGATCTCGTTGGTGACCACGGAGGCGCGCTGCTCACGGATCGCCTTGAACAGGTCACCGTCTGGAACGAGGCATAGCCGTTGATCCCAGGGATTGTAGCGCGGCGTAAAATGGGTCGCGACATCGTAGTCCGGCCCCAGCGCCATCTGCACGCCCTTGAGGACCAGCTCCTTCACCTTGGCGGGGCGGCGCCGGCTGAGCTGGAAGAAGAACATCCCCCACATCACGTTGCGCCAGCGGATCAGATGATAGGCGAGCCGCGCCGGAAGATTGCGGCGCAATTTGTTGGCGACGGGATCCTGCGCCGGGCGCGACACAACATAAGTCGGCGAGCGCTGCAGCATGGTGACCTGCGCCGCCTTCTTGGCTAGCTCCGGCACCAGCGTCACCGCGGTCGCGCCCGAGCCGATCACGACGACGCGCTTGCCCTCATAGTCGATGTCTTCGGTCCATTTCTGCGGATGCACGATGCGGCCGGCGAAATCCGCCGCACCCGAAAACTCCGGCGTGTAGCCTGCCTCGTATTTGTAATAGCCCGAGCACATGAACAGGAAATCGCAGGTGAAACGCACGAGTTCGGTCGCACCCTCGCCTGCGATGCGCTCGGCCTCGACCGTCCAGCGTGCGTCAGCCGTCGACCATGCCGCACGCTTGACACGATGGCGGAAGCGGATGTGGGTCTCGATGCCGTTCTCGGCCGCGGTCTCGCGCACATAGTTCAGGATCTGCGGCCCGTCCGCGATCGCCTTCGGATCAGTCCACGGCTTGAAGGAATAGCCGAGCGTGAACATGTCGCTGTCAGAGCGGATGCCGGGATAGCGAAACAGATCCCAGGTGCCGCCGATGCAGTCGCGCCCCTCCAGGATGACGTAGCTCTTGCCCGGGCACTTGGTCTGAAGATGATAGCCCGCGCCGATGCCGGACAAGCCGGCTCCGACGATCAGCACGTCAAAATGTTCCTGGGCCATGGTTTCCTCCGCCGTGCGGATTGTCTGGCCTGCTTCTCAGCCAGTCAATCGATAAGCCGCGGACTCGTCCGTTGGGTGCGGCGCGACAACGGAGTGCCAGAGCGTCCGTTGGGCGCTGCAATGGGCCCGCGATTGCATCAGAACTTAAAATCTACTATAACGCGAATTATTTCAGGCTGCTCTTTCAATTCATTCCTATTGGGGTTCTGATGACAGATCACAGCGCTGATGGCTCGCCCGACCATGGCGACGGCGAGACTGAACTGATCACGCCTCCCTCCATCCACGCGATCAACCTGATGGGTGGGCTCTACCTGTTCATAACCGTGCTGTTCTTCTACCTGCTCATAGCGACCTGGCCTGTCCTTGAAACGGGTGGCGGTGCGTTCAAGGACTTCCACATCTTCTTCTCGCGGCATTCCTGGGAGCCGGACAAGCAGATGCTGTTCACCGTAATTGTCGCCGGAGCACTCGGCGGCCTCACGCACACCATGACGTCGTTCGGGGATTACGTCGGCAACCGTCAGCTCAGCACCAACTGGCTGTGGTTCATGATCTTGCGCGTGCCGATCGGAATGACGCTCGCCGTGCTGTTCTACTTCATCGTCCGGGGAGGCCTTCTGCTCCCGACTCTTTCGACTCCGCCCGCGGGAACGCAGGTGCCAACCAATTCGACCCTGCAGCTGAACCCCTACGGCATGGCCGCTTTCGCAGCGTTGGCGGGGATGTTTTCCAAGCAGGCAACCGACAAGCTTGCCGCCGTGTTCGACGCCGTCTTTGCTATGAGGAAACCGGTGGACCGCGACAACCCCCTCAACGCGAGAGAGACCGATCTCAAGGTTGCCCCGGCCAAGCTCACGCAAGGAAAGCTGGAAGAGTTGACCGTCACCGGCAGCGGCTTCCAGACGGACACCAAGGCGACCATCAACGGCAAGGACAGGGCTTTCAAAAGGTCCAGCGCAACGGAGGGCAAGATCACCCTGCTCAACGAAGACGTCCTCAGCGTCGGCGATCTCGCCATCGTCGTCGTCAACCCCAACAAGGACGTCTTCAGGACTACGGTCAAGGTCGTCGCCCCGTAATGTCGGCGACTGAGGCGCCCGTAGCGCACCCCTGGGGTCCAGAAACAACGAAGCCCCGGATTGCTCCGGGGCTTCGTCCGTTCCTGAGGTGCGCTGCGTCTCAGTAGCGGTAATGGTCCGACTTGAACGGGCCTTCCTGCTTGACGCCGATGTAGTCGGCCTGGTCCTTGCGCAACTCGGTGAGCTTGACGCCGATCTTGGCGAGATGCAGCCGGGCCACCTTCTCGTCCAGCGACTTCGGCAGCACGTAGACTTCCTTCTTGTACTTGCCGTCCTTGTTGTTGGCGAAAAGCTCGATCTGCGCCAGCGTCTGGTTGGTGAACGAGGCCGACATCACGAAGGAGGGATGGCCCATCGCATTGCCGAGGTTCACGAGGCGGCCTTCCGACAGCATGATGATGCGGTGCTTGTCGGGGAATTCGATCTCGTCGACCTGCGGCTTGATATTGGTCCACTTCAGGTTACGCAGACCCGCGATCTGGATCTCGTTGTCGAAGTGACCGATGTTGCAGACGATGGCGCGATCCTTCATCGCGCGCATGTGTTCGATCGTGATGATGTCCTTGTTGCCGGTCGCCGTGACGAAAATGTCGGCGCGCGGCGCGGCGTCTTCCATGGTCACGACTTCGTAGCCTTCCATCGCCGCCTGCAGTGCGCAGATCGGATCGATTTCGGAAACCATGACGCGGCAGCCGGCCTGGCGCAGCGAGGCGGCCGAACCCTTGCCGACGTCGCCGAAGCCGGCGACCATCGCGACTTTGCCCGACATCATCACGTCGGTGCCGCGGCGGATGCCGTCGACCAGCGATTCACGGCAGCCATAGAGGTTGTCGAACTTCGACTTGGTGACGCTGTCGTTGACGTTGATGGCGGGCCACAGCAGCGTGCCGGCCTTCTGCATGTCGTAGAGACGATGCACGCCCGTGGTGGTCTCTTCGGAAACGCCCTTGATGCTCTTGGCGATCTCGGCGAAGTAGCCCTTCGGCTTTTCCTTGAGCTGCTTCTTCAGAAGCGCGAAGAAGACCTCCTCTTCTTCCGAACCCGGCTTGTCCAGGAAGGCGGTGTCGCCGTTCTCGGCGCGCAGGCCGAGATGGACGTACATGGTGGCATCGCCGCCGTCGTCGAGGATCATGTTCGGGTGACCGCCGCCGTGCCAATCGAACAGCTTGGCGGTGTAGTCCCAGTATTCGGCCAGCGTCTCGCCCTTGACGGCAAAGACGGGAATGCCGGCGGCCGCGATCGCCGCCGCGGCGTGGTCCTGCGTCGAATAGATGTTGCAGGAGACCCAGCGAATGTCGGCGCCGAGCGCGGCCAGCGTCTCGATCAGCACGCCGGTCTGGATCGTCATGTGCAGCGAGCCGGCGATGCGCGCGCCCTTCAGCGGCTGCTTCGGGCCATACTCTTCGCGGGTGGCCATCAGGCCGGGCATCTCGGTCTCGGCCAGCGAGAGCTCCTTGCGGCCGAAATCGGCGAGCGAAATGTCCTTGACGATGTAGTCGGAGAAGCCGGGCTTCGCATTCATAGCGGAGGTCCTGTTGTTGAATTGGTCATTCCGGGTGCCGCGACGCGGCGAACCCGGAATCTCGACATGATGGATAAGGATCCCGGGTTCGCCGCGTCGCGGCGCCCGGGAATGACGTCGGTGATCAGACTGCGCGCTTGAGGGCTTCGACGAGATCGGTCTTCTCCCAGGAGAAGCCGCCCTCGTTATCGGGTGTGCGGCCGAAATGGCCGTAGGCCGAAGTACGTGCGTAGATCGGGCGGTTGAGATCGAGATGGCTGCGGATGCCACGGGGCGTGAGATCCATCGCCTGCGCCGCCGCCTTCTCGAGCTGGTCCTCCGACACCTTACCGGTGCCGTGGGTGTCGATGTAGATCGACAGCGGACGCGCCACGCCGATGGCGTAAGCGAGCTGGAGCGTGCAGCGGTCGGCAAGACCGGCCGCGACGATGTTCTTGGCGACGTAGCGGGCAGCGTAGGCCGCCGAGCGATCGACCTTGGTCGGATCCTTGCCGGAGAACGCGCCGCCGCCATGCGGAGCCGCGCCGCCGTAGGTGTCGACGATGATCTTGCGGCCGGTCAGACCGGTGTCGCCATCGGGACCGCCGATGTAGAACTTGCCGGTCGGGTTGATGTGCCAGATCGTCTTCGGCGTGATCCAGTCCTTCGGCAGCGCCTCGCGCACATAGGGCTCGACGATGTCGCGGATCTGCTTGGACGAGATGTCCTCGACCAGATGCTGGTGCGATACGACGATCTCGCGCACGCCGACCGGCTTGCCGTTCTCGTACTGCACGGTGACCTGGCTCTTGGAGTCCGGACCCAGCACCTTCTCGCGGCCCGAGTGGCGCGCTTCGGAGATGAGGCGCAGGATCTTGTGGGCGTAGAAGATCGGCGCCGGCATCAGGTCGGGCGTCTCGTTGGTGGCGTAGCCGAACATGATGCCCTGGTCGCCCGCGCCCTCTTCCTTGACCTCGCCCGGCTGCAGCGCATCGACGCCCTGCGCGATGTCGGCCGACTGGGGGTGCAGAAGGATCTCGATGTCGCAGGTCTTCCAATGGAAGCCGTCCTGCTCGTAGCCGATGTCCTTGATCGCGTCGCGGACGACGCCTTCGATCTGCTCGTTGGTGACGGATGCGGGGCCGCGGGTTTCACCGGCGATCACCACCTTGTTGGTGGTCGCGAGCGTCTCGCAGGCCGCACGAATCTGCCAGGGATCGATGCCGGCTTTCGGCCCTTCGCGGTAGAACAGGTCGACGATTTCATCGGAGATCCGGTCGCAGACCTTGTCGGGATGGCCCTCGGACACGGACTCGCTGGTGAAGAGATAGGACGCGCGCATCAGTAACCCCTTGTTCCGCCGCTAAGCCGGCGGGCGTTTGCGATGTTTAGCCTTGGATATGTCAATCACGACGTCGCGAGATGACGTAGGATTCGTCGAGAAACCAGAGCCCGTTGTACTTTCGCAGCACATCCCTGGCGGCATCCAGAGTGCGGCCGTTTTGAGTCATTTCTGTCAATCGATCGTCCTCGATCTGAGCGACATACACCGCCGCATTCCACGCTGCAAAGGCCGTCGAGGTTCCGATGGTACCCGTCACCTCGTTGGGCAGCGCTTCCATATCATACCTGAAGATCGAGCGGTTATCCGCATAAGCATTAAAATTTAGGTCGCGGCCCAACGATCCGAGTTCATACTTCACGGCGCGCAATAGCTCATGACGGCTGACCGAGAAAGGATTTTCTCCCGGCCAGATCGCCTGGATCATTTCCATGCCCGGATCCTGGCCGTGGGAGTGGATTCCAATCAGCCGCCCCCCGGGCCGAAGCGCCCGCGCCAGCGGTGCAATGATCCGTTTTGCCCGAAAATTGACCGAGGACAGCGCACGGTAGGGCTGGGATGCGATGACGAGGTCGAAATTGGCCTCGGTCTGGCCTGGCCTCGGAATGGTCGAATCCAGCAGGAACCTGTGATCCTCGCGGTAGAGCACGAGCACGACGGGCCGCTCGTAGAGCGGCATGGCCGTGCGTGGGCTGATCGCGGCGCGCCAGTTCTGCTCCAGGAACGGCCTCAGCTCGGCGATCTGCTGCTCGAACTCGCCTGACGATGCGCCCCGGAGCGGGACTTCGTGCCAGACGGTGGCCGCCGCCGCCGCCGGCGATGCCGGCGTCAGCCAGGGCGCCTCCGAGTAGAACATGTTGGTGAAGACGAACACCGACGCCGGATGCTCGAAAATGCGATCCGGCACCTTCTCCAGCGTCAGGCGCAAATCTTCGAGACTGAGCTCCTTGCCGGCGACGTAGAACGGCATGTGCGGATAGCGCTGGTGCGTTGCGCGCAGCACCCGCGCCAGCACCGTGCCGTCGCCGACGCCGGCGTCGAATATGCGCAGAGCCGGCGGGCGCGGATGGATGCTGGCGAGTTCCAGCGCCACGCGCTCGGCAACCACCCGCTTCTCGCTGCAGGTGTGGACGAACAGCAGGTATTTCTGCCGATTCTCGAAAAAGCGGAAATTGCCGCGCGGATCGCGCTTTTCCGGCGGCACCTGAAGCCCCCGCGGCGGCGGCAGGCCACCGGTCGTCGATGCGGCGATATAGGCCTGGATCCGCTCCAGGGTATCGACGGTGATGCGCTTTCCCTCGCGCAGCCGGTGCACCAGCTTCCCATCGTTCACCGCACGCCGGCCAAATGTCGATTCAGCCATGTCCGCCTTGCGGCAGAACTCGGTGATCTGGCTCAGGATTTCGTCGTTCTTCATCAGTGGGAATACGGTGGGCAGGTGGGTTGGGACCAGACCATTAGCAAGTTCTGCCCACCGGGGGAATACCCACAATCGCTTTACCCCACGTCCAATGACGGGAGCGTGAACCCCGACGCGCCGCCGGGCAACAAACAAGCGCTTCTCCTGTTACGGGGTTTCCGCCATGCGCCGCCTGCTCATCGCGCTCTGCCTGCTCGCCGCGCCTCTGTGGGCCGCACCTTGTCTCGCGCAGGCGCGCAGCCAGCTCGGGCCGCTCTGCACCACCGACACGACGCCTGCGGACAAGATGATCGACGCCTGCACCAGGATCATCGCGCTGAAGGTGTTCAAGGGCGAGCAGCTCGCGACGGTCTACTTCTGGCGCGCGGTGGGCTGGAACAAGAAGGGCGATTACGCAAAGGTTATCACTGACGCCACCGAAGCGATCCGGCTCCAGCCGAGCCAGGCGGCCTACAATCTCAGGGGATCGGCCTACTACGACAGGGGCGAGCACGAGATCGCGATCACCGATTTCGACGATGCGCTGAAGCTCGGCCCGCCAAGCGGCATCATCTTCCACAATCGCGGCAACGCCTGGCGAGGCAAGGGCGACTACGCCAAGGCAATCGCCGATTACGATATGTCGATCAAGGCCGACGCCGGGTCGGCGTTTTCGTTCCAGAACCGCGGCATCGCCAAGGAGGCCCTCGGCGATCTCGACGGGGCGCTGGCCGACATCAACCAGGCGATCCGGCTCGACCCGACGCTGCCGCAACCGCTGATCAACCGCACCGCGATCTGGCGTGCCAGAGGCGATTTCGATCGCGCGATCGCCGACGGCAGCGAGGCGATCCGGCTCGCAAAGGAGAAGCCGCCCGTCAACATCATGACGCCCCCGAACAGCGTGCTGATCTCGGGCTACACCCATCGCGCGCTGGCCTATGAAGCCAAAGGCGACTACGCGCACGCGCAAGACGATTACAAGGCGACGCTGGCGATCGTGGCTTCCGATGCCGGCAGCAAGGCCAACCAGGCCACCGCAAAGGTGCGACTGTCGCTGGTGACGGATGCGGGCGCGCCGATCCCGCGCGATGCGCCGGCACCGACGACGCAGCCGAGCGCGGCCCATGCTCCGCAGCAGACCGGCGCGGCGCCAATGCCCTCGCCTGCTCCGGCCGCTCGCGGCACACGCATGGCGCTGATCATCGGCAACGGCGCCTATGCGCATGTCAAGGCGCTGCCCAATCCGCCGAACGACGCGCGCGCCGTCGCCAGGAGCCTGCGCGACATCGGCTTCACGGTATCAGAAGGCGTCGATCTCGATCACGCGACGATGCAGAAGATGACGCGCGATTTTCTGCGGGAGGCGGCGCGGGCACAGGTCGCATTGGTCTACTATGCCGGCCACGGCGTTCAGGTCGACGGCCGCAACTATCTCATACCCGTCGACGTCGAGCTCAAGCCGGGCACGGGCATGACGGATGCGATGATCGACATGGACACGATCATGGCCGGCCTCGACGACCAGGTCCGCACCAATATTCTGATCTTCGATGCCTGCCGCAACAATCCGATGGCGCAGCAGGTCGCGGCCGCCGGCAACAACCGCGCCATCGAGGGTGCCTCGGGCCTCGCAGCGCCAACGAGCCTGGGGGCCGGCGCGACGCTCGGCGCGGGCACGCTGATCGCCTTCGCCACCGCACCGGGCCAGGTCGCGCTCGACGGCGAAGGCGCCAACTCGCCCTTCTCCGCCGCGCTGTCACGCCATCTCGGCACGCCCGGGCTCGAAGTGCAGCAGATGCTGACGCGGGTGCGGGCCGAGGTGGTCTCGTCCACGAAGAGCAAGCAGGTGCCGTGGTCGAACTCGTCGCTGCTGGGCGAGGTCTATCTGGCGGAGAAGTGAGGAGGCTGGCGACGCAATGCGTTGACGACGCCAAAATTCGGCGTCGGCCCGGCGAAGGCCGGGACGACACTGGGAGTGTGGCGAGGTCTATCCGTCACTCACGTGACGGGATGCGTCGGGCCTAGTTGCCCCACACTTCCTTCGCGATCTCGACCGCCAGGCTCAGCTTGGCCCACTGCTCCTCTTCGGAGAGGATGTTGCCCTCTTCCGTCGATGCGAAGCCGCATTGCGGGGAGAGCGCGAGCTGCTCCAGCGGCGCAAACTTGGAGGCCTCTTCGAGACGACGCTTGATGTCGTCCTTCTTCTCGAGCTCGCCGAACTTCGAGGTGATGACGCCGACCACGACGACCTTGTTGCCCTTGGGCAGGAAGCGCAGCGGCTCGAAGCCGCCGGCACGGTCGCTGTCGTATTCGAGGAAATAGCCGTCGTAATTGGTGCCGGCGAGCATGGTCTCGGCCACCGGCTCGTAACCGCCCGAGGAAATCCAGGTCGAGCGGAAATTGCCGCGACAGACATGCGTCGTCACAACCATGTCGGCCGGCTTCTCGGCCAGCGCGTAGTTGATGACGCGCGCATAGATTTGCTGGAGGCCGTCCGGATTGTCGCCGCGCTCCCGCGCCTTCTGCAGCTCGTCCGGCGAGCAGAGATAGGCCCACACGGTGTCGTCGAACTGGAGATAGCGGCAGCCGGCGTCGTAGAACGCTTTCACGGCTTTGCGGTAGGTCTTGCCGAGATCCTCGTAAAAAGCGTCGAGATCGGGGTACACGTCCTTCGAGATCGCCTTGCGGCCGCCGCGGAAGTGCAGCACCGCCGGCGAGGGGATCGTCATCTTGGCGGTGACGTGAGCCTGGTCAGTGTACTTCTTCAGGAAGCGGAAGTGATCCAGCATCGGGTGGTCGTCGGGGAAGTCGAGCTTGCCGATCACGCGCACCGCGTCGTGACGGGTCTGCACTCCTGCGAACTGGATGCCGGAGTCGGGATGGAACAGCTCGCAGCCGGTGAGCTTGGCCAGGAAGTCGAAATGCCACCAGGAGCGGCGGAATTCGCCGTCGGTTGCGAGCTTCAGGCCGACCGAGGCCTGCTTGTGAACGACCTTCTCGATCTCCATGTCCTCGATCTTGCGCAGATCGTCGGCCGAGATCTCACCCTTCTCCAGCCTGGCGCGGGCTTCCTTGATCTTGGCCGGACGCAGGAGGCTGCCGACCTCGTCGGCGCGGAAGGGGGCTTTGGTTCGCTGCATTGTCGACTCCCGGAATATCTTAGTGGGCCGCCGCCCCTGCGACGCCGAGGTGGCGCTCGAGGACCGAGGGGTCGGCCTTCAGCGCGGCGCTCGGAGCGTCGTGGACGATCGTTCCGCGCTCCAATATCACAACACGGTCGGCCAGCCCCAGAATCTTTTGCGCATTCTGTTCGACGATGATCGAGCAGATGCCGCCGGCCCGGGTGATGGTCCCGATCGCCTTGAGCAGCTCCTCGACGATGATCGGGGCAAGGCCCTCGGTCGGCTCGTCCAGCAGCAGAACCTTCGGGTTGAGGGTCAGCGCGCGCCCGATCGCCAGCATCTGCTGTTCGCCGCCGGAAAGCTGGTTGCCGAAATTGCTCCGCCGCTCCTTCAGCCGCGGGAACATCTCGTAGACCCTCTCGACGGTCCAGGGCCCCGGCTGCGCCACTGCGGTCATGTTCTCTTCCACCGTCAGCGAGCGGAAGATGTTGCGCTCCTGCGGTACCCAGCCGATGCCGGCCCGTGCTCGCTGGTCGGGCCGCAAGGCCGTGACGTCGGTCCCGGCGAGCGCGACGGTGCCGGAGAAACGGCGGGTGACGCCGACGATGGAGTTGATCAGCGTGGTCTTGCCGGTGCCGTTGCGCCCGAGCAGCGCCAGCACCTGCCCTTCGGCGAGACGCAGGGACATGTTCGGCAGCACCACCGCCTCGCCGTAGCCGGCGCGAAGCGAGTCGATCGCGAGCAGGTCAGACATTGACTGCCTCCTCGCCGAGATAGACCGCCTTGACCTGCGGGTCGCGCGCGACCTGATCGGGCGGGCCTTCGGTGAGCAGCGCGCCGGAGACCAGCACCGAGATGCGGTCGGCGAAGGAGAAGACGAGGTCCATGTCGTGCTCGATCAGCAGCACCGTGACGTCGCGCGGCAAGCTGCCTACGACCGCGAGAATGTCGTGGCGCTCGCTCTCGGGCACGCCGGCGGCGGGCTCGTCCAAGAGCAGCACGCGCGGCTTGGCTGCGATCGCGACCGCAATCTCGAGCAGGCGCTGCTTTCCGTAAGGCAGCGTCACGGTCTGTTCGTTCATGACGTCGAGCAGGTGGAATCGCGTGAGCAGATCGGCGATCTCGCCGTTGACGTCGCTGCGCGTGCCCATCCGCCGCCACCAGTCGCCGCCATGACCGAGGCGCTCGGAGACGGCAAGGCCGATGGTCTCCAGCGGGGTCAGGTCGGGATAGAGCTGGTTGATCTGGAAGGTGCGCGACAGGCCGCGCAGCACGCGCTTGTGCACGGCAAGGTCGGTGATGTCCTGGCCCTCGAGCAAAATTCGGCCTGAATTCGGCTTGAGCACGCCGGTGAGCTGGTTGATGACCGTGGTCTTGCCGGCGCCGTTCGGGCCGATCAGCGCGTGGCGGGCGCCCTGCTCGATCTTCAAGGACAGATCGCGGGTGACGCGCAGGCCGCCGAACTGCTTTTCGAGATTCTGGGTTTCGAGCGCGATGGTCATGCGTCGCTCTCCGGCACGGCGACGACGGCCTTGCGTCCGGCAAACTGCTTGATCACGAGGTTCGGCACATACAGCACCCAGCGGTGCAGGCGCTGGCGGCCGACCAGCACGATCACGACCAGCACGAGGCCGATCCAGAACTGCCAGTATTGCGGCGTGATGGTGGCGAACACTTCCTGTAGCATGCGGAAAATCACCGCGCCGATCAGCCCACCGTAGAGATAGCCGGTGCCGCCAATGACGAGCACCAGCATCAGATCGGCCGAGCGGTCGAAGGCGAACACGTCGAGAGAGGCGATCGCGGTGGTCTGGGTGAACAGCGCCCCTGCAATGCCGGCATAGAATGCCGCGAGCGTGTAGATCGCGATCAGCCGGCGGTTGACGGGAATGCCGATGGCGGCCGCGCGCAGCGGATTGTTCTTGATCGCGCGCAATGACAGCCCGAACGGCGAGTGCACGACGCGGCGGGCGAACAGGAACAGGACGAAAAGCACGGCAAGCGAATAGAAAAAGCCGGTCTTGCCGAACATATCGAACGATATCTCGCCGAAGATCGGCTGCATCTCGATGCCCTGCAGGCCGTCGGTGCCGCCGGTGATATTGGAAAAGCGTTCGGCCAGCGCCTCCAGCAACAGCGCGATACCGAGCGTCACCATCAATCGGGTCAGGTCGACGCCGCGGATCACCAGGAAGCTGGTGGCAAAGCCCAGCACCATCGCGGCCAGGCCTGCGACGATCAGCGCGAGCACGGGCTCGTTGATGATGCCGTGCAAGGCAAGCAGCCCCGCGGCATAGGCACCGACACCGAAGAAAGCGGCATGGCCGAGCGAGACGATGCCGGCATAACCGAGGATCAGATCGAGCGACATGGCGAACAGCGCCAGCCGCAGGATGTCGGTCATGATCAGATAGCGCGTGGGAAATACGAAGCCGCAGGCCAGCACGATGAGCCAGAAGGCGACTTCGCCGTAGTGCCAGCGCGCCTGGCGCTGGGCGTGAAAACCGACGTCGGAAGCGGCGTTCATCGGCGAACTCAACGCGCGGCCGTGCGGCCGAACAGGCCGTTCGGGCGCCAGATCAGGATCACGATCATCATGGTGTAGATCACGAAGGGGCCCATCTTCGGCACGTAATATTTGCCGGCGACGTCGCCGATGCCGAGCAGCAGCGAGGCCAGGAACGGCCCGGTGATCGAAGACGAGCCGCCGACGGTGACCACGATCAGGAAGTAGATCATGAATTTCAGCGGGAAATACGGGTCGAGGCCGAGGATTTCGGCGCTGAGCGCGCCACCGAGGCCGGCGAGACCACAGCCAAACGCGAAGGTGAAGGCAAACACTTGCGGCACGTTGATGCCGAGGCCGCTCGCGGCACGGGGATCATCGACCGCGGCGCGCAGCCGGCTGCCGAAGCGCGTCTTTGCCAGCACCATCTGGAGAGCGATGGTGAGCAGGCCGCAGATCGCGATGATCATCAGCCGGTAGCGGCCGATGCCGACGCCGAACACGTCGAACTGGCCCTGGAGCGCAGCCGGCAGGTTGATGAAGACGCGCGATGAGCCCTGGATGTAATCGACGGCCGCGACCGACATGAACGTGAGCCCGATCGTGAACAGCACCTGGTCGAGATGGCTGCGCGCATAGAGATGGCGGTAAAGCGTGCGCTCGAGCGCGATTCCGATCGCCGCAGAGGAGACGAAGGCGAGTGGCAGCGCGGCAAAGAAAGGCCAGCCCATCCGGTTGACCAGCACCATGCAGACATAGCCGCCCGCCATCGCGAAGGCGCCGTGGGCGAGATTGACGAAGTTCATCAGGCCAAGCGTGACCGCAAGCCCGCAGGCGAGCACAAACAGCAGCATGCCGTAGGCGACGCCATCGAACAAATTGGTGAGGATAGAGGTCATCGTCTCAGCTTGGTGTTGTCGTCATGGCCGGGCTTGTCCCGGCCATCCACGTTCTTGTTTCGGCTCTCGCGTGGATGCCCGAGTCAAGCCCGGGCATGACGAGAGCGGGGGGCGAGATCCCTGATGCGCGCTAAGCGCGCTCGGGGATAACGCGCTTTCGCGCGTCACTTCTTGGTCTTGCCGAGGTCCTTGACGGCTTCGAAAGTCTGGAACTCTACGTTGTAGAGCTCGCCGTCGACCTTCTCGACCTTGCGGATGTAGATGTTCTGCACGATGTCGCGGGTCTCCGGATCGATCGAGATCGGGCCGCGCGGGCTTTCCCACTTCTGACCCTTCATGGCCTCGACCAGCTTGGTGCCGTCGGTGTCGCCATTGGTCTTCTTCAGGGCTTCGTAGATGAGGTGGATGCCGTCATAGCCGCTCACTGCCATGAAGCCCGGACGGTTGCCGTAGGCCTTCTTGTAGGCCGCGACGAAGTCCTTGTTCATCTGCGAAGGGTGCGCCGCAGAATAAAGATGCGCGGTGACCGTGCCGAGCACGGCGTCGCCCATATTGTTGAGCAGATCGTCGTCGGTGACGTCGCCGGGTCCAATCACCTTGATACCGGCCTTGTCCAGGCCGCGCTCCGCATACTGCTTCATGAAGTTGCCGCCCTGGCCGGCCGGCACGAACACGAAGATCGCGTCGGGCTTGGCGTCCTTCATGCGCTGGAGGAACGGAGCGAAGTCCGGGTTGGCGAGCGGCGTCTTGACCTCCTCGACCACCTCACCGCCGCCAGCGGTGAAATTCTGCTTGAAGAAGTTGAGCGCGTCGTTGCCCGGCGCGTAGTCCGAGGTGAGCGTCGCCACCTTCTTGATGCCGTTCTTCACCGCCCAGTCGGCAATGATGGTCGAGGACTGCGCCAGCGTGAAGCTGGTACGCACAATATAGGGCGAGCGCTCAGTGATGATGGAGGTGCCGGCCGCCATCACGACTTCCGGAATCTTGGCCTGCGTCGCGAGCGGTGCGGCGGCGAGCGCCGCCGGCGTCACGCCAAAGCCTGCGATGAAGTTGACCTTGTCGTTGACGATCAGCTCCTGCGCGGCGGTCTTGGTCTTGTCGGGAATCGCAGCGTCGTCCTTGAGGATGATCTCGATCTTCTTGCCGGCGACGGTGTCGCCCTTCTGCTGCATGTAGAGCTTGATCGCATTCTCGATCTGCTTGCCGGTCGAAGCCTGACCGCCGGTCATCGGCAGGATCAGGCCGACCTTGACGGTGTCCTCGGCCTTGGCAGGCGCGACGGCCGCGAGGCCCGCGATGGCGGCTGCTGCGGCAGCCCAAGAAAGCTGTTTGCGTTCGAACATCAGATGTCCCTCCCCTTCATTCCTGACCTTTTGTGCGGCGGATCGAGCGCCCGGTCCTTGCCTTAAACTTCGCTCACGCGCGAGTGATATCGCGCGCCACATGGCGTCTTTCGCGCCCTTCTTGTCAATCGGACGTTTGGCGACCATTCGGCGCAAGCCGAGCGTTCCGACTGCAGACATTCAGCGGCGCTATCGCGGTTACATCCGGGTAACCCGAACACCGCGACCTCGCACGCCAATTTGTACGATTGTACAAATATAATGGACCTGTCAACGAGAAAGCCTCTCCCGCGACCAAGCCAATTTGTCGCGAGCGGTCAGGCCGCAGTCTAGAAAAGCAGCTGGCCGCGTGGATGGAGAATTTCGTCTTTCTTTTGCAGAATTCGGACTCGGCGAGGCTATCTCCTCCCCTTTATAGGTAACAAAATACCCACCTCGAATAAGTCTATTTTACCTGTTGAAGGCTAGTCTCCCGGCGCCAGCCTGAGCTGGCGTCCAACGACCGAACCCGCGCGCGCCAAAATGCTCAAACCTTTCCGCTCCGTCCTTACCCTCGCTGTGCTCGCCGCGGGGCTATCCGGCTGCGGCACCGTCAACGAAAAGCTTTCGGCCGGCATGGGCGACTACGTCCCGCAATGGGCCGGCGGTCTGCCGGCCGACGCCCCGCCGCGCGCCGGCACGCCGCAATACGACGCCTACATGAAGGAGCGAGAGCGCAAACGGCTGCTGCCGGCCGCCGATCGCGAGAAGGAAGAGCAGGCGCAGAAGGCCGCGGCTGGGTCGACGTCGGGGAGCGCGGTGCGCTGAAGAGGCGGATGGGGCGTGGCGAACAAAGGCCCTTCTATTCGCCTCTCGCCATTCGCTAATCCATAAACACCACGGTCTTCCGGCCATTGGGAATGACGCGGTCATCGAGATGGTAGCGGATCGCTCGGGCCAGCACGCGGCGCTCGATGTCGCGACCCTTGCGGACGAGATCCTCAGGCGTGTCGCGATGGCTGATGCGCTCGACGTCCTGGTCGATGATCGGGCCCTCGTCGAGGTCACGCGTGACGTAATGCGCGGTGGCGCCGATCAGCTTGACGCCGCGCTCATGGGCCTGGTGATAGGGCTTTGCGCCCTTGAAGCCCGGCAGGAACGAGTGGTGGATGTTGATGCAGCGCCCCGAGAGTTTCCCCGACAGATCGTCCGACAGGATCTGCATGTAGCGGGCGAGCACGACGAGATCGGTCCCGGTCTTGGCGACGAGATCGAGGATCTGCGTCTCCTGCTCGCGCTTGGTTTCCTTGGTAACAGGCAGATGGTGGAACGGGACCCCGCCGAAATCGAGCCCGGCATAGACTTCGCGCGGATGGTTGGAAACGATCGCGGCCAGCGTCATCGGCAGCTCACCGGTGCGCCAGCGATAGAGGATGTCGACCAGGCAGTGGTCGGATTTCGACACCAGCAGCATCACCTTGCGATGCGCGGCGCGGTCGCGCATCTGCCACTCCATGCCGAAGCGCTCGGCAATCGCGGCAAAGCCGGTCTGGAGCGCCGACAGCTCCACGGCGAGATCGGCCGCGGTGAACACCACGCGCATGAAGAACTTTTTGGTCTCGACGTCGTCGAACTGCTGCGCGTCGAGAATGTTCTGTCCGTTATGGGCCAGGAAGGTGGACACCGCCGAGACGATGCCGGGGCGATCCGGACAGGACAGGGTCAGGACATATTGATGATCGGGCATGGCTGTTGAAGAAATGGCTCTTGATGAAGGTTTGTGCACTGGGCCGCGGAACGAGCCGCGATTTGCGGCCTGCTCTATCACCGACCCCGCCCTTGCGCCAATCCCGACCGTAGAGTCAGGATGAACGTACCATTGCGATTTACCGACCGGAGCACGCCCATGGCCGACCGCTTGAACGGCACCCGCATCCTGATCCTGGAAACGCGCGAGGAGGCGCAATTTTCCAAGCTGCTGGCCGAGCAAGGCGCAGAGGTCGTGCAATGCCCGATGTTCACCATCCAGGATGCGCCGGACCCCGCCCCGGTCGAGGCCTGGATTCGCCGTGCCATCGACAGGCCCCTTGACGACCTCGTGCTGATGACCGGCGAAGGCCTGCGGCGGATCATGAAGCTCGCCGTCGCCCGCGGGCTCGACCAGGCGCTCGTGGCGGCGCTTGCCAAAACGCGTAAATTCAGCCGCGGGCCGAAGCCCGGCAAGGCGCTGCGCGAGAATGGGCTCGAGACTCAGCAGACTACGGAGAAACCGACCACCGAAGGCGTGATCGAGATGTTGGGCAAGCTCGAGCTGAGGGGACGTCGCCTTGGCGTCCAGCTTTATCCCGACAAGGACCACAGCGCGTTGACCGGCGCGCTTGCCGCGCAAGGCGCCGAGCTCGATACCGTGCTGCCTTACACCTACGATTCCAAGGCAGCGGATGCCAACATCATCACCGCCATCGACGACATGGCGGAGGGACGGATCGATTGCATCGCGCTGACCAATCTCGGCCAGGTCCGCCGCCTGATCGAAGCCGCCAAGACACATGGCAGCGAGGCGCGCCTGCGTGCCGGCCTCGAACGGACGCTGATTGCCTCGGTGGGGCCGGCAGTCTCGGGCGAACTCGCCGGACACGGCCTTCGCACCGACGTCTCGCCGGCGGACGACGCCTATTTCATGCGTCCGCTGATCTCGGCCATGGCAGCGGCGCTGGCGGAGCGGAAGCCGAGAACCACGGCGAGGTAAGAGCGAAGCGCAAGGGCGGCCTGCGGCAGTTCCAATTGACACGACCATCACCGGCGATACGTTGCCGACGGACATAAGAAACAACAAGGGCAAGGGAATCGCCGTGATACGAGTCATCGCGCTGTGAGCGCAGCCGCACGGCCGTCGGCGCTCGCGCCATTCCGCATCCGCAACTATCGCTTCCAGTGGCCGTCCGACCTGCTCACCTCCTGGGCGTTCGAAGTCGAGACGCTGGTGCTCGGCTGGTACATCATGGTCGAGACCGGCTCGGTACTGCTGCTCACCGTGCTCGGGTCGCTGCAATTCGTCGGGACACTGGTTGCGCCGGTGTTCGGCATGATCGGCGACCGCATGGGTCATCGCGATCTCCTGGTCGCGATGCGCCTTGCCTATACAACGCTCTCGTCGACCATCATGGTTCTGGCGCTGACCGGTCACCTGACGCCGTTCAGCGTCATGATCATCGTGACGATCATGGGGATGATCCGCCCCTCGGATCTCGGCGTCCGGGGCGCGCTGCTGGCCGAGATCATGCCGGCCGAGCAATTGGTCGGCGCCATCAGCGCTGCACGCACGACCCAGGACAGCGCGCGCATCGCCGGAGCATTGACGGGCGCCGGGCTGTTCGCCGTCCTCGGCATCGGCCTCGTCTATGTAATGATCGCCTGTCTCTACTTCACGGCCGCGCTTCTGATGCTCTGCCTGACCCGGCCGGAAAGGTCCGTCGCCACGAGTGATCTTCCGGCGAACAGCCACGCCGTCTCGCGCTTGTTGGGCGACCTCAAGGAAGGGATCGTCTACGCCTGGAATGGCCCGGGAATGGGGGCAGCGCTGTGCGTCGCCTTCCTCGCCAATCTCACCGCATTTCCCTTCACCGGGGGATTGCTGCCCTACATCGCGCGCGAAATCTTTCATACCGACCAGACCGGTCTCGGTTATCTCTCGGCGAGCTTCGCCGTCGGCTCGCTGATCGGCTCCATCACGCTTAGCCTGGTCGGCGGACGGCGCATTGCCCGGCTCCTGATCGGCGCAACGCTGGCCTGGTACGCCATGCTGCTGGTGTTCGTCGAGATCAGGACCATGCCGGTGGCGATGGCTTGCCTCGTTCTCGCCGGCATCGCCCAGAGCATGTCGATGATCTCGGCGGCCGTGATCCTGATGCGGACGGCCAGCGCGCATCTCCGGGGCCGTGTGATGGGCGTGCGCATGATGGTGATCTACGGCCTGCCGCTCGGCTTGCTCGCGGCCGGCAGCCTGATCGACATCATCGGCTATTCCGCGACGGGCTCGCTCTATGCCGCCGCGGGGTTCATCGCGATGCTGGCGATCGCGGTGCGCTGGCGCGCGGATCTCTGGCCGGTGCATGCGCCGGCCAATGCGCGATGACGGGGACCTAGTCCCCGTACCCGCGCAACTTCTCGACATCGAGGATGGTGACGCCGCCGTATTCGAGCCGCAGCAGCCCCTCCTTCTCCAGCCGGTTCAGAGCACGGTTGGCATTCTGGCGGGACATGCCGGAGAGCGCGCCGATCTCCTCCTGGGTGATCTCCAGATGCGCGGTCGATTCCGGATAGAGGATCGGGTTGAACAGTGAGGCGATGCCGCGGGCGAGACGCGCGGTCGTATCCAGCGTGCGGTTGACCTCGAGCATGCCGATGAACTGGCCGAGCCGCTCGTTGAGCTGGCGCACCAGGAAGCGGTTGAAGCCGACGCTGTTCTCGAACAGCCACATGAAGGCGCTGCGCTCCATCAGCGCGACGCGGCTGTTGCGCAGCGCGACCACGTCATAACGCCGCGGCTCGTTCTTGAGCACGCTGCCCTCGCCGAACCAGGCCCCCGCCGTCAGCCCGGCCAGACTCGCCTCCTTGCCGTCGCGCGAGACCCCGCCCATCCGGGCGAGGCCGAAGACCATGCCGGCCCAATAGTCGAACGTGTCACCGCGCATGAACACGCTCTCGCCGGTGCCGTAGGACCGCTCCGTGATCCCGGCGCGAGCGACCTCGATCTCGGCATCCGTGAGCTCGCGCGACCAGGCGGCGACGCGCTTCAGTTGATCCTCTGAAATCATGATCCCGAAGCCAGCCGCACTGTTCTCGTCACTCCGCTCTTCTGCTGCATTGCAACATAGCTATCTCGACCATCATCCAACGAAAGATGAAGGCCGCTGCCGCCCGAAAAACTTTGTCGCAGAATTGTCAGTCAGGAGACATTTCAAAATAGCGCTTTCCCCTATTGAGGACCACCTCGGGCGCTGCGGCTTTTGATCCCAAACGGGAACGAAAGTGGCGAGGCACCGGTCGGGACCATCTGCTGCATGGCCTCACCGGCACCGCCGTACTAGGATCGCCCGAGAGAAACGGACGAAGAGCGCCACTGAATGCGCCATCACCGGGAGGGATTCGTTTGGTGGCTACCAGTCTCGAAGTGCGCGGCGTGTCCTTGCGATTCGGTGGCGTCCGTGCGCTGACCGACGTCGGCTTCGCCATCAGGGAAGGCGAGCTGTTCTCGATCATCGGCCCCAACGGCGCCGGCAAGACCTCGATCGTGAACTGCATTTCCGGCCGCTACAAGCCGACCGAAGGCCAGCTGTTCTACCAGGGCCGCGACATTACCGGCCTGACGCCCAACGCGCGCGCTTCGCTCGGCATCGGCCGCACCTTCCAGAACCTGGCCCTATTCCACCACATGAGCGTGCTCGACAACATCATGGTCGGCCGCCATCACCTGTTGAAGAACAATTTCCTCACCGGCTCGCTGTATTGGCTCACCGGCGCACGCAAGGAAGAGCTCGCGCATCGCCGCAAGGTCGAGGAGATCATCGACTTCCTCGACCTTCAATCGGTGCGAAAAGCGCAGGCCGGCACCCTCTCCTACGGCCTGCGCAAGCGCGTGGAGCTTGCCCGCGCCATGGCGCTGGAGCCCCGCCTCATTCTCCTCGACGAGCCGATGGCCGGCATGAACTTCGAGGAGAAGGAGGACATGGCCCGCTACATCGTCGACCTCAACGAGGAGTTCGGGATGACGGTGGTGATGATCGAGCACGACATGGGCGTGGTGATGGACATCTCCCACCGCGTCATGGTGCTGGATTTCGGCCGCAAGATCGCCGAAGGCGATCCGGCCGCCGTGCTCGCCGATCCCCATGTCAGGCGCGCCTATCTCGGCGAGGAGGACGAGGTGCTGGTCGACCCCGACGATGCCCCGCCGGCGCAGGAGAGCGCGGCATGATGGACTATGCGGGCCGCGTCGCGCAGGCCGATACCTATCCGAAGATGCTCCGGCTCAATGCCAGGGAGCACGGCAACGAGATCGCGCTGCGCGAAAAGGATCTCGGCCTCTGGCGCCCGTTCACCTGGAACGATTACCAGACGCGCGTGCGCGATTTCGCGCTCGGTCTCATCGAACTCGGCCTGGCGAGCGGCGACGTCATCGGCATCATCGGCGACAACCGGCCGGACTGGGTCGCGGCGGAAGTGGCGACGCATGCGATTGGTGGCCTCAGCCTCGGGCTCTATCGCGACGTTCTGGACGAAGAGGCCTCCTATCTCCTCAACTATGGCGAGGCGCAGCTCGTATTCGCCGAAGACGAGGAGCAGGTCGACAAGCTGCTCACCCTCGCCGACCGCGTGCCCAAGCTGAAGCACATCATCTATTCCGATCCGCGCGGCATGCGGAAATATGACGATCCGCGGCTGCTGTCGGCGGAAAAATTCGCCGAGCTCGGCCGTGCCCGCGCTGCGCGCGAGCCTGAGCTTTACGATCGGCTGGTGGATGCGACCAAGGGCGAGGATGTCGCGATCCTCTGCACCACGTCGGGCACCACCTCGCATCCAAAACTCGCGATGCTCGCCGCCGGCCGGGTGCTCGGCCACTGCGCGACCTATCTCGCCTTCGATCCGAAGGGACCGGAGGACGAATACGTCTCGGTGCTGCCGCTGCCCTGGATCATGGAGCAGGTCTATGTGCTCGGCAAAGGCCTGCTCTGCCGCATGAAGATCAACTTCGTCGAAGAGCCCGAGACGATGATGAACGATCTGCGCGAGATCGCGCCGACATTCGTGCTCTTTGCCCCGCGCGTCTGGGAATCGATCGCGGCCGACGTGCGGGCCAGGGTGATGGACGCCACACCCTTCAAGCAACGCCTGTTCGATATCGGCATGAAGTCAGGCCTCGCCGCGCTCGAACAGGACAAGCGCTCCGGTTTTGCGGATACAATCCTGTTCCGCGCCTTGCGCGACCGCCTCGGCTTCACCCGCCTGCGCTCGGCCGCGACCGGCGGTGCCGCGCTCGGGCCTGAGACCTTCAAGTTCTTCCAGGCCATGGGCGTGCCACTGCGTACGCTCTACGGCCAGACCGAGCTGTTGGGTGCTTACACGCTGCATCCCGAAGGCAAGGTCGATCCGGACACCACCGGCGTACCAATGGCCGACAGCGTCGAAATCCGCATCGACAACGCCGACGTCCACGGCGTCGGCGAGATCGTGGTGCGGCATCCCAACATGTTCCTCGGCTATTACAAGAATCCCGAGGCGAGCGTTGCCGACATCAAGGACGGCTGGATGCTGTCGGGCGACGCCGGCTATTTCAACGACGACAAGCAGCTCGTCGTCATCGACCGCATCAAGGACCTTGCGGAAACTTCGCGCGGCGAGCGCTTCTCGCCGCAGTTCATCGAGAACAAGCTGAAATTCTCGCCCTATATCGCTGAAGCCGTTGTGCTGGGCGCCGGCCGCGACGCGCTCGCCGCGATGATCTGCATCCGCTACTCCATCATCTCGAAATGGGCCGAGAAGAACCGCCTGTCGTTCACGACCTATAGCGATCTCGCCTCGCGGCCCGAGGTCTATGCGGTGCTGCGCAAGGAAGTCGAGACCGTCAACGCCACTCTGCCACCGGCACAGCGCATCTCGCGCTTCCTGCTGCTCTACAAGGAGCTCGACGCCGACGACGGCGAGCTCACCCGCACCCGGAAAGTGCGCCGCAGCGTCATCAACGAGAAATACGAAGGCATCATCGATGCGATCTACCGCGGCGATGCCGACATCCCCGTCGACACAATGATCCGCTTCCAGGACGGCACCACGCAGCGGGTACGTACGACGTTGCGCGTGGTGGATCTCGGCGGGCACGGGCATTTGGCGGAGGCTGCGGAGTGAGGAAGTCTGTCACTCAGCACGCTGCTGCCCTTCGCCTCTCCCCGTCTGCGGCAGTGCCATCGCATATGGATTTCACGAGGACCGCGGGCTTGCCCCGCTTCTCCCGCTTGCGGGAGAGGCCGACGCGCTCGCAGAGCGCGGCGGGTGAGGGTTCTCACCACTCGGGGACAACCTCCGCAATTCTCAGCAATCCCAGTACGGAGACAGCCCCCACCCCAGCCCTCTCCCGCAAGCAGGAGAGAGAGCCGACTGCCAATGCCGCCGCATCGTGCACACCCTATGCGATAGCCCTGCCTCACGCGGGGAGAGGCGAAGGACAGCATATCACATGAACACCGCTTTCCTCATCCAGCTCCTGGTCAACGGCCTCGTGGTCGGCACGCTCTATGGCGTCGTCGCGATGTCGTTCGTGCTGATCTACAAGGCGACGCAGGTGGTCAATTTCGCGCAAGGCGAGTTGCTGCTGGTCGGCGCCTGGGTGTGCTGGACGCTGCTCGCGAAGTACCAGGTACCGTTCTGGATCGGCATGCCGATGACGCTGGTGTTCATGTTCGTTTTCGGCATCGCCATCCAGGTCCTGATCCTGCGGCCGATGATCGGCGAGCCCATCATCTCCGTGATCATGGTGACGATCGGCCTCTCCACCGTGCTGCAGGCGACGCTGAAATGGATGTTCGGCGTCAACCCGCAGCCGTTCCCGCGCGTGTTCGAGAGCCAGTCGGTCAGCCTGTTCGGGCTCCAGATCCAGACAGTCTACATCATGAGCCTCGTGGTGTCGGTCGCGATGATGATCGGCATGGCCTGGTTCTTCCGCGCCTCGAAGTACGGCCTTGCCATGCGCGCCACCGCGTTCAACCAGCAGGTGGCGCAATCGCTCGGCATTTCCGTGAAGAGCGTGTTCGCGATGGCCTGGGCGATCTCGGCCACCGTCTCGGCGGTTGCGGGCGTGGTGGTCGCCGTGGTGAACGGCGTATCCTCCGGGCTCGCCGCCTACGGCATCAAGGTGTTTCCGGCGGCGATCCTCGGCGGACTCGATTCCGTCGGCGGCGCCGTGCTCGGCGGCATCATCATCGGGCTGCTCGAGAACATCGCGCAATATGTCGACAGCGAGTATCTGCACTGGGGCAATCTCTACGAGATCGCACCGTTCTACGTCCTCATCATCGTGCTGATGATCAAGCCCTACGGCCTGTTCGGCACCCACGACATCGAGCGGATTTGACCCATGGCCGGCCCTGCCCTCATCCCTGCTGGCGATTTCCGCACTTCCTACGCGGCGGACACCACGATCTTTCCAACCACGACAAGCCGCAACTTTGCGATCGCCGGCGTGCTGGCGCTGTGCCTCGTGCCGCAATTCCTTGGCGGCTACTGGCTCAGCATCCTGATCCAGATCGGCATCTTCTCGATCGCGGCCCTCGGACTGAACATCCTGGTCGGCTTTACCGGCCAGATCTCGATCGGGCACGCGGCCTTCTTCCTGCTCGGTGCGTTCACGTCGGCCTACATCTCCAACAACGCACCGATCCCGGTGTTCTTCGCGATCCCGCTCGCCGGCATCGTCACCGCGCTGGTCGGGCTGATCTTCGGCATCCCGGCTGCGCGGCTGAAGGGACTCTACCTCGTCATCGCGACGCTGGCGGCGCAATACATCCTGCTCGATTTCTTCTCCCGCGCTGAGTGGTTCACCGGCGGCTCGGTGCCGGCCAGCGCCAATCCATTCTCGATCTTCGGCTTTACCCTGCGAGGCGACAGGCAATATTTCTACGTCGTGCTTGCCTATGTGATCGCAAGCTACGTCCTCGTCACCAATCTGATGCGCACCCGCGACGGCCGCGCGCTGGTGGCGATCCGCGACCACTACCTCTCCGCGGAGATCATGGGCATCAATCTCACCAAGTACCGCACGCTGTCGTTCGGCCTCGCCGCCTTCTTCGCCGGCATCGCCGGCGCGCTCTATGCGCACTACCAGCTCGTGGTGTCGCAGGAAGGCTTCGGCATCGAGCGCTCGATCCTGTTCCTCGCCATGATCATCATCGGCGGCACCGGCTCGATCATGGGCACGCTGATGGGCACCGCCTTCGTGGTGCTGCTGCCTGAGACGATGGAATTCCTCAGCATCTATCTGAAGGGCGGCGCGATCGACAAGGCGTTGTCGCTCAACAACAACATCACCTTCCTGCGCGAAATCGCGATCGGGGTGATCATCATCGCGTTCCTGATGTTCGAGCCGGACGGGCTCGCGCATCGCTGGCGGCAGATCAAGGCCTACTGGAAACTCTACCCGTTCTCGCATTGAGCGCGGGCTACTCTCTAACCAACCAATAAACAGGAGGAGGCAACCAATGAAGACAAAATCCCTTTTGAGCACCGCATCGCTCGCGCTGGCGATCGCAGCATTTTCGGCGAGCGCGCAGGCGCAGATCGCGATCGGGCATCTCGCCGATTATTCCGGCGGCACGTCCGACGTCGGCACGCCCTACGGCCAGGCCGTCGCCGACACCTTCGCCTGGGTCAACAAGAACGGCGGCGTCGGCGGCAAGCAGCTCAACGTCGACACCAACGATTACGGCTACCAGGTGCCGCGCGCGATCGCACTCTACAAGAAATGGTCGGCCCCGGACTCCAAGGTCGCCGCGATCATGGGCTGGGGCACCGCGGACACCGAGGCGCTGACCGGCTTCCTCGCGCAGGACAAGATCCCCGACATGTCCGGCTCCTACGCAGCTGCCCTCACCGATCCCGAAGGGGTCAGCGGCAAGGCCAAGCCCGCGCCCTATAATTTCTTCTACGGCCCGAGCTATTCGGACTCGCTGCGGGCGATGCTGATGTGGGCAGCCGAGGACTGGAAGGCCAAGGGCAAGTCCGGCAAGCCGAAATTCGTGCATATGGGCGCCAACCACCCCTATCCGAACGCGCCGAAGGCCGCGGGCGAAGCCATGGCGCAGGAACTCGGCTTCGAGGTGCTGCCGCCGCTGGTGTTCGCGCTCGCGCCGGGTGACTACAGCGCGCAGTGCCTGAGCCTGAAATCCTCGGGCGCCAACTACGCCTATCTCGGCAACACCGCGGCCTCCAACATCTCGGTGATGAAGGCCTGCAAGACCGCCGGCGTCGAGATCCAGTTCCTCGGCAATGTCTGGGGCATGGACGAGAACGCCGCCAAGACCGCGGGCGATGCAGCCAACGGCGTGATCTTCCCGCTGCGCACCGCCGTGAGCTGGGGCGGCGATGCGCCCGGCATGAAGACGGTAATGGACATCTCGAAGATGTCCGACCCGACCGGCAAGGTCTATCGCCCGGTGCACTACATCGCGGCCGTCTGCTCGGCGCTCTACATGAAGGAGGCGCTCGAATGGGCCGCCAAGAACGGCGGCGCCACCGGCGATAACGTGGCCAAGGGCTTTTACCAGAAGAAGGATTGGGTGCCGGCGGGCATGGAAGGCGTCTGCAATCCCTCGACCTGGACCGACAAGGACCACCGCGGCACGCTGAAGGTCGACCTCTATCGCACCAAGATATCAGGCGCGACTGACGGTGACCTCAACGACCTCATGGCCAAGGGCGCGATCAAGCTCGAGAAGGTCAAGACCGTCGAGTTGCCGCGCAAGCCGGAATTGCTGGGGTGGTGACCCTCACCGTTCCCATACACGCAACTGTCATCCCCGGCTTGTGCGCCATTGCGCACAGGCCGGGCGGCGACAGCGGAAAGCCATGAAGCATGACCCAGATCGCAGAAGCTGCTCGCACCGCTCCAAGTATTGTCCCCGCGCCAGCTCTCCTTGCCGTGCGCAACATCGAGGTCGTCTATGACGACGTCATCCTGGTGCTGCGCGGCCTCAGCCTCGACGTGCCCAAAGGCGCGATCGTGGCGCTGCTCGGTGCCAACGGCGCCGGCAAGTCGACGACGCTGAAGGCGATCTCGGGGTTGCTCAAGACCGAGGACGGCGAGGTCACGCGCGGCGAAATCTTGTTCGAAGGCGAGCGGATTAATGGCATCGACCCCGACAAGATCGTCCGCCGCGGCATCTTCCAGGTGATGGAGGGCCGCCGCATCATCGCCGACATGACCTCGCTGGAGAATCTGAAGCTCGGCGCCTTCACCCGCCGCGATCGCGAGGTCGATGCCGACCTCGACATGGTCTTCAACTATTTCCCGCGCCTGAAGGAGCGCACCGGCCTTGCCGGCTATCTCTCCGGCGGCGAGCAGCAGATGCTCGCGATCGGCCGTGCGCTGATGGCACGCCCGAAGATGATTTTGATGGATGAGCCCTCGATGGGCCTGTCGCCGCTGCTGGTGAAGGAGGTGTTTTCCATCATCCAGAAGATCAACCGCGACCTCGGCGTCACCATCCTCCTGGTCGAGCAGAACGCGCGCGCCGCGCTGTCGGTGGCGAGCCACGGCTACATCATGGAGCAGGGCAAGGTCGTGCTCGACGGCACAGCGGACGAATTGCGCGACAACGAGGACGTCAAGGAGTTCTATCTCGGCGGCGCCGGCGACCAGCGCAAGAGCTTCAAGAACCTCAAGAGCTTCAAGCGACGCAAGCGCTGGCTTTAACCCAGCACCTGCTCCGCTTCCGTGACTGCGCAGAGAACATGATAGAACGACGACGCAGGGATGGTGTCGATCAGCGATTTGCCGTCGCGGTCGAACTGATCGTACCAGCCGCCCTTCACGGGATGGCTGAGATAATGCCGTTCGAGCCGCACCAGCGCCGCGCGCGCTTCGTCCGCCGCGCCAGCCTCGCCGGACTCGGCCTGCGCGATCCACGCCTTCGCCATCTCGGTCTGCGGCCACAGCCGGCGCGTGCTGCGACGGATATTGCCGGTGTCATCGCCCTCGTCGACGAGACAGCCCGTGGCCGCGTCGCGATAGCGCAGCGCGGTAGCGAGCAACTCGGCGCGCCGCTGTCCGGTCGGGCAGCCCGTGATGCGTTCAAACCCCTTCAGCAGCCAGACCCACTCTGCCTGATGGCCAGGCTCGACGCTGACCGGCGCGATCTTCGACCAATCCTCCTCGAAATATTCGCCGAGCGCGCGCTTCTGCTTGTCGTAGAGATTGGCGAGGAACAGCGCGAAGAACTCGCCGGCGCGGTTCTGGAACGACAGATCGTGGGTCGCGTCGAAGCAAGCGATCATCGCCTCGAACAGATGCATGTGCGGGTTCTGCCGGCGCGGCAGCGAGACCGGCAGCCCTTCGTGGACGCCGCCATGCGGCGAGCGCAGATGACCGTCGAGGAAGGCAAGCAACGCGTCAATCTCGGCGCGAATTTGTGCGTCCTTGTCCAGTGCGTACACGGTTGCGAGCGCAAACAGGATGAAGGCGTGATCGTAGGCATCGCGCCTCGCATCGAGCACCGTGCCCTCCGGCGTCAGCCGGTGCACGTAGCCGGGCCGGCCGTCGGGTGCCTTCGCGCATGCCAGCAGATGCTCCAGCCCCTTGAGTGCAATGGCACGCCCCTCGGGGTACCAGCCCATCTGCGCAGCCTTGGCGTAGCAATAGATCTGCCGGGCCTGCACGAACACGCGCCGGGGCGCGGCCACGTCCGCGGTGCCGTCACGGTGCAGCCGATCGATGAAACCACCCGCGCCACGGTCCCAGCCGACCGTCGACCACAGCGGCAGCGCTTCGTCGATCATGCGGCGCTTCAGGCGCGCGACGACGTCGGCCGCCCCGTCCGCCGCAATGATTCCTTCGTCCGCCATCGCGTCCTCTTCAAGCCCCGCCAATGGCCGTCTGATACCCATGCTGGCGGCGGCGTGCAACGGATGCCAACCCTGAAAGTCCAGCCATGACCGCCCATTACGACGCCCGCGAGACGCGCGAACAGGCCGCGCGCGAGGCTGAGCTGTTCGGCCGCCTGCCGGACGTGCTGCGCAGCGCGCTGGCCGCACCCGCCTATGCCGAGCGGCTGAAAGGCGTTGATCCGGCTACCGTGACCTCCAGGGCGGCGCTGGCGGCCCTGCCGGTGCTGCGCAAGTCGGAACTGCCCGCCCTGCACAAGGCCTCAGCGCCGTTCGGCGGCTTCGTGGCGGCGGCGCCGGGATCGTTCGCCCGCCTGTTCACCTCTCCCGGCCCGATCTTCGAGCCGGAGGGCCGGCAGGCCGATCCCTGGCGTGGCGCGCGGGCGCTGTTCGCGGCCGGGTTCCGCCCTGACGACATCGTGCTCAACACCTTCAGCTACCACCTCACCCCCGGCGGCTTCATCTTCGATTCCTCTGCCCGCGCGCTTGGCTGCGCGGTGATCCCGGCCGGGCCCGGCAACACCGAGCAGCAATTCGAGCTGATCGAGGCCTACCGGCCGGTTGGCTATAGCGGCACGCCGGACTTCCTGAAGATCTTGCTCGATGCTGCCGCAAGCTCGGGCCGCGACGTCTCCTCGATCAAGCGTGCGCTGGTCTCAGGGGCGGCATTCCCGCCCTCGCTCCAGTCCGAGATCAAGGCCCGCGGCATCGACGCCTACCAGGCTTTCGGCACCGCCGATCTCGGCCTCATTGCCTTCGAGACCGAAGCGCGCGACGGCATGGTCGTGAACGAGGACCTGGTCATGGAGATCGTCAAGCCCGGCACCGGCGATCCCGTGACTCCGGGCGACGTGGGCGAGATCGTGGTGACCTCGCTCGACCCGCACCATCCCTGGATCCGCCTGGCGCTCGGCGACCTCACCGCGGCGCTGCCGGGCCCGAGCCCGTGCGGGCGCACCAACATGCGCATCAAGGGCTGGATGGGCCGCGCCGACCAGACCACCAAGGTCAAGGGCATGTTCGTCCGGCCCGAGCAGGTCGCCGAGATCGGCAAGCGCCATTCCCCGCTCGGAAGACTGCGCCTCGTCGTCAGCCGCCAGGGCGAGAGCGATGCAATGACGCTGAAAGCGGAAACGGCTGCGGCGAGCGACACGTTGCGCGAGGAGATCGCGGCCAGCTTGCGCGCGGTGACGAAGCTCGGCGGAAGCGTAGAACTGGTCAGCCCCGGCGCACTGCCGAACGACGGCAAGATCATCGCGGACGAGCGGTAGCCTCAGCCCGCCTTCGACAGCCGGTAATTGCCGAGATACAGCACATCGAGCCCCGAGCAGAAATAGGTGTGCAGCGCCTCCAGCGGCGCGTTCACCGTCGGCTGCTCGTTGATGTTGAGGCTGGTATTGATCAGGACCGGCAGCGAGGTCGCTTTCGCGAACTCGCCGATCAGGTGGCTGTAGAGCGGGTTGCTGTCCGCATGGACGCTCTGGATACGCGCGGTGTTGTCGACGTGAACCACGGCGGGCATGGTCTCGGCGACCTTCTCGTTGACCGGGAACGTCACCACCATGAACGGCGCATCGAACGTGTCCTCGAAATACTCGGCCTGGCGCTCGTATAGCACCGACGGGCAGAACGGACGGAATTCCTCGCGATATTTGATGGTGAGGTTGATGCGGTCCTTCATGCCCGCATGGCGCGGATCGGCCAGGATCGAGCGGTTGCCGAGCGCACGCGGACCGTACTCCATCCGCCCCTGGAACCAGCCCACCGTCTTCTGATCCGTCAGGTCGGTGACGCAGCGCGCCACGGGATCATCGAGCGGCTCGAATCGGGCGCCGATCTTGTCCAGCGTCTCCCGGATCGTGTCGTTGGAATATTCCGGGCCCCAGTAGGCGTGGGTCAGCGGCGCGATCGCGTGGCCCGCCTCCGCGCATTTCATCATCGCGGCCCCCAGCGCCACGCCGGCATCGTGCGGCACCGGCGGAACGTAGAGACGCTTCACGGACGGCTCGGCCGCGATCTCCATGTTCATCTTGCAGTTCAGCCCGACGCCGCCGGCGATGCAGACATCGCCGCAGCCGGTCTCGGCGATCGCGGAACGGATCACCTCGGTGGCTACGATCTCGAGTTGCTTCTGGCCGCTGGCTGCGATGTTGGTCAGCCGCTGGTCGAGCGGCTGGCCGCGCAGGCGGCGCGGTCCCAAAATCTCCTCCATCTTCTCGGTGAAGATGCGTTCCTGCCGCGTGGAGAAATCGCTGGTGAAGATGTCGGCGTCGCGCCGGCGCTTGTCGAGCTCGGGATCGAGCTCGTAGTTGATGCCGTTCGGACGAAGCAGCTTGGCGAATTTGTCGAGATAGTCCGGGCTGCCATAGGACGACAGGCCCATGACCTTGTACTCGTCATTGGTCATCTGATAGCCGAGATACTGGGTCAGCATCCCGTAATAGAGCCCGAGACTGTTGTTGCGCGCGAACCGCGTCAGCACACGGAAGTCGTTGCCGCGCGCATGGGCGACGAGGCCGGAGCTGGAATCCCCCGAGAAGTCGAAACAGGCCACCGTCGCCTCCGAGAAGCCGGAGCCGTAGAACGAGCTTGCGGCATGACAAAGATGATGGTCGTACAGCTCGATCTTCGGGCTGTGGCCGAACTGATACTTGAAATATTCGGTCAGGCGCTGCGTGTAGTTCGTGTAGGTCTTCAGCGGCGAGCAGATCCAGTCGACGTCACGCATGGTGATGCCGGCCTGCTTCAGGCAGAAGCCGATCGCACCGCGCGGCAGCTCGCCACGCGCATGTTTCGCCAGCGTGAAACGCTCCTCCTCGGCGGCTGCGACCAACTCGCCGTCGCGCAGCAACACCGCCGCGCCGTCATGGTGCCCGTGCTTGATCCCCGAGCTGATTCCGATCACATACATGTCGCGTAGACCCCTCGGGAGCCTTCTATAGAAACCGCGGCCAATGTAAATCGGCTGCGCCCGGCCGAAGCGCTTGAGGGCAGCCATTTTGGCGCGATGCACCGGGGCGCAGGAACCTTGCATCGTCCCTGTCGCTCCCGTATTACCAACCCTGCTACGAAATGGCCTGGAATTGGCCCTTCCTGGACCCCAAAACGTGCTTGAACGAACACTCGTCACCATCGCCGAGACCGAGACCATTGAGGAAGCCTTCCGGCGCCTGAATGCGAACATGCTCGGTATCCTGTTCGCTCAGGACGCGAGCGGACGAATCGTCGGCGCGGTGACAGACGGCGACATCCGCAGACGCATGCTGGCCGGCACCACGATCCAGGACCGGGTTGCGACCTGCGTCAATCGCAACTTCGTCTGGGCGCGGAGCGGCGGGCCGCGCGAACAGATCCTCAAGCTGCTCGACCAGCGCGTGCACGTGGTGCCGATCCTCGATGGCGAAGGGCGACTGGTCGACGTGTTCAGCCGCGAGTTGTTCAACCTGTCGGAAGAGAGCGAGGTGTTCGCGCGCGCCCGCTCGCCGGTGCGGATCAGCTTCTCCGGGGGTGGCACCGACCTCACGCATTATTTCGTGGCGAATGACGGCGGTGCGGTCATCAGCGCCACGATCAAGATGTACGCCCACGCGACACTGCGGCGAAGGAACGATCCCAGCATCCGGATCTATTCGCACGATTTTCGCCGCACGGTCGAGGCCGGCAGCCTCGCAGAGCTAGGAACGGACGGCGATCTGGCGCTGATCAAGTCGGTCGTGCGCCTGATCAAGCCGACTTACGGATTCGAGCTCGAAGTGTCCGCCGATTTCCCGGTCGGTTCCGGCCTCGGCGGCTCGGCGGTGGTCTCATCGGCCATCATCGGCTGCTTCAACGAATTCCGCGGCGACCAGTGGGACCGTCACGAGATCGCCGAGATGGCGTTCCAGGCCGAGCGGCTGATGCTCAACATTCCCGGCGGCTGGCAGGATCAGTACGCCACCGTGTTCGGCGGCTTCAATCACATGGAGTTCTTCTCGGACCAGAACACCATCGTGCCGCTTCGGCTCGATCCCAACATCATCGCCGAGCTCGAGGAGAGTCTGGTGCTCTGCTACACCGGCTCGGGCCGCGATTCCGGCGCCATCCACCGCGACCAGAAGGCACAGCACGAGACCAGCGATGCCGTCGCCGCGGCCGCCAAGCAGAAGGAAGTGACGCGCGACATCCGGCGGCATCTTCTGCGCGGCCAGCTCTTGGAATGCGGCCGGCTGATCGACGACGCCTGGCACGCCAAGCGCAAGCTGAGCTCGAAGATCTCGTCGGACGCGATCGACGCGATCTACGATTTCGCCAAGCAGAACGGCGCCGTCGGCGGCAAGCTGCTGGGCGCCGGCGGCGGCGGCTACTTCATGTTCTTCGTGCGTCCGTTCGAGCGCTATCAGCTCATTGCCGCACTGGAACAGCAGGGGCACAGTTGTTCGCGCATCATGTTCGAAGAGAACGGGCTGCGGACATGGAAGTCGCGCTTTCCCGCGCGATTCGCCTGACGATATGAGACGAGAATGTTGATGACATCGCCCAAACAGCCTGCCCCAATCCGCATCGGCAACCGTCTTCTGGGTGATGGTGAACCCTGCTACGTCATCGCCGAAATCGGCAACAACCACAATGGCGACTTCGATCGCGCCATTGCGCTGGTCGATGCCGCGGTCGCGGCCGGCGCCGATTGCGCCAAATTCCAGATGCGTAAGCTCGACGAGGTCTATCGCGCTTCGAGCCTGTCCGGAAAGGACGACGACCTCGCCGTCGAATATACGCTCGATCTGCTGCGCCGTTTCGAACTGCCGACCCCACAGCAGAAGAAGATCGCCGAGTACTGCGCCGCAAAGGGTATCCAGTATCTCTGCACGCCCTGGGACGCGAAGAGCGTCGCCGCGCTCGAAGGCTTCGGCGTGCAAGCCTACAAGGTTGCCTCCGCCGACCTCACCAACCTGCCGCTGCTCGCGTGCCTTGCCGCCACCGGCAAGACGCTGATCGTCTCGACCGGAATGAGCACGACGGACGAGATCAAGACCGCGGCGAAATTCCTCGACGATCGCGATGCGAGCTACGTGCTGCTGCACTGCCAGAGCACCTATCCGGCCGCGCTCCACAACATCCATCTGCGTTTCATGGAAACGCTGCGCGAGATCCATCCGGTCGTCGGCTATTCGGGCCACGAGCGCGGCGTTGCCGTTTCGACGGCCGCAGTGGCGCTCGGCGCCGTCGTCATCGAACGGCACATCACGCTCGACCGCGAGATGGAAGGTCCGGACCATGCCGCGAGCCTGGAGCCGGAGGAATTCAAGGCGCTGGTCTCGGGCATCCGCGAGGTTGAGGCGGCGCGCGGCGAGAAGCTGGCCGAGCGAGCGCTGAGCCAGGGCGAGCTGATCAACCGCGAAAGCCTCGCCAAGAGCCTGGTGGCCGCACGTGATCTTCCGGCCGGCACCGTGATCTCCGACAGCGACATCGCCGTGAAGAGCCCGGGACAGGGCCTGTCGCCGCTGAAGATGCCGGCCCTGCTCGGCCGCAGGCTGACGCGGACGATGGCGACCGACGACTATTTCTTCCAGAGCGACCTCGACGAAGGGACGGCAAAAGCCCGGCGCTATCGCTTCGACCGGCCATGGGGTGTGCCGGTACGCTATCACGACACCGGGCGCTTCCTGGAAATCTGCGAGCCCGACATCATCGAGTTCCATCTCAGCTACAGCGACATGGAGCGTGATCCCGCGGCCTATCTCTCCGGTACCTATGAGCTCGGCTTCGTGGTGCATGCGCCGGAGCTCTTTGCCGGCTCCAAGCTGATGGACCTCGCAACACCCGACGAGGCGCTGCGGCGCTATTCGCTGGAGCAGACCCAGGCGGTGATCGACATCACCCGCGGCCTGAAGAAATTCTTTCCCAAGACCAGGCGCCCGCCCATCGTCGCGAATATCGGCGGCTTTACCATGGACGAGCCATTGCCGCCGGAGGAGAAGGCCGAGCGCTACCGCATCTTTGCGCAGAGCCTGAAGGAACTCGACATGGACGGCGTCGAGCTCACGCCCCAGACCATGGCGCCTTTCCCCTGGCATTTCGGCGGCCAGCGTCACCAGAACATCTTCATCTTCCCGGAGGAGTCGGCTGCGTTCTGCGCCAAGCACGATCTGCGCATGTGCGTCGACATCTCCCACACCAAGCTCGCCGCCAACCATTTCGGCTTCGACTTCGCGCAAGGTCTCGCCCAGCTCGGTCCGCACACCGCGCATCTGCATTTCGGCGACGCCAGGGGGCTCGACGGCGAAGGCCTCCAGATCGGCGAAGGCGAGATCGATTTCGACGAGATCGGACGGGTGTTGCGCCAGCATGCTCCGACGGCATCGTTCATTCCCGAAATATGGCAAGGCCACAAGAACATGGGCGAAGGCTTCTGGACCGCGCTCGAGCGTCTCGAGGGACACATCTGATGGCGCGCAAGACGCTGGCCGTGATCGCCGCGCGCGGCGGCTCCAAGGGCATCCCGCACAAGAACCTGCTCGATCTCTGCGGCAAGCCGCTGATTGCGTGGACGGTCGAACAGGCACGCGCCGCGCGCGGTGTCGACGTGGTGGCGGTCTCTTCCGACAGCGACAATATCCTCGCCGCGGCCGAAGCTGCCGGCGCCGTCGGCGTGCGGCGCCCCGAAGGCATTTCAGGTGACCTCGCCTCCTCCGAATCCGCCTGGCTGCACGCGCTCGATGCGACCGACGAGCAGATGGGACGGTTCGAGCGCGTCGTCGCGCTCCAGGCGACGTCGCCGATCCGCGAGCCCGGCGACATCGAAAGCGCGCTCGCGACCTTCGATCGCGATCATCTCGACAGCCTGCTGTCGGTCTGCGAGGTCGAGGACTATTTCAACTGGCACATCGGCACGAGCGGACCGGAGCCTATCAACTACGATTATCGCAACCGCCGCATGCGGCAGCAGATCGAGAAGCGCTACCTGGAGAACGGCTCGTTCTACGTCTTCATCCCTTCGCTCCTGCGCGAGCAGAGCAATCGTCTCGGCGGCAAGATCGGCTTTCACGTGATGGAGCGTCACAAGATGTTCCAGATCGACCGTCCCGAGGACGTCAAGCTCTGCGCCGCCATCATGCGTAGTTACGGTTATGCCTGACCTCAGCGCCTTCTCTCTCGCCGGCAAGATCGCGGTCGTCACCGGCGCCTCGCGCGGCATTGGCGCGGCGATTGCAGCCGGCCTGCAAGATGCGGGGGCCATTGTGTTCGGCCTCAGCCGTTCCGGGACCGCGCCACAGGGCGTGAGTGCGATTGCCTGCGATCTCTCCGACGATGCGGCCATCGAGAGCGCATTCCACACCGTGGCAGCACAAGGCGGACGCATTGACGCGCTGGTCAACGCGGCCGGCATCAGCCTGCCCGCCCAAAGCGCCGAGAGCGAGCTCGCGCGCTTCCGAGCCACGGTCGCAACCGACCTCACCGGAATCTACGCCACCATCCTTGCCGCCCATCCGCTCCTGAAGAACGCGGGCTCGGCTGCGATCGTCAACGTTACCAGCATCAATTCGGTCCGCGGCTTTCCCGGCAATCCCGGCTACGTGGCGGCGAAGGCCGGCCTTGCCGGACTGACGCGAGCGCTGGCCACCGACTATGCGCCCGACGGCATCCGCGTCAACGCGCTCGCGCCGGGCTATGTCGCGACCGAGATGACCGCGACGAGTTTCGCCGATCCCGCCATGCACGAGGCGAGGCGCCGCCACACCATGCTCGGCCGCTGGGGACAGCCCGCGGACATGGTGGGAGCCGCCGTGTTCCTGGCGTCGGAAGCCTCCGCCTATGTGACTGGCCAGGAGCTCTTCGTCGACGGCGGCTGGACCACCAAGGGCCTCGCCATCAGCTCGGATAGCAAATCGTGACCACAACGCTGCAACGCATCGGCTTCATGCAAGGACGACTGTCGGCTCTCGTCGACGGCAAGATCCAGGCATTCCCCTGGGATGAGTGGCGAGACGAGTTTCCACGTGCGAAGGCCCTCGGCCTGACGCGGATGGAATGGACCATCGATCAGGAACGGCTGCGCGAGAATCCGCTCACGACCGACCCGGGGCAGCAGGACATTCTGGCGCTGTCGCGCGAGACCGGCGTGCGGATCCCGAGCCTGACCGGCGACTGCTTCATGCAGGCGCCGTTCTGGAAGGTCGATGCCGTTGTGCGCGACGCGCTCGTCGCCGACCTCGATCTGCTGATCGCCGCCTGCAGCCATATCGGCATCGAATTCGTTGTGATTCCGCTGGTCGACAATGGCAAGATCGAGCGCCAGAGCGAAAGCGACACGTTGAAACGCGTACTGCTCGCCCGCCACGAACAGCTTGCGCGGCGGAACGTCAAGATCGTCTTCGAATCCGATCTGCCGCCGCGCGAGCTCGCGCGGTTCATGGAAGCTTTTCCTGCCGACGTCTTCGGCATCAACTATGACAGCGGCAACAGTGCTTCGCTCGGTTATGACAGCGACGAGGAGATCGGCGCCTACGCACCGCGCATCCTCAACGTGCACGTCAAGGACCGCATTCGCAGTGGCACCACCGTGCCTCTCGGCACCGGCAATGCAGACCTTGCCAAAACGATCCGGCTAATCGAGCGGTCCGGCTACAAGGGCCAGTATATCCTGCAAACCGCGCGCGCTGCCGACGGCGACCACGCCGGCGCGCTGGCGAAATACCGCGACATGACCATCGGCTGGATCGAGGACGCCGCGCGATGAAGCTCGAGCTGGACGATCGCGTCGCTCTCGTCACCGGCGCCAGCCGCGGGATCGGGCTTGCGATCGCGACGACGCTCGCGGCGGAAGGCGCCAAGGTCGCGCTCGCGGCGCGCGGCGCCGACGCGCTGAGCGCCGCGCGTGCAGCTGTCGGCGGGCGGAGCTCGATTCATGTTGCCGACGTCACCGATCCCGCCAGCGCCGCGAGCCTCATCCAGGACGTCGAGAAGCAGTGGGGGCGGCTCGACATTCTCGTCTGCAACGTCGGCAGTGGCGCGTCCGTTCCCCCCGGGAAGGAGACCGCGCCGGAGTGGTCGCGGGTGATGGACCTCAATCTCTTCGCCACGACCAACATGATCGAGGCCGCCCGGCCGTTGATGGCGCGCGGCAGCGGCGAGCGGGCCATCGTCTGCGTGTCCTCGATCGCAGGCATGGCCGCACTGGGCGCGCCCGTCACCTACTACGCCGCAAAAGCGGCGCTGAACGCGACCGTCCGCGGCCTGGCACGGCCGCTGGCGCTGGAAGGCATCCGCATCAATGCCGTTGCCCCCGGAAACATCTTGAGCCCGGACGGAACCTGGGCGCGCAAGATCGCCGAAAACAAGCACGCGGTCGACGAGATGCTCCAGCGTGAGGTGGCGCTGCGCCGGCTCGGCACTCCCGAGGAGATCGCCGACGTCGTCGCCTTCCTCGTTTCGCCGCGCGCGGCCTTTATTACCGGCAGTGTGATGGTGGCCGACGGCGGCCAGCTCAGAAGCTGAACAGGAGCCTTCGATGGCAACTCCCTCTTCCCGCTACGACCTGACCGGACGAACAGCGCTCGTGACCGGTGCGGGCGGCCTGCTCGGCAAGCAGCACGTTGCAGCGCTCACCGAAGCCGGCGCGCGCGTGGTCGTCACCGATGTCGGACTGGCGCAGGCCGAAGCCGCCGTCACGACGCTGAAGCAGAGCGCGCCATCGGCCGACCTGATCGCGCTCGAGATCAACGTCACCTCGCTTGATTCGGTGCGGGCGGCAAACGAGCAGCTTGCCGGCCGCGGCGTCACCATCGACATCCTCGTCAACAACGCGGCGATCGATCCCAAGGTCACATCCGCGCCCGGCGTAATGCACTCCTCGCGCTTCGAAGCCTTTCCCGTGCCGCAATGGCAGACCGAGATCGCCGTGGGCCTCACCGGCGCGATGCTGTGCGCGCAGGTGTTCGGCGGCGAGATGGCCAAACGCGGGCGCGGCGCGATCCTCAACATCGCCTCCGATCTCGGTGTGATCGCGCCGGACCAGCGGCTCTACCGCCAGCCGAGCGTCACGCGCGAGGAGGAGCAACCGGTCAAGCCCGTGACCTATTCCGTGATCAAGCACGGGCTGATCGGGCTGACAAAATATCTCGCGACCTACTGGGCCGACCACGGCGTCCGCGTCAATGCGATCTCACCCGGCGGCGTGTTCAACAACCAGGATCCCGCCTTCGTCGAACGGCTGACGCGTCTGATCCCGATGGGGCGCATGGCGGATGTCGACGAATACCGGGCCGCGGTGCAGTTTCTCTGCTCGGACGCCTCGAGCTACATGACCGGACAGAATCTCGTCATGGATGGCGGTCGGAGCGTGTGGTAGCCGCGGCACAATCGCAGAGCTGATTTGCGGCCAGAAGGCAACAATCGGGACGGATCGGCCAACGGATCGAAGATTGCCGCCGGATATTCTCTCGCCGGCGTGCTAAACACGCTGCATGGACGAATCCGCTCAGCCGATGTGGAGCCAATTGTGAATGGAACCGCGCCGCGCCTACGCAGATGCGCGCGCAACGCAGCGCCCCGAAATAACCGGCGGCCATTCGTCCCGCCCGAGCGGGCCTGTCTCATGCATCTTCCTGGCTCAGCCGGAAGAACTCTAGAGATACTGCGATGTGGATGAATACATTGCTTTTGACGTTCGTATTCTTCCTGATCCAGCTCGGCACCGGCCTCTCAATCCTGGCGATCGCGCCGCTGGAGCTGATCAAGACGAGCCGGCTGACGAAGGTCCAGTTCGTCGTACTCGGATATGCGATCGGCGCATCCGCCGTGGGCATTCTTCTTGGGTTCTGCTCCGTTCTGATCGGCGACATCCGGCTTCATCTGGCAATCATGATCGCGCTGTCCGGCTTCGGACTGGCGTGGACCTGGCCGGTTTGGCGCCCGCGCAGGGGCGACGCCGGAACGATCGGCCTGTGGTGTCTGCTGTCGCTACCAATCGCGCTCATGACGTGGTGGTGGACGTTCGGCGCGTATTCCCAGTTTCCCTACTCGGATATCGGCGCCGACGTTCACTGGATGAAGACGGCGCAGGAATATGCCGATAGCGGCGTCATCAATCCTTACGCGTCGCAATCCTACGTCGACCTTCGTGCTGCGCTGGCGGGCGCATTGGCTGGCGTTTTGGGACTCGATCTCCTGCATTTCGGATGGACCTATCGCTACGTCTCGATCCTGTTTTTCCTCGTCGCCATCTACACCTTCGCGGAGGGCGTCTATTCCGAACAACCGCGGAAATGGATCGCTTTTTTCTTCGCCGCGACCGGAAACGCCATCGGGCTGCTGACCAATGGCAGCCTGGCGCTTGCGGGGAGCGTGGCCTTTCTCGGCGTCCTTCTCGGCAAGACCAGGCAAGGCGCGAAGGAGGATCTGCGGGCGGGCTCGGTCGCGTTGCTGATCCTGACTGCGGCGACCTCGCTCCTCATTGCCTTCGTGCTCAACAACAACGCGCTGCTGCTTGCACTGGTGGCAGGCGCGCTACTCCTGCTCAGGATTCTGGGTAATGCCAATCGACACGAAGGCGTTCTTCTGGTCGGCTGCGTATGGCCCGCGACGCTGCTGCTGGCGCACCGCGGCTCCTATCTGTTTATCCCAGCGGTGTTTGCCGCCTGGCTGGGCTACCTGCTGATCCTGCACGAGACCTCACGCCGGCCGGCGCGGAGCCTCGGACTTTTGCGGGCCCTGTCCATCGTACTGCCGTTGATCATAGCCGGAATCGTCTCCTGCATCGTGATGATGCGCCTCGGCTATCTGCCATCGGCAAATGCCAACGTGATGTTCTCCCACATCACCGGGCTGGTGCTGGGAAGAGCAATTCAAAGCGGCGACGAACTGTTCCTTGGCGCCGGCCCCGAGATCGCGGTGATCGAGCTGGGCCGGGCCATCGGCCCGCTGTTTGCCGTCTGCATCGCGATGGCCATGGCCTGGTGCTGGATTGATCGCTTCAACCCGCGCTTGGACACCGCTTCCAGCCCTGCTCAAACCGCGCGCACGGCGAAGCTGCTGTGGTCCTGGACGATCGGCTGCGGCCTCGCCGTCGCCGTGCTGTCAGGCTTTCCGTTTCTGTACCGGATCATCATGATCGTGCTGGCCCTGCTCACGGTCACCGCAACAGAAGCGTTCTGCCAGCTGCTCATCGACCCCTCTCCCGCTCCCGTCCGGCGGCGAGCTTCCGCGGCAATCGCGGTTACTCTGATCGCTGTCGGCCTCGTGCTGGCCGGCTATACCTTCAATTGGCGGCCGGACCTGTCGTCCTCGCGATACCAGGATTTCCTCCGGCCGACCGAGATAGCGGGAGCGGCTCTCCTTCTCGCGCTCGTGCCGGCGACGTTCATGCGGTCGAGATGGATTCATGTCTGCGCGCTTGCGGCCATCGTCGGGTTGGGCGTCGCTCTCGACCGCGCCGGGCTGGCCGGCATGTCGAAGAGTTACAGCTACGGAGCTCTTCCGAGCGGCGCCACGGCCATCACGCACTACAATGCCAGCGACCTGGACGCGGCGCGCTGGCTGCACGACAATTTGAAAAAGGGCATCCTGCTGTCCGATCCCTACACGCTCGGGGTGATCCAATCCCTGACCGGTTCCCCGGCTGCCTACATGTTTTCGAATCTTGATACCGTGAACGAGGCCGTCGCGAAGCGGATGCGCACCGTCGTTTCGGCGATCGTCGAACCGGGCGACGGAGCGCGGCGGCTTGCCGAGGCCTGCACGACCATCCGGCCGCTCTTGCAGGATATCAATCAGGAGACGTATTTTCAGATGGGCAGGGCCGACGCTATGGGCGGAATTTTGCGGCCCGTCCGCACCACGGAAGCGCCAGCGACGACCGCGCCACGGCCGACGAATACGCAGGTCCCGAATGAGACGGAGGAAGCGGACCGAAGCGCGGTCCAGGACATGCTGGGGACAGGCCAAGACACCTGGCAGCTCGTCGCCGTGATCAACCCGCGTACGATCGAATGGACCCGTCTCGATGCCGGCCAGCGCCTCCCCTATTTTCCGCCAACGGAGCCGCTGGCTTCCGGGTTCGTCACGTCGCTTCGCGCCGGCCCGTTTCAGGCGCTGTTCGCCAACCGGCAGACCGCGGTTGTTCGCATTCCGTGCGAGCGCTGACCTTCGGCATTCTCCGTCGCGATGAAAGCGCATCTGGCGCCGAGATCGGCGGCACGGTATGGACGTTGGGAATGAAACTTGCTCGTCCGACGGCTTAACCGATGTCGCAAAACAACCCCTCCATGCTGAGGCAGGCCGTCATCCTCGTCGGCGGGCTGGGCACACGGCTGGGCGAACGTACCAGGCTGGTTCCGAAGCCGATGCTCGAGATCGGCGGACGCCCGTTTCTCGACGCGCTGATCGACGAGCTCGTACGCTATGGCGTGTTCGATGAAATTCTCCTGCTTGCAGGCCACAAGTCGGAGATCGTCGAGACGCACTACGCCGCGGCCGCCAGGGGACGGACGCGAATCATCGTGTCGCGCGAGACCGAGCCGCTCGGCACCGGCGGCGCGCTCGTGCATGCACGCGACCTGCTGCATCAACGATTCCTGCTGCTCAATGGCGACTCGCTGTTTGACTTCAACCTGCTCGATCTGATCGCGCGCGCGCAGGATGGGCGCATTCACATGGCACTGCGCGACGGCGTCGTCGGAGATCGGTACGGCCGGGTCGTTCTCGACGGCGACGTGGTGCGTGACTTCATCGCCCCGGGTGCAGGCGCCACGGGGCCGGTCAATGCCGGCATCTACGTCGTGGACAGGTCCATTCTCACCGACATTGCGACGCTTCCGGCCTCGCTCGAGCAGGACGTATTCCCCGGTCTCGTCAAGTCCGGCCAGTTGCGCGGCACGGCCTATCGTGGCTATTTCATCGACATCGGCATACCCGATGATTTCGCGCGCGCCGACCGCGAGCTGAGCGAGAAGCTACGGCGCCCCGCCGTATTCTTCGATCGCGACGGGGTGCTCAACCACGATTCTGGATACACCTTCGAGACCCATAAGCTCGAATGGATCGAGGGCGCACGCGAGGCCGTGAAGGCCGTCAACGACGCCGGCTACTTCGCCTTCGTCATCACCAATCAATCCGGCGTCGCACGCGGCTACTACGAGGAGCATCACGTCGTCGCCCTGCACCGCTGGATGGCAGACCAGATGGCGCTGGTCGGCGCCCATATCGACGCGTTCGAGTATTGCCCCGATCACCCCGACGGCACCGTCGCGCACTATTGCCGCACCAGCGACCGGCGTAAGCCGGCGCCCGGCATGATCACCGATCTCGCGCAGCGTTTCCCGGTGGACATGACGCGCAGCATGGTGATCGGAGACAAGGACAGCGACATGGAAGCGGCGCGGGCCGCAGGCCTTGCGGGCCATCTGTTCGAGGGCGGAAATCTGGAAGTGTTCGTGAAGCAGCGACTGGCTCCGACCGGGAACGTCTAGAGGCGCGCCCAAAAGCGCTGCATCCCCCGGCATTTGGCGGATGTCCGGCGGTGTTCTGTTGCACGCGAGCGCCAGTGTGCTATAGCGCCATCTTGTTGCGAACGCTGGCTTAATCGCCTTTTGGGGTCCGGCATGGCAGATCTGAGGGACGCCCGCGTCCTCGTTACCGGCAGCGACGGCTTCATCGGTTCGCATGTCGTCGAAGAGCTGGTGAAAGCCGGGGCCCGCGTCAAAGCGGTCGTCTACTACAACTCCTTCAACTCCTGGGGCTGGCTCGACACCGTAGCGGCCGACATCATGACGTCGGTGGAGGTCGTGTCCGGCGACATCCGCGATCCGCACTTCATGATCGGGGCTGCGAGCGGCTGCACCGACGTGCTGCATCTGGCGGCGCTGATCGCGATCCCCTTCTCCTATGTCGCGCCCGACTCCTATGTCGAAACCAATGTGCGTGGCACCGTGAACGTGCTCCAGGCCGCGCGCATGGCCGGCGCGCGCCGCTTCGTGCAGACCTCGACCAGCGAGGTCTACGGCACGGCCCAGACCGTTCCGATCAAGGAGAGCCATCCGCTGGTCGGACAGTCTCCCTATTCGGCCTCGAAGATCGCCTCCGACCAGATGGCGCTGTCGTTCCAGGCTTCATTCGACATGCCTGTCGTGGTGATCCGCCCGTTCAACACCTTTGGCCCGCGACAATCGGCGCGCGCGGTAATCCCGACAATCATCAGCCAGATCGCCACCGGCAAGCGGACCATCCGCCTCGGCGCCGTCACCCCGACGCGCGATTTCTCGTTCGTCACCGACACAGCGCGCGGCCTGATCGCGGGCCTTACGGCGCCTGCCGAGCAAGTCGTCGGCCAGACCATCAATCTCGGCAGCGGCTTCGAGATCTCGGTCGGCGCGACCGCGCAGATGATCGCCGACGTCATGGGGGCGAGCATCGAAATCGAGACCGACGAGGCGCGCCTGCGTCCGGCCAACAGCGAGGTCGAACGGCTCTGGGCCGACAATTCCAGGGCACGCCAGCAACTCGGCTGGAGCCCTGAATTCGGCGGCGTCGACGGCATGCGCCGCGGCATGGTCAAGACGGTCGACTGGTTCACCAATCCCGCTAATCTCAGCCGCTACAAGGCTGACGTCTACAACGTCTGAGGCGATGGTGGACAGTCCCCTGACCAGGTCGGATTTCGAGCCAAAGGCGATCGTCGACGCCGTACGGCGTGCCGTGGGAACGCCCAACGGAATCCTCGGCCTGCACGAGCCGGTGTTCGCCGGCAACGAAATCGCCTATCTCGAAGAGTGCATCAAGAGCACCTTTGTGTCCTCGGTCGGGCCGTTCGTCGACCGGTTCGAGCGCATGCTCGAGGAAACCACCGGCGCCAGGCGTGCGGTGGCCGTCGTCAACGGTACCGCCGCGCTGCATGCCTGCTTCCGCCTCGCCGGCGTCGAGCCCGGCGACGAGGTCATCTCGCCGGCCCTGACCTTCATCGCGACGACCAATGCGATTGCCTATTGCGGCGCAACGCCGCATTTCGTCGACAGCTCGCTCGTCACGCTCGGCATGGATGCGCGCGCACTCGCCGCGCGGCTTGATGCCATCGGCGAGCGGACCGCCAAGGGGGCGATCAACCGCGAGACCGGACGCCGCATCGCCGCGATCACGCCGATGCACACGTTCGGGCATCCGGTCGAGCTCGACGAGATCAGCGCTATCGCCCGCGACTGGGGCATTGCGCTGGTGGAGGACGCCGCGGAATCGCTGGGCTCGACCTACAAGGGTCGCGCCGTCGGATCGCAGGCGCGGCTCGCGGCGCTGAGCTTCAACGGCAACAAGATCGTCACCACCGGCGGCGGCGGCGCCATCCTCACCAATGATGAGGAACTGGGGCGCCGCGCCAAGCATCTCACCACCACCGCGAAGCTGCCGCACAAATGGGCCTTCGTGCATGACGAAATCGGCTTCAATTACCGGCTGCCCAACCTGAATGCCGCGCTCGGCTGCGCCCAGCTCGAGCAGCTCGACGGTTTTCTGGCGAGCAAGCGCAAGCTTGCCTTGGCCTATGAACGTGCCTTCTCGGATATTCCCGGCATCCGCTTCTCGCGCGAGCCAAAGGACACCACGAGCAATTACTGGCTGAACGCGATCCTGCTCGACGAGAATAATGCCGATCGGCGCGACGACCTGCTCGCCGCGCTCAACGACGCCGGCTTCGGCGCGCGACCGGCCTGGACCTTGATGCACAAATTGCCGATGTTCGCGCAAAATCCGCGCGGCGATCTTTCGACCGCCGAATCCATCGAACGGCGGTTGATCAACCTGCCCAGCAGCGCCAGCATCAGGGTCCGCGATGAATAGCGGCGCGCGAAAAATCTGCTTCGTCACCGGTAGCCGCGCCGATTTCGGGCTGCTGGTCTGGCCGATGCGCGCAATCCGCGAGACGCCCGGCTTGACGCTTCAGCTGGTCGCCACCGGCATGCATCTGGCGCCGGAGTTCGGCTATACCTTCAACGCTATCCGCGACGAGGGGTTCGAGGTCGACGAGCGGGTCGAGACGCTGCTCAGCAGCGACACCGGTGCCGGCGTCGCGAAATCGGTGGGGCTCGGCGTGATCGGCTTTGCCGATGCTTTCACCCGGCTACGGCCGGATCTCGTGGTCGTGCTCGGCGACCGTTTCGAGATGTTCGCGGCCGCGCAGGCGGCGATGTTCATGCGGCTGCCGATGGCGCATCTGTTCGGCGGCGATGTCACCGAGGGCGCGGTCGACGAGTCCATTCGTCACGCCATCAGCAAGATGTCGCATCTGCATTTCACCAGCAATCGGGGCTCGACCCAGCGGCTGATTCAGCTCGGCGAGCATCCGTCGCGCATTCACACCATCGGCTCGGTCGGCATCGACGCCATCAAGCATCTCGCCCTGATGGACCGCGACGGCATCGGCCGCGCGGTCGGGATACCGCTCGGCGAACGCAATGCGCTCGTCACGTTCCATCCCGTCACGATCGAGGCCGGGCGCTCGGTGGCCGAGCTGAATGAGCTGTTCGCGGCACTATCGATGCTCGATCCCGCTTTTCGTCTCGTGTTCACCCTCGCCAACGCCGATGCCGAGGGCCGCGCATTGAACACCCGGATCGAGGCTTTTGCAGCTGGCCGGCCGAACACGATCGCGGTCGCCTCGCTTGGGCAGCTCCGCTATCTCAGCCTGATGAGCCAGGTAGACCTGGTGATCGGCAATTCCTCGAGCGGCCTGCTCGAAGCACCCTCCTTCGGCGTTCCCACGGTCGATATCGGCGACCGTCAGAAGGGACGCGAACGCGCGGCCTCGGTATTTCACGCGGCGCCCGAGCGCAACGCGATCGCCGCCGCCATGTCGGCGGGACTGCAGCGCGGCCTCCAAGCCACCGCCAACCCTTACGGCGACGGCGAATCCAGCCGGCGATTTGCCGACATCGTCGCCGCCATCCCCGATTTCAGGCAGCTTCTGGCGAAGGGCTTTTACGATCTTCCGGCAAGTGGAGCGCGGCCATGACGCACACGCTGATCATCGCGGAAGCCGGCGTCAATCATGACGGCAGCCTGGAGAAGGCGCTGGCGCTGGTCGACGCCGCCGCCGACGCCGGCGCGGACGTCGTCAAGTTCCAGACCTTCAATGCGAAGGCATTGGCGGGCGGTGCGGCAAAGAAGGCCGACTATCAGCAGCGCACCACGAACGCCGCCGAGAGCCAGCTTGCCATGCTGGAACGGCTCGAACTGCCGCAAGCCGCACACCACACCCTGATCGCGCGCGCCAGGGAGCGCGGCATCGAATTCCTGTCGACACCGTTCGACGACGCTTCGCTCGCTTTCCTGCTGTCGCTCAAGTTGCCGCGCATCAAGATCGGATCGGGCGATCTCACCAATGCGCCGCTGCTGCATGCGGCCGCGAAGGCTGGCGCGGTGCTGATCCTGTCGACCGGCATGGCGACGCTCGGCGAGATCGAGGACGCGCTCGGCGTGCTGGCTCATGGCTACGGCCAGCGCGACGATCCGCCCGGCAGCGCCTCCTTTCGCGCGGCGTGGCGCGATCCGGCGGCACGCACCGCGCTGGCGCGGCACGTCAGCCTGCTCCATTGCACGACCGAATATCCCTGCCCCATCGCGGATGTGAACCTCGCCGCGATGGCGACGATGCGCTCCGCATTCCAGCTCCCGGTCGGTTATTCCGATCACACCGACGGCTTCGAGGTTTCAATCGCCGCGGTCGCGCTCGGCGCCACCACGATCGAAAAGCACCTGACGCTCGATCGCAACGCCCCGGGCCCAGACCACGCAGCCTCGCTGGAGCCGGGCGACTTCAAGCAAATGGTTGCGGCCATCCGCAATGTTGAGCGTGCACTCGGCGACGGCGTGAAGGCGCCGAAAGAGTCCGAGATCAGGAACGTGCCGGTCGCGCGCAAGAGCATCGTGGCGGCGCGTGCGCTGAAGGCCGGCGAGACGATCGGCCCGACCGACATCACCGCCAAGCGTCCTGGCGCGGGCCGGCCGCCGATCGACTACTGGTCGCTGATCGGAACGGCAGCGCCGCGCGCGCTCGAGCCGGACGATCCGGTCTAGCGACGCGGCTTCGCCGGCACCCCGCGCAGCACCGACCCTTGCGGCCATGAGCCGGTCACGACCGATCCCATCGCGATCAGAGTATCGTTGCCGATGGAGATGTGATCGCGCACGCGGCTACCGAGACCGACAAAACAATTGTCGCCGATCTCGGCGCCTCCGCCGACCACGGTTCCAGGCGACAGATGCGTGCAGTGACCAATGCGAACGTCGTGCTCGACGATGGCACCGGAATTGATGATGCAATGATTGCCGATCATGCTGCGCGCATTGACGATCGCCCCCGGCATGACGACGCTGCCCGCGCCGACCGTTGCCGACGGCGAGACGATCGCGCGCGGGTGAATCACGGACGCCCAGCGCTTGACCTGCAAGCGGCCAATCATCTGGCGGCGGGCGGGCCCCGCCTGCATCGTTCCTATCCCCAACACGAAGGCGGCATCCGGATAGGTCGGCGCAGCGTCGTCGGTTCCAAGATAGCTGATGTCGCCCAGTGTTGCAGGCTGGCGATCGAGGAAGCCCACGACCTTGAACCGGCCGGACAACAGCGCCGCCTCGTAGACCATGAAGGCGTGCTCGCCGCCGCCTATGATGATGAGATCATCCATGCCGATTCCCCCTGCGCGGGACAACCTTAACGGCCGAACGGCGGGTCTTCAAACCGTCGATTCGGACCGCAAAAAGCTGAGGTTAACGGGCGGCCCGAGGAAACCCCGTTGGGGTTGACGCCGCGTCTCGCAGCCGCGATATAGCACACTCAAGCCGTGGGCGGCCCCCCGACATCCGGCGGATACGAGGCAGATTGCCATGAAATCCTGGCGTAAGGCCGTCGTTGGAACGCAGGCGACCGTGGGCGAGGCCATTGCCGCCATCGAGAGCGGAAGCATTCAGATTGCGCTCGTGCTCGACGACCAGAATCGCCTTCTGGGCGTGGTCACCGACGGTGACGTGAGGCGCGGACTGTTGCGCGGCATCCCGCTTGCCGGACTCGCGACCGACATCATGAACCGTGCGCCGGTGTCGGCTCCTGCGACGTTGCCGCGCGAGGATCGCCTGCAGCTGATGCGGCAGAAGTCGATCAAGCAGCTCCCGCTCGTCGACGAGGGCGGCCATCTGATCCTGGTCGAGACGCTCGATGAGTTGCTCGAACCGCGCCACTATCCCAACCCGGTCCTGATCATGGCGGGCGGCCTCGGCGAACGCCTGGGCGCGCTGACGCGCGAGGTGCCGAAGCCGATGCTCAATGTCGGCGGCCGACCGCTGCTCGAGACGATCGTCCGCAATGTCGTGCAGCAGGGTTTCGGCAACATCTTCATCTCGGTCAATTACAAGGCCGAGACCATCAAGGACTATTTTGCCGACGGCGCCGCCTTCGGCGCCAGTATCCAGTACGTGCACGAAGCGGAACGTCTGGGGACCGCTGGCGCGCTCGGACTCTTCCCGACGCCCCCGGCTGTGCCGATGATCGTCACCAACGGCGACATTCTCACCACGATCAATTACGGGGCTCTTCTCGACTTCCACAATGGAACACCGGCGGAAGCCACGATGGCCGTGCGCGAGCACAAGGTGCACGTACCGTATGGCGTGGTTTCCACGTCGGAGGGCTTCCTCGACGCCATCCGCGAGAAGCCGACCGAGAGCTGGTTCGTCAGTGCCGGCATCTATGTGATCGGCAGCTCCGTCTTTCGCCACGTCGCACCCGGCGTCCCGATCGACATGCCGACCGTGCTGGAGCGCGTGATCGCCGGCCAGGGGCGCGTCGCGGTCTATCCGATCCGCGAATACTGGCTCGACATCGGCCGTCTGGAGGATTTCGAGCAGGCGCATGCGGAGTTTCACGAGGTCTTCCCGTGACATCGACAAGCGCGGTCGTGGTTGGCCTCGGCTCGATCGGCACAAGACATGTGCGCGTCCTGCGCGAACTCGGCCTTCGAGTCGCAACCGTCAGCCGCCGCGAAGGCGGCGACTATGGGTCGATCACGCAGGCCGTGGCGGGCGCGCATCCGGACTATGTGGTGATCGCCACCGAGACTGCGCGCCACGCGGACAATCTGCAGGAGCTCGCGCAGGCCGGTTTCCAGGGCAAGGTCCTCGTCGAAAAACCGCTATTCGCAACACCGGCACCGCCACCGAAATATCCGTTTGCCCACGTCAGCGTCGGATACAATCTGCGCTTTCACCCCGTGATGACGGCGCTCGCCGAAAGGCTGCGCGGACGCGACGTGATCACGGTCGCCGCCTATGTCGGCCAGGACATCAGGGACTGGCGGCCCGGCCGCGATCATCGTGCCACCGCATCCGCCACCGCTGACGCCGGGGGCGGCGTGTTGCGGGATCTCAGCCACGAACTGGACTATCTGTTGTGGCTGTTCGGGCCGTGGTATCGCGTAGCAGCGCTCGGCGGCGCGTCCGGCGCGCGCGATATCGACGTCGACGACCATCTCGATCTGCTGCTCGACATGCAGCGCGCACCATCGGTTCACGTCCACATGGACTATCTCGACCGCCAGGGCATCCGTCGCATTCGTGTCAACGTCGAGGACGACACCATCGAGGCGGATCTCGTCGGCAGCCGTCTTGCCGTCAACGGCAAGGCGACCGAAATCCCCAGCGAGCGCGACCAGACCTACCGCGACATGCATGTCGCGGCGATGCGAGGCGCAAGCCCGGTCTGCTCGCTGCCCGAGGCGCTCGGCGTCGTTCACCTGATCGACGCCAGCGAGCGCGCTCTGCGCACCAAGACCTGGATATCGCCATGAGTCTGGTCTGCACGATCTGCGCGCGGGGCGGCTCGAAGGGGGTCGTGGGCAAAAATGCGCGCGATCTCCTCGGCAAGCCGGTGCTCGCGTGGAGCATCGAGCAGGCGCGCGAGACCGGCCTGTTCGACGCGATCGCCTTCAGCAGCGATTCTGACGCCCTGCTCGACGCGGCGCTGAAGGCTGGCGCCGACATCGCGGTGAAGCGTCCGGACGAGATGGCGACCGACACCGCGCCGAAGCTGCCGGCGATCCGCCATTGTCTCGAACGAACCATGGCGCAAACGGGCAAGACGCCCGAGATCTTCGTCGATCTCGACGTCACCTCGCCGCTCAGGCTTGCCTCCGACATCACCGGCGCGGTGGCAATGCTGCGCGAGAGCGGCGCGCGCAACGTCATCACCGGCGCGCCGGCACGCCGCTCGCCCTATTTCAACCTGGTCGAGCAGCGCACCGACGGCAGCGTCGGCCTTTCGAAATCCGCCAACCCTCCGATCACCCGCAGGCAGGATGCGCCGCGCTGCTTCGACATGAACGCGTCGATCTATGTCTGGCGCGTCGCGCCATTTCTGGAGCAGCCCGCGGTGTTCTATCCGGATACGCGTCTGTTCGAGATGCCGGAAGAGCGCTCGATCGACATTGATTCCGATCTCGATTTTACGCTGGTGGAACTTCTGCTTCGCCAGCGACAAGCGGCCTGAGGAGATTGAAGCGATGACCACGAGCTTCAAGGCCCTGTTCGATCTCACCGACCGCACGGCCGTTGTCACCGGCGGGGGCGGCATCCTCGGACGCCGCTTCGCAGAGGGCCTCGCCGAGTTCGGCGCCAATGTCGCGATTGTCGATCTCGACCAGGCCGCGGCCGATGCTGCGGCAGCCGACCTGACGTCGCGCCATGCCGCCCGCGCCAGGGGTTATGGCTGCGACATCACCCAGCCCGATTCCGTCCGCAATACGGCCGATGCGATCGAAGCGGAGCTCGGACCGGTCTCGATCCTGCTCAACAACGCCGCGAGCAAGACCCGCGATGTCGACGCCTTCTTTGCGCCCGTCGAGAAATTCTCGCTGGATACCTGGCGGGAGATCATGGCGGTCAATCTCGACGGCATGTTCAACATCGCGCAGGTGTTCGGCGGCCGAATGGCCGAGCGCGGCTACGGCGCCATCGTGCAGACCGCATCGATCTACGGCCTGATGGCACCCGACCAGCGCATCTACGAGGGCTCCGAATATCTCGGACGCGCCATCAACACGCCCGCGGTCTACACGGCGTCCAAGGCCGGTGTCATCGGTCTGACCAAGCACCTTGCGACCTACTGGGCGGCGAAGGGCGTTCGCGTCAACACGCTTACTCCGGGCGGCGTCGAGAGCGGACAGAACGAAACCTTCAAGGCGCGCTACGGCGCTCGCATTCCGCTCGGCCGGATGGCCCGTGCCGACGAGATGGTGGGGACGATGCTGTTCCTGGTATCGGATGCAGCATCCTACGTGACCGGCCAGAACATCGCCGTCGATGGCGGACTGAGCGCGTGGTAGCAAAACACCAATGATCAAGCGCCTGGTCCAGAACACGGTGATTTCGGCGATCGCCTTTGGCGTGGCCGCTTTGCTGGGCCTGGCGGTCATTCCACTGATCATCCGAACCTGGGGGGTGACCGAGTTCGGCCTCATCGTGATCTCGCGACTGCTGTTGCCGAGCGGCATGATGGCGGTGCTTGATCTCGGTCTGTCCGAGGTCGCCACCCAGATCGTCGCGCGCGCGCGCGAGCACCGCAATTGGACGCAGGCGAGCCGCCAGATCTCTTTTTTGGGAGTCGTCTCCATCGCGCTCACCTTGATCCTGAGCGCCGCCATCTGGCTTGCGACGCCGCTGCTCGTCATCGTGATGAAGATTGACGCCGCGCATCTGGAGACGTTCACCCGGATCATGCACTACACGGCATTCGCGAACCTGATCTTCGTTCCGGCGCTGGTTTGGGAAGGTATCGTCAAGGGCTTCGAGCGCTATAATTTGCTTCGCTTCGCGGAGGTCACGTCAACGGCCGCCTATGTCGGCCTGACATTCGCCGCCTCCTGGGCGGCGGCAGGCTTTGAAGTGGTCGCTTACATCTATCTCGCCACGCTGGTGGCACGCGCCGTCGTCATCGGGATTGCCGCGTTCGTCGCCCTGCGGCACAAGCATGTGCGACTGCTGCCGTGGACCCCGGACATCCGGCAGGATATTCTGCATCGTTGCCTGCTGCTCCTGCAGGGCAAACTGATGGGCGGTATTTCCGGACCGTTCCAGCCGTTCCTGATCGGGTTGCTGTTCGGCCCCAAGGCCGTCGGCACCTACGATGCACTGGTGCGATTGTCGCGGGTCTCCAAAATCGTTGTCAGCCTTCTGACATCTGCCTTGCTTCCCGTTGCCAGCCGTCTCGATGAGCGCGGCAGCGCGACTTCGTTCCAGCGCCTCGGCGACCTCGGCCTCGTCATGATGCCGATGTTTGTGGTGCCGCCGCTTGCCGCGACCGCGATCCTCTCGCCCGAGATCATGAACATCTGGATCGGTCCTCTTCTTGCTCCCTATGCGTTCTGGATGGGTCTGAGCTTCCTCGTTCCGATCTGCGCCCAATACGTGGCGATCGGCAGCCTGATCTTCCTGACGCGGCCCGAGGTGCAGGCCCGGCTCAATCGGCTGATGGCGGTCCAGCTTCTGATCTGGGCTGCCGTCTCGGTCGCATCATTGCATCTGTTCGCGGAACGCGCCCTGATCCTCGGGCAGGTCGTCGGCTGTATCGTCGTCCTCCCCTGGCAGATTGGGGAGTTGCGCAGTGCACTCGACATTGACCGGAATCGTTTCGCGAAGGCTATCGGAACCCAGTGCGCAATCCTTGTCCTGGCAAGCATTTCTCTAGCAATAATTGCAGGTTACATTCAGTTCGACAGCGTGCTAAAGCTCGCGCTGGGTTCCATGGTTTTCTGCCTGATTACCTGGGCGCTTCAATACTTTCTGGTGCTCGAGAAGCGGCATCGGACTGTATTTCCCGCAGTCGGACAACTGATGGGACTGACATCCAAAAGCAGTTGAATGAACATCCACGCGACAGACACGAAAGCCGTCATCACAGGTTTCGCTCCGGCGTCGTTGTCGGACAAGGCGGCGACGTATGCGCTCGATGGGGCCAAGAGCATCGGCCGCCTCGCGATGCGCCGTGTCAAGCGCACTGCCGACGTGGTTGATTCCGAATACAATCTATCGCATTGGCAGCGAATGCTGTCGCAAAAGAGCTGGAAGACGGCCGCCAGCATCGACGCATTCCTGATCCCGAAGAATCCCGCGCGGGATCTTCGCAAGGTCGACAATCATATCTGCAGGGTCGCGGCCGACGACTATTACCGTTATCGGATCGGAGCCCTCGGCGAACTGCTCGCACGGCACGCCGGCAGCGCCACGGAGATCGTCGAGCTCGGCGCGGGTTGCGGCATCAATCTGCTGTCGCTTCACCTCAATCATCCCGACTGGAAGCTGCGCGGTTTCGACATCGCGCCGAACGGCATCGCCGCGGGCCGCGAGATCGCCGCACATTTCGGCCTGTCCGACCGGATTTCGCTCGACAGGATCGATCTGACCGACGGTGCCGACCCGAGCTACGCCGCGATCCGGGACCAGGTCGCCTTCACTTACTTCTGCATCGAGCAGATTCCCTACGACGTACGCAAGGTGGTGGACAACATCATCGCGGCAAGGCCGAAGCGCGTCATCAACATCGAGCCAACGACGGAGCTGCTGAATTTATCGAGCCCGCGCGACATCGTGAGCTTCCTTTACATCCGTTCGGTTGACTACCAGACGCAGCTGTTCTCGACACTCGACGACTACGAGCGACAGGGCCGCGTCCGCATCTTGGCACGCGAGCGGATGCCCTTCGCGCCGACGATCCACAATGATGGTTTTTTGTATTGCTGGGAGCCCACATGACAACCATCGACACGACCGCTGATCGGCCGGCCCCGAAAAAGCAGAAGATCAGCCAGTTCCGCCGCCTGCTGTGGCACGTCAACCGCACCGATCTCGGATGGGTGCTCAAGGCCGCCCTGACCAGCCTGCAATTGCCGGCCCGCGCCAAGCGCGCCGCGCTGCTGAAACAGCTTCCAACGAAGCCCGAATGGGCCGAGGCGAGCCGCAAGCTCGACGAGCAGGGTTATGTCGACGTCTCCTCGATCGTCGATCGCAGCCTGGCGGAAGCCGTCGCTTCGTTCGCCGACGGCAAGGTGAACCGCCTCAACGAACTCGTCGGCCAGCAGAAGCAAGGGCACAAATCCTTCTGGGTCAGCCTGCTGGACGAGGATCTCGTCAACGGCGCCTTTGCGACCGACCATCCCTTCGTGCGCTACGCCCTGCAGCCGGCCGCGCTGCGCATCATCGGCGACTTCATGCACGACCTGCCGCAATTGTCGGACGTGCTGCTGACGTTGTCGCAACCGACTCCGAACCAGGCGCTGAGCTACTCGCAGTTGTGGCATCTCGATCACGACGACAAGCGCGTCTGCAAGCTCTTCATCTACCTGACCGATGTGCAGGACACCGCCGACGGTCCTTTCACCTTCATTCCGGCCGGCCCGTCTAAACCGTTCCGCAACACGCTCAAGAGCCACATGAGCGACGCGCAGGTGTTCGCCAAGACCGGTCCCGACGCGGTCAAGGAAATGATCGCACCCCGCCTGTCGTCCTTCATCGTCAATACCGCGCGCTGCCTGCACATGGGGAGCCGGATCCAGTCCGATCACAATCGCCTGCTGTATACGGCAACCTACATCCAGCAGCCGCGCATCTATCCCGAACCGCCGGCGCGTTTCCGCGCGGCGGGTGCACTGACGGACCTCGAGCGCACCGTGATGCGGCTCTGACGCGGACCAGCCGGGAGCTGAATCGTTGCGCATAGGCCTGGTGGTCGATCACCCCAAGCGTGACCTGCCGGGCGCAGTCATGCTCGGTTATCAACTCGCGCGGCGCGGCGTCTCCGTCGTGCTGGTGCCGATGTACGAGCAGGCGGTCGATGTCCCGCGGCTCGGGCTGGACGCCCTGGTCGTCAACTACGCACGTCCCGTCAATCTCGACCTGATGCGCAGCTTTGCCAGGGCCGGCGTCGCGTTGTACGTGCTCGATACCGAAGGCGGCGTGCTCGCCGAGAAGGGCGGCAACTCGCCGCCGGCGATGGCCGCGCACATCAAGGGCAGCGGCTACGCCGACATCCTGTCGGGCTATTTCTTCTGGGGCAGCCGGCTGCACGATGCCTTCCTGGCGGCTGGAACCATGCGGCCGGAGCAGCTTCACCTCACCGGGTGCCCGCGTTTCGATTTCGCAGCCCCTCGCTGGCGCGCGCTGCTCGACGGCGAACCGCGCGGCTATCTGCTCGTCAACGCCAACTTCCCGCTGGTCAATTCGCGCTTCACCGGCAAGCCGGGCGGCGAGCGCGAGGCGATGGTGCGGGCGGGCTGGGACGGCACCTATGTCGATCGCTTCATCGCGGACCTGAAGCAGGTCTTTGCAAACTATCTCGCCGAGATCGAGCGCCTCGCCGCAGCACGGCCCGACCGGCGCATTCTCGTCCGTCCGCATCCCTTCGAGAGCGAGGACGTCTATCGCAACGCGCTCGCGCGCCACGCCAACGTCGTGATCGACGGCACCGGCAGCGTGCTCGACCGCATCCGCAATGCGGCCGCGGTGGTTCATCTGAACTGCGGGACGGCCGTCGAATCGGTGCTGCTCGGAAAGCTGCCGCTCCAGCTCGAATATTTGAACACACCGACCACAGCGGGCCACGCCGCGCTGCCCGCGCGCGTGAGCCGGCAAGTGACGTCATTCGACGAATTGCTCGGCGCGATCGACCACGTCGAGCGCGAGACCGGGACGTTCGATTTCGCCGCCGTCCACGCCGCCGACATCGAGGCTTTCTTCCATCTCAACGACGGACAGGCTGCCGAACGGGTTGCCGATGTCCTGATCGGCACAGCCGTTTCGCGCCGGCCCTACGTCTCGCTGCTTGCGACCGTGAAGGGCACGCGCGCCAAGCCGAGCCTCGGTCAGGTCGTCAAGGGCGCGGCGAGCGCGGCCCTCGGCTCCGCCGTCACCGAGCGGCTGCGTAGCCGGTTCAATCCAGCCCGGCGCGACAAGCGGATCGAGCCGGCCTTCGTCAACACCCTGCTGGGGCGGATCGCCGCGCACGATGGCGCCAGCCCGTCGCAATTCGCCGCGAGACGCGCGCATTGCGCGACGACGGGCTTGCCGCTCGCGAGCATTGCGATCGAACAGGTCCATTAGAGCCATGACCACATCTGCAAAGACCATTCTCATCACCACGCTTGCCGAGTACCAGACCCGGTTCTGGATTCCGGTCGCACAGCGCTTGCGCGCGGCAGGCCATGACGTCGAGCTCCTCGCCTTCGACGATCGCAGCGCCGAGATGTCGGCTGCCGAAGGCGTGCCGGTCACGAACATGTACCGCGAGGGCCTCAAGACCGGCCCTGCCCCGGACGACCGCAAGGCGTTCGACGCGCGCGTCGCCGCCTACGGGCTCGACGGGACCAATTTCCTGTTCAGCCACGAGCGTTTCACGTTCGGCATCAGGGATACGGCCGCGCTGCGCCGGCGCTTCATGATCTATGCGAACGCCATGGAGGGGCTGCTCGACCGGCTGGACGCGCAGCAGCGGCCTGCCGAGCTGGTGCAGGAGCTCGGCGGCTTTTTGTCCGTCATCGCGAGCTTCTACGCCGCCAGGCGCCGAGGCATCCGCAACTGGTTCATCGAGCCGTCGTTTTTTCGCGGCCGGATGTACTTTACGCCCGACAGCCTCGCGGCGCCCGACGTGATGCCGGCGCCGGCGGACGCAGTGTCGCCCGAGGTGCGCGCCTATCTGGACGACACGCTGACGCAGCGTGCGATCGTCATTCCCAGGAAGGACCAGCATCATTATTCGGCGGCCTTCAAGAAGGTCGTGAACGTGCGCAACGCTCACCGTCTCGCAGAAAAACTCTGGGATCAGTTTGCGCTCGGCAAGCACCAGGAGTTCGGACACAATCTGCGCCATGCCCAGGTGCACGCCGCGATGGCACTCAACGCGAGCCGGCTGCGCAAGCTCTATCGTCCGCTCTCCGAAACGCCCTTCGTCTACTATCCCTTCCACGTTCCGGCCGACATGGCGCTGACGCTGCGCTCGCCGGACTATCTCGACCAGGTCGCGACCGTCGACTTCCTGCTGCGCACGATCCCGGATTCGCATGTGCTGGTGGTCAAGGAACATCCCGCCCAGATCGGCGCGATCGCGGCCTCGCGCCTGTTCGAGCTCGCGCGCCGGTTCGATAATTTCGTGCTGCTGCCGCCGCAGACCAACAATTACACCGTACTCAGCCGCGCCGACGCCGTCATCTCCGTCAACAGCAAGTCGGGTGCCGAAGCGCTGCTGCTCGGCAAGCCGGTCGTGGTGATGGGCGATGCGTTTTACCGCTCCTGCCCGCTGGTCTATGCGGTCGACCGTTTGGCCGACGTGCCGGCGCGGCTGCGCGAGGCCTTGCGCGCCGGACCTTTCGATCCGGCCAGGGGCGCGCCCTATTTCGAGTCGGCCTGGCGCCGGTCTTATCCGGGCGAGCTCTATATCAGCGATCCCAAGCTGCTCGACACGTTTGCGGCCTCCTTGCGCGCCGCAATCGCCGAGCCGGCCCGTGTGAACTGAACGGATCCATCATGCCGCTCGTCTCGATCATCACACCGTCCTGGAACGTCGAAGGCCTGATCGAGGAGACGGTCCGCTCGGTGCAGGGCCAGACATTCGCCGATTGGGAGCTGTTGATCGCCGATGACTGCTCGACCGACCGGACGCCGGCGATCATCGCCGCGATCGGCGAGCGCGATCCCCGCGTCAAGCTGATCCGGCAAGCCAAAAATGGCGGCCCGGCGCTCGCCCGCCAGGCGTCGATTGACGCCGCGCAGGGCCGCTATCTCGCCTTCCTGGACAGCGACGATCTGTGGCTGCCCGAGAAGCTGGAGCGGCAGCTCGCCTTCGCCCGGGAGAAGCAGGCCGCCCTCAGCTACACCGCGTTCCGCCGCATCAACGAGGCCAACACGGTCACCGGACGGCTGATCGAGGTGCCGGCCTCGCTCACCTATGGCCAGCTCCTGGAGAACACCGCGATCGCGACGCTGACCGCCATGGTCGACCGCGAGATCGCCGGCCCCATCGCGATGAAGAACGAGGGCTATGACGATTTCTGCCTGTGGCTCTCGATCCTCAAGCGCGGCCATACCGCATACGGCCTCAACGAGGACCTTGCGCGCTACCGCGTCAGGGGCTCGTCGGTCTCCAGCCGCCCGCTACGCTCGGCCAAATGGGTCTGGCAGATCTACCGCAATGTCGAACGCCTCTCCCTGATCAGATCGGCCTGGTGCTTTGCCCATTGGGGGGCGCGGGCCTGGTTGAAGCGGCGGGAATTTTAGCCGTCCGGCCCTTTCCACAAAAATATCGAAAACAACCCCATGCACAGTAGGGGTATCAAAATACCTCGCCGTATCGGGTCATTTGGCTATTGGCGAGCCCGGCCGTTGCCGATACCACTCAGCCGGCCGCTCCGACCGCGGACAGTCTGGAACCGATCATGCCGTTTGAAAGCTACAAGACCAGCCGCATCCTCGTGACCGGAGGCGCCGGCTTCATCGGATCGCATCTGTGCGAGCGCCTGCTCGACGCAGGAGCCGAGGTGGTGTCCGCCGACAACTACTTCACCGGCAGCCGGCGCAACATCGCCCATCTGATCGCAAATCCGCTGTTCGAGGCGGTCCGGCACGACATCACCTTCCCGCTCTACATCGAGGTCGATGCGATCTTCAACCTGGCCTGTCCGGCCTCGCCGATCCATTACCAGCGCGATCCCGTGCAGACCACCAAGACCTCGGTGCATGGCGCCATCAACATGCTCGGCCTCGCCAAGCGGCTCAAGGCGCGGATCTTCCAGGCCTCGACCAGCGAGGTCTATGGCGACCCGCTGATCCATCCGCAGACCGAGGATTATTGGGGCAATGTCAACCCGATCGGGGTCCGCTCCTGCTACGACGAGGGCAAGCGCTGCGCCGAAACGCTGTTCTTCGACTATTGGCGCCAGCATGGCCTGCCGATCAAGGTCGCGCGCATCTTCAACACCTACGGCCCGCGCATGCAGCCCAATGACGGCCGCGTGGTGTCGTCCTTCATTGTCCAGGCGCTCAAGGGCGAGCCGATCACCGTGTTCGGCGACGGCGGGCAGACCCGCTCGTTCTGCTATGTCGACGATCTCGTCGAGGCCATCATGCGGCTGATGGCGACCGGCGAGGACGTCACCGGACCGATCAACATCGGCAACAATTCCGAGTTCACCATCCGCGAGCTCGCCGAGAAGGTGATCGAGCTCACCGGCTCGCGTTCGCGACTGGTCTTCCAGCCGCTGCCGCAGGACGATCCGCGCCAGCGCCAGCCCGACCTCGCCAAGGCCAAGGCCGCGCTGGACTGGGAGCCGAAGGTCGCGCTCGAGGACGGACTGAAGGAAACGATCGCCTATTTCAAGCGTACGCTTGAACTGGCCTGATCGCGCCCGCAACGCCCGTCGTCCGCAGCGAGCTTCCGCAATGAGCGCTCCGCCAGGCATTTTCACCGATCTGCGGAGCCGCCTGGACTCGAAAGCCGTGCTGACGAGCCTGGTGCTGCTGCACAGCGCCGTCACCTGCCTGTCGCTGATCAAGGTCGCGACCTTCCAGTACTATATCAGCTTCAGCGGGGAGCGCGTCTGGATCGCGGTCATCGTTGCACTCGGCTTCTCCGTCGTTTCGCTGCTGTTCGTCATCGCCCGCTTCAGCTTCGGTTATTTCGTCGGGTTCTATTTCTACACGATGATCCTCGGCTTCCTGTGGATCGACGTGTTCTCGTATTACAGCTACCCGCAATTGCCCGCAGGCATCTCGGCGGCGCTGGCGCTGGTGCTCTTCCTGTTGCCCGCGCTGTTCGTCAAGGCGCCGCTGCGGCAACTCGTTAAGTTGTCGAATGCTCATTTCGAGCATCTGCTGACGCTGATCCTGGTGATCTCGGTGGTCACCATCGCCGTGGCCTCGACCTACAATTTCAGGCTGGTCTCGGTCGCGCGCATCTACGACTATCGCGACACGCTCGAATTTCCGCCAGCGGTGCGATATCTCACCGGCTGGGTCTCCAGCACATTGTTGCCGTTCGCCTTCGCTTGCTACTGGCTGCTCGGCCATCGCTGGCGTGCCGGCCTCGTGCTGGGCCTGCTCCTGTTATTCTACCCCATCACGCTGACGAAATTCGCTTTCTTCACACCTGCCTGGCTGATCGCCCTGGCGGTGCTCTCGCGCTTCCTGGAAGCGAGGACTTCGGCCATCGCATCGATCTTCGTTCCGATGCTCCTTGGCCTCGTCTTGATCGTTCTGACAGGCGCGCCCCTCAACAGCATCCCCGGTAGATATTTCGACCTCGTCAACATCCGGATGATGGCGACCGCATCCAGCGCCCTCGACATCTACAACAATTTCTTCTCGAGCCACCCGCTGACCTGGTTCTGCCAGATCTCCGTCCTCAAGCCGCTGATGCATTGTCCCTACCAGGCGCCGCTGGCGGTCGTGATGCAAGAGGCCTACGACCTCGGCAATCTGAATGCATCGCTGTTTGCGACCGAGGGGATCGCATCCGTCGGCCTCTATCTCGCGCCTTTGGCGGCGCTTGCATCCGGCTTCGTGCTGGCGCTCGGCAACCGCACGTCGGCGGGGCTTCCGCCTCGCTTCGTCCTGATGTCCACCGGCGTGCTGCCGCACGTTCTGCTCAACGTGCCGCTTTCGGTCGCCATGCTGACCCACGGCACCGCCATCCTGTTCCTGCTCTGGTACGTGATGCCTCGCAGCCTGTTCGAACCGAAGACGTGACGCCGTGCGCATCCTGATCCTCAACGCCGACTATCCGCGCTTTCTTTCCTGGCTGTACCGGCGCCGGCCGGGTCTCGAGACGGAGCCTTACGCGGCACAGATGGCGGCGCGGAACGCGAGCCTGTTCGGCGTCGCCGATTTCTACTCGCGCAATTTCGCCGGCCTCGGGCACGTCGCCGCCGACATCCACGTCAACAATCCCTGGATGCGGGCGGCCTGGGCGCGCGAGCACGGCCTTGCCGTCACCGAGCCGCAGCCGCCCGGCGCACCTGCTGCGCGCGATGCCGTTCCCGGCTGGCTGCAACGCGCGGTCGCGCCGTTCAAGCCGGTCCTGCGCCCGCTCGCGCGCAAGGTCGGCCTCAGCCCGCGCCTCGACGCGGAAGCGGAAGCGATCCTGCTGGCGCAGATCGAGGACTTCAAGCCGGATCTCGTCCTGAACCAGGATCTGTTTCACGTCGACACGCGGCTGGCCCGCCGGATCAAGCAGATCGGCAGACCGATCCTGGTCGGCCAGGTCGGCATCTCGCCCTCCCGCGGCGAGGACTGGTCGGTCTACGACCTCATGATTTCGCAGATGGCGGCCGTGGTGGATTTCTTCCGTGCCCATGGCGCTCGCGCCGAGGTGGTGCATCTCGCCTTCGAGCCGGGAATCCTCGACACCCTGCCTCCACCACCGCCGCAGGATTTCGACGTTACCTTCGTCGGCGCGGTGTCGGCGGATCACCAGCTCCGCGTCGCGCAGCTCGAGGCGGTGGCGCGGCGCTACGATCTCAAACTGTTCGGCAGCGGCTTGCAGTCGCTTCCCGCCTCCTCGCCGCTGCACCGCTGCTACCAGGGCGAGGTGTGGGGCGTGGAAATGTACCAGGCGCTGCGCGCCTCGCGCGTCACGCTCAATTCGCATATCGACATGGCCGGTCGCGAGGCCGGCAATGCGCGGCTGTTCGAAGCGACCGGCGTCGGCGCATTCCTGCTCACCGACTTCAAGGACAATCTGGACACGCTGTTCGCGCCCGGGCGCGAGGTCGCGGCCTGGCGCACCGTCGAGGATTGCCTTGCGCAGATCGAGCGCTATCTCGGCGACGACGCTGCGCGCCTGTCCATTACGAAGGCGGGACAGGCCAGGACATTTGCCACCCACACCTTCCGCCGGCGTGTCGAGGAGATACTCGCTCACATCAGCTGAATCTTTCGTCGGCGGCACAGCAAATGTCATATCCGGTCGACCCTTGACGGTCCCGGCCAAAATGGCCAAAGTGCACGGCGAGATAGCTAACTTACTCCAATCACAGCGGTTTTTGTCGAGGCTTAGGATGGAAAACGTCGAACATGTTCGATTCGGCGACCAGCTCTACGCCATCATCGTGCGCGCCTCGTTCCGCGAGCCCGGCATCCATTTCTTTTCGACGCCGGAACTGTCGCAGCAGCTCGCCTATATGAGCCATCCGAAGGGCAAGCGCATCGAGCCGCATCGCCACAACAAGGTGACGCGCGAGGTGCACTACACCCAGGAGGTTCTCCTGATCCAGAAGGGCAAGCTCCAGGTCGATTTCTACACGGTCGAGGAAGAATATCTCGAAAGCCGCGTGCTCGGTGCCGGCGACATCATCCTGCTCTGCAGCGGTGCCCACGGCTTCCACGTGCTCGAGCCGCTCGAGATGATCGAGGTCAAGCAAGGTCCTTATTCCGGTGAGAACGACAAGACCCGGTTCGCCGAAGTCGCGGCATCCGAAATCCGGGTCAAGGGTCCGGGCCAGTGACCGCACCGTTCATTCCCGTCAACACGCCGCTGCTCGACGGCAACGAGGCCGACTACCTCGCCGAATGCATCCGCACCGGATGGATCTCCTCCGAGGGACCGTTCATCAAGCGCTTCGAGCAGGCGATGGCCGAGACCGCAGGGCGGCGTCATGGCATCGCCGTGACCAACGGCTCGGTCGCACTCGACATCGCCGTTCAGGCACTCGGGCTCGAGCAAGGCTCGGAAGTCATCATCCCGACCTTCACGATCATCAGCTGCGCCGCCGCCCTGGTGCGGGCGGGCCTCGTCCCCGTCGGGGTCGACTGCGATGCCGCAACCTGGAACATGACGGCCGACGGCGTCGAAGCCGCGATCACGCCGCGCACGCGCGCGATCATGCTGGTTCACATCTACGGCCTGCCGGTCGATCTCGATCCGATCATGGCGCTCGCACGCAAGCACGACCTGAAGGTGATCGAGGACGCCGCCGAGATGCATGGCCAGACCTATCGCGGCGCGCCCTGCGGCGGCTTCGGCGACGTCTCGACCTTCAGCTTTTATCCCAACAAGCACGTCACGACCGGTGAAGGCGGCATGATCCTTACCGACGACGACGCGCTCGCCGACCGGCTGCAGAGCCTGCGCAATCTCTGCTTTCAGCCGCAGCAGCGCTTCGTCCACGAGGAACTCGGCTGGAACGCGCGCATGACCAACCTCCAGGCCGCGCTCGGCGTCGCCCAGGTCGAGCGCCTGCCGCGCACGGTCGAGCTCAAGCGCCGGATCGGCCGGCTCTACGACGAACATCTCTCGGGCCTCAACCGCATCCGCCGCCCGGTCGCCGGCACCGCCTATGCCGACAACATCTACTGGGTCTACGGCATCGTGCTGAACGACGAGGTCCCGTTCGATGCCAAGGAGGCAATGCGCCGCCTCGGCGAAAAGGGCATCGGAACGCGGCCGTTCTTCTGGTGCATGCACGAACAGCCGGTGCTGCGCCGGATGGGCCTGATGCGCGACGAATCCCATCCGAACGCGGAATACGTTGCCCGCCGCGGTTTTTATTTGCCGAGCGGACTTGCCTTGACCGACGACGAAATCGCCCGCTCGGCCGAGGCGCTGAAGGAGATTTTGGCGTGACGGTGTTCGCCGAATACGCGCCCTGGTACGACCTCCTCTATCAGGACAAGGATTACGCGGCCGAGACGGCGTTCGTCGAGGCGCGCCTGCGCGACCACGGCACCTCCTCCGGCAAGCTGCTCGATCTCGGCTGCGGCACCGGCCTGCATGCGCTGGCCTTCGCGCGCAGCGGCTGGCGCGTTGCCGGCATCGATCTCAGCCACGAGATGATCGCGAGCGCCAGGGCGCGCGCCGAGCAGGCCGGGCTCTCCATACCGTTCCGGCAGGGCAACGCCTGCGAGACCGGCCCCGAACGCGATTTCGATGCGGTGGTATCGCTGTTCCACGTCGCGAGCTACCAGACCAGCCGCGATGCGCTGGCGGCGATGTTCCGCACCGCGCACGCAGCGCTGAAGCCGGGCGGCACGTTCTTCTTCGACTATTGGTATGGCGGCGCCGTGCTCGCACAGGGCGTCGAGACGCGGGTCAAGGTGATCGAGCAGAAGCCGCTGCGCCTCACCCGCATCGCGCAATCCGATCATGACGAACACACCGCGACCGTCACCGTGAACTACACGCTGTTCTGCGAGGACACGGATCGCGCCACGATCCGGCGCGTCGACGAAGCGCACCACATGCGCTACTGGTTTCCGTTCGAGATCGATGCGGCGCTCGCGGCGAGCGGCTTCCAGCCGGCCGCACACGCCGCATGGCTGACGCAGGACGCGCCGAATTCGAAGAGCTGGGCGGCCTATGCCGTCGCCAGAAAGAGCGGCACGCCGTGAGACCGCTGCGGCTCGCCGTGATGCTGGAGCAGGCGCTCGAGGTCGGCGGCGGCTTCCAACAGCCGCTCAATGACCTGCTCTGGCTGCGCGACTGGGCAGCCAAGTCCGGCAACGAGATCGTGGTCTACTCGCCCTATCCGAAGACGCTTGAAATCCTGAAGGAGTTCGGCGTCACGGGCCGGCTGCGCAAATTCGGCGCGCTCGACTATCTCTTCCTTTTCCTGAAATATTGCGGGCCGTTCGATCTCGTCCAGATCGCGCTGAAGCTGAAATCGCCGTTCGAGCGCGCCTTGATCCGCGACGGCATCGACGTCGTGCACTTCACCTCCACCTCGAAGCGGCATCTGCTGCTCTACGAGCTGCCCTTCATCATCACGATCTTCGACGGCTGCCATCGCGACGCCCCGGAGTTTCCGGAAGTGCGGAGCTTCGGCGAGTTCGAGCGCCGCGAGATCCTGTTCGGTCTCGCCAGTACCAAGGCGGCGGTGGTGATCGTCAACGCGCCTTCGCTGATCGACGATCTATCCCGCCGCTACGCCATGGAGCGGGATCGCGCGGTCTGCATCCCGTTCTCGCCCTCGGCCTATGTCAGCCAGTCCGAGCCGGATGCTGCAGCGGACGCAGCGGTCCTGGCAAAATACCGTCTCCAGCCCGGCTATCTGTTCTACCCGGCGCAGTTCTGGCCGCACAAGAACCACATGACGCTGCTCGCGGCGCTCGCGCTGTTGCGCGAGCGGGGCATCACCGAACGGCTCGTGCTATGCGGCTCGGATCGCGGTGGCCGCGACAAGATCGACGCGGCGATCCGCACCTACGAATTGTCGGAGCAGATCTCCATCATCGGCTTCGTCGAGTCCGCCGAACTCGGCGCGCTCTACCGCGGCGCCGCCGCGCTGGTGATGCCGAGCTATTTCGGCCCGACCAATCTGCCGCCGATGGAAGCCTGGGCGGTCGGCACCCCCGTGATCTACCCCGAGGCCTTCAAGGTGCAGGCGGGCGACGCCGCGCTGCTGTTCGACTACGACGATCCGCGCTCGCTGGCGGATGCGATCGTCAGTCTCCGCACCGACGGCACCCGCGAGCGGCTGCGCGCGGCGGGGCAACAGCGGCTCGCGCAGTTCGTCGAGGAGACCAAGGCCGGCCACGCCCAATTCGCGCGGCACCTGGATCGGCTGAAGCACAGGCTGGCGCTGACGGCGCGCTAGTGTCCTGAGTCACAAGTTCGCAATCGTTGATTCGCAGTAGATTCGCGTCGCCGTG
>NZ_JALJRD010000012.1:0-183138 GCF_024519875.1 Bradyrhizobium sp. Bra64 | reverse complement strand
CACAGTGGACCGCGGGTGCCAGCCGGCACCCGGTCTTCCCTGCGCCCTCTTTCATTTGGGGGGAAGGCGACGAAGCAAAGCTCGGGCGAACAGGCCGCGAGGATGCGAAGGCGTGTCTGCAATTGAAAATACGAAATGAGAAGAGCGACGGCGTCGCCCCGCACTCCGTCATTGCTCGCAATGACGAGGTTGATGCAGCCGGCTCGCTATCTCTCCGCCGTCGTCCCGGCGAAGGCCGTGACGACACTGTGTGCTAAACCGGCTTGCCCGTATACGGCATCGACGCCGTCAGGCCGCCGTCCACCGGGAACGCCTGGCCGTTCACATACGAGGCTTCGTCGCTGGCCAGGAACAATCCCATCGCGGCGAGTTCGTGCGGTTGGCCGGGGCGCTTGAGCGGATTGAGCTGGCCGATCTTGTCGGAGGTGCCGCGCTCCTTGGCGCGGTCGAAGATCGGCTTGGTCATGCCGGTCTCGATCAGGCCCGGGCAGACCGCGTTGATGCGCACGCCGGTGCCGGTGAGCGAATACGCCGTGGTCTGCACCAGGCTGATGACGCCGGCCTTGCTCGCGGCATAGGGATGACCGCTGGCGCCGGCCTTGAGACCGGCGACGGACGCGGTGAGCACGATCGCGCCGGACTGCTGCTTCACCATGTGCGGCATGGCATGCTTCACCGCGAGGAACGGTCCGATCAGATTGATCCGCAAAACCTCCTGCCACTGCTCCACGGTCTGCTCGCCGAGCGGGACGAGACCGCCGCTGACGCCGGCATTGGCCCAGATCACGTCGAGACGGCCATGCGCCTTCACCGCCCTGTCGATCACGGCGATGACGTCCTGTTCGGAGCCCGCGTCCGCCATCATGGCTTCCGCGACGCCGCCGGCCTTCTTCACCTCGTCGACGGTCTCCTTCACCGCCTCGGTGCGGTCGACCGCGATCAGCTTTGCGCCTTCCCTGGTGAACAGCAGCGCGGCGGCGCGGCCGATGCCGCTGCCGGCGCCGGTGATGATGACGGATTTGCCTTGCAGACGGCCCATGCGTTTCTCCCTTTGTGCGCGCGCGACGCTTGCCGTGCGACGGAATTTCAAACAGAATTTGAAACAGTAAAGTGTCTTGAGACACGTTCACACCTGACGTACAGCGACATCACACGGGATGGAAGGGGTTCGATGGCAGGCGCAGACAAGCCCAATGTGGTCACGACACGCTGGTGGTGGGTCCGTCACGCGCCGGTGCGCAATGACGGCGGCAACATCTACGGCCAGAGCGATCTCGCCTGCGACACCAGCGACACCTACGTGTTCAATGCTGTTGCCAAGGTGCTGCCACGCAAGGCAGTCTGGTACTCGAGCAATCTGATGCGTACGCATCAGACCGCCGAAGCGATCTGGGCGGCCGGCTTTCCCCGGCCTGCGTCGATGAAGTGGGAAGCAGACCTTGCCGAGCAGAACCTCGGGCGCTGGCAGGGCATGAACCGCGCCCAGTTCATCGCAAGCCGCCCCGTCGGCTCGAGCTGGTTCGCCGACATCAACGAGCCCGCGCCCGGCGGGGAAAGCTTCATGGACCTCTACAACCGCACGCGCCGCACCATCGAGCGGATCAATGCCGAGGCAGCCGGCCAGGACGTGATCGCGGTCGCCCATGGCGGCACCATCAAGGCGGCGCTCGGGCTCGCGCTCGAGGGGCAGCTGGAGAAGGCGCTGTCGTTCGACATCGACAATTGCTCGATCACGCGGCTCGATCATTTCGCAAGCCCCGAGCGCACGGTCTGGCGGCTGCCGATGGTGAACCAGCAGCCGTGGATCGCGGACGATGCGCACGCGGCAATGCATCAGCTGGCGGGTCCGGAAGTCAAGAAGCTCGCCTGAGGCCAAAACTTGCCTAAGTCATTATCCGCTCGCGCGGACGCGGCGTAAGCTTCGAACCAATCATAACGCACTCTGGGAGAGAAACATGACCTTGTTCGACATGAAGGGGAAAGTCGCCGTCATCACCGGATCGACGCGCGGCATCGGGCTTGCGATCGCCGAGCGCATGGCCGAGCACGGCGCCAAGGTCGTGATCTCCTCGCGCAAGGCCGACGTCTGCGAGGAAGTCGCCAGGGGCATCAACGGCAAGTTCGGCAAGGGCACGGCGGTCGCGGTCGCCGCCAACATCTCGTCCAAGGAAAATCTGCAAAATTTGGTCGACGAAAGCAACCGCGCCTTCGGCAAGATCGACGTGCTGGTTTGCAACGCCGCCTCGAACCCGTATTACGGTCCGCTCGCGGGCATCTCCGACGATCAATTCAGGAAGATCCTCGACAACAACATCGTCGCCAACAACTGGCTGATCTCGATGGTGGTGCCGCAGATGATCGAGCGCAAGGACGGCTCGGTCATCATCGTGTCCTCGATCGGCGGTCTCAAGGGCTCGACCATCCTCGGCGCCTACGCGATCTCGAAGGCCGCCGACATGCAGCTCGCGCGCAACCTCGCCTGCGAATACGGCAAGCACAACATCCGCGTGAACTGCATCGCGCCCGGCCTGATCAAGACCGATTTTGCGAAAGCGCTGTGGGACAATCCGGAGAATTTGAAGGCGTCGACCGCGCGCTCACCGCTGCTGCGCATCGGCATTCCCGACGAGATCGCCGGTGCCGCCGTGTTCCTGGGATCCGCGGCCGGGGACTTCATGACCGGCCAGACCATGGTGATCGACGGCGGCGCGACGATCAGCTGAGGGCCTCGCGCAGGAGGGAAGACGGTTGGCCGAGCCGGTCCGGCGAGGAACCAACCACTTTCCGGCTCGTTAGCCCTCGCATTCATCGTCAACCGGTAGGGTGGGCGAGGGCGAAAAGCGAGACAGATGATCCCCACGGTGATCAAGCCGCAATCCGCCGACGACGTCTCCGCAATGGTTGTCACGGTGGGCGCGGCGATCCTGAGCGTCATTATCGTCGCGGGGCTCTATCTCGGGCGGGAAATCTTCGTTCCTGTCGCGCTCGCCATTCTGCTGAGCTTCGTTCTTGCAGCACCCGTCAGGTTGGTGCAGCGTCTCCATGCCCCGCGTGCGCTGGCTGTCGTCGGTGTCGTGCTGTTTGCCTTCGCCATCATTTTCGCCTTGGGAAGCGTGATCGCCACGCAGCTGAACGGCTTGGCTGGCGATCTGCCGAAGTACCAGGTCACGATTCTGTCCAAGATCCAGTCGGTGCGCGGCGTCGCAGGGGGCAGTTCCACGCTCGAGCGTGCCGCCGAGATGCTTCAGGACCTGGGCAAGGAGCTGGACAAGCCCAAGTCGGTCGCGCCGGCCAACCCGCTGACCTCCGGCACGCCGGCTCACCCCGGCGTCAAGCCCGTCCCAGTGGAGGTGCTGCAGCCTGATCCCGGCGCGCTGGAGAGCCTGCGCTCGCTGATCGCGCCCCTGGTGTCGCCGCTGGCGACGACAGGCATCATCGTCATCTTCGTGATCTTCATCCTGATTCAGCGCGAAGATCTTCGAAACCGCCTGATCAGGCTAGCCGGCTCACACGATCTGCAACGGACGACCGCGGCACTCGACGACGCAGCGGCTCGCTTGAGCCGGCTTTTCCTCAATCAGCTCATGCTTAATACGGGTTTCGGCGTGTTGATTGGAACCGGCCTGTGGCTGATCGGGATTCCCAGCGCAGCGCTGTGGGGCATTCTCGCGGCCGTGCTTCGCTTTGTGCCTTATATCGGCTCGATCATAGCTGCGGCGTTTCCACTTGCGCTCGCGGTGGCGGTCGATCCGGGCTGGTGGATGTTGGCCTGGACGGCGGCGCTTTTCTTCGTCATCGAACCGCTGGTCGGGCAGGTCGTCGAACCTCTGTTGTACGGTCACACCACGGGGCTTTCGCCCGTGGCTGTCGTCGTCTCGGCAACGTTCTGGACGGCGCTGTGGGGACCGATCGGGCTGGTCCTCGCCACGCCGCTCACCGTCTGTCTGGTCGTCCTGGGCCGCCACGTCGAAAGGCTGTCCTTTCTGGACGTCATGTTCGGCGATCGCCCGGCGCTGTCGCCTCCGGAGATCTTTTATCAGCGCATGCTGGCCGGGGACCCGACCGAAGCGGCCGAAAAGGCCGAGCAATTTCTCAAGGAGCGGTCGCTCGCGGCCTATTACGATGAAGTCGCGCTCAAGGGTATGCAACTGGCCCAATCGGACCTCGACCGCGCTGCCCTGGACCAGATCCGGCTCGCACGCATCCGCGATACCGTGGTTGAATTTGTCGACGATCTCTCCGACCTGGATGACGGCCGTCCCGTCGGGAGTGAGCGCACCGAGGATGCCGAAGCAGCCGATGCCGTCGAAACCGTCGCCCCGGCCAGTGACCGACCGGACATCCCCGTGCTCGATGCAGCCAAACTTGCGGAGCCATTTCGCGGCGAAAATGCCGTGCTCTGCATTGGCGGCCGTACCATGCTCGACGAGGCCGGTGCGATCATGCTCGCGCAGCTGTGCCGCGCGCATGGCGTCGGCAGCCGTGTCGAAGGACCGGAGGCCTTGTCCACCGCCAGCATCTTCCGTCTCGAGACGTCAGGCGTGGCCTTGGTCTGTCTGGGCTATGTCGGCATCACGAGCCCGGCGCATCTGCGCTACGCGGTGCGCCGGCTTCGCCGCAAGCTGCCGCATGCGTCCATCATGGTTGGATGCTGGGCGGAGGACGTCGCAAACATCGACGAGCTGCGTGAGACGGCGAAGGCCGATCTGTTTGCCACCTCGCTGCGCGAGGCGGCGCAAATCGTCGTCTCCATGGCACAAGGCCAGGTTGGCTCCGCGCCGTCTGTTGCGGAGCCTGCCGTGTTGGCGCGTGCCTGAAAAGGCTACTCAACCGCCGCGTAGACCAGATCCCGCACCAGCGTCCGCGTGTAGTCGCGCTGGCCCGGGCCCTGGCTCATGAACACCGCGAACAGATCCTCCTTCGGATCGATCCAGAAGAACGTTCCGGCAATGCCGCTCCAGAAATACTGGCCGACGCTGCCGGGGAAGGGCGCGATGCCGGCCTCGCGGCGCACGGCGAAGCCGAGGCCGAAGCCGTGCCCGGGCGACAGCAGCGTGCCGTTGGTCACGACGTGCGGCCCGAGGTGATCGGAGGCCATCAGCTCCAGCGTCTTGCGGCCGATGATCCTGTTGCCGTCGAGCGTGCCGCCATTGCGCAGCATCAGCGCGAAGCGGGCATAGTCCATCGTGGTCGAGACGAGACCGCCGCCGCCGGACTCCATCACAGGCTGCTCGAGCATGTTGAACAGCGCGACCTTGTCGCCGGTCCAGGGATCGGCCGCGAACGGCTCGGCCAGCCGACCGGCATTGGCCTCGCTCGTGGCAAAGCCGGTCTCGGCCATTCGGAGCGGGGCAAGCACGCGCTCGGTCAGGAACGCGCCGAGTGATTTGCCGCTGGCGACCTCGATGATGCGGCCGAGGATATCGGTGGAGCGGCTGTAGTTGAACTCGTCACCGGGATGGCAGACCAGCGGGAAGCTCGCCACCATCGCGGCGTGCTCGGCATTGGTGATCTTGCGGCTGCGTACCCGCGAGTCCTGGTAGATCTTGTGCACGGGGCCATCGCCCTGGTGCTCATAGGTGAGGCCCGAGGTGTGGCGGAGCAGGTCCTGCACCGTCATCGCCCGCTTGGGCGGAACCAGTTCCAGCTTGCCGCCGCTGACCACGCCGACCTTTTGATCGCCGAACTCCGGGATGAATTTGGCCACAGGGTCGTTCAGGAGGAGGTAACCGTCCTCGACCAGCGCCATGATGCCAACCGAGACGATCGGCTTGGTCATCGAGAAGATCCGGAAGATCGAATCTTGCGCCATCGGTGCCGGGGCCGCCGGGTTCTGCCTGCCGAGCGCCTCGAACCAGCCGACCTGGCCCCGCCGCGCCACCAGCACGGTGACGCCGGGAACGGTTCCCTTGTCGATTTCGCGCTTGAAAGCGTCCGACATGGCCTGGAGGCGGGGACGCGACAGCCCGAGCGTTTCGGGGCGGGCTTCCGGCAAAGGCGGAGTCTGGGCTGTGGAGGGGGCTGTCGTGGCAGCTTGGGCGGTCATGGGGGCTCCCGGGTTGTTCTTGTCGTTGGAGACCAACCTTCGCCCAGAAGTCGCGGTGTGAACAAGCGGCGCCGGTGCGCTTCTCCCTTGCAATCCGGTCGCCCTCTGTGCTTGAAAGCGGCCCTGAGCCGCGGCAACGCAGGTTCGTAGGAGTGTAGCTCAATTGGTAGAGCACCGGTCTCCAAAACCGGGGGTCGCAGGTTCGAGCCCTGCCACTCCTGCCAGCGAAATCAAATAGTTAGATTAGTTGCTGGCGGGCTGGACAAGGTCTCGCGTCTTGAATCCCGGAGATAGGCCCTCAAGGCCTGAGACAGACCTGTCGCGACCCGATGGTCGCGCGCGCGGTCTTCGACCGCCGCTCAGCGAGCAGCGGTCCGCCCGGCGTCCGAAGGCACCTGGCTGAGATCAATGTTGCGGATCGGCACGCGGCGAAGCAGCGAAAGGATGGTCTGGCCGAGCTGCAGATAGGTGTGCGGACGCAGCGCGCGCGATGATCCCTTCAGCTCCGCATTCAGGCTCACGGGCACCTGGACGTGGGTGAGGCCGAGCTGGAGCAGCGAGATCAGGGAGCAGATCTGGTAGCCGTAGCCGTCGACGTCCACCGCGATCTGGCGCAGCCATTTCACGGGGTAGATGATCATGCTGTGGTAGTCGGACAACCAGAAGCCGAACAGGCAATTGAGGATGAACCGCAGCGAATGCGACTGGATCGAGCGATTGACGGAACGGTCCGATTGATTGTCGCGGTAGGTGATCACAATGTCGGCGGCGCCCGCCGCCTTGAACATCCTGGCGATGCCTTCGTCCTGAAAGGCGTGATCGCCGGGGATCAGCGTGATGGCATCGAACTTCGCATGGGACAGCGCGTATTTGAAGCCAGCGCCGACGCCGCGCCGTTCCGCGTGATGCCGCACGATGATCCGCGAATCCCTGGTCGCGTAGTCGTCCATGATCGCGCCGGTCGCGTCATCGCTGCCATCGTCGATCAGGAAGATCTCGAAATCGTCGAGCAGCTCGCGGGCCAGCGGCAAGACGCCGTCGATGGTGTCGGCGATCTTGTCCTGCTCGTTCAATGCCGGAATGACGATGGTCAGCTTTTTGGCGGCCTTGGGAGATGTCATCGGATACTGCCGTTTCCGGCCACTCTGTACGGTTGAAACCGGATGCAACTCTAAGTCATCCGCGCCGACCGAACAACATCGCGCCGACACACCGGTCTGCGGAACTGTCACAATTGGGCGGGGGCGTGTCCTCAAGGCAACTAATCGATAAAGTCGTAGAGGCCCGTGTCTCCAATGCCGAAGAATCGGCGCAAACGACCGATGCGGCCTGCCATGTTCCGGCCGGCCGCAGTCGCGGCAAAGCGCGAGTCGACCTGTTCGACCAGCCCGCCATCGACAAGAATCTTAGCTCGTCCCTGGAACAGATGTGGAACCTGGCGTTCGACGACCTCGGATAGCGGGGCGGTCCGCTCCGGCCGGTCGACGAGGCTCAGCAGGATCTCAAGCGAAACCGACTTGTACACCGCCCCAAAGGCGAAAACATAGCCCATGACGCAAAACGCGAAAATCGAGGCGGCGTCCCAATACCGGAATTGCGGGACGATCAAAACGCCGAGTACGACGCCGAAACCATGTGAGACGATTGCACCGATTGCGAGCAGGATCACCGGCGCAATCGACCACGCGAAAGCGCGGGCCATGAATTGCAGGACTGGTGCCAGCAGGGCGAAGGCGATGGCGGCGATGAACCCGACAGCAAAGGACATCGAAAATTCACCCAAGGCCGGTCGACAAGCGAACCAGCTTGACGAGATAAGTCACCGCCAACCCCTTGGCCGTCGGCGCCAGCTTGTCATCGGTCGTCATCACCAGTCCCGAACCGGTCAGGAGCTTCAGTCGATTGTGCGCGAAGGTCCCGATGTCGCCGCCCTGCATGTAGGCCGCGGCCCATTGCTCCGAGGTGAGGGGGCGCCCGGCCTGGACCAGTGACGTGAGCAGCGTCAGCGTGAAACCCCAGGCCAGCAGGCTGAACAAAACGTAGCAAAGCATGATCGCCGTCGCCAGCAGGAAGAGACCGCCGAGCACGTCGTCAAGATTTCGTTGACCCGGAATCGCGATGCAGGCGATGACAAAGAGAACGACCACGCTCACGCATCCCAGCCGAAAGCGACGGCCAGATCCGCGAATGATCCGCGCATAGCACATCAAAAGCAGCGGAAGCGCGGCACTGAGACAAATCGCAGCGATCTGCGCGGGACCCGGAAGCATGTTCATTTGCGGAAAATCGCCCCGGTTGCCTCTCAGGCCGATCCAGACTGAAAAGTCTATAGGTGGTCGGATTTTTCCGGTCAAGGGAGGCCGGCTTCGCTCCCTTGCGGGGCTCTGGCAAGCGTGCGAAATCTACGCCCGATGACCTTCCTCCACCGTCCGGGCAAATCCTTGCTGTTGCGCCCGATAGCAATCCTCCTCGTGGTGTTGCTGGCTGCGCACGCGCCTATGCTGCTGAACGACGGTCTCTTCATGGACGACTGGCTGGTGCTCAAGCCGCGTCCTGATTTCGTCATCGACATCGATTTCCTGCTGTCCGGTGCCGGCCATCCGATTTTCTACAGCTACGACACCTTCGCGAATTGGACGGGCGCTCCGGTTGTCGCGATGGTATCGATGGCGATCGCCGGAATTCTCTTCGGCGCGACATGCCTGGTGCTGACGGCCACGCGGCTCAATCTGCTCGACCGCGCCGAGGCCGTCGGCGTTGCATTGATCGTCTGGACCTATCCCGGCTACCAGCTCTGGGCGGGCAAGGCGAACGCGGTCTACGTCCTGAGCTTTGGGCTGTCGTTCGTCGGCGCGTGGCTGCTCAGTCTCGCCTATGGCGCCGGCGGCTTGCGATCCCTGCTGCTCCGCGTGATGTGTGCGCTCGTGTTCCTGCTGAGCTTCGCATTGAACTCGACGATCGTGCTCTACGCCTTCCTGATGTTCGGTCTCTTCGTTGCCTTTTGGCGGGCCTGTGACGCGGGGCAGGGCTTCGTTCGCCGCACATGGCGCGCGGCCTGGCGCTGCGCCGTGGCTTATCCCGAACTGGTCGTGCTGCCTCTGGTCTATTGGGGCGCGCTCAATGTCTGGTTCAAGCGTAGCGGCGTATATGCGCAGCACTACAACGCCCATTTACCGAACCTGGGCGAATTGGTGCAGGGGTGGAGGGTCTTTTTTGCCACCGGCTACACCGACGTCGTCGTCAACACCCTTCACGCGGCGGTCGACAGCCCAAAGCTCTTCATCCTTGCCGCGGTCCTCGTCGGCATCGCGTTGATGCTGCTGCGCTCCGACACAGAGCCGACCGGCTGTCGGAGCTTGAACGCCCTGCCGCTCGCGCTCGCCGTAATTCTGTTCCTGGCATTGTCGCTCCCCTATCTCATCGCCGGCCTGAGGCCTGCGACATCGCATTTCTATGAGAGCCGTCATCTCCTGATGTTCGGCCTACCGTCGGCGCTGACGCTGCTCGCCTTCAAGCGGGCGGCCGAACGTTGGACCCGTCCCGGCCTCGCCTTTGCAGTCGTGTTCGGATTGGGAACGATGCTGTCGATCGGCATGCTGTGGAACGGCTACATTTTCATGCAGGCGAGGACACTGAAGCAGGAGGCCCTGGCGCGCGCTCTCGCCAGCCGGACCCAGCCGGCTGCGACGGTCTTCGCGCTCGACGACGGCTTCGTCGATTTCCCGTCGCGACACGTGCCGTTCGGTCTCGCCGAGGTCAGCGGCATCCTCCGGCTCGCTTGGGGCAATCAGCCCTTCTTCGGTTTCGCGCTGCGTGCGGAGAGGCCGTCGATCCTCCGGGAAATGGAAGAGGCGCGCACGGCGCCCGGAAGCGCGTTCCGCCATTTCGATCCGTCGGGACGGCAGGCGACGATCTCATTGCAGCCTGGCCCCGCCGCCGCGCCGAACATGGTGCTGGCTCGGAGATATTACGCCTGCCGGCTGCTTGCGCGCTGCGATGTATCGCAGTTCCTGGATCAACTCGCGCAGGTCACGATCGACGTTGGGCCGATCGCCGGCATCCTGCCGATCGAAGGCGCGAAGCCTAGCCAGTGACCTGCCGCTTCCAGACCGCCTCTGCCAGTGCAATGTCGACGATCGAATCCTCGCCGGACGCCAGGGGAGCCTTTCGTTCGATGATATCGGAGACGAATGCATCGGCCTGACGTCGAAAGGCCCAACTCTTTTCGCGCGGCAGCCGGGTGAGACGACCATCGCAGTCGAGGATGATCTGCGCCTCTTCCCCGGCAAAGGGAGCCGGCAGTTCGATGGTCACGGCGCCGCGCTCGAAGTTGATCGTCAGTCCTTCGCGCCAGGCGCCCTCCGATCCATTTGCAAGTTCCAGCACGCAGCCGACGCCGTCGAAGTCGAGAGTGAGGCGCGCGGCGCCGGAGACTTCGACACTGCTTTCGGCGACAGCGGGCGAAGGCCCGAGCATATGGCGCGCCAGATTGATGATGTGGCTGAAGACGTTCAGAAAGTTGTCGTAGCCCGGCCGCCTCGCGATCGGCATCCAGTCCGGACCGTCCTGCCAGAGCTCGAGCCCGTCGGGCCGGGTTTCGCCGGTCATGACGAAGGTCTCGCGCGATCCGCCGGTGTTACCGGCGAAGCACCAGCCTCGCGCGCCGATCATGCGTCCGAGCGTCCCTTCGCTTCGAATGCGCGCCAGCTCGGCCAGCGCGCGCGCCACGCCGGCGTCGTGGCGCTTCATGTAGCCGATGCTGTAGACAAGGCTCTGCCGCCGGGCAGCCGCGACGAGCGTGCTTGCCTGGGCCGTCGTGTAGGCCATCGGCTTCTCCGACAGCACGTGCCGTCCGGCGTTCAGCGCATCCAGGACGATCGGGCCCGTGGCCCGGCGTTTCGTCACCACGACCACGCCGGATATTTCGTTGTCGGCAAGCAGTTCCCGGTGTGTGGCGTAGACTCGTGTGACGCCGAATTTTTGCGCCGCCGCGGCAGCGAGATCCGGTCGGAGATCGGCGATCGCGACCACGCGGCAAGCGGGATTGGCAACGAAATTGGCAAGATGGCACATCTGGCCGACCATGCCGGTCCCGATGATGCCAATGCCAGGACGCACTTGCTACTCTTCCTCGAAACGCTTGCGAACGACGAGGAAGTGCGTCGGCTGTCCCCAGGTGTTGATGAACGCCGCTTCAGTTCGGGTGAGGGCCGTGACCGCGGAAAAATCGCGCTGTCCGATCGCGCTGAAGATGCGATGGAAACTGTCGAGCGTCGCGTTGATTGCTGCGATGTCGGCAGCTTCGTCAGCGAAGATCTCGGTCGCGCGCGCTGTGTCGCGCAATTCGGCGAGGCTCGAGATCACACGGGGAAGGCTGTCTCCGAAGGGGTCGTCGATCAGCCTGTCGACGTCGACGAGCAGACCTTCGATCAAGGTCGTGATCGTGCTCACCGCGTCGGACTTGCCGACTAGATAGAGCTTTCGTCCGCCGAGGAAGCTCAGTCGGCTCCGCTCGAGATGGCGCACGGAGCGACGCAGCTTTTCGTCGGAGGACAGGACCTTCCTGTGCCAGTAGACGTCAACATTGTCGTGGTACGACGGCCATGCCGAATGGATGTCGAACCCCAGTTCATGCGCCGACGTGCACAATTCCACGGCATCGAGGAAATACCGGCGTCGGACGAAGGGATTTTCGAGCACGTCCATCAGCCAGGATTCGAAGCTGCGGGTGTGCGGAATGCTGTTCCATTTCGCCTCGTACAGCAGCTTCGCCGTTTCCAGCGCTGGACGTTCCGACAGGGCCTTGCCGGCCGCATGGATGGCCTTGAGCGCGAGTTCGAAGAAGCCGCCGTAGCGCTCGTAATACGAAACGATGGCATATCCGTCCGGATTGAGCAGGCGATGGAAAATGCGAAGCCAGGTCGCGCTCGGCTGGATCGTGTAGATGAAGCCTTCGGCATCGACCACGTCGAAGCGGCGATCGCTCCCAAATCCTTCGACATCTGACGATGCCAGCTCGCGAAGGCGGGCGGTCTGCCCGAAATGCGAGAAATAGGCCTGAATCCGCGCGTGGGCCTGCCGGTTCGGTTCGGCGAGCGTCATGTTTGCGCCCCAGCCGGCAAACACCAGGGCGTTCTCGCCGGAATCCGGACCGAACTCGAGGACCTCGGCGTCACGGAACAGGCGTGGCGGCAACACCAGCTTGTCCGAAAACAGCTCGCGGCGCGCACGGGCATAGGCATCGAGTTCGCCGGGTGACTTGAAATTCGCGAACGTCGGCAGGATGTTTTGACGTTCGTAATAGTTGAAAAGCTTGTCCTCAGCCATGCTGCGCCCCTGTGGCTGTCGCGCGCCGACCGAATTCGCTCGAGAGGTCAATGACCGGCCACGGATCGGTCGAAGGGCTGAGGCGGCAAGAGTCGGTCACTGTTCGGGCTCTTTGCGGAATGACGGGCGAACATCGGCGCCAAAACACACGCGGCGTCGCTGAAGCCTATATAGCGCCGCAGGCTGCGTCACAATTCTTAAGTTGCCGGGCCCGGGTCCAGGTTCGATCTGGACGTTCTACTGAACTCCCGGAGATGCTTCATCGCATGCGGGTGACGGCAGGGCTAGGAGCCAAGCCGCCCCACGGACGCCAGGCCGTCGGCACGGCGGCCGATACTCCGCTCTCGCCAGGGGCGTCGGCTCGCCATCCTTCAATTGCATGAGCTCCCCACGGCCTCCGGTGGCTGAAGGAGCATCCTCGAGGACCTCCCTCAGGATCTCGAACAAGCTCATGTCATTGAGCGGCGGAATCGCGGGCGCGGCGCGATAACGCCAGGTCTCCTGGCGTTGTGGGCAAGGAAAGAATTCGAGGTAGGAAATCGAGCAGCGGCCGCGCGAGGCGGCCCCTGAAGTAAGATCCCCGCAAAAGTCGGTGTAGACAAACGATCGTCCTCGACCTTCGTCACGCAGCGTCGCTTGTGCGACATTCATGTCATTTGCCGCAAGGCACCGCGCGCGGAATGGAATGCCGTAACTGTCCGAGATCAGGAGCTTCACGACCTTGGGCTCGGGATCCGCCAGCAAGGCTGCACGGACTTGCCGCTGCATGTCACCGGTGACCAGCCCGTCGTACAGCAGCCATTTGGAATCGTGCACCAACGAAAGTGCGAAAATTGTGATCACGCCACCAGCGGCCGCCGTACGAAGACGGGGTGTCGGAATCATCTGCATGATGGCGGCCATCAGGATCAACATGCCGAATTGCGATGGAAAGAGCAGTCTCGATTCGCCCCGTCCCATGTCGCCATAGAGCCCGGCAAGCGCGTAGGGAATGGCGCCGAGGACGGCCATTGCGGCTCCCAACAGCAGCAAAAGCAGCAGGCTTCCGGTCGAGGCGCGGCTCTTGAGCATCCAGGACGTCCGCAGTGCGCCTGATGAGAACAGGACGAATACGGCGATCGCTGCGAATGTCAGCATGGTCGAAACGGGGCGGCCGAGAAGCTTGAAGCCTTGGGAGTATGCGTAGGCGAGGCCGCGCGGGAAGGCCAGCAGATGGGTAGCCAGTGCCTGGCTGATGACGGCAATGTCAGGCGTGAAACCATACTGCCCGGCGTAGTGACCGCTCTTTCCCAGAATTGTCAGCCGCAGCACGATCATGACCGCGATGGCCAGCCAGAACGGAACAAGACGTGCGAGCGTCTGCGTCCAACGTTCGGTCGGGGACCGCGCCAGCACGATGCGGAGCGGCTCGAGGGCGATCAGTGTCTCGAGGGACAATGCGAAGAGCAGGCTGAACGGCGCCGTCCATCGGAGCGCCCGGACCTTCGAGTAGCTCAACTCGTAGGACAGCAAATAGAACAGGAGAAAGAAGTCATAGACCGCGTTTTGCGTCAGGCGAATTGCATAGAATGGGCTGAGCAGGAACAGCGCCGTGACGAGGTCCCTGATCCGCCTTGTATGCGGTGATCGTGAGAGAACGGCGTAAAGCAATATGCCGTTCACGATATGGCAACCCAGTCCGGCGAGCCGCGCGGCGAGATCGGGCATGTCGGGCAAAAGCGCAACAGACACGGTCATGGGGATGGCAAAGCCGGCATGGGCTGCCTCCCATAGCAGGCGCGCAAGACCGACTGCGCCTTGGGTCCAATAGATGTAGTAGACGGTCCAGTCGTCGCCGAAGACCTGGCGCGCGAACAGCGCAGGCACGCTCGCGGCGATCGCCAGTGCCATTGCCAGGTAGACATAGGCAATGCCTGGCCGTCTCCAGGAACGGTGAGCTGCTGCTTTCGAGGCAGTCTTCATGCGAAAATCATCGAAACCGGCAAAGACGCTCACGCTCGCAGAACCTTGCCTTGCCCGGCTCGATGCCCGGCGGCAAGCATGGCGATCCTCGCCACGTATTCGTGGACCTCTGAGGCATCGCTGCCATCAGGGGCCCAGTCGGGAAAGGCCGTGCGAGACGGATCGAACGGGCCAGCGGTGGTTTCGTGAAACACCAGCCATTCCGAGGTGATCAGAAGCGAATGGAACACCTTTTCGGGCATCCGGTAGTAGCAGAGGGAGCCTTGTCCGTAGGGCGCCATCTCGAACACGTCGCGAATGCGGCCATCGTCTTCGAAGATTACCGCCTGCGCGGTTCCTTCCATTACATAAAACGACTCCGGCTTGCCCAGGTGCATGTGGGGTCGAACATAGGCCTCGCGATGATGCACGATCAGCATCTCATGAAGGCCGGACGATGGATCCGGATGCGTGCATAGCCGGCTGCGCAAACGCGGATTGCCTGCGGCGATGCGTTTCAGCTCGCTGATCGTCGCGTCGTCCGCAGTGACGATGGCGTCATTGGAATAGTAGACTTCCGGATTCTGCGCGCGTAGCGACGTCGTCCGGCGCAGCTCGGTCGTTTCACTCGAAGAAGATGAAGCCATGGTCGCCACAGGCTGTTCGCGACATTGTCAGAGGATGGTCGCGAATTTGTTGACCAGCAGGATGTCCTCGACGGCCTGAATGCCGTCCCGCGACGAAAGCGTGATCTCCTCGACGGCTGCGTGCAGGTCGCAGCCCTCGCGCAGCACGCGGTCGTAGATCTCCCGTCGCCGCGCTTCGTCGGGCGGCAGCATGAAGATGCTGTAGAGGATCAGGCCGCGCAGCCGCGGCAACTCGTCCAGGATGTCCTCGAGCACCATGTAGCTGCCGGGCATGATATGCTCGGTGGCGCTGAGCAGATATTGCAGGTTCTTCCGCTTCGCGTAGTCGCGGATCACGATGTTCTGGACGTGCTGCGGAGTGCGGCTGCCGTTCAGCGGCCGGGCGCCGATATAGCCGCGATGGCCGGCTTGCTCAGCCATGGAAGCCTCCCGGCAGCTTGTATTGCATTCCGACCCGTGTCGCCGGGCGCAGCAGGATCGGTTCGAAGAACTCGCCGAAGCGCTTGTCCGCGTAGGGCGACATGATGCTCTTGAAGCGGCAGTTCATGCTCCAGCGCGTGCTGGATTCCTCGTTGACGCGATTGCCGTGCATCAGGGTCTGGTTGAACAGCATCACGTGACCGTAGGGGATCTCGATGAAGGTCGCGTGCGGCTTGATCGTCTTGTACAGCTCCTCAGCGCTGCGCAGGCTCGCCATCCGGTCCTGCATCTCGCCGTTCAGGGACGGCGACAGCAGGTACATCGCTTTGGTCCGGTGGACATTGACCAGGGGCACCCATACCACGACCTCGAACGGCGAGTCGCCCGACCAGACGTCGGAATGTGTGGCGAGCAGGGAGGAGTCGTCGCCGGGGAGCTGGATGCTGAGATTGACCCGGCGCTGCATGCAGAGCTCGTTGCCGACGATGGTCTCGATCGTCGAGCGCGCCAGGCGGAAATAGGTCGGGCGCAGCCACGGCTCCGCATTGAGACCGGTGATCACGTGCATTCGGAGTGCGTTGAGCTCGGCGACGCTGACCCGCGTATGAATGTTGTCCAGTAGATCCTGCGGATCGTTGGAATGGGGCAGGCGCAGGAAATCCGCCGCGAGTTCCGCGGCCCGCCGCTGAATCCGATCAAGCCCGGCGCGGTCATCCGCCGGGGTCGTGATGAACCCCTCGTCGATGAACCGGTTGGTTAACGACTGCTCTTCGGCCGAAACGAACGCCGTGTCGATCATGCAAAACAACTCCCGCGTGCTGCGCCGAATTATAGCTGATATCGCAAGCCGACTGGAAGGGCCCTACGCGAAGAAACCGGAATGGGCCTCCGCTCCGTTTGCCGGACGTCCCGCCTGGCGTGGCCGGCGCCGGAAACTGCGAACGGGGCTCTGCAAAAACGGCCTGGAACGGCTGAAACTTAGGAATCGACAAAGTGCTCGTCGAACCTTATTCCCGGATAAATGCCGCCCTCGGAGAGGTCGACATGACATATTTTCTGCGGGGACGATCGGTGGCCTGGTTGACGCGATACGGCCGGCGTCCAGCCGAGTCGGGCCTCGGAGCGCCCCGGGTGGGTCACAGCTGAAGTAGGCGGGTTTCGTGCGGATCGGAGTCGATTTCGACAACACTATCGCGAATTACGACGCGGTTTTCGTAGAGGCCGCGCGCGGGCGAGGCTGGGTTGCCGCCGATTTCGAGGGCACCAAGAAGCAGCTGCGCGACTCGGTCCGCAAGCTCGATCACGGCGAAATCAAGTGGCAGGTCCTGCAAGGTGAGGTCTACGGGCCGCGCATGCACGAGGCCGTACCGTTTCCCGGCGTGATGGAGTTCTTCGAGGCGGCTCATCGGCGCGGACTCAGCCTGTTCATCGTCAGCCACAAGACCCGATTTGCGAACTATGACGAGACGCGAGCCGACCTGCGCGAGGGCGCCTTGCGCTGGATGGAGGCGCGGGGCTTCTTCGAGCAGGACCGCAGCGGACTCGTGCGCCCAAACGTCTTCTTCGCAGACACGCGCGCCGAGAAGATCGCGCGCATCGGGATGCTCGGTTGCACCGTTTTCATAGACGACCTCGAGGAAGTGTTCGTAGATCCGGCATTTCCAGGCGACGTCAGCCGGGTTCTGTTCACGTCTGGGAACGCGCCCGTCGGCAGCGGTGCGATCATCGCCAAGGCGACCTGGGCTGATATCACGCGGCATGTCCTTGGCGAACCGGAAGCCGCCGCGGCCAACATACTCGACGAGACCACGCGGATCGCGGTCGATCTGATCGGGGCTCCGATACGATCGATCGAGCCGGTGCGAGCCGGCGGCAACAACCGATTGTTCCGGATCACCGCGGTCGACGGCGCGCGCTTTGCGCTCAAGCAATATCCCCGGCAAGCATCCGATCCGCGCGACCGGCTGGCTACGGAGTTCAGGGCCCTTCAGTTCATGCGACAGGCCGGTGCGACGCAGGTACCGGCGCCGCTGGCCTCTGATCCCATGTCAGGGTTCGCACTGTATGACTGGATCGACGGACAGTCCCCCGTGGCAAATGCGTCCACGGTCGAGGCGGCGATAGCATTCGTGGGCGAACTGCTTAAGCTTTCCGGCCACCAAACCGCTGCCATGATGCCGACCGCGTCCGAGGCCTGCTTCAGTCCCGCAGATATTGTTGCGCAGGTGGAGCGGCGGTTTGCGGTGCTGAAGGACGCCGCGGCTTCGCACGCACATCTCGATGCTTTTCTCGCCGTCCGATTTGCCGGAACTGCCGTTCGTACGGTGGAGCGTGCGAAGGAACTGTGCCGTGGAGAGCATGTGGATTTCGACGCACCGCTCGATTCGTCCGCCCGTTGCCTTAGTCCGTCCGATTTCGGTTTTCACAACGCATTGCAGCGGCCGGATGGGCGTCTCGTGTTCCTGGATTTCGAATATTTCGGCTGGGATGACCCGGTGAAGCTGACATGCGATTTCATGTTGCATCCCGGCATGAATTTGTCGCCCGATCTTGCGCGGCAATTCCGCCAGGGCATGGTCGGCCTGTTCGGCGCAGAACGCGGTTTCGACGTGCGACTGCGCGTCTGCCTGCCGCTCTATGCCCTGCGATGGACAATGATCCTGCTCAACGAATTCCTGCCCGAGCGATGGGCGCGCAGGGTCGCGGCCGGCGTTCAGGCCGAGCACCGCGACGTGTTGGAGCAACAGCTCGAGAAAGCGAAGGCGATGCTTGCCAGAGCCGAGACCGCGGATAGCTCGACCTAGCGGGTCAGCGTATTTGCCGGTGCGGTGCTGCCAAGCCGGGGCAGGGCAAACAGCTTCTCGGCAACGAGATTGACGAAATAGCGCGAACCTTCGCGGGTGAAGTGCGCGGCATCCCACGCCATTGGAATATCGGGTGCGTCCGGCACCATGGTCAGGCAACCATCCGTATTGCACAGCTGCTTGATTGGCGAAATGTACTCGATCCCGAGGGTGGCGGCCCGCCCGGCCATATCGCGATCGATATCCTCCATGTGGTGGACCACTCCGAAGGTCATGCGGCCGGGCAACGTCGCCGAATGGTGCTCACCGACATAGCGTGACAGCACATCGGGCAGCGTTCCCTCCCAATGCGGCACCGGGCCTATCAGGACAATTCTTTCAACCCCCATGTTCCTCAGGATTTCCACCGTCCCGGCAAGTCGGTCGAGCGCGTCCTCTTTCTCCGATTGCGGCCAGTCATGAGCTAGCACGACGACTTTGGGTTTGATCTCCCCAAATTCCTTTCGGATCGAGTCGTTGATCGGACGGCAGAGCGGAACGCCAACCTTGTCGAAATCAAAGACGGGCGGACAGGAACTCGACGTGAATTGAGCGATGGCGAACCTGTCGCTTGCCGGGTTGTCCTTGATCCCGCGGTAAAGATGGGCGCCATGGGAGTCGCCCCAGATGGCCAGCACCGGAGCGCCGGCAGCGATCTTGTCTGCCTCGACACAAATCGGCGAGAAAATCTGCTCCTTGCCGAACAGCAGGCAGTGGTCGTTCCTGTAGTCGATCCAGTAGTTGTATTTCCGGTACTGCAGCACGCTCGCAACGTTGTCCAGGTTTCGTTGCGGAAGCCCGTTGGTGATATTGGCTGCAAAGCCGGCGCCGAGCACCGCTGCCATGATTGCGGCAGTCGCCGTCGCCGATAGGCTGAGGGAACGCCAGCGAGATTTGCTGCGCCTGAGCGGAAGCTCAACGACGACATACGTGAGCCATGCAAGAAGAACGCTCAATGCCATGGCGCCGACAAGTTGGGCCGTGGAGGGAACGAGCACGTTCGTTCGGATGAAATACAGGACGGGCCAGTGCCAAAGATAAAGCGGATAGCTGATCAGACCGATGAAGACGATCGCGCGATTTGAAAGGACATTTCGGTTGAGCCACGCCTGCTGGCCGGCCGAAATCAGCAGGAACGCACCTCCCACCGGCAATAATGCGCGCCAGCCGGGAAAGAGACTGTCCTTGTTCAGACGGTAGAGAGCAATCGCGATCAGGCATAATCCAATGACGGATTCCAGGTCGGCGAGCGAGATCGTGCGGCCGGTGCGAGCCTGAAAGGACTGGTCGATGGCGGATTTGACCCGTGTCGCGCCCGAAAGTTTGAACCAGGCGAGAACTGCCCCGGCCAGTAGCTCCCAAAATCGGGCGTGCGGCAGGTAGAAGGCGTCGGCCGCCTCGATCCTGACCGCGTAGCAATTCGCCGCGAATGAAACGACCATGATGGCGACGATGACCGGCAACTGCTTCATGCGCGCGCGAGCGCACAGGTAAAGTACCAGCGGCCAAACGATATAAAATTGCTCTTCAACGCCCAGCGACCACAGATGCAGCAGCGGCTTCGCCTCTGCTGCGGTGTCGAAATATCCCGATTGCCGCCAGAACAGGATGTTTGCCACGAAGGTCGTGCCGGCCTCGATCTCCTGACCGAGTTGCTGATATTTGTGAGGCACCAGCGTGAACCAGCCGAAGATCAGGCACGATCCCAGGACCACGATCAGCGCAGGGAAAATCCGCAATATGCGCCGGGCATAGAAGTCGGCGAAGCTGAAGCTGTTCTGATCCAGACCTTTCATGATGATCGAGGAGATCAGAAAGCCGGAGATCACGAAAAAGATGTCGACTCCGACATACCCGCCCGGCGCGAGGCCGGGAAACGCGTGGAACGCGACGACCGAAACGACTGCAATCGCTCGGAGTCCATCGATATCGGGACGATAGTCGACGCTTTCGTTTTGGCCGATGGGAGAGTTGTTCATAAACGCGAATTCAGGGCTGAGGCCAGGCCGCTCAGGACCACGACGATGACGGTGAAGACACAAGCTCACGCAGTGGAACGTTTGAGCAATGCACGATGGGCGACTGCCTGTGCACCGACGGCCCTGATAGCATCCGCACCCGGGCGGGGGAAGTAATCACAGCGGGGGGATTGCGGGCAAGCGAAAGCGCCGCAGCTTGTCTACGCGAAGGCGGAATCTCCATGACGGCGACCGGAAGGCCGCGTCGCGTGAAAGGCCTTCATCCAACGCCTGGTCCGGATAACGAGATCAGTTCTTGATTGGCGCGATAAAGCCGGTATGCATTTTCATAGCCTGCTCGCGAAGGTCGTAACCGGCTGACGCGGCAATTGTAGTATTCTTTGTGTCGGAATATGTAATGATTACAATTGGTTGCTATCGAATTTATCGCGCGGCGCGCGATGGCGGGCGGCGTCTGCTTTCGAGAACGAACGTGCATCGGCAGAAGGGTGCCACGTCCCGATGAGTTCAAGCGCACAGCACGGTGACGGCGAGGCTTCATTCGAGCGCAGTGCCGAGTCTGATCGGGCAGCATCGCAGGTCGCCTTGTTGGCACCCGCTCTCGCCGAGATTCCCACCCGATTCTGGTTCTCGATCCACGTAGCTTTGACCGTCTTCATCGCATGTGCGCTGCTGTGGGTGGCGCTGAAGAGCGCAATTGCCTCGGGCGTCGATCTGACTCATTCGGAACTGCGCGACCGCATTCTGTACCTGCCGTTCTATATGTTCGGCCCAGTGGCGGTCGTCCTGGCCAATTGGCGCGTCGCTGCGCGTCAGATGCCGCCGCCCGGCAATGCCATCTTGCTGTTTGCAATCGTCGGTCTCACCCACCTCGGTCTGTTGGCTGCAAGCACGGGTCTGCAATTCCTGTTCCTGTGCATGGCTCTGGCGAGTGTTGTCGCTGCGCTTCGCTGGCGGCGCGGACAATACGAGCCGGCGGTCATCGCTGCGTCGACCGCCCGCCGCGTGAATTGGGTCGACGCGATTGCGATCGTCGCCATCTGCATGCTGCTTCTCCCTGCAAGTAGCGACCGGCTGGCCGCGCACATCGGCATCAGCATCGCGAAGATCAGCTATTTCGTTGGTCCGGGGCTTTACAGCTACGGCTCTCATTTGACGCCTGGTCTGGATTTCTACTCTCACTACGGCCCGGGGCTGGGGCCGGCCTTCTCGTACCTGATGGGATCAGGCTGGAGAAACGTAGCGATCAGCGCCGTCGAGCTGACCGTCGCAATCACCTTGTTGTTCTATGGCGCCGAGTATCTGTTGCTGATGTTTTTGACCGGCAGTCGGCTGCTGGCATTCGCCGCGCCCGTTTTCACCGCGGTACTGAACTTCTCGACTTATCTTGCGTTCGATGCCCCCTCGGCATATCCGGCCCGATATCCATTGCTGTTTCCGTTCGTGCTCGCCTTCGGCTGGTTCTGTGGAGGGCGGCAGCGCTTGGCGCCCGTGCTCGTGATGTCGATCTTCGCCGGCATCTCCTTGTTCTGGCATACCGAGGTCGGGCTCTATCTGATCCTGGCGGGATGCGGCGGGATATTCATCTCACGCTGCAATCGGCCGCTTGAGCTCGCTACGATCGTCATTTTCGTGGTCGGATCGATCGCGATGTTCTTTGCCGTGTCTTGGCTATTTCTGGGGCCGTCGTCGCTATCCTGGTCGTTTCTGACTGCCGCCGTGCAGCCGATCATGGCCTACGCAGGAGGGTGGGACGGCGAGGTGGTGCGGTGGAATACGATCTGGAGCGTGTTCTACAACCTTCCCCTGCCGACCGTCGCCATCGTCACGATCGGCGGGCTCTGGTTTTTCATGTGGTGCCGGCCTGACGCCTTGAGCGTGCGCGAACGGCAGGTCGCAGGTGTACTGGCGATGCTGTCCTTTGTCGGTCTCGGCATGCTGACGAAATGGATCAATCGTTCGCTGGATGCCGAGTGGCACCAGAATGCCGCGCCGCTCATCGTTGTGATCTGCTGGTGGGGGCATTTTCTCTGGAGCACTTCCGGAGCGCGTATCGCCCTCGCAAAAGCGGGCAGGGCCACGCGTGTCGGCGTGGCGGCTGCGCCTTTTCTTGCGGCCGGATTGTTTCTTCTCAAGGTCACCGATCGCGCGAACCCGTATCCTTACGGGCTGCCGGCCTACATAGCCTATCCCAGCCTTGCCAAGGCGATCGTCGCACCCTCGCATCTGTACGACGAGCTTTCCTACCGCGACTATTTCGCGAGCACCGACACGATGGGGTGGGATTGGCCGCAGCTACTGACCGGGATATCGGCCGACGACATCGCGTTGATCCAGCGGCATGTTCCGCCTCATCAGCGTGCCCTGGTGGTATCACTCGTCGACTGGGCCTATCTGGCTGAAGCGCAACGCCCGCCGAAATCGGTCTTCATGCCGCTGATGTTCGCGTTTGACCCCGCCTTCGTCGACCGCTCGTTCAGGGATGCCGACCTCGTCTTTGTCGATAACCGTCCCCTGAACCAAGCCCCGGACGCCTCCGAGCAGCTTGTCAATCTGATCAACAAGGATTATGCCCCAACGAGCGAGCGCTCCACCACCTTGACGCTCTATCGCCTGAAGAAATCCGCGGAACAACCCCGTCCCGAAAGCCCTCCACGATGACTGCCGATTCGGTTGCTCTTGCCCGGTCTCCAAAGAGCCTGCCACTTGATGAACGATCGATCTGGTTGCGGCGCCTGGTGGTGGACGCCCTGGTCGGTGGTGAGCGCGGTCACGTCGGCTCGTCGATGTCGCCGATCGAAATTCTGCGCGTGCTCTATGACGACGTGCTGCGCCATCGGCCCAGCGAGCCGGGCTGGTCGCTGCGCGATCGCTGCATTCTGAGCAAGGGCCATGGATGCCTCGCCCTCTATGCGCTGCTGGCCGACAAGGGTTACTTCCCGACCGATCTGCTCAAGACGTTCTGCCGCAAGGGATCGATCCTCGGCGGTCACCCCGAGCACGGCAAGGTGCCCGGCGTCGAGGCCTCGACCGGCGCGCTCGGCCACGGCCTCTCGATCGGCGTTGGCATGGCGCTGGCCGCCCGCATGCAGAAGCGCGACAGCCGCGTCTTCGTGATCATGGGTGACGGCGAAATCAACGAGGGCTCGGTATGGGAAGCGGCGCTTTCCGCAGGCAAGCACAAGCTGTCCAATCTCGTCGCCATCATTGACTACAACAAGATCCAGTCTGCCGGCGCGACCGCTCACATCCAGGAACTGGAGCCGCTGCTCGACAAGTGGCGGGCTTTCGGATTTGCGGCCGAGGAGGTCGATGGCCATGACGTTGCAAAGCTGCAGAAGCTTTTCGCACGTGTGCCGCTCGATGCCGGCCGGCCAACTGCGATCGTCTGCCACACCGTGAAGGGGAAGGGGCTCCCGTTCGCCGAGCACGACCCCGAATGGCATCACAAGTCGAAGGTTACAGCCGAGCTCGGCGAGCGCCTTTATGCCGCCTTGGAGCCGCGCTGATGCGACAGACCTGCGTTAACATGGTGTACGAGCTGGCCAAGGCCGATGACCGCGTCGTCTTCATCGGATCCGACCTCAGCCCCGGCCTGCTGGCCGGCATGCAGGAACAGTTTCCGGACCGCTGGTACATGGAAGGCGTCTCGGAGCAGAACGTCATCGGCATGGCAGCCGGCATGGCCCTGGACGGTGCGATTCCCTATGTCAATACGATTGCGACCTTCATCACCCGCCGCTGCTACGAGCAGGTCGCTGTCGATCTATGCGTGCACGACCTGCCGGTGAGGCTGATCGCGAACGGCGGCGGGCTGGTCTACGCACCGCTGGGCCCCACGCATGAAGCGATCGAGGATATCGCGATCATGCGGGCGCTGCCCAACATGACCGTGGTCGCGCCGGCCGACGCCGAGGAGATGAAGCGGTTCATGGCCGTGTCGGTGGACTGGCCGCACCCGATCTACATACGGCTCGGCAAGGGCGGCGACCGGGTGGTGACCAGGCCGGAGCATGGCTTCGCGATCGGGCAAGCCTATCTGCTGCGCGAAGCCGAGGGCGGAAAATCGAACCCGGTCCTGCTCGTCGGAACCGGCGTTGCAACCACGCAGGCGCTGCAGGCCGCAGAGATGCTGGCGGCGGACGGCATCGCCTGTCACGTTCTGCACATGCCGACGGTGAAGCCGTTGGATGTCGCCGCCATTGAAAAATACGCGCGCGCATCCCGTCTCGTCGTCACGGTCGAAGAACATACGGTCATTGGTGGCCTCGGCAGTGCCGTCACCGATGCGCTGGTCGAGCGCTTCGACGGGCGCGTGCCGAGGATACGCCGGATCGGCATTCCCGATGTCTTCGCCAGCGACTACGGCAACCAGGAATGGCTGATGGAAACGTTCGGCCTGCATGCCGCAAACATCGCCGACGTGGTACGGAAGGCCGTTGGCTCCGACTAACAAGGTTCCCAGAACAGTCGCCTCGCTTTGAAAATCGGAAAGACCCTGTGACCATGCAGCTCTGCCGTCTCTGCCGCTCCGATCGGTTGCGCCCGGTCATCGACCTCGGACCCATGCCGATTGCCCACCGGATGTTGCGTCAACGGGACGAGAGCGAAGAGCGTTTTCCGTTCGCCGTGAAAGTCTGCGATGCCTGCGGACTGCCGCAAATCGCCGAGCCGATCGATCCCGATATCCTGTATCGCGACTTCAACTTCAACTTCAGCAGCTGGAAGGTCGAGCCGCACGAGCCCGACGAGCTCGACACCATCCACTCCTTCGTCAAGCCGAGAAGTGTCTTCGAGATCGGCTGCAACGACGGCCGTTTCCTCGAAGAGCTGCGCAAGCGCGGTGCAGAGGCCCTTGTCGGCGTCGAGCCGAATTCAGTATCGAGCGAGATTGCCCGAAAGCGCGGGCTCGAAGTCCATTGCGACATGGTGAGCCCGGCGATCTGTCAGGACGCCGTCGCACGTCACGGCAAGTTCGACCTCGTGGTGTCGCGCCAGGTCCTCGAGCACATCGGCGATTTCGAGAATTTCTTCGATTGTATCGACCGCACGCTCTCCGATGACGGTTACCTGTTCATCGCCGTTCCGGATTTCGCGCCGGGCCGCGCGGCCGGCGACATCTCCGTCCTGTGGGAGGAGCACGTCAACTACTTCACGGAGGAGACGCTGCTGGCCTTGCTCGCGCGCAAGGGGTTCGAGGCCGTTGCCGTCAAAAAGTACAATTTCAGCGGCGGCTCGCTTGCAGTGACGGCACGCCGCAGCAAGCTGAACCCGCCGGCGTTCGACGGCGGCGCATCGGCTGCGGCGGCGGAGAAGTTCGGCGAGTTGGCCCGCGACTATGGGCGCCGCCTGGTTCCCGCGCTCTCGCGCCTGAAGGCCAAAGGGACGGACATCGTGATGTATGGCGCCGGATGCCGGGCCTGCACGTACACCAACTCGCTCGAGCTCGGTTCGCTGGTCGATTTCGCCATCGACGATCAGAAGGAGCGTCAGGGCCTGTTCATGCCGGGCTCTCGCATCGCGATCCGTTCGCCGGATGAGCTGAAGAAGTCGTCGGCGCCTCTCGTTTGTCTCCTCGCGGTGAACAACGAGAATGAAGCCGTGGTGACGGCGAAGCTGAAAAACATGCTCGACCGGCCGCACGCCATCTTCTCGATCTTCGCGCCCGCCGACATCTGGCGGGAGCTTGATCGCCTCGAGACGCTGTAGGGATCAAGCCGGCGAGGAGCCGGCTTGGTCGGGACCTCCGCGGCTCACTTCAGGCTGATGTTCTGCATCATCTTGATGTTGAAGTACCGGGGGTCGTTGAGCGAGTTCGGCAGACGGCCGGACTTGAAGGCGTCGACCAGCCCCGACACGGCCTGCTCGATCGTGTGCGTCGGCGCAAAGCCGAGCTCGCGGCGGATCTTCTCCGACGAGACGTGGTATGAGCGCAGATCGTCGGTCGGCTCCACCGCGACGTCGACATTGCTGCCGACCACCGACTTGACGATATCGGCGATCTTCATCAGCGAGTGATTCTCGTAGCCGATATTGTAGGTCTTGCCGTCGATCTTCGCGTCGTCCTGCTGCAGCAGGAACAGATAGGCCGCGGACATGTCCTCGATGTGCAGGTTGGGTCTGCGCTGCGTTCCGCCGAACACGCGAATGCGGCCCGTGTTGACCGCGAGATTGGTCAGGATGTTGACGACGACGTCGAGCCGCTGCCGCGGCGCGTAACCGCAGACGGTGGCGGGACGGACGGTGCATGTGACGAACCCCGACGCGGCCTCCTCGGCAAGGTCGGTCTCGCACATCGCCTTGAATTTCGAGTAGTCGGTCAGCGGCTCACAGGACAGATCCTCCGTCACCTCGGCCTCGTCCTTGATGCCGTAGACGCTGGACGAGGACGCGTAGATGAAGCGCTTGATGCCGGCCTTCTTCGCGGCGCGCACCATCGGCCGGAAGCAATCGTAATTGATGGATTTTCCGAGCGACGGGTCGAGTTCGAACGACGGGTCGTTGGAGATGCAGGCGAGATGGATCACCGCGTTGTTGCCGCGCAGGGCCTCGTTGATCGCGGCCTCGTCGCGGATGTCGCCCTTGATCAGGCGCAAATTGGGGTTGTTGCGGACGGCGTCGAAGACGTCCTCGCCGTACATGAACAGGTCGAGCACGGTGACCTTGTGGCCCGCGGCGAGCAAATGGGGAACCAGCACGCTGCCGACATAGCCGGCGCCACCGGTGACCATCACATTCCATTTTTGATCAATCACTGTCGTTCTCCAGAATTGCCGTTCGCGTTACTTCAGCAACGCGGTGACGAATTTGACCAGTGGCACCTTTTCGACCGAACTGCGGTGGCCGACGATACCGACCTTGATCGCGCCTGCAGCGTTGCCGATGAAGGCGACGTCCTCGATATTGCCGCCGGCGGCGACCAGAGGCGCGGTGATCGTCAGGAAGGCGTCCCCCGCGCCGACGGTGTCGACGACTGTCTTGGTGAAAGCGGGAACGCGCGCCACGCCGGTCTTCGACGAGAAGGGGTAGCAGCCGAACGAGCCGTGCGTGATGATCATGTTGTCGCAGTCGATCTTGCCGTGCAGTCCGTTCTCGATCACCGACGCGATGTCGCTGAACTTGTCGGTGGCCGCCAGCCGGGCTTCCGGCGCGTCGATGCAGAGGTAGTCGGCCCGCGGATATTTCGTGACCAGATTATAGCCGTGGTTTCCGCTGTTGCTCTGGGCGTTGATCGCCAGGAACTTGGAGTTGGCGATCAGGGCATCGATCGTGCTTGGCGCGATCATGCCGTGACCGAAATCGGTGACGATCACCACGTCCCCGCCGCGAACGCGCTCGGCGGTGATTTGGTCGATCTCCTTCCGCTCGGCCTCGTCGAGCGGCGTGTCGTCCATGGTGTATACTTCGAAGAGCTTGTGCAGATATCCAAGCTCGACGTACCGCAATTTGCGGGTCGTCGGACGGCCCTGAATGCGGATCGGCGTGAGCGTGACGTTCGGGCGGACATGCGCGCGGATGAACTCTTCCGGGTAGTCGTTGCCACCGAGCGTCGTGACGATCTCCACGGACTTGCAGAAGCTCGCCACGTGATTGGCCGCGGCAATGACGCCGCCGGCAAATTGCTCGCCGTTCTTGAACAGTGTGGCGACGATGTTTTCCTTCGAGGCCTTTCCGAGCGCCGTGACGTACTGGTATTCGTCGATGATGGTGTCGCCGACCAGCACGACGTGCATGTCCTGGATCTTGTCGATCAGCTTCAGCAGGCGTTCGGCGCCGCCGCCTTCGCGCACCTTCTGGAGGTAGTCGCGCAGGGGGGGATCGTAGATGTCGAAGTAGCGATTCATCAGCGACGACGAGCTGAAGGTGACGTCGCGCGTGAAGACGACGCGGCCGCCATGGCGTTCGACGACCTCCCGCTCGGTGGCGATCTTGCCGGTGACGTCATCCTCGGGATTTTCGTAGTCCGAACCCTTCACGTAGATGTCGGGGCGTACGGCATCGAGGATCGGCTCGGCGCTCGAGGTCCGGTTGATTCCGACCCAGTCGACCGTGCCGAGCGCGGCCAGCATCTCCGCGCGCATGTTCTCCGGAAAGATCGGCCGTCCCGGTCCCTTGTTGACGAAACGGTCGGCCGTCACGGTCACGATGACGACGTCGGCCTCGTTGCGCGCTGCCAGGATGTGCCGGACATGGCCGAGATGCACGAGATCGAACACGCCGTGGCAGAGTGCGACGGTCCGGCCTTCTGCCTGCGCGGCCCGCGCGATCGCGGCCAGTTCCTCGATCGTCTTGATCTTCTCGTGCGGGGCCGGATGGCCGGTCGGCTTGTCTGTCGGAGCATTACCCATGTGAATTACCTAAAGCGCAGGTCGGTCTCGGTTGACCGACCCGGAAATGATCGGTTGGCGGCGAGAGCATTGAGTTCGAACGCGTCGGCTCAACGGCTTGCCTTCTGCGACGTGCCGGACGCCGAATCGTTTTCGCCACCAAGATATTTGAACCAGTCCTTGGTGGCGTCGGCGATCTTGTCCACCGTCCAAAGGGGAGCGTCCTTGTACTGGTCCATCGACTTCAGCATCGTCGCGACGCCGACCTCGAACTTCACTTTCGGGGTCCATTTCAGGACCCGCTTGATCTTGGTGATGTCGGCGTAGGTGCAGTCGGGCTCGCCGGGCCGCTTGGGAATGTGGACCTTGTCGCCGCCGAGAAGCTCGACCAGCCGGTTGACGCTGTAGGTGTTGTCGGAGCCGACGTTGAATATCTCGTTCGAGACCTCCGAGCGCGCGGCGGTCACGAAGGCATCGGCGACATCGCTGACGAAGGTGAAGTCGCGGGTCTGCTCGCCATCGCCAACCACCGTGAAGGGCTTGCCGGCGAGCTTCTGCGCCATGAAGACGCCGAACACCGCACCGTAAGTGCCCGTGGTACGGTGGCGCGGCCCGTACACGTTGAACAGACGCAGCGCGACCGCGGGCAGCTTGTAGACCTGGCACCAATGCATGACGCACTGCTCACCGAGATTCTTGGTGAGCGCATAGGGATACATCGGACGGATCTCGGCGCTCTCCGGGGTCGGATAGGCGTTGGGAATTCCGTAGCAGGACGACGATGCGGCGTAAACGAAGCGGCTGGCGCGAGCCTGCCGCGCGGCCTCGAGAACGTTGACCGTGCCGTCGACATTGGCGCGATGATAGGGGATCGGGGACTCGATCGAGGGAACGATGTCGGCCAGCGCCGCGAGATGGAAGACCCAGTCGACACCGTTGAAATACGGTCTGATCGAATCGAGGTCGGTGACGTCGGCCCGCACGATGTTGAGCTGGCTCGAATTGGCACGCGCGGCCAGATTTTCGGGCCGTCCGATCACGAAATTGTCGAGCGCGATGACCTCGTGGCCGTCATCCAGGAGGCGATCGACGAGGTGACTTCCAATGAAGCCGGCGCCGCCAGTAACGATGCATTTCATGGGGAACATCCGTGACGCGAATGCCCAGCGAAACAGGCTCGCCAATGTTTGAGTGAAACCCGAAAGCCGACTACCAGCCGCTCGCAAACTTTGCAAGTATTATACCTTTGCAATCCCTGGTAATAGCCGGTATCACCCCGTCATGTTGCAATCGAGCCGCCAGCCCATGCCAGCCGAGTCCGTCGATCCCGATCACAAGGCTTTTCTCGACGATTACGTGCAACGCCTCCATCGCGCGACGGCGGCGGACGACGGTGTTTTTGCCAGGATCTCCGCCACGCGCGCGGCCTGGTTGCGCGCCCGCGAGCAGGGTGGCCGCGTCATCTTCATCGGCAACGGCGGCTCGGCCGGTATCGCCTCGCATCTGGCTATCGATCTGGCGAAGAACGCCGCTGTGCCCGCACTGTGCTTCAGCGATGCAAGCATGATGTCGTGCCTTGCCAACGACTACGGCTTCGAGGACTGGATCGCGCATGCCGTGCGGTTGAGCGCCCGCGCCGGCGACTGTCTGGTCGCGATCAGCTCGTCGGGGCGTTCGAAGAACATCCTCAATGCGGTTGCACAGGCACGGACGATGAAGCTCGGCGTGATCACGCTGTCGGGCATGAACGAGGACAACCCCCTGCGCAACCTCGGGGACATCAATTTCTGGGCCGACAGCCGCAGCTACAACATCGTCGAGACCACGCACCAGTTCTGGATGATGGCCGCGATCGACCTCGTTATCGGTCGCGCGGAATATCCGGCATCCTGAGGCGGGCATCCGATGCAGTCGCGGCTCAAGCAGGCGGTCCTGTTTTCAGTAAAACTTCTGCTGTCGATCGCCGTGCTGGTCTACATCGCGCGCGGTCTCGACCTGCATGCGTTGCGGACTCACCTCGTCTCCGTCGATCCGTTCCTGTTCGTGCTCGCGCTCGCGCTGATATTCGTTCAGACCTTCGCGCTCAACGGCCGGTGGGAGCTGATCATGCGCGCGCTCGGCGTGTCGCTGGACTGGCTGGCCGGCTGGCGAATCCTCATGATCAGCCTCTGGTTCAATCAGGTATTGCCGTCGTCGGTCGGCGGCGATGCGGTGCGAATGTGGCTGCTGCGCCAGCGTGGCGTGCAGTGGCCGGAAGCGGTCAAGGGCGTTGCAGCGGACCGTTTCACGGCGTTGATCGGGCTGATCGTGCTGATGGTGGCCGGATTGCCGTTCCTGATGTCGCGCGTGTCCAATCAGGCCGCGATCCTGGCCATCGGCGGGCTGACATTGGCGGGCGTCGCCGGCACCGTGGTGCTGTTGACGCTCGATCGCCTGCCCAAGCGCCTCATCGCGTTTCCCGCGATCGAGAGCTTCGTCCGGTTCGGAACGCTCGTCAGATTCCTTCTCCTGCAATCCGAGCACCGCGGTTTGCTTTTCGGATCGGCGCTCCTCATCCATCTCGTGACGGCGGCGGCTTGTTATGCCCTGGCCCGCGGCGTAGGAGCGCAACTCTCGGTGGTGGACGCCGCCGTTCTGATTCCGCCGGTGATCCTGCTGACCGCAGTTCCGATCTCGATCAGCGGCTGGGGCGTTCGTGAAGGGGCGATGGTCGCCTGTCTCGGTCTGGCGGGCGTTCCTTCCGAGGAAGCGCTGTCGGTTTCAATCCTGCTGGGTGCCGTCAGCGTCCTCATCGGTCTCGCAGGCGGCGTGATCTGGCTGGCAAGTCCGGAGCGCGGCTCATATTCGGCGGACAAGGCAGCGAAGGCTGCGGAAGCATCGGCGGACTACGGGCTGGCGAAAGCCGAGGAGGTATCGAGCCACCCTTGATCGCTCTTGAATCATTGCCGCCGATCTGATCTCCACAGGGTAGGATTGCCTCACCCGCGCGTGTCTCCGTTTTCCGGTCCCACAATGAAAAACCTGTTCTACGTTCGTCATACCTGCCGCCTTTGTCATTCGGACAAGCAGGAACTGGTCGTCCCCATGGCTGGCATGCCCATTGGCACGCCGAACTTCCAGGTGCCGGACGCCAGCGTCGACGATCCCGTCTTTCGGGCCGCCGTGCCGATGGCGCTGCACCTGTGCGCAGACTGCGGCCACCTCCAGATTCTCCATGTCGGCAATCCGGAGATCCAGTACCGCAACTACGTCTACACGACCTCGCTCTCGCTCGGCCTGCGGGAGCATTTCGCAGGCTATGCCAACGACGTCATCAGCCGTTTCGGGATTGCGCCGGGCTCGCTGGTCGTCGAACTCGGCAGCAATGACGGCTCGCTGCTCGGCTTCTTCAAAGAGCGCGGCATGCGGGTACTGGGTGTCGATCCCGCCGTCGACATCGCGCGGCGTGCGACGGAAGCGGGGATCGAGACTATCGGCGATTTCTTCACCGATGCCATTGGTCACCGCATTCTGCAGAGCCATGGTGCGGCCAGCGTCGTCATCGCCAATAACATGATCGCCAATGTCGACAATCTCGATCCGCTGGTGATCGGGGTTCGCGACGTGCTTGCGCCGGACGGGTTGTTCGTTTTCGAGACGCAATACGGCGTTGACGTCACCGAGAAGAACCTTCTCGACACTGTCTACCACGAGCATCTGTCGTATTTTAACATCAAGCCGCTGACGCGCTTCTTCGCGCGGCTCGGCATGGAATTGATCGACGTCCAGCACATCTGGACCAAGGGCGGTTCGATCCGCGTGACGGTGCAGCGCGTTGGCGGCGCCAAGAAGCCGTCTGCGGAGGTTGCCCGCTTCGTCGCCGAGGAAGACCGGCTCGGCGTCGACCGGCCGGCCTATTATGCGCCCTATGCGAAGAGAATCGCCGCCATCCGGGACGAGCTGGTCGCGATGGCCGATGCCGCCCACGCGCGCGGTCAGCTGGTGGCCGGCTACGGCGTCTCCGTCGGCACCACGACCCTGCTGCCGCAGTTCGGCCTGGAGAACAAGATCGACTTCCTGGTGGACGACGACCCCAAGAAGGCGAACGTGATGGCCGGCCCGGGATACGACATTTCGATTCTGCCGCCCGCAGCCCTTTACGAGCGCAAGCCGGCGTTCGTCGTCGTCTTCGCCTGGCGCTATGTGGATCCGATCCGGGCCAAGCATGCCCGTTATTTCGCCGAGGGCGGAAAGTTCGTGGTGCCGCTGCCCGGTATCTCCGTGGTCGATCGGGCCGACTGACCGTGCCAGGTCGCTAAAGGGGGGCAGGAGAGGGACCCCTTTACTGTCGTTCTGCAAGGAACCGGCTGAAGCTCCGGGACGGCGCTTTGGCAGGGGCAGATAAGCCCTTGATCGGCCTGGGCTCTGTTCGGTCGTCCGGGGAGGTCGGGTTGTCCGCGCGAGCCCTCTCTATCTTGACCTTTGGTCCCATCCGCAGTAGATACCCCGCACTCGCTGCCGGCCCGTTAAACGCGGATTTCCGGCGCGGCTTTGAAATCCCCGAACAATCGAGCCCGGTTTCCGGCTCATCCTTCAAGACAGAGGGCTGGGCCAACGGCGGCTGTTCGGATCCCTGAAATTCATTCGCGTCTGTCGACGGACGTTGGACATCAAACGATGGCAGTCAGCCCGTTCAAGTTCTTGCAGGAAGTGCGCTCGGAGACCGCCAAGGTCACCTGGCCAACCCGCCGCGAGACCACGATCACCACCATCATGGTGTTCGTGATGGTCGCCGTGGCCTCGATCTTCTTCTTCGCCGCCGACCAGATCATCCGCTACCTCATCACCTTCCTTCTGGGCATCCACTGATGGCAACAGCAACGGCTCAATTGTCTGACAAGCGCTGGTACATCGTCCACGCCTATTCGAATTTCGAAAAGAAGGTCGCCGAATCGATCCGCGAGCAGGCCAAGCAGCGCGGGCTCGAGGAGCTGTTCGAGCTGGTGCTGGTCCCGACCGAGAAGGTCACGGAAGTGCGCCGCGGCCGCAAGATCGACGCCGAGCGCAAGTTCTTCCCGGGCTACGTGCTGGTGAAGATGAAGCTGACCGACGAGGCGTTTCATCTGATCAAGAACACGCCGAAGGTGACGGGCTTCCTCGGCGCCGAAAACAAGCCGATGCCGATCTCGGAATCCGAGGCCATGCGCATCCTGCACCAGGTGCAGGAGGGCGTGGAACGGCCGAAGGCGTCGGTGTCGTTCGAGATCGGCGAGAACGTGCGCGTGGCCGACGGCCCGTTCGCCTCGTTCTCGGGTGTGGTCGAGGAAATCGACGAGGCGCGCTCGCGCGTGAAGGTCGCGGTGTCGATCTTCGGCCGCGCCACGCCGGTCGAGCTGGAATTCGGTCAGGTCGAGAAGGTCTGACCGGACGACGCGTGAAGCGAAGCTTCGCGCGAAAATAGGCCGTGGGAGGAAGAGGGCGGTTGCCAGCCGCGCTCGATCCCAACCACGGAACCTGAAACCGCCGGTCCAGGCCGGCACAACAGGAGTGATACATGGCAAAGAAAGTGACCGGATACCTGAAGCTTCAGGTCCCGGCCGGTGCGGCGAATCCTTCGCCCCCGATCGGTCCCGCGCTCGGTCAGCGTGGTCTCAACATCATGGAGTTCTGCAAGGCGTTCAACGCCCAGACCCAGAAGGAAGAGAAGAACACCCCGATCCCGGTGGTCATCACCATCTATGCGGACCGTTCCTTCACCTTCGAGATGAAGACGCCGCCGATGTCCTTCTTCCTCAAGCAGGCTGCAAAAATCCAGTCCGGCTCGAAGGCGCCGGGCCGCGACAAGGCCGGCGCGGTGACCAAGGCGCAGGTGCGCGAGATCGCCGAGAAGAAGATGAAGGATCTCAATTGCGACACCATCGAATCGGCCATGAAGATGGTCGAGGGCTCTGCCCGCTCGATGGGTCTGGAAGTGGCGGGGTAAGGGCTCATGGCAATCGGAAAGCGTTTGAACAAAGCCCGCGAAGGTGTTGACCGCGAAAAGCTTTACCCGCTCGCGGACGCCATCAAGATGGTCAAGGAACGCGCGAAAGCGAAGTTCGACGAGACCATCGAGGTCGCGATCAATCTCGGCGTCGATCCGCGCCACGCCGACCAGATGGTCCGCGGCGTCGTGACCCTGCCGAACGGCACCGGCCGTACGCTCCGCGTCGGCGTGTTCGCCCGCGGCGCCAAGGCCGACGAGGCCAAGGCTGCGGGCGCCGACGTCGTCGGCGCCGAAGACCTGGTCGAGAAGGTGCAGAACGGCTCGATCGATTTCGACCGCTGTATCGCCACCCCCGACATGATGCCGCTGGTCGGCCGTCTCGGTAAGGTGCTCGGCCCGCGCGGCCTGATGCCGAACCCGAAGATCGGCACCGTGACCATGGACGTCACCGGTGCGGTGAAGGGTGCCAAGGGCGGATCGGTCGAGTTCCGTGTCGAGAAGGCCGGCATCCTGCAGGCCGGCGTCGGCAAGGCCTCGTTCTCCGAGGAGAAACTGGTCGAGAACATCAAGGCGCTCGCGGACGCGGTCTCCAAGGCCAAGCCCGCCGGCTCCAAGGGAACCTACATCCAGCGCGTTGCGGTGTCCTCGACGATGGGCCCCGGCGTGAAGGTCGAGCCGGGCACCATTCTCGGCTAGGGTTTGAAAATTGCATGAGGTGAGGGGCGGAATCGGGCGACCGATTCCGCCCCTCATCGTTTGTGGCGACGTTTACCGGAAACAAGAACAATGGCTGACAAGGTCCTGATCTACTCGCGCTTTCCCAAGACGATGATGGTGCGTTTCGCCGAGCGGTTCGAACTGCTCGATACCGGCGGCAAGCCCGCGCGTGAAGTGTTTTCGGCCGATGAACTGAGTGGCATCCGCGCGCTGCTCACCGCGGGCGGCACGCCGCTCGACGCGGAGGCGATGGACCTGTTTCCGAAGCTCGGCGCCATCGTCTGCTACGGCACCGGCTATGACGGCATCGACCTGAAGGCGGCCGCAGCCCGCAACATCGAAGTCGGCCACAGCCCGGGCGCCAATGCGGCCTCGGTCGCCGACATCGCGATGACCCTGATGCTCGCGACGACGCGGCGGATCCTGGCTGCCGACCAATATGTCCGCAGCGGCGATTGGGCCGCCTCGAAGCCGTCGCCGATGATGCGGCCCCAGGCCGGCATGCCCGGCCGCCGCATCGGCGTCTACGGCATGGGCGAGATCGGTCGCAAGATCGCCGCGCGCTGTGCCGCCTTCGAGAGCGAAATCGGCTATTTCAGCCGGACTAAGTACGATTTGCCCTATCAATATTTCCCGACCCTGGAGGCGCTGGCCGATTGGTGCAGCGTGCTGATGATCGCGGTCCGGGCAGGGGCCGACACCCAGCATGTCGTCAATGCGGACATCCTGAAGCGCCTGGGCGCGGACGGCTATGTCGTCAACATCTCCCGCGGCTCTGTCATCGACGAGAAGGCCCTGGTAGCGGCCCTGACCGACAAGACCATTGCGGGGGCCGGCCTCGACGTCTTCGACAACGAACCGCACGCCCCCGACGCCCTGACGGCGCTCGCTAACGTAGTGCTCGCGCCGCATATCGGCGGTCACACCCTCGAATCGCACGTCGCCATGCAGGATTGCGTGCTGACGAATCTAGGCGCGTTCTTCGAGGGCAAGTCGCTGCCTCATGGGGTCAAATGAGCCTGAATCAGCCCTTGTCGGCCCAGGACAGGCATCCGCGGCAACGGATTGGAACTGGTGTGAATTTTGCTCTTGGCAAGCAGGCTCCGAGCGGTTAAAGAACCGCTTCCGGACGTGCCGGCCTCGGCTGGCGCGTTCGTGCACGCATTCCGAAAACCCGACAAGACAGGAGATCATTCCTTTTCAGGACGTCCGTAAGGATTTGCCGGAAAAGGGAAGAAAACCCGTCGGTTGGTGGAGTGCGGGCAGAGGTCGGGCGGTTCGCCGGCTGACCTTGTCCTGTCCAAGACTGCAGGCGCCCGCGGGGAATCTCGATTTCTCAACGGCTTAATCGCATGGCCTGCATAGACGGGTGAAGACCGGATTTCACTTCGCGCCCAGCTTTACGGCTGGCTCCGCGGAACGGCTCTGGTTCGGACCTCGACACGCCGTGGGCCTTAGCGGGCTCCCGGAGGGCAGGCTTTGAATTGTCGTCTTGCCCGGCGTGTCCGATGGGTTTTGGCCCTGAGGTTCAGGTTTGGGCGGGACGATGGGTGCAACCCGGCGGTCCCGCTTTCGCGATGACCGCCAACCGGAAAGAGCTTGCTGTGGAACGAGCGGCAAAAAAGGAAGCGGTCGAACAGCTCAATGGGGTCTTCAAGACCACGAGCGTCGCGGTCGTTGCCCAATATTCCGGCCTGACCGTTGCCCAGATGCAGAAGCTGCGGACGCAGATGAAGCAGGCTGGCGCCTCGGTGAAGGTCTCGAAGAACCGTCTCGCCAAAATTGCTCTTGAAGGCACTGACGTCGTTGCCATCGGTCCCATGCTGAAGGGACCGACCGTGATCGCCACTTCGAATGATCCGGTAGCGGCGCCAAAGGTCGCCGTCGAATTCGCCAAGACGAACGAAAAGTTCGTCATCATCGGCGGCTCGATGGGAACGACCGTCCTGAATGTCGACGGCGTGAAGGCTCTTGCCTCGCTGCCGTCGCTTGACGAGCTGCGTGCAAAGATCGTCGGCCTGCTTGTGGCCCCGGCGACCAAGCTCGCTCAGCTCGCCAATGCGCCCGCGGGCAAGCTCGCGCGCGTCATCCAGGCTCATGCCTCAAAGGGCGAAGCGGCCTGACGCCCTTCGCAAAACTCAAACCCGAACCAGACTTACATTCAAGGAAACTGAACAATGGCTGACTTGCAGAAGATCGTTGACGACCTCTCGAGCCTCACCGTGCTCGAAGCTGCCGAACTCGCGAAGCTCCTCGAAGAAAAGTGGGGCGTGTCCGCCGCTGCGGCAGTGGCCGTTGCCGGTCCCGCCGCTGCTGCCGCCGCTCCGGCGGAAGAGAAGACCGAGTTCACGGTCGTTCTGGCCGCCGCCGGCGACAAGAAGATCGAGGTCATCAAGGAAGTCCGCGCCATCACCGGCCTGGGCCTGAAGGAAGCAAAGGACCTCGTCGAGGGCGCGCCGAAGCCTGTCAAGGAAGGCGTGAACAAGGACGAAGCCGAGAAGATCAAGGTCCAGCTCGAGAAGGCTGGCGCAAAGGTCGAGCTCAAGTAAGCAACGCTTACTGGCACAAGATCCCGGCGAGCGTCAGCGAAACCGGGATCTCGGACCATCCCGAAAGGGTGGGCCAGATGCAAAAGGCGTGCGACGGAACGTCCCGACGCAGGCCGAACACGGAAAAGTGTGGGGATTTGAGGGTTTACCCCTCGAATCTCCACTATTGTCGCCCCATATCGGGTCGGCAGCACGAAAGCGCGGTGGGCAGGGATGCCGGATTTCCCTGTAAGCCGTTGGGAGAGCAAGCTATTTCGGGCTTTTGCAGTCCGTGAAGACGATCGTTGTGACGGGCGGGCGTGCCTATGCGCCCCGCGCGTCGTTTTGCGTTTTGAAGATCTGAAGAACAGATTCAGGACATGACGGCCTGAAACTGGATTTTTGGTCCCCAAAACGGGTTCGAAAAATTCAACCCGGGGAGTGGTGGCAGCCGCTTCTTGGACGACGCGCCCCGAGCGGGCGACGAAATGAGAGGCCACGATGGCGCAGCAGACATTCACCGGTCGCAAACGCGTTCGCAAGTTCTTCGGACACATCAAGGAAGTCGCCGAGATGCCGAACCTCATCGAGGTTCAGAAGGCATCCTATGACCAGTTCCTGATGGTCGACGAACCCGCGGGCGGACGCCTCGACGAGGGTCTGCAGGCGGTGTTCCGCTCGGTGTTCCCGATCTCGGACTTCTCGGGCACCTCGATGCTGGAATTCGTCCGCTACGAGTTCGAACAGCCGAAGTACGACGTCGACGAGTGCCGCCAGCGCGGCATGACCTTCGCGGCACCGCTCAAGGTGACGCTGCGCCTCATCGTGTTCGATATCGACGAGGAAACCGGCGCGAAGTCGGTGAAGGACATCAAGGAGCAGGACGTCTACATGGGCGACATCCCGCTCATGACGATGAACGGCACCTTCATCGTCAACGGCACCGAGCGCGTCATCGTCTCGCAGATGCACCGGTCGCCCGGCGTGTTCTTCGACCACGACAAGGGCAAGACCCATTCCTCGGGCAAGCTGCTGTTCGCCGCCCGTGTCATCCCGTATCGCGGTTCCTGGCTCGACATCGAGTTCGACGCCAAGGACATCGTGTATGCGCGTATCGACCGTCGCCGCAAGATTCCGGTGACGTCGCTGATGTTCGCGCTCGGTCTCGACGGCGAGGCGATCCTGTCCACGTTCTACAAGAAGATCCTCTACAAGCGGACCAAGGAAGGCTGGCGCGTTCCGTTCGACGCCAACCGTTTCCGCGGTTACTCGACCATCAACGACCTGATCGACGCCGACACCGGCAAGGTCGTGCTCGAGGCCGGCAAGAAGCTCACCGTCCGCGGTGCGCGTCAGATGCAGGAGAAGGGGCTGAAGGCGCTGCGCCTGTCGGATGAGGAGCTCGTCGGCAACTATCTCGCCGAGGACCTCGTCAATCCCAAGACCGGCGAGATCCACGCGGAAGCCGGTGAAGAGATCACCGACAAGTCCATGAAGGCCCTCAACGAGCACGGCTACAAGGAGTTGCCGCTGCTCGACATCGACCATGTCAATGTCGGCGCCTACATCCGCAATACGCTCTCGGCCGACAAGAACATGACGCGCGAGGACGCGCTGTTCGACATCTATCGCGTGATGCGTCCGGGCGAGCCGCCGACGCTGGATTCGGCGCAGGCGATGTTCCAGTCGCTGTTCTTCGATTCCGAGCGTTACGACCTCTCCGCGGTCGGCCGCGTCAAGATGAACATGCGCCTCGACCTCGATGCGCCCGACACCCAGCGCACGCTGCGCAAGGAAGACATCCTCTCCGTCATCAAGACGCTGGTGGATTTGCGCGACGGCAAGGGCGAAATCGACGACATCGACCATCTCGGCAACCGCCGTGTGCGCTCGGTCGGCGAGCTCATGGAGAATCAGTACCGCATCGGCCTCCTGCGCATGGAGCGCGCGATCAAGGAGCGCATGTCCTCGGTCGACATCGACACGGTCATGCCGCAGGACCTGATCAACGCCAAGCCGGCGGCTGCCGCCGTGCGCGAGTTCTTCGGCTCCTCGCAGCTCTCGCAGTTCATGGACCAGACCAACCCGCTGTCGGAGATCACCCACAAGCGCCGTCTCTCGGCGCTCGGACCGGGCGGTCTGACCCGCGAGCGCGCCGGCTTCGAGGTGCGCGACGTGCATCCGACGCATTACGGCCGCATCTGCCCGATCGAGACGCCGGAAGGTCCGAACATCGGCCTGATCAACTCGCTCGCGACCTTCGCGCGCGTGAACAAGTACGGCTTCGTCGAGACGCCCTACCGCAAGGTCAAGGACGGCCGGGTCACCGACGAGGTCGTGTACCTCTCGGCGATGGAAGAGGGCCGCTACACGGTCGCGCAGGCCAACGTGCCGCTCGACCCGAAGGGCCGCTTCACCGAAGACCTCGTGGTCTGCCGTCACGCCGGCGAAGTCTTGCCGGTGACGCCGGACAAGGTCGACTACATGGACGTGTCGCCGAAGCAGCTCGTTTCGGTTGCCGCGGCGCTGATCCCGTTCCTCGAGAACGACGACGCCAACCGCGCGCTGATGGGCTCGAACATGCAGCGCCAGGCGGTGCCGCTGGTTCGCGCCGAGGCTCCGTTCGTCGGCACCGGCATGGAAGGCGTCGTTGCGCGTGACTCGGGTGCCGCGATCGCGGCGCGCCGTTCGGGCGTGATCGACCAGATCGACGCGACCCGCGTCGTCATCCGCGCCACGGAAGATCTCGATCCGACCAAGTCGGGCGTCGATATCTACCGTCTGATGAAGTACCAGCGCTCCAACCAGTCGACCTGCATCAACCAGCGTCCGCTGGTGAAGGTCGGCGACATCGTCAAGAAGGGCGACATCATCGCCGACGGTCCGTCGACCGATCTCGGCGAGCTCGCGCTCGGCCGGAACGTGCTCGTCGCGTTCATGCCGTGGAACGGCTACAACTTCGAAGACTCGATCCTGCTCTCCGAGCGGATCGTGAAGGAAGACGTCTTCACCTCGATCCATATCGAGGAATTCGAGGTGATGGCCCGCGACACCAAGCTCGGGCCCGAGGAAATCACCCGCGACATTCCGAACGTTTCGGAAGAAGCGCTGAAGAACCTCGACGAAGCCGGCATCGTGTACATCGGCGCGGAAGTGCGCGCCGGCGACATCCTGGTCGGCAAGATCACGCCGAAGGGCGAAAGCCCGATGACGCCGGAAGAAAAGCTCCTGCGTGCCATCTTCGGCGAGAAGGCCTCCGACGTTCGCGACACCTCGCTGCGCGTTCCTCCGGGCGTGCAGGGCACGATCGTGGAAGTGCGCGTGTTCAACCGTCACGGCGTCGACAAGGACGAGCGCGCTCTGGCGATCGAGCGGGAAGAGATCGAGCGTCTGGCCAAGGACCGCGACGACGAGCAGGCGATCCTGGACCGCAACGTCTACAACCGTCTTGCCGAGCTGCTCGAGGGACGGCAGGGCATCGCCGGTCCGAAGGGCTTCAAGAAGGACACCAAGATCACCCGTGCGGTGCTCGAGGAGTACCCGAAGTCGCAGTGGTGGCTGTTCGCTTCGCCGAACGACAAGCTGATGGCCGAAATCGAGGCCATGCGGAAGCAGTACGACGAGTCGAAGAAGGGGCTGGAACAGCGCTTCCTCGACAAGGTCGAGAAGCTTCAGCGCGGCGACGAGCTGCCGCCCGGCGTGATGAAGATGGTCAAGGTCTTCGTCGCGGTGAAGCGCAAGATCCAGCCCGGCGACAAGATGGCCGGCCGCCATGGCAACAAGGGCGTGGTGTCGAAGATCGTGCCGATCGAGGACATGCCGTTCCTCGAAGACGGTACGCACGCCGACATCGTGCTCAACCCGCTGGGCGTGCCCTCGCGCATGAACGTCGGACAGATCCTCGAGACCCATCTCGGCTGGGCCTGCGCCGGCCTCGGCAAGCGCATCGGCCAGACGGTCGATGCCTATTTGTCGAAGCAGGACATCAGGCCGCTGAAGGAAACCTTGAAGAAGGTCTACGGCGAGGACGAGACGATCAAGTCGCTCAACGACAACGAGTTGATCGAGCTCGGCCACAATCTGAGCCGCGGCGTGCCGATCGCGACGCCGGTGTTCGACGGCGCCAAGGAAGCCGACATCGAGGAGATGCTGAAGCTTGCCGGTCTGGACGCTTCGGGTCAGTCGACCGTGTATGACGGCCGCACCGGCGATGCGTTCGATCGCAAGGTGACGGTGGGCTACATCTACATGCTCAAGCTGCACCATCTGGTCGACGACAAGATCCATGCGCGTTCGATCGGTCCGTACTCGCTCGTCACCCAGCAGCCGCTGGGCGGCAAGGCGCAGTTCGGCGGCCAGCGCTTCGGCGAAATGGAGGTGTGGGCGCTCGAAGCTTACGGCGCGGCGTACACGCTCCAGGAGATGCTGACGGTGAAGTCGGACGACGTCGCCGGCCGCACCAAGGTGTACGAGGCGATCGTGCGCGGCGACGACACGTTCGAGGCCGGTATTCCGGAATCGTTCAACGTGCTGGTCAAGGAAATGCGCTCGCTCGGCCTCAACGTCGACCTGCACAATTCCAAGGTGGGTCCGGCGCCGACGTCGGAAGCGGCCGAGTAAAACGACCTTTCATGCCCGGCCTTCACGGCCGGGCATCGGCGCCCGACCCGAGGCCTTGAGGGCAGGGCGCCCCGCTCGAGTGATTTTCGAATTTGCGGCCGTAGGCGACCGGCACGCGAGGAGAAGACGATGAACCAAGAAATTATGAATCTCTTCAACCCGACGACTCCGGCTCAGGTCTTCGACCAGATCCGGATCTCGATCGCGTCTCCAGAGAAGATTCTGTCCTGGTCCTACGGCGAGATCAAGAAGCCGGAGACCATCAACTACCGTACCTTCAAGCCCGAGCGCGACGGCCTGTTCTGCGCCCGCATCTTCGGGCCGATCAAGGACTACGAGTGCTTGTGCGGCAAGTACAAGCGCATGAAGTACAAGGGCATCATCTGCGAGAAGTGCTCGGTCGAGGTCACGCTGTCGCGCGTCCGGCGCGAGCGCATGGGCCATATCGAGCTCGCAGCCCCCGTCGCCCACATCTGGTTCCTGAAGTCGCTGCCCTCGCGCATCGGCCTTCTGCTGGACATGACGCTGAAGGATCTCGAGCGGATCCTCTACTTCGAATATTACGTCGTGCTCGAGCCGGGCCTTACCGCGCTGAAGGACCGTCAGCTGCTGTCGGAAGACGAGTATCTGAAGGCGCAGGACGAGTACGGCCAGGATTCCTTCACCGCCATGATCGGCGCTGAGGCGATCCGCGAGCTGCTCAAGGGCATGGATCTCGAGAAGCTCGAGGCCTCCTTGCGCATCGAGATGCAGGAGACCGACTCCGACATCAAGCACAAGAAGCTCGCCAAGCGCCTGAAGATCGTGGAAGCGTTCCGCCACTCCGGCAACAAGCCGGAATGGATGATCATGACCGTGGTCCCGGTGATTCCGCCGGACCTGCGTCCGCTTGTGCCGCTGGACGGCGGCCGCTTCGCGACCTCGGACCTCAACGACCTCTACCGCCGCGTCATCAATCGCAACAACCGCTTGAAGCGACTGATGGAGCTGCGCGCCCCGGACATCATCATCCGCAACGAGAAGCGCATGCTTCAGGAAGCGGTCGATGCGCTGTTCGACAACGGCCGCCGCGGCCGCGTCATCACGGGCGCCAACAAGCGTCCGCTGAAGTCGCTCGCCGACATGCTCAAGGGCAAGCAGGGCCGCTTCCGTCAGAACCTGCTCGGCAAGCGTGTCGACTATTCGGGCCGTTCGGTGATCGTGGTCGGTCCCGAGCTGCGCCTGCATCAGTGCGGCCTGCCGAAGAAGATGGCGCTCGAGCTGTTCAAGCCGTTCATCTACTCGCGGCTTGACGCGAAGGGCCTGTCCACGACCGTGAAGCAGGCCAAGAAGCTGGTCGAGAAGGAGCGGCCCGAGGTCTGGGACATCCTGGACGAGGTCATCCGCGAGCATCCAGTGCTGCTCAACCGAGCGCCGACGCTGCATCGCCTCGGCATCCAGGCGTTCGAGCCCGTGCTGATCGAGGGCAAGGCGATCCAGCTCCACCCGCTGGTCTGCGCCGCGTTCAACGCCGATTTCGACGGCGACCAGATGGCCGTGCACGTTCCGCTGTCGCTCGAGGCGCAGCTGGAAGCGCGCGTCCTGATGATGTCGACCAACAACATCCTGCATCCGGCGAACGGCCAGCCGATCATCGTGCCGTCGCAGGACATCGTGCTCGGTCTCTACTACGTCTCCATCATGCGCGAAGGCCTGCCCGGCGAGGGCAAGATCTTCGGCGACATGGCCGAGCTCGAGCATGCGCTGCACGCGAAGGTCATCCACCTGCACACCAAGATCAAGTATCGGTGGCAGGGCATGGACGAGACCGGCAAGGTCTCAACGCGCTGGATCGAGACCACCGCAGGCCGCGTCATGCTCGGCAATCTCCTGCCGAAGAACCCGCGCATTTCGTACGAGATCATCAACAAGCTGATGACCAAGCGCGAGATCTCCGGCGTCATCGACCAGGTCTACCGCCACTGCGGTCAGAAGGAGACGGTGATCTTCTGCGACCGCATCATGGCGCTCGGCTTCTACAACGCGTTCAAGGCCGGCATCTCGTTCGGCAAGGACGACATGGTCGTTCCGCACTCCAAGTGGAAGATCGTCGACACCACCCGTACGCTGGCGAAGGATTTCGAGCAGCAGTACAACGATGGTCTGATCACCCATGGCGAGAAGTACAACAAGGTCGTCGACGCCTGGTCGAAGGCCACGGAAGAAATCGCCAAGGCGATGATGAAGGAGATCTCCTCGACCAAGAAGACGGCGAGCGGGGCGGATGCCGACATCAACTCGATCTACATGATGGCTCACTCCGGTGCCCGCGGTTCGCCGGCCCAGATGCGCCAGCTCGCCGGCATGCGCGGCCTGATGGCCAAGCCGTCGGGCGAGATCATCGAGACGCCGATCATCTCGAACTTCAAGGAAGGCCTCTCGGTTCTCGAGTACTTCAACTCGACCCACGGCGCCCGCAAGGGCCTCGCGGACACCGCGTTGAAGACCGCGAACTCCGGCTACCTGACCCGTCGTCTGGTCGACGTCGCGCAGGACTGCATCATCACGCAGAACGACTGCGGCACCAAGCTCGGCATCAAGATGCGCGCCATCGTCGATGCCGGCACCGTGGTTGCCTCGCTCGGTTCGCGCATCCTGGGCCGCACGGCCTGCGAAGACGTGCGCGACAGCTCGGGCAAGGTGATCATCAAGCGCGGTACGCTTATGGAAGAGAGCCATCTGGACGCCATCCATCAGGGTGGTGTGCAGGAGGTGAAGATCCGCTCGGCACTGACCTGCGAACTCGTCAACGGCATCTGCGGCATGTGCTACGGCCGCGACCTTGCCCGCGGCACGCCGGTCAACCACGGTGAAGCCGTCGGCGTCATCGCGGCGCAGTCGATCGGCGAGCCGGGCACCCAGCTGACCATGCGCACCTTCCACATCGGCGGTGCGGCGCAGCTCAACGAGCAGTCGTTCGTCGAATCCAACTTCGACGGCAAGATCGTGATCCGGAACAAGGCCATCGCCCGAAACAGCGAAGGTCATCTGGTCGCGATGGTCCGCAACATGGTGATCGCGATCGTCGATGCCGACGGCACCGAGCGTGCGACGCACCGTATCCAGTACGGTTCGCGCCTGCATGTCGACGAAGGCGACACCGTCAAGCGCGGCCAACGCATCGTTGAGTGGGATCCCTACACCCGTCCGCTCCTCACCGAAGTCGAAGGTACCATCGGCTTCGAGGATCTGGTCGAAGGGCAGTCGATCTCGGAAACGCTGGACGAAGCCACCGGTATCGCCAAGCGCGTGGTCATCGACTGGCGCTCGACCCGCGGCGGCGCGGACCTGCGTCCGGCCATCGTGGTCAAGGGCAAGGACGGCAAGGTGCTCAAGCTCGCCCGTGGCGGCGATGCCCGCTACATGCTGTCCGTCGATGCCATTCTCTCGGTCGACGTCGGAGCCAAGGTCAACCCGGGTGACATCCTCGCCCGTGTCTCGACCGAAAGCGCCAAGACGCGTGACATCACCGGCGGTCTGCCGCGGGTGGCGGAACTGTTCGAGGCCCGGCGTCCGAAGGATGCGGCGATCATCGCCGAAATCGCGGGCACCATCCGGTTCGGGCGCGACTACAAGAACAAGCGTCGCATCTCGATCGAGCCGATGGACAAGACCGACGAGGCGCGCGAGTACCTGATCCCGAAGGGCAAGCACATCCACCTTCAGGACGGCGACGTCGTCGAAAAGGGCGACTTCATCGTGGAAGGCAACCCGGCGCCGCACGACATTCTGGCGGTGAAGGGCATCGAGGAGCTCGCGGCCTATCTGGTCAACGAGATCCAGGAGGTCTACCGGCTCCAGGGCGTGCTCATCAACGACAAGCACATCGAGGTGATTGTCCGTCAGATGCTCCAGAAGGTGGAAGTCACCGACCAGGGCGACACGGACATGATCTCGGGCGAGCAGGTCGACAAGATCGAGTTCGACGCGCTGAACGAGAAGGCCAAGGAAGAGGGCAAGAAGATCGCCACGGGTACGCCGGTTCTGCTCGGCATCACCAAGGCGAGCCTCCAGACCCGTTCCTTCTTCTCGGCGGCCTCGTTCCAGGAGACCACCCGCGTCCTCACGGAAGCGGCGGTCAACGGCAAGGTCGATCCGCTCGAAGGCCTCAAGGAGAACGTCATCGTCGGCCGGCTGATCCCGGCAGGCACCGGCGCCTCGATGGCCAAGATCCGCGAAGTCGCGATGAAGCGCGACAAGCTGATCCTGGACGAGCGCGAGAAGCAGGCGGCCGTCGTGTCGCCCGCGCCGGAAGCGGAGCCGATGGCGCTGCCGCCCGCGGAATGATGGTTCATCCGTAGGAATACCGAGGACAATGAAAAGGCCGGCGCAAGCCGGCCTTTTTGCTGCTTTGTTTGCCTGTTGCGGTGCAAGATCAACATTTGTTCATCTTTCCTTCAGGCGCAAAAGCGCTTCTGCTAGGAGAGTTTAGACCGGTGGATCCCGTGACAGGGGCAGGGCCGGAGACCACGGAACTCTCATGCTTGATCTGGCAATCGTAGGCGGCGGCCCCGGCGGGCTGATGAGCGCTTGGTATCTGAAGCGCAAGCTCGGCGATCTCTGCCGCGTCACCATCTACGAGGCATCCGACCGGCTCGGCGGCAAGATCGTCACGCGTAAATTCGATTCCGCGCCCGCGATGTACGAGGCCGGCGTCGCCGAGATCTACGACTACTCGATGACCGGGCCGGATCCGCTGCGCGAACTGATCCAGCATTTCGGCCTGCAGACCATTCCGATGGACGCCGAACAGGTGCAGTTCGGCGGCGAGCTGCTCAACGACGTCGCCGGCATGCGCCGCAAATACGGCGCCAGGACTGCGGCCGCGATCGAGACGTTCCGCGAGCGCTGCGCCGAGGCGATGTCGCCGATCGAATATTACGAAGGCGTCGGCGCGCACGACAACGAGAACCCCTGGGCCTACAAGACCGCCGAGCAGGTGCTCGACGAGGAGGTCGAGGACGAGACCGCAAAGCGTTTCTTCAAGGTGATGGCACGCTCGGACATTGCGACCGAGAGCCACAACACCAACGGCCTCAACGCGCTCAAGAACTATCTGATGGATGTCGACGGCTATATCGGCCTCTATTCCATCCAGAACGGCAACGAGCAGCTGATCGAGTGCCTGCAGTCGGAGGTCAATGCCGACATCCAGCTCAATCACCGCGTGCTCACCGTCGGCAAGGCGCCGACGGGCCGCTACCAGCTCAAGATGATGAACGGCAAGGGCCCGGAGACGCGCGACTTCGATCTCGTGCTGGTCTGCCTGCCGCATTCCTGGCTTGCCACCATGGGCTGGGAGGGCGAGCAGCTCCGCAAGTCGATGGTCAAGCACGTTTCCTATTTCGACCGCCCCGCGCATTATTTGCGCGTCTCGATCCTGTTCGACACGCCGTTCTGGGGCGACAAGATCACGGGCGCCTGGTTCATGTCGGAGGCCTTCGGTGGCTGCTGCGTCTACAACGAAGGCGCGCGTCACGACGTCGGCAACCACGGCGTACTGAACTGGCTGATTCCGGGCTCCGACGCGCTGGCCTTCGCCAATCTCTCCGACCAGGAGCTGATCGACGCCGCGCTGAAATCGCTGCCGGCCTCGCTCGGCGATGCGCGTTCGCATGTCATGGAGGGCAAGATCCACCGCTGGCTGTCGTCGGTGAACGCGATTCCGGGCGGCTTGCCCGTGCGCGACGTCATGACCAATCACCGGCCCGAGCCGAAAGAGCATCCCGGAATCGTCGTGGTCGGCGACTATCTGTTCGACTCGACGCTGAACGGTTTGCTCGACTCCTCGGACGCGGCGACCGACATCATCCTGACCGAGATGATGCGCCTCCGCCGCGAGCGTTCGCAGGACGACAAGCCGCTGTCCGACAAGATCGATCGCGACTATTTCGCAAACTATCGCGGCCTCGGCCCCTATAGCGAGGCGTGGCGTCACTTCACCGATCCGGATTACCTCACCAGGCTGATCGGCATCGTCTGGGGCAAGACCAAGGGTGCCAAGCTATTGGTCGCGGGCTCGGCCAGCGGGGAGCTGGTCGGCGCACTGCGCGATCGCGGCTTTGATGCCTTCGGCATCGAGAACAACCGCGCGATCCACGCCAAAACGCCGAAAGCGCTGAAGAAGTATAACAAGCTCGGCTCGATCACCGACATGCCGTTCAAGGACGGCGCGTTCGACTTCGTGTTCGAGACCAGCCTCTGCCACGTTTCCCCGAAGCAAGTGGTCCGCGGGATCCGGGAGCTGAACCGCGTGGTCAAGACCGGCCTCGTGTTCGGCTCGATCACCTCCGACATGGCCTCGACGGTCATCGACCGCTACGACCTGTTGCGCGGGGTCAGGAAGCTCGGCACTTGGTGGGAATGGTCCGAACTGTTCTTCGGCAACGGCTTCGACCTGTCGATGCACCGCAAGGATTGCACCGACGCGCTCTGGGAGGCGACGCTCGCCGCCAACAAGGGCCCGGGCCAGTGGTACGCCGACGCCGACAGCTTGCGCTATTCCTTCTTCGACAAGGTCGAAGACGAGGACGAGGAGTAGCGGCAAGGACCGAGCCGGATTCGCCATTTGCTTTGCCGAATTCATTCTGATCGCATAGAATCGGTGCAATAGCGGTTTCCGCTATTTTCTGCTTTCTCTGCGGTCATGCCGGCCGTCAGCATCGGTTGGTTTCATGGCGTCCAGGCCTCCTTCTCCCGACAAAAAGAAGCTTGCTGCGGAAGAGGCGGCCGAGCTCGACGACAAGCTCGCCCCCGTCAAGCCCGACCTCGAAGACGACGAGGACGACGAAGACGAGGAGGATGACGAGCTGGAGCTCGACGACGACGATGAGGACGAGGATCTTGTCGTCTTTACCGCGCGCGAGGCTGCCGGCGCGCTCGCGACCATCCTGGGTTTCGTCAAACCCTTCCTGGTCAACTACAAGCGGATGCTGTCCTTCGTGGCGTTCGGCGTCTTCGTCGAGACGCTGTTCAACGTCATCATGCCGCTCAGCCTGAAGTACCTGATCGACGACGCGCTCGGCGAGGAGGATTTCCATGCGCTGTACAAGATCCTCGGGGTGCTCGCGGTCGCCGGCATCTTCACCTCGATCGTCGCGGTCTGGTACGAGCGCTGGGATGCGCGGCTGGCCGCCTGCATCATTTCCGATGTCCGCAAACGGCTGTTCGAGCATGTCCAGGACCTGCCGGCGGCGTATTTCGGCCGTACCAAGCGCGGCGAGATCCTGTCGCGCTTTTCCGTCGACCTCTCGGCCTTCGAAGGTTCGGTCAAGACCTTTGCCAACAGCGCGGCGCTGCCGTTCCTGGAATTGATCGCCGGCATCATCCTGATGCTGTTCCTGAACTGGCAGCTGGCGGCAGTCGCGCTACTGGTGTTCCCGATCACGCTGATCGGCCCGCGCATGCTCACCCCGAAAGCGGTGCAGGCCAATTACGAGCAGAAGCTGAACGAGAGCGCGCTGCTCGGCATGGTGCAGGAGAACGTCGCTGCGCAGGCCGTGATCAAGGCGTTCAGCCTGCAGCGCAAGATGTTCGGTTTCTTCGCTTTCCGCAACGACGAGACGCGCAACAGGATCGCCTCGGCCGCGTTCCTGTCGACCATGGTGGAGCGCACGGTCACCATCTCGGTGCTGCTCCTGCACCTCGTGGTGCTCGCGATCGGCGCCTATCTGGCGACCAAAGGCCAGATCACCATCGGTACTTTCGTCACCTTCGAGAGCGCGTTCTGGGAGGTCTCCTACAACATCGCCCACGTCATGCACTTCATTCCGGTGTCGATCTCTTCGGCCGCCGCGATCCGGCACATTCAGGAGCTGCTCGACGAGCCGACGCGCGGGGCCGATCGTGCCGGTGCGCCGGACCTGCCGCGCATCACCCACGACATCACCTTCGACCGCGTGACGTTCCAGTACGAGGGCAGCCAGACCCCGGTGCTGGACAATCTCAGCCTCAAGCTCGACGTCGGCAAGCGCATCGCCATCGTCGGTCCCTCAGGTTCCGGCAAGAGCACGCTGCTCAATTTGATCCTGCGACTCTACGTGCCCGACGAGGGCCGCGTCACTATCGACGGGGTCGACGTCCGCAAGGTGACGCTGGATTCGCTGCGCCGGAGCATGGCGGTCGTGTTCCAGGAGAACATGCTGTTCAACATGTCGATCCGCGAGAACATCCGCCTCGGCAAGGAAGGCGCGACCGACGAGGAGGTCGAGGAGGCGGCCAGGAAGGCCGAGATCCACCGCTACATCATGAGCCTGCCGCAGCGGTACGACACGCCCGTGGGCGAGCGCGGCGATACCCTCTCGGGCGGCCAGCGCCAGCGGGTCGCGATCGCGCGCGCGGTCATCCGTAATCCTTCCGTGCTGCTGCTGGACGAGGCTACCTCGGCGCTCGACCAGACCACGGAAGCCGCGATCAACCGTACGCTGCTCAAGGTCGCCAAGGGTCGCACCATGATCTGGTCGACTCACCGCCTGACCTCGGTGGTCGAGATGGACGAGATCATCGTGATTTCAGGGGGCAGGGCGATCGAGCGCGGCTCGCATGCCGAGTTGCTGGCGAAGAACGGCACCTACCGCAAGCTGTGGAACGACCAGATCCACCAGCCGCATGGCACGGCGGCTCAGGCCGGCGACGACAGCGACGAGGATGAAGACGACCTCGACGAGGACGATGAGGACGAGGACGACGAGGAGGAGTGACCGAGGAAGTTCGGCTCCAGATGGACAGCTCCTCCAAGAGGCCGCAGCAGCCCCTGAACCGACCAGGCAAGGAAGCGTGCCCAGCGCTGCGCCGCCCAGTAGGGGCTCGTCGCGATCGATACTGAACGGAAGTCGAATGCCCTCGCCGCCGACCATTCGTCGCACGCCCGCTTGACCGGATCGGCATAGAAAGCGGCGATCTTGTCGGTATCCATCCCGTCGGAGGCGAGCCATTGCGGGATGTAGACATTGCAGAGTCGCTCGACGTCGGTGAAGACCTTGTCGCAGCCGGTGCCGGCGGCAGGGCAGGAGGTCGCGAAGGCATCGCCCACCAGCACGAGGCCGGGCTGGCCGCTTGCGTCGTTCACATAGAGATCGACCGGGCGGATCTTGATCTCGCCGGGAACGTCGAATGCGCCGGTGATGCGCTTCAGCCGCGGCAGCGCGGCGTTCAGCGTCTCGGCCGGCGCCCGGCGCAATTCATGCAGCCAGGGATCGTCGAAGCCGCGGTAGACGAACAGATTGGCGCGCATCCTCGCCCCGATCGGAAACAGCGTGAGGTAGGGGATGCGGTCGCTCGGCCGTTCCGAGAAATAGGTCAGCGCCGGGAAGTCGAACGAATTCCGTCCCGCCGGCACCACGTCGAACCCGATTGAGATCGAGTGGCAGGCGCTGATGACTGTTCGCGCGATGCCGAGCTGGCGGCGCAGGCCGACATTGAGGCCGTTGGCGAGCACGACCAGCCGGGCTGAGACCACCTCGTCGTTGGAGAGCGTGATCTTCTGCCGTTCCGGGCTCGTCTCGACCGAGACGGCCTTGGCGCAGATTCGCTCGACGCTGGCAGCGATGTCGTCGCGGACGGCGTTAACGAGGGAATCGTAGAGGATGTTGAATTGGCGGCTGGGGGCCTTGTCGAGGAGTTGGCCGAAGCGGGCGATCCAGTTCTTGCCGACGAAGGTCGCGCGGCGCAGCACCGATTCGGCGATTCCGGTCTTCAGGAATCGCTCGACCTGCACGTGACCACTGAGTTTTTCGACTCGAAAGTCCGCCGGATAGCTCTCATGCGGATCGATCAGGACAGTCGAAATACCGGCGCGGCCGAGCATCGCGGCGGCGGTCGAGCCCGAAAGTCCTCCGCCGATGATGGCAATATCGGTGTAGCGCATGGCGTAAATCTCGGCGAAGGGGGCAGATTGACGCCTCAATCGGAAAGAAAGCCTTAGCAAGGGTAATAAAAGTATATTTTATCCGGGTGTAATTATATTTTGAGGTGGCCGAACCTGCGCTGCGTTCCCATATGGGAAAGGCTTGGTGAGCGCGGCAAACTGGCAAATTCCATAGGCGCGAGAAGCGTTTTGTGACTGTCGTTTCGCCTTGACTTGATCGACTCCCACTTATAGAAAGCGCCTCACTTAACGACAGGCGGTGAGCATCGCCAACGTCGGAACGGGCCACCCGTTGACCTCCAAGGTTCTGTGAACCCCCAAGGGTCGCTAAACACGGGCACCAACCTCGACGAATGCCGCTCAAACGCTGTCGATCATAGCTAGGCAATGCCAGTGCGATTTTAGTTCTCTTGAGCAAGCTCTCTCGAGATCGAATTCGGATGCATGACCTCGGTGCGCGGACCGCAGCTTCAAGCTGACCGGTCTGAATATCGCGGTCCTCTGTGGCGTCGTAACGCTTTCCGCTCAGTGATGGTGCGGTTGGCGCAATTTCGCTTTGTGCGGATTGTCCCGCGGAAGGTGGCCTCGTCGGGCGGGTAGCTCGAAAGAATTTGCGGACCCGGTGACGGGCCGCGGCAAGACAGCGGACCCGCAAGGGGCCGCGGCAGAACACAAAGGGTAAGGCCAGGATGCCGACGATCAACCAGCTGATCGCTCAACCGCGGGAAGTGCAGAAGTCGCGCAAGAAGGTGCCGGCGCTGCAGCAGTCGCCGCAGAAGCGCGGCGTTTGCACGCGCGTTTACACCACGACCCCGAAGAAGCCGAACTCGGCGCTTCGTAAGGTTGCCAAGGTGCGCCTGACCAACGGCTTCGAGGTGATCGGCTACATCCCTGGTGAGGGCCATAACCTCCAGGAGCACTCGGTGGTCATGATCCGCGGCGGCCGCGTCAAGGACTTGCCCGGCGTGCGCTACCACATCCTCCGCGGCGTTCTGGATACCCAGGGCGTCAAGAACCGTAAGCAGCGTCGTTCGAAGTACGGCGCCAAGCGTCCGAAGTAAGCGGGAACCAAGCCTATGTCTCGTCGCCACTCAGCGGAAAAGCGCGAAGTTCTGCCGGATCCGAAGTTCGGGAACATCATCGTCACCAAGTTCATGAACTCGGTGATGTACGCCGGCAAGAAGTCGGTCGCCGAAGGTATCGTCTACGGTGCGTTCGGCATCATCGAAACCAAGACCAAGCAGAACCCGCTCGGCGTGTTCGAGCAGGCGCTCGAGAACGTCATGCCGACCATCGAGGTGCGCTCCCGCCGCGTTGGTGGCGCGACCTACCAGGTTCCGGTCGAGGTTCGCTCGACCCGCCGGCAGGCGCTGGGCATCCGCTGGCTGATCTCCGCTGCGCGCGATCGCAACGAGAAGACCATGACCGAGCGGCTCTCGGCGGAGCTTCTGGACGCGTCGAACAACCGCGGGAACGCCGTCAAGAAGCGTGAAGACGTGCACCGGATGGCGGAAGCCAACCGCGCCTTCTCGCACTATCGCTGGTAACGGCGACACACCCGGACTTGCAAGGAACGACTCATGCCCCGCCAACATGCCATCGAGGATTACCGTAACTTCGGTATCATGGCGCATATCGACGCCGGCAAGACCACGACGACCGAGCGCATCCTCTATTATACCGGCAAGAGCCACAAGATCGGCGAAGTGCACGAAGGTGCTGCGACGATGGATTGGATGGAGCAGGAACAGGAGCGTGGCATCACGATCACCTCGGCTGCCACCACCGCGTTCTGGGCCGGCAAGCGCCTGAACATCATCGACACTCCCGGCCACGTCGACTTCACCATTGAAGTCGAACGTTCGCTGCGCGTGCTCGACGGCGCCGTTTGCGTGCTCGACTCGAACCAGGGCGTCGAGCCCCAGACCGAGACCGTCTGGCGCCAGGGCGACAAGTACAAGGTTCCGCGGATCGTCTTCGCCAACAAGATGGACAAGACCGGCGCCGACTTCTTCAAGTGCCTGTCCGACATCGTCGATCGCCTCGGTGCCAAGCCGATCGCGATCCAGCTTCCGATCGGCGCCGAGAACAACTTCAAGGGTCTCGTCGACCTCGTGAAGATGAAGGGTATCGTTTGGAACGATGAATCGCTCGGCGCGAAGTTCGACTATGTCGACATTCCGGAAGATCTCGTCGAGCAGGCCAAGGAATATCGCGAGAAGATGGTGGAAGCCGCCGTCGAACTCGACGACGACGCATTGGCCGCCTTCCTCGACGGCAACGAGCCGGACGAAGCGACGCTGAAGCGGTTGATCCGCAAGGCGGTGCTTACCGGTGCGTTCTATCCCGTGCTGTGCGGCTCGGCCTTCAAGAACAAGGGCGTGCAGCCGCTGCTCGACGCCGTCGTCGACTATCTGCCGTCGCCGATCGACGTCCCCGCGATCAAGGGCACCGACGACCGCGGCAACGAGGTCGTGCGCAAGGCCGACGACAAGGAGCCGCTCGCGCTGCTCGCGTTCAAGATCATGGACGACCCGTTCGTCGGCACCATCACCTTCTGCCGCATCTACTCGGGCGTCCTGCAGAGCGGCACCGGCGTCGTGAACTCGACGCGCGAGAAGAAGGAGCGCATCGGGCGCATGCTGCTGATGCATGCGAACAACCGCGAAGACATCAAGGAAGCCTATGCCGGCGACATCGTCGCGCTGGCGGGCCTGAAGGAAGCGCGCACCGGTGACACGCTGTGCGATCCCGACAAGCAGGTGATCCTGGAGAAGATGGAATTCCCCGAGCCGGTCATCGAGATCGCGATCGAGCCGAAGTCCAAGGCCGACCAGGAAAAGCTGGGCGTGGCGCTGGCCAAGCTCGCCGCGGAGGATCCGTCCTTCCGGGTGTCGACCGACCAGGAGTCCGGCCAGACCATCCTCAAGGGCATGGGCGAACTCCATCTCGACATCAAGGTCGACATCCTCCGGCGTACCTACAAGGTCGACGCCAACATCGGCGCGCCGCAGGTTGCGTTCCGTGAGCGCGTCACCAAGAGGGCCGAGGTCAAGTACACCCACAAGAAGCAGACCGGCGGTACCGGTCAGTTCGCGGAAGTGTCGATCGTGGTCGAGCCGAACGAGCCCGGCAAGGGTTACGAGTTCGAGTCCAAGATCGTCGGCGGTGCGGTTCCGAAGGAATACATCCCCGGCGTCGAAAAGGGCCTCAACAGCGTGATGGGCTCTGGTGTCGTCGCGGGCTTCCCCGTGGTCGACGTCAAGGTTCAGCTCGTCGACGGCAAGTATCACGACGTCGACTCGTCGGCGCTCGCCTTCGAAATCGCATCGCGCGCGGCGTTCCGCGAAGCGCTGCAGAAGGGAAAGTCCGTCCTGCTCGAGCCGATCATGAAGGTCGAAGTGGTGACCCCGGAAGACTACACCGGCTCGGTCATCGGCGACCTGAATTCCCGGCGCGGTCAGATCCAGGGTCAGGACATGCGCGGCAACGCCAACGTCATCAACGCGATGGTGCCGCTCATGAACATGTTCGGTTACGTGAACAACCTGCGCTCGATGAGCCAGGGTCGCGCGACCTTCACCATGCAGTTCGACCACTACGCAGAAGCGCCGGCCAACGTGTCGGCAGAAGTCCAGAAGAAGTTTGCCTGATTGTCGTCGGTTGAAAGCTGACGATTGAACGGAGAGTCAAATGGCCAAAGCAAAGTTTGAACGTAACAAGCCGCACTGCAACATCGGCACCATCGGTCACGTTGACCATGGCAAGACGTCGTTGACCGCGGCGATCACCAAGGTTCTCGCCGAAGCCGGCGGCGCGACGTTCACCGCGTACGACCAGATCGACAAGGCGCCGGAAGAGAAGGCGCGCGGCATCACGATCTCGACCGCGCACGTCGAGTACGAGACGCCGAACCGCCACTACGCCCACGTCGACTGCCCCGGCCACGCTGACTACGTGAAGAACATGATCACCGGCGCCGCCCAGATGGATGGTGCGATCCTGGTCGTGTCGGCCGCTGACGGCCCGATGCCGCAGACCCGCGAGCACATCCTGCTCGCCCGCCAGGTCGGCGTGCCCGCGCTCGTCGTGTTCCTCAACAAGTGCGACATGGTCGACGATCCGGAGCTGCTTGAGCTCGTCGAGCTCGAAGTCCGCGAACTGCTCTCGAAGTACGAATTCCCGGGCGACAAGATCCCGATCATCAAGGGTTCGGCACTCGCCGCTCTCGAAGATTCGGACAAGAAGCTCGGCCACGACGCCATCCTCGAGCTGATGAAGAACGTCGACGAGTACATTCCGCAGCCGGAGCGTCCGATCGACCAGCCGTTCCTGATGCCGGTTGAAGACGTGTTCTCGATCTCGGGTCGCGGTACCGTCGTGACCGGCCGTGTCGAGCGCGGCATCGTCAAGGTCGGCGAGGAAATCGAGATCGTCGGTCTGCGTGCGACCCAGAAGACCACCGTCACCGGCGTCGAAATGTTCCGTAAGCTGCTCGATCAGGGCCAGGCCGGCGACAACATCGGTGCGCTGCTCCGCGGCACCAAGCGCGAAGACGTCGAGCGCGGTCAGGTGCTGGCGAAGCCGGGTTCGGTCAAGCCGCACACCAAGTTCAAGGCCGAGGCTTACATCCTCACCAAGGAAGAGGGCGGCCGCCACACCCCGTTCTTCACCAACTACCGTCCGCAGTTCTACTTCCGCACCACCGACGTGACCGGTGTCGTGCATCTGCCGGAAGGCACCGAGATGGTGATGCCGGGCGACAACATCGCGATGGAAGTGCACCTGATCGTGCCGATCGCGATGGAAGAGAAGCTCCGCTTCGCGATCCGCGAAGGCGGTCGCACCGTCGGCGCCGGCGTCGTCGCCTCGATCATCGAGTAATTACGAGAATAGGGATCGGCGAGTAGCGAATGGAGACATTCGCTATTCGCTATTCGCCACCCACTGAAGAAAGACCACGGCAATGAACGGCCAAAACATTCGTATCCGGCTCAAGGCGTTCGACCATCGTATCCTCGATACGTCGACCCGCGAGATCGTGAACACGGCGAAGCGCACCGGCGCGCAGGTCCGCGGACCCATTCCGCTGCCCACCCGCATCGAGAAGTTCACCGTCAACCGTTCGCCGCACGTCGACAAGAAGAGCCGCGAACAGTTCGAGATGCGCACCCACAAGCGTCTGCTCGACATCGTCGATCCGACCCCGCAGACCGTCGATGCTTTGATGAAGCTCGACCTGGCCGCCGGTGTCGACGTCGAGATCAAGCTCTAAGATTTTTGGATCACGTTCGCGACTAGCGGACAGAAAGAACAGGAAGCACGCCGATGCGCTCCGGAGTGATCGCACAAAAGGTCGGGATGACGCGGGTCTTTACAGAGGCCGGCGAACATATCCCCGTGACCGTGCTGAAGCTCGGCAATTGCCAGGTCGTAGGCCACCGCACTGAAGAGAAAAACGGTTACGTCGCGCTCCAGCTTGGTTCTGGCAGCCGCAAGACCGTGTACATGCCCAAGGCGGAGCGCGGCCAGTTCGCTGTCGCCAAGGTCGAGCCGAAGCGGCAGGTCGAGGAATTCCGCGTCTCCGCGGATGCCATGATCCCTGTCGGCGCCGAGATTCTCGCCGACCACTTCGTGGTCGGCCAGTTCGTCGACGTCACCGGCACCTCGGTCGGTAAAGGCTTCGCCGGCGGCATGAAGCGCTGGAACTTCGGCGGTCTGCGCGCTACGCACGGCGTGTCGGTCTCGCACCGCTCGATCGGTTCGACCGGCGGCCGTCAGGACCCCGGCAAGACCTGGAAGAACAAGAAGATGCCCGGCCATATGGGTGTCGACCGCATCACCACGCTCAACCTTCGAGTCGTCCAGCTCGATGTCGAGCGCGGCCTGATCCTCGTCGAAGGCGCCGTTCCCGGCTCCAAGGGCGGCTGGATCCGCGTGCGCGACGCCGTCAAGAAGCCGCTGCCTAAGGAAGCTCCGAAGCCCGGCAAGTTCAAGGTTGCTGGCGAAGCGGAAGCCGCCCCGGCTGCGCAGGAGGCGTGAGATGGAATTGAAGGTCACCACCCTCGAAGGTAAGGAAGCCGGCTCGGTCCAGCTCTCCGATACCATTTTCGGTCTCGAGCCGCGCCAGGACATCATTGCACGTTGCGTGCAGTGGCAGCTCAACAAGCGCCAGGCCGGCACGCACAAGGCCAAGGGCCGCGCCGAGATCTGGCGCACCGGCAAGAAGATGTACAAGCAGAAGGGCACCGGCGGTGCTCGTCACGGCTCGGCCCGCGTGCCGCAGTTCCGCGGCGGCGGCCGGGCCTTCGGTCCGGTGGTGCGTTCGCACGCCACCGACCTGCCGAAGAAGGTCCGCGCGCTGGCTCTAAAGCATGCGCTCTCGGCCAAGGCCAAGGACGGCGATCTCGTCGTGATCGACAAGGCCGCGCTGGAAGCCGCCAAGACCAAGGCGCTGCTCGGCCACTTCTCGGGTCTGGGGCTCACCAACGCCCTGATCATCGACGGCGCCGAGCTCAACAACGGCTTTGCGGCTGCGGCCCGCAACATTCCGAACATGGACGTGCTGCCGATCCAGGGCATCAACGTCTATGACATCCTGCGCCGTCAGAAGCTCGTTCTGACCAAGGCCGCCATCGATGCGCTGGAGGCGCGCTTCAAATGACGAAGAACATCGAGCCTCGCCACTACGACGTGATCCTGTCGCCGGTCGTGACCGAAAAGGCGACGATCGCCTCGGAGCACAACAAGGTGCTGTTCAAGGTGGCCGCGAAGGCGACCAAGCCGCAGATCAAGGAAGCGATCGAGAAGCTGTTCGACGTCAAGGTCAAGAGCGTCAACACGCTGGTCCGCAAGGGCAAGACCAAGATCTTCCGCGGCAATCTCGGCTCGCAGTCGAACACCAAGCGCGCGATCGTGACCCTCGAAGAGGGCCACCGGATCGACGTCACCACCGGTCTGTAAGGTCGTACGACGATGGCACTGAAGACATTCAATCCCACGACGCCGGGCCAGCGCCAGCTGGTCATGGTCGATCGTTCGGCGCTCTACAAGGGCAAGCCGGTCAAGGCGCTCACCGAAGGCAAGCACTCCTCGGGCGGCCGCAACAACACCGGTCGCATCACCGTGCGCTTCCGCGGCGGTGGTCACAAGCGGACGCTGCGCGTCGTCGACTTCAAGCGTGACAGGCTCGATGCGCCCGCGACGGTCGAGCGGCTGGAATACGATCCGAACCGCACCGCGTTCATCGCGCTCGTCAAGTACGAGGACGGCACCCAGGCCTATATCCTGGCGCCGCAGCGCCTGGCCGTCGGCGATTCCGTCGTTGCCGGCAACTATGTCGACGTGAAGCCGGGCAACGTCATGCCGCTCGGCAACATGCCGGTCGGCACGATCATCCACAACATCGAGGTCAAGATCGGGAAGGGCGGCCAGCTGGCCCGTTCCGCGGGCACCTATGCCCAGCTCGTCGGTCGCGACCATGACTACGTGATCATCCGCCTGAATTCGGGCGAGCAGCGCCTGGTGCACGGCCGGTGCCGCGGCACGATCGGCGCGGTGTCGAACCCGGATCACATGAACACGTCGATCGGCAAGGCCGGCCGCAACCGTTGGCTGGGCCGCAAGCCGCACAACCGCGGCGTTTCGATGAACCCGATCGACCATCCGCACGGCGGTGGTGAAGGTCGTACCTCGGGCGGTCGCCACCCGGTCACTCCGTGGGGCAAGCCGACCAAGGGCAAGAAGACCCGCAGCAACAAGTCGACCAACAAATTCATTCTCCTAAGCCGCCACAAGCGGAAGAAGTAAGGAACGCCGGACATGGTTCGTTCAGTCTGGAAAGGCCCGTTCGTCGAGGGTTCTCTGCTCAAGAAGGCAGATGCCGCGCGCGCGTCCGGCCGTCACGACGTCATCAAGATCTGGAGCCGTCGCTCGACGATCCTGCCGCAGTTCGTCGGCCTGACCTTCGGCGTCTACAACGGTCAGAAGCACGTGCCCGTGGCCGTCAACGAGGAAATGGTCGGTCACAAGTTCGGCGAGTTCTCGCCGACCCGGACCTTCCATGGCCACTCCGGGGACAAGAAAGCCAAGAAGGCTTGAGGATTAAACGATGAGCAAACCTAAGCGCGAACGGAGCCTCGCCGAGAACGAGGCCAAGGCGGTCGCCCGGATGCTGCGGGTGAGCCCGCAGAAGCTCAACCTGGTCGCCCAGCTCATTCGCGGCCGGAAGGCGGCTGCTGCGCTCGCCGACCTGCAGTTTTCGCGCAAGCGGATCGCGGTTGACGTGAAGAAGTGCCTGGAATCGGCTATTGCCAACGCCGAGAACAACCACGACCTCGACGTCGACGATCTCGTCGTGGCGCAGGCCTTCGTCGGCAACGGCCTCGTGATGAAGCGCTTTGCCCCCCGCGGCCGTGGCCGCTCGGGCCGTGTCTACAAACCATTTTCACAGCTGACGATCATCGTTCGTCAGGTCGAAGCCGAAGCAGCGGCTTAAGGGACGCAGGAGAAAACGATGGGTCAAAAGATCAATCCGATCGGCCTGCGTCTGGGCATCAACCGGACCTGGGATTCGCGCTGGTTCGCCGGCAAGCAGGAATACGGCAAGCTGCTGCACGAGGATGTCAAGATCCGCGAGATCCTGCACAAGGAGCTCAAGCAGGCGGCCGTCGCCCGCATCGTGATCGAGCGTCCGCACAAGAAGTGCCGCGTCACCATCCACTCGGCTCGTCCGGGCGTGGTGATCGGCAAGAAGGGTGCCGACATCGACAAGCTTCGCAAGAAGGTCGCGGACATCACCTCGTCCGACGTCGTCATCAACATCGTCGAAATCCGCAAGCCGGAGCTCGATGCGACGCTGGTGGCCGAATCGATCGCGCAGCAGCTGGAGCGCCGCGTGGCGTTCCGCCGCGCCATGAAGCGCGCCGTTCAGTCGGCGATGCGTCTCGGCGCGGAAGGCATCCGAATCAACTGCTCGGGACGTCTGGGCGGTGCGGAAATCGCGCGTATGGAATGGTACCGCGAAGGTCGCGTGCCGCTGCACACGCTGCGTGCCGACATCGACTACGGCGTTGCGACCGCGTTCACGACCTTCGGCACCTGCGGCGTCAAGGTCTGGATCTTCAAGGGCGAGATCCTCGAGCACGATCCGATGGCCCAGGACAAGAGAATGGCCGAAGGCGAGACCAGCGGCGGTGGTGATCGCGGTGGCCGTGGGCGCCGTGACAACGCTGCGGCCTGACGCCAGCACAGAGAATTTGAGGGCTTGAAGCCATGATGCAACCTAAGAAAACGAAGTTCCGGAAGGCGCATAAGGGCCGTATCCACGGCGTTGCGTCTTCGGGGGCGACGTTGGCCTTCGGCCAGTTCGGCCTGAAGGCGACCGAGCCTGAACGCGTCACCGCGCGCCAGATCGAAGCCGCTCGCCGCGCGCTGACCCGCCACATGAAGCGTGCGGGCCGCGTCTGGATCCGCGTGTTCCCGGACGTTCCGGTGTCGAAGAAGCCGGCCGAAGTCCGCATGGGCTCCGGCAAGGGTTCGCCGGAACTGTGGGTCGCGCGCGTCAAGCCGGGCCGGGTGCTGTTCGAGATCGACGGCGTCAACACCCAGACGGCGCGTGAGGCGCTGACCCTGGCGGCCGCCAAGTTGCCGATCAAGACGCGCTTCGTCGAGCGCATTGCGGAGTAATGGCCATGGCACAGATGAAGATCGAAGACATCCGCGCGATGAGCCCCGACCAGCAGGATGACGCCATCCTGAACCTGAAGAAGGAGCGCTTCAACCTGCGCTTCCAGCGTGCCACGGGGCAGCTCGAGAACACCTCGCGCCTGCGCGAGGCTCGTCGTGACATCGCCCGGATCAAGACCGTCGCCGCGCAAAAGCGCGCGAAGAAGAAGTAAGAGGCTTACGAAGATGCCGAAACGTACTTTGCAGGGCGTGGTCGTCAGCGACAAGCAAGCCAAGACCATCGTGGTGCGCGTTGATCGCCGCTTCACGCACCCGATCTACAAGAAGACGATCCGTCGTTCGAAGAACTACCACGCGCACGACGAGAGCAACGAATTCAAGCCGGGCGACATGGTGTGGATCGAGGAATCGAAGCCGATTTCGAAGTTGAAGCGCTGGGTCGTGATCCGGGGCGAACACAAGAAAAGCGCCTGATCTGTTGGCTTTAGCCGACTGACTTCAGGGAAATGTTGAGCGCCGGCTGGGCTGGCGCAAAGAGAAGAGGACGAGGTGCATCAATGATTCAGATGCAGACCAACCTCGACGTGGCCGATAATTCTGGCGCACGCCGTGTCATGTGTATCAAGGTGCTCGGGGGCTCCAAGCGCCGCTACGCCACGATCGGCGACATCATCGTCGTCTCGATCAAGGAAGCGATTCCGCGTGGCAAGGTGAAGAAGGGCGACGTGATGAAGGCCGTCGTGGTGCGCGTCCGCAAGGACATCCGCCGCGCCGACGGTTCGGTCATCCGCTTCGACCGCAACGCCGCCGTTCTGATCAACAACCAGTCCGAGCCGGTCGGCACCCGTATCTTCGGGCCCGTGCCGCGCGAGCTGCGCGCCAAGAATCACATGAAGATCATCTCGCTCGCGCCGGAGGTGCTGTGATGGCTGCGAAGATCCGCAAGGGCGACAAGGTCGTCGTGCTGACCGGTCGCGACAAGGGCCGCACCGGCGAGGTGTTCGAGGTGCGTCCCGACGCCGGCACGGCCCTGGTGCGCGGAATCAACATGGTCAAGCGTCACCAGAAGCAGACGCAGGCCCAGGAGGGCGGCATCATCTCGAAGGAGTCGCCGATCCAACTGTCTAACATCGCGTATGTCGGCAAGGATGGAAAGCCGACCCGCGTCGGATTCAAGATTCTGGCGGACGGCAAGAAGGTCCGCATCGCCAAGAGCTCGGGAGCTGAGATCGATGGCTGAGGCCGCTTACACGCCGCGCCTGCGCGCGGAATACGACGCGAAGATCCGCACCTCCATGACCGAGAAGTTCGGTTATGAGAACGTGATGCAGGTTCCGCGCCTGGACAAGATCGTGCTGAACATGGGCGTTGGCGATTCCGTCAACGACCGCAAGAAGGCCGAGACGGCAGCCGCCGAACTGACCCAGATCGCCGGCCAGAAGGCGATCGTGACCTACTCGCGTATCGCGATCGCGACCTTCAAGCTGCGTGAGAACCAGCCGATCGGCTGCAAGGTCACGCTGCGCAAGGCCCGCATGTACGAGTTCATCGATCGCCTTGTGACGGTCGCGCTGCCGCGCGTCCGCGACTTCCGCGGCCTGAACCCGAAGAGCTTCGACGGCCGCGGCAACTACTCGCTCGGCATCAAGGAGCACATCATTTTCCCCGAGATCGACTTCGACAAGGTCACGGAAGCCCGCGGTATGGACATCACCGTCTGCACCACGGCCAAGACCGACGAAGAGGCGAGGGCCTTGTTGACCGCTTTCAATTTCCCGTTCCGGCAGTGAGACGCTGACCTAAAGCCTCTCAAACGCGGATACCCAGGAGCCAAGCATGGCAAAGAAGAGTTCAATCGAGAAGAACAACCGGCGCAAGCGGATGACGAAGAACGCCGCCCCGAAGCGCGCGCGGTTGAAGGCGATCATCGCCGACAAGACGCTGCCGATGGAGGAGCGGTTTGCCGCGACCCTGAAGCTGGCGGAAATGCCGCGCAACTCGTCGGCGACCCGCATCCGTCTGCGTTGCGAGCTGTCGGGCCGTCCGCGCTCGATCTACCGCAAGAACAAGCTGTCCCGTATCGCGCTGCGCGAGCTTGGCTCCAAGGGCATGGTCCCGGGCCTCGTGAAGTCCAGCTGGTAAGGAGGGTCGTTTAGATGTCTACGCACGATCCAATCAGCGATCTGATCACCCGTATCCGCAACGCGCAGATGCGCTCCAAGAACAAGGTCTCCACGCCTGGCTCGAAGATGCGCGAGAACGTCCTCGAAGTGCTGAAGAGCGAGGGCTACATCCGCGGTTACGCCACGCTCGAGCATTCCTCGGGCCGCAGCGAGATCGAGATCGAGCTGAAGTATTTCGACGGCGAGCCCGTCATCCGCGAGATCGAGCGGGTCTCCAAGCCTGGGCGTCGCGTTTACGCCTCGGTGAAGAACCTGCCGCGGGTCAACAACGGACTCGGCATTTCGGTGTTGTCGACGCCGAAGGGAATCATGGCCGACCACAGTGCGCGTGAAGCGAACGTGGGCGGTGAAGTTCTCTTCACGGTGTTCTGAGAAGGATTTTTGATCCATGTCACGTGTTGGCAAAAGGCCTGTTGCGGTGCCGTCGGGTGTGACCGCGACCGTCGATGGGCAGACCGTCAAGATGAAGGGGCCGAAGGGCCAGCTTCAGTTCGTCGTCCATGACGACGTCGAGGTGAAGCTCGAGAACGGCCAGGTGAAGGTGAACCCGCGGGTCGAGACCAATCGCGCGCGGGCGCTGTACGGCACGGCTCGCGCCCAGGTCGCGAATCTGGTCGAAGGCGTCACCAAGGGCTTCGAAAAGAAGCTCGAAATCACCGGCGTCGGTTACCGCGCCGCGATGCAGGGCAAGAACCTGCAGCTCGCGCTCGGCTACAGCCACGATGTGGTCTACGCGATCCCGGAAGGGATCACGATCACCGTGCCGAAGCCGACCGAGATCACGGTGACCGGCAGCGACATCCAGCGCGTCGGCCAGGTCGCCGCCGAGATTCGCTCCTATCGTCCGCCGGAGCCCTACAAGGGCAAGGGCGTGAAGTATGTTGGCGAATTCATCTTCCGCAAGGAAGGCAAGAAGAAGTAACGGAGCCGGTCATGACGAAAGCCAAGGTTACGAATGCCCGGCGCAAGCGGAGTGTGCGGCTCAAGTTGCGCCGCTCCGGTGGCGGCCGTCCGCGTCTGTCGGTGTTCCGCTCGTCCAAGCACATCTACGCCCAGGTCATCGACGATCTGAAGGGCGAGACGCTGGCCTCCGCCTCGTCGCTCGAGAAGTCGATGCGCGACGGCGGCAAGACCGGCGCCGACATCGATGCGGCGAAGGCGGTCGGCAAGCTGCTGGCCGAGCGCGCCGCCGAGAAGGGCGTCAAGGAAGTCGTGTTCGATCGCGGCAGCTATCTCTATCACGGGCGCGTCAAGGCTCTTGCCGACGCGGCGCGTGAGAGCGGGCTGAGCTTCTAACAGAATTTGAGGATTGAGGCGTAAGCCTCTGAAGGATTGGAAAAATGGCAGAACGCGAACAACGTGGTGGACGCGATCAACGCGGCGGACGTGACCGTCAGCAGCGCGAGGAGCGCGACAGCGAGTTCGTCGACAAGCTCGTTCACATCAACCGCGTGGCCAAGGTCGTCAAGGGCGGCAAGCGCTTCGGTTTCGCAGCGCTGGTCGTGATCGGCGACCAGAAGGGCCGCGCCGGTTTCGGTCACGGCAAGGCGCGCGAAGTGCCCGAGGCGATCCGCAAGGCAACCGAGTCCGCCAAGCGCAACCTGACGCGCGTGTCGCTGCGCGAGGGCCGTACGCTGCATCACGACATCGCCGGCCGTCATGGCGCGGGTCGTGTCTACCTGCGTGCAGCTCCCGCGGGTACCGGCATCATCGCCGGCGGTCCGATGCGCGCCGTGTTCGAGACGCTCGGCGTCCAGGACGTGGTGGCGAAGTCGATCGGCTCGTCGAACCCCTACAACATGGTGCGCGCGACCTTCGATGCGCTGAAGCACCAGGATTCGCCGCGTTCGGTCGCAGCCCGCCGCAACATCAAGGTCTCCACCCTTCAGGCGCGTCGCATCGGCGGCGATGCCGAAGTGGCTGCTGACTAACGGAAGCTTTTCGGAGTAGACCACGATGGCCAAGGCCGCAAAGACGATCAAGCTCGAGCAGACCGGCAGCGCGATTCGCCGCCATCACTCGCAGCGTTCGACGCTGATCGGGCTCAAGCTCAACAAGATCGGCCGCACCAGTGAACTGCCGGATACCCCGGCGGTCCGCGGCATGATCGAGAAGGTTCACCATCTCGTCCGCATCGTCGACGAGAAGTAAGCAAGGGCGCGCGATCCCGAAGTCCGGCACCGGCTTTCGGCGAAGATCATGCGCAAGAAACAAGGAGAAGGGCGATGAAGCTCAGCGATATCGCCGACAACGCCGGCTCGCGCAAGAAGCGTATGCGCGTCGGCCGCGGCATCGGTTCCGGCAAGGGCAAGCAATCCGGCCGCGGTGGCAAGGGCCAGACCGCGCGTTCGGGCGTGCGCATCAAGGGTTTCGAAGGCGGCCAGATGCCGTTGCATCGCCGTCTGCCCAAGCGCGGCTTCAACAACATCTTCCGCATCGAGTTCGCCGAGATCAATCTCGACCGGCTCCAGGAAGCGGTCGATGCCAAGAAGATCGATGCCGGCAGCGTCGTGAATGTCGAGGCCCTGGTGAAGGGCGGCGTGCTGCGTCGCCCCAAGGGCGGGCTGCGGCTGCTCGGCCGCGGCGAGCTCAAGTCCAAGCTCAACATTGAAGTGCACGGCGCCACCAAGACCGCGATTGCCGCGGTCGAGAAGGCCGGCGGTTCGGTGAAGATTCTCGCCCCTGCCAAGGAAGAAGGCGAGGCGGCGTAACAACTGCGTCATTGGCCCGCGGCTCGCGGGCCTTTACGCATGTGGGACGTGGACTTATCGAAGCCGAGCCCCAGATAATGTCCGGCGTCCGCTATATAGTAGCCCGGCCGCGGGCATGACGGCGCAACAGGCGGCGGGAGAAAGTCCAAGATGGTCTCTGCAGCGGAACAACTGGCAGCCAATCTCAATTTCGGCGCGTTTGCCAAGGCCGACGAGCTGAAGAAGCGCATCTGGTTCACCCTGGGTGCGCTGCTCGTTTATCGGCTCGGGACCTACATCCCGCTGCCCGGCATCGATCCCAACATCTGGGAGCAGGTGTTCCGCTCCCAGGCGGGCGGCATCCTCGGCATGTTCAACATGTTCGCCGGCGGCGGCATCCACCGCATGGCGATCTTCGCGCTGAACATCATGCCGTACATCTCGGCCTCGATCATCATCCAGCTCCTCACCACCGTCTCGCCGCAGCTCGAGGCGCTGAAGAAGGAAGGCGAGGCCGGCCGCAAGCTGCTGAACCAGTACACCCGCTATCTCACGGTCATCCTGGCCGCGTTCCAGTCCTACGGCATCGCCGTGGGCCTCGAGGGCGCCGGCAACGTCGTCAGCGACCCCGGCATGTTCTTCCGCCTGTCCACGGCGATCACGCTGACCGGCGGCACCATGTTCCTGATGTGGCTGGGCGAGCAGATCACCTCGCGCGGCATCGGCAACGGCATCTCGCTGATCATTCTCTCCGGCATCGTCGCCGAGCTGCCGGCGGCGCTCGCCAACATGCTCGAGCTCGGCCGTCAGGGGGCGATGTCGACCGGCCTGATCCTGGTCGTCATCATCATGGCGGTCGCCGTGATCGCCTTCATCGTGTTCATGGAGCGCGCCCAGCGCCGGCTCTTGATCCAGTATCCCAAGCGCCAGGTCGGCAACAAGATGTTCGAAGGCCAGTCCTCGCATCTGCCGCTCAAGCTCAACACCTCGGGCGTGATCCCGCCGATCTTCGCGTCCTCGCTGCTGCTGCTGCCGACCACGGTTGCGAATTTCAACGCGGGCAAGGGACCGGAATGGTTCCAGTGGATCACGACCCAGCTCGGCCACGGCCGGCCGCTGTTCCTGATCATGTATCTCGCGCTGATCGTCTTCTTCGCGTTCTTCTACACCGCGATCGTGTTCAACCCGACCGAGACCGCGGACAATCTGAAGAAGCACGGCGGCTTCATTCCGGGCATCCGCCCCGGTGAGCGCACGGCGGAATATATCGACTACGTGTTGTCGCGCATCACCGTGCTCGGAGCGGTCTATCTGGCGATCGTCTGCTTGATCCCGGAGATCCTGATCTCCTACGCCTCGGTGCCGTTCTACTTCGGCGGCACATCGCTGCTGATCGTCGTCAGCGTCACCATGGACACGGTGGCGCAGGTGCAAGGCTATCTGCTGGCCCATCAGTATGAGGGCCTGATCCGTAAGTCGAAGCTGCGCGGCCGCCGTAGATGAGCAGGGAGCTCGCGCGCCGGATCGCTTTCACGATTGGCGCGCTGCTCCTTTTCAGGCTGGGCACCCAGATCCCGTTCGCAGGGATGGGTGCTTCGAGCCTGTCGTTCTCCGCCGAGCATGTGGGCCGCTTTTCGATCTTTGCACTCGGTATCTTTCCTTATCTGAGTGCTGCGATCGTCATTCGGCTTCCTTCGCTGGTATGGCAGGGCCTGAGCTCGCTCGAGAGGTCGGGCGAGCGCGGCCGGCGCAGGATCTCCGGCTACACGCTGATCCTGACTTTCGCGTTTGGGGCCTTCCAGGCCTACGGCTACGCCTCGGCCGTCCGGACAATTCCGGCACTGGTTCCCAATCCGGACGAATGGTCCGTGCTCGCGGCCACGGCCTCGGTCGTCGGTGGTGTGTTCGTCCTGATCTGGCTCAGTGAACAGATCACCCGCCACGGCATCGGCAATGGTCTGGCGCTGCTGCTCAGCGTCAATTTTCTGGTTCATATCCCGGGCGACGTTGCCGGCATCGCAGGCCTGCTGCAGAGCGGTGAAATCTCCGGCGATCTCGTGCTGGTCCACGCCGTCTTCTGGTTCGCGCTCGTCGCCCTGATCGTCTTTGTTGAGGGCGCGCGACGGAATGTCCGGGTCGAGTTCGCCGAACGCAAAGTCGGCGATCGTCTGCTGCCCGCGTGCTCGGCGGTTCTTCCGATCAAGATCAACAACGCCGGCTTTCTGGTGCCGGCCACCGTGGCGCCGTGGATCTGGTTTCTGCCGCTGGCTGGCCTGACCTACATCTTTGGTGCCGATACGCCATGGGTCGCCGCCGCCTACCGGCAACTTGAGCTTGGCACGCTGGCGCACGTGGTCCTCGGATCGGTTGCGGTCTTCGTGCTTGCGTTCGTCTACACCGCCTATGTGGTCGATCCCGAGCACACGGCCCAATCCTTGGCTGCACGCGACGGCAGCATCACCGGTGTCGCACCCGGCGAGGCGACGGCCGGCTATCTCGATCGCGTCGTATCATTGACGACGGTCGTCGGAGCCGTCTACCTGACGGCATTGCAGTTGATTCCGGAGGTCTTCGAGCTTTACCGGATCGGGCTGCCTTATAGTATGATCATCGATGGTGGTGCGGCGCTGGTTGTGGTTTGCACCGCTCTTGATATCAAAACACAGGTGCGCGACGTATCGCTCACCAATCCGGGGGGCGTACGCCGATGAGAATTATACTTCTGGGACCGCCGGGATCGGGCAAGGGGACCCAGGCGCAGCGGCTGGTACAGCGCTACAGCATCGTCCAGCTTTCGACCGGTGAGATGTTGCGCGCGGCCGTGGCGGCGGGAACGCCGGTCGGGCTCAAGGCCAAGGAAATCATGGCCAGCGGCGGCCTCGTTCCCGACGAGGTCGTGGTCGGAATCATCTCCGATCGCATCGACCAGCCGGACGCGAAGAACGGTTTCATCCTCGACGGTTTCCCGCGCACCGTGCCGCAGGCCGAGGCGCTGGACGAGTTGCTCAAGCACAAGCACCTCAAGCTCGACGCGGTGATCGAGCTCCGCGTCAACGAGAGCGCGCTGCTGAACCGTGTCGAGACCCGCGTTGCCCAGATGCGGGAGCGCGGCGAGGAGGTCCGGATCGACGATACCCCGGAGGTCCTGACCAGGCGTTTAGCCAGCTACCGCAACCAGACGGAACCCCTGATTCACTACTATTCCGAGCGGCGGAAGCTCTCGACCATCGACGGCATGATGGCCATCGACGAGGTGACCCGCGCCATCCACCGCCTGCTCCTGGCGCTCGGGGCGGTCGAGCCCAAGACGCATGCCCGCAGCGCGGCCAAGACGGGCCCCGCCAAGACGACGGCCAAGAAGGCCAAAGCGGCCAAAAAGCCGGTGAAAACAGCCAAAAAGGCTGCGAAATCCGCCAAAAAGGCCACCAAGAAGGCCGTGAAGGGTGCCAAGAAGGCGGCCAGGAAGACCGTCAAGAAGGCGACAAAGAAGGCGGCCAAAAAGACGGTCAAGAAGGCCGTCAAAAAGGGTGCCAAAAAGGCCGCAAAAAAGGTCACGAAAAGGCGAGCCAAGCGCTAGCGGCGGTTGACGAAAGCCCCCTGAATCCCCTAATAAGCCCCGCATCCAAGTCGGATAGTTTCAAACGATGCCGGGCCCCAGGAAGACCAGGGGTGGGCGTCGTGTTCGCGTTTGTGAACACCTGCCCGAGAAACCAAGCACTTAAAGACCGGTTCCTGACGAGGGATCGGCAACAGGAGAGAAGGCCGTGGCCCGTATTGCCGGCGTGAACATTCCGACCAACAAGCGCGTTCTCATCGCGCTCCAGTACATCCATGGCATCGGCCAGAAGATCGCCGGTGAGATCATGGAGAAGGTGAAGATCCCCGCGGATCGTCGCGTCAATCAGCTCAGCGATGCTGAGGTGCTCCAGATCCGCGAAGTGATCGACCGCGACTATCTCGTCGAGGGCGACCTGCGTCGTGAGGTCGGCATCAACATCAAGCGTCTGATGGACCTCGGCTGCTATCGCGGCCTGCGCCATCGTCGCGGCCTGCCGGTGCGCGGTCAGCGGACCCACACCAATGCGCGCACGCGCAAGGGCCCGGCCAAGGCCATCGCCGGCAAGAAGAAGTAAGTTTTCGAATCCAATCACGGCGTGTGGCGAAAGGGGATGGCCCGTTCGCCACACGCCTTTCGTTCCACAGGTGTAGCCGCTGGCATTACGGCGGCGTTTGAGATCTCCAGGAAAGGTACTCCATGGGCAAGGAAGCCACCCGCGTTCGTCGTCGTGAGCGCAAGAACATCGCCTCCGGCGTCGCGCACGTGAACTCGTCGTTCAACAACACGACCATCACCATCACCGACGCGCAGGGCAACACGATTGCCTGGTCTTCCGCCGGCACGATGGGCTTCAAGGGCTCGCGCAAGTCGACCCCGTACGCCGCGCAGGTTGCCGCCGAGGACGTGTCCAAGAAGGCGCAGGAGCACGGCATGCGCACGCTGGAAGTCGAAGTCGCCGGTCCCGGTTCGGGCCGCGAATCGGCGCTCCGCGCGCTCCAGGCCGCGGGCTTCACCGTCACCTCGATCCGCGACGTGACCACGATCCCGCACAACGGTTGCCGTCCCCGCAAGCGTCGGCGCGTTTGATACGAGGTCGCGGGCGCCATCGTCGCCTGCGATGACTTTTTTTAAGAAGCTGCGGGTGCGACCCGCGGCCTTTCTCCAACGCCAGAATCTGCAATCGCAGTTCGACTGGCCCGTATGGGTGAAACAGTGACGATCCAGAAAAATTGGCAAGAACTGATTCGGCCGAACAAGCTCCAGGTGACCCCCGGAAGCGATTCGAACCGCTTTGCGACCATCGTCGCCGAGCCGCTCGAGCGCGGCTTCGGCCAGACGCTCGGCAACGCGCTGCGCCGCATCCTGCTCTCCTCGCTCCAGGGCGCGGCGGTGCAGTCGGTGCACATCGACGGCGTGCTGCACGAGTTCTCCTCGATCGCGGGCGTCCGTGAGGACGTCACCGACATCGTGCTGAACATCAAGGACATCTCGATCAAGATGCAGGGCGAAGGCCCCAAGCGCATGGTCGTCAAGAAGTCGGGCCCGGGCGTCGTCACCGCCGGCGACATCCAGACCGTCGGCGACGTCGTGGTGCTCAATCCGGACCTGCAGATCTGCACCCTCGACGAGGGCGCCGAGATTCGCATGGAGTTCACGGTCGCCACCGGCAAGGGCTACGTGCCCGCCGAGCGCAACCGTCCCGAGGACGCGCCGATCGGCCTGATCCCGGTCGACAGCCTGTACTCGCCGGTCCGCAAGGTCTCCTACAAGGTCGAGAACACCCGCGAGGGCCAGATCCTCGACTATGACAAGCTGACCATGACGATCGAGACCAACGGCGCGATCTCGCCGGATGACTCGGTGGCCTACGCCGCCCGCATCCTGCAGGATCAGCTCAACGTGTTCGTCAACTTCGAAGAGCCGCGCAAGGAAGTCGCCCAGGAGATCATCCCGGACCTCGCCTTCAACCCGGCCTTCCTCAAGAAGGTGGACGAGCTCGAGCTGTCGGTGCGTTCGGCCAACTGCTTGAAGAACGACAACATCGTCTACATCGGCGACCTCGTGCAGAAGTCGGAAGCCGAAATGCTCCGCACCCCGAACTTCGGTCGCAAGTCGCTGAACGAGATCAAGGAAGTGCTGGCCCAGATGGGTCTGCATCTCGGCATGGAAGTGCCGGGCTGGCCGCCGGAGAACATCGACGAGCTCGCCAAGCGCTTCGAGGATCACTACTGATCCGAGCTACGACAGGCTAAAGCGCGAGTTCATCGCGCTTTAGCGGGCGAACGCAGGCAGCCCACCTGAGCAACAAGTCCGACGAACCGTCGCGACGAAGACAAGTCAAGGAATAGATCAATGCGTCACGGCAAGGTTCATCGGAAGCTCAACCGCACTGCCGAGCATCGCCGCGCGATGTTCGCCAACATGTGCGCCGCGCTGATCAAGCACGAGCAGATCGTCACCACGCTGCCGAAGGCGAAGGAGCTGCGTCCGATCGTCGAGAAGCTCGTCACCCTCGGCAAGAAGGGCGGTCTCGCCATGCGCCGCCAGGCCATCTCCGAGATGCGCGACAAGGATCAGGTCAGGAAGCTGTTCGACGTCCTGGCGACCCGCTACAAGGACCGCCAGGGCGGCTACACCCGCATCATCAAGGCCGGCTTCCGCTACGGCGACAACGCCGCGATGGCCGTGATCGAGTTCGTCGATCGCGACGTCGATGCCAAGGGCCAGGATTCCGGTCCGGTGCAGGAGAAGGAAGCCGAGGCGGCGTAAGCCGACCGGCATTTCAGTTTTCAGAAAGCGGCGCCCCAGGGCGCCGCTTTTTTTATAGCGCGGCGATATCTCATGCCGCGCACGATCGTTTTGTTGAAGGCAATGCGGGCCGGGGGGCTGACATGAGGATTGTGGTTGGGATTGCGCTGGCGATGCTGATGTCGCCGGCCACCTGCGAGACGCTGGTCGAGCGCGGCGCCTATCTCGTCAACAGCGTGATGGTCTGCCACAACTGCCACACCCCGCGCGCGCCGCAGGGCCTCGATCTCTCGCGCGCATTGTCGGGCGGGCAGACCTTCGACGAGCCGGCATTCAAGGTCACCGGTTCCAACATCACGCCGGACAAGGACACCGGGATCGGCAATTGGAGCGACGCCGAGCTGAAGCGGTTTCTCGTCAACGGCAACAGGCCGAACGGGACCAGGGTCGCGCCGATCATGCCGACTGCGTTCTACACGGTGCTCACCGCCCGCGATCTCGATGCGCTCGCGGCTTACTTGCGCTCCGTGCCTCCGGTGCGACACGAGACGCCGGCCCCGGAATACAAGATCGCGCTGAAGCCGGAGACGCCGATCTATGCCGGCAAGCAGGCGAGCGAGCAGGAGCTGTCCGACCAGCTTGCGCATGGCCGTTATCTGCTGACCATCGCCCATTGCCTGGAATGCCACACGCCGGAGGGCCCGTCCGCCGTGCACGATTTCGCCGCAGCGAGCGGCAAGGGCGGTCGGACATTTAGGGGGCCCTGGGGCGAATCCGTCTCCCCCAATATCACCCCGGATCCCGGCGCAGGTCTCGGCGCGTGGAGCGATGACGAAATCAAACGTGCGATTACGCAAGGCATCGCGCGCGACGGCCGCAAGCTCAAGCCGCCGATGGCCTATGCTGCCTACGCCAGCATGACGGCGCAGGACCTCGATGCGATCGTCGCCTTTCTCAGGACACTACGGGCGCGCAACTGATCCTCACGCGTCGGTGAGGGCGATTGAAGCTGCTTGTGCAGCGCACGATATCTGCGTCAGCCTCAATGGAGACGACGCATGAACATCGACCTTTCCGGAAAGACCGCCCTCGTGACCGGCTCGACCGCCGGCATCGGCCACGCCATCGCCAAGGGCCTCGCGGGCTCAGGCGCGAGCGTCGTGATCAACGGTCGCGGCCAGGACAAGGTCGATGCGGCCGTGCGTAAGCTGGAGGCGGCCGGTGCCAAGGTGCGCGGCATCGCCGCCGACGTCTCGACGGCGGCGGGCTGCAAGGCGCTCGTGGCGGCGCTGCCCGAGGTCGACATCCTCATCAACAATGCCGGCATCTTCGAGCCGAAGGACTTTTTCGACATTCCCGACGAGGACTGGAGTCGCTTCTTCGAGGTCAACGTCATGAGCGGCGTGCGGCTGTCGCGCGCGTATCTGAAGGGTATGCTCAAGCGCAATTGGGGCCGGATCGTCTTCATCTCCTCGGAATCCGGCCTCAACATTCCCGTCGAGATGATCCATTACGGCATGAGCAAGACGGCCCAGCTCTCGGTCGCGCGCGGGCTTGCCCAGCTCACCCGCGGCACCGGCGTCACCGTCAATTCCGTGCTGCCGGGTCCGACCATGTCGGAAGGCGTCGAGACCTTCGTGAAGGATCTCGCCAAGCAGAATGGACAGTCGGTGGATGAAGCCGCTGCCAATTTCGTCAAGCAGCATCGGCCGAGCTCGCTGATCCAGCGCTTCGCCAGCGTCGACGAGATCGCCAACATGGTTGTCTACGTCGCCTCGAAGCAAGCCTCTGCGACCAACGGAGCGGCACTGCGCGCGGAAGGCGGCATCGTCAACACGATCGCGTGAGGCGCACACATGCCCGCCTATGTGATCTCCGAAGTCGAGGCCCGCAACAGGGCCGCGATGGAGGCCTATCGCTCGCTTGCAGCAACAACCATCGCGCAATATGGCGGCCGCTACCTCGCGCGCGGCGGCGCCACTGAGGTGGTGGAGGGTGGCCCGCCGCCCAAGACCATCATCATCGTCGAGTTTCCCACGATGGCGCGGGCGCGCGAATGGTACGCGTCGGCGGAATATGCCGAGGCGCTGAAGCTGCGGCATACGGCGCTGGAGCGACGGTTGATGTTCGTCGAGGGCGTGACGCTGGAATCGTAGGGTGGGCAAAGCGAAGCGTGCCCACCACTTCTGCCGCATCTGTCGAGAGATGGTGGGCACGGCGCGAGTGCGCCTTTGCCCACCCTACGCAGCAACGCTGTGGCTGCTACCACCCCTCCAGCACGATCTTCCCACGCGACTTGCCGCTCTCCAAGAGCGTGTGCGCGCGCTTGAGGTTGGCCGCGTTGATCGTGCCGAAAGTCTGGTCGAGCGTGGTGCGCAGCACGCCCTTGTCGATGAGGTCGGCGACGTCATTGAGCAGATGATGCTGCGCGATCATGTCCGGCGTCTGGAACGAGGAGCGCGTGAACATCGATTCCCAGTGCACCGAGATCGCCTTGCCCTTGAACGTGCTCATGGTGAACTCTGGCGGATCGTCGATCAGGCCGAACTTGCCCTGCGGCGCCATCAACTCGGCGATCGCCTTGTAGTGCTGTTCGGTGAAGGTGAGGCTCGCGACCAGCGCGACCGGCGGCAGCTTCAGCTTCTCGATCTGCTCCTTCATCGGCTTGCCGTGGTCGATCACCGCATGCGCGCCGAGGTCGAGGCACCATTTTTGCGAATCCGGCCGCGTCGCGGTCGCGACCACCGTGAGACCGGTGAGGCGGCGCGCAAGCTGGATCAGGATCGAGCCGACGCCGCCGGCGCCGCCCGTGATCAGCAGCGTGCGTGGGTCGACGCTCGTGCCGGGCACCGCGCCGAGCCGGTCGAACAGCAATTCCCAGGCGGTGATGGAGGTGAGGGGGAGGGCGGCGGCCTGCGCAAACGACAGGCTCTTCGGCTTGTTGCCGACGATGCGCTCGTCGACCAGATGGAATTCGGAATTGGTGCCCTGGCGCAGGATCGAGCCGGCGTAAAACACCTCGTCGCCCGGCCTGAACAGCGTCACCTCGGGCCCGACGGCATCGACCACGCCGGCCGCGTCATAGCCCAGAATCTTGGTCTCGCCCTCGGGTGGAGCTGCGCGCTTGCGAACCTTGTAGTCGACCGGATTGGCCGAGATCGCCTTTACGGCGACGCGGATATCGCGGCCCTTGGGCTCGGTCTTTGTGGTCTCGAAATCGAACAGCGCGTCCTGATCCTCGATCGGAAGCGATTTCTTGTAGCCGACGGCCTTCATGGCTTGTCTCCATCAGATGGCGCAGAGCTTGTGAGGTGTGCGCCTGGCTTGCTAACTGTCGCTCTGGCTCCGATTTGGCAAGTACTGTAAATTCGGGGATATAGTCCCTGTTTGGATACTATAGGGAAACACGCATGAAACGGCGGGATTTTGCCCGGCGTCCCGGCTGCTCGGTCGAGGCGACGCTGGATCTGATCGACGGCAAGTGGAAGGGCGTGATCCTCTACCACCTCCAGGACGGCACCCAGCGCTTCGGCGAACTGCGCCGCCGGATGCCGGGCATCACCCAGCGCATGCTGACCAAGCAGCTTCGCGCGCTGGAGGAGGACAAGCTCGTCATTCGCAAGGTCTATGCCGAGGTGCCGCCGCGCGTTGAGTATTGCCTCTCCGAGCTCGGTGAGAGCCTGCGACCGGTGATCGACATATTGAAGGCGTGGGGCGAGAGCCATCAGCAGCGGCTGTCCTGCGCGCCGCCGCCGGTGGTCGTGAAGAAGCCGAAGCGCGCCGCATAGGTATCCGGGAGCGGACCGTGCCGCTCCCGGAAGATCTCGCTTCAGAACGCGAACTGCGTGCGCATCGCGACCGCGTCGAACTTCGAGCCGACATCGGCGGTCGAGACCGGCGAGGCCTGCCGCGACACCGTGCCGTGCAGATAGTCGAGCATGAAGCGGACGTTGCCGTTGACGTACCAGTTCAGCGCCGCCGTGTAGACGATCTGCCGGCCGCCGGCGATGCCGGTCGCTGTTCCCAACTGGTTGTTGAGGTCGATCGTCGAGAAGCGTCCCGCGATTTCCCAGGCGCCCCAGCCGCCGCCGTCGAGCGAGAACGGATGTGCCGGCTTGACGCCGTTGTAGGCCGCGTTCGCCGCGTTGTAGCTCCGGCCTTCGCCGGTCAGCACGTAGCCGGCCTGCGCGTAACCGCCCTGGAATTTCAGGCTCGGCGCACCGACCAGCGGCACGCCGGTGTGGGCTGTTCGGTCCACATTGTACCAGAAATACTCGCCTTGAACGATGAAGGGACCATAGGTCGCTGCTGCCTCGACGCTATAGACCTGCGCGCCCGAGGCATTGGCGATGGCGCCGGTCGAGATCAGCGTGGTCGGATCGAGACGCAATTCCGGACGATCGCTCAGCGTGACCGTCTGGGTGTTGGCGATCAGATTGCGCGGCGGCTGAATCAGCCATTGCGCATCGGCGCCGATATGCACCGAGTAGTCCTTGCCGCTGACCGGGTTGCCGGCAATACGCGCCACCGCGCCGTATTGCTCGCTCGTGCCCGCCGGAGCCGCGCTCGAGGCGGAGTGAACCGCACCTGTCGAGGGCCCCGTGACATAGCCGCCGATCCACAGCTGGTCGTTGAACCAGCGCGTGCCGACAGCCGAGCGGAAGTCGCCGGCGGCGATGTTGGTCGCGATGACGCCGGGCGAGGCGCGCTCCATGAACATGATGTCGTTGGAGCTCGTGGCCTCGTCCATGGTGTATGGCAAGTCCATGACGCCGGCCTCGATCGCCATCCGTCCACCGAACGGCTTCAGGCCGGTGTAGCTGAGATAGGCGTTCTCGACGCCGGAGACGCCGCCGCCGGGCAGCGAGCCAGGCGCTGCGCCGCCGAATCCGTCGGAAGTGCCCCCGAAGTCGTAGACCAGTGCGAAGTTCCAGTCGTTGAAGAACTTGCCGGTAAGTCCGATGCGCGCGCGGCGGACGTTCTCGCCACTGTCGAGCTTTTGCGGAACGGTCGCCGCCGTGTTGGGACGATAGTCGTAGCCGCCGACATCCCAGTGCACGCGGCTGGTGATCGCGACGCAGTTCGCCTGGTCGGCGGTGCAGATGGTCGGACGGTTGTTCGGCATCGTCACGACGACGCCCGAGGCTGGCGCCGGTCCCTTGAGCGGGATCGCCGCGTTGGCATTGGCGACGACGGCCTTCGCTTCGGATCGAGCTTCGGCTTTTGCCTCTGCCTTCGCTTCAACCCTGGCCTTCGCCGTGGCCGCGGTGTTCGCGGCGGTCTGGCTCTGGAGCTTGTCGAGCTTCTGCTCCAGCATCTTCAACTGCTGCTTCAGAAGCGCGATCTCCTGATCGCTGCTGCTTGTCGATTGGGCGTGGGCCTGCGAGGCCGCCAGCGCGCCGGCGAGACCAATCGCCGTGGCTGCAATTCTTGTCCTGCTCACGTCATGACTCCATCGTTTGATGAACTTCCCCAAGTCACTGGCGGAGAGCCTAGGATCGATCGATGACTGCCCCGCGACGGCGCGGCCCGGTTGTGCGGTTCCCAATGATGCAAATTCGCTGCAACCGAATCCACCGTCGGCCAGAATGCAAGATGACGCGCATCATGCCAATCCGGCGCCCAGGCGAATTGCCATTTCGCACGCCGGGCTTGCATTTGGGCGACACCGGAAGGGACTGAATATTGCCGTCCGGCGCCCTTCTATTGGGGGGCGAACGCGCCTATATTCCGGCGTCTTTTCCGAGAGGTAGGAATGTTTCGTTCGATCCGCGCCGCCGTCATCACCGCATTGTGCATAGCTTTTTCGGCCAGCTTCGATCCGGCTGCGGCGCAGGACCGCCGGGTCCCGTCATCGCCGGCCGAACTGCGGCTGTCCTATGCGCCGATCGTACAGCGGGTGCAGCCGGCGGTCGTCAACGTCTATGCCGCCAAGATGGTGCAGAACCGCAATCCTCTGCTCGACGACCCGATCTTCCGCCGCTTCTTCGGCGTGCCGGGCCAGCAGCCCGAGCAGATGCAGCGCTCGCTCGGCTCCGGCGTCATCGTCGATGCCTCGGGCCTCGTCGTCACCAACGTCCATGTCATCGAAGGCGCCGATCAGGTGAAAGTGTCGCTTTCGGACAAGCGCGAGTTCGAGGCCGAGATCCTGCTGAAGGACACGCGTACCGATCTCGCAGTGCTGCGCCTGAAGGACACCAAGGAGAAATTCCCGACCCTCGACTTCACCAATTCCGACGAGTTGCTGGTCGGTGACGTCGTGCTCGCGATCGGCAATCCCTTCGGCGTCGGCCAGACCGTGACCCACGGCATCATCTCGGCGCTGGCACGCACGCAGGTCGGCATCACCGACTACCAGTTCTTCATCCAGACGGATGCGGCGATCAATCCCGGCAATTCCGGTGGCGCGCTGGTGGACATGAGCGGCAAGCTCGCCGGCATCAACACCGCGATCTATTCGCGTTCCGGCGGCTCGCAAGGCATCGGTTTCGCGATCCCCGCCAATATGGTGCGCGTCGTCGTCGCCTCCGCCAGGAGCGGCGGCAAGGCGGTGAAGCGGCCCTGGTTAGGGGCGAAATTGCAGGCGGTGACGCCCGAGATCGCCGAGAGCCTCGGCCTGCGCTCGCCGACCGGTGCGCTGGTCGCCAGCGTGGTGTCGAACGGCCCGGCGGCGAAGGCCGGCTTGAAATCCTCCGATCTCATCACCGGCATCGACGGCCAGACCGTGGATGACCCCAACGCTTTCGACTATCGCTTCGCAACGCGCCCGCTCGGCGGCACGGCGCAGATCGACGTGCAGCGGGCCGGCAAGCCGGTCAAGCTGACGGTCGCGCTGGAGACGGCGCCCGACGTCGGTCGCAACGAACTCGTCGTCACCGCGCGCTCGCCGTTCCAGGGCGCGAAGGTCTCGACCATCACGCCGGCGCTTGCCGACGAACTGCATCTGGACGCCGACACCGAAGGCGTCGTGATCACCGATCTCGGCAGCGACAGCGCGGCTGCAAATGTCGGCTTCCAGAAGGGCGACATCATCCTGGCCGTCAACAACCAGAAGATCGGCAAGAGCGGCGACCTCGAAAAGGCCGCAGGCGAGCGCCCGCGGATCTGGCGCATCACGCTGGTGCGCGGTGGCCAGCAGATCAACGTCACGCTGGGCGGATGAGTCCGAAGCGACCGCAGGAGACGCCAACTCTCTTCGCTGCGGCGGGGCTCGACCACGAGGCTCCGCATCCGCTGCCGGACAGGCTGCGGCCGCGCGCGCTCTCGGAGGTCGTCGGGCAGGATCATATCCTGGGTCCCGACGGCGCGCTGACGCGGATGCTGGAGACGCGCACGCTTGGCTCGCTGGTGTTCTGGGGGCCGCCCGGCACCGGCAAGACCACGGTGGCGCGCCTGCTGGCGGATGCGACGGATCTGCATTTCGAGCAAATATCGGCCGTGTTCTCCGGCGTTGCCGATTTGAAGAAGGCCTTCGAGGCCGCTCGTGCCCGCCGCGAGATGGGCAAGGGCACGCTGCTGTTCGTCGACGAGGTGCATCGTTTCAACCGCGCCCAGCAGGATTCGTTTCTGCCCGTGATGGAAGATGGCACCGTGGTGATGGTAGGGGCCACCACCGAAAACCCGTCCTTCGAGCTCAACGCGGCGCTTCTGTCCCGGGCGCGCGTGCTGGTGTTTCGCTCGCTCGACGCGGCCGCGATCGAAAAGCTGTTTGCGCATGCCGAGGAGGTTGAGGGCCGCAAGCTGCCGCTCGATGCCGAGGCACGCGCCGTGCTGGTGCGCATGGCCGACGGGGACGGGCGGGCCTCGCTGACGCTGGTCGAGGAAGTCTGGCGCGCCGCGCGCAAGGACGAGATTTTCGATGCCGCGCAGTTGCAGGAGATTTTGCAGCGCCGCGCCCCGATCTACGACAAATCGGCCGACGGTCACTACAACCTGATCTCGGCGCTGCATAAGTCGGTGCGCGGCTCCGATCCCGATGCCGCGCTGTATTATCTCGCGCGCATGCTCGATGCCGGCGAGGACCCGCTGTTCCTGGCCCGCCGCGTCGTGCGCATGGCGGTCGAGGACATCGGCCTTGCCGATCCGCAGGCGCTCGTGATCGCCAATGCCGCCAAGGATGCTTTCGACTTCCTCGGCCATCCCGAAGGCGAGCTCGCCATCGCGCAGGCCGTGGTCTATCTGGCTACCGCGCCGAAATCGAATGCCGTCTACACCGCCTTCGGCGCAGCGATGCAGGTCGCGAAACAGGCCGGCTCGCTGCTGCCGCCCAAGCACATTCTCAATTCCCCGACCAAGCTGATGAAGTCGGAAGGCTACGGCGCGTCCTACGAATACGACCACGACGCCCCCGACGCCTTTTCCGGCCAGGACTACTTTCCGGAAGCCCTCGGCCGCCAGACCTTCTACGACCCCCCGGAGCGCGGTTTTGAGCGCGAAATCCGCAAGCGGCTGGATTACTGGGCCAAGCTGCGGAAGGAACGGGGCGGCGGAGCCTAAATTGCCGTTTCGTCGTGACGAAAGGGCACTTTTGAGCTAGGCAGGCATCATGAGCCGCCGCATCAAGAGAATGAATCCGAAGCCCCGCGAGCGCGATGAGCGCAAGGAGGCGCGCCCCTTCAAGGCGCGCAGCGCCAAGAAGGCCGGGCCGCGTCCCGGGGCCAAGCCGGGTGGCAAGCCGCCGCGCTTTGCGGCCGAGCGTGTCGAGCGGCGCGCACCCAAATCCCTGCCGGAAACGCCCGCGCCGGAAAAGCCCGTCGAGGCGCTGCTGCCGACCAAGGTGCAGACCGTCAAGGTCACGGCGGACGAGAACAACATGCGGGTCGACCGCTTTCTGGAGGCGCGGTTTCCCGGCCTGTCGTTCTCCCACATCCAGCGCGTCGTGCGCAAAGGCGAGCTGCGCGTCGACGGCAAGCGCGTCGACAGCAAGGACCGGCTGGAGGAAGGACAGAGCGTCCGCATACCGCCTCTGAAGCTCGACACGCCGAAGGCGGCGAGCCCGCTGTCCGAGGCCGCGCAAAAGACGCTTGCCGCGCTGAAGGAGATGACGATCTACGAGGACGACGACGTCCTCGTGCTGAACAAGCCGTTCGGGCTTGCGGTGCAGGGCGGCTCTGGCACGACGCGACACATCGATCAGATGCTGGAGGTGATGCGCGACTCCAAAGGGCAGAAGCCGCGGCTTGTGCATCGGATCGACAAGGATACGTCCGGCTGCCTGCTCATCGCGAAGACGCGCTTTGCCGCCTCGCATCTGACCGGTGCATTCCGCTCGCGGTCGGCGCGGAAAACCTATTGGGCGCTGGTGCCGGGCCTGCCGAAGCCGAAGCAGGGCCGCATCTCGACTTTCCTTGCGAAGGAGGAGAGCGAGGACGACACCATCATGCGCATCGCCCAGCATGGCGATGAGGGCGCGAGCCACGCGGTGACGTATTATGCGGTGGTCGAGACCGCCGGCAACAAGCTGACCTGGGTGTCACTGAAGCCGGTGACGGGCCGCACCCACCAGCTCCGCGCCCACATGGAGCATATCGGCCATCCCATCGTGGGCGATCCCAAATATTTCAACATCGAGAACTGGCAGTTGCCGGGCGGCCTGCAAAACCGGCTGCATCTGCTCGCGCGCCGCATCGTCATTCCGCATCCACGCGGCGGCTTCATCGATGCCACCGCGCCGTTGCCGCAGCACATGCAGCAGTCGTGGAATTTGCTCGGGCTCGATGCGAGCCGATTTGATCCGATCGAGAACGCGCCTGAGGAGTAGCTGGTCGAGGTACCACGCGCGTCATTGCGAGGAGCAAAGCGACGAAGCAATCCAGGCTGTTGCCGCGGATGCTTTTCTGGATTGCTTCGCCGCGCTCGCAATGACGGAAGCTCCCTCAATTCCGAAATTGCTCCAGAAACATCCGCAGACTGTCATGCGGGCTCTCGATGTCAGTGATCAGCCAGCCCTCGGGCCCGTTGACGAGAATGAAGTTCAGCGTGACCTGCCGGCCGCGATTGTCGAAATTCGCCGCGACATAGGTCTTGTCGTATTGCCTGCGGACGACCGCGATCGCGACCGGACCGAGCTTCCAACTCGGGCTCTGCACCAGGAAATCGTAAGGCTCGACCCGCGGCGCGGACCACATCTTGCGCAGGCTGGGGTCGAAGAATTGCCTGGTGGTGGCAGCGTCGCGGGGCAGCCCTTTGGACAGCTCCGGCACGCCCTGGCCGTAATGGGCGTAGACGTTGCGCACCAGCGATTCCGGGGTGCGGAAACCGGCGTCCGCCGCGGCCAGCCAGAGCCCGGCGAGCAGGGCCACAATGCCCGCAAGTTCCTTCATGCCTGCTGCTCGCTTTATCGGCCGCCGGTTCTATCTTAAAAGCCTAGCATTCAGCGGCGGAGACCAAAAATTCAAGATGCGCGAATTGTTTGATGAGGCCGCGGGGCAGTCCCCGCTCGATCCGCAGGAGGCGGTCCGCCAGGCCTCGCGCGTGCCGTTGCGCAAGCGCTTCTACAAGGAGGTGGGGGTGGCTGAGGCCGAGGGCGGTTTCGCCATCACGCTCGACGGCAAGCCGATCCGGACGCCCTCCGGGCGCCAGGTGGTGACCCCCTCGCAAGACCTTGCCGATGCGGTGGCCGCGGAATGGGCGGATCAGAAAGAGACGATCAATCCCATGACCATGCCGCTGACGCGGATTGCCAACAGCGTGGTCGAGGGCGTGGTCGACCGCGTCGAACTCGTGGCCGACGACCTCGCAAGATACTTCCAGTCCGACCTGGTGTTCTATCGCGCCGGTCACCCGGAGGGGCTGGTGGCCCGCGAGGCCGCGCATTGGGATCCCGTACTGTTCTGGGCCGCGGAGACCTTGGGCGCGCATTTCATCCTGTCCGAGGGCGTCATGCATGTGAAGCAGCCCGATGAGGCGGTCCAGGCCGCGCGCGCCGCGCTGCCCGGGGATCCCTGGTCGATCGCGGCGCTCCACGTGGTCACGTCCCTCACAGGCTCGGCCCTGCTGGCGCTGGCGCTGGCCCACGGGGTGCGCGACGCCGACCAGGTCTGGGTGGCTGCCTATGTCGATGAGGACTGGAACGCCGAGAAGTGGGGGGTGGACGAAGAAGCGGCCGCCCGCCGCGCCGCCCGGCTGAGGGATTTCAAGGCTGCGGTCGCGGTCCTGGAGGCGGTAAAGCCGCCCGCGGCCAAAGGTCCTTAACGAGAGGTTTACGACGCCGGCGTTAGGGTGGCCCGTGCTCCGGGACCCCTGAGATGCCGACGCCGATAAGCTCGATCCTTCCCGTCAGTGCTGCCAGCCCCGTGGCTGATGCGGCGACGCCCGATCTCGTTCTTCAGGCCGGCAGCGTCGTCGACGCCAGAGTGGTCAGCGTGCTCGCCGACAATCTGGTGCGGATCGCGATCGCAAATCTTTCGATGGACGTGATGTCGGAGGTGTCGCTGACGCCAGGGCAAAATCTCCAGCTTGCGGTGTCGCAGAACGACGGCACCATCCGGCTCGCCGTCATGAGCGGGGCAGGGGAAGCTGCCGCCGATCAGGTCACGCTGACAGCGCGCGCGGCCTCGCTCGTCGAGAGCCCGCCGCTTGCACCGTCAGCGAGCGCGGCGCGCAGCACCCTGACGCCATTGGAACAGGTCGCCGTCACCGCCGCTTCGGCCGAGGCCGTGACCAAACAGGGCAGCCAGGCACCGCTGTTCGCCAATCTAGCCTCCGTCGTCACCGGCAGCGATCTGCCGGCGGGGCTGAAGCAGGCGGTGCTGGCCGTGCTGGCGCAGCAGACGCCGCTCAACCCTCGGCTCGATGGCGGCGATATCGAATCCGCCTTCCAGAAGTCCGGCCTGTTCCTCGAGGCCTCGCTGGCCGCGGGCACGACACCGTCCTCCGGCACGGTGCCGGACCTGAAGGCCGCACTGCTGGTGCTGCGGCAGACCTTGGCCACGCTGGAAACTGCCGCGCCGCAGGGGGCCGCAATTCCTTTGAGCGCCACGGGGACACCGCAGGCCGCCGCCGCGTCGGCTGCTGCAGCAGGTCAGGCCGTGCAGGCCGCATTGCCGTCAACCGAATCCGAGATCGCGCAGCCGCCGCAAATGCCGCGCAGCGCCAATCCCGCGGCCGCGGTGCTGGTCGACGTTGCCGGCAATGCCGCGCAGGCCGCGATGCCGCGAACCATGTCCGCCGGCCTTGCCGCGAGCCTTCTGCAGGAGGTCGCGCAAAACCTGCCGAGCCTGACCGGCAATTTGCCCGGCTCGAACAAGGCCGTGCCCGACGGCCACATCTTCGAAGCCGCCGCGCGCGCGACGCCACCGCCGGTTCGCGGCGCGCTGCCGGCACCGCAGGCGATCGCCTCGCCGTCGCTTGCGCCCGATACGCCGCTCGCTGCGACCGTGCATCGCCTGCTCGACGACACCGATGCGGCGATCGCGCGGCAGACCTTGCTGCAGGTCGCCTCGCTTCCTGACCGGACCGACGCCGGCGGCCACCGCATCGATCCGACCGTGCCGCAGTGGAATTTCGAGATTCCCTTCGCAACTCCGCAGGGCACGGCGATGGCGCAGTTCGAGATCTCGCGCGATGGCGACAATGAAACCGCCGATCCCGCCAAGCGCGCCTGGCGCGCGCGCTTCACGCTCAATGTCGAGCCGGCCGGCCCGGTGCACGCGCTGATTACCCTGAACGGCGACAAGACCTTCGTGCGGATGTGGGCGGAGCGGCCGGCGACCGCGCAGCAGCTTCGCGCCGGCATCGGGGAGCTGAACCTGGCCCTGACGAGGGCCGAGCTCAAACCCGGCGATATCCTGGTGCGCGACGGCACCCCGCCGCAGCCCGCACCGGCCCGCGCCGGCCACTTCCTGGACCGGGCCACATGAGCGATCCGTCCAAGCTTGCGATCGCGCTGCATTACGAGAAGGGCAGCAACGCGCCGGTCGTCGTCGCCAAGGGCAAGGGTACGATCGGTGAAAAGATCGTCGAGATCGCCAAGGCCAACGACATCCCGATCGAGGAGAACGAGATTCTGGCCGGCGCGCTGTCCAAGGTCGAACTCGGCGAGGAGATCCCGCCCGACCTCTACAAGGCGGTCGCCGAAGTGCTGGTGTTCGTGCTGCGGCTGTCGGGCCGCGGGCGGTAGAGCATGTCCGGACTCGAAGGGCAGCGTTAGCGCGAAGTGTGCAGCGGTTTTCCGAACAGATCATGCTCAAGAAATAACCTGTCATCGTTTTACCACGATGGCGGCTGCATGGTCGTGGCCACTTTCATGGTTCACGGACATCTCTCTTGATCACCCGCCGTTCCACCCTCGGCCTCCTCGCCGCAACTGCAATCGTGCCATCGCGTACGTTCGCCCATGTCGCACCGCCGCGCAACGAGATCCGCGACAGCCTGGCAAAACGCTTCACCGACCTTGGCACATCGGGCACCTTCGTCGGCTACAAGGTCGAGGACTATCTGGTCGTCGCCAGCGACAAGGAACGCTCGGGCGAAGCAAAGCTGCCGGCCTCGACCTACAAGATCCCGAACTCGCTGATCGCTATCGAGACCGGCGTGGTCACTGACCCCGACAAGGACGTGTTCCCGTGGGATGGCGTGAAGCGGCCGATTGAAGCGTGGAACAAGGATCACACACTGCGCAGTGCGATTCTCGTGAGCGCGGTGCCGGTCTATCAGGAGATCGCGCGGCGCATTGGTCAGGAGCGCATGCAAAAGTACGTCGATCTGTTCGACTACGGCAATCGCGACATCGGCGGCGGCATCGACCAGTTCTGGCTCACGGGGAATTTGCGCATCGATCCGGTCGAGCAGGTCGATTTCGTCGACCGGCTGCGCCGCCGCGCGCTGCCGATCAGCAAGCGCAGCCAGGATCTCGTCGCCGACATCCTGCCAGTGACCAAGGTCGGCGACAGCGTCATCCGCGCCAAGTCCGGCCTCCTGGGCGCCGAGCGCGGCGAGCCCTCGCTCGGCTGGATGGTGGGCTGGGCCGAGAAGGGCGAGGCCCACACCGTGTTCGCGCTCAACATGGATTGCAAGGAGCCGCGTCTGGTCGGCGAGCGCATGCCGCTGACGCAAGCCTGCCTTGCCGAGATCGGCGCAATCTAGCGCTGCCGCGCCAACGTCGCTCTCCAACGTCATTGCGAGGAGTCTCTTGCGACGAAGGCAATCCAGAGTCTTTCCTTTGAGGCAGCCTGGTTTGCTTCGCTCCGCTCGCAATGACGGAGGATGTCGCGCCAACGCAGGCTCCATGTGCATCCCATGGTGAGCCGCAGTTGGGTGGGCAAAGGTGCGCAGCGCCGTGCCCACCATCTCTCCATATCGTGATCTGCAAATGGTGGGCACGCTTCGCTTTGCCCACTCTACGGCATCGGACCGGGCAGTCTCAGCCCAGCTTGAACAGCGCCTGCAAGAACTCCTCCACGGCTTTGCGCGACTCCGCAGCGGTGGTGGGATTGCCGCCGACATGCGGGTTGAGCTCGACATAGGCGTCCTTGTAGGTGAAGGGCGCTTCGGCGGTGCCGTTCATGAGCACTCGCGCGGCGGCTCGCCTCAGGCGGTGTCCGTCTTCTTCACCGTCAACGCCTGGTCGATCGCAAAGCCGCCGATTTCGCTCATCGCCTGCGAGATCACGTCGCCCTTGCGGGCAAAGCCGTCGGAGAGGAAATCGAACTGCGTCCGCGCCAGCCGCAGCACCTCGATCGGCACGGAGACCACGGTCTCGTTGAAGGCGTCGACCGAGGCGCGAAGCGTATCCAGCTCGCCCGTGAGCTTGCCGATATGGCTCTCCGCATGCTGCATCAAGCCGAGCAGCTTGCCGCGCTCGGCATCGAACGCCGCGCGCTCGGCCGCTGCAGCCGTGGACAGTTCGGCCAGCTGGGTGCGCAATCCGTCAATTTGCTTGGCCAAGGCATCGGAGGCCATCTCACCGGCCACCCGCAGCTCGGTGTTGCGCGTGTTCTCTTCGTGCTCCCGGTGATAGAGCCGTTCCGCCGACATCGCCCGTTGCGCCAGCGACTCGATCAGTGCGGCCGCGCGCAGCAGCATCTCGCCGTTCCTACCCGACACCATGCTGGCCATGCGCCGCAGGAAGTCGGTGGTTTCGGACGATGAACTCGGCGGCAGCGGGACGACCGTCGCGGACATGAGGTGATGCTTGCAGCCAGAAATGATGACCGCCGCCGTACCGACTGGGCTCACGCAACATTCGGCGCCTGATCGCTGGGCTCCGAGCAAGCCTGAATCGCCCGGCCGGGTCAACCGGGCTGCGCCAGATTTGCGGCTGCGTCAGGGGTTCTTCTGCCGGCCGATCCGCCCCAGATGGGTGAAGCCGAACCCGGCCGCATATTTCAGGCCATAGCCCAGGGCCCGGTCGATGCCGATATGGGCGAGCCAGATCAAGGCGATGGACAGAGTGAGCGGCGAGGCGAGGCCGAAGCCGAGCGTCAGGAGCGCGACCGGCGCCATGTAGCTGTGGGCGGCATTGTAGACCAGCGCGCCGAACCGGGCGTCCGAGAGGTAGGCCAGGAAGCTCAGATCGGGGACGAAGAAGAGCAGGGCGAACACCAGCCATGACCCATCCCAGGCCGCATAGAGCATCACCATGCCGGCGAACAGCGTCAGGCCCTCCAGCCGCAGCAGGATGTTGACGCCGCCGGTTGCAGAGCCGGTCTCGGCCACTCGCTCGCCCATGGTCGCCTCCCAGGCAAAACTTTGTAATTCCTTGCGCTTTGGCGCTGCGGCAAGGCAGCCCTGCGACGCCGAAAGCGGCTTCCCGGCCCGCAAAATGCCGTGTTAGAACCCCCGGCAATCGCATTTAGGCTAAGAACTGGCGGGAGCAAATGAAGAATATCCTGGACGCCCTTGAAGACCGTCGTGCCGGCGCAAAGCTCGGCGGCGGGGAGAAGCGCATCGAGGCGCAGCACGCCCGCGGCAAGCTGACCGCGCGCGAGCGCATCGAGCTCTTGCTCGACAAGGGATCGTTCGAGGAGTTCGACATGTTCGTCGAGCACCGCTCCACCGAATTCGGCATGGAGAAGAACAAGATTCCCGGCGACGGCGTCGTCACCGGCTGGGGCACCGTCAACGGCCGCAAGACCTTCGTGTTCGCGAAGGATTTCACCGTGTTCGGCGGCTCGCTGTCCGAGACCCACGCGCTGAAGATCACCAAGCTTCAGGACATGGCGATGAAGGCGAGGGCGCCCATCATCGGCCTCTATGACGCGGGCGGCGCCCGCATCCAGGAGGGTGTCGCCGCGCTCGCCGGCTATTCCTATGTTTTCCGCCGCAACGTGCTCGCCTCGGGCGTGATCCCGCAGATCTCCGTCATCATGGGCCCCTGCGCTGGCGGCGACGTCTATTCGCCGGCGATGACCGACTTCATCTTCATGGTGAAGAACACCAGCTACATGTTCGTCACCGGCCCCGACGTGGTGAAGACCGTCACCAACGAGGTCGTCACCGCCGAAGAGCTCGGCGGCGCCTCGGTGCACGCCACGCGCTCCTCGATCGCCGACGGCGCCTTCGAGAACGACGTCGAGACGCTTCTGCAAATGCGCCGCCTGATCGACTTCCTGCCGTCGAACAACACCGACGGCGTGCCGGAATGGCCGAGCTTCGACGACATCGGCCGCGTCGACATGTCGCTCGACACGCTGATCCCCGACAATCCGAACAAGCCCTACGACATGAAGGAGCTGATCCTGAAGGTCGTGGACGAGGGCGACTTCTTCGAGATCGCGGATTTGTTTGCCAAGAACATCGTCACCGGCTTCGGCCGCATCGCCGGCCGCACCGTCGGCTTCGTCGCCAACCAGCCGATGGTGCTGGCCGGCGTGCTCGACAGCGACGCCTCGCGCAAGGCTGCGCGCTTCGTACGCTTCTGCGACGCCTTCAACATCCCGATCGTCACCTTCGTCGACGTGCCGGGCTTTCTGCCGGGTACCGCGCAGGAATATGGCGGCCTGATCAAGCACGGCGCAAAGCTCCTGTTCGCCTACTCGCAATGCACCGTGCCGTTGGTCACCATCATCACCCGCAAGGCCTATGGCGGCGCCTTCGACGTCATGGCCTCCAAGGAAATCGGCGCCGACATGAACTACGCGTGGCCGACCGCCCAGATCGCCGTGATGGGCGCCAAGGGCGCGGTCGAGATCATCTTCCGCTCTGACATCGGCGACCCTGACAAGATCGCGGCAAGAACCAAGGAATACGAAGACCGCTTCCTGTCCCCCTTCATCGCCGCCGAGCGCGGCTACATCGACGACGTCATCATGCCGCACTCGACCCGCAAGCGCATCGCGCGGGCACTGTCGATGCTGAAGGACAAGAAAGTGGAAACGCCGGCGAAGAAGCACGACAATTTGCCGTTGTGAGGATCACTAGCCCGGATGAGCGTAGCGACATCCGGGTTTCAGCAAAGGTTCCGCATGTTGCTGCGCTCATGCGGGCTACCGGCCAGAGCTAGAACCTGTCGCGCCGCGCAAGTTTGATCTTTCAATGACCGAAGACGATCCGACCGACGAAATTTCAGACATCGAAGATCGGATCGAGCGGCTCGCCGAGATCGCCGAGCGATGCCGGAAGTACATTCTGGCGTCCAAGATCGCCATCGGGGGCGGGGCCGCACTGTTGTTGATCACAATCCTTGGACTGTTTGCCTTCGGTCAGACCGCCGCGCTTGGCTCGATCGCTCTGGTGCTGGGCGGCATCGTCTCGCTCGGTTCGAACATCAGCACGCTGCGGCAGACGGATGATGCGATCAGTGCCGCCGAGGCGCGGCGCTCGGCGTTGATCGGCCGGATCGACCTTCGCGTGGTCGCCGATGCGCCGATGAAGCTGGTGTGACGCGGCGCTTGGCGGGCGCGAACGTCACGCTGCGGCCCTGTGCGTCAGGTTATGCAGCTCCTCGCGGCATTCGGCTGCGAACGCTTGGAGTCGTTCCGCGGTTTGCCGGTCGAGGATCGCCTTTGCCAGCCTTTCGGCGCGGGCAAGCTGCTCTCTGAGATATGCGATGCGGGCCATGTGTCACCTTCCGCAGGGGTCATTTGATGGCGGTGAGCCTACGGCCGAAACCCGATTCATTATGTGAGGCACGTCACATCCCGCGCGGACGCCGCGCTAGCGGGCGGCATCCGCCGCGGCGAAATGCGCCATCTGGTCGGCGTGGGCCTTGGCGAAGGCCGGGCGGGCGGTGGCGCGCGCGACGTAGGCGCGGCAGGCCGGATGCTCCGTGAGCCCGTCGAAATGATCGACGAGGCGCAGCACGTCCGACATCAGGATGTCGGCGACGGAGAAGGAGCCCGCCAGCCATTCGCGCATCGCAAGCACCGGCTCCATGTGCTTGAGGCGGAGCTTGAGGAAGTCGTCGAAAAACTTCACGGCTGGTGATCCGTCGTTCGTCCCGGTGAACCTGAAAAGCGCCCAGGGCAGGCTCGCCATCTCCACGGAGTTGAGTGCGGAGAATACCCATTCCGTCGCTTCATTGCGGCCGCGCGGATCTGATGGCATCAGCTTGTCGCTGAGTTCGCCGAGATGCAGCAGGATCGCGCCGCTCTCGAAAATGGAAATGCCGCCGTCGGTCAGCCATGGCACCTGGCCGAACGGCTGGTGCGCCAGATGCGCGGCGCCGCGGTCGTCGAACGGCACGCTGGCGACGCGGTAGGGCAAGCTGGCCTCCTCGAGGGCCCAGCGCACGCGAAGGTCGCGGACGAAGCCGCGCGGCAGTTCGGGAACCCAATTGAACGTGGTCAGGGTGAGGTCGGCCATGCGGTGTCTCCGTGCTGTCTGGGCAGAGGACGGATGAGGCGCGCGCGTTCCGACAGCGGGGGGAAGTTTTTTTCGCCACGGCGAGAATGCGGCGATTGCGCCCTCACTGCCCGAGGTTCGCCAGCCTGCCTTGCTTGGCCGCCTCGACCGCACGCTCCGCATCCTCCGGCAGCAGCAACCGCTCCGCGACCTGCCGTGTCGCCTCGCGGCGCACCGCGGCCACATACGCCCCGTCATCCGCATAACGCTCCGCGATCGACGGCCGGGGATCATGCACTTCCTTCCGCGCGGCCTCGGTCGGCGCGAACGGCACCACCGCGCCTTGCAGCGGATAGAGCGCCGTCGGCCCAAAACCCTGCGCGCGCGGATTCCAGGCGGTGTAGGTCGCGCGCGGGACGGCGAGCGCAAGCTGTCGGACACCCGCGATCGCCATGCCGTCATCATCCGCCTTCGGCACGAGCACGGGATAGCGGCCGATCTCCTTGGGCGGCAGCACGCTCTGGTCGGAGAAGGCGGCGAGCGTGTGGATGCCGGCATAGGGCAGGCCGGGGATGTCCGTCGGCACCGCGCCTTGCGCCGACACGAGCGTGCCGTGGGCGCGCATGGGAACGCGGCTGGCGGGCGGTTTGATGCCGTCGCTGATCCAGGTGTTGAGGTCGGTCAGCAGCGCGCGCATCGGCATGCCCGCATGAACAGGGTTTTGCGGCAGCGACATCGCGGGCACGCCCTTGCGCATCATGTCGGCAACTTCCGCGAAATGCGGCGTGCCCGCGATCATGTAGGCGCGGACGTTGTCGGGCAGGTCGAGGTGGTTGCCGGCCAAATCAGTCACCAGCAGCGAGGCGTGCGAGGCCCACCATTCGTGCTCGCTGTCGGTCTGCATCACCTTGGGGCAGGTGGCCGAGAGCGAACAGCGGCGGAGCAGGCCGTCGGTCTTGCCGGAGTAGGGATCGCTGAGGCTCGCATAGGTGAAGGGGAACAGATCGGCCTGCCACGCCGGATCCTGCGGATGGCGCGGGTTGCGGCCGGGCTGGCCGAAGCGGACATTGGTCGCCATCCGCCGCGTGCCGGCGACATGCGGCATCAATCCGTCGAACACCATGCGGCCGGCAAGGTCCTCGTTGAAGCCGAGATAGAGGAAGTCGCGCAGGAAGCGGCCGGATTGCGAGACGCCGAAGCCGATGGCGCGGCTGACCGACGGATGCAGGCCGTTCAGCAGCGGGTTCGCTTGCGTCTCGTCGTGGCGGAGGAAACTGACGACGTCGCGCACGGCGGCATAACCCATGCCGAGAATGACAGGATCGCGCGCGGTGTAGGTGACCTCATAAAGTGCGCCGGCGTCAAAACCGTCGGGGCGGCTGATCTCCACCGTTACGGGGTCGACGAGTTTTGCCGAGAGACCGGGAGGCGTCTGCCGCGCATCGGCCCAGGCGGCGCGCACGGTGACCTTGAGGTCGGCGGCATCAGCCGCCGGCCAGGTCAGTGTCGCGCGCGCGGGGTTCGCTGTGTTGTCGAAGATCACCTCTTCGCGCGCCGGTCCGGTGACGCTTCCGAGCACAGGCGCGGTCAGCGCGAGCTGTCCCGGCTTGGAAGGGATGTTGCCCTGCCAGCCGACCCAGACCATCGTAAAACCCTGGCGGTGCAGGAAGCCGATGCCGGCATCCTCGGCCTTGTCCGCAGTGTTGGCGCCGGGTTGCGATGAGTCGTCGAACAGTTGCGGCGCGAGCTTGCGGCCGCGGTTGGGCACGTCCAGCAGCAGCGTGCCGTTGCCGTGCGTGGGATCGCTCGGCCGCAGGATCACGACATCGGCGGTGGCTTCGACCTTGCCTTCGCTGTTGCGCGGCGCGAGCGCGAGATCGGTGATGACGGCGTTGCGGTCGTCGGCCGGGTGGAGCGCGAAGGTCGCGCGCGCCGTGATGCGCTCATAGGTGCCGATCGTGCCGAAGCTGCGTCCGGCGAAAGCCGGCACGCGCTCCATGATGTCGAAACGGATGATTTCGGCGAGCGAGGCTGTGGGCCACAGCCAGGTCATTGCAATGAGGCCGGTGACGATCCTGCGCATGGCCGTTCCTTCCCTTATCGGCGCTGCGGCAAAATCCGTCGCGCGGGCTTTTTGTTGCCGGCACTATAACCGGCTAAACTGGCGCCAAACAACAGGAGGAAACCAGAATGCCCGCCGCCTTCTTCGTCGTCCGCGCGATCGTCACCGATGCCAGCAAGCGTGTCGCCTTCGACAGATGGTACGAGACGGAACATCTGCCCGACGCGGTGAAGGCGTTCGGTGTGACCAAGGCCTGGCGGTTCTGGAGCCTCGACGATCCCTCGCTGCATCAGGCCATGTACCAGTTCGACGACGAGGCGGGGCTCGCGGCGATGCTGAAGGGCGATGCGTTGAGCCGGCTTGTCTCCGATTTCAACCGCGACTGGCCCGATGTGAAGCGCTCGCGCGAGACGCTGGTGCTGGCGCAGGAATTCGCGAAGTAGGTACGCCTCCCTGCCGCCGTGGCAATGAACCTGAATGCGCGATTCAGCTTTGGTTCATGTCCCGACCGCGACACTTCCTCTGCATCACTTGCTCGATAGCCCAGAGGGACATGTCATGGAGCGCCGGAACTTTTTGAAACTTGCAATCGGTGTCGCGGCCGGAGCCGCCGCGTTCACGACCGCCGCACAGGCTGCGCCGCTGGCGCCGCAGCCGCTCGGCGATCCCCGCATGCCGCAAGGCAATCCGGACGCTCATCCCGCCGTCACCAGCAGCGAAGAGGCCGCGCAGCTCAAGCCCGAGGAGGTGCACTGGCACGGCCACCACCGCCATTGGGGCTGGCGCCGTCGCCACTGGGGCTGGCATCGCCGGCGCTGGCACCGCCGCCATTGGTAAGCTTCGCGCAAGCCAGGCTCGAACGGGGACCGCGATTGCGGTCCCCGTTTCGATTCGAAGTCGTTCGGCCCACACGACGTCAGGCTCTCAAAAAAATGGCCGCGCAGGCTGATGCCGCGCGGCCATTTCACATGCGAAAAACGAGATCAGAACGGGCGGCAGCGGCCGGCGTACCAGTGGAAGCCATACGGACAGACGCGCGGACGCACCACGACGACGGGTGCGGGGCGGGGCGCCACGACCACGACCGGTCCGCGTCCGGCCATCGGGCGGCAGTGGCCATAGCGACCGCGATAGAAGCCCGGGCCGCAACCCTCGGCGGCACTGGCCGCCTCGCTGAAACCAACGACCGCGCTGGCGAGCATCACGGCGGCGAACAGATATTTCATTTTTCTTCCTCGTCCTTGGGGCAGGTTTTGGGGGCAGAGTCTTAGAGGACTGGCGCTTGCGGCGCACAATGAATCAAAAGACACGATTCGACACGTTAAATCTGGGGAGAAACGTGCCGACACGTCGCGATCCAAACCTGCCAATCATGACCTGAATGCGGCATGAACGTTCCCCTCATCCTGCCTCACGCGACAGCAATGGCGTTACCGGCCAAGAAAGCCCAGCACCAGCTCCTTGTACTTCTCCGGCGACTCCAGGGAAGACGAGGTGGCCGGTGTCCGGGATCACTTCGGCCCGCGCATTCGGCATCTTCGCGGCGAGCGCCTTGGCCAGTTCGGCGTTCTGCCCCATTTTCGGGCGCAGTGCCTCGGGCGCATTCGGCCGGCCCGGCGCGTTGTGGTCGTCGGCGCCCATGATGAACAGCATGGGCTCGGTGATGAGCGGGATTTCGTGTGCCACCGGCTCGCGGTAGATCATCTGGCCGGAGCTGACGAAGGCGCGCAGCCAGCGCGGGTAGTCCGGACTGCCCTTGTTGAAGCGGGCGTCGATGAACGGCGTGATCGCATCCGGCGGCAGCTTGATCGCGTAATTGGTCAATCTCACACGACTTGCGTGATCAAGTCTGCTCGTTGCCGAACAGCGCCGCAAACTGCTTCTCGCCGGTGCGCGTAAAATTCACCACGCGGCTGCCGGGCGTGGCGTCGCGCGCGGCCCATTTCAGCTCGGCAAAACGCTGCATCATGGCGGCGCCCAGCGTGCCGGCGAGGTGGTGGCGCCGCTCGCTCCAGTCGAGGCAGGCCTTGCAGACCGGACGGCGTGGATGGGAGAGCATCGCGGGCGAGATCTGCAGATGCCTGGCAAGGAAGCGCTCGCCCTCGGCGGTCAGCTCGATGTCCTGCTTCTTCTGCCTGACCAGATTCCGCTCGCGCAGGCTGTCGAGCATCTGCACGCCGAGATCGCCGGCAAGGTGGTCGTAGCAGATCCGCGCGCGCCGCAGTGCCGGATCCTTCGGCCCGGTGCGCACGCGCATATGGCCGGTGCGCGCGGCGAGCCCCGCAAGTCCCTCGAGGACGCCGGCGACGTCGTCGTCGGTGAGGCGATAGTAGCGGTGCCGGCCCTGCTTCTCCGGCTCGACCAGTCCGCCGGCCTCGAGCTTCGAAAGATGCGAGCTCGCGGTCTGCGGCGTGATGCCGGCTTCCTGCGCCAGCTCGCTCGCGGTCAGCGCGCGGCCGTTCATCAGCGCCGTGAGCATGTTGGCGCGGGCGGGATCGCCGACCAGCGAGGCGACCATGGCGATGTCGGGACCTGATTTCATGCTTCGATGGTAGCCGAAGCATCGCGGTCGGGCAAGCGCGTAGGTTGTCGCCACAAACTCGTCATTGCGAGCGAGCAATCCAGACTGCTTCCGCGGCGACGGTGTCGCTTGCGCCCTTCGCAATGACGGCGAACTCACAGGAGCCCGTCATGTCCGTCACCGTCTTCATCCGCTACCAGCTCGATCCCTTCAAGCGGGCGCAGTTCGAGGAGTATTCGAAGCGCTGGCTCAGCATCATCCCGAAATGCGGCGGCGACCTGATCGGCTATTTCATGCCGCATGAGGGCACCAACAACATCGCCTTCGCGCTGATCGGCTTCGAGAGCCTCGCGGCCTACGAGGCCTATCGGGCCCGCCTGCGCCAGGATTCCGAAGGCATGGCGAACTTCCACTTCGCCGAGGAACACAAATTCATCCTCGCCGAAGAGCGCACCTTCCTGCGCCAAGTGGTGCTGTAAGTGGTATTGTAGGGCACCAACGATGAGGAGACGCCCATGATCGCCGTGATCTTCGAGGTCTGGCCCAAGCCGGAACACCGCCAGGATTATTTCGATCTTGCGGCCGACCTGAAGCCGCTGCTGCAGACCATCGACGGCTTCATCTCGGTCGAGCGTTTCGAAAGCTTGACCGAAAAGGGCAAGATCCTGTCGCTGTCGTTCTGGCGGGATGAGGCCGCGGTGCAGGCCTGGCGCAACACGATGGAGCATCGCCGCACGCAAGCGAAGGGCCGCGCAAAGATCTTCGCCGATTATCATCTGCGTATCGCCAGCGTCATCCGTGACTACGGCATGAATGATCGCGAACAGGCGCCGAAGGACAGCCGCGCGGTGCACGATACGCACTAGCGCATGCGGCGGGTCGACCCCATCTCTGCGCGGCCAACAAGGGAGAGAAACATGCATGTGACGACTGCTGACAAGCGCGCGACCTTCAGGAAGATGCACGAGAGCGGCTGCTTCATCCTGCCCAATCCGGTCGACGTCGGCAGCGCGAAAGCGTTGCAGCATCTCGGTTTCAAGGCGCTGGCCTCGTCGAGCGCAGGCTTTGCCTGGACCATCGGCAAGGCCGACAACCGCGTGTCTGTCGAGGACGTCTGTCAGCATCTGGCAGCATTGAGCTCGGCGGTCGACATCCCCGTGAACGCCGATTTCGAGGGCGGCTTCGCGGTCGAGCCGGACAAGGTCGCGGACAATGTCGAGCGGTGCGTACGGACCGGCGTGGCCGGACTGTCGATCGAGGATTCCACCGGCGACAAGGACAAGCCGATCTACGAGCGCGCGCTCGCGGTCGAGCGCATCAAAGCCTCACGCAAGGCGATCGGCGACAGCGGCACCCTGCTGGTCGGGCGCTGCGAGGCGTTCCTCTGGGGCGTGACCGACCTTAAGCTCGTCATCGACCGGCTCACCGCTTACGCGGATGCCGGCGCCGATTGCCTGTATGCGCCGGGCCTGAAGAGCCGCGAGGATATCGCGGCGGTGGTGAAAGCGGTGCATCCAAAGCCGTTCAACCTGCTGATCGGCGGCTCCGGCCTGTCGCGGCAGGAGGCGGAGGATCTCGGCGTGCGCCGGATCAGTGTCGGCGGCTCGCTCGCGCGTGCGGCCTGGGGCGGTTTCATGCGCGCGGCGAAGGAGATGGCGGAGAAGGGGACCTTTACGGAGCTCGGCGGCGGCTATCCCGGCGGCGAGCTCAACAAGATGTTCGGCTAGGGCGGTTTTCCGAAAGGATCATGCTCAAACAAGAACCTGAAGCGCGATGACCAATCTCATCGCGCTTTAGCCAAACGAAAGCGGCGGGATGTGAGGTCCCGCCGCTGTCGCATAATGTTGCAAATCGTTACTTCGCGCCGTCAGACGGCTTCTGCGTATCCGGGGCCGGCTTGCTCGGCGCGGCGCCCGTGGTCACACCCGGCGCGGTGTTGCTGCGCGGCGTCACGTCGCGCATGCCGGGAGGTGCGGCCGGATTGGCAGGCGGCGCCTGCTGCGCGGTCTGCGTCGTCGGCGTGTTGCTCGCCTGGTTGCCGGTGGTCGTGTTGTTCAGGCCGTAGAACACGGCACCAAGCACCAGCGCAATGGCAACGGCGAACAGCGCTACCTTGCCACTGGAGGCGGGGCCTTCGCCAAGCTCGGGATCGACCTGAAGCTCGGCATCCCGTCGCGCCGCACGGACATACTCATCATCGGCGAGATTCGGGCGATACGGATCGTTGGGAAAACGGTCGTCAGCCATCGATTGGGTCTCCTCGATTATTGCGGCTGGACAACCCTCAGATGCTAGATTCTGTTCCGCCCTCCCTAATGCTTTCGTCGCATGTTGCGCCCGCCCCGGGAATCGGGAACCTGTTTGCGAGGGAACCCGAAGCGTAAGTTCCGCCGGTGGGAAGGGAACAAGACGATGTGGAGCTTGCCGCCGGGCGATACCGTGCTGCACCTGCTGTCGCTGGTCGCGGTCGCAGCGCAAGGCATGACCGCCGCGCTCGCGGCCGGCCGCCGCAGCATGGACTGGCTCGGCGTCTGCTTCCTCGGCTGCATCACGGCGCTCGGCGGCGGCACCCTGCGCGACCTCTTCCTCGGGCATTATCCGCTCGCCTGGGTGCAAAACCCCATCTACCTCGCGCTGGCCGGCGGCGCCGCCTTCCTCACCATCCTGACCGCGCGCCTGGTGCACCGGCTGAAGGTGGCCTTCATCGTGCTCGATGCCATCGGCCTCGTCGTCTTCACCATGACCGGCTGCGACATCGCCTGGCAGATGGATGCCACGCTGCCAATCGTCATCGTCTCGGGCATGGTGACCGGATGTGCCGGCGGCGTATTGCGCGACGTGCTTTGCAACGACGTGCCGCTGCTGTTCCGCTCCGAGCTCTACGCCAGCGTCTCGGTCGTCACCGGCCTGTTCTATGCGACCGCCTTCGGTCTCAAGCTCAACGCCGAGCTCTGGACCATTTTGACCTTCGTCCTCGGCATCAGCTTCCGCCTGCTGGCGGTTCGCTACAAATGGGAGATGCCCAAATTCGTCTTCACGGAAGACGAGGAACGAAAGCCCTGACTACGGCTCCTGCGTTCGCGCCTTCGCCACCTGCGCCGGCGTCACCAGCGGCGCCGCATTGCCCCAGGAATTGCGGATGTAGTTCGTCACCGCCGCGATCTGCTCGTCGGACAATTGCTTGCTATAACCGGGCATCTCGCCGGCGTTGGGCGCGCGCGGCGTGGTCACGGTGTGGGCGCCGTCGAGGATGATGCGCAAGGTCGAGGACGGATTGACAGATTGCAGCAGGGCGTTGCCGGGTAGCGGCGGATAGATGCGCGGCGCTCCGGAGCCGTCCGCCTCATGGCAGGCGATGCAGAGCTTGGCGTAGACGGCCTGTCCGGCCTTCATTTCGGCATCGTCAGGCGGCGTCACGATGGTCTCGCGCCGCGCCGGCGGCAGGCTCTTCAGATAGACCGCGATCGCGCGGACATCGGCATCGCTCATCTTCGAGGTCGAGTTGACGACGACCTCCGCCATCAGCCCGCCGGCATGACTCTTGGCGTTGCGCCCGCTCTGAAGATATTCGGTGATGTCCTCGGCGCTCCACGACTTCAGCCCGGTGCGGGCAGCGCCGTCGAGCCGCGGCGCGAACCAGCCGCTGACCTCGCCGCCTGCCAGCGCCTGTGTCTGCTTGTCCGCGCCAAAATAGTTCTTCGGTGTGTGGCAGGCGCCGCAATGGCCGAGCCCGGTGACGAGATAACCGCCACGATTCCACGCCGCGCTCTGGCTCTGGTCCGGCTCGAACAGGCCGGGCTTGAAGAACAGGGAGTTCCAGATCCGCATCAGGCCGCGATAACCGAACGGCCAGCGCAGTTCCGGCGGCTTGTTGCGGTTCACGACGGGCGCCAGCGTTCCGAGATAGGCCCGGATCGCCAGCGTGTCGTCCTTCGTCATCCGCGTGAAATAGGGGTAGGGGAAGGCCGGGTAATAGTTCGAGCCGTCAGGCGCGACGCCGGTGCGCACCGCGCGCGTGAAATCGGCGTCACTCCAGCCGCCGATGCCGGTGGTGCGGTCCGGCGTCAGGTTCGGCGCATAGATCGCGCCGAAGGGCGTGTCGATGCGCTTTCCACCGGCGAACGGTTTCGCCGGATCGGCGGTGTGGCAGCCCGCGCACCCGCCGGCTTCGACCAGCGCCTTGCCGTAGGCGACCAGCTCCGGCGACGGCTCGGCGGCGATGGCCGCATTCGCAACCGCACTGCACAACGCAAGACCAACCAGAATCGTCCGCATCGAACGCCTCTCCTGCGACCAATCGACGTCGTCCCGCTTGATAGGGCGTCGATTCATTTCGCGACGGCGGGGGTATGGTGACACAAATTGAAAATGCCCGATGTCTTTGCAGCCACGAAATTGCGATTTTTACCCGGCGCCTCCTTTGGTCCAGATTTGTGATGCGGAGCGTGAAATATCCGACATAGAGTGGCGGAGACGGTCGGCGCGCCCTAGCTAAAAACAACGGGCAGGCAACGGCTTAAGTGGCCAAACGCCCAAAAGGGCGGAAGAGGACAAAATGGGCATCAACCAGGGTCCGATCAGTCTCGACCAGAAATACACCCAGGACACCGGTCACGTCTTCACCACGGGCATCCAGGCCCTGGTTCGGTTGCCGATGGCCCAGATCCGGCGCGACCGCGCCAACGGCCTCAACACCGCGGGCTTCATCTCCGGCTACCGCGGCTCGCCGCTCGGCGGCTACGACCAGCAGCTCTTCGCCGCGCGAAAACATCTCGAGCAGTACAACATCAAGTTCCAGCCTGGCGTGAACGAGGACCTGGCGGCGACCGCGGTCTGGGGCTCGCAGCAGCTCAACCTCTCGCCCGGCGCCAAGTACGACGGCGTCGTCGGCATCTGGTACGGCAAGGGCCCCGGCGTCGACCGCTGCGGCGATGTGTTCCGCCACGGCAATGCAGCCGGCTCCGCCAAGAACGGCGGCGTCTTGTGTCTGGCCGGCGACGACCACGGCGCGAAATCCTCGACCGTCCCGCATCAGTCCGACCATGCCTTCATGTCGGCGCTGATGCCCTATCTCTACCCGTCCAGCATCCACGAGATGATCGAGATGGGCCTGCTCGGCATCGCGATGTCGCGCTACTCGGGCTGCTGGGTCGGCATGAAGGTGATCACCGAGACGGTGGAGACCACCGCCGAGATCGACCTCACCGACGAGATGAAGCCTTTCATCATCCCCCCGGATTTCGAGCTGCCGCCCGGCGGCCTCAATCTGCGCTGGCCCGACGACCGCTTCGAGCAGGACCGCCGCCTGCAGGATTACAAGGGCTTTGCCGCGATCGCCTTTGCTCGCGCCAACAAGGTCAACCGCATCACCATGGATTCGCCGAATGCGCGCTTCGGCATCATGGCGTCCGGCAAGAGCTATGAGGACGTTCGCCAGGCATTGCGCGAGCTCGGGATCACCGAGGAGGTCGCCGCGAAAATCGGGCTGCGCCTCTACAAGATCGGCATGCCCTGGCCCTTGGAGCCGGAAGGCGTACGCCAGTTCGCGGTCGGGCTGGAGGAGATCTTCATCATCGAGGAACGGCGCGAGATCGTCGAGAACCAGGTCAAGCAGGAGCTGTTCAACTGGCGCGACGACGTTCGCCCGCGCATCGTCGGCAAGATGGACGAGCACGACAAGCGCTTCCTGACTTTCTCCGCCGAGCTCAGCGTCGCCTCGCTCGCCACCTCGCTCACCGAACGTCTGCTTCGACTTAATCTGAACCCCGAGATTGCGGAGATGCTCCGCGTCAAGGCCGACTGGTTCAACGGCCGCCAGGCGACCCAGATGCAGGCGGTCGCACCCGTCTCCCGCACTCCCTACTTCTGCTCCGGTTGCCCCCACAACACCTCGACAAAAGTCCCCGAAGGCAGCCGCGCGCTCGCCGGCATCGGCTGCCATTTCATGGCGCTGTGGATGGACCGCTCGACCGAAACGTTTACGCATATGGGCGGCGAGGGCGTGCCGTGGGTCGGCATCGCGCCCTTCACCAACGAGAACCACATCTTCGCGAATCTCGGCGACGGCACCTATTTCCACTCCGGCCTGCTCGCAATCCGTCAGGCGGTCGCCTCCAAGACCAACATCACCTACAAGATCCTCTACAACGACGCGGTGGCCATGACCGGTGGCCAGCGCCATGACGGCGATCTCTCGCCGCAGCAGATCACCTTCCAGCTCCATGCCGAGGGCATTCGCGAGATCTATCTGGTCTCCGAAGCGCCCGATTCCTATCCGGCCGACACCATCGCGCCCGGCGTGAAGCTGTATCACCGCGACGAGCTCGACAGCGTCATGAAGATGTGCCGCGAGCACAAGGGTACCTCGGCCATCGTGTTCGTGCAGACCTGCGCCGCCGAGAAGCGCCGCCGCCGCAAGCGCGGCCTGATGGAAGATCCGGCGCGCCGCGTCATGATCAATCCGGCCGTCTGCGAGGGCTGCGGCGACTGCTCGGTGCAGTCGAACTGCATCTCGGTCGAGCCGCTGGAGACCGAGTTCGGCCGCAAGCGCGCCATCAACCAGTCGTCCTGCAACAAGGACTATTCCTGCGTGAAGGGTTTTTGCCCGTCCTTCGTCACCGTCGACGGCGGCAAGCCGCGCCACCGCGCGCCGGCCGATCTCGGTGACATCGGCGCGCTGCCGGAGCCGGCCTCGCGCCCGACGCTGGACAAGCCCTACAACATCGCCGTCGGCGGCGTCGGCGGCACCGGCGTGCTCACGATCGGCGCGCTGCTCGGCATGGCCGCCCACATCGAGGGCAAGGCCTCGATGATCCTCGACATGTCGGGTCTCGCGCAGAAGGGCGGCGCGGTGCTGAGCCATGTCCGCCTGTCGGATCATCCGGCGGAAGTGACCTGCTCGCGCATCGTTACCGGCACGGCCGATCTCGTGCTGGCCGCCGACGAGGTGGTCGCCGTCGCGAAGGACACGATCTCGCTCTGCGACACCAGCCGCACCCGCGGCATCATCAACAGCCACGTCATTCCCACCGCCGACTTCGTCCTCAACCGCGACTTCAACTTCCAGACCCGCAAGCTGAACGGATTGCTGGAGACCGCGCTGCACAAGGACTCCGTGTTCTTCGATTTCACCAAGCCGGCCGAGCAGCTGCTCGGCGACAGCATCGCCACTAACATGATGATGATGGGCTACGCCTATCAGAAGGGGCTGTTCCCGCTGTCGGCTGAAGCGATCGAGCAGGCGATCGAGGTCAACGGCGTCTCGATCAAGATGAACAAGGAAGCGTTCCGCCTCGGCCGCCTCGCGGTCGCGGACCCCGCGCGTCTCGCCGGCATGCTGAAGGGAACGGACGAGGTCGTGGCGCCCAAGACCCTGGACGCGATGACGCTCGACGATCTCATCGCCCATCGCGCCAGGCATCTCACCGCCTATCAGAACGGCCGGCTCGCCAAACGCTACCGCAGGCTGGTCGATCAGGTCAGCGACGCCGTGGTGAAGGGCGGCTATGACGAGGCGCTGACGCGTGCGGTCGCAATCAACTATGCCAAGCTACTCGCCTACAAGGACGAATACGAGGTCGCGCGGCTCTTCACCGACGGCGCCTTCGAAAAACAGCTCCGCGACCAGTTCGAGGGCGACTTCAAGTTCAACTTCAACCTCGCGCCGCCGATCCTCAGCAGCGGCGTCGACGCGCTCGGCCGTCCGAAGAAGCGCGCTTTCGGTCCGTGGATGCTGAGCGTCTTCCGCGTGCTGGCAAAATTCAAGTTCCTGCGCGGCACGCCGTTCGACATCTTCGGCCGAAGCGCCGACCGCAAGCTCGAACGCGATCTGATTACCGGCTACGAGAAGGACGTCTCAACCGTGCTCGGCCTGTTGTCGCCGCTCACAATCGACACCGCGGTCGAGCTGCTGTCGCTGCCGGACCGCATCCGTGGCTACGGCCCGGTGAAAGAGAAGGCGGTCGCGGACGCCAAGGCCCGCTACGCCCAGCTCGCCGCCGATCTCGCGAACCCGCCGCCCGCACCAAGGCAGATCGCGGCGGAGTAGGAAGGTCTCGTAGGGTGGGCGCAGGCGCAAAGCGCCGTGCCCACCATCTCACCGCGATTGAGCCCCAAGAGGCGGGCAAGCTACGCTTTGCCCAGCCTAAAAATTCCTCTTTGAAATCAACCACTGCTCTACTGTGCATGGGGTTGTTTCGCGAGATCGAAGTGTTGTTTTCGAAAAATCGAAAATCGCTTGTGCCGTCGGGCAAAACACCTTTAGGATTTTGCCCGTCGGTCCCGTCATTGCGAGCGGAGCGAAGCAATCCAGAAATGCATCCGCGGAAAGATTCCTGGATTGCTTCGCTACGCTCGCAATGACTGCGGAGGCAGGCGGGCGCTCCATGACCGTCGCCACTTGCGCCAAACCGCTCCCCCTCTCGCCCGACGGAATATTTCCGCGCTTGCCAATGCTGCAGCGGGGGTTCAGAAAAACGGAGCAAGAAGAAACGCCAGCGGAGACCTGAAGTTTTGACCATCAAGGGCAAGGCCTACATTGCCGGGATCTACGAACACCCGACCCGGCATGCGCCGGACAAATCCACCGCCCAGCTTCACGCCGAGGTCGCCAAAGGCGCGATCGAGGACGCCGGGCTCTCCAAGGACGATGTCGACGGCTATTTCTGCGCGGGCGACGCTCCCGGCGGCGCCTGGCCGATGGTCGACTATCTCGGCCTGAACACCAAAAAGCTCCGCCATGTCGATTCCACCGAGACCGGCGGCTGTTCCTACATCATCCATCTCGGCCATGCCGCCGAAGCGATCGCAGCGGGCAAGTGCTCGATCGCGCTGATCACGCTGGCCGGCAAGCCGCGCACCGGCGCGATGCCGCCGCGCGCGGCCGGCGCGGAAGCCGATTTCGAGTCCGCTTATGGCGCGACCACGCACAATGCCTACGGCATGTGTGCCATGCGTCATATGCACGACTACGGCACCACCAGCGAGCAGCTCGCCTGGATCAAGGTCGCGGCCTCGCATCACGCGCAATACAATCCGCATGCGATGCTCAAGGACGTCGTCACAGTCGAGGATGTCCTGAACTCGCCGATGATCTCCGATCCCCTGCATCGCATGGATTGCTGCGTCGTCTCCGACGGCGGCGGCGCGCTGATCGTGACCACGCCCGAGATCGCCAGAAGCCTGAAGAAGCCGCTGGTCAAGCTGATCGGCCATGGCGAGGCGATGAAGGGCCCGCGCGGCGGCAAGGATCTCGATCTCACATATTCCGCCGGCATCTGGTCCGGTCCGCGCGCGTTCGAGGAAGCCGGCATCACGCCGAAGGACATCAAGTACGCCTCGATCTACGACAGCTTCACCATCACGGTGCTGATGCAGCTCGAAGACCTCGGCTTCTGCAAGAAGGGCGAGGGCGGCAAGTTCGTCGCCGACGGCAATCTGATCTCGGGTGTCGGCAAGCTGCCGTTCAACACCGATGGCGGCGGCCTCTGCAGCAACCACCCCGTCAATCGGGGCGGCATGACCAAGATCATCGAGGCCGTGCGGCAGCTGCGCGGCGAGGCGCATCCGAAGGTGCAGGTCAAGAACTGCGATCTCGCCATCGCCCACGGCACCGGCGGCCTCTTGGGTGTTCGCCACGCTGCCTCGACTGCCATTCTGGAGCGCGTGTGATGGTAGATGCAAAGAAATATCCGGCTCCCGTGACGAACCCCGAAACCGCCGCGTTCTGGGACGCCGCGAAACAGGGCAAGTTCATGATCAAGCGCTGCACCGCCTGCGGCGAAGCCCATTACTTCCCGCGCTCGATCTGCCCGTTCTGCTACTCCGACAAGACGGTGTGGGAGGAAGCCTCGGGCGAGGGCACGATCTACACCTGGAGCCTGATGCGGAAGTCGCCGACCGGCCCTTACGCGATCGGCTACGTCACGCTGAAGGAAGGGCCGTCGGTGCAGACCAACATCGTCGACTGCGATCTCGAGAAGCTCAAGATCGGCCAGAAGGTGAAGGTGGTGTTCAAGCCGACGGATGGCGCTCCATTGCCGTTCTTCACGCCGGCCTGATTGCTTTCTTCCTCCCCCCTTGTGGGGGAAGGTGGCGCGAAGCGCCGGATGAGGGGTATCTCTCCACAGAGAGATTGTTCGATGCGGAAACAACCCCTCACCCAAACGAGTTTGCCGCACGGCTCTCGCGGCCCTCTCCCACAAGGGGAGAGGGCACATCAATGAGCGCCGTTGCTCGCTGAGAAAATGCCGGGAGGAAACAAAACCAAATGTCCGCCAGATACGAAGAGCTCAAAGCCCTCAAGAACCTCGGCCAGAAATACGCCTATGGCGACCGTGAAGTGATGCTCTACGCTTACGGCATCGGCCTCGGCGCCGATCCCATGGACGAGAACGAGCTCGCCTTCGTCAACGAGGGTACGCTGACGCCGCGGCCGCTCAAGGTGGTTCCGACCTTCGCCTCCGTCGCGGCCTGGGGCTCGGGGCCCGGCGAAATGAACCTCAACCGCGTGATGGTGGTCGACGGTGAGCGCGACATCACTTTCCATCAGCCGCTCCCGGTCGCCGCACACATCACCGCCGACTCCTCTGTCGTCGAGGTGTACGACAAGGGCAAGGACAAGGGTGTGGTCATCGCTCATCAGACGGTGCTGAAGAACGAGAAGGGCGAGAAGCTGGCAACGCTGGTCGCCTCGCGCTTCGCCCGCGGCGACGGCGGTTTTGGCGGGCCGAACCTGACCCAGCCCGATCCGCACAAGATCCCATCGCGCTCGCCCGACAAGACCGTCGATATCGTCACGCGTCCCGACCAGGCGCTGGTGTACCGGCTCTGCGGCGACCGCAACCCGCTCCACAGCGATCCGGAGTTTGCGAAGAAGGCCGGCTTCCCGCGTCCGATCCTGCACGGCATGTGCACCTACGGCATCACCTGCCGCGGCGTGCTCCAGACCTATGCCGACTACGACGCCTCCGCCTTCCGGCAGCACGTCGCGCGGTTCTCCTCGCCGGTCTATCCCGGCGAGACCGTGACCATGGATCTCTGGAAGGACGGCAACACGATCTCGTTCGAAGCCAAGGTGAAGTCGCGCGGCGTCACCGTGATCAAGAACGGCAAGACGGTGCTGGGTTAGGAAGGTCTCGTGCCCCGGACGCAGCGTTTCACGCTGCATCGCGTCCCGGACACGAGAGAACAAAAATAACCAGGGAGAAGCCACCATGGGACTACTCGACGGCAAGGTTGCGCTGATCACCGGCGCGGGCGGGGGGCTCGGTGAGGCCTACGCAAAGTTGTTCGCGCGGGAAGGGGCCTCGGTCGTCGTCAATGACCTCGGCGGGCCTCGTGACGGCTCCGGCGCCGACAAGTCGATGGCGCAGCTCGTGGTGGACGCCATCACGGCCGAGGGCGGCAAGGCCGTCGCCAACGGCGCCGACATCTCCACCATGGAGGGCGGCCAGTCGGTGTTCGACGACGCCATCAAGCATTTCGGCCGCGCCGACATCCTCGTCAACAATGCCGGCATCCTGCGCGACCAGACCTTTGCCAAGGCGACCGAGTCCGACTGGGACAAGGTCATCAAGGTGCATCTGAAGGGCACCTTTTGTTGCACCATGCCGGTGTTTCGCTGGATGCGGGAAAACGGCGGCGGCGTCATCGTCAACACCTCCTCGACCTCAGGCCTGATCGGCAATTTCGGCCAGACCAATTACGGCGCGGCCAAGGGCGGCATCTGGGGCCTGTCCAACGTGCTGGCGATCGAGGGCCGCAAGTACAACATCCGGATCTGGACGCTGGCCCCGGGCGCGCTGACCCGCATGACCGCAGACCTGCCCCGCTATAAGGAGAACCCCGGTGCGGCGCTTGGGCCGGACGGCATCGCGCCGGCCGTGCTATACATGGTCAGCGACTTGTCGGGCGACCAGACCGGCAAGGTGCTGGGCGTATCCGGGCCCCGCGGCGTGCGCGAAATGCGGATGATGGAAATGGAAGGCTGGAAACCGCCGCACACGGGCTGGAAGGCCCAGGACATCGCCGATCATGCCGGGGAGATCTTCTTCTCCGAGGAGCAGATCAAGATGGGAGCGCGGCGGTTTTAGCCACACTGTCATTCCGGGGCGCGACGAAGTCGCGAGCCCGGAATCCATAACCCCGGCGTGTGGTTATGGATTCCGGGCCTGTCCCTTCGGGCCATCCCGGAATGACGAATAGAGAGAGATGAGGAACTAGATGAAACTGACCGCCGACGCCAAGGGCACCTTCGCAATCGCGCCGACGCCGTTCCACGATGACGGCCGGATCGACGAGCGCTCGATCGACCGCCTGACCGATTTCTACGAGGAGGTCGGCTGTGATGGCGTCACGGTGCTGGGCATCCTTGGCGAGGCGCCTAAGCTGGACGCCGCAGAGGCCGAGCAGGTCGCGGTGCGTTTCGTCAAGCGCGCCAAGAAGATGCAGGTGATCGTCGGCGTCTCCGCGCCGGGCTTTGCCACCATGCGCTCGCTGGCGAAGGCCTCGATGGATGCGGGCGCGGCCGGCGTGATGATCGCGCCGCCGCCGAGCTTGCGCACCGACGACCAGATCGTCGGCTATTTCAAGCAGGCGGCCGAGGCCATCGGGCCCGACGTGCCCTGGGTGCTCCAGGATTATCCGCTGACCTTGCAGGTGGTGTTCACCCCTGCCGTGATCCGCAAGATCGTCATGGACAATCCGAATTGCGTGATGCTCAAGCACGAGGATTGGCCGGGCCTCGAGAAGATCACGACCCTGCGCGGCTTCCAGAAGGACGGCTCGCTCCGTCCGCTCTCGATCCTCTGCGGCAACGGCGGCACGTTCCTCGATTTCGAGATGGAGCGCGGCGCCGACGGTGCCATGACCGGTTATGCTTTCCCCGAGTTGCTGATCGATGTCGTGAACCTCTCCAAGGCCGGCAAGCGCGACGCCGCGCATGACCTGTTCGACGCGCATCTGCCGCTGATCCGCTACGAGCAGCAGCCGGGCGCGGGCCTCGCCGTGCGCAAATACGTGCTCCAGAAGCGCGGCATCATCGCCTCGAGCGCGCAGCGCAAGCCGGGCGCGACCATCACGGCGGCGGCGAAGGCGGAGGTCGAGTATCTGCTGTCCCGCGTCGCCCGGTTCGACAAGCGGGCCAATCTTGGCCCGCAATCCAGCGCCGCAGGTTAGGTGGATGGCCGAGACATCAGCATCACGCCCGGCGTCGACGATCCTTCTGCTGCGTGACGGCGGGAAGGAAGTCGAGGTCTTCATGATGGTTCGCCATCATCAGATCGAGTTCAACTCGGGCGCCTTGGTGTTTCCCGGCGGCAGCGTCGATGCCGGCGACCAGGAGATTGTCGCCCGGTCCGACCTCTATTCGGGCGGCGAGGGCCTCAGCGAATCCGACCGGGGCTTCCGGATCGCCGCGATCCGCGAGACCTTCGAGGAGAGCGGCATCCTGCTGGCGCGCTCGAAGGACTCGGGAGCGCCGATCGATGCAAAGCGCGCCGGCGAGATCGCCGATGCGCATCGCGTCGCGCTCAACGAGCACAAGATCAGCTTCCTCGATATCCTCGCCGACAACGGCCTCCGGCTCGCGCTCGACACGCTCGTACCCTACGCGCACTGGATCACGCCGGAGGGCATGCCGAAGCGTTTCGACACCTGGTTCTTTCTTGCCGCGGCGCCGCCCGATCAGCTCGGCGCCCATGATGGCAGGGAGTCGACGGACTCGATCTGGGTGTCGCCGCGCGAGGCGCTGGAGGGCGGGGAAAGCGGCCGCTTCAAGCTGCCGTTCCCGACCACGCGCAATTTGATCCGGCTCGCCAAGCAGGGCAGCGTGGGCGCCGCGCTGGAGCATGCGCGCGGCATGTCCATCGTCACGGTGATGCCGGTCATGACCAAGACCGAAACCGGCCGCCAGCTCCGCATCCCCCGCGAAGCCGGCTATGACGGCGAGGTGTTCGAGGTCGGGGCGGTCGGCTAGGACACTTCGACACAAAGCGAAGTATTGACGACCGCAGGCGCGCTAGGTTCCGTTCGTGACAACGGGACGGAGCGCGACATGGACAATCGGCAGGACACCAACATCGCCGTCGAGCTCGCGCTGCTGGTCGTGCTCGCAACGCTCTGGGGCGGCTCCTATACCTTCATCAAGCTCGGCGTCGCCACCATTCCGCCGATCACGCTGATTGCGGCGCGCACCACCATTGCGGGCCTCCTGCTGCTCGTCGTCATGTGGGCGCGGGGCATCAGGATGCCGACGGACCGTGCGACCTGGCAGCGCTTCGCGTTCCAGGCCGTGCTCAACAGCGTCATCCCCTGGACGCTGATCGCCTGGGGCGAACGTCATGTCGATGCCGCGCTCGCCACCATCCTCAATTCGGCCGGCCCGATCTTCACCTTCCTGCTCACGGCGGTGGTCACCCGCCACGAGACGACGACGCCGCGAAAGCTGTTCGGCGTGGTCGCCGGCATGGCCGGCATCCTGCTGATCGTCGGCGTCGATGCCTTTCATGACCTCGGCAGCGGCCTGCTCGCCGAGGCGGCAATCGTCGCTGCCACGATCTGCTACGCCTGTGCCGCAATCTTCGGCCGCAGCTTCAAGGGCCTCGATCCCATGGCGCCCGCGGCGGGCTCGCTGCTGGCGGGCGCGGCGGCGCTGATCCCGGCCTCGCTGATCGTCGAGCAGCCCTGGACGCTGTCGCCCTCGCTGAGTTCCGTACTGGCGCTGCTCGCGCTGGCGACCTTCTCGACGGCCGCGGCCTTCGCGATCTACTTCCGCCTGATCCAGACCCTGGGCTCGGTTGGCACCACGGCGCAGGCCTATCTGCGCGTGCCGATCGGGGTTGCCATCAGCGTCGCCTTCCTGGGTGAAACCCTGAGCCGGACCGCCTGGCTGGGGCTTGCCTGCGTCGTTCTCGGCGTCTCCGCCATGACCATTCCGGCCCGGCGGCCGGCCAGCGTCGAAGCGTCATAATCCGGAGGGGCGGCAGGCTCCCGATATTAAGGATATTCGGCGGCCAGAGGCATGTTCCCCCGGGGGCGCAATACGTCGTATATTGGGCGGCCCAGCAGCCCGGTCCTCAAATCACCAATGTCCGCCGAATTGACGCCGACCCCTGAGAAAAAGCGAACATTCTCGCTCTCCATCGGCCAGCTCACCTTCGGCAGCTTCCTTCTGGTGCTGGCCGTGATCATCGTCACCTCGGCCGCGAGCGTGATCGCGATCCGGCACATCGACACCACCTTCGCCGAGCTGCAGCGGCTCCAGAGCGTCGGCGATCTCGCCGAGGACATCGACCGCCGCATGAACGAGCTGCGCCTTGCCGCGCGCGACTTCGTCACCGATCCCGGTGCGGGCGTCCAGTTCAAGCAGGTGGGCGAGGCGGCCTCGACGCTCAGCGACATCCTCAAGAAGACCCGCATCGAGCTCGCGCCCGAGCAGCAGGACATGATCGACGGGGTCACCGAGCGGCTTGCGACCTATCGCAGCGGCCTGGAGCGGATCTCGACCCTGATCGACCGCCGCGCCCAGCTGCTCGCCGGTCTGCCGCCGCTTCGTGACCAGTTCGACGTGGCCGTCTCCGGCACCGCGGACCGCGAGCTGGCATCCCGCCTGTCCGAGGCGCAGAGCCGGATCGCCCTCGGACTGCTCGCGCGCAACCCGTCTGCGGCCGAGCAGGCGGCGCAGAGCATGCGGGCAATGGGCATCGCGGATACCAGGCTGAGATCGGCCGTCAACGATTACGCCGAGGCGATTATCGCGGTCGCCGTGCGTGAACGTCAGATCGCCGACATCGACCGCGAGGTGCTGGGAACCGAAGGCCGGTTGATCGGCCGCGTCACCGAATTGCTGCGCGAGGTCTCGGCCCGGCGCGGCCACGTGCTGTCGCGCGACTTTGCCCGCACCCTGACGGAGGCGCGGTGGCAGAGCATCGTGCTCGGCACCATCGGCGTGCTGATCGGCATGGTCGCGGCCGCCTTCGTGGTGCGGCGGACCGTCCGGCCGCTTGCGAAGATCGCAAGATCGATCCGCGCGCTCGCGGCTGGCGAGAAAGACACGTCGATCCCGTCGGCCGATCTCGACAACGAGATCGGCGATATCGCGCGCGCAGCCGAAGTGTTCCGCCGCGCGCTGGAGGAAGCGGACACCGCGCGCGAGGCGGCGGTGCGCGCGCTGACCGAGCAGCGCCTCGCCGAAGAGAGCTACCGGAAACTGTTCGAGGGTTCGGTCGACGGCATCTATGTGACGACGCCGGCCGGCGACCTCCTCAACGCCAATCCTGCGCTGGCGCGGATGATGGGCTACGACAGCCCGCAGGACCTGATCGAAAGCATCAACGATATCGCCCACACCATCTACGTCCACCCCGAGGCACGCGTCGAGTATCAGCGGCTGATGGCGCGCGACGGCATGGTGCGCGAATTCGAGTACCAGGTGCGCCAGCGCAGCGGCAACATCCTGTGGCTGTCCGACAGCGCCACCGGCGTCCGGGACGAGGCGGGCACCATCGTCCGCTACGAGGGCACGCTGCGCGACATCACCGACCAGAAGCGGGCGGAAGACGCCATCGCCGAAGGCCGGCGCCTGCTCCAGCAGGTCATCGACACCGTGCCGGCGGTAATCAACGTCAAGGACCGCGATCTGCGCTACGTGCTGATGAACCGCTACATGGCCGGCATCTTCGGCATTGAGCCCGGTGACGCGCTCGGCCGCACCACCGCCGACCTGATGTCGCGCTACGGCGCGGCCAAGACCGACGAGAACGACAAGCGCGTGCTGGATCTGCGCAGGGGACTCGGCTTCTACGAGGAGGAGTACAAGGATTCCTCCGGCAACATGCGGCAATGGCTGGTCAACAAGCTGCCGCTGCTCGATGCCGAGGGTGAGATCGAGCGGATCGTCACCGTGGCGCTCGACATCGGCGAGCGCAAGCGCGGCGAACAGGAGATGCGCAAAGCCAAGGAATCCGCCGAGACCGCGCTACGCAATCTGCGCGAGACCCAGGCTTCGCTGATCGAGGCGGAGAAGCTCGCCGCGCTCGGGCGGCTCGTGGCCGGCGTCGCGCATGAGGTCAACAATCCCGTCGGCATCAGCCTCACGGTCGCCTCCGCGCTGGAGCGCAAGGCCGCGATGTTCACCGCCGAGGTCGAGCGCGGCGAGCTCCGGCGCTCCGCGCTCAACGACTTCCTCAACACCAGCCGCGACGCGTCCTCGCAGCTCGTCTCCAACCTCAATCGCGCCGCCGAGTTGATCCAGTCGTTCAAGCAGGTCGCCGCCGACCGCAACTATTCCGACCAGCGCAGCTTCGATCTCGGCGACCTCACCGAGCAGGTGGTGATGAGCTTGCGGCCGGGCCTGCGCAAGCACAATCTGACGCTCAATGTCGAGTGCCAGCCGGATCTGACCATGAACAGCTATCCCGGGCCGTACGGCCAGGTGCTGACCAATCTGTTTCTCAATTCGGTGGCGCACGCCTTCCCGGACGGCCGACCGGGGAGCATCGACATCCAGGTGCGCGAGTCGGGCAAGGACAATGTCGAGATCATCTTCTCCGACAATGGTTGCGGCATGTCGCTCGACGTTCGCCGCCGCGCCTTCGATCCGTTCTTCACGACGCGGCGCGACCAGGGCGGCACCGGTCTCGGGCTGCACATCGTCTACAGCATCGTCACCAACCGGCTCGGCGGACGGCTCGACCTCGATTCCGAACCGGGCAGCGGTACGCGCATCCAGATCATCCTGCCGCGCGTGGCGCCGCTCGAGCAGGCCGCGGAATAGTTCGCGCCTGGTTAGTCGGCTTCTGCGAGCTTGTGCAGGGTGGCGCTGAAAATCAGGCTCGCCTTGCCGACGAGCGCTGTGCCCGTCATCTCTGCGCGGGTGTCCGTGTAGGTGCCGCTGACGCCGATGCCGACCGGGGCCGGGCCACCGAACAGAGGATTGTCATCGCCCCGCGGCGAGGTGTGCCGTTGCACCAGCACCTCACCTTTGAAGGTGTGGTCGTCCTTCACCACGTAGCTGCCCGTATAATAAAGGTAGGCATCGCCGCCAAGGATCTTGCCGTCGCGAAAAAGAATCACGCCGCTGCCCTTGCCGGCCCGACCATCGAGCAGGCTCACGTGAATCGAATAGAGGCCGTTCTTCATAACGTCCCGAGGCCGGCCGCCATCGCCCAATGGCGTAACCGGTAGGGCTTTTATGCCAAAGCGCGTCCCCTCGCGCAACGCGGCAGTTTGCCGGCCGCCGCGGCAGCCGGCCGCTGCGAGCCGTAGTTGTCCCGACTTGCGTGTGACGACCTCATGACGGTCTGATCATGACGCGAGGCCAGCCGTTGCGAATCAAGTTGGCCCGCGAAATGCATAACCATTGTTGCACTGGCCGCGGGGTGCTGGAGCAAGACAAACGTGAGCAACTGGATCGATTCCGGCGGCGATGAGCCGCGTCAGTACAGTGTGCGTCCCACGATTTGCGAAACACAGCAGCGACGGAACGGCGACACGCCACGCTGGCGAAGCGTGGCGAGCCTCGCTTGCGCTCTGGCTCTGATCGCACTCGCTGCCCCATTCGGGCACGCGCGCGACCGCGGCCAGTTCGTCAACACCAATGCCGACCTGAAGGCCTGGTTCGACGGCCTGCGAAGCGGCAAGGGGCCTTGCTGTTCCGATGCCGACGGCTCGGCGCTGTCGGACGCCGACTGGGACAGCAAGGACGGGCATTACCGGGTCCGCGTCCCGCGCTACGGCTTCGTGCGCGAAGGCCAGCTGCAGGAACTCGTCTGGGTCGACGTCCCCGAGGAGGCCGTGATCTCCGAGCCGAACCGGGTGGGGCGCACCATGGTCTGGCCGATCTACGGCTACATGGGCGTCGCGATCCGATGCTTCATGCCCGGGAGCATGACTTAGGCAGGCCAGGCGGCTTCGCCTGGTCTGGCTGAAGCCGATGCGGCGCGCCGTGTCAGGTATACTTCTTGTCGCGCTCGAGCAGCTCGATGGAGATGCCCTCGGGACCGCGGATGAAGCAGATGCGCACGCCGGGGCGGATCGTGGTCGGTTCGCGCGTGAAGGTCACGCCCTTTGCCTTGATCTCGGCCGCGACGGCGTCGATGTCCTTCACCGTCAGACCGAAATGGTCGAGCCCCTGATGCGGGTGCGGCGGCGGCGGGCTCACCGCGTTGTCGCCCTCGAGCGGCGCGATGAAGATTTTCGCGCCGCCAAGACTTACATCGATCCGTCCCGGTGCGTGTACGATCTCGCCACCGAGGATGTCCCGCAGCCAGGCCGCCGTGGCCTCCGGATCGGGGCTGCGCAGATGGACGTGATCCCAAGTGACGACTGGCATTTCATGTTCTCCCGACGGGTCTTTCGATGTTGCAGCGCATGTTAGCGGCCCCGGCCGGAGACCGCCACCGCCCATGCCGATTCGCAACTGCGCGGGAACCTTAGTGCGTCTTCCGGATTGAGGTAAGCAGTGGCCCAGTCCGTCGTTGAAGGCGCTACGGCCATCCTCGGTGAGATACCCATGAACGTCAGGTTTGACCGGATCCGGTTGGGACGTTTTGCCGAAAGCGGCGAGCGGCTGGCACGGACCGTGACGATCGCGAGCGTCTCGTTCGGCCGAAGCCTGCTGTGGCTGCTGGCGGCCATCATCGTCGTCTGCGGCGTCTGGATGCTGCTGCCGCTGTCCAGGGGCAATGGTGCCGAGCCGGCGGCGTCTGGCGTGGCGGCTGTCGAGCCGACCCCTTCGGGCAATGCGGCAGCTGCGGTGTCGCCGGTGTCCGAAGCTCAGGCTCCGGCAATGGCAGAACTCGGTCGCCTCAGGATTTCATCGCAGACCTGGCGCCGCGGCGGGCTTGGTTCGAAAGCGCTGGTGACGTTCACGCTGCGAAACGACAATGACTATGCCGTAAAGGATCTCGAGATCGTCTGCGCTTTTGCGCGGCGCGACGGCAGTCATCTCACCGACCGCAGCCGCGTGCTTGCGGACCCGGTCAGCATGAAGAGCCGCAAGACTTTTGCGCGCATTCCGGTCGGCTTCGTCAACGTGAATGCCGATCAGGCGAAGTGTTCGCTGGTTGCGGCACGCCGGGCGTGAAGGCGGCACTCCGGTAGCGGAAAAGTTACTCTTCCCAAACCTCCCAAAGTCCTGGCCAAAAACTTTGGCGTTGCCATTTGAACCGAATGGCTGGGCCGGGAACCAATTGAGTAATCGCCTGTTGAGGCGAAGTGCCCACGCGGGGATGCGGGGGGCGGAGTGCGGTCAATGCCCATCTTTCGGTATTTCGTCTTTGTCGGTGGAGCTTTGCTCGCAGTGCTGTTCGCGGCGAACTATGTTCTGCCGGCTTCGCCTGTGACGCAGGCTGTCGCAACCGCAAGCAACGAACAGCCGCTGATCCGGATCAGGTCCGATCGGCACCTGCCGGACCGCGTCGTGCTCGACACCAGCCAGCCGACGATAACCGCGCCTGCATTGAAGGTCGCCGCTGTCGCAGCTCCCGTGCCCACGGCGCAGGACAGCGGCGTGTCGCCGGCCTTGGCCGAGATGTCGGCGAAGGCGCGGGTCCGCGAAACGTTCGCCCAATTCACACCCGCTGGGAAAGCCGATACCGCCGCGGTCAAGAAGACCGAAGCCAAGGCGCAGGTTCAGCCGCAGGTTCAGGCGCAGACCCAGCTGCCTCAGGCACCCGTTCAGTCCAAGCGCAAGGTCGCCAGGACCCATCCGGCGCCGCAGCCGGGACGGCCGATGATGCTGGTGGCACAGCAGCCGCATTTTGGCCTTTTCGACACCACCTGGTGAGAGAGCCTTTGGTGCCTCGATCGAGGCGGGAAGGGCTTTTTATTGGCCGGCCTCTCTGCTAATTCGAACCCGTCCGAACGTCATCCGGCCGGCTGGTCCGCCAGCTGCGGTCCGGTGCATCTCGGTTGTGGCCCACTGCCTGGGCCAGGGCGCTCGTAGCTCAGCTGGATAGAGCATCGGATTTCGATTCCGAGGGTCGGAGGTTCGAATCCTTCCGAGCGCGCCAGTTCCGGATATGTTCCGAAGCGATGCTGGTATCTCATAACCGCCGCAACGGTCCGCGCAGTCAGCCTGCCGCTGGACTGGCTTGCCGGCCCCGTGCCAGCGTGTCCGAGGGCGTTTCGCGGAATGTCGCGCGGTAGGCTGCGGCAAACTCGCCGAGATGATGGAAACCCTGAGCGCGCGCGCATGTGGCGACGGTGGTGCCGCCTTTGAGGAGGCGAGCCCGGGTCGCCCACAATTTTTTCAGGCGAATGTATTGGTGCAGGCTCATGCCGCGCACCTTGCTGACTGCGCCGCCGAGCGTCCGGATCGAGACGCCAAACTCGTCGGCGAGATCGGCTGTGTAGATCGAAGCAGTCGGATGAGTTGCGACGTAATCGTCGATCCGCTGCACGAGCTTGGCCGACCGTTCGCCATGGACCGAGGCGCTCCGGTCCGAAAGCGGATCGATTTGGAACAGATCGTCGAGCGCGAGCAGCAGGCCTTCCTGCAGATGGGCGGCGACCTCGGTGGCTTCGAACAAAAGCGGCTGCACCGATGCGGTTCGCAGTATGTCGAGCAGGAGTTGCCGTGTATGGAGCAGGGCGGGCCTGTTCGCGACGCAGGCCCTCAGGTCGTCGGCCTGATCGAACCAGCCCCGGTCCCTCAGATTGGGCGAGAAGACGATCATCGCATGATGATTGGTCTGAGGCTCGACGAAATGGCCTTCATCGTTGCCGCGAAGCGCAACGAAGAAGCGCGCGTCGAGATCCATTCCCTTGGAATTGACCCGAAGGTCGTCCGTCATGGGCAGGATCACCATCCCGCCGGGCATGCGATAGGCGGTGTCGAGGATGCGCGCGAACGAGCGCATCATGATGATGCGGCATGCCGGCAGGGAGACCACGGCGCGGGCCGCCGCGAAGTTCGGGACGTCGAGCGGAATGCTTCTCGCATCCTCCATCGACTCGATCGGCCGAAACGCATCGACGTCGGCAAAGCCGATCAGTTGAAGCGCGGAGGAAGGGGCGAGGGCGTTGAACAACATGCGTCTAGCCGGCTTCTGCAATGTGACAATCAAATGAACGTCAGTACATCGCCATCAATGGCGAAACATCGCCCCCCAGTAAACCGGATTCAGGGCCGTAGTATTGCGGACATCATGCCATCAAGGCCTCGGATCGATGTCGTGGTCAACGGTCCCGGCTCATCGGCTGGCCGGTGGCGAGGTCGATGAAATGCAGCCGCGTGCAGGCGGGACAGGTGAAGGAAGCAACGTTCCGTCCCTCCTGCCTCTGCTGCTTCTCGAGATGCGTCTGCACATTCATGCCCGTCTGGGGGCATCGAAAAACGATCAAATCGGCCATCACCGCAGAATGACGGCGTGGCGGGTTTTATCTTTGATCTGGATCAGTTTTGGGATGGCTCCAGACCGGCCGCGATCGCGCAATCCACGATCGCGCAAAAACGAAGGGGCCCGGAGGCCCCCTTAGAGATCACCAGCGGCGATAGCGCGGTCCATAGTAACGCGGTCCATAGTAACGCGGGGCATAATAGCGCGGCGCATAATACCTGGGGCCGTAATACGGCTGCGGCGCGTAGTATCCATAGTAGTTCGGGCGCCAGAAACAGCGTCCCCAGGCGTCACAGACCATGCGAACCTGCTCGACGTTCGAGACCTGCGGGGTCGCAGGAGCAGGCGCGATGGGCATGGCGAACGCCGCCGGTGATGCCAGGATGGCACCGAAAAGGGACGCGGCGACGAGGCCAATCTTAAGCTTCATGATGTCTTCCTCCGCTTACGCAATACAGGATATCGAAGTTGTTCTGATCAAATTGTGGCGGAACCGAAATGTAATGCTGATGAACAAATCTTCAGCCAGTCCGCCGCAGGCCTGACCTTTGGGCTCCGCCAGCCTATCCCAGGTTCGGGTCCCTGACCAACGCCGTGCCTGGGTTCACCGGCATCCTTGATCCCGCGCAATTCATCGGTGCGGCTTCCTTCCTAGGCTTGTCGTCGCGGCCAGTCCTTCGAGGAATTCGAAGGGCAGTGGTCGCGAGACTGCTTGGAGCTGGGCAATGGACAAGATGAGACTGGACAACGGTGACTGGCTGGTCGTGTGCGACGGACGCAAGGCGCTCATATTGGAGAACCTCGGCGACGAGATGTTTCCGAATCTCCACACCAGGGAGGTGCACGAGCAGCCCAATCCCTCGACCAGCGCGCAAGGGACCGACGCGCCGGGCAGGCTGCATGGCGCGGCCGGCGGGGCGCGCAGCTCGGTGGAGCAGACGGATTGGCACGATGAGGCCGAGCGCGCCTTCCTGCGGGGCCTGGCCGGCCGGCTCGACGCCGCCGTCAGTTCGGGCGAGACATCGGCCCTGACCATGGTGGCCTCGCCGCGTGCGCTCGGGATGATTCGCGCCGATTATTCGGATGTCGTGCGCAAAGCGCTCCAGAGGGAGATCGGCAAGGACCTCGTCAAGCTGCCGGTCCACGAGATCGAGAAGCAATTGCTGCTGTCGGGCGCCGCCAAATAGCGGCACCCGCAGAGGATGCGCCAGCGTTCCTCAGTAGCAGGGGTGCCGGCGGCGGTCCTGGCCGACATAGGCGGCCGCGCTCTGGTAGCAATGGTTGGTCGATGGGCCGTCGTAAAAGGCAAAGGTCCCCGGGGTGATGCCGGGCCCGTAATTGTGCAGATAGCTGATCGGGTAGGGCAGCGGGTTCGCGTAGTAGCGGTGGTACCGGTGATGTCCGCGCGCCTCCGCGAGGCCAGGGGCAAGGATTGCGGCCGAAAGGGCAGCAACTGCGGCTACAAGCGTCAACTTGCTCATCTCGATTCTCCGGAACCCGCGCGAATAGGTCAGCTGTTTATAGCCATTTCGGCCGGCCAGAACACCCGTCGGACGCCCGGAAATCGAGGCCGGTCCCGCAGATTCCCGGGTGGGTGTGACAGAATTGCCGGACAAGCGGTTCAGGCTGCCCATTTTTGGCCTTTTCGGGATGCTTAACGAATTCCCCACACAAGTATGACCAAAGAGAATTCAGCTAAGAATCCTGTCGCCGGCCCTTTGGGGGTCCTTCGAGGCCGGTCCCATTCCTGAAGGCTTTCGTCGTCACCTCGCCATGCGCATCACGCTTCTGAGCCTGCTGTTGCTCTGCCTCGCTGCCGCCACGCCGGCGCGCGCCGTGCTGCACATCACCCGCGACCACGGCGGCTATGTCGATGAGTACAAGGCCAAGTACAAGCACGTCCGCGAGAAGGGCGAGCGCGTCATCATCGACGGCATCTGCAACTCGGCCTGTACACTGGTGCTCGGCATCGTGCCGATGAACAAGATCTGCGTCACGCCGCGCGCCAGCCTTGGCTTCCACCAGGCCTACTACGACAAGGCCTTCACCTTCGGCATCAAGGTCACCAGCGCCGAAGGCACCTCCGATCTGATGTCCTACTACCCCGACACGGTGAAGGACTGGATCCGCCGCAATGGCGGGCTCACCACCGACATGAAGAAGATCAAGAACGGTGTCGATCTCTGGAAGATCATCGACCCCTGTCCGGAAGAATGGTGAGCGGCTGAGCCGTCCCCGTGCGTCGCAGCGCAGCATCATCCGGACGAGATTCGCCGAAATTCGCATTGCCGCATAGACCGCCCATGGGGCAATGAGGGCGGTAATGAACCATAATCAAGAAGCACTGACCGCCCGCGCCGCGCCGATCCTGTTCGTCCTGCTCTGGAGCACCGGATTCATCGGCACCAAATACGTCATCAACAACGCCGATCCCTTGACCTATCTCGCCATCCGCATGGCGATCGTGGTCGGTCTGATGGCGATCATCGCAGCGATCGCGCGTCCGAAATGGCCGGACCGGATCGGAATCGCGCACAGCGCGGTTGCCGGCATCCTCGTCCATGGCTTCTATCTCGGCGGCACCGCAATCGCGATCGCGCACTCGATTCCGGCCGGGCTCTCCGCGCTGATTCCAGGCCTTCAGCCGATCCTGACCTCGACCATCGCCAACCGCTGGCTCGGCGAGAAGGTGACGCCGGTGCAATGGGCGGGTCTCGTGCTTGGCCTCGGCGGCGTGATGCTGATCCTGCACGGCCGTCCCATGACCGGCGAAGCCGGGCTCGGATGGCTTGCCTCGGTTGTCGCGCTGATCAGCATCACGCTCGGCACGCTCTATCAGCGCCGCTACTGCAACCACATCGACTGGCGCGCCGGCAATCTCGTGCAGTACGTGTCCGTCACGATCTTCTTCGCGATCGGCGCCTTCCTGTTCGAGGATCGCGTAGTGCACTGGACCCGGGAGTTCGTGCTCGCGCTCGCCTGGCTCGCCGTCGCGCTCTCGATCGGATCGATCGGGCTATTGTACTGGCTGATCCGGCATGCCGCGGCGACCTCGGTTGCGAGCCTGTTCTACCTGGTACCAGCCGTCACGGCGCTGATGGCCTATCTTCTGTTCGGCGAGAAGCTCGATGCGCTCGCGATTGCCGGCATGGCGATGTGCGCGGCGGCGGTGTTCGTGGTCAATCGGCGCTTTTAGGCCGAAAGGCCGGAGCGCTGGAACACATCCCCGACGTGCCGCGCCCAAGCAGTCGCAGCGAATTTTGCGATCCCCAAGACGCCCGCCATCCGGGCAGGCGCGCATCGGGGCGGCGAGGGCAGGGCGCTTTGCCGCAAAGCCTCCGGGCGCGCCCGCACCCGGAGGCTTGCTCTGGTCTATCCTTGACCTATCCTCGACCTTTCCTTGGCCTAACCCTGGGCCGGGATCAGCGCTTGGCCTTCTTGGCCTTTTTCTTCTTGGCGGCTTTCTTTGGAGCCTTCTTCGGAGCCTTCTTGGCGGCCTTCTTCGTGGTTTTCCTCGCGGTTTTCTTGGCCGCTTTCTTCGACGACTTCTTTGCCGCCTTCTTCGACGTATTCTTGGCGGCCTTCTTCGGCACTACTTTCTTCGCGACCTTCTTGGCGGCTTTCCTGACCTTCTTGACGGCGGTGACTGCGGCTTCCTTGGTCGCTTCCACGGCGGTGGTGATCGTCTCCATCGCCTGTTCGGTGATCGGCTTCTCGTCGTCCATATCGTCCCCCACGGTTTGTATGGAGCGACGACGATAGCGGGTTTCAAAATTGTGTCAAAGCAACGCTCAACCTTTGCGGATCTTTGCGTAGGCGGCGAGCGCGCGCTCGCGTCCCTTGGCATGATCGACGATCGGTTGCGGATAGGTCTTGCCGAGCGTGACGCCGACGCTTGCCAGCTCGATCGGCGTTGCCTGCCAGGGCTGGTGGATCAGCTTGGCCGGAACGTCTTTCAGCTCCGGCACCCAGCGCCGAACGTAGGTTCCGTCAGGGTCGAACTTCTCGCCCTGGAGCGTTGGGTTGAAGACGCGGAAATAGGGTGCCGCATCCGCGCCGCAGCCGGCGACCCACTGCCAGTTGGCGGGATTGCTGCCGGCATCCGCATCGACAAGCGTGTCCCAGAACCAGCTCTCGCCGTCGCGCCAGTCGATCAGGAGGTGCTTGACCAGCAACGAGGCGACCACCATCCGAACCCGGTTGTGCATCACCCCGGTGTGCCAGAGCTGGCGCAGGCCGGCGTCGACGATGGGATAGCCGGTGCGCCCGCGCTGCCAGGCCGCGAGCGCCTTCTTGTCGCCTTTCCATGGGAAGCCGTCGAAGTTCGATTGCAGGTTTTCGGTCGCAAGGTCGGGGTGATCGTGAAGCAGGTGGCGGCAGAATTCGCGCCAGCCGAGCTCGCTCAGGAACTTGTCGACGCCGGATCCGATGGCAGGATTTTCCGCGGCGGCGAAGCGCGCGGCGTGCCAGACTTGGCGCGGGCTGAGCTCGCCGAACCTCAGATGCGGCGACAGGCTCGAGGTGCCTTCGCGATCCGGGCGGTCGCGATCGCCGATATAGCCGACTGCGGTGCGCTTGAGGAAGTCGCGCAGGCGGGCGCGGGCGGAGGCTTCGCCCGGGGTCCAGGTCTCGCGCAGGCCGCCGGACCAGTCGGGCTCGGTCGGCTCGAGCTTCCAGCTCTCCAGTGCGTCGCTGGCGAGCTTGGGCGCCGCGCGAAGCGCCTTCGGTGCCGGCAGGGGTTTTGGCGGGTCGCCGAGCGACAGCACGCGCCGCCAGAACGGCGTGAATACGCGAAGGCCGCGGCCTTCATTGTTGCGGATCGCCGCGGGCGGGACGAGCAAGTCGCCGGGGAAACTTTGCGAGTCCAGGCCGAGCTTTGCCAGCGTCGCTTCGAGCTGTTTCTCGATGGCCTGATGCGGCCTCTGCGCGATCCCGTTCCAGTAGACGGCGCCGGCTCCGCTCTCGCGGACCACCTCCATGATCACCCTGGCCGCCGGCCCCTTGCGCAGGATCAGCGATCCGCCGCGCGCGCCGATATCGGCGCCAAGTGCCCGCAGCGACTGCGCCAGCCACCAGCGTGCCGCGCCGCCCGGTGCGCGACCGGCGGCGTCATCCAGCACACAAAGGCAAATGACCGGCGCGCCGGTGTTGGCGGCGGCGTGGAGGGCGGGGTGGTCGGACAGGCGGAGATCATCGCGGAACCAGACGATGATGGGCGGCGGGCTTGGGGTGGTCAGGGGCGACCTCGTTTACAATCTGGAAAGCATTCCGCGCGGGGCGGTGTGAACCGCCGTTAATGCGGCCGTAAGCCGATTGCATCAATATGCAGGAATTCCAGGGGTAGTTCCATTCATGTCAAACCGTCCGACGGCGAAGTTCTTGCCGCAATTCAAGCTTGGCACCAAAGCGGTCCTATGCGCCGCGTTGCTGATCGCTGTGAATACAGCGCTCGTGGTCGGCGCCGGCTATTGGTCGCTCACCTCCGCTGTCAACGATCGTGCGCTCCGCGACATCGATGTGAGTTTGCGCACGCTGGCGCTGGCCTTTGCCGAGGTCGTTCCCGACGCCAAGATCACGATGCGGGATGGCGCGGTCGCGCGCGCCGAGATTGCCAAGATGCCCGAGTTCAGGGATCACGCCATCGTCGATCGCGCGGTGTCCTATGTCGGAGGCAACGCCACCCTGTTCGTTTATGACGATGCGAGCGGGCAGTTCGTCCGCCGTTCGACCAACGTGAAGAAGGAAAACGGCGACCGCGCCGTCGGCACCCAGCTTGCCGCCGACCATCCGGCGCAAGCCGTCCTGCGCCGTGGGGAGGCCTACAAGGGCCCGGCCACGCTGTTCGGCAAATCCTTCATGACCGCCTATTTCCCGGTCGCAGATGCGACCGGCAAGGTCGTCGGCATTCTCTACGTCGGCATCCCGATGGCCCAGTTCGAGAGCATGCTGACCCAGGCGATCGAGAGCATGGCGATCGCCGCCGGGCTCGCCGCGCTGCTGGTGCTGATCCTCACCTTGCTGGTCGTCCGCCGTGTCACCAAGCCGCTCATCTCGGTCACGCGGTCGCTGACGGCGCTCGCCGAAGGCCAGAGCGACGTCACGATTGATTGCGAGGATCGCGCCGACGAGATCGGCGAGATCGCGCGCACGGTCGCGGTGTTCAAGAGCAATTCGCTGGAGCGGTCGCGCTTGCGCAGCGAGCACGCGGCGGCTTCGGCTGCAGCAATCGAGCAGCGCAAATCCGACCTGCGCAATTTCGTCGAGCAGTTCCGCGGCAGCGTCGGCGGCATCCTCGACAAGGTGCTGACATCGTCAGGCGAATTCGAACGGACGGCTCGGCAACTCACCGACACCGCACGCTCCACCGCCGATCTGTCGGCGCGGTCGGCCGGAGCTTCCGAAACTGCCTCCGGGCACGTGCGTTCGGCGGCGTCGGCCTCCGACGAGCTGTCTCAATCCATCTCCGAGATCACCCGCCGGGTGCAGGAATCGAACGAGATTTCCGCCGAGGCGGTGCGGCAGGCCGAGGCGACCGATCAGCGTATCGCGCAGCTTTCCGAGGCCGGGGCGCGCATCGGCGACGTCGTCAAGCTGATCACCTCGATCGCCGAGCAGACCAATCTCCTGGCGCTGAACGCCACCATCGAGGCCGCGCGCGCGGGCGATGCGGGCCGCGGTTTTGCGGTGGTGGCACAGGAGGTCAAGACGCTCGCCGGCCAGACCGCCAAGGCGACCGACGAGATCTCGAACCAGATCGCCAGCATGCAGCTTGCGACCGAGGAGTCTGTCGCCGCCATCAGGGCGATCAGCCAGACCATCGAGCGCATCAGCGGCATCGCCGGCTCGATCTCGGCTGCGGTGGAACAGCAGAAGAGCGCGACCCACAACATCGTGGCCAGCGTTCGTGCGGCCGTATCGGGCACCGCCGATGTCGCCGTCAACGTCCGTCACGCCGCCGAGGGCGCGAACGAGACGGGCGAGACTTCCAGCCGGATGTTTGCCTCCGCCCAGGCACTGTCGGGCGAGAGCCTGCACCTGAAGGCCGAGGTCGAGGGTTTCCTCGAGCGCGTGCACGCGGCGTAAGCTTATCGGGGCGATGCCGATGCACCGCCCCGAAATGATCGTGGGTTATTTCGGCTGCGGCACGATCCGGATGTAGGGCTTGGGTTCCTTCCAGCCCTGCGGGTAGATCGTCTTGGCCTCGTCGTTGGAGACCGAGCCCGCGATGATGACGTCGTCACCCTGCGACCAGTCGGCCGGCGTCGCGACGCGATGCTTGGCGGTGAGCTGGAGCGAGTCGATGACGCGCAGGATCTCCTGAAAATTCCGGCCGGTCGTCATCGGGTAGACCAGCACCAGCTTGATTTTCTTGTCCGGTCCGATGATGAAGACGTTGCGGACGGTCTGGTTGTCGGCCGGCGTGCGGGTGAGGGGATCGCCCGAGGTCGAAGCCGGCAGCATGCCGTACAGCTTCGAGACGTTGAAGTCGGTGTCGCCGATCATCGGATAGTTCGGAGCCGCGCCTTGCGTCTCCTTGATGTCTTCGGACCATTTGGAATGGCGGTCGACTGGGTCGACCGAGAGGCCCATCAGCTTGACTCCGCGCTTGTCGAATTCCGGCTTCAGCTTGGCGAGAGCGCCGAGCTCGGTCGTACAAACCGGCGTGAAGTCCTTGGGGTGCGAGAACAGCAGGGCCCAGCTGTTGCCGATCCAGTCGTGGAACTTGATCTTCCCCTCGGTGGTTTCGGCTTCGAAGTCGGGCGCGGTGGCGCCAATCGGAAGTGTCATGGTTCTACCTCATCGCATTGAATTTACTTGGGAATTAACCTTTTCCGTCACGGGCAGTATAGGGGGTCGTCGCGCTCAAGTGAACCGCTTCAAGTAAAATGTGAATTCATTCCCTGAAGGGCCCATTTCCTAGCACCTTTCTGTTACAGCGGCGCCTGCGGCGAACACCTCCACCGGAGCCGCACGGTCTCGATTGCCCCGATAAAGCCTTTTATGACCCGCATCACGCTCGCCCGACGTTCGATAAAACCAAAGCGGACCTGACAGCGACCAATTGGCAACCATTGAGAAAAGTCGCGATCCCCGTATCGAATCGTTAACCACCCCTTTACGTCCGCATGAAAATGCTGGTCGATCAGAAGAAATCTGGAAGTGAACTATGTCTGCCGCAGTGCCGAAGTCCGTTGAGTCGCCGTCCCTCGAACCGTCCTGCCGCGATACCGCGGCCCATGCCCTGACCATCGTGCGCGATGGTGTGATCACGGGCGAAGGCCCGACCACCAGGGGGCGGGTCCACTTTTCCCGCTCGCTCGATGCCGATGACACCGCCTGGTGCACGCGTATCCTGACCGCCACGGCCGTCAACGACCAGCCGATCAGCCGCGCCGAAGCCGAAGCGCTGTTCGAGATCAATGAAGCCGCAACCGAGCGCTCCGATGGCGGCCGGTTCGACGACCTGCTCGCCAAGGCCGTCGCTCACTACGCCGCAAGCGCCTCGGGGCTGAAGGTGCCGCCGCGCAGCGTCGCGCTGTCGGCCGACATCGAGAGCTGGGCGCCGACCTACGCCTCCAAGGTCAACAGCGAGATGCTGGAGTGGATCGCCGGCCAGATGCGCGGCAAGCGCCAGAACAACCGTCGCCTGATGGCGATGGTGGCGACCTTCCTCGGCGCCACCGCGCTGCCTTTGGCGGGCCAATTGCCGAACGTGTTCGACATCGGCATGTGAGATTCTGCGCCTCTCGCGAGGAGCATTTTGAGCGGCGGGGGTATTCCCCCGCCGTTTTTTGTTTGCCGGCATCCGCCTCGAGCCCGAGTGTGCGGCCCGGGAAGCCGGCGGCGTCGAAATAGCGCTGGCTGCCGACGCGCTGGAAATTCAGCACGGTGGTCAGGCCGCCCTCGGCGGGCTTGGATTTCATCGTGCCGGCATAGGCTTTCGGCACGGTGCCGTTGGGCATGGCCTCCGATATCACGCGGCCGACCAGGTCTCCCTTCTCCGAGGCGCGCAGCCCCATCAGCCGGGCGGCCGTCATGCCGACATCGGCATTACTGACCGGGATCGCGCTGACATAGCCGGCTTTGAAGTCCGGGCCGATGGCGGCCATGAAGTTCATGGTGTCGCCGCGGCTGAAGCTGCCATGCATGCCCTGGCCCTGTCGCAAGACGGTGTCGGCGACCTGCACCGAGCAGTTGGTCGGCGCCTCGCCGCAATCGCTGGCATAGGAGCGGAAGTTGACAACGATCGCGGGTGTCGGCGTCGCCGACTTGCCGCGCAGATTGATGCTCGACAGCGGCAGCGTGCCGGGGATGCGGCCGAGCGAATCGTCGACGAACAGGCCGGAGACGTAGTCCTGCTCGAGCAGCGCCTTGACGGTCTTTGCCGCGAGCTTCTTGTCCTTGTTCGGCAGATAGATCAGGTCGGAGCCGCCATTGGTGGCAACGACGAGGTCGGGCTTGGTCGGATCCTTTCCGAGCACGCCGTTGCCGGCCTTCGGATGCTTGTTGCCCTCGATCTTTGCGTTCTTGTCGTTGGGGTCGAACAGCGGCAGCTCGAGCGCCTTGGCGAGGTCGAGCGCCAGGAAGCCCATCGGCAAGAAGTCCTTCGGCGTGTCGTCGTAGCTGAGCTTGGCCGAGGGGCTGGTCTTGCTTTCCTTGGAGATGGTCGAAAAGCCATGGTCGGCCTGGACCATGATGTTGGTGTTGGCGGCGAGCCCGAGCTCGTCCAGCGCCTTGCGGATCTGGGCGAGGTTGTTGTCGGCGTTCCTGATGCCGGCCATCGAGGTCGGGCCGTTGATGCCGGGCTTGATCTGGTTGAGGCTGTCGCCGGTGTTGTGCTGGCTGCCATCAGGGTCGCGCGACCAGAACACCAGCACGAACGGCTTGTTGCGCGCCTTGAACATCGGCAGCACCACCTTGGCGGCGACGTCGGCGAAATAGGCCTGCTGCGCGACGTTGGCCACTGTGGTGCCGGGCGTCTTGGCGTCGCCGGCCTTGCTGTTGTCGCCGCGCGGCGGGGTGGCGAGGGGCAGGCCCGCCTTGGTCAGCGCGTCCTTCACCTCGTCCGACAGCGCCACACCGTTCTTGCCGCCGGTGGAATCGTCGAACACGACCGAATGCAGGCCGGCCTTTTCGGGCTTGTCCGTGTGGTCGAACTGGTAGGTCGGACCGACCTTGCCGATCGCCGCCGTGCTGAGGCCCTTGTCGCGGGCCATCTTCAGAATGGTCTCTTCGTTGAGATAGTCGCCCTTGAAATGCTCGTCGATGTCGCCGAGCACGGCATCGTTCTCGATGAAGGGTACTACGGTGTCGCCGGCAGGCACGGAGGTGTAATTCGTCCAGATCGTGTTGGAGAACACGCCGGTATCGCCGAGATAATGGCCGGTCGACATAGCCGAGCCGTTGGCCATGGTGAAGGTCGGGAAGAGCGAGTGCGGGTTCTTGAAATTGACGCCCTTGTCGCGGACCTCGGCCATTGCCGGTGTGGTCTCGGGCGTGACCTTCAGCGCGCGCAGGCCGTCGGGGATGAACAGGATCAGGTTACGGGGCGTGTTGTTCTGGGCGGAGGCAGGTCCACTTGAAAGTCCGGTGGACAGCACTGTCAGTCCGGCGGACAGCAACACCAGTGAGCGGCGCATCAAATTTCTCCCTGCCTGCGATGAGGCGGCTTGGCGGCCGACCGCGGCCCCCCGCCATCGTTTAGTTTTGCTGCATGACAGTTTTGTTACAAGAGCGGCGACGCATGCAAGAGGGACAGAGAGGGTGGGATGAGCCGGCCGTCACTCCGGCGCCGTCAGCACCCGGGGATTTTGTGCGAGCACCTGCGCAGGTTTCGCCGCCGGCGGGTAGCCTTCTGTGCTGCCCGGATCGAGCCACAGCGATGGCGGCGCTGCCTGCAGCGCAAAAATGATCGCGATCTGGGTCCGGTTATGGAGGCGGTACTTGCGCATGATGTTGCCGATATGGGCCCGCACCGTGTTTTCCGAGATCTTGAGCTCGTAGGCGATGTTCTTGTTCTGCATCCCCCGCGCGATCAGCATCATCAGCTCGCGCTCGCGTGGAGTTGGTGTGATCGAATCTTTCGGATCCGGGCTCATGACTAGCTCCTCCGTGGCCTTTTGGTTGATGCGAACACCCCAGCATGTTCTCACTCCGTCTTGAGTGCCTCGATCGGACTGAGCTTGGACGCCTTGTGCGCGGGATAGAAACCGAAGGTGAGGCCGGTCGCGATCGAGAAGACCAGGGCGAGGCCAATCGCTTCGCCGTCGATCGAGGTGATCCAGCCGGCCATGCGTGCGACCGTCATCGAGAGCGTGACGCCACCGGCGACGCCGATGATGCCGCCGAGAAGGCAGAGGACGAGCGCCTCGCAGAGAAACTGGAGGCGGATGTCGCGCATCCGCCCGCCAAGCGCGCGGCGGATGCCGATTTCGCGGGTGCGCTCGGTGACCGACACGATCATGACATTCATGATGCTGATGCCGCCGACCAGCAGCGAGACCGAGGCGATGGCGACGAGCAGGAGCGCGACGGTGCGGATTGCTCCCTGCTGCGCCTCCATGGCCGCGGCCGGATCCTGGACCTTGAAGTCGTCTTCCTGGCCGGCGAGAATCCGATGCCGCTGCCGCAGCAGGTTCTCGATCTCGGATCGCGCCCCCGACATCTGACTGTCGGCGGTCACCTTCGCGATGATGTAGGCGACCGAATCCCGGTTGATGTTGCTCGCGCTGCCGAGAAAGCGCAGCTTGGCCGTGGTCAGGGGCACGAAGGCGACGTCATCCTGGGCGGGTCCCTTGCGATCGAGAACGCCGACCACCTCGAGCGGGACCTTCATGATCCTGACCTGCGCGCCGATCGGGTCGGCGCCAGGCGCGAACAGCTCACGTGCGACCGTGCTTCCGAGCACAACGACCTTTCCGGCGCCGGCCTCCTCGGTGGCGGAGAAATAGCGTCCGGACGCAAGCTGCCAGTCGCGCACCATGAAGTGCCCGGTGGTCGTGCCGTTGATCGTCGTATTCCAGTTCTTGCTCTCGTGGATGACCTGCGCGGTTCCGGCGATCGAGCCGGCGGCGGCCTGGATCTCCGGGATCTGCTCGAGGATGGCCTGCACGTCGCTTTCCGTCATCGTCAGCTTGCTGCCTTCCTTGAGGCGCACGCCGCCCTGGTAGACCGCGCCCGGCGTGATCATCAGCACGTTGGCGCCGATCGAGCGGATCTGTTCCTGGAGACGAAGTTGTGCGCCGGCGCCGATCGCGAAGACCGTCACGATCGACGCGACGCCGATCACGATGCCGAGCATGGTGAGGAAACTGCGCAGCGGGTTGAGGCGCAGCGCGTGCAGTGCGATCTGGAAGCCTTGAAGCATCGTCATGGCGCAACGCTCCGTTTCGCCGGCACCAAGGCTGGCGTTTCGTCGCTGACGAGCTCGCCGTCATGGAGGCGGATCGTGCGCCTGCACTGCGTTGCGATGCCGGGATCGTGCGTGATCATCACGATGGTCTGGCCGGACCGGTTGAGTGCGGCGAATAGCGCCAGGATCTCGGCACCGGTACGGCTGTCGAGCGCCCCGGTCGGCTCGTCGGCAAGCACGATCAGGGGCGAGGCGATCAACGCGCGGGCGATCGCTACGCGTTGCTGCTCGCCGCCCGAGAGCTGGCGTGGAAAATGACTTGCCCGGTGCAGCATGCCGACCGCTTCCAGGCTCTGCTCGGCGCGCGTCAGGCGCTCCTTGCGACCCACGCCGCAATAGACGAGCGGAAGCGCGACATTCTCGATGGCATTGTGGCGCGCGAGAAGGTTGTAGGACTGGAATACGAAGCCGATGCTGCGAGCCCGCAGCGACGACCTGCGGTCCTCCGAGAGCTCGGCGACATTTGCTCCCTCGAGATAGATCGCGCCCTCGCTCGGCAGGTCGAGCAGGCCGATCATGTTCATGAGGGTCGACTTGCCGGAGCCGGATGGTCCCATCACGGCAAGGATCTCGCCCGGGTCGATGTCGAAGCTGACGTTGCGGACTGCGGTCACCGCGATCCCGTCCGCGCGATAGGTTCTGCACACCGATCGCAGGCTGATGAGGGGCAGGAGGCCTGTCATGATCCAAACCTGATTCCAAAGAATTCGATGCCCGCCGGCCGGATGGCCTGTCCGACCACGACCTGGCTGCCTTCGGTGAGCTCACCGCTCTTGAGCGCGACCTGTTCCGCGCCCGAAGTGCCTACGGTCACAGGGATGCGCCGAAGCGAGCCGCTGGCGGTGCGCACCCACACGCCGCTGCGTGCCGAAGCCGTGTCCGGGCGCGTGCCCGACGGCTGGAAGCGCAGGGCGGCGAGCGGCACTCGCAGCACGTCGTCCTGCCGTTCGATCACGATCTTCACGAGGGCCGTCATGCCGGGAAGCAGCGCGCCGTCGAGATTTGAGGTTGCCAGGACGACGGTATAGGTCACCACATGCTGCTGGTTCTGCGGTGCCTTGCGCACCTGCCGGACCGTCGCTTCGAAGCGACGGTCGGGATAGGCATCTACCGTGAAATGAGCGCGCTGGCCGGACGCGATACGTCCGATATCAGCTTCGTCGACCTGTGCGTGGATCTCCATGTCCTCGAGGCGGTGGGCGACCACGAAGGTCGTTCGCGATTCGAGGCCGACCGCCAGCGTCTGACCTTCGTTGACGAACCTGCCGACCACGACGCCATCGATCGGCGAGCGGATCACGGTGCGATCAAGATCGGCCTGGGCGGCCGCAAGCACGGCTGCTTTCTCCGGGACGGCCATTCTGGCCTGTTCCAGCTCGGCCTCGATCCGGCGCACGTCGGCCTGCGCGCCGTCCACCGAGTAGGCGTTCAGGGACATCAGGACATCGGCCTCTCGCTCCTGGGCCAGCCGCGCGGTGAATTCCGTCTGGGCGTCGTCGACCGCCGTGACTGCAACCACATTCTGCGACTGAAGCGCGAGTTTGCGCTGCAACGTCTTCTGCGCCGAGGCCTTGAGTGCCTGTGCGCTTTCGAGCTTGGCCGCCAGGACCTCCCGGCTCCCCCTCGCGTTCTGCAGATCGATCCTGGCGCGGTCGAGCTTGGCCCGCTCCAGGTCGACGAAGGAGTTGGCCACCTCCACCGCCGCCTTGGCCTCGTCGACCTTGGCCGCGAAGCTGCGGGGATCGATCAGGGCGAGCGGCTGGTCCTTGGCGACGGTATCGTTGAAATCGACGTAGACCCGCGCGAGCTGGCCTGACAATTGTGAGCCGACCTCGATCGTCTTGACCGGTTGCAGGGCACCCGTGACGGTGACGGTCTGCTCGATGCTGCCGCGCTGGATCGCGGCGTAGCGGAACACCGGCGCGTCCACTCCGAACGTGGGGGCTTCGTGCCCGGACGGCACAAGGAGCCGCTTTGCCGACTGGTACGCGCGAACCGCCGCGTCCGCCGTACTCGCCGTGGCTCCTGCGATGATCGCCGGTTGGATGCCGCAGATGGCGGCGAGACCGGTTGTGGTTCCGAGCAAGAGAATGACTGTCACAAATCGCATATCAAAAACCCGCCTCTTGAAATGATTGGGGGCGGAAAACCGAATATCGCACTATGGTTGTATCGCGCTGTGGTTGTATATCGCCAGGGGCAATATCCAGCGTCTCGACAATATGTCGTCGTTCTTAGTGCGACGGACGGGTGCGCTCCATGATCCAGAAGTAAAGTCCGCGCGTGCGCCTTTTCGTGATTTGCGCGAAACGTATACCGAGCGTATCGAAAAGGTGCGCGCGGTATCGAACTCGATAAGCTGACTGAACGTCCCGTCTGGACTGCCGGAAGCGGCTGCCAGTCGGCGCATGAGTGGCGACGCCATGATGCAGCTGCCGATATCGCGGCCGGAACGCCTGCTTGCCGCATTGTCGTTACGGCGCTTCGCCGTGGCACCGCAGATGGCGACGTCGAAACCCTCCGATCACGAAGCTCGATATGTGAACGCCTTCACTCGCGTCGGCCGGATGTTGGTCGTAAGACGTGGAGCCGGCGAGCCGACACGACTCGGCCGATTCGCGCCGCTGCCCTCAAGCACCTTGTGTCGCTTGCAAGAACAATGGATGGCTCGTTGCTAAATCAGCGAGCGCCAGGTCCGGAGTCTTTCGCAATGAGTTCAAATCAGGCCACAGTTTATGTCGTTGACGACGAAATCCAGATACGAAGCGCGATTGGCAGCCTTTGCGAAGAGACCGGACATCAGGTGAGGCTGTTTGCCTCGACGGATGAATTCCTCACCGAGAGTCTTTCGGACGGTCCTTCATGCCTCGTGCTCGACGTTCGCTTTCCCGGCACGTCGCCGACCGGGCTCGAGCTTCAGCGCAGGCTCGCTGAATCGGGTGTGGCGATACCGATCGTCTTCATCAGCGGCCATTCGGACGTGCGCGTCTCCGTCGAGGCCATGAAGCGCGGCGCGGTCGAATTTCTACCAAAGCCCTTCCGCGAACAGGAGATCCTCGATGCGATCAGGCACGGCATCGAGCGCGATCGCAGGCGCATGGAGCGGGAAGATGCGGTGCGGGAGGCTCGCCAGCGCATCGAGACTCTGACGGCGCGGGAGCGGGAGATCATGCTGCTGATGGCGGAGGGGCTGGTCGCCAAGCAGATTGCAGCAAAGCTCCAGCTCAGCGAAGTGACGGTCAAGGTGCATCGCGCCAGGATGATGCGAAAGCTCGAACTGCGTTCACCGATCGAAGTGGCGCGGCTGATCGACAGCATGGCGCATGAGACGGCGCGGAGCGGTGCGAACCAGTCGCAAGCCTAGGCTCGCGTGTGCCGACGTGCCGCACATCGTCTAGTCCGTACCGCCTAGCATGAACTGCAGTCTGTCGCGCGCCGTAAGACCGGTTCAGAGTGATCCCACGATGTCGACCTCCTCCAGGACCGGCATCTCACACCAGTCAGACAACTTGGTTAGAAAGGGATATTCCATGCGCAAGTTTATTTTTGCTTCCGTTGCCCTGTTCGCTCTGTCCTCCGCAGCCCAGGCCGCCAACACCTCGACCACGGTGCAGGTCGGCGTCGTCAACGGCTCGAGCGTCACGCAGAACGGCCTCACAAACGACAGCTCGTCGACCACCCAGCTCGGCATCCTGAACAGCGCGAGCACCATGCAGGGCACGAGCTCGCCCTCGCTCAACAACGCGAGCTCCGTGAACCAGATCGGCGTGCAGAACTCGGCGGCCACCGGCCAGGTAGCCTTCGGCAACAACACCAGCGGCATCACCCAGAATTCGTTCGGGCCCGCTGCGCTCCAGAACAACTCAGCTGCCGTCGGTCAGCTCAGTGGTTTCGGGGTCAACTCGAGCACCGTCTCGCAGACGGCGCACTAAGCCAGCCCTGTTTGGCCGGGCGCGTCACATTGCGACGCGTCCGGGCCATTCTCGCAAACACCGCAATCAGGCCGGTGGACCACGTCAGGAATCGCAGGCCGACCTTCGCGGAGGAAATGACAATGCAGACCAGATTTCTCGTCGCGGCGACCGTCACGCTCAGCATGCTGACTGCTGCCGATGCCCAGGCCGGCAACACGGCCAGCGTGCTGCAATTTGGCACGACCAACAACTCCTTCATTTCCCAGAGCGGTTCGACGAACAACAGCGCCACCACGCTGCAGTTCGGCGCGACCAACCAGGCGACGACCGTACAGACGGGATCATTGGCGACCGTCAACACGCTGGTGATCGGGCAGGGCGGCACCACCGCGACTGCATCCAACACCGCGCTGGCTGGCCAGGTCGGCGGCTCCAATTCAAGCCTGATCGGCCAGATCGGTGCGAACAACGCCGCCGGAGTGGCCCAACTCGGAATCCTGAACGGCTCGACGATTCTTCAGCAGGCGCCATGATCCCGTATCCATTTTCAGTTGCGAGGCATGTCATGAGGACATTTTCAGGCGTCGCGTGCGGTGCCTTTGTCGGCCTTTTTTTCATACCCATCGGACCCGCCGTCGCGCAGACCGCAGACATCAAGACCATCGTGTCGGTCGGCGGACCTCCCGTTATGGTCAACCAGAATAGCCAGCTCAACATGGCAGGCGTGTTCATGATCGGCGGCAGCACCAGCGCGACCGTGGTCCAGAACGGCACCAACAACGCCACCGGGATCCTGCAATTTGGAGGAACAAATTCGGCTTCGGTCGGGCAGGCGGGCGTGAACAATTTCGCCTTTGTCGGCCAGACCGGCCAATCGGCGACGAGCCTCGTGTCTCAGCTCGGCACCATGAACACAGGGGCGATCGCGCAATTTGGCGCGGTCAACTCGTCGATCATCGTTCAAAACAGCCCCTGAGACGTGCGCGAGCGCACCGGCACCTGATGTGAACGGGGAACGGCGATGAGATGCGGCAGGCAAGCTTTGGCGATGATCGCTGCATTCGCGACCATGGGCGCGGTGACCGAAGCATCCGCTGGGTCGGTACAGCGCAGCGTGACCAACAGGAACGTCAGCATCGAGACGGTCGTGGAGTTCGGCAACAATGTGCAGCCGGTCACGATCGAGCAGAGCAGCCGCATTAATATCGCACGGGTCATCGAGATTGGCGGGACCGGGACGGTCGATGCGACCATTGTCCAGAACGGGACACGCAACTATGCCAATGTGATCCAAATGGGCGGCACGACCAACGCGCTGATCGGCCAGTCCGGCACGAGCAACACCGCCGAGATCACTCAGATCGGCAATTCGACCAATGCGCTCCTGCTTCAGGTGGGCGACATGAACACCGGAGCTGTCAGCCAGTTTGGACGTTTCAACTGGCTGGCCATATTTCAGTTCGGACGATGATCGAGACGAAGAGGTGTGACATGAAGTTTCTCCTGCTCGCATCCGGAATGGGCCTGATGACTGCAATTGCGATGGCGCCGGCCGGGGCCGGCGAGTCCGGCGACGGCCATACCACCGTGGTCCAGGACGAGAACGGGACAGCGGTGATCACGCAAAGCGGCGATCCGGCTCAGGCAGAAGTCAGGATCGACAAGGAACCGGGCCGGACAACGGTCTATCGCCGCAGCGGCGGCAACACCGCGGTCGTATCGCAAGGCACCGGGAATGCCCAGGACATGCTGGATTGGCTGCACAAGCATCAGGGCCGCTGATGCGCGAAGGCCCATCGCCCGTGCGGACGACGGGCCTTGCGAGACGCCCGGTCTGTCAGTTGCGATAGAGGCTGGTCAGCGTGCCGTTGTTGTTGCAATGGGGCGGCGTTCCGGCTGCGTTCGCCTGACGCGATCAACTCCGATCAACTGGTTATGAGGTTCGCGTTCCACGGAGCGAAGTGCTTGAAACAGGCCTGGAATTTGGGCGTTCTGCCGCACCCCGTTCCCCGTTAATCCCGTGCCTTAACCAATAATTAATTATACGTTTGCGGCTGGGTGACGGCCCGGCCTAGCGTGCGGTGGGGAGCCGCTATCCGCGAAGCCAAACCAGTTGGTGCGTATCATGGGCGGCAGCGCGTGCCGCGATTTCGCCGGGCGCCCGGTTCCGCGGACGCAACACGCCCTGGGTCTACTGGCCGGGCGGCGGCGGGTTCTTCTACGACAATGCAGGCTACAGCCACCCGTTCGCCGATGCCGGGCAGCCGGTCCCCAACGACGTGCGCTACACCTACACGTATGACGTTCCCTGGGACTGGACGCATCGCTTCCCGCCGAACGTCGTGCCGTCCGACCGGCCCTATGTGCCGAGCTGTCCGACGGAACAGGTGACCGTGCCCGGCCGCGGTGGCGGCGAGCACACCGTCAACATCATGCGCTGCTACTGATCGGCGCTAGCCCAGCTCAAAACTGGTCACGCCGAAAACGCGGTCGATCCGCAGTGGCGGGACCGGTCCGGTATACATCCGCGCCGTCTCGAACACCGGCTTGAGGCCGAGCGACTCCGCGAGCGCAATCGCTTCGCGATTGACGGCGGGGAGGTCGAGGAAGATTTCGCCGCCGCCCGCGCTTGCCAGCAGGCCGTGCAGCAGCGTCTGCGCTGCCGCGCGATCGTCGGCGACGAGCGGGCCGATCTTGCGGCCCGTCCGGCAAGGCCGAATCACGCCCCATGCGGCCAGCTTGCCATCGCGCACAAGAGCACGGCCGATATGGCCGTGCGTGTTGGTCCATGCACGCAGGAAGGCGCTGCGCGGAGCCGGAAAGACGGTCGCGTCGTCGGCTTCGACGAGCGCGAACGGGATCGCGCCCAGCGCAACGACATCGGCCGGCGGTCTCTGCGGGGCGGCGACGTCACCGCCATAGCGGATATTTGCGTAAGCCAGCTGGAAGCCGGACTTTCTGTAATTGTCCTGCTGCGCCACGACGCCGTCGAGGCCGATCACACGGGCCCCTGCATGCGCGATCGCTGCATTCCAGATGCGCAGGCCGTGGCCCGCGCCGCGAAAGCCCGAGCGCACGATGTAGAAGCCGAGGAAGGCGAAGCGGTCATCGTAATTGACGCATGAGACTGTCGCCACCGGCTCGCCGTCGACCTCGCCGACGAAGAAGCCTTTCGCGTCCGGGATCGCGAAACATGCGGCATCGCCAAGGCCCGGATTCCAGCCCTCGACCGCGGCCCAGTCGGCGGCGATGGCGATCTCCTCGGGGCGCAAACTGCGGATATGCAAATCGCTCATGATGGATACCTTCGGCGGTGGACCTGCCGGCGGGTCAGGCGGTAGAAAGCCGCATGATAGGCCGGGCCTGCGGCTCGCCTCAACGATATCACAGAGGATCATTGGTCATGGCAGCAGAGAAGGTCGCACTCGTTACCGCCGGCGGAAGCGGCATGGGGGCAGGGGCTGCGCGGCGGCTCGCGGCCGACGGCTTTCGCGTCGCCATACTGTCGTCCTCCGGCAAGGGCGAGGCGCTGGCAGCCGAGCTCGGCGGGCTCGGTGTGACCGGCTCGAACAAGTCGAACGACGATCTGAAGCGCCTCGTCGATGGCGCGATGGCGAAATGGGGACGCATCGACGTGCTCGTCAACAGCGCCGGCCACGGCCCGCGCGCGCCGATCACGGAGATCACCGACGAGCAGTGGCACACCGGCCTCGACACCTATCTGCTCAACGTCATCCGTCCGACCCGGCTGGTGACGCCGGTGATGGCGGCACAGAAGGCAGGCGCCATCATCAACATCTCGACCGCCTGGGCGTTCGAGCCGAGCGCGATGTTTCCGACCTCGGCGGTGTTCCGGGCAGGCCTTGCCGCCTTCACCAAGATATTCGCCGACACTCATGCGGGCGATAACATCCGCATGAACAACGTGCTGCCCGGCTGGATCGACAGCCTGCCGCAGCTGGATGCACGCCGCGACAGCGTGCCGATGAAGCGCTACGGCAAGGTCGAGGAGGTCGCTGCGACGGTCGCCTTCCTGGCGTCCGACGGCGCGGCCTACATCACCGGCCAGAACATCCGCGTCGACGGCGGACTGACGCGCTCGGTTTGAGCCAGACGGATCCGAATCGCTTCCAGCGGCGTTGTCGCGATGCGACATTGATGTGCGTGGCCCGCCGCTGTCGAAGGGTGATGCGTGGCCCCTGAGTCACACCCGTCATTCGTTTGTACGGTGGGGGGCGCACACTACGTCACAGTCCCTATGAACTTCGCGGCAGCCCAAGACGGCGAGCGGTCCACTCCCTATGCACAATCTGCGCCGGCTGCTTCCACCGCGCACATTCGAAAACACGAGCTTGGCTCGCGTGGGGCAAGGAGACTGGAATGAAGAAGTTTTTGCTGGTGGTCGCATCGGTTGTCCTGGGCACCGCGTCCGTGTCCGCTGCGGATCTCGCGGCTCACTACACCAAGGCGCCCGTGATGGCGCCGGCCTACAACTGGACCGGCTTCTATGTCGGCGCCAACGTCGGCGGACAATGGGGTAGCGCCGATCCGGGCACCTCGACCGTGTTCGATCCCGCCGGCTATTTCGCGAGCTCCAGTGTTCCTGCGATTGCAGCTGTCGGCGCCCAGCGCGTCAACAGCTCGAGTGTCACTGGCGGTTTTTCCGCCGGCTACAACTGGCAGGTCAACAACGCCGTGCTCGGTCTCGAAGGCGACATCAACTATTTCGGCTTCAAGGGCAGTGCGTCCGGGTCGGCGCTCTATCCCTGCTGCGCCCCGACCGGCTTCACCGTGTCCTCGCAGGTCTCGGCCGACTGGCTCGCCACCGTCCGGGGCCGTATCGGCTTCCTGGCTGCTCCGACCTGGCTGCTCTACGCCACCGGTGGCGCTGCAATCTCCGAGGTGAAGGGTAATTTCAACTTCACCGACACATTCTCCGCGGCGACGGAGTCGGCGGCGATCCGCGACACGCGCCTCGGCTGGACCGCAGGTGTTGGCACCGAATACGCGTTCGGCGGCGGCTGGTCGCTCAAGGCCGAATACCTCTATGTTGACCTCGGCCGCACAACGGCGACCAGCACCAACCTGATTGGATTTGCTGGCACGGTGCCATTCCCGAGCAACGTCTACACCCACTCGGTGGACATCAAGTCGAACATCGTGCGCGTCGGCGTGAACTACAAGTTCGGCGGACCTGTCGTCGCCAGATACTGAGCTTCATCCCGTTCCGAATCTGGCTTGGAAAGCCCCGGCTCGCCCGGGGCTTTCTGTTTTCGAGGTGACAAGGACACGCGCTTGATGAGCAGGTTGCCGACGCCCCCAGCGCCATTCGTGCCTGCAAACCGCGTCCCGCCTCAATTCACAATTGCGCGTTGGAAGTTCCGCAGCGGACCCTCTAACCGCGCCGAGCTTGTAATTCACGCCGACGCGAATGACGTCGTTGCGCACGGTTGATTGAGTCCCATGGGCGGGAAGCCGGGATCGTCGCGAAGCGCGCGGCCACGCCGCTGGATTAACTTAGCTTGTTGGCTAACAATCCTTGACGTGGGTTCGCGGCGAGTCTATAGTTAGCTACATGGCTAACCAATTGTCCCGATTGGATCAGATCTTCGCAGCGCTTGCCGACCCGACACGGCGGGCGATCGTGATGCGGCTGTGCGCCGGCGAGGCGTCGGTCGGCGAACTCGCCGATCCCTTCGAGATGGCGCTGCCGAGCTTGATGAAACACATCCACGTGCTGGAGACGAGTGGGCTCGTTCTGACGGAGAAATCCGGCCGCGTGCGCACCTGCCGCCTCAGCCCGGACGCACTCCTCGGCGCTGAGGACTGGTTCCAGCAGCAGCGCGCGATCTGGGAAGCGCGGCTCGATCGGTTCGAAGCTTACGTGATGCAACTGAAGAAAGAGAAGGAGAGGGCGGCCGCAAAGCGACCGTCCCGAACAACCAAACGGAAAGGTGCCTGACGATGACCAATTCTGCCAATCCCGCCTTGTCGCAATGGTCGCTCGACCGCGAGATCGTGATGTCCCGCGTGATCGATGCGCCGCGCGATCTGGTGTTCGAGGCGTGGTCCGACCCAAAGCACCTGCCGCAATGGTTCGGGCCGAAGGGCTTCGAGGTCGAGACCTTCGAGATCGACGTGCGCGTCGGCGGGGTCTGGCGTTTCAACATGATCGGCCCCGACGGCACGGTCTATCCGAACCGGATGCGCTTCCGCCGCATCGAGCGGCCGTCTCTGATGGAGATGGATCACGGTACCGACCAGGACGATGATCCCGGCATGTTCCGCTTTACCGTCACCTTCGCCGAGCAAAGCAACGGCAAGACCGTGCTGATGATGCGGCAACTGGCCTCGAGCACGGAGCAGCGCGACGGCATGATCGGCTTCGGTGCCGTCGAATACGGCTACCAGACGCTGGACAAGCTCGCGGCCTATGTGGGCGGGATGAAGCGGTGAGGCGCAGCCTTCGCGGTTCGCCTGCCACGCGCTCAGTCGTCATGCCTGGGCTTGACCCGGGCATGACGAGAGGAGGAAATAGGGCCGTCTCGCTGGATGGCTTCTCGTAGGTCAGTTTGCCGAACAGCGCCTCGGCGGTGGCGTAGGGTGCGGCGACGTAAAGAATGGTGTAGCCGTCGCCCGGCGCATGCGCGACCGTATCGTTGGCGATGCGCGTGCCGGCGCCCGGCTTGTTCTCGACGATGAACTGCTGGTGCAGGCTGCGGCCGAACTCTTCGGCGAGCAGCCGCAGCGAGATGTCGTTGGAGCCGCCGGGCCCGTAGGGCGAGATCAGCCGCACCAGGCGCGACGGCCAGGCGTCCTCAGCGCGTACGGAGAATGGAAGCCCGGACAGGGAAAGGGCGAGAGTGCCCAACAATGTTCGGCGCGTGACGGTCATGATGGCCTCCCGGTGGTGGAGCGCCAGTATTCCTGTTCATTTCCTGGCCCTCTTCTTGTTTTGCTTTTGTGTCTCGGCCGCCGGCCCCGCCGCGCCGATGATGGCGCGGATGCTGTCGGCGAGGGCGGCAATGCGCGGGCCGATCTCGCCCTCCAATTGGCCGGGCTGGAGCCGGAACGCGGGGATGCCGCAATTGATGGAGAACGACCGCTTCGTCTCATCGGCATGAAACAGCGGGGCGGCGACGGCGTGGATCGACGCCATGTATTCGCCCCAGCAGGTGCAGAAGCCGCGGCTGGCGCATTGCGTGAGGCCGGCGCGATATCTGTCGCGAAAGGCCGACCACAGCTCGGCATCCTCGCTTGCGATCCGCTCTTCGAGAAGCGCTGCATCGGCAGGCGGCAACGTTGCCGCCGCGGCGCGGCCCATTGCCGTCATCACCACGGGAATGGGCATGCCGATGTCGGGGACGTGCGGGCCGACATCGCCGGAGCGCGCGGTTTCGATATAGATCATCGACGTGCCGTCGAGCAGACCGATCGAGACCGTGCCGCGCACGCTCTGCGCCAGTTCCTGCATCATGGGACGTGCGACCTGGCGGAACTGCATGTCGGCCAGCAGCGGATGCGCCATCCGCAAAGCCCGTGCTCCGACGCGATATTTGGCGCGTTCGGCGTCGTAGCGGAGGTAGCCGAGCTCGGCGAGCGTATGCGTCAGCCGCGCCACCGTCGGGCGCGGAATCCCCGTCAGGGTCGAGAGCTCCATGTTGCCGAGCTGCGTCGTTCCGGCCTTGAAGGCTTCGAGCACCACGAGGCCCTTTGCCAGCGTCGTCGCGAACGTGGCGTCATCGGCACTCGAGGCCAGCACTGCGGCCGCGGATGAGGAGGCGGGAGGCGGTTTGGTCCGGACGCGTTGAGCCATGCCGAGTTTAATGGACCTGCTGCGTTCGCTTGTCCAATAAATTCGAGAATCGCGCCTTCTCCGTCCAATATGTGGACGAAATCGGCGCGGTCACTGCCGGCAAAAAAGACCCGCGCGAGCGAAGCCGCGCACAGATTTTTGTCGTGATTCCATGGCGTTCTGTGACAGGATTATTACGAAGACGTGTCACATCGATTACAGCGGAGCGATTCATGTTGCAGTGGCAGGCGCGGTCAAATCCCCTCGCGTGGTGGTGGGGGTCCCTGACGCTCGTCAGCAGTGCCAACATCCTCGTCTGGTTCATGCTCTACCGCGAGTTCTATCCAACGGTTGCCGGCAGTGTCGGCGGCGGCTCGGATATCGGACTGATGTTCCTGCTCTGCGCAGGCTATGTGTTCGGCTGCGCCTTCCGCTCGTTCCTGCCGCGCGCCGACGTGCAACGCATCTGCCTTTTCGACACCTGGCTCTCCAGCGTCTTCGTCGGCCGCACGGTGGCGACCGTGGCGGAAGTCTGCTTCGCCGCGCAATGGGCGGTTATCCTGCACCAGCTCGGCACCATGACTGGCGCCGAGACCGTCGTGAATATCGCGTGGGTCATCGTGCCGATCATCATCATCGCGGAGTGCTTCTCCTGGTACGCGGTCGTGACCACCAACTTCCTCTACAACGCGATCGAGAACTCGCTGTGGGCGGTGACGTTCTTCCTCGCGGGCATCGCGCTGTGCCGGCTGATGCCTGAATTCCAGGGACCGGTGCGCTGGGCGTTGATTGCCGGCATCGTCGGCATCGCCTGTTTCCTCGCCTTCCTCGTCACCGTCGACGTCCCGATGTATCTCAGCCGCTGGCGGGCCGGGCATGAAGAGGGCAACAGATTCCTCGGCCTCCTCGAAGGCCTGCACGACGTCTCGACGCGATGGGTCGTGACCCACGACATCGCGCACTGGAAGGGCGAGCTGACCTGGATGTTCCTGTATTTCACCGCGGCGGTGTGGTCGAGCCTCGCGCTCTGCGCGCTTTACGCCATGGAAGGCTATCTCACGCGCTACCTCGCCTGACGGCTTACTTGCCGACCAGGCCGCACTTGCTGCGTTCAAGCGGGCGGAAGGCCTGGTCGGGCGGGATGGTTGCGACCAGCTTGACGAAGTCCCAGGGTCCTTTCGATTCCTCCGGCGTCTTGACCTGCACCAAATAGAGATCGTGCACCATGCGCTGGTCCTCGCGGATGCGACCATTGGGCGTGTAAGCGTCGGAGATGGGCGTCGCCTTCATCTTCGCCATCACGGCCGCGCTGTCGTCCGAGTCGGTATCCTTCACGGCTTGGAGATAGTGGCGCACGGCGGAATAGACTCCGGCCTGGATCTGCGAGGGCATCGCTTTGCGGCGAGCGAAGAACGCATCGGAGAATCTCCGGGCTGCCGGCGAGACGTCCTCGAAGAACGAGGTGACGATGAGATCGCCGCGCGTCGCCTTCAACCCGACGGCCTCGATATCGACGTTCTGGAACGACATCGGCACGATCTTGATGCCCTGGTCGGCAAGACCGAATTCTTCCGCCTGCTTGATCGCCGTGGCGTTGTCGCCGGCGACGTTGATCGCGAGAATCTTTGCGCCCGAGGACTGCGCCTGAAGCAGGAACGAGCTGTAGTCGGGCGTGCCGAGCTGCGCCTTGACGCTGCCGGCGACCTTGCCGCCGAGCTCGGTGATGCGGGCGCGCGCGGTTGCCTCGATCGAATGGCCGAAGGCGTAGTCGCCGGTGATGAAGAACCACGGCTCCTTGCTGGTCTGCATGATGCCGGAGACCACCGCGGTCGCGGTCGAATAGGCGTCCTGGGTCCACTGCACGCTACTCGGTGCACAGGCTTCGTCGGTGAGCTGGTTGGCGCCAGCGCCGGAGACGAGGAAGATTTTTCCGTTGCCGCGCACCAGTTCCTGCACCGCGAGCGCGGCACCGGAACTGCCGCCGTCCGCGATCGCCTGCACGCCGTCGCTGAACCATTTGCGGGCGAGCGAGGCCGCAAGGTCCGGCTTGTTCTGGTGGTCGGCCTGTAGGATCTCGATCGGCTTGCCGTTGATCTTGCCGCCGAACTCCTCCGCCGCCATCCGCGCCGCCTCGACCGAGCCCGGACCCATCGCGGTCGCGAAGATGCCGTTCATGTCGGTGAGGACACCGATGCGGACGGCCTCGCCCTTGATTTCCGCGTGCGCGATGGTGCCTGCGAGCGTCAGCGTGATCAGCAGGATGGCGGTCGATGTCGTGCGAAGCGTGCTCATGGCGTTTCCTGATTTTGTTGTCGTTGATTGATCTTGGCGTTGGCGGTCAGGCCGGTTCGGCGATGACCTTGTTGCGCAAGGTTCCGATGCCGGAGATCTCGACCTCGACGGTGTCGCCGGGGCGCATCCACAGCGGCGGCGTGCGCTTTGCGCCGACGCCGCCGGGCGTGCCCGTGACAATGACATCGCCGGGGACAAGGGGGCAGATCGTCGAGATGTAGGCGATCAGCTCGGGGATGCCGGTGATCAGGAGATCGGTGGTGGTGTCCTGTACCACGGTGCCGTTCAGGCGCGTCCGCAAGGTAAGCTTCGACGGATCGGCGATCTCGTCGGCCGTCACCAGCCACGGACCAAAACTGCCGCTCTCCGCAAAGGTCTTGCCGGAGAGGAACTGGCTGGTGTGGCGCTGCCAGTCTCGGATGCTACCCTCGTTGTAGCAGGAATAGCCGGCTACGTGGTCGAGCGCGCGGTTCGCGGGGATGTGCCGTCCTTCCTTGCCGATGACGAGCGCAAGCTCGCCCTCATAGTCGAAATCGTCGCTGACCTTCGGCTTCACGATCGGCTGGAGATGGCCGACCTGGCTGCACGGAAAGCGCACGAACAGCGCCGGCTTCTCGGTGACGGTGCGCCCGGTCTCGGCGACGTGGTCGCGATAGTTCAGGCCGACGCAGATGATCTTGCCGGGATCGGGGATGACAGGCGCGAAGCTGATATTGTCGAGGGAATGATCGGGCGCCGTGGACGCAACGAGCTTTGCCGCCTCGGCAACGCGACCAGCTTCGAGCAGCTGCCGCAGCGTCGAGCAGCCTGCCATGCGTGCCCCGAGATCGACGACGCCGTTGTCCTTGACGGCCCCGAAGGAGGCATGGCCGTCGGCGATGAAAGAGAGAAGCTTCATGAGGTGTCCTTGAGCGAAGTCGGTCAGGCCGCGGACGGCACGTGGGTTGGAGGCGTGATGGCCACAATCAGCCGGTCGAGCTCGGTATCGTTGCGGGCGCTACCGCGGACGTAGCGGTCGGGGCGAACCAGTGCGGCGATGATGCCGTGCTCGCGCAACCATGATCCGACACCTTCGGCGTCGTCGCTGGTCAGGATTTCGATTCCAGCTTGCGAAAGAGCGAGACGCGATGGCGGCGCGGCCGCGGTCTCGACCAGCAGCACATGGCTGTAGCCGGTCCGGTCGTCGCTGCGGCGACCGTCGTTCAGCTCGAACTGCGGCACGAGATGTCCGGCGAGAGGCAGATCGTCGAGCACGAGTCCGGGGCCGAGCAGGGGCTTCTTCACCTCGAGCCTGACCGGTGCATTCGCGCGCGCCTCGCCGGCGGCAAGGCCCGCTTCGATCGCCTTGGTGTTGATGATGCCGCCGAGGCGGATAGCGAGCTCGATGAACTCGCGCACATGCGGTTGGCGCTCGCTCTGATAGGTGTCGAGCATATCAGGCGTGGCGCGGTCACGGATGACGCTGGCGAGTTTCCAGGCGAGGTTGGCGGCATCGCGGATGCCGGCGCACATGCCCTGGCCGAGGAAGGGCGGGGTCTGGTGTGCGGAATCGCCCGCGAGCAGCAGACGACCGCTGCGCCATTGCTGCGCGATGACGGAATGAAAGGTGTAGACCGCGGCGCGCTCGAGTTCGGCATCCTCGGGCGTGATCCAGCGCGACAGCAGCTTCCAGACATTTGCCGGCTGGGTCACCTCCTGGGAGTCCTCGTCCGGAAGCACGGTGATCTCCCAGCGTCGCCGCGTGCCCGTGCCCCGGACATAGGTCGCCGGTCGGCGTGGATCGCAATGCTGGATGCTGTAGTCGCCGAGATCGTCGCGGTCGCGCTTGAGCAGCACGTCGATCACCAGCCAGCGCTCGTGGAAGCCGAGGTCGTCCATGCCGGAGCCGATGAAGCGGCGCACCAGCGAGCGGGCACCGTCGCAACCGATGACGTAGCGGACGCGGACTTCGCTCAGCCTCCCGCTGGAGACGTCCTCGTAGCGGACGCGCACGCCGGTGTCGTCCTGATCCAGCGCGAACACGTCGCAGCGATTGCGCAAGGTGACGTGCGGCCAGCGTGACAGGCCGGCGATCAGCACGTCCTCCAGGTCGGGCTGGTGGAAGCGATAGCTGAGATTCCAGCCCATCTGCGTAGGGGTTTGCGGCCGCGACCAGTCCAGCAGCATCTTGCCGTCGGCATCCAGAAACAGCATGCCGGGGCTGAGGATTGTCTGCGGCAGGATCGCCTCGGCGAGACCGATGGTCTGGAACACGCGCATGCACTCATCGTCGAAATGCACGGCACGCGGCAAATGATAGGTCCGCGCCTCGCGCTCCAGCACCAGCGTGCGAACGCCGCACAGGCCGAGCAAGTTTGCGAACGTGGCGCCGACCGGGCCGCGGCCGACGATCACGACGTCATAATCTTCAGGGACGGATTTATCTTGCATGGGGTATCTCTTCCCCAGGCGATGCCACCGCATCAACGCCGCCGCGCCAAGTGTCCGCCCAGCGGACGGCTCGCCTAGATCTCGACGGGAATGGCCGACGCCGTCTCCTGAAGCTGCGCCGCAAACTGCGCCACGGCTTCCTCAATCTTGAGGGCCGAGCGGATCCAGATGATGGAGATGCAGCCGAACACCGCGCCGTTGCGCACGATGGGCACGGCGATCGAGGCGGTCTTGGGATTGTATTCGCCCTCGCTGCGGATCGCGTAGCCACGCGCCTGCGTCTCGGCGATCATGCGGTCGAGGCGGGCTTCGTCGAGAAAGGGGCGATCTTCGGCCTCGTCGATCCGGCGGAGATGATTGACGATCAGGTCGCGCTCGCGCGCGGGGCTGGCGGCGAGATAGGCGCGGCCCGCGGACGTCCGCAGCATCGGCAGGCGCTTGCCGATCATGCCGCGGTCGATCGAGAGCGGGCTGCGCGAATGCGTGGTCTCCTGCACCACCATCGCGGCGTTTTCGTAAGTCGAGAGATCGACCGGCCAGACCAGGGTCTTGCTCAGTTCGGCCAGATAAGGTGCCGCCGCCTGGCAGATCACCACGCCGGGATCGTACCCGTCGCCAAGGCTGAGCGCACGCCGGGTCACACGAAAACGGTCGTCGCTGGCGCTGCGTGCGACATAGCCGAGTTCCTCGAGCGTCTCGAGCAGGCGGTAGACGGTCGGGCGAGGCAGGTCGAGCGCGCGGGCGACATCGCCGGCGCGGATGCCGCCGGAGCGGTTGACTTCGTGCAGCACGTCCAGCCCACGCTTGAACGCGCGGACGCCCTCAGACTGCCGCGGCTGACCGTTCGGCGTCCGCTCCTTGGACACTTCGCATTTCCTCCCTTGTAGCCTGCGGCCTCGCGATTATCGTCTTTGCGAACGCGAGGCGATTGCGGGATGCCACCGTAGGGTCGCGCGCGGCCGGTATCAAGTTCGCCGCAGTGCGGCGGACGCGATGCCTCGGGAGGAATTCGATGGAAATCACCGCGCTCGGCTATATCGGGATCAATTCATCCCAGCTCGACCAATGGGGCCGGATGGCGACCGGGCTGCTCGGTATGCAGCAGATCGATCGCGGCGGCAGGATGCGCGCATTCCGCATGGACGATCGGAAGCAGCGGCTGATCGTCGATGGCAGCAGCGATGCCGGGCTGGCGGTGATGGGCTGGGAAGTTCCGTCGACCGCCGAGCTCGATCAGCTGGCCGCGCGGCTGGAAAGCCATAGCGTGAAGGTGACGCGCGGCTCGCGCGCGCTCGCCGACGAACGTCATGTCGCCGAGCTGATCACGTTCGCGGACCCTGCCGGCAACCGGCTTGAGGCCTTCTGCAAGCCCGAGCTTGCGACCGAGCCGTTCAAGCCGGGCCGGCCGATCTCGGGTTTTCGTACCGGAGCCCTCGGCATGGGTCACGTCGTGATGAACGTGGAAGACGTCGAGCCGTTGCTGCCGTTCTATCGTGACGTACTAGGCTTTCACGTTTCCGATTTCGGCCTCAAGCCCTACGGGCTCTATTTCTTCCACGTCAACGGCCGCCACCACTCCTTTGCGATGGTTGGCTCGGGGCGGAAAGCGCTGCACCATTTCATGGTCGAGCTTGGCAGCCTCGACGATGTCGGGCAGGGCTACGACCTCGCGCAGATGGACGACGGCCGCGTCGCCTACACGCTCGGACGGCATACCAACGACCACATGACCTCGTTCTACGTGAACACGCCGTCCGGTTTCTTCATCGAATATGGCTGGGGCGGGCGGATCATCGATCCCGAGACCTGGCAGCCGCACGAGACTTTTGACGGCCCGTCGCTGTGGGGCCACGAGCGGCTGACCATGCCGGAAGAGCAACGCAAGCGGCTGCGTGACATGCGGCTCGACGCGGCATCCCGTGGCGTGCGCGTCGCCGACCCGCGCGTGCCGCCCCTGAACTGCGCGTGGCTGGATTCGGTGGTCGCGCGCGAATGATCCGCCGCCAAGAATGATAGTGCAGACGGCGATCAAGCCTCGCCGAGATCGACCTCTGTCAATATGCCCTGGCGCAGCGCCAGCCGGACCAGCTCGATGTCGGACCCGACGCCGAGCTTGTCCTTGATCATGGAATGAAGGTTCGCCACCGTCTTCGGACTGACATGGAGCGTCTCGGCGATCTCCTCCGTCGTGTTCTCGGCGAGCAGCAGCCGCAGCACCTCGAACTCGCGCGGCGTGAGGACGTCGGCGGCCGAGTTCTCGCCACTGATCCGGCTGAGCGCGAGCTCGTGGTCGATGTCGGGGCTGATGGCGATCTTGCCGGCGAGCACATCCATCACGGCACGGACCAGCGTCTCCGGCGGGCTGGTCTTGGTGACATAGCCTCTGGCGCCGGCGCGGATCGCCTGCACGGCAAAGCCGGCATTTTCGTGCATGGTGAAAACCAGGATTCTCGCGCTCTTGTCCCATTGCCTGATGCGTCTGATGGCCTCGATACCGCCGATGCCGGGCATGCTCAGATCCATGATAACGAGATCTGGCGTCTCGGATTTGTACAGACGGTAGGCCTCCGCGCCGTCGGCGGCTTCGGCGATGACCCGAAGCCCCGGCTGCTTCTGAAGCACGGAGCGATAGCCCTCGCGGACGACGGAATGGTCGTCCACCAGCAAAATGGTCGCGCCGGCCGCGCTCATGCGGCGTCCTCCAGCGGAATCCGATCGGCGGCGGCGAGCGGAATGACCACGCGCAATGCGGAGCCACCGTTCGGCGCGGTCTCGAAGCTCAACTGGCCGCGCAGGGCCGCGACGCGCTCGCGCATGCCGAGCAGGCCCATTCCTGATTTTGCGACGGGATCGGTCGACCGTCCGTCATCGTCGATCGCAAGTGCGATCTCGCGGGTGCGCATGGTCAATTCCAGGCTCACCTTCGTGGCGCTGGCATGCTTGGCGGCATTGGTGAGCGCCTCCTGCACGATCCGGTAGAGGCTGGCGCTGATCGTGACCGGCAGCGTGTCGAACGCCCCGTGGAAACGGATGGTGAAGCGCGTTTCTCCGCGGCTGCGTCCGTTCCATCCCGCGACCAGGCCTTCGAGGCTGGCGACAAGCCCGAGCTCCTCGACGTCCGGCGGGCGCAGCCGGAACAGCGCACCGCGCAGCGTCTCCATCATGCCGGTTGCGGTCCGCGCGATGCCGTCGCATTCGCCGAGCAGGGACGGGCAGTCCTGCGCGGCGGTCTGGCGGGCGGATGCGGCGAGCGCGCGGATTGCGGCGAGCGACTGGCCGAACTCGTCATGCAGCTCGCGCGCGAGATGGCGGCGTTCCTCATCCTGGAGCGCGATCAGCTTGCGCGTCAGCTCGCTGCGTTCGGCAAGCGCGATGTCGAGGCTTTCGGCGAGATGGTTGAAGACGTCTCTGATCGCGGAGAGCTCGGCAAGGTCGAACGGCGGCAGCCGCGCGGCGAGGTCGCCGTCGGCAATCCGCTCGAGGCCGGTGCGTATCATGCGGGTCGGACGCAGCGCACGGGCAAGGGCGGCATAAACCAGCGTGCACAACAACGGCAGTGCGATCGCAAGCGCGAGCATCAGGCGGCCGGCCTCGTGCCAGGCCTCGGCCGTCTGCACGGCCGGATCGACCGAGACCACGGTCTCGCCGAGCTTCGTTCCGCGCACGATCACGGGCCGTACCGCCGCGCGGCCGGGGTCGAACAGGCTGCGATAGAAGGCCGCGAAGACTTGCGGCGGCAGCCTCGCCGGAATCGGCGCACCGCTACAGAAGCGCTGGAGGATATCGCCGCTTGCGCCACGGAATGCCAGACACAGGCCGGGCGTCATCACATAGGCCGAAACGGGATCAAGATTGGGAAAGTCCGAGCGTGGGCTGGCCACCCATTGGATTTTGCCTTGTTGCAGCTCCAGCGACTTCGCCACGATGGCGGCGATATCGTCGATGCGGGCATGGGCCGCACGATCGGCGGTAATCAGGAAATAGGCGGAGATCGCGGCGAAGCAGGCGGCCGATATGGCGGCCACGCGCAACGTCAGACGGACCTTGAGATCGAACCTCGGACGGTTCCACATTGGCGGGCACCTGGCGCGAACGGGTTTGTCGCTTCCGCATTAGACGGCAGAACGCAACCGGCGGAAAGCCGCCAGGCGCTACCGCGGTGCACCGTCGTGAAAATTTCCCGGTGCTGGCCGGGACCTGCGCCGCTGCAGGGCCTGATTCTGCCGTCCAGATTGCGGCCACTCCGTCGCACGAGGCCCGCTCATGTACCGCTGCCGGTTGATCCTCTCTGCTTTCCTCATCTACGTCCTCCCCACGGCGTATTCGGCGGCCGACGCCGGGGACGCCATCGGCGTTGCAATGGACGACTTCAGCTATACCGATACGTCGGCCGAGCCGGCGAACCAGACCGCCGCCCACGAGCGAAGGCTGTCAGCCTTCATGGCCGCGCTCAGGCGGGATATCGGCGCAGACGGCCGCTACCGGCCAGTGCCGTCGGCGCAGGACGGTGCGGCATTCAAGGTCATCGGCGGCATCCAGAAGACGAGCACGCTGGTGCAGTGGGCCAAGGTCGCCGTGATCGACGTCGGCGCCAGGAAGGTCGTGATGGACAAGCTCTACACCTTCCGCGGCGACAACGATGAATCATGGGAGCGCGCCGAGATGTTCGTGTCTCGCGAGGTCATGGCCGCACTCGCCACGCCCGCGCCGGTCGCGCTGGCCGTGTTCGAATTCGAGCTCGAGGACACAACCGCTGCTTCGGCGGGCGCGTCGGCCACGTCGGATACGTCATACCTGGCCGAAGTCACCGGCAGTGTCCGTGACGCCCTTGGTCAATCCGGTCGCTACCGCATCGTCGACGTCAGCGGCGAGGCAGTGAAGGCGCGTGCCTTGCGCGACTGTGGCGGCTGCGAGGCCGCGATCGCACGAAAGCTTGGCGCGGATCAGTCGCTGATCGGGGTGGTACGGCGGGTCAGCCGCACCGAATACACGCTCGGCTTCCAGGTCCGCGATGCCAGAACCGGTGCGGTGCTGGCACGCGGCGACAGCGGCCTGCGCCTGGGCGCGGATTATTCCTGGAAACGGGGCGCCGTGAGGTTGGTCAGCGACCGGTTGATCGAGAGCCGGTAGCTCTAGAACGTCAACTGCACCTTCATCGACTGCGACCTGTCGCTGGCGAGCTCGAACGCAGCGACTGCGTTCTCGAACGGGATGGTCGCCGTGATCAGCGGCTTCACGTCGATCAGGCCTTCGCCCATCAGCCGCACCGCAAGCTCGAACTCGGGGTCGAAGCGGAAAGTACCGCGGAGCTGCAATTCCTTGGCGACGATGGAGTTGATCGGCAGCGTCATCTCGCCGCCGAGGCCGAGCTGCACGAGGGTGGCGCCGGGCCTGAGCACGTCGAGTGCGGTGCGGAGCGCCGCCTGGTTGCCGGAAGCCTCGAACAGCGTGTCGAATACCCCCTTGCCGGCGCGCCAGGGATCGAGCGCGGTGGCATTGGTCGCGACATTGATGGCGTGCGTGGCGCCGAGCTTCCTTGCGACCGCGAGCGGCGCATCGGCGACATCGGTCACAACGATCTCGGCGGCGCCGCCGAACCGCGACACCAGGATCATCAGCGCACCGATCGGGCCGCAGCCGGTGATGAGCACGCGCTTGCCGAGCAGGGGACCGGCCTGCTTGCCGGCATGCAGGCACACCGCGAGCGGCTCGGCCACGGCCGCCTCCGCCAGTGAGAGCTTGTCCGCGATCGGCACGGCCTGCGTGGCATCGACCGTGATGAACTCACGAAAGCCGCCTTGCACGTGGGGAAAGCGCATCGCGCTGCCGAGGAACCGCATGTCGAGGCACTGGTTGCGCATGCCTTCCTGGCAATGCAGGCACTGGCCACACGGTTTGCTCGGATTGACCGCGACCCGGGTACCCGGCTTCAGTGCAGTGACATCGTCGCCGACCGCCGCGACCACGCCCGCGATCTCGTGGCCCAGCGCCATCGGCTGCTGGATGCGCACGACGCCGAAGCCGCCGTGGTGATAGTAATGCAGGTCGGAGCCGCAGATGCCGCCATTGGCGATCTTGACGCGGACTTCTCTCGGCCCGGGGGCGGGATCGGGGTAGCTGTCGATCCGCAGATCCTTCGGTGCGTGAATGACGACGGCGCGCATGGCTCGTTCCTTTAGCGGTTCGCGGGTCACATCGCGGCGATCATGCCGCCATCGACATAGATGATCTGGCCGTTGACATAGGTCGAGGCGTCCGACGCGAGGAAGATCGCGGCGCCCACCAGTTCGTCCGGCTTGCCCCAGCGCTTGGAGGGAATGCGACCCATCAGCCAATTGTTGAAGTCGGTGTTGTTGACCAGTGCCTCGTTCATGTCGGTCAGCATGTAGCCGGGTCCGATCGCATTGGCTGTGATGCCGTGCTGGGCCCATTCCACCGCCATCGAGCGGGTGAGGTTCTTGATGCCGCCCTTGGCCGCGGTGTAGGGCGCAATCGTCGGGCGCGCGAGCTCGCTGCCGAGCGAGCCGATATTGATGATCTTGCCGTGCTTGCGCGGGATCATGCGCTTGGCGGCTTCGCGGCCGATCACGAAGGCGCTGGTGAGGTTGGTCTCGATCACCTTGCGCCATTCGTCGGTGGTGAATTCCACCAGCGGCTTGCGATGCTGGATGCCGGCATTGTTGACGAGGATGTCGACCGCAATGCCCTTTTTGTCGAAATTGTCGAACGCCGCGACGATCGCGGGCTCATCGGTGACGTTGAACGCGGCGCCTTCGGCCTGGTGGCCGGCGGCACGAAACTCGGCGACGGCCTGCTCGACGCGCATGGGATCGACGCCATTGACGATGACCTTGGCGCCGGCCTTGGCCATGCCTTCGGCAATGGCGCGGCCGAGGCCGCGGGAGGAGCCGGTCACGAGCGCGGTACGGCCGGTAAGATCGAAGAGGGCGGTGCTCATCTCAAGAAAATCCTCAGACGTTGGAACGGCGCACGGTCAAATCGGAGCGGTCGAATACGGCGGGCAGAAGGTCGACGCCGAGGCCCGGTCCTTCCATCGGATAAACAAATCCATCCTTGATCGTGGGCATGGTGGTGACGAGCTCATTATACCAGCCCTTGTAGAAGGCGCGCACCGATTCCTGGATCAGCGTGTTGGGCTGGCTGAACGACATGTGGATGGCGGCGATGAAGCCGATCGGGCCGATGCAATCGTGCGGCGCGAAGGGCCGGTGATAGGTTTCGGCCATCGCCGCGATCTTGCGGCCTTCGGTGAGGCCGCCGGTCCAGCACAGATCCGCCATCACCACATGCATGGCATCGCGGTCGAGCATGTCCTTGTAGGGGAAGCGCGAGCCCAGAGTCTCGCTGGCGCAGACCCAGACGTCAGTGGAGCGGGCATATTCGGCCAGCGCCTGTGGCGAGTTCATGCGGATCGGATCTTCGTACCAGGTCGGCTTGTAGGGCTCGAGCGCTCGCGCGATCTGCTTGGCGGTCGGCAGGTTCCAGAGCGAATGGAGCTCGACCATGATCTCCATCTTGTCGCCGACCGCTTTTCGGATCTTCTCGAACGGTTCGATCGCCTGCTTCATCTGCGCGGCGGTAATGTAGAGACCCTTGTTCTCCTGGGCCGCCGGATCGAACGGCCAGATCTTCATCGCGGAGATGCCGCTCTCCAGAAGGTTTTCGGCGAGCGCGCCGGCGTGGTGCATGAAGCCGTCGAGATCCTCATAGGGACCTTTGGACGCGCCGAGATTCCAATTCGCGACCGGGCTGATATTGGTGGAGCGGACATATTGTGTGCCGGCACAAGTGTTGTAGATGCGCTGCTTGTCGCGGCAGAGGCCGCCGAGCATCTGGTGTACCGGCTGATTGCAAACCTTGCCGAACAGATCCCACAGCGCGATGTCGATCGCGGAGGCCGCGCGATATTCGACGCCGGTCGAGGACTGCGCCATCGGCAGGTTCAGCATGTCGCGGTGGATGGCTTCGATGTGCAGCGGATTGCGGCCGAGCAGGCGACCGGCAAAGGTGTCGTGGATCTGCGCTTCGACCGCGCCTGCACCATAGAAGGTTTCGCCGAGACCGATCACGCCCGTGTCGGTATGGACGCGCACCCAGATGACGTTGGAGAATTCCTCGGTACGCAGCGTCTCGATCGACGTGATCTTCACGGCAATTGTCCTCCCATCACAGGCGCCTCGCGCCCGTCGTCTCATTTCGCACTGCAGCATGCCGCAGATCGCGCGGAAGTCTTACGCCTGCTTGTAATATATCACAACATGTTTTAAGGGTCCGAGAAACAAGGCGCCATCCAGCAACGAGAGCGCGGGTTGACGGGAGAGAACGACATGGCACGGCGCAAGCGCGCACTCGAGGTGGTGAAGAACGACGATGGCGAGGGCAAGCCCTCGCGGCGCAATCGGCTCAACTTCTTCGAGCTGGCCTATCAGAAGATCGAGGAGCTGCTCGTTCACTGCGAGCTCAAGCCCGGACAATTCATGACGATGCTGGAATTGCAGCATATCACCGGCTTCGGTCGTACCCCGGTGCATCACGCCGTCAATCGTCTCTCCGCCGATACATTGATCATCATCCGTCCGCGACACGGCCTGCACATCGCGCCAATCGATCTGGCGCGTGAGCGCATGCTGCTGGCCTTGCGCCGCGACATGGAGCGCTTCGTGATCCGGCTTGCGGCCGATCGCGCCAGCCTCTCTCACCGCAATCAGGCACTGCACATCGAGCGTCTCCTGCGCGAGCGCCGCTCCACCCTGACCCTCGACGAATTCAACAATATCGACCGCCGCATCGACGCGCTGGTGCTGGAGGCGGCGGGCGAGCCGTTTCTGGTCCATACGCTGCGGCCGCTGCACACGCTGTACCGGCGCATCGGCTACATCCACCACCGTTTCATGCCGGGACAGGCCGAACTGTCAGGCACGATCGATCACCATCTCGCCATTCTCGCCGCGGTCGCCAGCCGCCGCGTCGAGGATGCGGTTAAGGCGAGCGATGCCCTGATCGACTACATGGGCGAGATGTTCAACGGCATGGAGGCGGGAATCGACCCACGCCTGCTCGATTGCAGCATCGAGCCGCTGCTCGGCACGTAAAAGAGTTTTGAAGAAAGGACCAGACATGTCGACGATGGCGATGCCACAACCGACCGCGAGCGAAGCCGCGGTCCGCTACCTCATCACGAACTACAGTCCCAAGGGCAACAAGGTCGGCTGGCTGATGATGGCCTCGATCCTGGTCGAAGCCTGGGACCTGTATTCGATCGCCTTCGTGCTGATCTTCATCAAGGAACAGTACAATCCGGATCCGCTGATGCTGGGCCTTGCCGCCGCCGGTACACAGGGGGGCGCCATGATCGGTGCGCTGCTCGGCGGCTGGCTGTCCGACAAGATCGGCCGCCGCGTCATGTTCCTGGTGACGATGGTGATGTTCATCGTGCTGGCGCTGGCGCAGGCCTTCGTGCCGAACGTCACCTGGCTCATCGTGATCCGGTTCCTGCTCGGCGTTCCGCTCGGCTCGGATATCTCGACCGGCTACACCTACATCATGGAATCCATGGCCAAGGGCGAGCGCGAGGTCATGGGCAATCGCTGGCAGTTCATGTTCGCCGTCGGTGAAGTCCTCACCATCGGCGTCATCGTCATCTTCCTGCTGCTCGACATTCACCACGAGACGCTGTGGCGGGTGACGCTCGGCCTCGGCGCGCTGCCGGCGCTGATCATCCTGATCATGCGGCACGACGTGCCGGAGACGGCGGTGTGGCTGGTGCAGAAGGGACGCTACCGCGAGGCCAAGCAGGTCGCGCGCGAGATGTTCAACGACGATCTCGCCATGCTGCCGGACCATGACGTCGAGGTGCCCAAGGTCTCCACCCGCGCGTTCCTCGCCGACCTCAAGAAGGATCCGATCCGCTGGCGTGCCACGATCTACGGCTGGATCGCCTGCTTCGCGCAAGCCAGCGAGTTCTCGACCTTCGCGTTCTATCTGCCGGTGCTCTTCGTCATGGTCGGCGTGTCGAGCGTGCTCGGCATCAATCTGGTGACGATGGCGCTATTCTCCTTTGCCGCCGTGTCGGGCTGGGTCGGTCCGCTGCTGACGCCGAAGATCGGCCACCGCGGCATATCGATCGCGGGCTTCTCGATCGTGCTCGTCTCGCTGCTGGTCGCGGCCTTCGCGCTCTACACCGACAACAAGATCCTGCTGCCGTTCGCGGCGGCCGCCATGCTGTGGGGCCATTATTGGGACGCCTCGAACTGCATGACGATCCCGACCATGGTCGCCAAGCCGCAATATCGCGGCACCGCCAGCGGCTTCGCCTACATGTTCGTGAAGCTGCCGTCGTTCCTGGCGATCTTCCTGTTCCCGTCGCTGTTCGCGGCGATCGGGCAGGCCAACGCCACGCTGTTCGTCGCGATCTTCCCGCTGATCGGATTGCTCGCGGCTATCTTCATCCTGCCGGAAGTCTATGGCTACGAGAACGACTGAGGATCGGCGACCCGGTCGCGGCTGTCACGGCCGCGATCGGGCGTTGCCTCGGAGAGCCGCGCGAAGAGCTATGGGCTCAGGAAGACGGGATCGATCCAGGTCCCAAGACTGAGCAAGCCGATCGCCTGAAGCTGGGCGCTGTGAAGGTCGATTTCCACGATCGCGAACAGGGCCAGCAGCACCACCGCGGAGAAGATCAACAGCGGGTGGGATGTCTCCGCCCGGCCTCGGTCAGGTGCGGTGAAGCTCTGAAACGAGCGGCGCAGGGAAAAACTTTGCAGCAATGTCTTCGACTGAATCTGCATGATGGACCTCCTTACCGCGCCATATCGTGTCTGCGCGGCAAGTTGAAGCATAAGTCCGCCGCTACCGGCGACATTGATGCGCCGCAAATTGTGCGCGATTACCGGATCGCAACAGCGAGCGCCGCGATCAGGGCCGGCGGCGTCACCAGCAGGCCGAGCTTGAGAAACGGCCAGGCGCCGACCTCGACCTTCTCCCGCCGCAGCGCGACCAGCCACAGGATGGTGGCGAGCGATCCCGTGACCGACAGGTTCGGCCCGAGATCGACGCCAATCAGGATCGCGCTGACGACAGGCGCGGGCAGGTGGTCGCTGGCGGCCACTGAGCCTGCAACGAGACCGACGGGAAGATTGTTGGCGATGTTGTCGGCAATCGCGGTGGCGATGCCAACGCTCCAGGCTGCTTGCGTCACGGATTGACCGACTGCCTGATGCAGCAGCGAACTGAGCTGCCCGATCACGCCGGTCTTGATCAGCGCTTCCACCATCACGAAGAGCCCGCCGACCAGCGGCAGCACGCTCCACGAAACGCCGCGCAGCACGGGCAGCGGCGATTGCCGGCTGATCAGCAGCACGATCGCTGCCGTCGCCACGCCGCAGATGAAGGTCGGCAGGCCCAGTTGCCTGTCGAGCGCGGAGGCCGTGACCAGCACGACGCCGATCGCAACGATGCCGACTGCGGTCAGCTTGCCGCCGCGGCCGAGCTTTGGATGCGGCACGCTGCGCGCGATGGTCTCTTCCTTCAGCGCGCGGTGCTGGGTCAGGCGCAGCACGACATAGGTCAGCACGATGGAGGCCGCGGAGGGCAGGGCGAACAGGCGCAGCCATTCGGTGAGCGCAGGCATGCGCGCGCCGAACACGACGAGATTGGCCGGATTGGAGATCGGCAGCACGAAGCTCGCTGCATTGGCGATGAAGGCGCAGACGAACAGATAAGGCAGCGGCTTTGCCCCGGCCGCGCGCGTCGCTGCATACACGGCGGGCGTCAGCACGATCGCGGTGGCATCGTTGGACAGCAGCACGGTGACGAGCGTGCCGACGAGATAGATCAGCAGGAACAGGCGCCGTGGAGAGCCGGCCGCATATTCGACCGCAAGCGCTGCAAGATAATCGAACAGGCCCTCGAGCCGGGCCAACTCGGCGATCAGCATCATGCCGATCAGGAAGAGATAGACATCGACGCCCTTCTCGATGCCGATCACCGCATCCTGCCACGGCAGCAAGCCGAGCAGCACGAGGGCGCCAGCGCCGATGACGGCCCAGACCGCCTCCGGCAGGCGAAAAGGCCGGATGATGACGCCTGCGGTCGCAGCGACGATGATGCTCCAGGCCCAGATGGCGTCAGACGGCACGTTCAGTCCTCGAAATGGGATGTCTCACTCGGCAGCGATAGCGGAAGCTGTCGCCGCTGTCTTCCCTTTCGGACGCGCACCACCATCTGCGATTTGCCGCGTCTCGGGCAGGACGACAAAGCAGACGACGGCGCCGATCGCGGCGACCGCGCCGAGCGTGAGGAACGCCGCGCCATAACCCGCGCCGACCACGACGAGACCGGCCAGCGTCGTCGACAGCGCAGCGCCGATGCTCTGGGCGGTGATCACAGCACCTTGCGCGACGTTGAAGCGGCCGGTGTCGCGCATGAGGTCGGCGACGATGACGGGGAAGATCGCGCCGAAGATGCCGGCGCCGACGCCATCGAGAAGCTGCACGCCGACCAGCCAGAACGGATTGTCCGAGAGCGTGTAGAGCACTCCACGAAGCGGCAGGATCAACAGCGCGGCGAGGAAGAAACGCTTGTGGCCCCAGCGATCGGCCCGGGCTCCGACCAGCATCGCGAACGGCACCATCACCAATTGTGCGGCGACGATGCAGGCCGACATCAGGCTGGTGCCCATGTTCTTGTCCTGGAGCGCGAGTTTTTGTCCGACCAGCGGCAGCATGGCCGCGTTGGACAGATGGAAGAGCAGGACGCAGATCGCGAAGACGAGCAGGGGGCGACAGGTCAGGAGCACCGCGAAGCCCGAGGGTCGGTCGGGCCGGCTGTCGTCAGCATCGGCATCGTGGAGCCCGCGCGCAAGGTCGTGGTCGATGGCGCGTTCGGGGATCGCCAGAATGCTCAAAAGGCTCGCGATCGCCATGGCGCCGAGAAGGTAGAACACGACGGTCGGGCCGAACCAGTAGGCGGAGAGCCCGGCAAGCCCCGCCGCGACCGCATTGCCGGCGTGATTGAACGTCTCGTTGCGGCCGATCCGCCGGGTGAAGGCGGCGGGGCCGAAGATGCCGAGCGAGACGGCCGCAATCGACGGCGGAAAGATCACGGCGGCGGCCTGCGCGATCCCTTGCGACAATGCAACGGGTAGAAAGGCCGGAAATATCGGCAGCGACAGCGAGGCGAGCGTCACCATGACGGCGGCGATGACCATCACCAGCCGCTTGGCGCGCGTCGCATCGATCAGCGCGCCGGCCGGGGTCTGCGCCAAGATTCCGGCGATGGTCGCGATCGACATCACGAGCCCGATGCGGGCCTCGTCCCAGTGCTGCTCGGTGAGCAGATAGACGGCGAGATACGGCCCAAGCCCGTCGCGGACGTCGGCGAGGAAGAAGTTGGCCGCATCCAGTGCGCAGCCGGCACGCCTTGCCTGATCGGGGTTTGAGCTCGACATCGGTCCTCGATCGAGGCTGGAAGGGTCCCGGCAGAAACCGCTCTCGCAGCCGCTTTGTTCCGCCTTAAAACTTTACAGCCAGCAACACCGCGCCGGCGCCGATCATGGCGATGCCGACCCAGCCTTGGGCGGACGGACGCTCGCCGAGAAAGGCGAAGGCGAAGAGAGCGACCAGCACGACGCTGAGCTTGTCGATCGGCGCCACCAGCGTCGCGGGCCCGAGCTTCAGCGCGCGGAAATAGCACAGCCACGACGCGCCGGTCGCGAGCCCCGACAGCACCAGGAACAGCCACGTTTTCGATGAGACCGCCGACGGCACCGCGAATTGTCCGGTGAAGAACAGCAGAACCGAGAAGGCGAGCAGCACGACGATGGTTCGGATGAAGGTCGCGAGATCCGGATTGATGTTCTCGATGCCGACCTTGGCGAAGATCGCAGTCAGCGCGGCGAAGCAGGCGGACAGCAGCGCCCAGGTCTGCCAGGCGGAGAGGAGAGCGGGTTTCATGAGGATATCTCTTAGACTAGCGCGTCACCGACAGCTTCTCGGCGATCGCCTTGCGCAAAATGCGCGACAGCGACTCGACCGAATAGGGCTTCTGGATCAGCTCGAAGCCGCGATGGGCGTTCTCGGCGAGCACGTTGCTGTAGCCGGAGGTGAGCACGACGGGCAGGCCCGGATAGCGCTCGCGGATGATGCCGGCGAGCTCGACGCCGTTCATGCCGGGCATGATGACGTCGGAGAACACGAGATCGACGGCGAATTCGTTCTCGCCCAGGATCGCCAGCGCCGCGTTGGCGTTGGCGACGCGGCGGACGACGTAGCCGAGGTCTTCCAGGAGCTCGGTGGAGAAGCGGCCGACCTCGTCGTCGTCCTCCACCACGAGCACGCGATAGCCGCGCCCTGTGGCCGCGGCCTCATAGGTCAGCGCCGCAGCTTCCTTGTCCGTGGCGGGGCTTTGCGCCTGCGGCAGATAGATGGTGAAGGTCGCGCCTTCACCTTGCGTGCTCGTCACGGTGATGTCGCCCTCGGACTGCTTTGCGAAGCCGAAGGCCTGGCTGAGGCCGAGGCCCGTTCCCTTGCCGACCTCCTTGGTGGTGAAGAACGGCTCGAAGATGGCCTCGATGTTCTCGGGCGCGATGCCGCTGCCGGTGTCGGCGACCGAGATCGCGACATAATCGCCGCCGCGCGCCGATTGCGCGCGCAGGCTCGGAATCCCGACGACCTTGCGCACGGCGATGGTGAGGCGGCCTTCGCCGTCCATGGCGTCGCGGGCGTTGATGGCAAGGTTGATCAGCGCGGTCTCGAACTGGGCGACGTCGGCGACGGTGAAGCAGTCGGCATCGTGAACCTCCACCGCGATCTCGATGCGGCCGCCGACCAGCGGCCGGACCAGTTGCGCCACTCCCTCGACCTGGGTGCCGACGTTGAAGATCTGCGGTTTCAGCGGCTGCCGGCGTGCAAACGCCAGCAGCTGTGCGGTCAGCTTGGAGGCGCGCTCTACGGTGTCGGAGATGGCGTCGACATAGCGGCGGCGGCGCTCCTCCGGAAGCTCGCGGCGGCGCAGGAAATCGGTGGCCGAGCGGATGATGGTGAGCAGATTGTTGAAGTCGTGCGCGACGCCGCCGGTGAGCTGGCCGATCGCCTCCATCTTCTGCGACTGCCGCAGCGCTTCCTCGCCGCGGCGGCGGTCTGTGATGTCGACGGCCTCCGGCACCGCGCCGGTGATGTTGCCGTGACGGTCGAGCACGGGGCGCATGCCGAACTCGAAGTCGCGCTCGCCGATGGGAAGGCGCAGGCGCATCTCCAGCCGCACCGCTTCGCCTTTGAGCACGGTATCGAAGGCCTCGCGCACCAGCGCGCTCATGCCCTCCGTCGCGCTGAACCAGGGGGTCTGCCACAACGGCTGTCCGATCACGTCCGACGAGCTCGCCTTGATGCCGTCCAGCGCGGTCTTGTTGGCGTAAAGCACTTCGCCCCTGAGATTGACGAGGCCTTGATACTGGTTGCTGGTCTCCAGGATCGCGCGCAGCCGGGCCTCGTTGGATTCGAGTTCCGCGGTGCGCTCGACGATGCGTTCTTCCAGCGTCTCGTTGAGCTGGCGGAGCTCGATCTCGGCCTGCTTGGCCACCGTGATGTCGTGGGCAACGCCGATGAAGCCGATATGCCTGCCGGTCGGGTCCCAGCGCGGCTGCGATTCCGAGCGCAGCCAGCGCCATTCGCCGTCGGCGTTCTTGTAGCGGGCTTCCAGCACGAAGGGCTTGAGCGAAGCTTCACCCTGGACCGACTGCTGCAGCACATGCGGAAGGTCGTCCGGATGCAGCACCTTGCGCCAGTCGAAGACGATGGCCTGGTCGTAGGGCAGGCCGACGAAGTCGACATAGGCCTGGTTGGCGAAGGAGCGTGTGCGGTCGAGTTTCGTGACCCAGATCGGCACCGGGGCGCTGTCGGCAATCAGCCGGAAACGCTCCTCGCTCTCGCGCAGGGTCTCGCGCGCGAGCGCCTGGGCGGTCACGTCGATATGGGCGCCCACGAGCCGGATCGCGCGGCCGTCACGGTCGCGCTCCAGCTTGGCGACGACGCGGATCCAGCGGGTCTCGCCGTCGCTGGGACGGATGATGCGGTATTCGGCCGTGTAGTCCTCGCTGGTGCCGGACAGCGCAGCGAGGAAATGCTTCACCGCAGCGTCGCGGTCGTCGGGATGGATGCGATTGATCCAGTCCTCGTGGGACTCGTCGGCGGCTTCCGGCGGCAGGCCGTGGAGGATCAGATATTCCGGCGAGCGGCGGTTCTTGAAACCCTCGCGGAAATCGACTTCGAGGCCGCCGACCTTGCCGATGCGCTGGATGCGCGCCAGCTCCGCCTCGCGCTCCTGGAGTGCGCGATAGGCGTTGTCGCGCTCGCGCGCGATTTCTTCGAGGTGCTGGCGCAGCCTCTCGGCTGCGGCGGTCTCGGGCAAAGGATCGTTCAAGGTGTCGGCCGTTGTGATGCGTGAGCGCACGTGCCGGGCCGATATTCACACAGACAAAGCGTGATAGCCATTGTTTAGAGCGGACATTGCAGGGAAAGCCGCCACCGGACGCAGCGTGGTGGTATGAACGAACGCCGGCTCTGGCTATTTGTTCCGAAGATTGGAACGATGGCATCTGCGGGCGCGTATCTGCCAGGCGCGACGACGCGCATTGATAAAACTCCCCTTCGGATGAGGCTAAATCTTGAAGCTTTTTGTCTGCCAGGCCTGCGGCAATGTCCTCTATTTCGAGAACCGTGCCTGCGAACGCTGCGGCCACCGGATCGCCTTCCTGCCGGAGAAGGAGACGATGTCGGCAATCGAGCCCGACGGTGAGGCCTGGAAGACGCTGGCCGACAAGGGCGCAAGCCGCGTGCTGTGCCGCAACGCCGAGTACGATGCCTGCAACTGGCTGACGGATGTGGGCGACGCCACCGGTTATTGCCGCGCCTGCCGCCATAACGGCATCGTGCCGGATCTGTCCGACCCGGCGCAACTCGCCGGCTGGCGCGAGCTGGAGGTGGCAAAACACCGACTGTTCTATTCCCTGATCCGCTGGAAGCTGCCGCTGCAGACCCGGAAGGACGATCCCGAGCATGGCCTGATCTTCAACTTCCTCGCCGACGACCCGAACAGCGGGCAGAAGGTCCTGACCGGCCACGACAACGGCCTGATCACGATCGCGCTGACCGAGGCCGACGGCATCGAGCGCGAGCGGCGCAGGCTGGAGATGGGCGAGCCGTACCGGACGCTGCTCGGGCACTTCCGCCACGAGGTCGGGCACTATTTCTGGGACGTGCTGGTGAGCGAGGGCGGCAAGCTGGAAGAATGCCGCGTGGTGTTCGGCGACGATTCCGTCGATTACGGCCAGGCCCTGCAGCGCCACTACGCCGAGGGGGCGCCGCCCGACTGGCAGCAGAACTACGTCTCGGCCTATGCGACCACGCACCCCTGGGAGGACTTCGCCGAGACCTGGGCGCACTATCTGCACATCGTCGACACCCTGGAGATGGCCTCCGAGTTTGGCATGGAGGTCCGCCCCAAGGTCGACCGCGACGGGGAGTTGACGACCCGTATCCGTTTCAACCCTTACGAGGCCAGGGACGTCGAGGCGCTGGTCAACGCATGGCTGCCCTTCACGTTCGCCATGAACAGCGTCAACCGCGCCATGGGGCTGCGCGACCTCTATCCCTTCATCCTGTCGCCGGCCGTCGTCGCCAAACTCGGCTTCATCCAGGGCCTGGTCCGGGACGTCGCCAAGGCCAAAAAGGCGTAGGTGCGGGCGCAGGCGCAGGCGTCCTGGAGGCTCGGAAAGGCCATTTCGGTCTTGTGCTGGTACGCCAGAAGGCCCGGATTTAGACCGTTGCCTCCTGCGGATTTTGATGTACCACGGGAGCCACACGGCCCGTCCCATAGGCCCCAACGGCCAGGGAAGGGTCCCGCCCAAGGTCGAGACTCAAGAAAAGCATGTTCAAACGCATTCTGATCGCCAATCGCGGCGAAATCGCCTGCCGGGTCATCAAGACCGCTCGCCGCATGGGAATTCAGACGGTCGCGGTCTATTCCGAGGCCGATCGCGATGCCCTTCATGTCGAGATGGCTGACGAGGCCGTGCTGATAGGCCCGCCCGCCGCGGCCGAGAGCTATCTGGTGATCGAGAAGATCGTGGAGGCCTGCCGCAAGACGGGCGCCGAGGCCGTACATCCCGGCTACGGCTTCCTCTCCGAGCGCGAGGCATTTCCGCGGGCGCTGGAAGCGGCCGGCATCGTCTTCATCGGCCCCAACCCGGGCGCGATCGCGGCGATGGGCGACAAGATCGAATCCAAGAAGGCCGCCGCAAAGGCCAAGGTCTCGACCGTGCCCGGCTATCTCGGCGTGATCGAGGACGCCAAACACGCGGTCAAGATCGCTGACGAGATCGGCTATCCCGTGATGATCAAGGCCTCGGCCGGTGGCGGCGGCAAGGGCATGCGCATCGCCCATTCGACCGCCGAGGTCGCCGAGGGCTTCAACCTCGCCAAGGCCGAGGCGAAAGCTTCGTTCGGCGACGACCGCGTCTTCGTCGAGAAGTTCATCGTCGATCCCCGCCACATCGAAATCCAGGTGCTGGGCGACAAGCATGGCAACGTGATCTATCTCGGCGAGCGCGAGTGCTCGATCCAGCGCCGTAACCAGAAGGTCATCGAGGAGGCGCCGTCGCCGCTGCTCGACGAGGCCACCCGCCGCAAGATGGGTGAGCAGGCGGTCGCGCTGGCCAAGGCCGTGAACTACGATTCCGCCGGCACCGTCGAATTCGTCGCGGGGCAGGACAAGAGCTTCTACTTCCTGGAGATGAACACGCGCCTCCAGGTCGAGCATCCCGTCACCGAGCTCGTCACCGGTGTCGACCTCGTCGAGCAGATGCTCCGCGTCGCCGCCGGCGAGAAGCTCGCGATCAGCCAGAAGGACGTCACGCTCACCGGCTGGGCGGTGGAGTCCCGTCTCTACGCCGAAGACCCGTTCCGCAACTTCCTGCCGTCGATCGGACGTCTGGTGAAATACCGCCCGCCGGCTGAAGCGAGCCAGGACGGCATCACGATCCGCAACGACACCGGCGTGCAGGAGGGCGGCGAGATCTCTATCCATTACGATCCGATGATCGCCAAGCTCGTCACCCATGCGCCCTCGCGCGCGGCCGCGATCGAGGCACAGGCCACGGCGCTGGATTCGTTCTATGTCGACGGCATCAGGCACAATATCCCGTTCCTGTCGGCGCTGATGCATCATCCGCGCTGGCGCGAGGGCCGGCTCTCGACCGGCTTCATCGCCGAGGAATTCCCCAAAGGATTTGCGGTCCGCATGCCGGAAGGCGAGGTCGCACGGCGGATCGCCGCGGTCGGCGCCGCCATCGATCACGTGCTGGGTGAGCGCAAGCGGCAGATCTCCGGCCAGATGGGCGGCCGCATCGTGCAGCGCGAGCGGCGCCGCGCGGTCTGGCTCGACCGCCAGGAAATATCGCTCGAGGTCGCGCGCGAGGGCGAGGCGATCGCAATTCGATTCGTCGACGCCGAGGGCAAGACCGGCAATACGCATCTGTTGCAGTCGCCGTGGAAGCCCGGCGATCCGGTCTGGCAGGGCACCATCGACGGCCACCTCGTCGCGGTGCAGACGCGTCCGATCGCCAACGGCATCCGCCTTGCGCATCAGGGCGTCGAGGTGCCGGTCTATGTCTGGACCGAAGCGGAAGCCGCTTCCGCGCGGCTGATGCCGGTGACGACGGCGTCCGACACCGGCAAGAAGCTGCTCTGCCCGATGCCGGGTCTCGTGATCTCGATCGCGGTGACCGAAGGGCAGGAGGTCAAGGCCGGCGAGACGCTCGCGGTGGTCGAAGCCATGAAGATGCAGAACGTGCTGCGCGCAGAGCAGGACGGCACTGTCAAGAAGGTCCACGCCAGCGCCGGTGCGACGCTCGCGGTGGACGCGCTGATTTTGGAGTTTGCGTAAGGTGTGAGTGGGGAGGGCGGCCTGTCTCCCCCTGAGCACCGTCATTGCGAGGAGCCTGGCGACGAAGCAATCCAGTCTGTCTCCGCAGAGCATTTCTGGATTGCTTCGCTTCGCTCGCAATGACGGAGTATGCTGCGGCCTCCGTGACCTAACCGAGACAGCACCATGGCCTTTCGTTCCCGCCGCGAAAAACTGCGATCGATCCTGTCGGGCTCGGCCTGTGTTCATCCCGGCTCGGTCTACGACGCCATCTCGATCCGTATCGCCGAGGATCTCGGCTTCCCGCTCGGCATGTTCGGCGGCTCGGTGGCTTCGCTCGCGGTGCTCGGCGACCCCGATGTCACGCTGATCACGCTGACCGAGCTTGCCGAGCAGATGCGACGGATGTCGCGCGCGGCGACGCTTCCCGTGCTGGTCGACGCCGATCACGGCTACGGCAACGCGCTCAACGTGCGCCGCACGGTGCAGGAGCTGGAGACGGCGGGCGCCGCCGGCCTCACCATCGAGGACACGCTGCTGCCGGCCGCCTTTGGCGAAGCAAGGACGCAGCTGATCTCGCTGGAGGAGGGCGTCGGCAAGATGACGGCTGCGCTTGCCGGCCGCAGCGATCCCTCGCTCGTCGTTATGGGCCGTACTGGGGCTGCCTCGATCACCTCGATCGAGGATGCGATCCGCCGCGCCAAAGCCTATGAAGCTGCCGGTGTCGATGCGCTGTTCTTCACCGGCATCAAGTCGCGCACCGAGCTCGAGGCCATCGCATCTGCCACTCGCCTGCCGATCGTGCTTGGCGGCGCGCCGGAGGAACTGAGCGCGCCGGACTATCTCGCCGCCCGGCGCGTGCGCATCGCGCTCCAGGGGCATGCCCCGATCGCAGCCGCGACGCAGGCCGTGTACGATACACTCAAGGCGCTCCGCGAGGGTACCGCGCCGAAAAATCTGAAAGGCCTCGCATCATCGGACCTGACCGCCCGCGTCATTCGCGAGGCCGAGACGAAGGCGCGCATTGCCGATGTCCTGGGGCTGAAGACATGAGCCGGGCGATCCTCCAGGTCGTGATCCGCGGCCGCGTGCACGGCGTCGGCTACCGGGCCTGGCTTGAGTCCCAGGCGGTTGCTTGCGGGCTGGAAGGTTGGGTTCGCAACCGCCGCGACGGCAGCGTGGAAGCGCTGTTCGCGGGTGCGCCGAAGCATGTCGCCGACATGGTCGCCCTGTGCCGCCACGGCCCGCCGTCCTCGCGCGTGGACAGCGTCACCAGCGAGACCGCCGGTGCCGATGAGCTGAACCTGCGCCGGGCAGGGGAGGCGTTTTCGGTGTTGCCGACGATCTGAGAGCCAAGCCTCTGGACGCAAGCGGCGCGCGGTGAAGCATCATCGCGGCAGCTTGGCGATCGCCTCGCTCAATTCGTGGATCTCGTAGGGCTTGCGCAGGATCGGAAAATCACCGCGCACGCCGGCCGCGACGTCGCTGTAGCCGGTGGCGAGCAGGACCGGCAGGTCGGGGCGGGGCTGGCGCAGATGATGGGCGAGGCTGAGCCCGTCCATCTTGCCGGGCATGACGATATCGGAGAATACGAAGTCGACGCCATTCTTCTCGATCTCAAGCAGCGCGGCTTCGGCATCGGGGACCCGGCACACCTGGTAACCGAGCTGCTCGAGAAGACCGATGCTGACGAGGGCAACGTCGGGATTGTCCTCGACCAGCAGCACGGTGCCGGTGCCGAGGACCGGAGCTGTTTCAGGCGGCTCGCTCGGTATGGTCGCGGTTTCCCGCGGCAGCAAGATGGTGAAGGTGGTGCCCTTGCCGAGCTCGCTTGCGACCTTGATGGTGCCGCCCGCCTGATGTGCAAAGCCGTGAACTTGCGACAGGCCAAGACCGGTGCCTTTGCCGACCGGCTTGGTCGTGAAGAACGGCTCGAAGATCTTGTCGACGACGTCGGAGGGAATGCCAAGCCCGGTATCGGCCACGGTGATGGCGACGAATTCGCCGCTGTGGAGCGGATCGTCAAGGACGACGTTGTGTGCGCCGATCGTCACCGTGCCGCCGTCGGGCATGGCGTCGCGGGCGTTGATGACGAGATTGAGCAACCCCGTCTCGAACTCGGAGACATCGGCCTTGACCGGCCATACGTTGCGCTCGACGTCGAAGGCGAGACGCACGGAGCTGCCGACGCCTGCTTCGAGAACCTCTCGGATTGCCGCGATGCGCGCCGCAAGCTCGATCGCCTGCGGATTGACGCTCTGCCGCCGGGCAAAGGTCAGGAGCTGGCTGGTCAGCGCGGCCCCGCGCTTGGTTGCGGCCTCGATCGCAGAGACCGCGCGCTGAAGCTTGGCGTCGTCGACATCGCCCCTCTTCAGGATGTGAAGGCTGCCGCTGATGATCATCAGGAGGTTGTTGAAGTCGTGCGCGACGCCGCCGGTGAGCTGCCCCAGCGCATCGAATTTCTGCGACTCGGCGAGCTGTGTCTGCATCGCCTCGAGCTTGAGCTGCGCATTGCGCCGCTCGGTGATGTCACGGGTGATCTTGGCAAAGCCGACGAGGGTCGCGTCCTCGTAGATGGGATCGATAATGACGCTCGCCCAGAAGAAGGTGCCGTCCTTGCGGACACGCCAGCCTTCCTCCTCGTAGCGGCCCTGGTCGCGCGCGGTGGCGAGCGCGCGAGCGGGCTTGCCGTTGGCACGGTCGGTCTCGGTGTAGAAGCGGGAGAAATGCTGGCCGAGGATCTCTTGGGGCAGGTAGCCCTTGATGCGCTCGCCGCCGATGTTCCAGCTCGTGATGATCCCGCTGGGATCGAGCATGTAGAGCGCGTAATCTGCAACTCCCTCCACCAACAGCCGGAAACTGCGTTCGCTTTCGAACAAGTCTCTCTGCTGACTGGACTTTTTAGTCATTCCGGACCTCACCCCAACGGGGGCAAACGCTCAAGGGGCGGTTTGGTTCCCCCTCTCTGGGAAGTTTTTAGGCAAATTCGGCGATGGGTATGCAGTCCCGAGGCGATCTGGTGAGCGTTTGCGGCGTCAAGCCGCGGCGCTCTTGAACGTCGCAGCGACCACCCGCAGCGCCGCAAGCTTTGCGGGATCGCTGACCTTCGAATGCAGCATCACCTTCGAGCTGCCGAGTTTTGGCAGCTTGTGTGCCGGCCCGATGTCGACCAGCCCGGCCGGCGCGATCCGCCGCGCCAGCGGCGCGATCGCAAGTCCGGCGAGGGCCGCAGCGACCACCGCGGTGACGCCGCCGCCGACAAAGCGTTCGCGCCAGGCGACGCCGGCCTTATCGAGTGCGCGCACGGCAATGGCGCGGACGCCGCACGGCGGGGCGAGCGTGGCGAGCGGCAGCGGCTCACCCTTGGGCAGGGCAAAGCGGCGTGAGGCGAACCAGCTGAATTCGTCCTCGGCCAGTTTTTCGCCGCCGCGGCGGCTGCCTTCCTGCCGGACGATCACCGCGTCCAGCTCGCCCGCGTCATAGGAATCCTGCATCTCGCGGGAGAAGCCGATGGTGACGGCGAGGGTGAGGTTTGAAGACATCGCGTGCAGGCGTTCGAGGAGCGGCACCAGCTCCGGCCCCGCGGCATGGTCGGAGATGCCGAGTGACAGCGACTGTGCGGCCGAGGTCTCGCCCGACAGCGCGCGGTCATGCGCCTGCATAAGCACGCGGGCGCGGTCGAGGAACGCCGCGCCATCGGCGGTGAGCCGGACCGCGCGCGGCGAGCGCTCGACGAGGCGCTTGCCGAGCAGTGTCTCCAGTCGTTGCAGTTTTAAGCTGACCGCCGCCTGCGTGGTGCCAAGCGCTTCGGCGGCACGGGTAAAGCTCTGGAGGTCGGCGACCAGCAGGAAGGCCTGGACGGTGGTGATGTCGAGCGTTGCTATCATTATGAATCGTTATCACTGGTATCAAAAGAGATAAGATACCAAAATGATGGACGAGGGTCTAGCTTCTCATCAACGCCGCACAACACCAGCGCGGCAATTTGAGGAGAACGACCATGCCCCTGATCGCCGTGTCCTACACCAGCTCCCGCCAGTCGCCGTCGCTGAAGGCCGACATCGCCAGCGCGGTGTCCGAGCTCACCGCAAAAATCCTCCACAAGGATCCCAAGGTCACCGCCATCATCGTGAAGCCTGTGGACGCGAGCGACTGGTTCGCCGGCGGCAAGTCGCTGGCCGAGCAGAAGCTTGCCAGCTACTGGATCGACATCCACGTCAGCGAGGGCACCAACACCAAGGACGAGAAGGCGGCCTACCTCGCCGCCATGTTCAAGCGCATGGCCGAGATTTTGGGACCGCTGCATCCCGAAACCTATCTGCATGTCGACGAGGTCAAGGGCGATGCCTACGGCTTTGGTGGCCTGACCCAGGAGCGCCGCTACATCGCCGGCAAGCTCGAGGTGCCGCTGGCTGCAGCGTGAAGCTGCAAGCCGCGGGCGAGCCATCTCACCCGCGGCCTGGTCGTCAGCTCGCGGCGCGGAACTGAACTTCGTCCTTGTTCAGGAAGCACGTCTTGTCGAACAGCTTCAGGTCCAGCGGGTTCGGCAGCCTGACATCGCCAAGGTCTGGGCAGGGCTTGATCGCGGGATCATAGGACCGGTCGATCTGCGAGATGAAGACGACGATCAGCCCCTTGTCGCGCGCGAACGATTTCAGCGCGCGCAGCTGGACGGTCAGGTCGGGATTTTCCCGCCGCTGGTCGAGCAGTTGCAGATAGTCGATCACCACGACCGTGCCGCGGGGCGCGGTGGCCATCTGCTTGACGACGTAGTCGGCGCTGATCGCGTCGGAGCAATCGACCTCGAACAGTTCTTCGAACTGCGCGGGGTCGGCGCCGATCGCCCTGAAGCGATCGAGCACATTTCTCTCGGTGTATTCGAGCGAGAAGAACGCGGCGCGATGGCCCGAGCGCATGGCCTCCACGGCGAGTTCGAGGCTCATCAGCGTCTTGCCCTGGCCAGGGCGTGCCCCGACCAGCACCAAATCGCCGGGCTTGAATTGCGGAAACAGCCTGCTCGCCGGCGTCAGTGCTGCGGCTTTCGCCGCGAGCATGCTCCAGGCGGAAAAGCCTTCCGTCGCGGCGATGCGATCGAGCGCGGCGTGCAGCGGAATGCCTTGCTCGCGCGACAGGCGCTTCGCTTTGCGTTTAAGATGATGGATTGGTGCAGACAACTTCATCGTCAAAACCTCCTATTGCGAGCAGAAGCGCAATCCCTCCTTATGCCTGGCGCTCGAACAGTCGGTCCGATGGTTTAGTCGCCCGACATGAATTCTGCTTTCCCGGCGGAGGGGGGAGGCGTGGGCGGCACCGGACCCAAGCGTAACCGATTCCGCGATGGGCGGAGAACAGGCGCGGTCGGCTCAAACAGAAAAATGTTAGACGGCCGCCTCTGGCAGCAGCGCCCGCGTCGGCCCGAACAGCTCCTCAAACGCCTGCCGAAGTGCGACGTCGACATCGGCCATGGTCACGAGCTGGCCGAGGTCGATGAGCGAGGTGACGCCGTAGCGGGGATCGGCGACGCCGCAGGGCACGATGCCGGCGAAATGAGACAGCTCCGGCTCGACATTGATTGCGATGCCGTGGAACGAGACCCAACGCTTCAGCCGGACGCCGATCGCCGCGATCTTGTCCTCGTGCTCGGGTCCCTTGTCGGGCCGCTTCACCCAGACGCCGACCCGGTCCTCGCGCCGCTCGCCGCGGACGTTGAAGGCGGCGAGGGTGCGCAGAATCAGCTCCTCCAGGCTCGCGACATAGGCCCGGACGTCCGGCCGGCGTCGCTTGAGGTCGAGCATGATATAGGCCACGCGCTGGCCGGGCCCGTGATAGGTGAGCTGGCCGCCGCGCCCGGTGGCAAAGGTCGGGAATCGGGCATCTAGCAGGTCGGATTCCTTGCCCGAGGTGCCGGACGTGTAGAGCGGGGGGTGTTCGAGCAGCCAGACCAGCTCCGGCGCCTCGCCCGCCGCGATCGCCGCAACACGCGCCTCCATGGCGGCAACCGCGTCCGGATAGGGCACCGGCACGTCGGAGATTTGCCATTCCACGGGCGTGCCGCGGGAGGCGGAAAACGACGTCAAATCGAGGTCTTGGCGAGGGTTTTGAGGCGAATTAACCATTGGCTAACCATAACCGGGTGATGATCGCAGGGGCAAATGCCAAGTCCTTAGTCCCAAGTTGCGGTGGTGCTGACGTGCCTACACTCGACAAAGTCACCGTGGATCTCATGGTCGTCCTCGGGACGACCACCATGCCGATTCATCAAGTATTACGTCTTTCCCGCGGCGCCATCATCGAGCTGGACGCAACCGAGGCCGACGAGGTCAAGGTTTTGGCCAATAATTTGCCGGTGGCCTCCGGCGTGGTGCTGGTCGACCGCAACCGGATCGCGGTCGAGGTCAAGCAGATGCTGCCGCGCACCCCCGGCACGCGGTAGCGGCCCGGGCACGCGGTAGCAGCCGGGGATAGGCCGATCCCGGCGCAACGAGCCGGAACTTTCCTGACAAGCTTGTGGAATTCAGGGCCTTTGGAGGCTTGTACCCCTCTGACGGATTTGTTAGATCGGCGCCGTTGATCCGGCTGGCCTTCAGGCCTCAAGCCGGCATCCCCAAAGCGCTCGTGGCGGAATTGGTAGACGCGCTGCCTTGAGGTGGCAGTGAGTAAAATCGTGGGGGTTCGAGTCCCTCCGAGCGCACCATCTAGCCACGTTGGCATTGAAATCCTTCAGTTTTTTGATGCGAGATCGCGTGCTGCCCGCTGGTCTCGCGCCATGTCGGCGGCGCGCTGATTCCTTCCCCTGACGCTGGGTGGACCTCGATTCGCCTCGGCTTGGGAAACTCGGAAGCTCGATCTGAATTGCTTCCGGCATGGACACCTGCGCCGGATGGCTGAAGATCTCGAATGCGCTGCCGCGCGCGATGCCGACAAGCGTGATCCCGCTGGCTTCGGCCGTTCGGCGCGGTCGGTGCTGACATGGCAACGGCGACACTGGCGCCGATGGCGGCGGTCTTTTGCACCATCTCCACCGATCGACGGCCGGCTCAATGCCTTCGCGCGGACCCGGGCCCTGGTCGCGCGCGATCCGGATGGCAGCCTCGATCTGGAATTTCCTGGCGCATCGACGAAGCCGAGCAGCCTTCGCAACTCCTGTTCGAATGGTCCTTCAACCCGGCCGGGCTGACCTGCGTCCTCGCCATTCCTCTGAGCAAGCGCGCGTTTCACACGCCTTCGATGGAGGGCTGATGCGCTCGCTGGGCATCTATGGAGATCATGCGCAAACGGTCGTTCGGCGCCTCAGCGCCTTGCGGCAATTGTCCGTGGAAGCCGTCGCCGCGCTCGAACAGGCCGTACTGGAAGGCTTGTTGCGAGCGGGGCCGGGCGAGGACCTGATCGCCGAGGGCGAACCTCTCGACAGCGTCCGGATTGTGCTGTCGGGCTGGGCGTTCCGCCACAAGACGCTCGAGGACGGAAGGCGGCAGATCGTCAATTTCATTTTCCCCGGCGAGACCTGCGACGCGCATGTCTATCTGCTGTCCGCCCTGGATCATACGATCTCGGCCGTGACGTCGGTCGTCTACGCCGAGATCAGGCGGGCGCCCTTCGAAAAACTGCTCGCGAGCGACCGGACGCTGGCGGAAGCTTTCATGTGCGAGACCCTGCTGAACAACGCGATCCAGCGCGAATGGGTGATCAATCTTGGACGCCGCGTCGCGCTGGAGCGCGTGGCTCATCTGTTCTGCGAGATCCACGAGCGGCTTCGCCCCGTTGGCCTGGTCGACGGAAATTCCTGCGCGCTGCCGGTCACCCAGATGGACCTCGCGGACGCGACCGGCCTCTCGGTGGTCCATCTCAATCGCACCATCCAGGAATTGCGGGCATCCGGGCTGATCGTGCTCCGCGAGCGAACCCTGACGATCCCGGACCTCGACGCGCTCAAGAGCGCCGCGCTGTATTCGCCGAGCTATCTGGAGATCTATCGGCGCGGCTGACGAGCGAACTGAAGATCAACCCGATTCACGTGAGCCGCCGTTCGAACAGCGCGAAGCGCCTCGCTCGTGCTGGTCCACGACAGGCCGCCGACCGGCCGCAATCGCTCAAGGTCCAGGGCGCGAAGGATGCGAAAGGCTCGGAAGAGCTGACCGTCATCGGCAAGATCGACCTTGCCGCGCTGGTCATGATGATCGCTGGATCGGTCACCGTCGGACCTAACGTCGCCCGGTCACGGCGTCCTCAGCCATATTCCTCGCCGATGCCGTATTCCCGGTAGATCTCCAGCGGGTCGAGGTCGGGAAACAGGCGGCATTTGGCCTGGGCGAGGTGCAGGCTCACCGCCGCCGGCTCCTTGCCGCTCGACAGCATCTTGCGGATGTCGTCCATATGCGCGTTGGGCTGGTGCTTCGGCTCGAGCTGCTCCAGGGCGACCAGCGCAGTCGCCAGCGCCTCGGTCAGAACCCAGTCGTCGTGGCCCGTGATTCCCTTCTTCGGCATCGGCAGACCCCACCAGTGGCGGCCAGCAGTCTACCGTAGCTTCCGCGGAATCGCCATCGCGCCGCGGCGACCGGGTACGGAACAAGCTGCTAGCGTATGCGCGCTTGCATTGTGGCTTCGCGTGGCTAAAAGGCGGCAATTGCGTGGGGATCGTATCTTTCCTGAAACGAAGTTGGCGTAGACGGGCCTGCGCCGCGTCCCGGCCGGCTGTTCCGGTCTGGGTTTCCTGATCCCGAATTCGCAACACGCGTCCGGTTGCTCTCCCGCAAGGCTCAAGCCCGCATGGTCTTTCTAAGCTTCGTCTATCGCTTCGTGACCAACTTCGCCTTCATGGCGATGGTCTATTTCAGCCTGAACTTCATGGAGAAATACCAGAACCGGGCGATCATCGCGATTCTGGTGCTGGTCTATGCCGGCATGCGCGCGGCCTCGACGCTGCGCGCGTTCTACTTCTTCCAGAAGATCGAGAAGCTGGAAGCCGAGACCAAGCGGCTGCAGGGCCCGATCAATGACGGTTCGGGCGGAACGAACGCGCGCAAGCAGGTCGTGGCCGACGTCGCGCGGCTGCGGCGCGACGGCGAGCTCAAGTCCTATATGGACCTGTTCTTCCTGGCGCTGATCGTGCTGCTCTGCGTCGCCAACATCATGCGGCAATAGGGCTCTACTACGCGCGCTTCTTCAGGCTGGCGACGCGGGTTGGGCGCGGCGCAGAGCTCCTGGATGCAGTGCTCCTGGCTGCAGTGCTCTTGGATGCTGCGCTCTTGGGCGCAGTGCCATCGGTCTGCGAGGCATGCTTCGGTGCGGATGGCGTGGCGGAGTGTGCGGTCCGATGTCCGCGCGCCTTGCCGGCCTTGGCTTTGGCCGCATGAGGCGTCTCGGCCGCCATGGCGAGCCGGGTCGCGGCGCGCCGCGACAAGGTCGTCGACAGCAGCACCTCGACCGAGCCCTCGGGGATCGCAAACAGGCCGCGGCCGGGTACGGGCAGGGTGGATGCGACATCCACCTGCGCCTTGGTCGGGCGCGGCAGCAGCGACGGATGTCCGGTCTGGGCATTGAGATCGGCGAGCGCGGGCGCAGGAAGGGTCCTGGTCTGCGCGAAAACGAAATTCGGCACCGGCGGCCAATGCGCGATCGGCGTCGTCTCGGTCGGCGGATGCAGCAGCCACTCCACCGGCGTGGTCGGTGTCGCCGGCTGATCGGCGGTTGCGGGCACCACGTGCACGATGCGATAGCCGCGCGCCTTCAGATCGCGGATGATCTTCGGCAGCGCCGCCACCGTGCGGGCCTGGATGTCGTGCAGCAGAAGGATGCCCTTGCCCTTGGCCTCCAGCCGCTGGATCGCGAGCTGATAGACGCGGTCTGACGAGACATGCCGCCAGTCGTCGGCGGGAAAGTCGGCGCTCCAGACCTGGATGCCGCGCGAGATCAGGTAATTCTCGACGCCTTCGGCGCGCATCAGGCCGGGAATGCGGAAAAACGGCGCCAGCTTGGACGGGTCGGTCATCGCGGCCGAGGTCCACTCGATGCCGCCGTTGATCTCGGGCGCGAATTTTTCGATCGGCATCCGGTTGAACGTCAGCGGATGGCTCATGCTGTGCGTGCCGACGGTGTGGCCCGCTGCGACCAGCTTGCGCACGCCTTCGGGGTTCGCCTTGGCCTGCTGACCGATGATGAAGAAGGTCGCCTTGATGCACTCGTCGGCGAGGATCTGGAGCACCTGGTTGGAATATTTCGGCAGCGGACCGTCGTCGAAGGTCAGGACGACTTCATGGTCCTTCAGCGGCAGCGTCTCGCGGTACTGCATGGTGCCGATGCGCGGATGCTCGCGCGGATCGACCACGAGGGTGCGGGATGTCCCCAGCGCATCCGGATGGCCGGGGCAGTCCGCCGCAAGCGCCGCCGGCGATCCGACGGACAGAAATCCGAGGAATCCGCCAAGGCAGAGGACGATCCACGATCGCGTCCGGACAACAACGCTACTTCCGATCATGAACCCCGTCTGCCCTCATATGCGGTTGCCGCCATAGTAGGTCGGAGACATCGGGAAACGGTTCAGGCGCAAGAAACCCTTCCCGCTGCAAATCCCCTTGGCAAATCCCCTCAATACTTGCATGGCCTAGCATGAACAGACTGTTAATAGCGCCCAGATCACCCCATTTTGCGCCGGCGTGACATTCCGGCATCAACGCGCGTCGGCGTTCTTCTGTGATGCGCCCGCCGGCACGACGTGAACCACCCGATAGCCGTTCTCCCTCAGATACCGCAGGAAAGCCGGCATGATCGCGGCGGTGCGCGCCTTGGGATCGTGGAAGAGGACGATGCCCTTGCCGGCGGCGGCCAGGCGCTCGGTGACGAGCTTCAATTCCTGCTCCGGCGTCATTTCGTTCCAGTCGCTGGCCCACAGGTCCGCCCCGAACACGACGATGCCGCGGGACTGGAGCAGGTCGAGCTCGGCTTGCGTGGCCTCGAAATAGGGGAAGCGGAAGAACGGCGTCGAAGGCGTCGTCGTTGAGGTGCCGTGCAGCGCCATCTCGTCGGCGGTGATGCCGCGGTCGATCTCGCCCTTTGCCTTGTCGAGCGGGATCCGCGCCATGAACGGATGCGAGAAGGTGTGGTGGCCGATGGTGTGGCCCTCGCGGGCAATGCGCTTGACCATGTCGGGATATCGGGAGGCGTGCAGGCCGATCAGGAAGAAGGTCGCGCGCACGCATTCCTGCGCCAGCGCCGCCAGAACTTTCGAAGTCGTCGGCGGGTTCGGGCCGTCGTCGAAGGTCAGCACGACCTCGTGATCGGCGAGGGGGAGCGTCTGCGGAAAGCTCTTCAAGCCGACGCGCGGCGTGGTCCTGGCATCGACGCTCAGAAGGCGCGAGGTGCCGAGCGCGTCCTTGCGCGGGCATTCGGCGGCTTCGGTCGAGGCGATGCCGGTGAGAGCGGCCAGCGCCGCGCCTGCCGACATCGAGGTCCACCTCAGTCGAAGCATCTTTGTCATTGCGCTCGCGATTGCCTTGTGGGTATTGCCTGAGCCGTCAGCTCAGACCACCCGATCCAACCTGTCAAACGGCGAGGCGCCCATGGATGAACATATGGACGTTGCCCGATCCGCCGCGGATTCGGTACTCGACCACGTGCCGATGCGCAATGAAGACGGCGAAATTCGTCACGAATTCGTCGCGGAAATTGCCCATGCGATCGAGGCCGGCGACAGCGCCGCGCTGCGGGCCTGCGTCGCCGAGCTCCACGAGGCCGATCTCGGCGATCTGATCGGAGCTCTCGAGCCCGACGACCGCGTCCGCCTGGTCGAGTTGACCGGGCGCGACTTCGACTTCTCGGCACTCAACGAACTCGACGAGGGCGTGCGCGAGGAGATCCTCGAGGAGCTGCCGCCGGAGACGGTCGCGGAGGGCGTCCGCGAGCTCGAATCCGACGACGCGGTCGAGCTGCTGGAAACCCTCGACCAGGAAGAGCAGGAGGAGATCCTCGAGAAGCTGCCTTTGCAGGAGCGCGTCGCGCTCGAGCGCAGCCTGCTGTATCCGGAAAATTCCGCCGGCCGGCGGATGCAGACCGAGTTCATCGCGGTGCCCCAGGATTTCACCGTGGGCCAGGCGATCGACTACATGCGCGAGACGCCGGACCTGCCCGACCGCTTCTACGAGATCTACGTCGTCGATAAAGATCAGCACTGGCAGGGCGCGGTCTCGCTCGACGTGCTGCTGCGCGCGCGCCGCCCGGTGGCGCTTGCCGAGCTGACCGACGAGGATCGCCGCCGCGTTTCCGTCCTGGAGGACCAGGAGGCGGTGGCGCGCATGTTCGGCAAGTACAATCTCGTCGCGGCCCCGGTGCTCGACACCCAGGATCGCCTCGTCGGCGTCATCACGGTCGACGACGTCGTCGACGTGATCGAGGAGGAGGCGGACGAGGACCTCAAGGCGCTCGGCGGAGTCAACAGCGACGAAGAGCTCTCCGACACCGTGTTCACCATTGCACGGGCGCGGTTCAACTGGCTGCTGGTCAATCTCGCGACCGCCTTTCTCGCATCGTCCGTGCTCGGCCTGTTCGAGGGCCAGCTCGAGAAGATGGTAGCGCTCGCCGTGCTGGCGCCGATCGTGGCGAGCCAGGGCGGCAATGCAGCGACCCAGACCATGACGGTCGCGGTGCGGGCGCTGGCGACGCGCGAGCTCGGCTCCTCCAACGCCTGGCGCGTGGTGATGCGCGAAGGCCTGGTCGGTCTCGTCAACGGCCTCGCCTTCGCCGTGATCACGGGCATTGCCGCCGTGGCCTGGTTCAGGATCCCAGGCCTCGGCATCGTCATCGGGCTTGCGATCATCTGCAACCTGGTCGCCGGGGCGCTCGGCGGCATCCTGATCCCGATGGCGCTCGAACGGGTCAGGGCCGATCCTGCCGTTGCCTCCGGCACGTTCGTGACAACGGTCACCGACGTCGTCGGCTTCTTCTCCTTCCTCGGCATCGCGACCTTGTGGTTCGGGTTGAGGTAGGGCTGCGCACTCTAGTGCCCCGGGCGCGCTGCAACGCCGTTAGCGTTGCTGCGCAGAACCGGGACCCCGGCTCTGCAGCGCATCGCTGAAGAAGCGCAGCGCCGTGTCCGGGGCACGAGACCCTACACGCACCATCACTTTAATCCGAACTTAAGCGACCTGCCACATCATTGCTCCGCTTGGGGGAATGGACATGCGGTTGCGGCTGAAGGCGGACGGGCGAGTCGTTGAGTTGCGGGACGGGCAAGAGTTTCCTGTCCAGCCGTTCCCTGTCCAGCCGTTTCCGGTCCAGCCTGCGGCCAATGCCGCGCAGGCCGACGCCAGCTCGCTCGCCGTGCGTGATTTGCGCCGCCGCGCCTGCCTGACCCAGATGGAGTTCGCCGCAAAACTCGGCGTTCCCGTCGAGACCATCCGCAACTGGGAGCAGGGCAAGCGCGCCCCCCGGGGACCCGCCCGCGCACTGCTCGCCGTGATCGCGCATGCGCCGGACACGGTGTTCCAGGCGCTCGCCAAAGCCTGACCTCAAGGCCCCGCGCGAACCTCCCGTTAGCATTGCGCTGAATATCCGGCCCGGCTGCCGGCGGCTTCCGTTGGCACGATGACCAGCGAGGTCCATACTGCCGTCAGGGGCTGCCGCACAGAGAGGATTCCTCATGCTGTTCGTCGAGGCCAGTGGCGCAAGGATACCGGCGATCGGGCTCGGGACCTGGGAGCTGAGCGGGCGGCTCGCTGCGCGCGTGGTCGAGCAGGCGCTGCGGCTCGGCTATCGCCACATCGATACCGCGCAGGTCTACGACAATGAGCGCGAGGTCGGCGAAGGCATGCGGGCCTCCGGCGTGCGCCGCGACGACATCTTTCTCACGACAAAGGTCTGGACCAACCATTTCGCGCCCCACGATCTCGAACGCTCGGTCAAGGAGAGCCTGGCGCGGATGCGGCTCCCGTCCGTCGATCTCCTGCTCCTGCACTGGCCCAATTCGCATGTGCCGCTGGAGGAGACGTTGGGGGCGCTGTCGCATGCCAAGCGCATGGGCCTGACCCGCCACATCGGCGTTTCCAATTTCACGGTGGCGCTGATCGAGCAGGCGGTGGCGTTGTCGAGCGAGCCGCTCGTCTGCAACCAGGTCGAATACCACCCTTATCTGGACCAGGCGAAGGTGAGGGCGGCCTGCGACCAGCATGGCCTTGCACTCGTCGCCTACAGCCCGATCGCCAAGGGACGTATCAAGACCGACCAGACGCTTGCGGAGATAGGGCGCGCCCATCGCAAGACGCCTGCGCAGGTCTGCCTGCGCTGGCTGGTGCAGCAGAATGTCGCTGCGATCCCGCGCACCTCGCGCGTCGAACGTCTGTCGGAGAACATCGAGATCTTCGATTTCGAGCTTTCGGACGACGAGATGGCGGCAATCGCCGCGCTGGCCAATCCCAGGGGCCGCCTGACCGATTTCGGCTTCGCGCCAAAATGGGATTGAGGGGCCGTTCGGGTATGCTACGACCTGCGTGGCAACCCAAGATCGGTCGATGGAACAGCGGAAGATTATACGGACGGACATTGCAGCGTCGGCGGTCGCGCATCTGACGCTGGTGGCGCTGATCATCGTGATCAGCGAGGTCCATCCGTTTCACGCGGCCGCGCCCGAGACCGTCACGGTCGACATCGTCACGCCGGAGCAGGTGAAGCAGGAAGAGGCCAAAGCCGAGGAGAAGGCCAGGGAGGAAGCGAAGGAGAAGCCGCCGGAGCCGCTGCCCGACCTGAAGCTGCCGAAGCTGGATTTCACCGACAAGGACAAGGCGGCAGAAGCGCCGAAGCCCGAGGCGAAGCAGCAGGGCGCTGCACCGTCCTCGAAGCAGCAGGCATCGCCGGAACCACCGCAGCAGAAACAGCCGCAGCCACAGCCTTCGCAGACGCCGCAGCAGCGCGAGGCAAACGCGCAGACGCAACCTCAACAACCGCAGCCTCAACAGACACAGCCACAGCCGCAGCCACAGGCCGCGCCGTCGCCGGCCTATCGGGCTCCGGAGCCTGACGTCACCATCAAATACGGGGTCGTGCTGGGCCTGCCGCCGGGGTTGCCGACGGAGCTGCCGAAAGACGCTCCCAAGGACGATGGCGGCGACGCCAAGGATTCGGTTGCATCCAAACTGCCGACCGAGGTCATCGCCGAGTTGCGCCGGCACTTGAGGAGTTGCGCAAAACTTCCGGCCGGGGTGTCGTCGACCGACAGCGTGCGCATCAAGCTGCGCGCGGTGCTCGCCACCGACGGCACGCTGACGCGCCCCCCGATCCTGATCGAAGCCCCGCCGTCCGCAAAGGGCGTGGCCCTGGTGAAGTCCGCAACGAGCGCGCTCGAGTCTTGCCAGCCTTACAAGATGCTGCCGGCCGACATGTACGAGGAATGGAAGGTGATAGACCTGCCGTTCAGCCCGCGGGATTTCGGCGGCTAACTCTCGCGTCGGCTAGGGGACCCTTGCTGTGTCGCACGTCTGTCAATCCGCCCGCACCAAAATATGCCGCTTTGCCGAAATTCGGTTTTGGCGTATGTGTTGCCCATCCCGGCTCATCCTTGAGGGGCGATCTTGTGGTCGTCATGTTCGCGAGCCGG
>NZ_JALJRD010000011.1:0-239887 GCF_024519875.1 Bradyrhizobium sp. Bra64 | reverse complement strand
TGCCGGGCCTCGACCTGCGCAAGGCGTTCGGCTTCGTGCGCGACGATGTGCTCAAAAACACCGGCTACAAGCAGGAGCCGTATGTATACGGCTCGCTCGGCGGCGATGACGTGCCGCTGGTTGCAGCGAAGCCGGTCGTGGCCGGGCCGCAGGCCAACCCGGACAGCGAAATCCGGCGCGACTATGAACTGGCGCTTCAGCTTGGCACGCGTGACGGATGGGCTGCCTTCCTGGATCGCTTTCCCAGCGGCTTCTACACCAATCTCGCCAAGGGGCAATTGAACAAGATCGCCGCCGAAGAAGCCCGCGCTGCCGCTGCGGAAAAGGCCAGGCAGGCCGAGGACGAGAAGACCCGGCTGGCAATCGATCGCGCCAAGAAAACCGAACAGGAGAAGGCCGCTGCGGCCGCCAAGGCCGCGGAAGACGCCCGTATCGCGGCGGAGAAGATCAAGCAGGTCGAGGAGGCCAAGGCGGCCGCCGCCGAGCAGCGCCGCAAGGAGGCCGAGGCCGCAGCGGCAAAGGCCGTGGCCGACAAGCAAGCCGCCGAGAAGGCGCTCGCCGACAAGCTGGCAAATGACACCAAGCAGGTCGCCGAACAGCGGACGACCGAGAAGTCGCAAGTTGCCGATACCGCGCAGAAGGTCGCGGCTGTCGCACCAACCGCATCGCCGCCGAGCCTGTCGCCGCAAGAGACGGCGAAGCTCGTGCAGTCCGAACTGCGCCGCGTCGGCTGCCTGGCGACATCGGCGGACGGCGACTGGAATGCGTCCTCGCAACGCTCACTGACGCTGTTCAACAAATATGCCGGGACGAAGCTCGACGCCAAGCAGGCGAGCTTCGACGCGCTCGACGCCATCAAGGCCAGGCCGGGCCGGGTCTGCCCGCTGGTGTGCGATCACGGCTTCAGGGCCGACGGCGACGCTTGCGCGAAGATCGCCTGCCGCGCCGGCTATCGCGTCAATGACGACAATGAATGCGAGAAGGTGCAGGACAAGAAGCCTGTCGCGACCCGCGAGGACGCCAGGAAGCGAGACGACGAGAGGAAGAAGGTTGAGGCCGCGCCCTCGAAGCCGCAAGCTGCTGGACAGATGTTTTGTGGACAGGCTGGCTGCAGGCCGGTGCAAAAAGGCTGTCGCCTCGTAAGTGCTCGACCTGGTACCCCGCAAGGCGCGGCAGCGATGACATCGGCAGGGATCGTGGAAGTTTGCAATTAGCTTCGGCACCGCATGGACAGGCTTACGGCAATGGCAATAGTAGCCGACCGGATCAATCGGACTGCCGTGGCCGGTAAAGGCTCGGCGTAGTCCCGACGGCCTTGCGCAACATGCGGTAGACGAGCCGGAACGACGCCCTGGCGCCGCACCGGCACGCGTCGCCTATTCCTGGTCGACGAGGTCGTCCTCGAGGATCGCCATCTGGAACTGGAACGAGCGATCATCGTCCTCGTCGTCGACAAACAGCACGCCGATGAACTCCTCGCCGATATAGACTTCGGCGGAATCATCCTTCTTCGGCCGCGGCACGACGCGGATCTTGGGATTGCCGAACACGCGCTTCAGATAGGCGTCGAGCTTCCTTACTTCCTTGACGTCCACGGCAAGTCTCCAATCGAAATCCGGGTTGGCGGGGTTTTAGGACGAGACGCGACGAACCGCCAGCATGAATTACCAAAGAATTTGGGGACGAAAAGGGCCGGAGAATCCGGCCCTCAACTCACGCGCTCAAAGTCCCATGGCGTTGATCATCTGGTCCATGGTGCGCGACGGCTCGGCGCAGCCGGCTTCGCCGACGATCTTGGCGGGCACGCCCGCGACCGTGACGTTGTGCGGCACGGGCTTGACCACGACCGAGCCGGCCGCGATGCGCGCGCAATGGCCGATCTCGATGTTGCCGAGGATCTTTGCGCCGGCGCCGATCAGGACGCCGTGACGGATTTTCGGATGGCGGTCCTCGTTCTCCTTGCCGGTGCCGCCGAGCGTGACGCCGTGCAGGATCGAGACGTCGTCCTCGATGAGCGCCGTCTCGCCGCAGACGAAGCCGGTGGCGTGGTCGAGGAAGATGCCGCGGCCGATGCGCGCGGCGGGATTGATGTCGGTCTGGAACACCGCCGACGCGCGGCTCTGGAGATAGTACGCGAAATCCTTGCGGCCCTTCAGATAGAGCCAATGCGCCAGGCGATGGGTCTGGAGGGCGTGAAAGCCCTTGAAGTAGAGCAAGGGATCGATGAAGCGCGAGGTCGCGGGATCGCGGTCGTAGACGGCGACGAGATCGGCGCGAAAGGCGTTGCCGAGATCGGGGTCGTCGCGCAGCGCCTCGTCATAGGTCTGGCGCACGAGATCTCCGGACAGTGCGGAATGATCCAGCCGGTCGGCGACGCGATGGATCACCGAATCTTCCAGCCGGCTGTGATGCAGCACCGTCGAATAGATGAAGGTCGCAAGCTCCGGCTCGCGGTGGACGATGTCCTCGGCTTCGCCGCGAATCCGATCCCAGATGGGATCGAGCGTGGCAAGCTTTCCTCCCGGATTGACCTGATGCACTGCCATGGGGTCTGCTCTTTCGAATTGGCTCGTTTTGCCGGCTCTATAGCACAATCTAGGCGACAAAGTCCTGACGGGCTTGCCTGAGAGTGAACAGCGCCTTGCCCCGCGAAAGCGTTCCAACACGTTGAAACACAACACTTTCTTCTAGCGCCCCCGGGCGGCAAGGTCGGCTCAAGGTGGTCAGGTTTTTGCCAAATTCAAGCCGGGCGGCGTCAAACTATTGGTGAATTCTCTCCCAACCCTTATTGCAGGCATGGTCCGAGCGAGGACGGAACGGCTTTGAGCATCACAACCGATCAATTGCGCGCACGCGCCGCGGCCTCGTTCTGGCTGCGGCTGGCCGCGCTGGCCCTGCCCCTCCTGATGATCGCGCCGGCGTTCTGGAACGGCTATCCGCTGCTGCAATGGGATACCGGCGGCTATCTGGCGCGCTGGTACGAGGGTTATCTCGTTCCGAGCCGCTCCACCGTGTTCGGGCTCTATCTGCACTATGGCGAGCATTTCGGTTTCTGGATCAACCTCGCGGTCCAGTCGCTGGCGACGCTGTGGCTGTTGCAGCTCACCTTGCGCGTGCTCGGCCTGATGCAGACGTTCCGCTTCGTCGCGATCAGCCTGGCCCTGATCCTGTCGACCGCGCTGCCCTGGCTCGCGAGCATGCTGCTCACCGATATTTTTGCAGGGCTGTCGGTGCTGTCGCTGTTCCTGCTGGTCGTCGGCGGGCAGCGCACTTCGCTGATCGAAAAAATCTCGCTGTTCGTCTTCACCGCCTTTGCCGCCGCAACCCACAGCGCCACTTTTGGCGTGCTGCTCGGGCTCTGCATCGCCGGCTGGATGGTACGGCCGTTGCTGGGCGCACGCCTGCCGGTTGCCGGGCTGGCGCAGGCGAGCCTCACCATCCTCGCGGGCGCCCTGATGCTGGTGTCGGCAAATCATGCGCTGTCCGGCAAATGGGCCTGGACGCCCGGCGGCTACGGCGTCGCATTCGGCCGCATGATGCAGGACGGCATCGTCGCCCGTTATCTGAACGACCACTGCCCGCGCGAAACCTACAAGCTCTGCCCCTATCGCAATGAACTGCCGGCGACCGCGGACGAGTTCCTGTGGGGCAAGAGCATGTTCAACACGCTCGGCCGCTTCGAAGGCATGGACGACGAGATGGGCTACATCGTCGTGCACGCGCTCGCCGACTATCCGGCCTGGCAGGCCGGCGCGGCGCTGCGGGCGATGGGCCAGCAATTGCTGCATGTGGCGACCGGCGAAGGCGCCAGTGTCTGGATCCCGCACACTTACGGCATCATCGAGCGCTACATCCCGGCGCAGGTCGCGCCGATGCGCGCGGCGCGGCAGCAGAACTGGGGCGTCAATTTCGACTACGTCAATTGGCTGCACGTTCCCGTTGCGCTGGCCTCGATGCTGGCGCTGGTCGGGTTGCTCGCGCCTGCGCTGGCGCGCCGCCGGCTCGACGATCTGACGCTGCTGGCGGCAACGGTCACGCTGGCACTGCTCGGCAACGCCTTCATCTGCGCCGTCATCTCCGGTCCGCACGACCGCTACGGCGCACGCATGGTGTGGGTCGCGACCTTCGTGGTGCTGACGGCGCTGGCGCGCCGTTTTGGCGACGACGAACCGGCAGACGAGCCCTCAGTTGCGGCGTGACAGGAAATCCAGCACGCCGGTCTTGTAGACCTTGTCGCCGACCGCGCGCATGTGGTCGCGGCCGGGAATGTCCAGCACTTCCGAACCCGGAATGAGCGCGCCGAGCGCGCTGGCGGAGCCCGCGACGTCGTCGGTAGAACCGACCGCGATCAGCACGGGCACCTCGATGCGCGCGGCTTGCTCTTTCGTCATCAGCTCGCGCGTGCCGCGCAGGCAGGCGGCGAGCGCCTTGCGGTCGGAACGGGTCTGATCGGCAAACGCTCGAAACGTGCGCCCGACGGGATCGGTGACGTCGTCGAGCGAGGGCGCTTCCAGCGCCGTCGCCACGTTCTCGCCGGGTCCGGTGCCCTCGATCAGGCCGCCGATGCCGATGCCGCCGAGGATCGCCGAGCGCAGGCGCTGCGGCTCGTTGAGCCCCAGCCAGGCCGTCATCCGCCCGCCCATCGAATAGCCCATGAGATCGGCCTGCGGGATGGCGAGATGGTCCATCAGCGCGAGCACGTCGCCGGCCATGGTCGGGATCGAGTACTGCGCCGGCTCGTAGAGCTTTTCGCTTTCGCCATGGCCGCGATTGTCGAGCGCAATGACGCGGCGGCCGTTCTTGCGCAGTTCCGAGACCCAGGTCGGATAGACCCAGTTCACGTTCTTGCTGGAGGCAAAGCCGTGCACGAGGATGATCGGATCGCCCTCGCCTTCGTCGAGATAGGCAATTTCAACGGCGCCGTTGTGGAAGCTCGGCATCATCAGGTCCGCAGGTCTTGAGGGGAAAGGTTGATTTTAGAGCATGATCCGGAAAAGTGTGCAGCGGTTTTCCGGCAAGATCATGCTCAAAACGACCGCCTGAAGCGCTTCGCGCTTCAGGCGGTGACGGCCGTGTTCGCCAGAGCGGCTTCCGCGGCGGTCTGCGCCCGGCGCATCCGCCGCGCGCGTCTGCGATCGCACCAGGCCTGGGTCAGCCGCTCGGTGGTCGCCTTGATCGAGGACAGCAGGCCGAACAGCGTCAATGCCGCGCCGAACAGCCACAATGCGAGATCGAATGCGCCGCCGATCAGCAGCAGCGCACCGCGGCCGAACAGCTTCATGATCGCGCGGGTCTTGCCGCCCTGCGCTTCCGCGAGCCGTGCCGCGCGCGCAACGTCCTTGGGGCCTTCGGCGATGCGCAGCGTGTCCATGGCGCCGCGCGTGCCGGTCTTTTCGGCGACCCGCGTGACATCCTTGCCGAGCCGGACCAGCGCGCCCGCCTTCTCGGCGCGGAACGCGGCCTTGATCGCGCTCACGGTCTCGCCCGGGCGGAACACCGACCCCCTGGCGACGGCGTTCTGAAGCATCGGCGCATCGACGACCTCGCGCGCCGACCGGCCGGCCCAAGCCGCGAGCCCCTCGCCGAGCCGCCCCACCTTGCGCGCGTCCTTCACTAACGTCAGCCCGGCGCGCGCCGGCGCGGCGCCGCCGACGGAGACAAAGGTCACGGCCGTGACCGCAAGACCGGCGGCCGCAAGGCCGAGCACCAGACGATCGGTGTCCTCGCCCATGGCAAGGTGCTTGCCCTCGCGAACGACGTCCCTGACGTCACCGAACACGAAGAGATCGCCGGCCACGGTTCCCGACAGGCTCGCAACATCGTCGGCGTTGCCGGTGACGAGCCCCGTGGCGAACCGCTTTGCGAAATGCGAGGTGGAGTTTTCGGCTTTGACCGCGTCGCTGACGCGGCTCAGGAGGTCGTCGGACAGCGCGATGTCGCGGTCGCGCGCCAGCGCAACGAAACTGTCGGCGAGATCGGCATCGCCCGATGCGAGCGCGGCCTCGATGTTGTCCTGAACCAGGCGATCGTCATTCCGCAGCAGCGCGTCGAGCTTGAGTTCGGAGAGCGCGGCGGGATCGTCCTGGGCGGTGAAGATCGCCCCGGCCTCGCGGGCATGCGGCGCTACCTGCGCGAGCATGAAGCTGCATGCCGCGATACCGGTCAACGCTGTGCTGATTCGCAGCCATTTCATGCGGAAAAACCCGGACGGTCCTGAGATCGTTGACGCCTGACGTTTCGTCTTTCGTCGCAATTGCGCTCGTCCACAGACATAGTATGCCAAAATTGCGACACAACGTCCCCGACGAAAGAAGGGCTTCTCTCAGGCCGCAGGATTGTGTCGAATTTGCATGAGCAAATGAGCATGGGGCGATTGCGGACCTTTCGGTTCCGCCGGACTAGCAATCAGCTGCACCCGCCAGTATGGTCCGCGGCGCCTCAAAGATGCCGCGCCAGTCGTTGATTGTGTCTGCCGCCATTGCCACTCCAGGATGAACTACGATGTCCGACCATGTCGTCCCGCACTTCCACAACGATGCCGGTGTCCCCGTCATCGAGATCGGCTCGCAAGAGTTCATGTGCGTGGGCGCCAACCCTCCGTTCGACCATCCGCACGTCTTCCTCGACCTCGGCAACGACAACGAGATCATCTGCCCCTATTGCTCGACGCTGTACCGTTTCGCGGCCGATCTGAAGGCGGGCGAAGCCCGTCCGCCGGAATGCGTCCTGAAGGACAAGGTGGCCTGACCGCTTCCGTCGGTCAGGCGTGGCGCTCTCCAGAACGATTGTCATCGCCGGTGCCGGAATCGGCGGACTGACGGCCGCGCTCGCGCTCGCGGCCCGCGGTTTCCGCATCGTCGTGCTGGAAAAGGCAGAGCGGCTCGAGGAAGTCGGCGCCGGCCTGCAACTCTCCCCCAATGCCAGCCGCGTGCTGGTCGAGCTTGGCCTCAGCGAGCGCCTCAAGCCGCGTGCCGTGATCCCCGAGGCGGTCTCGATCATGAGCGCGCGGGCCGGCGGCGAACTTTTGCGCATGCCGCTGGGCGAAGCCGCCGCCGCGCGCGCCGGCGCCCCCTATTGGGTGGTGCACCGCGCCGACCTGCAAGCCGCGCTCGCGGGCGCAATCTCGGACCATCCCGATATCGACCTGAAGCTGGGCGCGACCTACGAGGACGTGGCGCCTCACGCCAAGGGGCTGACGGTCGTCCATCGCAGCGGCACGATCCGCCGCAGCGATCTCGCCAGTGCGCTGATCGGCGCCGACGGCATCTGGTCGACGGTCCGCCAGCAGCTGTTTCCCGAGGTGCAGCCGCGCTTCTCCGGGCTGATCGCCTGGCGCGGCACGCTCGATGCCACGCAACTGCCGAAGGATTACACCGCGCGCCGGGTGCAGCTCTGGATGGGCCCGAACGCCCATCTCGTCGCCTATCCGATCGCCGGCGGACGACAGATCAACGTGGTCGCGGTGCTGCCGGGCACCTGGAGCCGGCCGGGCTGGAGCACGCCCGGCGATCCCCTCGAGGTGATGGACGCCTTCGCCGCGCCGCGCTGGCCGCCGGCCGCGCGCATGATGCTCGCCACCGTCGACAGCTGGCGGAAATGGGCGCTGTTCGGCGTGCCCGACGACTGCCCCTGGAGCAAGGGTCCGGTCGCGCTGCTCGGCGATGCCGTGCATGCGATGCTGCCGTTTGCGGCCCAGGGCGCCGGCATGGCGATCGAGGACGCCGCGGTGCTCGCGCAGCATTTGAGCCTCGAGGCCGCCGGGAGTGCCGCGGGCATCTCGGCTGCGCTGAGCCGATACGGCCGCGCGCGCCAGGCGCGCGTGCGGCGGATGCAGCGGACCGCACGACAGCAGGGCCGCATCTATCATCTCAGCGGGCCGCTCGCGTTCGCGCGCGATGCCGCAGTCCGTGCGCTCGGCCCGGAGCGGATGCTGGCGCGGCAGGACTGGATCTACGGCTGGCGGCCCTGATGATGCGAGGCGCCGCCGGCAGGATGTCTCAGTGCCCTGCTCTGTTGGATTTCGGGGCAGGCTTGGCTAAAGGCTTGGCTACAGGCTTGGCTTCTGGCGCCGGCGCAGCGGCCGGCGTCGCCTCGGGCGGCGACTCCCGGCACCTGTTGCGACGCCAGGCATCTTCGGCCAACTGCGCCTGCCCGCGCACGGCGATGTACTCGTTGCGATAGGCGAGCTCGGACACGACAGCGCCGCCGGCGCCGGTCTGCGCCTTGTCCATCAGCTTCTGCAAGTCCGCGGTGCGGCTGGCGAGCGACTTGCGCTCGGCCTCGAGCTGCTTGCAGTCGTACAATTCGTACTTGGCGGGATCGGCAAAGGCCGGAGCGATCGTCTCGCTCATGCCGGCGCAGCCGGACAACGCGAAGCCGGCGCCAAGCAGCGCGACGGCCCCGCAGCACATGCGCAGGCGATATCGGATCAAAGCAGCCATTTGAATCAAAGCAGGCATGCCGGATGAATAGCCCCCGTGGATTGAGAATGCCTAAAGCAACAACAGGTGTCCGGATTGAGGCTTTGCCTTGTGCCGCCGGCTCGCTTAAGGAAGAACCGCCCCTCCGGCCTGCAAGCGCCAATTCCAGATCACCGGACAAGGGCTTAAGTGTTTGATCTCGTTGGATCAAGCGGGCATGGCGGAATTGGTAGACGCAAGGGACTTAAAATCCCTCGGTGCGCAAGCGCTGTGCCGGTTCGACCCCGGCTGCCCGCACCACGAGAGCTGACGCCGCGAACCGTGCAGCAGCACGATCCGGAACATTCCCCCATGACGACCTCCCGCATTCAATCCCTCAATGCGTAGGCGATGACGTAATCACCGCGCTTGGTGCCGAACGAGCCATGGCCGCCGGCAGCGGTGACGACATATTGCTTGCCGTCGGCCTCGTAGCTCATCGGCGTCGACTGGGCGCCGGCCGGCAAACGGTCCTCCCAGAGTACGTTGCCGTTGCGCACGTCGTAAGCCCGGATCGTGTACTCGTAGGTGCCGGTGTAGAATGCGACCCCGCCTGCGGTCGTGATCGGTCCACCCAGCATCGGCACACCCATCTTGAAGGGAAGAGGCAGCGGCGTGGTGTCCCTGATGGTGCCGTTGGGATGCTGCCAGACGACCTTCATCGTCCTGAGATCGATTGCGGCCATCGAGCCCCACGGCGGCCGGTAGCACGGCACGGACAACGGCGAGAGAAAGCTCGATATATCGACCCCGAACGGGGTGCCATACATCGGCTGCGTCCCAACCTCGCTGCCGACCGGCTTCTCGGCTGTCGGCGCCGGAGGGTTGAGAGGGCCGCGCGGAATGAGTCTCGAGACGAAGGGCAACGACATCGGGTTGGCGATGGCGATCTGTCTCACGGGATCGACCGCGATGCCGCCCCATTCGAACATGCCGAGATTGCCTGGGAACACCAGCGTGCCCTGCAACGACGGCGGCGTGAACGTGCCCTCGTAGCGCAGTCGATGGAACGCGATCCGGCACAACAGCTGATCGAAGATCGTGCCGCCCCACATATCGGCGCCGGTCAGTTTCGCCTCCGGGCGGAATGTCAGGTCGGAAAACGGCTGCGTCGGCGCAGTACGATCGCCGGGCGCGGCTCCTTGCGGGACCGGGCGTTCCGGCGCGGGCACGATCAGTTCGCCGTTCCTGCGGTCGAGCACGAACAGGTTGCCCACCTTGGTAGGCTGGATGATCGCGGGCACGATGCCCCTGGCCGTCAACACATCGACCAGGCTCGGTTGCGACGGAACGTCCATGTCCCAGAGGTCGTGATGCACGGTCTGATACGACCAGACGCGCTTGCCGGTGTTGATGTCCAGCGCAACGATGGAGCTGGAATAGCGCTCGACGAGCTCGTTGCGATTGCCGCCCCAGATATCGGGACCGTTGTTGCCGGTGGGGATAAAGACGAGGTTGAGCTTCGGGTCGAACGCGGCGGAGATCCACGAATTCGGCGATCCATTGGTATAGTGGCGTGTCGGCGACGGAAGCGCGTTCTCCTCCGCCGCGCCTGAGTCCCATGCCCAGACCAGCCTGCCCGTGTAAACATCGAAGCCGCGGACGACGCCCGACGGCACTTCGACCCCATAATTGTCGATGACCGCGGCGGCAACGAGCAGGATCTTGTCGCTGACAACCGGCGGCGAGGTCGGCTCGAAAAAGCCCGACGTCGTGATCCCCATCCCTTCCTGCAGGTTGAGGCTGCCGTGATCGCCGAAACTGTCGCAGAGCTTGCCGCTGTCGGCATCGAGCGCGATCATGCGCCCGTCATTGACCGGCAGGAATATCCGCCGGGGACATTCGGCGGGCGCAGCACGACCGCTGCTGTCGACGGCGCCGGCGGCCGCTTCGTGATAGGAGACCCCGCGACACGTCATATGCTGGAACGTCTTGTTGAACATGAGCTTGGGATCGTACCTCCAGCGCTCGGTGCCGGTCCTTGCATCGAGCGCAAACAGGACCTGGTGCTGCGAGCAGAGATAGAGCGTATCGCGAACCTTGATCGGAGTGACCTCGAAGGTCGTCTCGCCGGAATCGTTGGGTGTTGCCACGTCGCCGGTGCGGAAGGTCCAGGCGACCTTGAGCTTGCCGACATTGTCAGGCGTGATCTGCTTCAGCGGCGAGTAGCGCTGTCCGAATTGGGTGCGTCCATACGCCCGCCAATCGCCATCCGGCTGCGGGTCGGCTTCACCTTGCTGAACCGCAGAACCGGCCTCCGCGATCGTGCCGTTGATGTCGTGATAGCTCGAGAACAGCCCGATCACGAGCACGACCGAGGCCAGCACAAGGGCGGCCCAGAGCGGCGCCGTCGCACTTCCGTAGGAGACCCGCTGGCCTTGCCCCAGCCCACGGACGATCACCGGCGTGAGAAGCCAAAGCGCCATCGGGAAGACGACGTCGCCACGCGCCGCGAGCGGCCACCAATCGAATCGCACCTCGGAGACGGCCCATACCAGCGTGCCGGCCAGGACGATGGCAAACAGGCCCAGCGCAGATCGGCGCCGCGCCATGAGCAGCGCAGCCGTGAGCAGAATGCCGGCACCGAGAATGATGTAGAAGATCGAACCGCCCAACGCGGCGAGCCAGATGCCGCCGGCCGCGAGGACCAGGCCGATCAAGGCATAGATGATACCCGTGACGAAGACCGCACTGGATCGCTGCATGATCGCTCCCGGCACGAACGAGGGACCGGACCTGTCCCGCGCACCGGCAACGGACGTCCGCTCCCGAGGACTCTCGTCCAATCAACGGTGACTAACAACCATTAGATGCCGGGTGGACAAATGACATTCGAACCGTTCGGGCAAGCCCGTCGCGCCGGCTGAGCGTCCCCCCCCCCCGTAAATGTCAGAGCTCCAACGGCGGCTTCTTCACCAACTGTTGTCCGTTCCGGCTTCGCCTGCCAGCCATCTCGAAACATGGCTTGTGCATCGCAGCATGGACGATACATAAAGCCTCTGAATTTCAGAGGTGAGCTTCTTGTCCGACGTCAATGCCGACGATTGGGTGTCCTCGGGACACCGGCCCATGGGTTTTCCAGAATTCGTCATCGTGATCGCGTCCATCATGGCGCTGAACCCGCTTGCGATGGACATGATGCTGCCGGCGCTGCCCAATATCGGGTCGGCATTCAAGATTCCCAACGCCAACCATCTTCAGCTGGTGCTGTCGACCTTCCTGATCGGCTTCGGCGCGGGCCAGTTCATCATGGGTCCATTGTCGGACCGTTTCGGCCGGCGGCCCGTGCTGCTCGGCGGCATGGCGGTCTATGCGGTCGCGAGCGTGCTCGCGGTCGCCGCCCCCTCGTTCGAGACGCTGCTGCTGGCGCGCGCACTGCAGGGCTTCGGCACCTCGGCGACGCGCGTGATCGCCACCTCGATCGTCCGCGACTGCTATGTCGGCCGCCGCATGGCCAGCGTGATGTCGCTGGCGATGATGATCTTCATCGCGGTACCCGTGATCGCGCCCTCGTTCGGGCAGGCGGTGCTGCTGGTCACGCAATGGCGCGGCATCTTCGTCGTGCTGATGCTCTACGGGCTGCTCGCGCTGGCGTGGAGCGTGCTGCGCCTGCCTGAAACTCTCCCCCCGTCTGAACGCAGGTCCCTCGCCCCCAGCGACGTGTTCGCAGCTTATTGGCAGACCGTGTCCAATCGCCAGACTATCGGCTACGCACTCGCGGCCGGCAGCGTCATGGGCGCGTTGTTTGCTTATGTCTTCTCGGCCCAGCAGGTCTTCACCGGCATCTATCACCTCGGCCATTACTTCCCGCTCGCCTTCGCCGCGATCGCGGCCGGCACCGCCATTGCCGGCTTCCTCAACGCCAGGTTTGTCGGGACCCTCGGCATGCGCGTGATCTCGCATGGCGCATTGACGCTCTACACCGCGGTGGCGGGCGTGATGCTGCTGACGGAAAGCCTCGGCGCGCTGCCGCTTCCGCTGTTCATGGTGCTCTCGGCGCTGATGATGTTCTCGTTCGGCATGATGGTCGCCAATTTCACCGCGCTTGCCATGGAGCCGCAGGGCCACATCGCCGGCACCGCGTCCTCGCTCTACGGCTCGATCACGACCTTGATCGGCATCGTCGTCGGCATGGCGATCGGGCAAAGCTTCGACGGCACATTGCTGCCGTTCTCGGTCGGCTTCTTCCTGTCGACGCTGGCTGCGCTCGCGATCGTGCTGGTGGTGGAGAAGGGACGGCTGTTCAAGCCGCATCATCGTCCCATCGCGTGAGGAACTTCGCCGCGGACTCGATGTTGTCGTGCAACAATTCGAGAGGCGAGCCCAATGGAACTGGAACAGCGCGAAGACCCGACTGCCTCGGATCGGCCAGCGACGCAGCGATCGCCGTCGAACACCGAGCGGGAGGCGTTCACCGTGCCTTTCGCAAGCGAAGGCCTCGAGGGCGTGCGCGACAGTCATTGTTGATCGCGAAGCTTATTCCGGCGCGCGCCTGCCGGCGCTGAAATCATTCGCGGCGCTTTCGACCGCACATTTCCTGAGCTGACGCGGAACTGACAAACGAAAGCGGCGCCGCTGATGACAGCGGCGCCGCGCAACGATCGGAACGAAGGGCGCCAGGCGCGCCCTCGCGCTACTCGGTCTTGTCGACGTTCCAGAACAGCGGCGTTGCGGGGCCGTCGAGCACGCCGGTGAGCGACTTCCGCCACGCGCTCGGTGCCTGATACTGGCCGAGCGGGATGTAGATCACCTGGTCGTAGGCTTCCTTCTGGATCTCGGTCGCGATCTTCTTCTGCTCGTCGAGCGAGGCCGCGCGGACGAAGTCGTCCTTGAGCTTCTCGATCTTGGCGTCCTCCGCCCAGCCGAACCAGCCGCCCTTCTTGCCCTGGCCGCCGATCGAGAGGTTGGAGATCGGGTTGGAGACGTCGGCGCTGACCCAGTTGGTGAAGAACATGTTCCAGCCGCCCTCCTTCGGAGGCTTCTGGCTGGCGCGGCGGCTCACCACGGTCTGCCAGTCGGTGGCCTGGAGATCGACCTTGAAGCCAGCTTCACGCAGCGCCTGCGCGGCAACGATGGGCTGGGCCTTGAGCGTGGTGACGTCGCCCGGCGCCATGATCACGACGGGCGTACCGTCATAGCCGGACTCGGCGAGCAGCTTCTTGGCCTCGGCCATGCCGTTGCCCTTGACCAGCGATTCGGAACCGACGTCGGTCGCGAACGGCGTGTCGCAGATGAAGAAGGCGCCGCAGATCTTGTAGTACTTGGGATTGCCGATCAGCGCATCGAGCACGTCCTTCTGTTTCATTGCCAGGAGCGCGGCGCGGCGGATCTTCGGATTGTCGAACGGCGGATAGAGGAAGTTCATGCGTCCGAGCGTCTGGAAGCCGAACTTGTTCAGCACCTCGACCTTGAGATCCGCATTGCCCTCGAGCACCGGAACGAGATCGAACGACGGGTTCTCGAGGAAGTCGATGTCGCCCGATTGCAGCGCGTTCACCGCTGTCTGCGGGTCAGGCATGGTGAGCCATTCGACGCGGTCGACCTTCACGACCTTGCCGCCCGCGGTCCAGCTCGCCGGCTCCTTGCGCGGCACGTAGTCGGTGTTCTTGACGTAGACAGCCTTGACGCCCGGCTGGAATTCGCCCTGGACGAACTTGAACGGGCCGGAGCCGATCTGCTCGGGAATCGGCTTGTCCGGCGGCGTCTCGGCGAGCCGCTTCGGCATCATGAAGGCGACGCGCGAGGACGGCTTGCCGATCGAATCGAGGACCAGGCTGTAGGGCTCCTTGAGCTTCAGCGTGATGGTCTTGGGATCGGTCGCCTCGATGCTCGCAGTGAACTGCATCAACTGCTGGCCCATGCCATCGACGGCGGCCCAGCGCTTGAGCGAAGCGACGCAGTCTTCCGCCGTCACCGGCGCGCCATCATGCCACTTCAGGCCGTCGCGCAGCGTGAATGTGTAGGTGAGCTTGTCGTCGGAGATTTTCCAGTCCGCCATCTGCGGCTGAATCTTGAAGTTCGAGTCGGTCGAGATCAGCGTGTCGTAGACCATGTAGCCATGGTCACGCGTGATGTAGGCGGTGGTGAAGATCGGATCGATGATGCGCAGATCCGAATGCATCACCGCGGTGATGGTCTTGCCGGCCGCGAGCACCGGCGAGGCCAGGGCGGTCGAAAGCGCGACGACCGACAGCGCAAGTTTGGAGGCGAACGCGCGAGGCCTCCGGCGCATTAACTGGAACATGGAAAGTTCTCCTGACGTGAAACTGTTCAAAGGCAGATTATTGGTTGAGCATCCGGCTCGTTCGTTGGGCGAACTAACCTCATGCAATGCCTTTATCTTTTCGAGACTTGCAGACAGCGCCGAGCGCGTCAATCCGGTTTCGCTGCAAGCCCAGGCGGCGCGCGCGCGGGCTCCACAAGGATCGGTTTGGCACTACAACACTCTCCCGCCTGTCCTGCCCGGCACCAATGCAATGCGCGTTCCATCTTCCGAAGCTCGAGAGACATTGAGATGAATCCAGCCAATCTTCCCTTCGATTCCGAAGCGATGCTCCAGGGCCTGCGCGGTTGGGTGGAATGCGAAAGCCCGACCTGGGACGCGAGTGCCGTGAACCGCATGCTCGATCTTGCCGCGCGCCAGATGGCAATCATGGGTGCGACGATCGAGCGCATCGCCGGCCGCGACGGCTTTGGCGGAGTGGTTCGCGCCCGCTTTCCGCATCCCAAGCAGGGCGAGCCGGGCATCCTGATTGCCGGACACATGGACACCGTCCATCCCACCGGCACCATCGAGAAGCTGAAATGGCGGCGCGAGGGCAACAGGTGCTACGGCCCCGGCATTTACGACATGAAAGGCGGCAATTATCTCTCGCTGGAAGCGATCCGGCAGCTGGCAAGTGCTTCGTTCACGACGCCGCTGCCGATCACCGTGCTGTTCACGCCCGACGAGGAGGTCGGCACGCCGTCGACGCGCGACATCATCGAGGCGGAGGCCGCGCGCAACAAATACGTGCTGGTGCCCGAGCCCGGCCGCGCCGACAACGGCGTCACGACTGGACGTTACGCCATCGCGCGGTTCAACCTCGAGGCGACGGGACGGCCGAGCCACGCCGGCGCAACGCTGTCGGCGGGCCGCTCGGCGATCCGCGAGATGGCGCGGCAGATCCTTGCGATCGACGCGATGACGACGGAGGACTGCACTTTCTCGGTCGGCGTTGTGCATGGCGGACAATGGGTCAATTGCGTTGCAACGACCGCTACCGGCGAAGCGCTGTCGATGGCCAAGCGGCAGGCCGATCTCGATCGCGGCGTCGAGAGGATGCTGGCTCTGTCAGGCACGACCAATGATGTCGCCTTCAAGGTGACGCGCGGCGTGACCCGGCCCGTGTGGGAGCCGGATGCGGGCACGATGGCGCTGTATGAAAAAGCACGCGGCATCGCTAAATCGCTCGGCGCCGAGCTGCCGCATGCGAGCTCGGGCGGCGGCTCGGACGGCAACTTTACCGGCGCGATGGGCATCCCGACGCTCGACGGACTCGGCGTGCGCGGCGGCAATGCCCACACGCTGGAAGAGTTCATCGAGGTCGAGAGCCTAGTCGAACGCGGCCGGCTGATGGCGGGTTTGCTGGCGACCCTGGAGTAATAGGTTGGATCAACTTCGCACTGCACAATGCGTTGGCAGTCGCGGTTGAAATTTAGCCTTGTCTATAAATAAGGCGCATCGTACTGCTCGATTGTCCACGCGACGATGCGGGAGAGATCGCAATGAAGGTTTCGGCCTTCTTTGCGGCGCCGACGGAGCAACCGCCCCGGAAACTCTCAGGCAAAAGGACTGTATCGTCAGGACGATCTGGAGAGAGACGGCACGGCCAAGATTGGTCGGGACGTCCACCGAAGGGGATAGTCCGGAGCAAGACCTCGCCTGAGGTCCGCAAAGGATCAAGCTCTCAGGTAACCGTGACAGATGGGGCGCCGCCAACGGCCTTGTGGCCGGCGGTTAGCCGACTCTAACTCACGGGAGCCCCGAACCTGCCATGACCCATATCGCCATCATCGGCGCCGGCATCACCGGCGTAACGACCGCCTATGCCCTGCTCGAACGCGGCTACAAGGTGACGGTGCTCGACAAGCACCGCTACGCCGCGATGGAGACCTCCTTCGCCAACGGCGGACAGCTGTCCGCCAGCAATGCCGAAGTGTGGAATAGCACCGCGACGATCCTCAAAGGCCTGCGCTGGATGTTTCGGCGCGACGCACCGCTGCTGATGAACCCGCGGCCGAACTGGCACAAATATTCGTGGATGAGCGAGTTCGTCGCCAACATCGGCAACTACCGCGCCAACACCATCGAGACCACGCGGCTCGCGATCGAAGCCCGCAAGCATCTGTTCGAGATCGCCACGCGTGAAGGCATCGACTTCGACCTCGAACGTCGCGGCATTCTCCACATCTATCACGACAAGAAGGGTTTTGAATCCGGCCTGCGCGTCAACGCGCTGTTGCAGGAAGGCGGCCTCGATCGCCGCCCGGTCACGCCGGAAGAAATCCGCGCGATCGAGCCGACGCTGCGCAAGGAGTATTATGGCGGCTTCTACACGCCGTCGGACGCGACCGGCGATATCCACAAGTTTACCCGCGGGCTTGCCGAGGCCTGCAAGCGTCGCGGCGCGACCTTCATCCACGAAGCCAATATCGATTCCATCGCCCGGGCCGGCGGAGGCTTTGTCGTCGGCTGGGCAGATCTCTCTGCAAGCGATGCTGCCGCATCCGCACGCGGCATGCTGAACGTGGATGGGGTCGTGGTCTGCGCCGGTGTGGCGAGCCGCCACTTCGCCGCCCTCCTCGACGAGCGCGTCAACGTCTATCCGGTAAAGGGCTACTCGATCACCGTGCAGCTCGACACCGCCGAGAGCCGCAACGCGACGCCGACCGTCAGCCTGCTCGACGAGGCCGCCAAGATCGTCACCAGCCGGCTCGGCGCCGATCGCTTCCGCGTTGCCGGCACCGCCGAATTCAACGACTTCAACCGCGACATTCGCGCCGATCGCGTGCAGCCGCTGGTCGATTGGGTGCGCAGCAACTTCCCCGCCGTCGAAACGTCGCGAGTCATCCCATGGGCCGGGCTGCGCCCGATGATGCCGAACATGATGCCGGTGGTGCGCGCAGGGCGGATGCCGGGTGTGTTCTTCAACACCGGCCACGGCCATCTCGGCTGGACGCTGTCGGCAGCGACCGCGCAGATGATTGCCGGAACCATCGACGGCTGGCGCGGGCTCAACGCGCCGCCCACCATGCCCTCACTTGGGGTTGAGCGCGAGCTGCGTCATGCATCCTGAGTGGTCTCCATCAGGAGCAGGCGGCCCCTTGCGACCGCCCTGCCCTTGGCACACAATTTGCCCCGAAAGGTCGGCATCTCCGGCCGGCTTTCCCAGCCCGAATGACAGGCACGCATGATAGACACGAACGAATCCACGGGCACCTCGGCGCCCCACAAGTTCCTCAGCCGGAGATAGGTGCATGTTAGGTTACCTCATTCGCCGAATCTTCGCCGCCGTCCCCGTCATGGGCGTGGTCGCACTGTTCGTGTTTCTCCTGCTCCGCCTCACCCCCGGCGATCCCGCGGCGATTCTCGCCGGCGACAACGCGACACCGGAACGGCTGGAGCGCATCCGTACCTCGCTCGGCCTCAACGAGCCCCTGATCGTGCAGTTCATCACCTGGGTGAACAAGCTGCTGCACGGCGATCTCGGAACCTCGCTGATCTCCAACCTGCCGGTGGTGAAGATGATCGGCCAGCGTGTCGAGCCGTCGATCTCGATCGCGCTGTCGACCATCATCCTCGCCGTCATCGTCGCCGTTCCCTTAGGTGTGATCGCGGCGTGGAAGCACGGCACCTGGATCGACCGTTTCGTGATGGGTCTCTCGGTGCTCGGCTTCTCGGTCCCGGTGTTCGTGGTCGGCTACGTCCTGATCCAGGTCTTCGCCATCGACCTGCGCTGGGTGCCGGTCCAAGGTTTCAAGAGCATCAGCACCGGCTTTGGTCCGTTCTTCGAGCGCATGATCCTGCCGACCTGCGCGCTCTCCTTCATCTACATCGCGCTGATCGCGCGCATGACGCGCGCGGCGATGCTCGACGTGCTCGGCGAGGACTACGTCCGCACCGCGCGCGCCAAGGGCATCAACGAAGTTGCCGTGATGATGCGCCATGCGCTGCGCAACGCCGCCGTACCCGTGATCACAGTGATCGGCACCGGCTTTGCGCTTCTGATCTCGGGCGTCGTCGTCACCGAGAGCGTGTTCAACATCCCCGGCATCGGCCGCCTCACCGTGGATGCGGTGCTGGCGCGCGACTATCCGGTGATCCAGGCGATGATCCTGCTGACGTCGCTGATCTATGTCGTCGTCAATCTTCTGATCGACGTCGCCTACACCCTGCTCGATCCGCGGATCCGGTACTGAGGCAAGGATAAGCACAAAAATGTCGGTCGATACCCTTCCCCAGCCGTCCATACCGATCACGTCGCCGCTGCGGCCGCGCTTCGGATTCCTCACCTCGACGCCCATCATCGCCACGGCGACGGTCTTGCTCGCGCTGATCGTGCTGGTCTCGATTCTGGCGCCGCTGATCGCGCCGCACGATCCGATCCAGCTCGCGCCGTCGCAACGGCTCAAGCCATCCTCGGCGCAGTTTCTGCTCGGCACCGACGCCTATGGCCGCGACCTGTTGTCCCGTGTCATCTACGGCGGCCGCATCTCGCTGCTGATTGGCGTCGGCTCGGCGATCCTGTCGATCGTCATCGGGCTCGTGATCGGCCTCGTCTCCGGCTTCTTCAAGCTGGTCGATTCCGTCCTGATGCGGATCATGGACGGCCTGATGGCGATGCCGAGCATCCTGCTCGCGATTGCCGTGGTGTCGCTGTCCGGTGCCAGCATCTGGACCGTGCTGATCGCGATCACGATCCCCGAAGTCCCGCGCGTGGCCCGCCTGGTGCGCTCGGTCGTGCTGTCGGCGCGCGAGGAACCCTATGTCGAAGCGGCGATCTCGGTCGGCTCGTCCCTGCCGAAGATCATGTGGCGGCATTTGATGCCGAACACGATCGCGCCTCTGATCGTGCAGGGCAGTTACGTGTGCGCGTCCGCGATCCTCACGGAGGCCATCCTCTCCTTCCTCGGCGCCGGCATCTCGCCGGAGACGCCGACCTGGGGCAACATCATGGCCGAGGGTCGCCAGTACTTCCAGCTCAAGCCGACGCTGATCTTCTGGCCGGGCCTGCTGCTCTCGATCGCCATCCTCAGCATCAATCTGATCGGCGACGCAGCCCGCGACGCACTCGATCCCCGCATGAAGCAGCGGGAGGGCAAGTGATGACCAATCAAGTGATGACCAACCCCATCCTCGACATCAACAATCTCGTCGTCTCCGTCGGCAAGAAGCCGAAGGGCGCGAACATCATCGACGGCATCTCGATCCAGGTGCACGAGCGCGAGACGTTGTGTCTCGTCGGCGAAAGCGGCTCGGGCAAGTCGGTGACCTCGCTCACCACGATGGGACTGCTGCCGAAGGGCACCCTGGTTCCCACCGGCGGCAGCATCAAGCTGGTCGGCGAGGAGCTGCTCACTGCGACCGACCGCCGCCTGCGCCAGCTTCGCGCCACGCAGATGGCGATGATCTTCCAGGAGCCGATGACGGCGCTCAATCCCGTGGTGCCCGTCGGCCGCCAGATCGACGAGGTCCTGCGCGCGCATACCGACCTCGATGCGAGAGCACGGAAGAAGCGCATCCTCGACATGATGGACCAGGTCCGCCTGCCCGAGGTCGAGCGCATCTTCGCCTCCTACCCGCACCGTCTCTCCGGCGGCCAGCGCCAGCGCATCATGATCGCGATGGCGCTCGTGCTGGAGCCGAAGCTTCTCATCGCCGACGAGCCGACCACCGCGCTCGACGTCACCACGCAGAAGCAGATCCTGACCCTGATCCGCGACCTCCAGCGCGATCACGGCACCGCCGTGCTGTTCATCACCCACGACATGGGCGTGGTCGCCGAGATCGCCGACCGCGTCGCGGTGATGCGGCAGGGCCGCCTGGTCGAGACCGGTCCGCTGGAGACCGTGCTGCGCAATCCGACCATGGAATACACCCGCAACCTGCTCTCTGCGGTGCCGAGCCTGGTGCCGCGCGTGGCGCGGCCCGAGACCAAGGAGCCGGTCGTGCTGGAGGCCAACGAGCTCAGCAAGGTCTACAAGGAGCGCGCGTTCTTCGGCAAAGGCCGCGAGGTCGTCGCCGCCGACAAGGTCACGCTGACGCTGCGCAAGGGCCGCACGCTCGGCATCGTCGGCGAAAGCGGCTCGGGCAAGTCGACCGTGGCACGCTGCATCGTCCGCCTAATCGACCCGACCTCCGGCGGCGTGCGCCTGGCCGGCCGCGAGATCGCGGACATCTCGCGCCGCCTGCTCCAGCCGCACCGGCAGAAGATCCAGATCGTGTTCCAGGACCCCTATCGCTCGCTCAACCCGCGCGTCACCGTCGGCGAAAGCATCGCGGAAGGCCCGATCAATTACGGCACCTCGCATGCCGACGCGATGAAGCGCGCCCGCGAGCTGCTCGAGCTCGTCGGCCTGCCCGCGGACGCCGTGGCGCGCTATCCGCACCAGTTCTCCGGCGGCCAGCGCCAGCGCATCGCGATTGCCCGCGCGCTCGCGCTCGATCCGGACGTGCTGGTCGCGGACGAAGCGGTCTCGGCGCTCGACGTCTCCGTGCAGGCACAGGTGCTGGAACTGCTCGACGAGATCCAGACGCGTCTCGGCATCGCCATCCTGTTCATCACCCACGATCTGCGTGTCGCAGCCCAGATCTGCGATGAAGTCGTGGTGATGCAGCACGGCCGCGTCGTCGAGCAGGGCCCGGCCGCCGAAGTGCTGACGCATCCGAAGGAGGCCTACACCAGGGCCCTGCTCGAGGCAGCGCCCGGCCGCAACTGGGACTTTGCGAATTTCCGGCCCGTCGCGGAAGGCGTGGCTGCGACAGCCTAGATCCATCCCTCGTCATTGCGAGCGTAGCGACGCAATCCAGTATCCCTCTGCGGAGACGGTCTGGATTGCCTCGCTACGCTCGCTATGACGGTGATCGCGGCAAGTATTCCCAAAACGGCTTAAGGCCATGCACGGCGCGAGTGCGTCCCACCTTGCTCTCGCCGCAGAGCCAAGGCTAACGTCGCCCGCTTTCAATCGCCTGGACTTGAATTGATGACACGTATCGCCGTCGGCGGCTTCCTGCACGAGACCAACACCTTCGCTCCGACGAAGGCGACTTTCGCGGACTTCCAGCATGGCGGCGGCTGGCCGGCGATGACTGAGGGCGCCGACGTGCTGAAGGTGATGCGGGCCATCAATGTCGGCCTCGCCGGTTTCGTCGACAGTGCAGAAGCCGATGGCTGGGAACTCATCCCGACGATCGCCTGCGGGGCCAGCCCGTCGGCGCATGTCACCAGGGACGCCTTCGAGCGCATCGTCAAGGTCATGGTCGACGGGATCGCCGCCGCCGGCCCGATCGACGCCGTCTATCTCGACCTGCACGGCGCCATGGTCACCGAGCATCTCGACGACGGCGAAGGCGAGATCCTGGCGCGCGTGCGCCGCGTCATCGGCAAGGATGTTCCGCTGGTCGCGAGCCTCGACCTGCACGCCAACGTCACGCCCGAGATGATGGAGCATGCGGACGCGCTGATCGCCTACCGCACCTATCCCCATGTCGACATGGCCGAGACCGGCCGCGCCTCCGCGCGACATCTCGCATTGCTCCTGAAGACAAGGCAGCGCTTTGCAAAAACGTTCCGGCAACTGCCGTTCCTGATCCCGATCAGCTGGCAATGCACCAACGACCACCCCACCAAGGGCATCTACCAGAAGCTCGCCGCACTGGAGGGCGATGCGGTTCCGACGCTCTCCTTCGCGCCCGGCTTCCCCGCTGCCGACTTCCGCGACTGCGGGCCGAGTGTGTTCGCCTATGGCAGGACCCAAGCCGACGCCGACCGCGCGGCGGATGCGATCGTCAAGCTGATCGAAAGCCACGAGGACGATTTCGACGGCAAGATCTGGTCGCCCGACGAAGGCGTGCGCCACGCCATGGAGCTTTGCAAGAGCGCGAGTAAGCCGATCATCATCGCCGACACCCAGGACAATCCCGGCGCCGGCGGCGATTCCGACACCACCGGCATGCTGCGCGCGCTCGTGCGCAACAAGGCCAGCGCCGCGACCGGCGTGATCTACGATCCCGCCTCGGCCAAGGCCGCACACGCGGCCGGCGTCGGCGCCACCGTGACGCTGTCGCTCGGCGGCAAGTCCGGCATTCCCGGCGATGAGCCCTATCGCGAGACCTTCGTCGTCGAAAAGCTGTCCGACGGCCGCTTCGTCGCGCCCGGCCCTTACTACGGCGGCCGCGAGATGGAGATGGGTCCGTCCGCGGCCTTGCGCATCGGCGATGTCCGCGTCGTCGTGAGTTCGCACAAGGCGCAGCTCGCCGACCAGGCGATGTACCGCTATGTCGGCATCGAGCCGACGCAACAGAAGATTTTGGTCAACAAGAGCTCGGTGCACTTCCGCGCCGATTTCGAGCCGATCGCGGAAAAGCTGATGATCTGCGCTGCGCCCGGCGCGATGCCGGCCGACACCGCCACGCTGCCCTGGACGCGGCTGCGTCCGGGCATCCGCATCAAGCCGAACGGCCCCGTTTTCAATCCCCCTTCACGCTAACCGGACAGGAACACATGCCCACGATCGAGCGCATCGACGGCTATGCCGACGAACTCACCGCCATTCGCCGCGACATCCACGCCCATCCCGAGATCGGCTTCGAGGAAGTGCGCACCTCCGGCATCGTCGCCGACAAGCTGAAGAGCTGGGGCATCGAGGTGCATCGCGGTCTCGGCGGCACCGGCGTGATCGGCGTCATCAAAGGCAAAGGTTCGGGCGGCAAGCGCATCGGCCTTCGCGCCGACATGGACGCGCTGCCGATGGAAGAGAACACCAATCTGAAATGGAGCTCGAAAATCCCCGGCCGCTTCCACGGCTGCGGCCATGACGGCCACACCACCATGCTGCTCGGCACCGCGCGCTACCTCGCCGAGACCAGGAACTTCGACGGCACCGTGCATCTGATCTTCCAGCCGGCCGAGGAAGGCCTCGGCGGCGCCCGCGCCATGATCAAGGACGGCCTGTTCGAGAAATTTCCCTGCGACGAGCTCTACGGCCTGCACAACGCGCCCGACCTCAACCACGGCGAGATCGCGATCCTGCCCGGCCCCGCGATGGCCAGCGCCGACTTCTTCGACCTCCGCATCACCGGCTATGGCGCGCATGGCGCGATGCCCGAGCGCTCCAAGGACGCTGTGATCATCGCGACGACGCTGGCGCAGGCGATCCAGACCATCGTCAGCCGCAACGTCGAGCCGCTGCAGGCCGCCGTCGTCTCGATCACGCAGATTCACGCCGGTTCCGCCTACAACGTCATTCCCGGCGACGCGCATCTTTGCGGCACCATCCGCACCTTCTCGAAGGAAGTCCGCACCCTGATCAGCGAGCGCATTCGCACGATCAGCGCCGGCATTGCGAGCGCCTATCAGTGCGTGATCGACGTCGACATCCGCGACACTTTCGATGTGCTGGTCAACCAGGTCGAGCAGTCCAAGGTGGTCGAGGAGGTCGCGCGCACGATCGTCAACCCCGCCAACGTGATCACCCGCGCCCAGCCGAAGATGGGCAGCGAGGATTTCGCCGACATGCTGCAGACCATTCCCGGCGCCTATTTCTGGGTCGGCCATGACGGCTCGGTGCCCGTGCACAACCCCGGTTTCGTGCTCGACGACAAGATCCTGCCGATCGGCGCCAGCATGTTCGCCCGGATCATCGAGACCCGGATGCCGGTGGGTGCCAATGCATAAAAAGGGCGTCGAAGAGGCGGTCACCTCGCTGCATGATCTGTCAGCGGTCGATCTGATCGCGGGCTATCGCGCCAAGCAGTTCTCGCCGAGCGAGGTGCTGGAGGACGTGCTCGCCCACGTCGCTGCGTGGGAGCCGCACCTGAAAGCGCTCTATGCATTCGATCCCGACGGCGCGCGCGAGGCCGCAATGGCCTCGACGGCGCGCTGGTCCGGGGGCGAGCCCTCCGGCGCGCTCGACGGCGTGCCTGTCACGGTGAAGGACAACATCGCGACCAAGGGCGTGCCGGTGCCGCTCGGCGCCGCCAGCGTCAAGCTGGTCCCGGCCGAGAAGGATGCTCCGCCTGCCGCGCGGCTGCGTGAGGCCGGTGCGGTCATCTTCGCAAAAACCACCATGCCCGATTACGGCATGCTGTCCTCGGGCCTCTCTTCGTTCCATGCGCTCGCGCGTAATCCCTGGGACCTCTCCAAGAATCCCGGCGGCTCCAGCGCAGGCGCGGGCGCCGCGGCGGCGGCCGGCTACGGCCCGCTGCATCTCGGCACCGATATCGGCGGCTCGGTTCGCCTGCCCGCGGGCTGGTGCGGCCTCGTCGGATTGAAGCCGAGCTTTGGCCGCGTGCCGATCGACCCCGCTTATGTCGGCCGCGTCGCCGGCCCGATGACCCGCACGGTCGACGATTGCGCGCTGATGATGAGCGTGATCGCAAAGCCCGACCGGCGCGACGGCACCAGCCTGCCCGCAGAGCCGCTCAACTGGAAGGGGCTGGAGAAGTCCCCGCGCAAACTTCGCATCGGTCTGATGCTCGATCCCGGCGTCGGCCTGGCGCTGGAGAAGCCGGTGCGCGAGGTCGCGGTGAAGGCTGCGAAAGCGTTCGAATCCGCCGGCGCGGTCGTGACCGAAGTCGACGGCATCCTCACGCGCGAAATGCTCGACGGCCTCGACAATTTCTGGCGCGCGCGGATGTGGGATGATCTCTCCAAGCTGACGCCGGAAGATCAAGCGAAGGTGCTGCCCTACATCTTCAAATGGGGCGAGTCCGGCGCCAGGCTCTCCGGCATCGACGTCATCCGCGGCTTCAACCAGACCATGGCGATCCGCGCCGCCGCAGGAAAGCTGTTCTGCGAGCTCGACTATGTGATCTCGCCGACCGCGCCGAACGTGAACTACCCGGCCGATTGGGCTTCGCCCACCAATGACCCCATGAAGCCGTTCGAGCACATCGCCTATACCGTGCCGTGGAATATGTCCGAGAACCCTGCCCTGTCCATCAACGGCGGCTTCGACGCCAAGGGCTTTCCCATCGGCGTGCAGATCGTCGGCCGCCGCTTCGACGATATCGGCGTGCTCGGCATGGCCAAGGCCTTTGAGGGCTTGCGCGGTCCGCAGCGGCCCTGGCCGCGCCCGCCGGCGAAGTAGCGACTAAGCACAAGTCGTCATGCGCGGGCTCGACTCGCGCATCCATCCCTCGTCAAAAAAGATGGATTGCCGGGTCAAGCCCGGCAATACACAATCGATTCAAGAATGACAGGGAAGGAAATCACCATGGCGTATGAGACGATCAAATACGAGGTCGCCGAACAGATCCTCACCATCACCCTGAACCGACCCGACAAGCTCAACGCCTTCAACGCGCAGATGCAAGCAGAGCTGATCGACGCGTTCGACGCCGCCGACAAGGACGACAACGTCCGCGCCATCATCGTCACCGGCGCCGGCCGCGGTTTTTGCGCGGGCGCGGACCTCTCCTCCGGCGCCGACACGTTCGATCGCGACGCGCGGCGCGGGCCGGTCAAGCGCTTCGCCGACGGCAAGGTCGACTACAGCGATCCGCAGGTGCGCGACGGCGGCGGCCAGGTGACGCTGCGTATCTTCAAATGCCTCAAGCCGGTGATTGCCGCAGTGAATGGTCCCGCCGTCGGCATCGGCGTCACCATGCAGCTCGCGATGGACATCCGCATCGCGTCGGACGCCGCACGCTTCGGCTTCGTGTTCTCCCAGCGCGGCATCGTGCCTGAGGCGGCATCGAGCTGGTTCCTGCCGCGCATCGTCGGCATCTCGCAGGCCCTGGAATGGTGTTATTCGGGCCGCGTCTTCCCGGCGCAGGAAGCGCTCGCGGGCCGTCTCGTCAGCAAGGTCGTGGCCCCGGATGATCTGCTGCCGACCGCGCGCGCGCTTGCCAAGGAGTTTGCGGCGAAGACAGCGCCGGTGTCAGTGGCGCTGATCCGACAGATGATGTGGCGCATGATGGGCGCCGACGATCCGATGGAAGCCCACAAGGTCGACAGCCGCGGCATCTACGCCCGCGGTCGCTCCGACGATGTGAAGGAAGGCGTGGTTTCGTTCCTGGAGAAGCGGCCGGCGCAGTTCAAGAACAAGGTGTCGAGCGACATGCCGGATTATTTCCCGTGGTGGACGGAGCGGGAGTACAAGTGATGCGAAGCGAAATTCCGGGTCTTGCGCAGCTCTCGTAGGGTGGGCAAAGCGCAGCGTGCCCACCATATCGACATCAGTTGCCGATAGCTGGTGGGCACGGCGCAAGGGCGCCTTTGCCCACCCTACGGCACCGTCACTACGGAACCGTCAATCCATCACCAGCGCGACACGCCCGATCGCCTTGCGGTCGAGCAACAGCCGCATCGCCTTGGCATAATCCTCCAGCGGCAGGCGGTGTGAGACGTTGGGGCGCAGCTTGCCCTCCTCCGCCCATTGCAGCAACGCCTCCAGGCGAACCTCGCCGAGTGCAGGATTTTTCCGGACAGCCTCACCAGCGCGCACGCCGAGCACGCTCGCACCCTTGATCAGCAACAGATTGGTCTTGGCCGAGCCGATGCCGCCGGTAAAACCGATCACCAGCAGCCGCGCGCCCCAGGCGATGCAACGCATCGAGTCTTCAAAAACCTGGCCGCCGACCGGATCGAACACGACGTCCGCGCCGCGGCCGTCGGTGAGGCGCTTGACGGCGTCGCGAAACGGTTCGCGATCGTAGCGCACGAGATGATCGGCGCCGCGCGATTTCGCAACGGCGAGCTTCCCGTCGCTGGAGGCGGTCGCGATCACGGTCGCGCCCAGCATCTTGCCGATCTCGACGGCAGCAAGTCCGACGCCGCCGCCGGCGCCGTGCACCAGCAGCACCTCGCCCGGCTCGACCCGGCCGCGATCGATCAGGGCGTGATAGGCGGTGCCGTGGCCGGCGAGATAGGTCGCGGCCTCCGCGTAGTCGAAAGTCGACGGCATCGGCGTGAGCTGCGACGGCGCGACGATGGCTTCGTCGGTGAAGGCACCATGGCGCATCTTGACGATGACCTTGTCGCCGACGGCAACGCCCCCCACCTCCGCGCCCACTTCGGTGACGTCGCCCGCCGCCTCCATGCCCGGCGTGAACGGCAGCTCCGGCTTGAGCTGGTACTCGCCGGCGGCCATCAGCACGTCAGGAAAATTCAGCCCGGCAGCCCGGATCGCAACGCGCACCTCGCCCGGCTTCAGCGCGCGCGACGGAAACGCTTCCAGCCGCAACGTCTCGGGCGCGCCGAGCGCGCGGCAGACGACTGCCCGCACCATCAGGCCGCGCTCGCTTTGCGGCGCAGGATCGCCTCGCGGATCAGCGGCAGACGATCATTGCCGAAATACATGTCGGTCTTGCCGACGAAGATCGTCGGCGAGCCGAAGCCGCCGCGCGCGACGACCTCCTCGGTGTTGGCCTTGAGCTGATCCTTGATCCCCTGCTCCGAGATGCCGGCAAAGAATTTTGGCTCGTCGACGCCGACCTTCCGGCAAATCCCGGCGAGCACTGCGTCCTGCGAGATGTCTTGATCGTCACCCCAATAGGCCTCGAACAATGCGGTCGCGAACGGCACCATGTCCTTGCCGAGCCAGATGCAGCCGCGCATCGCCTTCACGCTGTTCACCGGAAACACCGTCGGCGGCATCTTGATCGACAGGCCGGCCGATCGCGACCAATCGGCGAGGTCCTTCTTCATGTAGCGCGCCTTCAGCGGCACCGGCGTCTCCCGCTGCGCGTAGACGCTCGGGTTGACCGTGTTGAAGATGCCGCCGACCAGGATCGGCCGCCAAGTGATTTCGGCGCCGAGCTCCCTGGCCAGCGGCTGGATGTTGTGGAAGGCGAGATAGGTCCAGGGGCTGGAACAGTCGAAGAAGAATTCGATCATGGTGTCTCCCTTGTTTGTTTTGCTCTCTCTGTCATTGCGAGCGAAGCGAAGCAATCCGGACTGTCACCGCGGAAAGACCCTGGATTGCTTCGCTTCGCTCGCAATGACGGAGGAGCGATCAGTACCTATTTCTTTCCCAACAGCTCCTTAGCCTTCTGGCCGAACATGATCTTGCGTGATTCCTCGTCGAACGGCTCTTTCACGAACTTGCCGATTGCAAGCCCCGCCTGCACCTGCGGCCTCGCGCGCACCTCGGCATACCAGCGCTTCACGTTCGGATAGTCGTCCAGCGTAAAGCCCTGCGCCTTGTGGGTCATGGTCCAGGGGAAGCAGGCGATGTCGGCGATGGAATAGTCTCCGGCGACAAAGGCGCCGGTCCTGGCCAACTGACGGTCGAGCACGCCATAAAGCCGCGCGGCCTCGTCGCGGTAGCGATCGATCGCGTAAGGAATCTTCTCCGCCGCATAGAGCGCGAAATGGCCGTGCTGGCCGAGCATGGGCCCGAGGCCGGCCATCTGCCACATCACCCATTGAATGGTGGTGGAGCGGCCGCGCAGTTCCGTGGGCAGGAAGCGGCCGGTCTTCTCCGCGAGATAAATCAGGATCGCGCCGGTCTCGAACGCGGAGAACGGTGCGCCGCCATCGGCAGGATCGTGATCGACGAGAGCTGGAATGCGGTTGTTCGGGGAGATCGCGAGAAACTCAGGGGCGAACTGCTCGCCGGCGCGGATGTTGACGGGCTTCACCGTGTAGGGCAGCCCGAGTTCCTCCAGCATGATCGAGATTTTCCAGCCGTTCGGCGTCGGCGCGTAATAGAGGTCGATCATGACCTTTCCTTTTGGCCCTTCCTTTGGCCTTCCCTGTCATCGCCGCTGGAATAGAGAGCGACTTTTGTTGTTCTGTACCTCGACGTTAAGACATGGCAGACAGTGGCGCAACACAACCTGCCGGGAGGGCCGCCATGCTGTTTCCAACCACGATCGCCGGCTCCTTGCCGAAGCCGGAATGGCTCGCCGAGCCCAACATGCTGTGGGCGCCCTGGAAGTCGCAGGGAGCGGAGCTTCTTCGCGCCAAGCGTGACGCGACCATGCTCGCCGTCAAGGTGCAGGAGGACGCCGGCATCGACATCGTCACCGAGGGCGAGCAGGCCCGCCAGCATTTCGTGCATGGCTTCCTGGAGAAGATCGAGGGCATCGACTTCGCCCACAAGGTCGAGATGGGCATCCGCAAGGATCGCTACAAGGCGATGGTGCCGCAGGTAGTCGCCCCGCTGCGGCTGAAAGGCCGCGTTCATGCCGACGAGGCTCGCGTCGCGCGCGCGCATACCAGGAAGAAGCTCAAGTTCACCCTGCCCGGCCCGATGACAATCATCGACACCATCGCGGATCGCTACTATGGCGATCGCGTCAAGATGGCCTTTGCCTTCGCCGAGCTGTTGAACGAGGAGGCCAAGGCGCTCCAGGCCGACGGCGTCGACCTCGTGCAGTTCGACGAGCCCGCCTTCAACGTCTACATGGACGAGGTCAACGACTGGGGCATCAAGGCGCTCGAGCGTGCCGCGCAGGGCCTGACCTGCGCCACTGCCGTGCACATCTGCTACGGCTACGGCATCAAGGCCAATACCGACTGGAAGGAGACGCTCGGCGCGCAGTGGCGGCAGTACGAGCAGATCTTTCCGGCGATCGACGCCAGCCCGATCCAGCAGGTCGCGATCGAGTGCCGCAATTCGAAGGTGCCGCTCGACCTGCTCGCGCTGCTCAAGACCAAGATCGTGCAGGCCGGCGTGATCGACGTCGCCAGCGACACGGTCGAGACCGCCGATGACGTTGTCAAGGTGATCGACGCGGTGTCGAAATTCGTCCCCAAGAGCAACATCATCGCCACCACCAATTGCGGCATGGCGCCGATGCGGCGGGAGATCGCCGAAGCCAAGCTGATGGCGCTCGGTGCCGGCGCCGCGCTTGCGCGCGAGAAGCTAGGATGATCACGACGCGCTTGTTTTAGTCCAACGCCGTCGGATGCAGCACGGGACGGTAGCCGGCGTGGAGCGCGCGCAGCGTTGAGGGCGGCGTCAGCAGCTGGACGTCGCCGAGTTGACGCGCGCCCTTGATATAACCCGCCGGCGACCACGGCAGGGCGCTCCCCTGCATCACCAGAAAGCTCGCCTCGCCCTGCTGCACCATTGCGCCGTCGGGCAATTCTGCGAGGGGCGCCGGCAGTGGGTGCAGCCGCTTGCGACCGCGATCGAGACGCTCCCGGTGCAGCTGAGCATCCATCGCCTTCGCGCTGATGCCGCTTGCACCATTTCCTGCCTCCCAAGCCGCACGAAATCGTTTGGCATCGTCGCGGCGGCAGAAGAAGCAGGGACGGTGGCCTGCGGCAAAGGCGGTGGCCTCGTCGAGAAAGAACAGCTCGGTCCAGCTCCGCCGCGCCATCACCGGCCGCCGCCAGCCGCGGAATTCGCAAAGGCACGTGATCCAGGCCGGCGACGACCAGCGCTTCTTCAGCAGCGTCCTGGTCGCGGGATCATGAATGATGCCGCGATTGCCGGTGAACAGGCCGCGGTGCGGCGTTGAGATGATGTCGCCGGTCGGCGTGACGCGGTTTTGCAGGGGCATGGCTGCCTCCACCCGTCATTGCGAGGAGCGAAGCGACGAGGCAATCCAGACTATGTCCGCGGATACATTTCTGGATTGATTCGCTTCGCTCGCAATGACGGTGATCGTCACGCCGCGCCGTCGCGAAGCGGCGGGTGGTAGGACAGCGCGGTGTCCCAGGGGAAGAATATCCAGGTGTCCTGCGAGACTTCCGTGATGAAGGTGTCGACCAGCGGGCGTCCCTTCGGCTTGGCGTAGACGGTGGCGAAATGCGCATCCGGCAGCATCTGGCGCACCAGCCTGCCGGTCTTGCCGGTGTCAACGAGATCGTCGACGATCAGCAGCCCCTTGCCGGTGCCGCCGCCGAGCTTCATCGCCGATTCGGAAATACCCTTGAGGACCTGCAGCTCGCCCTGCTTGTCATGATCGTAGCTGGCGATGCAGACGGTGTCGATCACGCGGACGCCCAGCTCGCGCGCCACGATCGCGGCCGGCACCAGGCCGCCGCGCGTGATCGCGATCACCGCGTGGAACGGGCCGACCTCGTTGAGCCGCCAGGTCAGCGCGCGGCAATCCCGGTGGAACTGATCCCACGAAACCGGGAAAGCCTTGCCGGCCCGCTCCTGTGCACTCAGTTCCGGTGCTTCACCAGCCATTGTCTTCTCTCCTGCTTCGTCTGCCGGCAAGCCGGGGGCTCTAGCGGGTGATGTTCAATCCCGCCAGCATTTCCTTCACCGCGGCCATCGCTGCCGCCAGCTTGCCCGCATCGCGCGAACGCACAACAAGGTTGGTGTTCGGCTTCTGCTCCTCGTCCATGAAGGGATAGCTGCCGATGATGGTGTCGGGATGTTCGGCGGCGATCGCCCGCAGCGGGCTGCCGATGTCGCCTTCCCGCGCGTTGGCCCGGACCGATTCGGAGAGCATGCGCACGCCCGATTTCAGCTTGGGCGAGACGATGTCCATCATCGCCTGCATGATCGAGGGCACGCCGGCCATGACGATGACGTTGCCGATCTTGAAGCCGGGCGCGAGGATGGTGGCGCTCTGGATCAGCTCGGCACCGTCGGGGATGCGGGCCATGCGCAGACGGGCCTCGTTGAGGTCCTGCTCGCTCCAGCGCTCGCGGAAGCGGGCGACCACCTCCGGGTGATGGTCGATGCCGACGCCGAACGCCTTGGCGACGCTGTCGGCGGTGATGTCGTCATGGGTCGGCCCGATGCCGCCGGTGGTGAAGACATAGGTGTAGCGATGCCGCAGTGCATCCAACGCAGCGATGATGTCCGCCTCATCGTCGGAGACGACCCGGACTTCCTTCAGGTCGATGCCGATATTGGTCAGGTATTCGGCGATGAAGCCGATATTCTTGTCCTTGGTGCGGCCGGACAGGATTTCATCCCCGATGACCAGAATGCCCGCCGTGACGATCTCGCTCATGCCTTAAGTCCCTCGCCTATCGCACCGAATTTGCCGGGGTAACGCGTTGAAGTCACGCGGTTTTGCTGCCGAAATAAGCAGTCCTCAGCCATTTTTTCAGGCAAGCCGCCGGCCATCCCCGGCAAATGCTGCCCGTCTATGCTTATCGCGCTGGCCCGGCCCTTGCTACCACATGAAAGTCATGCACTCTTGCCGCATGGCCAGGACGTTGCGGTCTTCACCAAGGCCTGGCGACCTGTCGAATGGCGCAACGCCTTGCGGAGACAAGTCGGGATCTATGGCAGTCGCGTTTGACGAAATGAACATTCCCGGCGGGGACCTTCGCCCCGCCTATCAGGAGCTGGCGCGCTGGCTCAAGGAGACGCCTCCCGAGGCGCTCGAATACCGTCGCCAGGAGGCCGAGCTCCTGTTTCGCCGCATCGGCATCACCTTTGCCGTCTATGGCGATTCCGAATCCACCGAGCGCCTGATTCCGTTCGACGTGATCCCCCGGATCATGTCCGGCAAGGAATGGGCGCTGCTGGAGAAGGGCCTGAAGCAGCGCGTGCGCGCGCTCAACATGTTCCTGCGCGACATCTATCATGGCCGCGACATCCTGCGCGCCGAGATCGTCCCCGACGATCTGATCTTCCAGAACCCGGTCTTCCGCCCCGAGATGAACGGCCAGCAGGTGCCGCACGACGTCTACGTGCACATCGCCGGCATCGACATCGTCCGGGTCGATGCCGAGGACTTCATCGTGCTGGAGGACAATGCGCGCACGCCGTCGGGCGTGTCCTACATGCTGGAAAACCGCGAAATCATGATGCGGCTGTTTCCGGACCTGTTCGCCCGCCACAGGGTGGCGCCGGTCGAGCGCTATCCGGACGAGCTGCTGTCCGCCTTGCGCTCGGTCGCGCCGCAGGGTGCCTCGGGCGAGCCGACTGTCGCCCTGCTCACGCCGGGCGTCTACAACTCGGCCTATTACGAGCACTCATTCCTCGCCGACAAGCTCGGCATCGAGCTGGTCGAGGGCCGCGACCTCATCGTCAAGAACAACGAAGTGTTCATGCGGACGACCGAGGGGGTGAAACGGGTCGACGTGATCTACCGCCGCGTCGACGACGACTATCTCGATCCCCTCACCTTCCGCCCCGATTCCGCGCTCGGCGTGCCCGGACTGATGTCGGCCTATGCGGCCGGCAACATCACGCTCGCCAACGCGGTCGGCACCGGCATCGCCGACGACAAGGCGATCTACTCCTACATGCCGGACATCGTGAAATTCTACCTCGGCGAGGAGCCGATCCTGAAGAACGTGCCGACCTGGCGCTGCCGCGAGCCGAAGGACCTCGCCTACGTGCTGGATCATTTGAGCGAACTCGTCGTGAAGGAAGTGCACGGCTCCGGCGGCTACGGCATGCTGATCGGCCCTGCCGCGACCAAAGCGACGATCGAAGCCTTTCGCGAGAAGCTCAAGCGCGAGCCGGAAGGCTTTATCGCGCAGCCGACGCTGGCGCTCTCGACCTGCCCGACCTGCACCGCAAGCGGCCTCGCCCCGCGCCACGTCGATTTGCGGCCCTTCGTTCTGACCGGCAGCAAGCACACCACCATCGTGCCGGGCGGACTGACACGCGTCGCGCTGAAGGAAGGCTCCCTGGTGGTGAATTCGAGCCAGGGCGGCGGCACCAAAGACACCTGGATCCTGGACGAGTAGTCAGATGCTGTCGCGTACCGCCGAAAACCTGTACTGGCTCGCCCGCTACGTCGAACGGGCCGAGTATCTCGCGCGCACCATCGATGCGACGCTGCGCGTCACCGCGCTTCCCGCCGCCTATATCGGCAAGACCAACGAATGGGACTCGGCGCTGCTCACCGCCGGCGTCGCCGCCAGCTTCTATCAGACCTACGAGGAAGCCAACGAGCACAACGTCGTCGAATACCTGTCGTTCTCGCCGAACAACCCGTCCTCGATCCGCAATTGCATCGAGGCGGCGCGGCTGAACTCGCGCTCGGTGCGCACCGCGCTCACCAGCGAGATGTGGGACACCATCAACTCGGCCTGGATCGAGCTCCAGGAGGTCTGGAACAAGGGCACCTCGACGCGCGAGGACCTCGCCAAATTCCTGCGCTTCGTGCAGGAGACATCGCTGCGCTTCGACGGCTCGGCTTACCGGACCATGCTGCGTAACGACGCCTACTGGTTCTCGCGGATGGGCGTGCACCTGGAGCGTGCCGACAACACCGCGCGCATTCTCGATGTGAAGTATCACGTGCTGCTGCCCGAGGAGGAGCATGTCGGCGGTCCGCTCGACTTCTACCAGTGGACCTCGATCCTGCGCTCGGTCTCGGCGCTGACGGCCTATCACTGGGTCTATCGAGAGACGCTGAAACCCTGGCTGATCGCGGACCTGCTCATCCTCAACGACACGCTGCCGCGCTCGCTGGCGAGCTGCTACGGCAATCTCGTGCGCAATCTCGACCAGATCGGCGTCGCCTATGGCCGCCAGGGCCCGGCCCAGCGCCATGCCCGCGGCATCCGCAACCGGCTGGAACACAGCAATATGAACGACATTTTCCAGCATGGCGTGCATGAATTCATTCAGGAATTCATCTCGGACAATTCCAGGCTGGGCGAAATCATCACGAAGCAGTATTTGATCTGATACTGCGTCATCCGGGGCGCCCGCAGGGCCAGCCCGGAAGCGACGACGCAAGAACAACGGTCCCCCCATGCGCCTGCGAATCCTGCACACCACGACCTATCGCTACGAGCCGCCGGCCACCAGCGTGATCCAGATCCTGCGCATGACGCCCGGCAGCCATGACGGGCAATATGTGGCGGAGTGGCAGATCGACGTCTCGACCGACACCAAGCTCGACACCCACGAGGACGCGTTCGGCAACGTCACCCACGTGCTGTCCTGCGGACCGGTCGGCGACATCCAGATCACCGCCGAGGGCCTGATCGAGACCCACGACACCGGCGGCGTCCTGCGCGGCGCCGATGAACGCTTTCCGCCCGGCATGTTCTTGCGCGCCACCGACCTCACCACGGTCAATCCGGCGATGCATGCGGTTGCGCGCCAGTTGCGCAGCGAGGCCGAAAGCGACACGCTCGGCTTCCTGCACACGCTGATGACGCAAATCAGCGATCACATGACCTTCGACGAGGACCCGACCAACAGCGGCACCTCGGCGGCCGAGGCGTTCACGCTCAAGCGCGGCGTCTGCCAGGACTACGCGCATATCTTCATCGCCTGCGCCCGCAGCGGCGGCGTGCCGGCGCGCTTCGTCTCCGGCCACTTCCTGCGCTCGGACGGCACTGTGCATCAGGACGCCGGCCATGCCTGGGCCGAGGCTTACGTCGACGGTCTCGGCTGGGTCGGCTTCGATCCCGCCAACAGCATCTGCGCCACCGACGCCCATGTCCGCGTCGCGATCGGGCTCGATTATCTCGGCGCAGCCCCCGTGCGCGGCACCCGCTATGGCGGCGGCTCGGAGACGCTGTCGGTCGCGGTCAAGGTCGAGCAGGCCGGCCGCGGCGGCCAGTCGCAATCGCAGTCCCAGCGGCAGAGCTGAGCCGAAGCCGCACGCGTGCTATGCTCGCAGGGTCAAACCAGACCTGCGAGGCACCCAATGGCGACCGTGAAGCTGCTTTCGGACGATGAACTATCCAGCGAGGCCCGCGCCGTCTTCGACGATATCCGAAAAGTGCGGAAGTCGGATTTCGTCAACAATTTCTGGCGCGCGCTGGCGCATGATCCGAAGACGCTGCGGCGGACCTGGGAGAGCATCAAGGAGGTGATGGGTCCGGGCGCGCTCGATCCCAAGGTCAAGGAGATGGTCTATGTCGCGGTATCGATCGCGCATGGCTGCAGTTACTGCATCCACTCCCACACCGCCGGCGCACGGGCCAAGGGCATGACCGAGGCCGAATACGGCGAGTTGCTCGCCATCGTCGGCATGGCCGCGGAGACCAACCGGCTGGTCACGGCGCTCGGCGTCCCCGTCGATGCGGCGTTTCTCGTCGATGCCGCCGACTGAGGGGAATGACGGCTTGGCCCCAGCGGGATTCGGGGTTGGAGTGGCCCCTGAAATTGGCTAGTAATTCCGCGCAAACGCGTTCGGGGACTGGAAATGACCTATTGTTGCGGAATTCTGGTTCGGGACGGTCTGGTGATGATCGCCGACACCCGCACCAATGCCGGCCTCGACAACGTCTCGACCTTCCGCAAGCTGCACATCTTCACCAAGCCCGGCGACCGCATCATGGCGATCGCCAGCGCCGGCAACCTCGCCATCAGCCAGTCGGTGCTCTCCACGCTGACCGAAGGCCTGGAGGACCCCAACACCGGCGATATCGAGACGCTGATGAACGCGCCAACCATGTTCCAGGCCGCCCAGCGCATCGGCCGGGCGATCCGGGCCGTGCACGCCACCGAAGGCCCGGCGTTGAAATCCGAGGATGTCTCCTTCGACGTCTCCTTCCTGTTCGGCGGCCAGATCAAGGGCGCGCGCATGCGCCTGTTCATGGTCTACACCGCCGGCAATTTCATCGAGTGCACCACCGACACGCCCTATTTGCAGATCGGCGAGCACAAATACGGCAAGCCGGTGCTCGACCGCGCCATGCATTACGACGTCGAGCTCTACGAGGCGCTGAAGACCGGCCTGATCTCGATGGATTCGACGATGCGCTCCAATCTCGGCGTCGGCCTGCCGATCGACGTGCTGGTGGTGCGCGCCGATGCGTGCGATGCCGATCTCAACCATCGCATCGAGGCGGGCGAGCCCTACTTCCACGATTTGCGCTCGCGCTGGTCGGCGGCGCTGCGCGCCGCGCACCAGAACATTCCGCGGCCGCCCTACAAGAACGAAAAAGAACCCAAAACCTGACAAAAGAACTTGAAGAGAGAAAAGGCAGGAAACGATGAGTGAGGCAAAGAAGATCGCAGTGGTGACAGGCGCCGGCACAGGTGTCGGGCGCGCGGCGTCGCTGGCGCTGATGAACACCGGCTTCACCGTGGTGCTGGTCGGGCGCCGCCTCGACATGCTCGAGGAGACCGCCAAGCTCGGGCCCGCCGGCAAGAGCCTGTGTGTCACCGCCGACATGACCAAGCCGGATTCGATCGCCGCGCTGTTTGACAAGGTCAAGGCGACCTATGGCCGGCTCGACGTGCTGTTCAACAATGCCGGCATGGGCGCGCCGGCCGTCAACTTCGAGGACCTCAGCCTCGAGCAGTGGCAAGCGGTGGTGAACACCAACCTCACCGGCCCGTTCCTGTGCACGCAGCACGCCTTCCGCATCATGAAGGACCAGAGCCCGCGCGGCGGCCGCATCATCAACAACGGTTCGATCTCGGCGCATGCGCCGCGACCGTTCTCGGCGGCCTACACCTCGACCAAGCACGCCATTACCGGCCTGACCAAGGCCAGCAACCTCGACGGCCGCATGTACGACATCGCGGTCGGCCAGGTCGACATCGGCAATGCCGCCACCCCGATGACCGACCGCATGGTCAACGGCCCCGGCGTGCTGCAGCCCGACGGCACCACCAAGCACGAGCCGCGCATGGACGCCAAGGCGGTCGGCGATGCCGTCGCCTACATGGCCGGCCTGCCGCTCGACGCCAACGTGCTGACCATGACTGTCATGGCGACCAAGATGCCGTTCGTTGGACGTGGCTAAAGCTAAAATTGCGAAAACAACCCCATGCACAGTAGGCGTCAAGAGGCGCCTGCTGTTGCCTGGCTGCGGGGGTGATGTCGGCTAAGTCCCAGCACAGCCTCCGCAATCGTGAGAGACCGGCGCCCTACTCCAGACTCTCCACCCGCCGCAGGCTGGGAAACAGCCTCATCCAGAGCAGCGCCACGGCGACGGTGCAGACGCCGCCGAGCACGGCGGCCGGCATGGCGCCGACCAGTGCGGCCGCAACCCCGCTCTCGAACTGGCCGAGCTGGTTGGAGGCGTTGATGAAGAGGAAGTTGACCGCGCCGACGCGGCCGCGCATCTCGTCGGGGGTGGACAATTGCACCAGCGAGAAGCGGATCACGACGCTGATCGTGTCGGCCGCGCCGAGAACGGCGAGCGCGAGCACCGACAGCCACATCCACGACGACAGCGCGAACACGATCGTTGCGAGCCCGAACACGATCACGGCCTGGAACATGCGCAGACCCACGTGCCGCGAGATGGTGTGACGCGCCAGCACCATGGTCATCAGCAGCGCACCGACGGCCGGCGCGGCGCGCAATATCCCAAGGCCCATCGGGCCGGTCTGGAGGATGTCGCGGGCATAGATCGGCAACAGCGCGGTGACGCCGCCGAACAGCACCGCGAACAGATCGAGCGAGATAGTGCCGAGGATCGCCGGATTGCTGCGGATGAAGCGGACGCCGGCGAAGATATTGTCCGCGCCCGCCATATCCTTGGCGACCGCCTGCGGGCGTGGCCGGATGAAGCCGGTCAAAATCATTCCAAAAATCCAGAACAGCACCATCACGGCATAGGCGAGATGCGGCGCGACCGCGTAGGCGAAGCCGCCGAGCGCCGGCCCGGTGATGGTCGCGACCTGGGCCGCGCCGCTGGACACGGCGGTGGCGCGCTGCAGCGATCCCTGCGGCGCGATCAGCGGCAACAGCGCCGCCGTGGTCGGGCTCTCGAACGCGCCGGCAATGCCGAGCACGAAGGTCGCGACGAAAATCTGCACCTCGCCGACCGCGCCGAGATAGGTGATCACGGCCAGATAGAGCGCGGTCGCGGCCTCCACGAACTGGCAGAGCTGGACCACGCGCTTGCGCTCGTAACGGTCCGCGGCGTGGCCGGCGACGAACACCAGCAGTGCAGTCGGTAGGAACTGCACGAGGCCGACCATGCCGAGGTCGAAGGCCGAACCGGTGAGATCGTAGATCTGCCAGCCGATCGCAACCGCCGCGATCTGGCTGGAGAAGCGCGACAGGCTGCGCGAGAGCAGGAAGAACAGGAAGGCGCGATGGGAGAGGAGCGCGCGGGCACTGACCGGCGGATCGGCTGATATTGGCTGCTCTGGCATCGCCGCTTGGATTACCTCTCGGATGACCTCTTGGGTCAACCCTGGACCGTCCGCCCCTGATGTCGACGTGCTCCCCGCGTGACTGAGGCGGACCTGCTTGTCAACAGCAGGACGCCTCCCGCATGTCCCGGCATTGCCTTTGCAACGCAGGCGCGGCCATAATCACCGGGGCTTTGGGGACATCATGCTGCGCTTGCAATCGGCACTCGGCATTTTCGCATTGCTGCTGATCGCGTTCGCGTTGGCAGAAAATCGCCGCGCCGTCTCGCTGCGACAGGCGGCGATCGGTCTCGTCGCGACATTCGTCACGGCGATCGTCCTGCTGAAGGTGCCCGTCGTCGCGCGCGCCTTCGGCGCCATCAACGACGCCGTCGGCGCGATCTCGGCGGCCTCGCGCGCCGGCTCCTCCTTCGTGTTCGGCTATATCGGCGGTGGTCCCCTGCCGTTCGATTTGAAGGTGCCCGGCGCCGATTTCATCCTGGCGTTCCAGGCGCTCCCGATCGTGCTGATCATGAGCGTGCTGACGACGCTGCTGTTCTATTGGCGCGTGCTGCCGCCGGTCGTGCGCGGAATGGCCTGGCTGCTCGAGCGGACGCTCGGCGTCGGCGGCGCGGTCGGGCTGTCGACGGCCGCCAACATCTTCCTCGGCATGGTCGAGGCGCCGCTGTTCGTGCGGCCGTATCTGGCCCAGATGACCCGCAGCGAATTGTTCCTGGTGATGACCGGCGGCATGGCCGGCATCGCAGGCACGGTGCTGGTGCTCTATGCGACCCTGCTTGGCCCGCTCATTCCGGATGCGGCGGCGCACTTCGTCATCGCCTCCGTGCTGGGCGCACCGGCCGCGATCCTCGTCAGCCTGATCATGATCCCAGAGACCTCCGACCGGCGCACCGGCGGCACGCTCGAGGATCCGGAGATGGAAGTTTCGAGCACGATGGACGCGATCGTGAAGGGGACGAGTGCGGGGATCGAGCTGCTGATCAACATCGTCGCGATGCTGCTGGTGCTGGTGGCGCTGGTCTATCTCGTCAACGCCATCCTCGGCCTCTTGCCGAATCTCGGCGGTGCCGCGATCTCGCTGCAACGCCTGCTCGGCCTCGTGATGGCGCCGGTGTGCTGGCTGATGGGGCTGCCCTGGGACCAGGCCGTCAGCGCCGGCAGCCTGATGGGCACCAAGACCGTGCTCAACGAATTGATCGCCTATGTCGACTTCTCGAAGCTGCCGCCGGGCACGCTCGATGCACGCTCGCGCCTGATCATGCTCTACGCGATGTGCGGCTTCGCCAATTTCGCCAGCCTCGGCATCATGATCGGCGGGCTCGGCGTGATGGCGCCGGACCGGCGAGAGGAGATCAACGCGCTGGGATTGAAGTCGATCGTGTCGGGGACGCTGACGACGTGTTTGATGGGGGCGGTGGTGGGGGTGTTGACGTAGCGAAGGGCCCGCAGCCCGCGTGGAGCGCAGCGCAATCCGGGTCCACCTTAGAGACTTTCCCGGATTTCGCCTTGCTCCATCCGGCTGCAAGGGACCCGATTCACATCGGCGGATGCGCTAAACCAAAACTCCGGCCACGGTGCGAAATGCCGTGACCGCGCGATCGATATCGGCATCATCGATATGGCGATGGGTCACACAACGCAAGCGATGCAGACCCCAGGGCCGCGCCTTCAGGCCCGCCTTCTCGAGAGCCGCCGACCACGCGGCGCTGTCGCGTCCGGAGCGAGAGACATCGACCTGCACGATATTCGTTTGCGGGATTGTCGCGCTGAGCTTGGGATGCATCCCGTTCAGCGCATCACTCAGGATTCGCGCACGTCGGTGGTCCTCGCCCAGACGCGCACCCATGACCTGAACCGCCTCCAGACCGGCGGCAGCCAGGATGCCGATCTGGCGCTGCGTGCCTCCCAGCATGCGGCGAAACCTGCGGCTCCGGTCGATCACGGTGCGCGGCCCGGCTAGCACGGCACCTGCAGGTGCGCTCAGGCCCTTCGACAGGCACAGAGAGACCGTATCGCAATGCCTCGCAACCTCGGCCGGCGCCGTTTCAAGCGCGACCGCGGCGTTGAAGAGCCGCGCGCCGTCGAGATGCACCGGGACGCCGCGAGCCGCTGCCATGGCGTGCACAGCCTGCATATGCTCCAGCGGCAGCACGGCGCCGCTCGCATTGTTGTGCGAGGTTTCCATCGCGATAAGGGCGGTCCTGAGCTTGAGCCCTTCACCCTGTATGGCGTCTTCCAGCAAATTCAGGTCCATCGCGCCGTCGGTGCCTGCAATGGCGAGGTAGAACTGCCCTGTAAATGTCGCAGCCCCTCGTTCGGAGGTGTACATATGGGCATTCGCTTCCAACGCGATCTGTTCGCTGCGCTGCGACTGCGCCAGTGTCGCCAACAGATTGGCCATGGTGCAGCTCGGCACAAACAGGCCGGCGTCCTTGCCCAACGCCGCAGCCGCGACGGCCTCCAGCTCCTGCACCGTGGGGTCACCGTCCAGCCCGTCATCGCCGAGCGGCGTCGAGGCCATGCGGGCATACATCGCTGCGGTCGGCTTGGTGACCGTATCGCTGCGCAGGTCGATCGGCGGCAACTCAGAGCCCGCCGAGTTTGTCTCGTGTTGATGTGCCATCGGAGGACCTCTCAAGCACTTGGCGCGTCATTCGTAGACTGCCGGGTCGCCGGAATCGGTCGGGTTGGCCAGCGCCCGCTTGAGCGCGGTGCTCATCGGAAATTTCAGGTTGAGGCCATGTGGTGGGATTGGGGAATTGAAATATTTGTCGTAGAGCGCCGCGATCTGCCCGCTCTTCATCAGGTCGATCACGGCATCGTCGACCACCTTCTTGAAAGCAGGATCATCCTTGGGTTCGACGATACCGTAGGGCGCGAGTTCAAGACTCTTGCTGCCGATCACGAAATCATCCGGCGTCCTGGACGAGGCGACCGTGGCATAGGCGAGACCGTCATCGTTGGCTGTGCCGGCCACCCTGCCCGTCGAGACCAGCAAGAAGGTCTCCGCGGTATCCTTGGCCGGCACGAGCGTGATGCCAAGATTGTTCTTGGCATTGATCAGCGTAATCACCTTGAAGGTCTGGCCGCCTGCCTGGGCCGAGATGGCCTTGCCGCGGAACGAAGCCGGGTCGTTGACATCGACCCCGCCATTCTTGCGTGCGACGAGGACGACCTGCGCAACGAAGATGGTGGGAGAAAAGGCGGCGAGTTTATGTCGCTCGACATTATTGGTCGTGTTGCCGCATTCGAGATCGATCGTCCCGTTGGCGAGCAGCTGAATGCGTGTCGCCGAGGTTGTGGGGTTATAGCGGGTCTCGAGCTTGGGGAGCTTGAGGGCTGTCTTGATCGCCTGCACCACCCGTTCACAGATTTCCACGGTGTAGCCGATCGGCTTCTGATTATCGTCGAGATAGGCGAAGGGCACCGAGGTCTCGGGATACCCCAATGTGATCGAGCCGTTCTCACGGATCTTGTCCAGCCTGCTCGCACCCTGGGCCATGGCCTCGCCGGAAATAAGAACTACAGCGATGGTCGCCGCGGCGAGTGCCTTGATCCTTGTCGCTTTCATGTCGTCCCTCTCTTGGCGAATGTCCGTGACGCCGTCCGCGGTGGGTGAGCAATGACAGGACAGCTCCGTGCGAGCGGCTGCATGCTCTGGACTATCGTCCAAAAGCCCGATCTGATGAAATTCCAGTTTCACACTCCCCTATACGGATTTGATATGGCCACCAGACGCATGGGCTTGAAGCACGTGGAGGCTTTTCGGGCGGTCTTCGTGACGGGATCGATGACGCAGGCGGCGCAGCGCATGCATACCTCGCAACCCCAGATCAGCCGCCTGATCGGACAGTTGGAGGCGATCACGCAATTCCCGCTGTTCGACCGCAGTGGCGGCCGCCTGCGTCCCACCGTGGACGGGTCGCGCTTTTTCCAGGAGGTCGAGAAGACCTTCATCGGCCTGGCGGGACTGGAGGCCAGCGCAGCCAGCATCCGCTCGTTCGGCATGGGTCGGCTAAGCGTTGCGGCGATGCCGCGCCTGGCCGGCGGCCTGCTGACGCGCATAGCGGCGCGCTTCAAGGTGGACTATCCGCATGTGATGATCTCGATCCGATCCGGCACGGCGAGCGCCGTGCACGACTGGGTCAGCTCCGGGCTTTGCGACACCGGGTTGGCAATGCTCTACGGCGAGGTTGCGGGGGTGCATGTCGAGCCGGTGCTCAAGACCCGTTGCGTCGCGATCATGCCGAAGGCGCATCGTCTTGCACAGAAGAAGACGCTGCGCCCTGCCGATTTCGCCGATGACGCCTTCATCTCCTTCGCCACGGGGAGTCCGCTCCACGATCGCATCGATACGATCTTCGCGCAGGCTGGCGTCACCCGCCGCGTCGTTGCCGAAACCGATCTGGGCGCATCGGTTTGTGCCCTGGTCGCGGCGGGTCTCGGCATCAGCATTATCAACCCGATTGCCGCACATGACGAAAGCTCTGGCGCGGCGCTGATCACGCGCCCCTTCAACCCTGCAGTCCCCGTCACGATCGCGCTGCTCTATCCGCCCTATGCCGCGCGCGGCCGGTTGATCGATGTTTTTGGCGAATATGCTCGCAGGATCATGAGCGAAGAACTGGACTATCTTGAGCGGTAGTCGGCCGATAGCTGCCGTAGCCCGGATGGAGCGAAGCGCAATCCGGGCTACAAGGCACCCGTCATTGCGAGCGTAGCAAAGCAATCCAGAAATTTATCCGCGGAGACAGTCTGGATTGCCGCGTCGCATCGGCGCAAAATTGCTTCGCAATTTTGTCGCGAGCTCCTCGCAATGACGACCGAGAGGGTCGAGCGACCTACGCCTTCAGCTCCACCGTCTTGAACTCCGCCGGCAGGATCACCTCCAGCAGTTCGACGTCGTCGGAATAGTCCAGGATCATGTGCTTGATCTTCGGCGGCTGGGTCCAGGCGCTGCCTGCCTTCATCAGTGTCTCGCCCTCGCCGTCCATATAGGTCTTCACCCAGCCCTTGAGAACGTAGACCATCTGGAAGTCGACAGCGTGGAAGTGCAGCTTTGACACCTCTTCCGGATTGCAGGGGCCTTGCAGGCGGATCACATGCGCTTGCGCCAGGCCGTGGGTCGCATCGGCGATGCCGAGGTCGCGGTATTTTGCATAGGCGCGCAGGCCATCGGCCTTGAAGTCTTCCTCGCGGTGATGGCTGATCACGATGCGCTGCCTGGGACGTGCGGGCTTCTTCGGCGACGTCGCGCGCGCCTTCGTTTTCACCGCCTTGCGCGCGGACGAGCGCGCCGCGACCTTGGCTCCGCTCCGCTTCTTCACCACGGTCTTCGTTGCGGGTCTCGATGACTTTTGCCTGGCCATTGTCTGCCTCCCTGATCTGAGCCGCGCCCGCCGGACGGGTACAACATACGGGCAGACTATCCGCTCTTGAACGAGGCAGCAATTGCGGGGGCAATTGCGGCTTGGGCCGGTCACGCGATGACCCGACGGTCGTAGCTTGTCCCAGGCTGTCGTGGCGAGCCGCCGTCGTCTCGTAATAGCTCCCTCGCTGAATTAATCTCGCCGGGAGATTCTGGGGGATGTGATTCATGAGCAGCAGCGCAGGCCAGCGGGCATTTCAAAATGCCCGGTTGCAGAAACGGCAAAAAGCCGACGTGGCGCCGTTGCTCGAGCGCGCCCTCCAGATGCATAAGATGGGGCTTCTGCCCGAAGCCAAGGCCGCCTATCGCCAACTGCTGGAGCTCGCGCCCAATCAATTCATCGCGCTGCATTTGCTCGGCACTTTGGAGTCTGATGCCAAAGACTATCAGCAAGCCCAGGTACTGCTGAGCCGAGCGGTGACCGTGGATCCGCGATCTGCCGAAGCTCATATGAGCCTGGGCGTCGCGCTCAATGGCCTGGGACGTCACAATGAGGCCCGCGAGAGCTATCGAAAGGCTCTCGCCTTGCGATCCAACTACGCCTTGGCCCTGTCCAATCTCGGTAACGCGAACGCGGCCCTTGAGCTCTACCAGGATGCGCTCGAGAGCTTCGACAAGGCGCTCGCAATCAACGGAAACCTTTCCGAAGCCCATAACGGCCGGGGTTGGGCGCTCTGCCGCCTGCGCGCCTACGACGAGGCCATTGCAAGCCTGAGCCGCGCGCTGTCGATCAAGCCTGACTATGCCTCGGCGCTGGCGAACCGCGCCGTTGCATGGCGGGAGCTTCAGCGATTTGACGAAGCCATGGCGGATTGCAATCGCGCCATTGCCGTGGCACCCGGCGACGCGAATGGTTGGCTCTCGCGGGCCAATGTCTTGCTCCAAACCCGGCAAACCGCCGAGGCATCGCGCGATTGCGAGAAGGCTCTCGCCATCGATCCCGGCTTCGCTCAGGCCCACAGCCTGCTCGGCCAATGCTTCTTCGCACTCGGCCGGGTCGACGAAGCCCTCGCCAGTTTCGACAGAGCCCTTGAGCTCCAGCCTGACCTCGAGAGCACGATCTCCAGCAAGATATTTGCCCTCGATTTCGTGGGGGACGCCAGCGTCGAGCAGCATCAGCAGGCGCGGCAGGTATGGTGGGAGCGGATCGGCGCGAAAATCGCTCCAGGAGCAGCGGGACCGCACGACAACGGCCGCGATCCGGATCGCCGTCTGGTGCTCGGCTACGTCTCGTCCGATTTTCGGGTGCATTCGGCGGCTTTCGTTTTCAGGCCGGTCCTAGAGCATCACGATCCGGCACAGTTCGAGGTCGTGTGCTATTCGTGCTCACCGGGATCGGATGCAATGACCAGCGAATTTCAGGGGATCGCCGATCGCTGGCACGACGCCTCGCAATGGACCGACGATCATCTCGCCGCTCAGATCCGCGCCGATGGCGTCGATATCCTGATCGATCTGTCCGGCCATACCAGCGGAAACCGCCTCGGCGTTTTTGCGCGCAAGCCGGCGCCGATCCAGGTGCATGGCTGGGGCCACGGCACCGGCACAGGCCTGCCAACGATCGATTATCTGTTCTCGGACCAGGTCGCGATTCCTGTCGCGGTTCGGCATCTGTTTGCGGAGACCGTTGTCGACCTGCCGTGCTTTGTGACGCTGGCGCCGCTGCCGGCCGGGATTGCGCGGATGGAGGCGCCGGCGATCTCGAACGGTTTCGTCACATTCGGTGTCTTCAACCGCATCAGCAAGATTTCGGACGAGGCAGCGGACGTCTGGTCCAGAATTCTCGAGCGGGTGCCTGGGTCGCGACTGCTGATCAAGGATAGTGCGCTGGACGACCGGCTGGTCCGCGACAATCTGCTGGCGCGGTTTGCGGCTTGCGGGTTGCCCACCGAACGCGTCGATCTGCTGGGACGGACCTCGCGAGGCGAACATCTGGCAGCGTTCAATCGCGTCGATATTGCCCTCGACCCGTTCCCGCAAAACGGCGGCGTCAGCACATGGGAAGCCCTGCAGATGGGCGTGCCGGTGGTGGCCAAGCTCGGCAACAGCCTGCCCGGCCGTGCTGCCGGCGCCATCCTCACCGCGCTCGGCCTGCCGGACTGGGTCGCGGAGAGCGATGAGGCGTATGTCGACATCGCCGCCAGCCGTGGCTCGCAGATCGGCGAGCTGGAAAAGTTGCGCCGTGAACTGCCCGGACAGATCGGAGCTGCGGCCGCCGGCAACGCCGTATCATATGCGCAAGCGGTGGACGATGCCTATCGCACGATGTGGAAGCGCTATTGCGACGGCTGCGCCTGAGCCCTGCCCGATGCGCCGGCCATCTGGAGCCGCGCGGCCACCCTGAAACGAGATCGGCCAAACCGGCGATCGCAAGGCCCGCATCACGCGCTCTCTGCTTGCGCACGACGCAGCCATTCAAGCGACGAAAGCCAATTCGTCGGAGCCTTCAATGCAGCCGGAACACGCCGTCCACGGCGCGAAGCTCGGCCGGCTTGATCAGCTTGGAATGCGCAACCGTCACCGAATGAAGCGGGCCATCGAGCTTCTGCTGCCAGAAGGCGAGGAAGTCGGTCAGCGCCGGGAATTTCGGGAAGAGATCGTAATTCTGCCAGACATAGGTCTGAAGCAGTGAGGGATGATCCGGCATCCGGTAGAGAATTTCGGCCGTCGTCAGCCCGTAACCCAGCACCTGTTTCCGGAAGTCGTCGGAAACAACCCCAACCCGCGAGACCATGCCAACCTCCTTTTCAGGAGCGCATATCAAGGGGTGGCTTTCCGGTACGCTGCTTACGAGCCACCCGGTGGAGATGCGCTCACATGAGAGAAATGTGACGCAAACTGACAACCCATCTCAAGCCCAAAAGTTTAACAAGCTGTTGAAATTCAATGCGTTAGCAGCAGACCAGGCTCCGTGCTAATACGGTCCCGCAAAGCGGTTAACGATGGTAAAGGAAATTGGCAGACAGCGCTTTTGAGTGCTTATTTTTCTGCTAGAAGCCCTTGCCCCCGCAAAAATCCTGTCCTATTTGAGCTTAACCCGCATTGGCACTCGCGGGCATCGATTGCTAACACCCCTAAAACATCAATCTGAGCAAATGCTTAGGAGGACTGCATGAAATTCCGTCCGCTTCACGACCGCGTCGTGGTCAAGCGCATTGACGCAGAAGAGAAGACCGCTGGCGGCATCATCATTCCCGACACTGCCAAGGAAAAGCCCTCGCAGGGCGAAATCGTCGCCGTCGGCCCGGGTGGCCGCGACGAAGCCGGCAAGCTGATCCCGATCGACCTGAAGGTCGGCGACCGCGTGCTGTTCGGCAAGTGGTCAGGCACCGAGGTCAAGATCGACAGCGTCGATCTGCTGATCATGAAGGAAAGCGACATCATGGGCGTCCTCGACGTCCCCGCTTCCAAGAAGAAGGCGGCCTAAGAGCCCCCTCTCGCACCCAGCTAAACACCTAAGGAAAAATCCAGATGGCAGCTAAAGAAGTCAAATTCTCCGTCGATGCGCGCGACAAGATGCTTCGCGGCGTCGACATTCTCGCCAACGCGGTGAAGGTCACGCTCGGTCCGAAGGGCCGCAACGTCGTGCTCGACAAGTCGTTCGGCGCTCCCCGCATCACCAAGGACGGCGTCACCGTCGCCAAGGAGATCGAGCTCGAGGACAAGTTCGAGAACATGGGCGCCCAGATGGTGCGCGAGGTCGCCTCCAAGTCCGCTGACGCGGCCGGCGACGGCACCACCACCGCCACCGTGCTCGCCCAGGCGATCGTGCGCGAAGGCGCCAAGTCGGTTGCCGCCGGCATGAACCCGATGGACCTCAAGCGCGGTATCGACCTCGCGGTCGAAGCCGTGGTCGCGGACCTCGTCAAGAACTCCAAGAAGGTCACCTCGAACGAAGAGATCGCCCAGGTCGGCACCATCTCCGCCAACGGCGATGCCGAAATCGGCAAGTTCCTCTCCGACGCCATGAAGAAGGTCGGCAACGAGGGTGTCATCACCGTCGAGGAAGCCAAGTCGCTCGAGACCGAACTCGACGTCGTCGAGGGCATGCAGTTCGACCGCGGCTACATCTCGCCCTACTTCGTCACCAACGCCGACAAGATGCGCGTTGAGATGGACGACGCCTACATCCTCATCAACGAGAAGAAGCTCTCCTCGTTGAACGAGCTGCTGCCGCTGCTGGAAGCCGTGGTGCAGACCGGCAAGCCGCTGGTGATCGTGGCCGAGGACGTCGAAGGCGAAGCTCTCGCCACCCTCGTCGTGAACCGCCTGCGCGGCGGCCTGAAGGTCGCGGCCGTCAAGGCTCCGGGCTTCGGCGATCGCCGCAAGGCCATGCTGCAGGACATCGCGATCCTGACCGGTGGCCAGGCGATCTCGGAAGATCTCGGCATCAAGCTCGAGAACGTCACGCTCGCCATGCTCGGTCGCGCCAAGAAGGTGATGATCGACAAGGAGAACACCACGATCGTCAACGGCGCCGGCAAGAAGGCCGACATCGAGGCGCGCGTGTCCCAGATCAAGGCGCAGATCGAGGAGACCACCTCGGACTACGACCGTGAGAAGCTCCAGGAGCGTCTCGCCAAGCTCGCCGGCGGCGTCGCGGTGATCCGCGTCGGCGGCGCGACCGAGGTCGAGGTGAAGGAGCGCAAGGATCGCGTTGATGACGCGATGCATGCGACCCGCGCAGCTGTCGAGGAAGGCATCGTCCCGGGCGGCGGCGTCGCCCTGCTCCGTGCCTCCGAGCAGCTCAAGGGCCTGCGCACCAAGAACGACGACCAGAAGACCGGCGTCGAGATCGTGCGCAAGGCGCTGTCGGCTCCCGCTCGCCAGATCGCGATCAACGCCGGTGAAGACGGCTCTGTGATCGTCGGCAAGGTGCTGGAGAACAAGTCGTACGCTTTCGGCTTCGATTCCCAGACCGGCGAATACGGCGACCTCGTCAAGAAGGGCATCATCGACCCGACCAAGGTGGTCCGTACCGCGATCCAGAACGCTGCCTCGGTTGCCGCGCTCCTGATCACCACGGAAGCCATGGTCGCCGAGCTGCCCAAGAAGGGTGGCTCCGGCCCCGCAATGCCCCCGGGCGGCGGCATGGGCGGCATGGACTTCTAAGTCCAGCCACCTCGAGACCTACGAAACCCCGGCAGCGATGCCGGGGTTTTTGTTTTTGCTCGGCTCTTTCCACTCGTCATTCCGGGGCGCGCGAAGCGCAAGCCCTGACTGACGGAGATCTCACCACACCTTCCCGAGCCGCTCCATGTGCGGCTCGCCCTCTTCGTCGAGCGACCAGAATATCCGAGTCACGCGGCCGACCAGATTGTCCATCGGCACGAATCCGAACGTCGACATCAAGCGGCTGTCGGTGGAGTTGTCGCGGTTGTCGCCGAGCACGAAGAAATGGCCCGGCGGCACGGTGTAGGCGTCGGTGTTGTCGTAGTAGCCGTTGTCGACGCAGTCCAGCGTCAAGTAGGACGCGCCGTTCGGCAGCGTCTCGCGCCAGCGCCTGGCTTTTGCGCCGTCATCCACGCCGCAGGTGGAGCCGGCAGCCACCGCCTTCAGAGCCACGCGTGTCGCCGGACGGTCGTTGAGGATGAGCTGGCCCTGCCGCATCTGGATGCGATCCCCGGGCAGCCCGACCACGCGCTTGACGTAGTCGACCGAAGTGTTCTTCGGCGTGCGAAACACCACGACGTCGCCGTACTCGGGTTCGGCAGCCCGGAAACGGCCGGAAATCCATGACGGTGCGAACGGAAAGGAATAGCGGCCATAGCCATAGGCATATTTTGCGGCGAAGACGTAGTCGCCGACGACCAGGGTCGGCGTCATCGAGCCGGAAGGGATGTTGAACGGCTGAAACAGGAAGATGCGGAACAGGAACGGCGGCGACCACAGCACCGGGATCAAGAGGATCAAGACGACGATCGTCTTCCATTCCCCGGATTTGGCCTGCGGCCGGATCGTGCCCTGCAGAATGGTCATGCGCCTGCCCTGATCAAACCGTAGCCATCACGGGATTACGCAACCTTCGCGTGCACGCAATCCCGGCTTCAATGGTTTTGTCGTGCAACGCTTCGACCGCGTTCAACAAGGCTGATCCGACGGATCAGCCGCGCGCGACATCGCCGAAGCAGCGGCGGATCCATTCGATGGTGAGCCGCGTCGCCGGATCGCGCTTGAGGTGGTTCTGCACCAGCAGCCAGACGTCGCGGCGCCTCGGCAGCAGCGTCGCGCGCAGGCTGCGGTCGGCGAGCAGCGGCCCGCAGCTATGCTCCGGCAGCACGCCGATGGCCTGGTGCGACTGGATCATGGTCCTGATGATGCGGATATTGTCGGTGACGCAGCGCACGTTGTTCAGACGCTTCGCCCGCAGGAACTGCTGTTCGGGGATGTTATCGAGCTCGTCCGGATAGACGCAGGCGACAGGCTCGCCGCCCGCGCGATCGGCGGGCTCGAAGAAATACAGCCTGACATCGCCGAGCTTGGAGATGGTGAAGTCGCCCTTCTCCGGCTTGCGCAGGCGGATGGCAAGGTCGGCCTGCCAGCGCGAGAATTTGACGTTGCCGCTGGAGGTGAGGAATTGCAGCGTCAGGCCGGGGTGATCGCGCAGGAAGGCGCTGGCGTGGGGCGCCAGCAACTCCTCGGCGACCGCGTTGGTCGAGGCGATGCGCAGGCGGCCGACCGCGCCCGGCTGGCTCTCACCGATACGATCGATCGCCGCGACATGCGCGGCCATCGCGCCGACATGTTCGAGCACCGCTTCGCAATGGCGCGTCGGCCGGCGCTGGCCGTCGACCGCATCGAACAGCGGCACGCCGAGATCGCGCTGGATGCGTGCGAGCGTGCGGCCGACGGTGGTCTCGTCGATGCGCAGCCGCGCGCTGGCGCCGGCATAGGTGCCCTCGTCCCTGACCGCGGCGATGATGCGCAGATCGTCCCAGTTCATGGCGATGAGCCTAGCAGGCACGACCGGATCCTGCAAATTTGCAGCCATATGCTGCAATAGTCCTGCACAATGGCAGGCCGACGCCGCGCTAGGGTGGCGCCATCCGACACCGCCCTGAAGGCCTGACCCGCATGACCGCTCCCAAGACCCTGCTCGAATTGTCCGGCGCCGACCTCACTCCGCCCAAGCTCGCCGATTCCTGCCTCGTGCTGATCGACATTCAGAACGAATATTGCGCCGGCCCCCTCGCCTTGCCGGATGCGGAGCCCGCGATCGCCGTCGCCGCGCGCCTGCTCGCCCGCGCGCGGGCAAGCGGCGGTGCGATCTTCCATATCGCGCACAAGGGACGTGCCGGCAGCCTGTTCGACCGCGAGGCCGAGCGCGGCGCGATCGTCAGGAGCCTGATGCCGCTCGCGAGCGAAGCCGTGATCGAGAAGGCGCTGCCGAACGCTTTTGCCGGCACCGACCTGCAGGCCCGGCTGGCCGCAACCGGACGCACCAACATCGTGCTGGCAGGCTTCATGACCCATATGTGCATCTCTTCGACCGCCCGCGCCGCGCTCGACCTCGGCCTGCGCACGACGATCGCAGCCGATGCCTGCGCCACACGCGATCTGCCCGACGGCCGCGGCGGAGCGCTTGCCGCAAGGACCATTCACGAGGTCGCGCTGGCCGAATTGTCGGACCGCTTCGCGATCATCGCACGAGCCGAAGCGCTGACCTGACGGAGCGTGAGCGATGCTGCAACTCTATTTCTTTCCGATGGCCTGCTCGCTCGCCAGCCGTATCGCGCTGATGGAGGCCGGCCTGGACGCGCACTATCATCTCGCCCACATCTGGACGAAGAAGGTGGTGGACGACGGCAGCGACTTCCGCGGCGTGTCGCCGAAGGGTGCGGTGCCGGTCCTGGTGCTGGAGAACGGCGAGCGGCTGACCGAAAGCGCGGCGGTGCTGCAATACATCGCCGACGCGAAGCCGGAGGCGGGCCTTGCACCCGGGTTCGGCGATCCCGACCGTTATCGCCTGCAGGAATGGCTGAGCTTCATCGGCGCCGAGATCCACAAGGCGTTCCTGTTTCCGACCTTCTGGTACAAGGACGACGGCTCGCTCGCCAAGCCGCGAGCGAGGATCACGCAGACCTTGTCGGTGCCCTCGGCGCATCTGGCGGACCGCGAATTCCTTGTCGGCAACCGCTTCACCGTCGCGGACGCCCATCTCACCTGGGCCCTGCTGCTGCTCCGTCCTGCCGGCGTCGACATCGCGCAATGGCCGGCCTTGTCGGCCTATCTCGAACGCATGCAGGCGCGCCCCGCAGTGCGAGAGGCGGTCGCGACCGAGTTGGCACTACGCAAAACCGTGGCGGCGAGCCCGGCGTGACAGGATGCCGCGGCCGCCACGTTTGACGGTTCCGCAGCGAGGGCGTTGATGCCGGCGCGGCATGCGCTAGTCTGGGGGATATTTTTCGACTTTTCCTCGGGCGGCATTCATGCGCGCAATTTCAAGATTTCACTTGCCCGGATTCTCTCTGGCCCTCCTTGCCTGCTGGCTCTGTGTTGCGACCGCTTCGGCGGAGACGCGGGTCGCGCTGGTGATCGGCAACGGCGCCTATGTCTCGACGGCGCAACTCCCGAACCCGTCGCACGATGCTGAAGACGTCGCGGCCTCGCTCAAGCGCAGCGGCTTCGAGGTCTTTCAGGGTATCGACCTGCGCCAGGCCGACATGCAGGACCTGACCATCCGCTTCGCGCGCGCCGCAAGCAGAGCCGACGTCGCCATGTTCTACTACAGCGGCCACGCGATGCAGTACAACGGCGTGAACTACCTGATGCCTGTTGACGCCGTGCTGACGGATGAAGCGGACCTCAAGCGCTTCGTGCGGGTCGACGACATCGTGAACGATCTGCAGCAGGCCAAGAACCTGCGCATCCTCGTGCTGGATTCCTGCCGCGACAATCCGCTGGCCGAAACCCTCAAGCGCTCCGCCGGATCCACGCGCGCCGCCTCGATCGGACGGGGCCTGTCGAAGGTCGAGGCGCCGCGCGGCACGATCGTGTCGTTCTCGACGCAATCCGGGCAGGTCGCCGCCGATGGCGCCGGCCGCAACAGCCCCTACACGACCGCGTTCCTGAAGCACATCGAGGAACCGCAGGAAATCGGCGACGTCTTCCGCGACATCAGCAGCGATGTCTATGACTCAAGCGGCAAGACCCAGCTCCCCGAGCTGTCGCTGTCGATCATCGGCAAGTTCTACCTGAACGGGCCGGTGTCGGTCACCTTGGCGCCAGCCGCGCCCCAAGCCGCGCCGCGGGCGGATCCCTGCGCAGCCGCAGAGGCACACTGGAAGGCCGCGGACAGCATCGGCACGCTGGGGGCCTACGAGGACCATCTCGCCAGATTCCCGAACTGCATTTTCGCGACGCTCGCCAGGGCGCGCGTCGAGGGGTTGAAACAGAAGACGGCGCTTGCGCCGGCGGCCGGCAACGCCCGAACCGGCGGCAGCAAGGAGTTTGACGGCAACTGGGACGTGACGTTGAATTGCCAGACCAGCGGCAAGGCGCAGGGCTTCACCAGAGCCCTCGCGGCAACCGTGACGAACGGCGTTTTTCACGCCGAGGCGCAGGGCTCGAGTGGTGTCAACCGGCTGGAGATCGACGGCCAGATCCCGGCGGACGGCAAGACGACCTTGAGCGCGCGGGGGACGACGGGGGCGAGCACGTATACGCTCAACAACATCGCGCCCGGCTCGCCCTACGCCTTTACGGTCGATGCGCAGTTCGATCGCACCCGCGGCAGCGGCAAGCGCAACGAAGCACGTTCCTGCAATCTGGTTTTCGTCAAACGCTGATCGTGCAATATCACGCAGTGCAGGCGACGGCGATCGGCTCGATCCCGCGGCGGACTGACATCTCACGACAGGAACAAGATCATGGCATCGCATGACGGGAAGAAGATATTGGCCGGCAAGGTTGCGCTCGTGACCGGCGCCGGGCGCGGGCTCGGCCGCGCCTTCGCGGAGAAGCTTGCCGCGCTCGGCGCCGATGTCGCCATCCACGGCATGCGCGAGAACGGGCCGGCTGAATATGGCGAGGGCACCACCCTCACCGCGGTGGCCGCGGAGATCGGCCGGCAATTCGGCGTTCGCAGTCGGCGCATGCTCGGCGACCTCACCAAGGGCGAGGACATCGCGCGCGTGGTTGCGGAGACGGAAGGCGCACTCGGCCCGATCGACATTCTCGTGCACAATGCCGGCGGCGATATCGCGGCCGCCGGCGGCAAGCCCGACCCGAACGACGCGGTGAACATCAAGGAGGCCGACGTCCGCGCGGTGCTGGAGCGCAATCTGCTCTCCACCATCCTGACCTGCCAGGCGGTCGCGCGCGGCATGATGGAGCGCCGTAGCGGTCGCATCGTCACCCTGGGCTCGGTCGCCGCTTTCAAGGGACGCACCAACGGCTCGATCTATGCGGTGTCGAAGGCCGGCGTGACCCATTACACGCGATGTCTGGCCGACCAGCTCCGCCCCTACGACATCGCCGTCAATTGCATCGCGCCCGGAGATACCCGAACCGGCCGCTTCCTCGGCACGCGCGCGGTGGACCCCGGCAGAATGGTCGAGACCGGCACGCTCGACCGGATCGCAACCGTCGACGAGGTCGCGCGCGTCGTCGAATTCTTCGCAGGCCCCATGGGCGCGTTCGTTTCCGGCCAGGTGCTGCGGATCGACGGCGGCGGACAGTGCTGGCCGGGCTGAAACGTCGCGCAAAAGGAAAAGGCCGCTGCGAGCGGCCCTTTCTGCATCACCAGGAATGAGCCGGGATCATTCGACCCGCGCCAGCACCGCGAGCTTGCGGATGCCCTTGTTGCGGTAGGCGTCGAGGAACGCGTAATAGTCCTTGAACGACACGCAGCCGTTGGAATCGCCATTCGGCCCGAGCATGAAGGTGTGCGCCAGCAGGCCGTCGCGGCCGTAGATCGCGCTCTCGCCGCCGATCGGGGTCAGGCGCAGCGCGGGCACGCCGTGGAACAGCGCCTCGCGCGGCTTCAGCATGTAGATGTGCGGCGGGGTCACGCCGCGCATGCGGACGCGTGAGGAGCGCGGGTCGTCGAGATTGGAGCCGAGGCCGGAATGCGCCTCGAGCTTGGTGCCGTCCGGCAGATAGACCGTCCTGGCGGTGATGTCGTAGACCGCGGTGTCGCGCTCATAGGGCGCCGAACCGCCGAGCATGGGGTTCTGCTCCCGCGGCGCGATGGAGGCGGTCACGCTGGCGTCGGCCGAGGCATAGGCGAGCAGCCCGCCGGACGGCTCGCGCTTGCCCCAGAGCTTGTCCACCATCGACTGGCGCGGCCCGGTGATCGACATCACCGCAGCCTTGGCGCGATCGGCGAACGATTTTGGTTTTGCCTCAGGCGCCGGCACGATCTCGGCCGGATCAGCCGAGGCCAGTTGCACCGGTGCGTCGGCGCGCTTGGTCCTGGCAGAATCCTTGGCAGAATCCTTGCCAGCATCGGCGATCCTGGCGGGAGCAGGCTTCAGCGCTTCCGCGACCTTCGCGATCACGCCCGGCTTCGCCGTGTCCTTGGCCTCGGCAACCTTGGTCGCAGGCGCGACGCTCGCGGCGTTCGACTGCACGCCTTGGGTCGCAGCCGCGGCAAAGCGCTCGTTGAACATCTCGCGCGAGATCGGAGCTGCGACCTGCAACCGGTCGGGCAACAGCGCAAAGGCTTCCTTGACGGCCTCGCCCGCCTCGCGCAGCGCGACCCTGGGCGCCCGCTTGATCACGGGTGCGTCGTAGCCGATGCTGCCGACGGTCGGATAGACGCTGGCAGCGAAGATGTTGCTGTACACGGTCCAGCCGGCGCCAAGCACGACGCAGCCGATCACGGCGGCGCCAAGCGCGTTTTGGGTGGTCATCTTCCGGGAAGGTTTCCGATAAGAATTGCTCGAGAATTCTTTGGACTTCCGTGCCGCGTTACTCTGCGCAGCGATACTCGTACTCATTCGCCTTGCGTCCAGGACGGTGTCACCAAGTCCCCCTTCGAAGTGCCGCTGGTCACGATCCGGGAACAGCATCTCGCAGAGGGTCGGAGCGTCATTAAGGCGACTTTTAGTTAAATGCGGATTAAGTTCGGGCAGATGTGAGGCATCGGGTTAACGCTGTCCCATTTCGAGAAAAAGGCCCGCAGAATTACGGACTTAGGCGAAGCTGTTAACCATAATTCTCGCCCGGTTCAGCACGGTCAGCGGACGTCTCCGGCCGCATCTCTAAACGCACCAACCAAGTCGTTTTCGTGGTCTTCGATACCCGGACGATAACGGGGAAGCATTGCGTGACGCTGGTGCGCAATAGCCTCCCTCCACCTCTCGAGGCACGCGTGGCGGGCCACTCACACACCGCACGGGGCGCTCACGCCGTGCGGCGCCGTGAGTGAAAGTTGATCGCGCCGGTCTGGAAAATGCCGCAGCGAGGAAATAGCTGCGGAAGCGGCACTGTTCAGCAGCCTCTGCGTGTGATACGGTACCGTATCAACATCGCCTTGAACTGTGCCGGGCACGCTAACGGAGGCTGGCATGAGAGAGTTCGCGCGCGCAGGGTTTCTCGCTCTGGCGGGGTCGTTTCTGTTGATCGGACATGCGATTGCCCAGCCTGCAGCCAATGTTGGCTGCACGGCGTCGCCGTCTGCCGCCGGAACGCAGACCTGGCGCTGCGACAACGGCATCACGATCGTTGCCGAAAGCGGCGCCAGATTTGAACTTAAGGACGCCAACCGCGACGGACATATAGACTCCGTGGAGTTGAGCAGCAGAGCGCTGCTGGTCGAGGTGCCCAAGAAGCCCGGCGGCAACCGCTTCAAGGTCCTGACGCCGCAAGCGATCGCCGCGGTGCGCGGCACGAAATGGGCGATCGATGTCGCGGAGGCCAAGACGTCCGTGTTCGTCGCCGACGGCCGCGTCGGGGTGAGCCGCAGGGCTCGTGGACGCGGCGTCGTTTTGGGCCCCGGCGAAGGCGTCGATGTCGAGGCAGCCGGCCCGCTGACCGTCAAGACATGGGGCCAGCCGCGCGTCGACGCGCTGATGGCAAGACTGGGCCAGTAAAACTTGGCCGGTAAGACTGGGCCAGTAAGACCAGGCCAGTCAGGCGGGGTCAATAAGGCCCGGACGAGCATTTGGACGATAGAAGAGATTGCAAAACGACCGCATGAGTAGCCGACGCGTTCAGATCCTGGTGGCACTCGTCCTCACCGCGCTGTGGGGCGCGGGCATTTATGCCGGCCACGCCAACGGCCATCTGCGCTTTCTCGATCGCCTCGAGGCAGCACTGACTGATTGGCGGACGCAGGTCCGCGGCGTGCAGGCTCCGCCCGATCTCGTCACCATCGTCGCGATCGACGACACCGTCGTGAAGCGCGGCGGCAGCTATCCGCTGCCGCGCGCCGATCTCGCCCGCGTCGTCGACACCATCGTGCAATTCAAGCCGAAGGTCGTCGCGATCGACCTGCTGCTGGTCGACCGCAGCGCCGCGATCGGCGACGCCACGCTCGCCAACACGCTCGCCACCGGCCCCATGGTCCTCGCCGCCGCGGCGATTTTCCCGTCGGCCAGCGAAACGATAGAGCCCGGCAGCCAGGGCGCCCTCGCCGCCCTGCCGCAGGCCGAGCGCTTCCTGCTGCCCCTGCAGGCCTTCGCCGACCATGCCGAGGTCGGCGTCGTCAACGTGGCAACCGGACAATCGGGCTCGCCGCTCTCGGTGCCGATGCTGTTCCGGACACGCGACAAGCTCGAGCTGTCATTCCCGTTGCGGGTCGCGGCGCGCGCGCTCGACAAGCCACTGACGATCGCGCCGGATCACCTGATGCTCGGCGACCGCGCGGTGCCCACCGATACCGACTTCGCGCTGCCGATCACCTATTACGGCCCGCGCCGCACCATCCGCACCGTCAGCGCGCAGAGCATCTTCGACGGCACGCTCAATCGTGCGGCGATCGAGAACCGGATCGTCGTGATCGGCGCCTCGGTCGCGGGCGGCGGCGACTTTTATCCGACGCCGTTCGATTCCCTGATGCCCGGCGTCGAGGTGGTCTCGACCGCGATCACCCATCTCGTCGCCGGCGACAGCATCGTGCGCGACCGCAAGGTCCACATCGCCGACGCGCTCATCGCGATCCTGTTGCCGATGCTGCTGGTGGGCCTGCTCGCCTGGCGGCGCAGCGCGCTCGGTATCATGGCCGCGGCGGCGGTGATGATCGCCTGGGCCGGGTTCAATCTGTTCGCGTTCACGCACGGCATCTGGCTGAACGGTGCGACCACGCTCGCTGCAGCATTGCCGCCGGTTGCGGTCTTTGCCGGCGTGCAGTTGTGGGCGGGAGGCCGCCGCACGCAATATTTCGCAGACAAGAGCCGGTCGCTCGCGCAATTCCAGGCGCCGGCGGTGCAGGAGTGGCTGGCGCGTGATCCGAATTTCCTGTCCAAGCCCGTCCGGCAAGATGCCGCAATCGTCTTCATCGACCTCTCCGGCTTCACGGCGCTCAGCGAGCGGATCGATCCAAACCAACTCCAGGACGTCCTGAAGGCGTTTCACGCCCTGATCGACAAGGTCGCGGTCGATTGCGGCGGCATGATCACCGGCTTTCTCGGCGACGGAGCCATGATCCTGTTCGGCCTGCCCGGCGCGATGCCCGATGACGCCGCACGCGCGCTGAAATGCGCGATCGACCTGCATCGCGGCGTCGAGCGCTGGATCGTGTCGCTGCCGTCTGCGGTCAGGGATCAGCTCGGTTTCAAGATCGGCGCGCATTTCGGTCCGATCGTCGCCTCCCGCCTCGGCGAAAGCCATCAGCACATCACGGCGACGGGTGACACCGTCAACGTCGCGAGCCGGTTGATGGAGGTCGCCGTCCAGAACGGCGCGCGGCTCGCGCTCAGCGATACGCTGCTGGATACGGCCGACTTCCACGGCGCGCCCGACGGCGTCCTGTCGGGCCCGCTGCTCACGCAGGTCCGCGGCCGCTCCGGCGTCGTGACCGTCTGGTTCTGGCGTGACCGGAACAGGCCAAGCCAGGCCGCGACCAAGGCCGAGATGATCGACTAAGACGTCTACTCATCAACGTCGGCCCTTGCCTCAAAAACGGAAGTCTCCCGCTCTCGGCGTTATCGGCGCTTGTGACCTGGAACAGACATCGGATCGGAAAACCAACCGAGCGCATCCACCTCACAGCTACGTCGATGCTTTTGCATCCGGTCGCCTTGCGACGAGAACACTGCCGACGCACTGCAGCACCGACTCTCGTCTTTGGTTGTGCAGGTGGACTTGGACGCGAAGGATTCCCGTATCGGGTCTCGACTTCGACTCGCGCTTCTCTAGGACAGTCGACTCATAGTCGAGTTCGTCGCCCGGGCGTACCGCATTCGGCAGCCTCAGCTCTTCCCAGCCCAGTCCGGCAAGTGCACGGAGCGGAGGCTGCCCTTTGTCGGTTAGAAAGATGAAGATCGCGAACGTGTGGGCGGCAGATGCCGACAGTCCTCCAAAGACGGAACGAGTGGCAGCTTCCTCATCGATATGGAAAGGCCGGGGGTCGTACTGCTTGGCGAACTGAATGATTTCAGCCTTGGAGACTAAATAGGGACCAGCCTTGCGGCTATCGCCGACTTCGAAATCTTCAAAATATCCGCTGGTCATCGGGTCAATCCTCCACGCGGTTTAACGAAGGGGACGGCATGAAACGGCTGACTTTCGGCCACTATATCCAGTGCCGATCAATATCACCACGTCCCCTTCTGGCACGAACCGTCAAGTTTGCGCGGTGCAAGGCCACGTCCGCAGTTGGGGGCAAAGCCGATCTGCCGGTTGAACGCCCAGACTCATCACTCTGACCCGCAACGGACATCTATCAAATCGTCCATTTCTGCCTTGACCCCTTCTGGTATTGTCTGTTGACCACAGCCGGTGGAGGCATCGATGGCCAACCTCTATTTCGAAGAACTGCAGATCGGAGGCCGCAGCACGGCTGGGCCCTATCTGGTCTCGAAGGAGGGTATTATCCGATTTGCGAAGGAATATGATCCGATACCCCGTCACGTCGACGAAGAAGTCGCCGCGCGCTCAGCCTTCGGAGGGCTGACTGCATCAGGTTCACATACCTTTGCGATTTACATCCTTTTGACTGGTCAGCTTCAACCGCATTTTCAAGTGCTCATGGGATTGGGTTGGGACGAGGTAAAACTGCCGAACCCGGTGCGCCCGGGTGATGAGCTCGATTTGGAAATGACGGTTCTGGAGATACGCGAATCGAAATCCAGACCTGATCGAGGGATCGTTCGAAACCGAAATATCTTGCGCAACAAAAAGCGCGAAACCGTTCTCGAATGCATCTCCAACATATTCGTTGAGCGGAGACCGAACGCGAGTGTGTAGGACTCGGTTGCACAGGGCGACTTCTGCTGATTGGCCCAACGCGGAAGTCCCGCTATGCCCGCTTTCCCGCCGTTGTCAGGGGCATAGCAGACATCAAGCGGCGTCCTTGCTTGTGAGTACACGCCCTAGCCGCGGCTGCCCGCCCAATAGTCGCTGCCGTTCCAGCGAACGCACGCGTTCGCTGGAACAACGAAGAACTACCGCGCTTCCGGCGGCGGCGAGCGGTCGAGGACGTCGCCGTTGGGATGTTCGAGCAGATCGATGCCGTAGGTCTCGACCACCAGCGGCCCGCGCTTGCGCTGCAATTGTGCGATTCGCGTCACCTTCGCAAAGAGGTCGTGGACGGCGGGACCGCCGTCGCTGCGCAGCTCGTCGACATAGAGCAGCTTGCCCGCAAGCAGCTTTGGATCTGGCTCGGGCATGTTGACCCAGCGGATGCGCTGGTTCTGCTGCACCACGCAGGTGCCGCGCGGCAGATAGAAAGCGAGCCAGCCGGTAGTGCCGTAATCCGGCGCAAGTACGCAGGTCGCACCGTTGCGCGCGCGGACCGCTTCGATCTCCGCGGCGAGCTCGCGCCAGCCGACGCCGACGCTGCGCACGGTCGCATCGCGGCGGTACCCGGACAGCCAGCCGGTGTTGGCCTGCACGATCAGCGCTGCGAACATCACGATGCCGACCGGCGCGGCCCAGCGCAGGCAGAAGTCAGCGAGGCGCCGCTGGCGCGGCTTCCACTGCACGAGATTGGCGGCAGCCGCCGCGGCGACCACGAAGGGCGGATAGACCGGCGCGAACCAGTTGGCCTCGACGCGCGCATGCAGCGAATGCCAGATGAAATAGGCGACGATGGTCCAGAACATCGTCTCGATCAGCACGCGCGAGGCCAGCGCGCCGGCGCGGCGCCAGGTCAGCGCGTGCAGCCCCATCGCGCCGAGGATGAAGACCAGCGGCGTTGCGAACGCGATCTGGGTCGGCACCAGTTCGGCGATGAAGACCGGACGGAAGTCCTCGATCCTTGCCCGCCCGAGCTGCTTTGCGAACGAAACCCATTGATGATCGGCATTCCAGAGGATCACCGGCGCGAACAGCGCGAGCGCAACGAGGCCGCCGAGATATGGCCAGGGCGAGAGAAACCAGCGCCGCAGTTTCGGCACGGCCGCGAGCCAGATCAGGATCGCCGGGCCGAAGAACATCGCAGTGTATTTCGACAGCAGCGCCGCACCGACGGCCGCGCCGACCGCGAGCCACCAGACGCCGCGGCCGGTCTCCAGCACTTTTGCGAGCAAGAACAGCACGAAGCTGGAGGCAACGAGCAGCGGCGCGTCGGGCGTGACGATCAGCGTGCCGACCGAGGCCATCATCGTGACATTGAGCAGGATGGCGCTGGTCGCCGCCACGCGCGCGCCGCCGAACAGGATCGCCGCGGAGCGATAGACCGCATAGCTCATCGGCAGCGCGAGCAGGATCGAGACCAGGCGGACGCCGAACTCGGTGTCGCCGGCGATCATGGTGCCGGCGCGGATGACGTAGGCGACCATCGGCGGGTGGTCGTAATAACCGCCCGCCAGATGCTTCGACCACATCCAGTAATAGGCTTCGTCGAAGGTGATCGGCGTGAACGCGGCCGCGACCAGCCGCAGCACCACGAGAGCAACAATCACCAGCGCGGTGTTGCGGACGATCCGCGCGTCAGCCCCGCCCATCGTGGGTTATTTCTTGCGCCAGACGAACAGTCCGGACATCGCGTAGTTCCACACCACGCCCATCAGCGCACCGGCCATGCCGGCCAGCCACCAGATCGGCTCCTGGTCGTAGACAGAGAAGGCGACGCCGACATTGGCGAGCAGGCCGACGCTGCACACGATGTAGAAGGCAATCAGGCCGCCCAGCAGCGCAAAGCCCTTCAGCCGCTGGTCGCGATAGGTGAGAAAGTTGTTGAGAACGAAATTGCTGGTCATGGCGACGACGGCGCCGGCGGCCTGCGCCTCCGCGAACGGCGCCTTGAACAGCTGAAGCGCGATGAAGAGCGTCGTCAGATGCACCACGAGGCCGATGCTGCCGACCATCGCGAACAGCAGGAAGCGCAGCGAGACGGCATCGTTGGTGAACTTCGCCAGCACCAGACCGAGAAAATCCAGCGCGACCATGGAATCGAGCTTGCTTTCGCCGTGCTGGCGTTCGCCGAACGTATAGGGGATTTCGACGGCGCGCAGGCTGCCATGCGCACTCGCGACCAAGTCGAGCAGGATCTTGAAGCCGTGCACGGAAAGCTTCGGCGCGAGCTGCTCGAAACGATCGCGGCGAACCATGAAGAAGCCGCTCATGGGATCGGCGATCTCGACCCGCAGCATCTTCTTGGCGACCTCGGTCGCCAGCGCGCTGGCGCCGGCGCGCTGCTTGTTGAAGCCTTCGCTCTTGTAGCCCTCGATGTAACGGCTGCCGACGACGAGGTCGGCCTGCCCGCTTGCGAGCAGCGAGAGCATTTTCGGCAGTTGCGTCTCGTCATGCTGGAGGTCGGCGTCGATCACGGCCGCATAGGGCGCACTGGAGGCCAGGATACCCTCGATGCAGGCGCCGGACAGGCCGCGGCGGCCGATGCGACGGACACAGCGCACGCGGCTGTCGCGCTGGGCCAGCGCGCGCACGACGTCCCAGGTGCCGTCCGGCGAATTGTCGTCGACGAAGACGACCTCCCAGGCTGTGCCGGCCAGCGCCGCCTCCAGCCGCCGGTACAGCACCGTGACATTGTCACGCTCATTGAAGGTCGGGACGACGACCGACAGTTCCGCCGACGGGGACGCCGCCTGCGGGGCCTGCGGCGGGTTGTCGGAGCCCGGTCTGATCGCTTCATTCATGACGGCAGCGTATATCCGTCGCGTGCTGCGCTGCCAAGTTCTTGCGCAGCCAGGATCTTGTGCTGACGATTCGGGGGCGGGGAACGGCCCAAAGGGGCCCTAAAATGCCAACGACCCCGGAACGGCGGACCGCGCGTACATCCGGCGCAGGCCATCTATTCCAAGGTCGTCCCAGCGCCGGAGTTTTTTGCTCAACGTCGCCGTTAAAAGTTAGATAGGAACGACAAAGCCGCATCGCAAGGGGCGAAAGACGCCTTTTCAGCCCCTATTGGTTCGGGACTTCCTTGATCACCGGCCCTCGGGGCGCCGGGGCTGCGGGCACCGCAGCGGGCGCCGGCTCGACCTTCGCGGGCTTGGGCGGCTTGCCGTACTGGCCGATCGGCCCGAAGACGACGGCGACCGCAAGCACGATCGCCGCGACGATCGCCCCCAAAATGCCACCCACCGACTCAGACGACATCGAAGCCCATCCCTGTTCCCGTTGCGCCCAGTGATATCACGGATGAGCGCGGAGCCGGAAGGGCCTGCCGAACCGCAACGGTCAACGGGGGCTATTTCTGTGGCGGCCTGTGCTTGACGAAAGCCGTCACGATGTCCTTCTGCGCCGACTCCACCGCCCTGTTCGCAGTCGCGAGATGGGCGTCGGCATCGATGGCCGGATATTGCGTGGTGAGATAATCGAGCAACGCCACCCGGTAATATTGTCGCTCCGAGGGACAGGCGCCCGCGACCGAGCGGCCGAAGTCCTGTTCCGACAGACCCTGATTGCTGTCGCGCGAATATTCCCGCGCCAGGCAATGCCAGTAATCGTCGCGGCCCTGCATGGCGAGCTTCTGCGCGCCCTTGGAATCGTCGTCATCCGCCATGACTGAAGAGGTCATGGCAGCAGATGTCATCATGAAGAGCGCCGCTCCCAGCATCACCATCCGCATCTTGTTCTCCTTTTTCGCGGGTCCCGCCTGCGAGCTTAGACGGGACGTCGCAACTGGCCAATCACAACTGGTTTGATTAGGATCAGGGCCTCCCCTCCTCGTCGATGCGAGATTCCCCGTGGCCAAAGCAAAAACCGCGTCCAAAAAATCCGGCAACATCTTCATCGGCATCGGCGGCTGGACGTTCGAGCCCTGGCGCGGCGTGTTCTATCCGGAGAAGCTGACGCAGGCGAAGGAGCTGTCCTACGCCGCCTCGAAGCTGACCTCGATCGAGATCAACGGCACCTACTATGGCTCGCAGAAGCCGGAGAGCTTTCGCAAATGGGCGAGCGAGGTGCCTGATGGTTTCGTGTTCTCGGTGAAGGGGCCGCGCTTCGCCACCAACCGCCGCGTGCTCGCCGAGGCCGGGGATTCCATCAAGCGGTTCTATGATTCCGGCGTGCTGGAACTCGGCGATCATCTCGGGCCGGCGCTGTGGCAGTTCGCGCCGACGAAAAAGTTCGACGGCGCCGATTTCGGCAAGTTCCTCGAGCTGTTGCCGCGCAAGCTCGACGGCCGCGCGCTGCGCCATGTCGTCGAGGTTCGCCACGACAGTTTTTGCACGCCGGACTTCGTCGCGCTGATCCGCGAATTCGAGACGCCGGTCGTGTTCGCCGAGCACGGCAAATATCCGGCGATCGCCGACGTCGCCGGCGATTTCGTCTATGCCCGACTGCAGAAGGGCGATGACGAGATCAAGACCTGCTATCCGCCGAAGCAGCTGGATGCCTGGGCCCGACGCTTTCAGGACTGGGCCTCGGGCAGTGAACCCGACGATCTTCCGAAGGTTGACAAGACCAAGCCGAAGAAGGAGCCGCGCGACGTGTTCGCGTATGTCATCCACGAGGGCAAGGTGCGGGCGCCGGCCGGCGCCATGGAACTGATCGCACGGGTGAGCTGAGGGTCGCTCATGGCAAAGGCGAAGAAGCTCTTCACCATCGGCTACGAGCAGACGCCGCCCAAGGCGGTGCTGGACGAACTGGAGCAGGCCGGCGTCAAGCTCGTGGTCGACGTGCGCGCGGTGACGTCGTCGCGGCGGCCGGGCTTTTCCAAGAAGCAGCTATCCGCCGGACTCGACGAGCGCGGCATCGCCTATGTCCATCTCGCCGCGCTCGGCACGCCGAAGGAAGGTCGTCTCGCCGCGCGCAGCGGGCAATACGACGTGCTGGAGAAGATCTACGCACGGCACCTGAAGACGCCGCAGGCCAAAGAAGAGATGGACGAACTCTCGGCGCTGGTGAAGCAGGCCGGTCCCGTCTGCCTGCTCTGCTACGAGCGCGACCACACCCACTGCCACCGCCAGATGATCGCGGAGGTCATCGAGGAGCGCGATGGCGTGGCGGTGAGGAATCTTGCTGGGCGGCAGGTCTAGCCTACCCTTCCCCCGCCAGCTTGAACGTCCCCTCCATCATCTGCACGCAGCTGCCGCCGACATGGGCCGAGACGATCTTGCCGTCCTGTTTGCGCACGCGGGTCAGCAGCAGGCTCGGCCGGCCCATGTCGAAGCCCTGGCCGACCGTCAGCTTCAATTCGCCATCGCGCGTGGGATCGAGCTCGGCGAACAGCGCGGCGGCGGCGACCGTGGCGCTGCCGGTGGCGGGATCCTCGATCAAGCCGCTGGCGCCGGGGAAGAACATCCGCGCTTGGCGCTCGCATGGCGCCTCCACCGAAGGCACGTCGCGCGTGTAGAAATAGACCGAGAAGGCGCCGTCCCGCGGCAATACCCTGCCGAAAGCGGTCGCATCGGGCTTTGCGCGTCGCACGGCATCGCGAGAGCGCACTTCCGCCACCACGAAAGGCGTTCCGACGCCGACGACCTGCGGCGCGTGGTGGTCGGTCACGATGTCCTCCGCAGTCAGGGAGATGCAGGCCGCGACCTCGGCGGTGGAAAGCTGCGCAAGCCGCGACAATTGCTGGGGCGCCGTCAGCTCCGTGCTGACCACCCGGCCCTGCACCCTCACGATATCGACCGGCACGAGCCCGGCCTTCTCCTCGAACAGCAGGCGCGGCTTCGGTCCTTTCGCGAGGCTCGCCAGCACGAAGGCAGTACCGACATTGGGATGGCCGGCGAAGGGCAGCTCCCTCACCGGCGTGAAGATGCGCACCTCGGCGTCATTGGCCTTGTCGCGCGGCGGCAGCACGAAGGTGGTCTCGGAATAGTTGAACTCGATCGCGATCGCCTGCATCTGCGCGGTCGAAAGCCCGCCGGCATCGAGCACGACGGCGAGCTGGTTGCCGCCGAAAGCGCGGTCGGTGAACACGTCGACGGTGATGTAGCGGCGCTGCATCGTTCGCTTCCTCTTCACACAAGTCGCGGCCACGAGCGCGCCGCATCGCCGGCACTCTACAGGCCGTCGACATCGCTCGTCATGCCCCAAAATTCGGAGCAATCGGAGCAATCGCGCAAAGCGAAATTCAGAAGCGGAAGAGCGGACGCGGCGACGCCAGCACTTGCGCGCGCTCGCTTTGATCGGCGATCAGCGCGTCGAGAAATTGCCGGTTATTCGCGTAAGCCTGCGACGCCTCGAACTGCGTGTGCGGCCAGTCGCTGCCCCACAACAGGCGATCAGGTCCGTAAGCGTCGCGCAGCAGCGGATAGGCCGCCTTCGCAAGGTCTTCGCCGGCCGCGCCGTTACGATACGGCGCGGAAATCTTGACCCAGACGTTCCGCGTCGCACCGAGCTTCAGCACCGAGCGAAAGCCGGAATCGTCGACGCCGAGCTTCGGATCGGGCAGCGCATAGTGATCGAGCACGACGGAGACGCCGCGATCGAGAAGCTGCGGCGCGAGCACGGCGAGATCGGTGGCATTGCGCTGGATTTCGACCTGCCAGCCCATGGTTTTCACCTCTGCCAGCAGCGCCTTCCATTCGGCAGCGCCTAAATCCGGCAGGGGTTGGCCGACGAGATTGAGACGGATGCCGACCACGCCGGCGCGGTCGAGCGCGCGCAGTTCGTCCGCGGTGATCGTGGGATCGATCACGGCGATGGCGCGCAGGCGGCCCCCCGCCTGTTTCAGACATTCGACCAGGTAGGAATTGTCGGTACCGAGAAAGCTCGGCTGCACCAGCACGCCATGGGTCATGCCGTTGCGGTCGAGCTGCTCCAGATAAAGCGCGAGCGGCGCGTCGTAGTCGGGCGCATAGCGCCGGCCCGGCGCGAGCTTGAGGCCGCGATGGAAGACATGGGCGTGGGTATCGATCGTCGGCAAGGCCGCCTTACTCCTGGCTATGGTCGCGGCCATCGTCACGAGCGATGCGAGGCCCGCGGCAAACCGGCGGCGCGTGAGGTGGCGCTGGCCGAGTGCCATGGCAGATCCTCCCCATTCCGCGTCAGGCGCGCGTCGCGGCGGTCTGTTCAAAGACCTTGCCGCGGGTCTCGGGCAGCAGGACCACCGCGATCAACACCAGCGAATAGGCGAACGCCGCATCGATGCCGATCGCCGGCCCGAGCCCGATACGGTCGCTGAGGAAACCGACCAGAAACGGGAACGCGGCGGAAACGATGCGGCCGAAATTGTAGCAGAAGCCGACGCCGGTGCCGCGCACGCCGGCAGGATAGAGCTCGCTGAACAGCGCGGCCATGCTCGCAGGGATTCCGGCCGAGAAGAAGCCGAGCGGAAATCCGAGCACCAGCATCTCGCCGTTGGTCAGCGGCGCGAAGATATAGACCAGCACGGTGACGATGCAGGCGCTGGCGAACAAGGCGACATTGGCCCTGCGGCCGATCCGATCGCTGACGATTCCGCTGGTGACGCAGCCGCAGAAGAAAGCGACGATGATGACGGCGAGATAGCCGCTGGAGCCCAGCACCGACAGATGCCGCACCTCGCGCAAGTAAGTCGGCAGGAAGGTGGTAAGCGCAGCGTAGCCGCCATGGGCACCGATGCCGAACAATCCGCCGATCAGCGTCGCGCGCAGGACGTCGCGGTGGAAGATACCCGACAGCGTGGCGAAGAACGGCGTTTTGTCGGCTGCGACGGCACGTGGCGGCTCCTTCAAGCCGCGACGGATGAAGATGATGAGGAGCGCGGGCAAGAGTCCCAGCGCGAACAGCAGCCGCCAGCCGATGTCGGCCGGCGCATAAGTGAAGGCCAGCGCCGACAGCAGCACCGCCGCGCCCCAGCCGACCGCCCACGCGCTCTGCACCGAGCCCAGCGCCTTGCCGCGATGCTCGGGGCGGATGATCTCGGCCATCAGCACGGCGCCGCAGGCCCATTCGGCGCCGAAGCCGAGCCCCTGGATCGCCTTCAGGACCAGCAGCTGGGTGTAGGTCATCGCGAACGCGCAGGCGAAGGTCGCGAGCGCAAAGGTCAGAACCGTGATCTGGAGCGCCTTGACGCGGCCGAAGCGGTCGCCGAGTGCGCCGCCGAGCCAGCCGCCGAACGCGCCGAAGAACAGCGTGACCGAGCCGAGCAGGCCCGCATCGGCCTTGCTGATGCCGAACGCCGCGATCAGCGCGGGAATGGCGAGGCCGAACATCTGGACGTCGAGCGCATCCAGCGCCCAGCCGCCAAAGCTTGCCCAGAACGTGCGCCGCTCCAGCGGCGAGCTTTCGCTGTACCAGTTTGACATTGTTTCCCCCTGTACTCGTTTATTTGTTGATGTCGTTGAAAGGCCGCTTCACCTGATCTCGGCGTGGTAGCGGAAGCGGTCGGCCGGCCCGCGCGACCGGCGCCATTCGATCGGCCGTCGCTCGAGGTCGAGCGCGAGGCGCTCGATCACGATCAGCGGCGCATGGGCCTCGAGCCTGAGCAGGCGCGCCTGCATCTCGTTGGCGGTCTCGACCGTCAGAATTTCCTCGGCGGAGACAACGATCTCGCCGCAGCGCTCCTCGTAGAGCGGATACAGGAGGTCGCCGAATTCGGCGGTGTCGATCTGAAGGATCGGCGCGAAGCGCGACTGCTGCAGCCATATCTCTTCGGCGAGCAGCGGCACATCGTCGATCAACCGCAGGCGCGACAGGCTGATCACGGGCTCGCCGACCGGAATGCGCAGCGCGGACGCGACAGCCGAGGTCGCCGGCACGCTCTTGCGCCTGATGATGCGGCTCTTCGGTACGCGCCGCTCGCCGCTTTCGGACTGGAAGCGGAAGAAGCGGAACAGCGAGGAGTTGAAGCGCGCGCGGCGCACGAACGTGCCGCGGCCCTGCTGCCGTTCCAGCACGGTATCCGCGACGAGCTGGTCGATTGCCTTGCGCACGGTACCGATCGCAACGCCGTAATGCGCAGCCAACTCGGCCTCCGACGGGATCGGCTCGCCCGGCCGCCATTCATTGCGGTTGATCCGCGCGGCGAGGTCGTCGCGCAGGCGCTGGTAGCGTGGCAGGCGGTCGTCGCGCGGAGCTGAATTCATATAGTCATATAGATGACTAGATGACAACCGAGTCAAGCGCTACGTAAATACCTCCGGCGGACGCCGGACCGGCGAACTTCACCAGCCCGGCGTCGTCTGCCCCGATCGTTAGTACGCGTACGAGTACGTCGTGCTCGGCAGGCAAGGCGGCTGCTTGTAGGGCGCAGTGGCATACGCGCCCACCGCCGGAGCTCTGACGCAGTCCGCCATCGCCTGGGTCGCGGCACGCCGCGGGGCGATGTCGCGCGCGGCTGCGGCCTCGGTCTGGGTGACGGCGGCGGCGATCAGGGCGGCCGCAATAAAGGGCAATCTAGTCATTGGCTTTCTCCAGGTGACAAAGGGACGCCGAGACGTTTCGGCTTCCACAGTGCAAGACGCCAAAGCTAGCAGGGATATTTCATCACGCGCCTTCAACGGAACGCGACCTGCTTCAACGAACCGCGACTCGCATTTGAACGCGCGCTACCCCAGTTGAAACACCGCGACCTTCTGCTCGTAGCCGCGCACCTCGACCTCGCCCAGCGCGACGGCATCCTTGCCGTCGTCGCCCAGCACCTCGCGCACCGACGCGGAGATCAGGAACTGCGAGCCGAACTCCTTGTTCAGCGCCTCCAGCCGCGAGGCGAAGTTCACGGTGTCGCCAATGACGGTGTATTCCTTGCGCCGGGGCGAGCCGATGTTGCCGGCGACGACCTCGCCGAAATGAATGCCGATGCCGATTCTGAGCGGCCAACTCGTCTTTGCATTGATGCGATCCATCGCGGTCAGCATCTCGCGGCCCGCGGCGACCGCGCGATGCGCGGCATCGGAGGCCTCCAGCGGCGCACCGAACAGCGCGAGGAAGCCGTCGCCCAAAAACTTGTTCACGATGCCGCCCTGGCGGTCGAGGATGTCGACCAGCACCGCGAAGGCGCCGTCGAGCCGGTCGACCACCTCCTGCGGGGTGCGCGACTGTGCGCCGGCGGTGAAGCCGCGAAAATCGACGAACATCACGGCGACGCGGCGCAGGTCGCCGGCCGCGCTGGTGCCCGCCGCCATCAGCCGCTCGACCACCTGAGGTGAAACGTGCTGGCCGAACAAGTTCGTCACCCGGTCGCGCGCGGTGGCCGCGGCAATGCTCGCCGCGAATTGGCGCCGGAGTTGCGCGCCGACCGCGCCCGCGAGCACGCCGCAGACCAGGATGATGGTGCTGCGCACCGCGTGGAAATAGGCCTGCGGCTCGCCGGCGCCGCTGGCGGGATCGTAAATCAGCGCCACGACGAGCAGTTCAGCCGCGGCGATAAAGCCGGTGAAGGTCGAGAGCCGAAAATCGAGTCGCAGGGTCGAGAGAATGATGAAGATGAAGTACATCAGCGGTACGGCGAAGCCGAGCGCCTGGCTCGCGCCGATGGTCCGGATCTGCAGGATCAGGATCACCGTCGGCAGCGACGTCTCAATCAGCGCACCGATATAGCGCCGGGTCACCGGCAGGTCGCGATCGAGCCGGAGGTTCTTCCTTATCTGAGTGTGGACCCAGACCTCGAACAGGATGAAACCGACGAGCAGGCCGTAGACCTCGGCAAGCCCTTCCGTCCCGCGCCAGACCCGGTTCACGACGACTGGATCGATCAGATAGATGGCGGTGAGAGACACGGTCATGACGCAGCCCGTCAGGATCAGCGTCCGCACCCGCAACAGCTCGGTGCGAAGCACTTCCCGCGTCAGCTCGCGCTCGAAATCGCCCGATAGCACGGCATGCTGCCGCGTCTTCCTGCTCGCAAACCTGGCCATCTGCCCCTCGATTCCGGGGGCATCTTGCCTCAATCCAGCGTGCGGCGGAAGCGCGTCACGGCGACGGTCATGGCGAGCAGCATCAGGGTCGCCAGCGCCAGCGTGTCGAACTGCAAATTCTGCATGCCCGCGCCCTTCAGCATGATGGCGCGGACGATGCGCAAGTAATGCGTCAGCGGCAGGCATTCGCCGAGATATTGCGCCCAGGCCGGCATCCCCGCGAACGGGAACATGAAGCCGGACAGCAGGATGCTCGGCAGGAAGAACATCATCGACATCTGCATGGCCTGGAGCTGGTTCTGCACCAGCGTCGAGATCGTGTAGCCGATCGCCAGGTTGGTGGTGATGAACAGGGTCGAGAGCAGCGCCAGCAGGAACAGGTTGCCGAGCACGGGCACGCCGAACAGGCCGACGCCGATGCCGATGATGAGGAACGCCTGCAAGAAGCCGACCAGCACGTAAGGGATGATCTTGCCGAACATCACCTCGACCGGCCTGATCGGCATCGACAGCAGGCTCTCCATGGTACCGCGCTCGATCTCGCGCGTGACCGAGAGCGCGGTGAAGATCAGCATGGTCATGGTCAGGATGGTGCCGACGAGCCCAGGCACGATGTTGAGGCTGGAGACGGCGGCCGGATTGTAGCGGGCATGCGCGCGGATCTCGAAGGGCATCTCCGGGGGATCGCCGATATAGAGATCGTGCTTGAGCGCGGTCTGCACCAGCATGCCGAGCGATCCCATCGCCGCGCTCGCCGCGACCGGATCGGTGGCGTCGGCCGCGACCAGCAGCGCCGGCTTGTCGCCGCGCCGCACCGCCCGTTCGAAGCCGCGCGGAATCTCGACGCCGAACAGCACCTTGCCGGACTTCAGCAAATTGTCGAAATCGTCGACGTCGTGCACCTCGTAGATGAAGCGGAAATAGGCGGTGTTCTCCAGCGCCTTCAGGATCGAGCGGGCGAGATCGGAGTCCTCCTGGAGCAGCACCGCGCTGGGCAGATTGTGCGGCGTGGTGTTGATGGCATAGCCGAACAGGAGGAGCTGCATCACCGGCAGCATCACGATCATCGCGAACGACACGCGGTCGCGCCTGAGCTGGATGAACTCCTTGATCAGCATCGCATAGGAGCGCTTCCAGAAGCCGAAACGCTCCCGGAGCTCGTGCAATGGAGAGGGACGATCGACGGCGCTCATTGGAAATTATCCTTGGAACGGCTCATCAATTCGATGAACACGTCCTCCAGTGACGGCGACGTCTTGTGCCAGTGCAGCCCGCTTTTCTCGCGCCATGGTGCGATGCTGGCTTCGAGCGCGGCGACGTCGCGTCCTGAAACGTGCAAGGAGGTGCCGAACGGCGCGACCATGTCGACGCCCGGCTTGCCGGTGAGCGCGGCGGTGAGACCGTTCAGATCCTCGCCCGTCACGGTGTAGGTCGTCAGCGCGGATTTCGCGATCACCTCCTCGACGGTGCCGTGCACCAGCAGATGGCCATAGGCGATATAGGCGATCTCGTGGCAGCGCTCGGCCTCGTCCATGTAGTGGGTCGAGACCAGCACGGTGAGACCGTCGGCGGCGAGCGCATGGATCTCGTTCCAGAAATCGCGCCGCGCCTTGGGATCGACGCCGGCGGTCGGCTCGTCCAGCAGCAGCAATTTCGGACTGGGCAGCGTGCATGCGCCCAGCGCCAGCCGCTGCTTCCAGCCGCCGGAGAGTTCGCCCGCAAGCTGCTCCTCGCGGCCCGAGAGCCCGAGCCGTTTGATCATGTCGCGCGCGGCGCCGCGCGCATCGGCCAATCCATAGAGTCGCGCGACGAATTCGAGATTCTCGCGGACAGAGAGATCCTGATAGAGGCTGAAGCGCTGGGTCATGTAGCCGACCTGGCGCTTGATCTTCTCGGCATCACGGCGAATATCGTAGCCGAGGCAGGTGCCCTCGCCGCTGTCGGGCGTGAGCAGGCCGCAGAGGATGCGGATGGTCGTGGTCTTGCCCGAACCGTTCGGGCCGAGGAAGCCGTAGATCGAGCCGCGTTTCACCTGCATCGACAGATCGTGCACGACCTCGCGGCCACCGAACGATTTGGTCAGGCCCTTGACGTCGATCGCGATGCCGTTGCCGCCGTTCATCGCTTGTCCGCCACCGGAGTCTTTGGATTGAGATGGACGTCGATCGGCTGTCCCACCCGCAGGGCGTCCGGGCGCGAGGGTCGCGCCTGGATCAGATAGACGAGCTTGCTGCGTTCATCGAGGCTGTAGATGACAGGCGGGGTGTATTCGGCCGAGGTCGCGATGAAATAGATCTTTGCGGTGAGATCGGCGGCGCAATTGTCGCAAACGACCCGCACCGTGTCGCCGATCGCAAGCTTCGGAAGCTCGGTCTCGGGCACGAAGAAGCGCAGCTTCATGTTGCCGGGCGGCATGATCGAGAGCACCGGCCGCTGCGCCGCCACCATCTCGCCCTCGCGGAAATAGATCTGCTGGATGGTACCGGCGACGGGCGCAAAACCCTTGCGCCGCGCCATCCGCGTCTCCGAGGTCGCCACCCGTGCCTCGGCAACGCGCAAGGCCGACACCGCGGAATCGAGATTGGCCTGGGTGCCCGAGCCGGTCTTGCTCAGCGAGGCCGCGCGGTCATAGGTCTGCTGCGCATTCGCCAGCGTCGCCTTGTTCTGGTTGAGGTCGGCGAGTTGAAGATCGTCGTCGACGGAATAAAGGTTATCGCCGACCTTGACCTCGTCTCCTTCGCGGACGCCGAGCTTCGTCACCCGGCCCGCTTCGTCCGGGCTGACATAGATCATGTCGGCCTCGACCCAGCCCTGGAAACCGGCATCGCGCTTCTCCTTGCAGCCGGCAAGGCCGGTTGCGAGCACCAGAACCACGATCGAACAGAGGCGCGGCAGATACTGCTGTCGAACCCTCACCCTGAGGAGCCGCAAAGCGGCGTCTCGAAGGGCGAGGAGCCGCAGCCGGGCCTGCAATCTTCGAGACGCGCGTTCCGCGCTCCTCAGGATGAGGTGAGAGATGTTCTGCGACGGCGTCATGTCGTGCTCCGTTCGCCAAAGATCAAATCGAGATGGACACGCAGCATGTCCTGCGCGTCGAGCGGCGCGTGCCGCTCGAACAGGCTCTGCCAGATCACCGCGATCATCGCGGGCGCGACCAGGATCTGCGGATAGCGCGCGAGGTCCTTCTCGCGGATCTCGCCGCGGGCAATGCCGAGCTCGATCAGTGCGCGCATGCCGGCGATCCCGCGCGAGACGACCTCGCGGTAGTAGAAGTCGGCCACGGACGGAAAGCGCGGCCCCTCCGCCACGATCAGGCGCACGAGATCGCCGCGCCTTGTGCCGATCACCTCTTTCAGGAAGCTGCCGGCAAACGCCTCGACGAGATCGCGCACCGAGCCCGCCGGCAGCGGCAGTGCATTCAGCTTCTCCACCACCGGCACGATCACCGTGCGCACCAGTTCCTCGAACATCGATTCCTTGTCCTTGAAGTGCAGGTAGATGGTGCCCTTGGCGACACCGGCGCGCTTGGCGATGTCGTCGAGCCGCGTCGCGGCAAAGCCGCGCGCGATGAATTCCTCCATCGCGGCGTCCACGATCGCCGTGCGCCGCTCCGCTGCGCGAATGGCGCGGTTCGAGGCGGGGGCGGCAGCCTCCCGGTCAGCGTCGGGCGAACGGTCCCTTGCAGGGGGCGTGACGGGCTTCTTTGTCATTTCTCATATCTGACTGACTAGTCAGTCATTGTCAATTGCAGAATCGGATATCCGAAGACTGAGACGAATTAGCATTGACTAATGCATTAGCCTTCGCTAATTTGTTGACATGATCGAAGCAGCCCCGAATGCCGTCACCACCGTGATGCGCGCCCTCGCCGATCCCACCCGCCGCGCGGTGTTCGAGCGCGTGTTCGAGAGCAAGGAGATCAGCGTTGCCGAACTGACGCGCGGCAGCGGCGTGACCCAGGGCGCGATCTCGCAGCACCTGAAGTCCCTCAGGCAGGCCGGCCTCGTCGCCGAGCGCGCCGAGGGCCGCAATGTCTATTACCGCGCCGCGCCGCAAGGACTTGAGCCTCTGGTCACCTGGATGGACCATTACGGGGTGTTCTGGCGCGAGCGTTTCCAGAATCTGCGTGACCTCTTGAAGGAGATCGATCCGTGAGTGCAGCCGAATTGAAAGCCGAGACCCAGGAAAACTTTCGCGACATCGTCATCGACGAGGTCTTCCCTCACGCAACGGAAACGATCTGGAAAGCGCTGACCAGCGCCCAGCTCGTTGCGCGCTGGCTGATGCCGCCGTCCGGTTTCGAGGCCGTCGAAGGCAACACTTTCACGTTCAAGACCAATCCGGCCGGCGCATGGGACGGCACGATCCATTGCCGCGTTCTGGAGGTCGTACCGAACCGGCGCCTCGCCTACGCCTGGAAGGGCGGCGACGCGGGCAATACCGGCTACGGCTCGGCACTCGACACCGTCGTCACCTGGTCCCTCACGCCGGTCGAAGCAGGGACGCGCGTGAGTGTTGTGCATTCGGGCTTCGTAACGCCGAAGAACGACACCGCTTATCAAAACATGAGCGACGGTTGGGTCAAGGTGATGCAGCGGCTCGATGCCGTCACCGGCGAAGGCAAGTGAGGAGGCGTCACGATGGACAAGCCCTATACCGGCGGCTGCGCCTGCGGCACGATCCGCTATTCGATTGCCAGTGAGCCGCTGTTCAGCAATCACTGCCAGTGCCGGGACTGCCAGCGGGAAAGCGGCAGCGGCCACGGCTCGTACATGACCTTCGCGCGCGCCGGTGTCACGGTGACGGGTGAGGCCAGGCACTGGGACATGGTCGGCGACAGCGGCAACGTGAAGACGCGCGGCTTCTGCATTCAATGCGGCCTGCCGGTCTATATGACCTTCGCCGCAATGCCAGACATCTTCACGATCCGCGCCGCAAGCCTCGACGAGCCCGCCCGCTACAAGCCGCAAGTCGTCACTTACGCCGCGCGCGGACATGATTGGGATCGTCTCGATCCCGACCTGCCGAAATTCGCCGGCATGCCGCCTGGGTGAGTTGACGTTTTCTTGACGCGAACCGGTATCCACTTCGCTCGAAAACGCTTTAGCCAAAATCCAGCACCATGCGGCCGTCGATCTTGCCGGCCTTCATCCGGTCGAATACGTCGTTGATTTGCGCAAGTGGCACCTTCGTCACCTCGGCCTTGACCTTGCCGTCGGCGGCGAACGCGATGGCCTCGTCGAGATCCCGCCTCGTGCCGACGATCGAGCCGCGCACGGTGATCCGCTTGAGCACGACGTCGAAGATCGGCGTCGGGAATTCGCCCGGCGGCAGGCCGACGAGACTGACGGTGCCCTTCCGCCGGACCATCTTCAGCGCCTGGGCGAAGGCGGCGGTCGATACCGCGGTCACCAGCACGCCATGGGCCCCGCCCCCGGTTGCCGCCAGCACCTTGTCCACCGCATCGCCAGCAAGCGCGTTCACCGCAAGATCGGCGCCCGACTCGCGCGCGAGCACAAGCTTGTCCTCGGCGATATCGACGGCGGCGACCTTGAGTCCCATCGCCTTGGCATACTGGACAGCAACATGGCCGAGCCCGCCGACGCCTGAGATGACGACCCACTCGCCGGGCCTTGCCTCGGTCTCCTTCAATCCCTTGTAGGTGGTGACGCCCGCGCACAGGATCGGCGCAATGGCGGCAAAATCGACCGTCGCCGGCAGCTTTGCAGCGAAGGCGGCGGAGGCGATGACATATTCGGCAAAGCCGCCGTTCACGCTGTAGCCGGTGTTGTGCTGGTGCTCGCACAGCGTTTCCCAACCGGTCTCGCAATATTCGCAGGACATGCAGGCGTCGTGCAGCCACGCGACGCCGACGGCATCGCCGACCTTCAGGTTTTTCACGCCGGGCCCCAGGGCCGCGACGATGCCGGCGACCTCGTGACCGGGGATGAAGGGCGGCACCGGCTTCACCGGCCAGTCGCCGGAGGCGGCGTGCAGATCGGTGTGGCAGACGCCGCACGCTTTCACCTTGACCAGGACTTCGCCGGGACCGGGCTGCGGCACCGGCACGTCCTCGATCGCCAGCGGCTTGCCGAACTGTCTGACGATGGCGGCTTTCATGGTCGGCATTGGTCTGCTCCGTTGCATTGCGGATGCAGACTAGCGAGGCCCGCGCAGCGCTCCCTTGATGGGAGTCAAACAGCACAAAGTTTGCGCAGGCAGGCTCAACAATGACAACGCGCTGACGGCACAGCGCCAAGCGCCGTCAGCTATGGAACTTCAGCCCGTCGACGATCTTGTCGATCACCTTGCGCTCGGCGCGCATGGCGATGCCGACGAGATTGAGGTCAGTGCGTGCCACCGCTTTCACCGCCTCGCGATTGGCGGCGTCGTGCGTGGTCCTGAACATGTCCTCGGTGTAGACCGCAGGCGTCACGTTGCGCGTGAGCGCGCGATCGAGCGCGCGCGTCAATGCGGGACCGTCGGCGCCGTAGATCAGGATCGGCTGGCCGATCAGCGCCTGATATTTGGTCCCCGTGGCGTCCTCATAGGGCTCGCCGATGCATTCCCGAAAGGCCGCGGCGATGCCGCTGGTGAGGAAGGCCGCGACGTTGAGCTTCTGCCAGGCCTGAAGATCGGTGCGGATCACGACGGCGATCTTGGTGTCGAACTGCATGCAACTCCCCAAATGTCATTCCGGACTCGATGCTACGCATCGCCGAAATGACAGCAAGAGGAATCAACCCTTGGCGTCGCAGGCCCAGGCGCGGATCACGCATTCCTTGCCGCCGTATTTGTAGCATTCGCGGGTGGCGGCGTTGAGAGAGGCCGAGATCTTCGGCTTGACGGCATAGCCATAGGCGCCGCAAGGATTTGACAGATCGACCGACATCGCGGCGCAGGCGCGCTTCATCGTCACGGTCGTGCAGTCGCCCTTGCACTGCTTCTGCGCCGCGGCGCGCGCCTCGTGTTCGGCGACGTAGTCAAACGCCTGGCCATAGGCGCCACACTTGCCGACCGCAATCGCACCGGCGGCATGCGCATCCGTGATGTGGCGGGCACCCGTCACACAAACCGACAGCGCAAAGAAAAACATCGCGCAACGGCGCGCGACGATGGTCGAAGCCATGGAAAAACCCCTCCCCCCAAGGCAGGTGGGAGCGACTCTAAGCGGCGGTCGTTTCCAGATGGTGAACGGGGAGTTGAAATCGTTGGAAAGTGCTTCGTAGGGTAGGCAAAGCGAAGCGTACCCACCGATCGCGGATCATCATGTGGAGAAATGGTGGGCACGGCGCTACGCGCCTTTGCCCACCTACGGCAGCGTCATCCCCGCCGCGCTGCTTCAAGCGCCTGCGGCGTGTCGATGTCGAGGAAGGCACTCTCGCCATCGACCGGCACTTCGGACACAGCTTCCGTGTGCTTGGCAATCAAGTGCCGCGCGCCGATGTCGCCGTCGAGCGTCATCAGCTCCCTGAAGAAGCGGCGCGACCACAGCACGGGATTGCCGCGGCGGCCCTCGCTGACGGGCACGACGATGAGGTTGCCGCGGTCCGGTGCAAAGCCGTCGATGAGGCGGTCGATCAGGCCGGCATCGATCAGCGGCATGTCGCCGAGACAGACGACTGCGCCGTCACTGGTCTCGGACACGGCCGCGATCCCGGCCTTGACCGAGCTTGCGATGCCGCCAGCGAAATCGGGGTTTTTGACGAACCGCACCTTCAGGCCCTGCAGCGCCTGCTCGACCAGCTCGGTCTGATGGCCGGTGACGACGATGACCTCGGAAGCCTTCGAGGCCAGCGCCTGCTCGGTCGCGATCCGCACCAGCTTCTTGCCGTCGAGCTCGGCGAGCAGCTTGTTCGGTCCGCCCATCCGGGTCGAGCGGCCCGCCGCGAGCACGATGGCGGCGACCTGGCTGTTGCCCTCGATCTCCGGCTTTGCGCGCGGCTGCGGCCGCGTCACGATCTCCATCAGGAGGCCGCCGACGCCCATGCCCATCAGCTCGGCGCGCGTCACCTTGATGCCGGCAAGCAGCCGCATCAGCACCCAATCAAAACCGTTCTCGACCGGCGAGCGCGCGCAGCCCGGCGCGCCCAGCACCGGCACGCCGCCGGCACGCGCGATCAGAAGCAGATTGCCCGGATCGACCGGCATGCCGAAATGCTCGATCTCTCCGCCGATGCCGGTGACGGCCGCCGGGATCACGTCGCGCCGGTCCGCGATCGCGGACGCGCCGAAGACGATGACGAGCTCGGCGCCAAGTCCGAGCAATTCCTTGATCGCGGCCGACAGCGCATGCTCGTCATGCTGGACCCGCCGCTCCGCGATGATGCCGGCGCCGGCCGGCGCGAGCCGCTCGGCGGTGACGCGCAGCGTCTTGTCGATCACCTTGGAGGACAGGCCCGGCAGCAGCGTCGACACCACGCCGACCCGCTTGATGACGTAAGGCGCGACCTTCAGGACGTCCGTGCCCGCCGCCTCCACCGCGGCATCGCGCAAGCTTCCTTCGACGCCAAAGGGAATGATCTTGACGGTGCCGACCATCTCACCCTCGACCACCGGCTTGAAGGCGGTGAGCGTCGCAAAGGTGATGGCCTCGTCGATGTTGTTGATGCGGTCGACCGCCGCGCGGTCGATCACCAGCACGCCGGGGCGCGCGGCGAACAGGTTGGCGCGGCCGGTGAAAGCGCGCTCGACATGGATGCCTTCGCCGCCGACGGCGAGCGCGATGCTGGCGGCCGCGACATCCTCGGAGACGTCGCCCTCCTCCATCCGCACCACGACGACGTCCTTGATGCCGGCGCGCTCCAGCGCCTCGACTTCGGCCGGCCCGATCGTCGTGCCTTTCTTCAGCACCAGCGGCCCCTGGCGCAGGGTGTGGACGGTCACCCCGCCAATCGCATCCCTGGGGCTCGCCGGACCGAACTTCATGCCGCTTCTTCTTTTTCTTTGGGTGGCAGCCGAAGCACCGCCGTGATCTCGGCCATGATCGACACCGCGATCTCGGACGGCGAGACCGCGCCGATCGCAAGGCCAATGGGCGCGTGGATGCGCGCGATGTCGCTGTCCCTGGCGCCTTGCGCCCTCAACCGGTCGCCGCGTTTGGCATGCGTCTTCCGCGAGCCGAGCGCGCCGATATAGAAGCAGTTGCGCTCGAAGGCGTGGAGCAGCGCGGGATCGTCGATCTTGGGATCGTGCGTCACTGCGACGAAGGCGGTGTAGGCATCGACGTTGAGCGGCGGCAGCGCGGTTTCGGGCCATTCCGCGACCAGCGGAATGTCGGGGAAGCGCTCGGGGCTTGCAAAGGCCGTACGCGGATCGACGACCGTGACGTCATAGCCGAGCGAGCGCGCCAGCGGCGCCAGGGCCTGGCTGATATGGACCGCGCCGACGATGACGAGCTTCGCCGTGGGCGCGTAGACGTTGAGGAACAGCTTCTTGCCGCCGGCCTCGACATTGGCGCTCTTGCCCATGCGAAGCTGTTTTTCAAGCTCCGCGCCCAGCGGGTCTTTCGCGAAATCCTTCGCCTTCACCAGGCGCTGCTCGCCGCTCTCGGTGTCCGTCACCAGGATCACCGGCCGGCGCGCGGCGCGCTCGGCATTGAGTTCGTGCAGGATATCGAGCTTCACGGCTAACCGACTTTCTCGACGAAGACGCGAATGGTTCCGCCGCAGGACAGCCCGACATTCCAGGCGGTCTCGTCGGCGACGCCGAACTCCAGCATTTTCGGCTTGCCGCTCTCGATCACGTCCATGGCCTCGGTGACCACGGCACCCTCGACGCAGCCGCCGGAGACCGAACCCAGGAACGTGCCCTCGTCGTTGATGACGAGGCTGGAGCCCGCCGGGCGCGGCGCGGAGCCCCAGGTCTCGACAACGGTCGCCAGCGCGACGCCACGGCCGGCCTTCTGCCAGTCCTCCGCCGCCTTCAGGATATCCTCGTCGCGATCGAGCATGGTGGACCTCTCAGGCTGCGGAGCGGATCAGGCTGCGGTGATGCGGCGGCAGTGGCCGGGAGAGCGTGGCGATCAGCTCCTGGATCGAACTCAAATTATGTACCGGGCGGAATTCGTCAACGTGCGGGAGCATCATTTTGATGCCCTGCGCCTTGGCCTCGAAGCCGCCGAACCGCAGCAGCGGGTTGAGCCAGATCAGCCGCCGGCAGGAGCGGTGCAGCCGGTCCATCTCGAAGGCAAGCTTGGAATCGGCCTCCCGCTCCAGCCCGTCGGAGATCAGCAGCACGATGGCGCCCTGGCTGAGCACGCGCCGTGCCCACAATTTGTTGAAGTTGTGCAGCGAGGCCGAGATCCGCGTGCCGCCGGCCCAGTCCTCGACCGAGGCCGAGCAGCTCGCGAGCGCCTCGTCCGGATCACGCTGCCGCAGCGCCCGGGTGACGTTGGTCAGCCGGGTGCCGAACAGGAACACCGAGACGCGCTTTCGCGCGTCCCCGATGGCGTGCAGGAAATGCAGGAACAGGCGGGTATACTCGCTCATTGAGCCCGAGATGTCGAGCAGCGCGACGATCGGCGCCGGCTTCTCGATCCGCCCGAGGCGATGGATGTCGATGATTTCGCCGCCGGTGCGGAGCGATGCGCGCAAGGTGCGGCGCAGATCGAGGCGAAGCCCGCGCGGATCGGGCCGGTGCCGGCGTGTCAGGAGCTCGGCCTGCGGCAATCGCATCCGCTCGACGGCGCGGAGCGCCTCGGTGATCTCCGCCGCGCTCATCTGCGCAAAATCCTTCTTCTGAAGGATCTCCTTGTCGGAGACCGACAGGCGCAGATCCTGCTCCTGGTGCTGCGGCGTCTCGGTCATGCGCGGCTGCGACATCGCCTCCTGCACGCGGCGCGAGCCGGCCTGCGGCTTCTTCTTGGCCTGTTCCGGCAGCGGCACCGAATCCAGCATATGCTTCCACTCTTCCGAGGCGCGGAAGAACAGGTTGAAGGCCTGCTTGAAGATCAGCGCATGCTCGTGGCGCTTGACGAAGATCGCCTCCAGCGTGGTGAATACGTCGGCGCGATTGCCGATGTCGATCACCTGCAGCGCGCTCATGGCATCGATGACGGCGCCCGGCCCGACCGGCATGCCGGCCGCGCGGAGCGCGCGGGCAAAGCCGACGATGTTGTCGGCGAACTGCTCGGTTTGCTCGGGCGCAAGGTGGTTGATGGCCATGATCGTACCAATCTTCCCGTCATTCCGGGGCGATGCGCAGCATCGAGCCCGAAATGACGGACTCGATTTGACGCGAGATCAATCCTCGCTCGTCGCTTCCTTCAGCACCTTCTGCAGGGTGTCGCCCTGCATCCGGGTGATGTCGTCCTGGTACTTGAGCAGCGCGCCCAGCGTGTCGCCGACCACTTGCGGGGTCAGCGAGCGGGCGTCGAGCTCGGACAAAGCAGTCGCCCAGTCGATGGTCTCGGCGACGCCCGGCGATTTGTAGAAATCCTGGTTGCGCAGCGCCTGCACGAAGCGCACGACCTGCTGCGACAGTTTCGCGGAGATGCCGGGCACGCGCGACTTGACGATCGCGAGCTCGCGCTCGGCGGCGGGATAATCGACCCAGTGATAGAGACAGCGCCGCTTCAGCGCGTCGTGGATCTCGCGGGTGCGGTTTGAGGTGATGATCACGATCGGCGGACTCGGCGCCTTCACGGTGCCGAATTCGGGGATCGTCACCTGGAAGTCGCTGAGGATTTCAAGGAGGTAAGCCTCGAACGCCTCGTCGGCGCGGTCGAGCTCGTCGATCAGAAGCACCGGCGGGCCGGCAACGTCGGGCTGCAGCGCCTGGAGCAGCGGCCGCTTGATCATGTAGCGATCGGCGAAGATGTCGCTCGAGAGCTGATCGCGGTCGGTGTCGCCGGCGGCCTCCGCCATCCGGATCGCGATCATCTGCGCGGCGCTGTTCCATTCGTAGACCGCCGAGGAGACGTCGAGGCCTTCGTAGCATTGCAGGCGGATCAGCTTCCGCCCCAACGCTGCCGACAGCACCTTCGCGATCTCGGTCTTGCCGACGCCGGCTTCGCCCTCCAGGAACAGCGGCCGGCCCATGCGCAGCGACAGATAGGTCACCGTGGCCAGCGACCGCTCCGCGAGGTAGCCGCGCGACGTCAGGAGTTCGAGCATCGCATCGACCGATGCCGGCAAGGCCCCGGAAGTATTGGCCGTGAGAGTCATGAAAGAGCCAGTCTCGCTAAGCCCTTACCGGGGGCAGGTGTCGGGCCAGTCGATCCGGCCCGCTCATTCCTTGGCATTGGCGGCATCGAGAGCGCGGCGCGTCAACACCCCGATCAGGTGTGCGCGATATTCGGCGCTGCCGTGGATGTCGCTGTTGAGGCCTTCCGCGGGCACCTCGATACCCTCGAGCGCCTTGGCGGCGAAGCGCTTCTTCAGCGCTTCCTCGAACGCGGCGACGCGGAACACGCCTTCGGAGCCGGCACCGGTGACGGCGACCCGCACATCCGACGGACGCCGAGCCACGAACACGCCGACCAGCGCGTAACGCGAAGCCTGGTTGCGAAACTTGATGTAGGCCGCTTTCTTCGGCAGCGGGAACATCACCTTGGTGATGATCTCGTCGGCTTCCAGCGCCGTCGTGAACAGGCCCTGGAAATACTCCTCCGCCTTGAGGCGGCGCTTGTTAGTGACAATGGTGGCGCCGAGCGCGAGCACCGCAGCCGGATAATCGGCGGTCGGATCGTTGTTGGCGAGCGAGCCGCCGATCGTGCCCTTGTGGCGCACGGCAGGATCGCCGATCTGGCTCGCAAGATTCGCCAGCGCCGGGATCGCTTCGCCGACGATGGCCGAGCTTGCGACCTCCGCATGCCTGGCGGTGGCGCCGATCACCAGCGAGCGGCCCTTCATCTCGATCGTGCCCAGTCCCTCGATATGGGAGAGGTCGACCAAATGCGGCGGGCTGGCGAGACGCTGCTTCATGACGGGTATCAGCGTGTGGCCGCCGGCGATCACCTTGGCGTCTTCGTTCTTCACCAGGAGGTTGGCGGCCTGCCGAACGGTCCCGGGGCGATGGTATTTGAATTCGTACATCTGAATGTCCTGATCGCGGGATGCGCGTTACGCGAGGTCGGATTTCGCCATCGCCTTGGCGCCGGCGGAGATCGAGGCGACGATGTTCTGGTAGCCGGTGCAGCGGCACAGATTGCCTTCCAGCTCCTCGCGGATGGTGTGGTCGTCGAGCTCGTTGCCCTTGCGATGGACGATGTCGATCGCGGTCATGATCATGCCGGGCGTGCAGAAACCACACTGCAGACCATGGTGCTCGCGGAAGGCCTCCTGCATCGGATGCAGCGGCGCGCCGTCGGCGGCCAGTCCCTCGATCGTCTTGACCTCGTGGCCGTCGGCCATCACGGCCAGCGTGGTGCAGGACTTCACGGCCTTGCCGTCGAGATGCACGACACAGGCGCCGCACTGCGAGGTGTCGCAGCCGACATGGGTGCCGGTCAGGCGCAGATTCTCGCGCAGGAACTGCACCAGCAGGGTGCGGGGATCGACGTTGGCCGTGACAGGATTGCCGTTCACGATGAGGGAGATTTTTGCCATAAGCACTCTCTAATCAGCGCCCCGACGGGTCCCGTCGAAGCGGTTCTTATAATTATTCCAACCCATCATATGGACCATTATGCCCCGGGGCAACATCACCCGGAACGCAAGGCGCCATACCGAAAGGCGATAGCCTTCAGCCCTGTACCGCCTTGGCGAAGTTCGCGAAAAATTCGTCGGCCAGTTTCTTGGCGGTGCCGTTGATCAGGCGCTGGCCGAGCTGCGCCAACTTGCCGCCGATCTGGGCCTCGACCTCGTAGGACAAAAGCGTGCCGCCGTCCTTCTCCGCAAGCTTGACCACAGCGCCGCCCTTGGCGAAGCCGGCCACCCCGCCCTCGCCCTCGCCGGAAATCTTGTAGCCGTTCGGCGGGTCGAGATCGGAGAGCGTCACCTTGCCCTTGAAGCGCGCCGACACCGGGCCGACCTTCATTTTCGCGGTCGCACGAAAGCCGCCGTCCTCGGTCTTCTCCAGCTCCTCGCAGCCGGGGATGCAGGCCTTCAGCACCTCGGGATTGTTGAGCTTCTCCCACACGGCCTCGCGCGGCGCCGCAAGCTGGACTTCGCCGTTCATCGTCATGGCCATGGGTGCCTCCCGGGAATCTTGCTTGGATCACGTCAGTATAGCGCAGCTCAAGTAACGCAGGGAGGCGGCAAAAGAAAGGGCGGACCCCGATCATGTGCAATGCATATTCGCAACTGCACAAGGCTTTGCGCGGATGGTTTGGGATTGGCACAGGCGGGTCATGGTGGTTAGGTCCCGCCCAAGATGAGCACATCTCTGTCCCCCCTTCTCGCGCCGATGCTGTCGAGCGCGGCCATGCGCACGGTCTGCGACGACCGGTCGACCCTGCAGAACATGCTCGATTTCGAGGCAGCCCTGGCGCGCGCCGAAGCGGCCATGGGTGTGATTCCGGCGTCCGCGGCGGCCCCGATCGAAACCGCGTGCAAGGCCGATACCTTCGACATGGCCGCGCTGGCCGAGGCCGCGACGCGATCCGGCAATCTCGCGATCCCCCTGGTCAAGACGCTGACCGCCAATGTCGGCAAGGCCGACGCGGAGGCCGCACGCTATGTGCATTGGGGGGCGACCAGCCAGGACGTCATCGACACCGCGACAATGCTCGCGCTTCGTGCCGGCATCGACGCGCTGGACGCCGATCTCAGTCGTGCCATCAAGGGCTTTGCCGCACTGGCGCGCAGCCATCGCAACACGGCGATGGTGGCGCGGACCTGGCTCCAGCACGCGCTGCCGATGCCGTTCGGCCTCAAGGCCGCCGAATATGCGGCAAGCCTCGCCCGCGCCCGCTGCCGCCTGCGGCGGCTCTCCCGCGAGGGCCTCGCGCTGCAATTCGGCGGCGCGGCCGGCACGCTCGCCGCGCTCGGCGACAAGGGGCTCGCGGTGGGCGAACGGCTGGCGCAGGAGCTGAACCTGCCGCTGCCGGAGGCACCCTGGCATACCCATCGCGACCGCATCGCGGAAGCCGCATCCGGCTTTGCGATTCTCGCCGGCAGCTGCGGCAAGATCGCGCGCGACGTCTCGCTGCTGATGCAGACCGACGTCGCCGAGGCGTTCGAGCCCGCCGGCGAAGGCCGCGGCGGCTCCTCGACCATGCCGCACAAGCGCAACCCGGTTGCGGCCGCAAGCGCATTGGGCTGCGCGACCATGGCGCCGCAGCTGGCCGCGACAATTTTTGCAGCGCAGGTGCAGGACCACGAGCGCAGCGCCGGCCCGTGGCACGCGGAATGGCCGACGCTGCCGCAATTGATGCTGGTGACCTCCGGCGCGCTCGCTGCGATCGTGGACATCGCGGAGGGCCTGGACGTCGACGCCGCGCGCATGCGCAGCAATCTCGATGCGACCCACGGGCTGATCATGGCCGAAGCAGTCACCTTTGCGCTGGCCGAGACGATCGGCAAGAGCGATGCGCACCATCTCGTCGAAGCCGCGAGCAAGCGCGCCGTCGCCGAGAAGAAGCATCTGCGCGACGTGCTATCGGCCGATTCGCGAGTTACCGCGCATCTGACGTCCCAGAAAATTGCGGCATTGTTCGAGCCGATGGCCTATCAAGGGGTTTCCCAAGTCCTGATCGACCGGCTGCTCGCTTCACTGGATCTCCCTTGATGTCACTGCCGGGCTTGACCCGGCAATCCATCATCTTGGATAGATTCACTTTTTGGATGGATGCGCGGGTCAAGCCCGCGCATGACGAGGAGTAACCCATGCCCATGATCGATGCCGACGGTTGCCTGATCAACGTCTCCGTCGAGGGCCGCGACGGCGGGCCGACGCTGATGCTGTCGAACTCGCTCGGCTGCACGCTGCAGATGTGGGAGCCGCAGATGAAGGCGCTGACGCAGGTGTTCCGCGTCATTCGCTACGACCGCCGCGGTCATGGCAAGTCCAACGTGCCGCCCGCCCCCTATACGCTGGAGCGCTTCGGCCGCGACGTGCTGGCGATCCTCGACGACCTCAACATCGAGAAGGTGCATTGGTGCGGCCTGTCGATGGGAGGCATGGTCGGGCAATGGCTGGGCGCCAATGCGCCCGACAGGTTCGGCAAGCTCATCCTCGCCAACACCTCCTGCTATTATGCCGAGCCGACCAAATGGCTGGAACGCATCGACGCGGTGAAGAAAGGCGGCATCGCGGCAGTCGCCGACGCCGTCATCGCCGGCTGGCTGACCCAGGATTTCCGGGAGCGCGAGCCTGACATCACCGCCAGGATGAAGTCGATGCTGCTTGCGACCCCGGTCGAGGGCTATCTCGCCTGCTGCGAGGCGCTGTCGACGCTCGACCAGCGCGCGCTGCTGCCCAAGATCAAAAGCCCGACGCTGGTGATCGCCGGCCGCCACGACATGGCGACGCCGATCTCGGCGGGTGAATTGATCCGCTCGAGCATTCCCGGCGCGAGCATGACCATCATCGACGCCGCCCACATTTCCAATGTCGAGCAGCCGCACGCGTTCACCGATGCGGTGGTGGGATTCTTGACGCAGCGCTGATCTCACAACGCGTCATTGCGAGCGCAGCGAAGCAATCCGGAAAATCCCTCCGCGGCGACAGACTGGATTGCTTCGCTGCGCTCGCAATGACGAGAGGAGGAAAGAACATGGACGACCAGAAACGCCGCGATGCCGGCATGAACGTGCGCCGAAAGGTGCTGGGCAATGCCTGGGTCGACAAGTCGATCGCGAACCGCAATGCCTTCAACACCGACTTCCAGGACATGATCACCCGCTATGCCTGGGGCGAGATCTGGACGCGGCCGCATTTCGACGAGCGCACGCGCCGGGTGCTGGTGATCGGCACCATGGTCGCGCTCGGGCAATGGGACGAGTTCCGCCTGCATGTGCGCGCGGCGCTCGCCGAGGGCGGCTTCACGCCGGACGACATCAAGGAAATTCTGCTGCAGCAGGCGATCTATTGCGGCGTGCCGGCGGCGAACCACGCCGTCAAGGAGGCCTCAGCGATTGTGCAGGAGCTCGGCCTGCTCAAGCCCTAGCGGCGGCGCAGCCTCGACGGTCTTCGGCGCCGGCGCGGGCCGTTCGATCACGATCACGATGGCAGCGCCAAGCAGCAGCAGGAGCTCGGTGGCGTGGAGCCGCAGGGCGGCCATCTCGCCGACCTTGGAGGCCATCACCATGCTGGCAAACGAGATGATGCTGCCGATCGCCAGCGCGATGCCGAGCGCCTCGTCGCTGCCGCCATTCTTGCGGACGCGCGGGATGCAGAGCAGCGCCAGATAGATTGCGAAGAACGCCACCACGGTCAGCCGGCCCAGCGCCAGCAGCCAGGCGGCACGCACGGTGTCCATCCCCGCCATTTGGAGATGGTCGCTGAGGAACAGCGCCACGGCGACGCTCGGCCGCTCGTAGAGGCCGTGCACCGGTGCCACCATGATGTTGAAGGCGACGAGGATCCAGGCCGGAATGAAATAGGCCGCCAGCAGCGCACCGTTGACCGAGCCGATCCGCCAATTCCTGAACATGCCGCTTCCCGCTTCGCCTGCCGCGCCTTCGATGGAAGGCTTTGCCGGGAGCTAACTCGCATCAGACTGTGGCGGCAATTTAAACCCTTTGTTTACCTTAATCGCCTGACCGACCGGCCGAGCGCCCAAAGGAAAAGGCCCCGCCTTCCGGCGGGGCCCTCCTCACTACCCTTGGTTCACTACCCTTGTTCTTGGGCAAATTCCCGGGCTCCCAAACTACTTGTTGTGCTGACCGTGCTGGCCGCCCTGCTGCTGGCCGGGACGGTCGCCCTGGCGCATCGGATCGTTCTGCTGCTGCTGTCCGGGCTTCTGACCACCGCCCTGCTGCCCTGGCTGTTGACCTGACTGTTGACCTGGACGCTGCTGGCCGGGGTTCTGACTCTGCTGACCCGGATTCTGGTTCTGCTGCTTCGTCATTCGGGGAAACTCCCTTGTTGGACAGAGCAGAGACAACGGCCGGCATCCACTTTGGTTGCCTCCCGGAACCCGGTTCCGCCGCTCGCGGGAACCGGAGCGCCAAATGATCTCTGTACAATCCCCCCGGGGTAAGGCCGGGACAGTTGCGGCCGCCAGTTCCCTCCTGTTACAAAACCAGCAGAATGCTCAAGGGCTGCCAGGGCCCAAGAACTCTCTCTCGAAGAGCTCCCTTTGAGCCCGCGTCAGGTTTGGTAACGGCAGCCTATGGATTATTTCGCCCAGCAGCTCATCAATGGCCTCGTGCTCGGCTCCATCTACGGACTGATCGCGATCGGCTACACGATGGTCTACGGCATCGTCGGCATGATCAACTTCGCCCATGGCGACGTCTTCATGATCGGCGGCTTCATCGCCCTGATCACCTTCGTGCTCCTGATCTCGACCGGCCTGACCGCGATCCCGGTGATCCTTCTGGTGGTGTTGCTAGTCTCGATGGCGATCACGGCGCTCTACGGCTGGACCATCGAGCGTATCGCCTACCGGCCGCTGCGACACTCTTTCCGCCTCGCTCCAATGCTGTCGGCGATCGGCATGTCGTTCGTGCTGACCAACTATTCGCAGGTGGCGCAAGGCGCGCGCGTCAAGCCGATCCCGCCCTTCATCACCGGCGGCTACACGCTGCATGAGAGCCAGGACGGCTTTGTCATCCAGCTCTCCAACATCCAGATCATGGTGGTCGTCACCACCATCGTGCTGCTGGCGATCTTCACCTGGCTGGTGTCGCGCACCCGTCTCGGGCGCGACATGCGCGCCTGCGAGCAGGACCAGACCATGGCGGCGCTGCTCGGCGTCAACGTCGATCGCACCATATCGATGACCTTCGTGATCGGTGCCGCGCTCGCCGCGGTCGCCGGCCTGATGTACCTGCTCTATTACGGGCTGGTCGATTTCTTCATGGGCTTCGTCGCCGGCATCAAGGCGTTTACCGCGGCCGTGCTCGGCGGCATCGGCTCGCTGCCGGGCGCGATGCTTGGCGGACTTGCGATCGGGCTGATCGAGACATTCTGGTCGGCCTATTTCTCGGTCGAGTACAAGGACGTCGCCGCGTTCTCGATCCTGATCGTCGTGCTGATCTTCATGCCGACCGGCCTGCTCGGCCGTCCCGAAGTCGAAAAAGTCTGACGGGCCGGCCGCGTGACACCCATTCCGCACGAGACCACGCACGCAAGCCGCACCGCCGGCATTTCCGCCCTTCTGAAGACAGCCTTCATCAACGCGCTGATCGCGCTGGTGCTGTTCTCCCTGATGGTCGGCATCCGCACCGAAGCAGGCTCCGACGGCCAGCTCACTTATTGGACACGCTTCGGCGACCTCGCATCCCTCGTCGCCGCGGTGTTCGGCGGCTCGATCTTGATCGAGCTGCTCCGGCAATGGATCGGCTCGACCGGAACCGAGAAGCTGGTGCCGCCGGCGGTGAAGAGCGGCATGTCGTTCGTCGGCCACTATCTCGCGCCCGCGCTCCTGATCTTCACGCTGCTGGTGCCCGTGATCTTCTATAACCAGCGCTACATCCTCGACCTCGCCATCCTCGTGCTCACCTATGTCATGCTGGGCTGGGGCCTCAACGTCGTGGTCGGCCTCGCGGGCCTGCTCGATCTCGGCTACGTCGCCTTCTATGCGGTCGGAGCCTATTCCTACGCTCTGCTTGCCACCAATTTCGGCTGGTCGTTCTGGGTCTGCCTGCCGCTGGCAGGCATCCTCGCCGCGTTCTGGGGCGTGCTGCTCGGCTTTCCCGTGCTGCGTCTGCGCGGCGACTATCTCGCGATCGTGACGCTCGCCTTCGGCGAGATCATCCGCCTCGTCATCATCAACTGGCAGGAGCTCACCGGCGGTCCCAACGGTGTGTCCAGCATTCCCCGCCCCTCCTTCTTCGGCATCCCGCTCGACAACAGCGACAGCGGACTCGCCGCCAGGCTCGGCATCGAATACTCGCCGACCCACCGTATCGTCTTCCTGTTCTATCTGATCCTCGCGCTTGCGCTGCTCACCAACTGGGTCACGATCCGCCTGCGCCGCCTGCCGATCGGCCGCGCCTGGGAGGCGCTCCGCGAGGACGAGGTCGCCTGCCGCGCGCTCGGCATCAACACCACGACCACCAAGCTGACGGCGTTCGCGACCGGGGCGATGTTCGGCGGCTTTGCCGGCGCGTTCTTCGCGACACGTCAGGGCTTCATCAGCCCGGAATCCTTCACTTTCCAGGAATCGGCGCTGGTGCTCGCCATCGTCGTGCTCGGCGGCATGGGCTCGCAGCTCGGCGTGGCGCTCGCCGCGCTCGCGATGATCGGCGGCTTCGAGCTGTTCCGGAGCCTCGAGACCTACCGCATGCTGGTGTTCGGCATGGCCATGGTGCTGATCATGATCTGGCGGCCGCGCGGCCTGATCGGCCATCGCGCGCCGACCGTGTACCTGACCAAGGCACAGGCGATCTCATCCGACCTGGTCAAGGAAGGCCACGGATGAGCCGCGACGAGATTCTCAGCGTCGACCGGCTGACCATGCGCTTCGGCGGCATCGTCGCCGTGCAGGACCTGTCCTTCGCGGCCGAGCGGAAAAAGATCACCGCGCTGATCGGACCGAACGGCGCCGGCAAGACCACGGTCTTCAACTGCATTACCGGCTTCTACAAGCCGAGCGACGGCACCATCCGCCTCGCCCATGACGACGGCAAGGTGATCGCGCTGGAGCGGCTGAACGATTTTCGCATCGCCAAGCAGGCCAAGGTGGCGCGAACATTCCAGAACATCCGGCTGTTTCCCGGCATGACGGCGCTGGAAAACCTGATGGTGGCGCAACACAACGCCCTGATGCGGGCCTCCGGCTTCACCTTGCTCGGGCTCATTGGCGCGCCCGGCTATCGCGACGCCGAGAAGCGCGCGATCGGTCTCGCCACCGACTGGCTCAGGCGGGTCAATTTGCTCGATCGCGCCGACGACGCCGCCGGCAATTTTGCCTATGGCGACCAGCGACGGCTCGAGATCGCACGCGCGATGTGCACCGAGCCCGCGCTATTGTGCCTGGACGAGCCTGCAGCCGGCCTCAATGCGCGCGAGAGCGCCGCCCTGAGCGAGTTGCTGCTGTCGATCCGCAACGAGCTCGGCACCTCGATCCTGCTGATCGAGCACGACATGTCCGTGGTGATGGAAATCTCCGACCACATCGTGGTGATGGACCATGGCGTGAAGATTGCGGAAGGCTCCCCCCGCGAGGTTCGCGATGACCCCAAGGTGATCGCCGCCTATCTCGGCACCGATGAGGAAGAGGCGGTGGCCGTGATGGAGGGCGGGTCGTGACCGCGGCGCCCGCTCCCATGCTCGCGATCCGCGGCCTTCGCGCCGCCTACGGCAAGATCGAAGCGCTGAAGGGCGTCGACGTCGAGATCAATGCCGGCGAGATCGTGGCGTTGATCGGCGCCAACGGTGCCGGCAAGTCGACGTTGATGATGACGATCTTTGGCAAGCCGCGCGCCCGCGCCGGCCAGATCCTGTTCGAAGGCCGCGACATCACCGACGTTCCCACCCACGAGATTGCGCATTTGCGCATCGCGCAATCGCCGGAAGGCCGCCGCATCTTCCCGCGCATGAGCGTGGCGGAAAACCTCCAGATGGGGGCGGACGCCACCGACTGCACCGAGGCGGAGCGCAACGCGACGCTGGAACGCGTGTTCACGCTGTTTCCGCGACTGAAGGAGCGCTACGCCCAGCGCGGCGGCACCCTGTCCGGCGGCGAGCAGCAGATGCTGGCCATCGGCCGCGCCTTGATGAGCCGTCCCCGCCTGCTCCTGCTCGACGAGCCCTCGCTCGGGCTGGCGCCGCTGATCGCGCGCCAGATATTCGACGCGATCCGCACTCTCAACCGGCAGGACGGCCTGACCGTGCTGATCGTCGAGCAGAACGCCAACCATGCACTCAAGCTCGCCCATCGCGGCTATGTCATGGTCAACGGCCTGATTACGCTGGCCGGGACCGGCGCAGAGTTGTTGCAGCGCCCCGAGATTCGCGCCGCCTACCTGGAAGGCGGCCGGCACGGCTGAGGCCGTCCAAGAACGAACCCCAAGAACGAACCCCAAGATCGAACCCTGCGGACCGGCGTGCGGCCGAATATGGCGAGATATCTCCGCCAATGCCCGTATTTTGCCGGTGACTTCTCCCCGAATTCATTCAAGAATGGCGCCGGTTTGGACCGGGCGTACCCGGCAACTTCCACAGGCGACCACCCACGAGGTATCTCATGAAATCACTGAAGCTCATCGGTCTGGCATTCGGCGCGTCGATTGCGCTGTCGAGCGCGGCATTCGCGCAGGATGTCACCGTCGCAGTCGCAGGTCCGATGACCGGCGGCGAGTCCGCCTTCGGCCGCCAGATGAAGAACGGCGCCGAGATGGCCGTGGCCGACATCAACGCCGCCGGCGGCGTCAACGGCAAGAAGCTCGCGCTGTCCATCGAGGACGACGCCTGCGATCCGAAGCAGGCCCGCTCGGTCGCCGAGAAGATCGCCGGCGCGAAAATTCCGTTCGTGGCCGGGCATTATTGCTCGTCGTCGTCGATCCCCGCTTCGGAAGCCTATGCCGACGGCAACGTCCTCCAGATCACGCCGGCCTCCACCAATCCGAAGTTCACCGATAGCGGACTGTGGAACGTGGCTCGCGTCTGCGGCCGCGACGACCAGCAGGGTTTGGTCGCCGCCCAGTACATCGCCAAGAACTTCAAGGGCAAGAACATCGCCATCCTCAACGACAAGACCACCTACGGCAAGGGTCTTGCGGACGAGACCAAGAAGGCGCTTAACAAGGCCGGCGTCACCGAGAAGATGTACGAGTCCTACAACAAGGGCGACAAGGACTTCAACGCGATCGTCTCGCGGCTGAAGCGCGACAACATCGATCTGGTCTATGTCGGCGGCTACCACCAGGAGAGCGGCCTGATCCTGCGCCAGATGCGCGACCAGGGCCTCAAGACCGTGTTGATGGCCGGCGACGCGCTCGCCGACAAGGAATACGCCTCCATCACCGGCCCGGCCGGCGAAGGCACGCTGTTCACCTTCGGTCCCGATCCGCGCAACAAGCCGACCGCGAAGAAGATCGTCGAGGCCTTCAAGGCCAAGAGCATCGACCCCGAAGGCTACACGCTCTACACCTACGCGGCGATGCAGGTCTGGTCCCAAGCGGCCAAGAAGGCCGGCACCACCGACGCCAAGAAGGTCATGGCGGCGATCAAGGCCGGCAAGTGGGACACCGTGATCGGGCCGATCGAGTATGACGCCAAGGGCGACATCAAGCAGCTCGACTACGTCGTCTACAAATGGGACGCCAAGGGCGGCTACGCCCAGATCAGCGGCAACGGCACGTAAGCGCGCTTGCCTGAAGGCCGCGTCCAAACATCCCGCGCCCCGGCTTACCTCCGGGGCGTTTCTTCTTGCGGCAGGGTCAGACGGCTGCGGGCAACTCGCCGTCCGCCGCGGCCTGGGCCTTCCGCAAGGCTTGAAGAAGATCGTTCGGCCGAAACGGCTTTTGCAGGCAGACGACGTTGCCGAGGTGGGGCGATTGTTCCATGAAATCCAGCGCCGTCATTCCCGACACGGCAACGATCGGGAGGCTTGGGGCCAGCTCGCGCAGCGTCGCGATGACTTCGACGCCGCTGGTGTCGCCGAGGAAAATGTCCACGATTGCCGCATCGAAGGGGGCCTCGGCGAAGGCGTTCACCCCGCCCGCGCCGCTCTCGGCCTCGACGACTTCGTACCGGTTGACACGCAGCACGATCGCAAGCATCGCCCGGACGTCCTTCTGGTCGTCGATGATGAGAATGCGAGGCATGGGGAACAACTCCCGGATCTCGAAGTCAAAATCGCCTGATTCAAACCTGGAACCCGAAGCATCGGGAGGGCATTATGGCACCGTCCAGTAAAGCGCATCTTACCCGATCCCCAGTGCGCTCCCAGCAAAATTAAGTAATCTGTAACCTTCGGTTGAGTCGCGGCGGGTTTTGTCATGATGCGTGCCCGGAACCCGCTACCATGGACGGAAACCAATTGGGCCAAATGAGATTGGCGGAGATGCTCAAGACCGATCTGCGAGAGCTGGACGTCGGCGCGACCACCGATCGAAGCACATTCCTGTCGACGTTGCCTGCAACCCCGACAGACCGCGCCGCAGCATTTGCGATCGTCGGCGTCTCCGCGATCGTGTTCGCGTTGGCCGTCCCCTTCGCTGGTATCCCGCTGCTGCCGGTGCCAGCCTTCGTCGCGAGCTATCAATCCGCCCTCGCCGTCGCAGACATCGTCACCGCGGTCCTGCTGCTGTCGCAATTTGCGGTGCTCCGGACCCGTGCGCTGCTCGTGCTCGCGACGGGCTATCTGTTCACCGCCGCGGCCGCCATACTCCATGCCCTCACCTTCCCCGGACTTTTTTCCCCGACTGGATTGCTGGGGGCCGGCCAGCAGACCACCGTCTGGCTCTACATGATCTGGCACGGCGGCTTCCCGCTCTGTGTGCTCGCCTATGCCTGGCTGAAGGAGGCCGATGGCGGTGCCCGGATCGCTGGCTCGGCAAGCAGGGCGATCTACGCCAGCATTCTCGGCGTCGTCGCGGCCATGATCGTTTTCGCCTGGATCGTCACCGCCCAGCACGATTTGCTCCCGGTGCTGCTGCGCGATGGCCGTTACACGCAGATCATGATCGGCGTGGTATCCTTCGTTTGGTCCCTGAGCTTCGCAGCGCTGGTCTCGCTGTGGTTCCGGCGGCCGCACTCGATCATCGACGCCTGGCTCATGGTCGTGATGTGCGCCTGGCTGTTCGACATCGCGCTGTCGGCGATCGTCAACGTCGCGCGCTTCGATCTCGGCTTCTACGCCGGCCGCCTCTACGGCCTGTGCGCGTCGACCTTCGTGCTTGCGGTGCTTCTGATCGAAAACGTCCGCCTCCAGGCCCAGACGGTGGGCCTCGTCGGCAAGCTGCGTCAGCAGTCGGCGCTCGATCGCGACTATTACGGCAAGCGCCTTGCGCTATACGGCGCCGTCGTCGAATCCGCCAATGACGCCATCATCACGAAGACGCTCGACGGTATCATCACGGGCTGGAACAAGGCCGCCGAACATCTGTTCGGCTTTTCCGCCGCGGAGGCCGTCGGCCAGCCGATCGACATCATCGTCCCGGAGGACCGCAAGGCCGAGGTCAGGGGCATCCTGAACCGGGTCGGCGGCAACGAAACGATCGCCCAGCACGAGACGGTCCGCATCCGCAAGGACGGCCGCCCGCTCGACGTGGTTCTCAATGTGTCTCCGCTCAAATCAGACAACGGAAAGATCATCGGCGCGTCCAAGATCGCCCACGACATCACGGAAGAGAAGCAGGCGCGGGAGAAACTGCGCCGCGAGATCGAGGAGCGGGAGCGCATCTTCGAGACCTCGCAGGACCTGATCCTGGTCACCGACGGCTTCGGCAATTTCATCCAGGTCAGCCCGAGCGTGAAGACCATCCTCGGCCTCAACCCGGACGACATGATCGGGCACAGCGCGACCGAGTTCATTCATCCCGACGACCTCGAGAAGACACGGGACGAGATGCGCGCGGCGCGGCGTGGCGCGGTCAAGCGCAGCTTCGAGGCGCGCTACTACCATGACGATGGTCACGAGGTCACACTGAACTGGATGGGCACCTGGTCCGACCCGGTGAAGCGGCATTTCTTCATCGGCCGCGACCTCACCGAGAAGCAGGCCGCCGAGGCCCAGTTCAGGCAAGTCCAGAAGATGGATTCCATCGGTCAATTGACCGGTGGTGTCGCCCACGACTTCAATAATGTGCTGACCGTCATCACCGGCACGATCGGCATTCTGTCGGACGCGGTGGCCGACCGTCCTGAGCTCGCCGCCATCACCAAGCTGATCGACGACGCCGCCGAGCGCGGCGCGCAACTGACCAAGCATCTGCTCGCCTTCGCCCGCAAGCAGCCGCTCCAGCCGCGCGAGATCGACGTCAACGCATTGATGCTCGAGGCCGCGAAGCTGCTGCATCCGACCCTCGGCGAGCAGATCACCATCATGCCGCAGCTTACCGAGGATGCGTGGCCGGCATTGGTCGACCCCGGTCAGCTTTCCACCGCAATCCTCAATCTTGCGCTGAACGCGCGCGATGCCATGCCCGACGGCGGCACGCTGGTGCTGGAGACCCGCAACATCTTCCTCGACGACGGCTATGCCAGCATGAATCCCGACGTGCTTGCCGGCAACTACGTGATGATCGCCGTCAGCGACACCGGCTCCGGAATCCCGCCGGGGTTGATCGACCGCGTGTTCGACCCCTTCTTCACCACCAAGGAGGTCGGCAAGGGGACCGGCCTCGGGCTCAGCATGGTGTTCGGCTTCGTCAAGCAATCCGGCGGCCACATCAAGATCTACAGCGAGGAAGGCCACGGCACGAGCGTGAAGATCTACCTGCCGCGCTCGAGCGGCGTGCAGGAGACCGAGTACGAGGTGCTCCAGAACGTGCCCATCACCGGCGGCAACGAGAAGATTTTGATCGTCGAGGACGACGCGCTGGTCCGGCAATACGTCGTGACCCAGATCAAGAGCCTCGGTTACGCCGCCCTCGAAGCCGCCAACGCGGCCGAAGCCCTCGTCATCATCGACGCCGACAAGGACATCGACCTGCTGTTCACGGACGTCATCATGCCGGGCAACATGAACGGCCGCCAGCTCGCCGATGAGGCGGCTCGGCGCCGTCCCGACCTGAAGACGCTGTTCACCTCGGGCTATACCGAAAATGCCATCGTCCACCACGGCCGGCTCGATTCCGGGGTGCTGCTGCTGGCAAAGCCCTACCGCAAGTCCGAACTCGCCAAGATGCTCAGGACCGCGCTCGCCGGTTGAGCCTGCGGCATCCCTGCGCTATCGCTGAAGCGAGCTCCTTTCAGCCGGCGAGGCCAACCTTGAAAAATCTGCTCACCGATATCGCCGGCGTCCGCGTCGGCCATGCCGAGGATGCGAAAGCGGCCACCGGCACGACCGCGATCGTCTTCGATGCACCTGCGGTTGCGGCGATCGACGTTCGCGGCGGCGGACCCGGCACGCGCGAGGACGCATTGCTCGACCTTGCCAGCACGCAAGAACGGGTCGATGCGATCGCACTGTCCGGCGGCTCCGCCTATGGCATCGAGGCCGGGGGCGGCATCCAGGCCTGGCTTGCCGAACAAGGCCGCGGCTTGCGGATTCGCGAGGCGGTGATTCCGCTCGTGCCGGGTGCGATCATGTTCGACCTGCTCAACGGCGGCGACAAGGCCTGGGGACGCTTCGCGCCCTATCGCGATCTCGGTTACGAAGCGGCCGCAGCAGCAGGCCACGACTTCGCGCTGGGCAGCGTCGGCGCCGGCCTCGGAGCCACCACCGCGACCTTCAAGGGCGGGCTCGGGTCGGCTTCGGCAGTGCTGGCCAACGGCATCAAGGTCGCCGCGATCATCGTCGTCAACGCGGTCGGCAGCGCAACCGTCGGCGAGGGACCCTGGTTCTGGGCGGCGCCGTTCGAGGAGAATGGCGAGTTCGGCGGGCGCGGCCTGCCGCCCGCCTTCACCCCGGACATGCTGGCGATGCGCATCAAGGGCGGTCCCGCCGCGAGTGCGCGCGAGAACACCACGATCGGTCTCGTCGTCACCGACGCGACGCTGACCAAGGCTCAAGCCAAGCGGCTTGCGATGATCGCGCATACAGGGTTTGCCCGCGCCATCTATCCGGTGCATGCCCCGACCGACGGCGATGTGCTGTTCGCCGCGGCGACCTGCGACAAGCCGATCGAGCCGCTGGTCGGCCTCACCGAGCTCGGCACCGTCGCCGCCAACGTGGTCGCGCGTGCGATCGCGCGGGGCATCTACAGTGCAAGCGCGCTGCCGTTTGCGGGCGCGCTGCCGGCGTGGAAGGACCGGTTCGGCTAGCGCGTGATCCGGAGAAGTGCGACGCGGTTTTCCGAACAGATCATGCTCAGACTAGCCGCAGGCAAGGCTAGACGCTCATCGACATCGATGAGGCCGTTGATCCCGCTGAAGCCTGCGCCTGGCGCTGCATCATCTGTCCGAACCAGTCGTAGGGCGAATTGCCGCCGCCGTTCGCATTCGAGGAGCTGGAAGCGCCCGGGACGGTCGTCGACATCTTGAAGCCGTCGGCATAGGTGACGGTGGTGGTGGTCGAGCCGTCGGCACCGGTCGTCGTGGTCGAGGTCGATCCGCCGCTCGATGACGAAGAAGAATCCGAGCCGCTGCCCGATCCGCCCGCACCTTGCGCGTGGTGGCCGTGATGGCCGTTCTTCAGCGCCTTCGACATCTCGTCCAGGCTGACGCTGCCGTCGGAATCCTTGTCCAGCTTCGAGAACACGTCGTCGGCCTGCGCCACATTGGTACCGCCGGCGCCGAGTGCATTCTCGAATTCGGACTTGGTGATGCTGCCGTCGCCGTCCGCATCGATCTGCGAGAACAGGTCCTTGAGCGCAGCATCCCGGCTCGTCGAGGCCGAGGAGGTCGAGCTCGCCGAGGTCGAGCTGGTGGCGCTGCTGGTGCTGTTCGAGGACTGGCTTTGCGCCGCGAGCAGCGCGCTCATCGTCTCCGGCGCGATCTGCGGACAATTGCCCGAATTGACCGACGAGGTCGCGCCGCTGGTCGTGCTGCTGCTGCCGCTGTCGATCGCGAACGGATTGGTCGCGCCTTGCGAAGTCCCGGTCTTATGCGTCGCCGACGACGATTTCGAATTCGTCAGCGACTGGATCGCGTCGAGCGCGCTCGATACGGCCCCAAGAGCGAACAACATTGCACAAACTCCAAACGATGCGGCGCGCCGCAGCCAATGTTCTGGCGGTAAAGTCAGCAAGCACCGTGCCAGCGCAAAAAGCTCAATGAAATCCGCCTTCACCGCGCTTGATGCGTCCCGGAAACACCGGCAATTCATGCCGGTCACGGCAGAAATTTCCGCCCACAGGAAGCACGCCTGCCCTGCATTGCCCGGCTGAGAGGCCCATGTTAGGCGAGGTTCATCTTTCACGGCCGCCACGGGAAACCGCGCCATGACCCAAGCCTTCAGCCCCCGCCCCCTGGCAATCGCGCCCTCGATCCTGGCATCGGATTTCTCGAGGCTCGGCGAGGAGGTGCGCGCGGTGGACGCCGCCGGCGCCGACTGGATCCATCTCGACGTGATGGACGGGCATTTCGTTCCCAACATCTCCTATGGCCCGGACGTCATCAAGGCGATGCGCCCGCACACCAGGAAGATCTTCGATGCGCATCTGATGATCTCGCCCTGCGATCCCTATCTGGAGGCTTTCGCGAAAGCCGGCTGCGACCACATCACGGTGCATGCGGAGGCCGGTCCCCACCTGCACCGCTCGCTCCAGGCGATCCGCGCGCTCGGCAAGAAGGCCGGCGTCTCGCTCAATCCGGGCACGCCGATCAGCGTGCTCGAATACGTGCTCGACCTGGTCGACCTCGTGCTGGTGATGTCGGTCAATCCCGGCTTCGGCGGCCAGGCCTTCATCCCCTCCGCGATCGGCAAGATCCGCGACATCCGCGCGATGACGGCGGGCCGTCCGATCGACATCGAGGTCGACGGCGGCGTCGGTCCCGACGTCGCGGCTTCGCTGGCGGCGGCCGGCGCCAACGCCTTCGTCGCCGGCACTTCCGTGTTCAGGGGCGGCACGCAGGACGCCTACAAGACCAACATCGCCGCGATCCGCAACGCCGCCGCCGGCGCGCGCGGCGAGGCGATCTGAGGCCTCACGCGCAGCTCCGCAGAGGTGCGGCTTCCACGGGCGTTGCGGCGCGCAATGCCTAAAATTGCAACCTTGATCCGTACTCCTCCGGACTTCCCTGATTCGCGCAAATCACCGCTAGTGATTCTTGCCTGTTTTCACGGGAGCACATCATGACGACGACCCTGGTTTGGACTGGCGTGGCGTTGTGGATCGGTTTTTGTGCGTTTGTTGTGTTTGGCCCATCGGCCGGACCGGTGAAGGCCCCGGCGCGTTCCGCCCGCATCTCTCACGCGCGACTCCGCCGGGGTTGATGCCATGGAAATCTCGCTCGTGAAGCGTCAGCCGAAGCGCAGGTGTCGCATCCCGCGGCGCCCGCATCCGAGCCTCGACTATTTCTTCGGTCGGCTCGAACGCACCGAAGGCGAGATGCGCGACGACACCGGGCCGGAAACGGCGGATCCGGATCACCCGCTCCGGTCGCCGCGCCGGCATTGAAATCCTTTCTGGACCAAGCCCGATGAAACCGCATTGCCCGAACTGCCTGAAGGAAATGACCAAGGCATCCGCGTCGCGCAACCTCTTCAATTGCGAGCCCTGCCGCGAGATCATCCAGTATTTCGGCGGCAGCGCCGATCACGGCGAGCCGGGCCCGCAATTCTCCTGGCCGATCCGCCGCAAGCGCTCCGTTCACGCCGCCCACGCGGCCTGATCCCTTCCAGGATCCGGAACCGGCCCCTACCCGGCCTCCTCATCGGCGTCCGCAGCCATCCGCGGCGGCCGCACCACGGTGACGGTGCAGGCCGCTTCCGCAGCCACCTTGGCCGAAACGCTGCCGAGCAGCGTGCGCCTGAACGAGCCCTGCCGCGCCCCGATGATGAGGTGGTCGACATGGTTGACCTCGGCGAATTCCAGGATCGCCGCGGCGGGATCCACCGCCTCCAGCACATGAGCCGACAGCCGGCTCTCGTCCAGCTTCAGCGGCGTGGCCCAATGCCGGAGCGCCACCAGGCGGTCGATATGCTTGTTGGAGCCCTGCTCGTCCAGGGTCCGGTCGATTGCGATGCGGTTGAGCTTGAGCACGTTGAGGCAGGCAAGCCGCGCCGACGGCAGCGTGGCGAGAATGCGCTCGGTGGTGACACGCAGCGCCTCGTTCAGCTCGGGCTCGCCTTCCGCCGTGTCGAGCGCGACCGCGAGGATCGGACTCGATGCGATCTGGGCTGCGACATCTGATTTCGCACGCGGCGCCATGACGCCCTGGTTGAAGCGCCGCCGCCAGGCGATGCTGAGGGGATCGCGCTTCATCCGCTCCGAGCGCGTCGTGAGCCTGATTTGGTCCGGATGGGTCAGATCGAAGGCGAGCTGGGACGCAGTCGGATAGCGCCGCACCGGCTCGATCTCGAGGCACCGCAGCACCACCTCCTGGAGCCAGGGCGGATAATCGGCGCGAAGTGCGCGCGGCGGATGCGGATCGCGCCACAGCCGGCGCCGCATCGCGCGCAGCGTCTCGCCCTCTCCGAACGGCCGCTCGCCCGTCGTGAAGAAATAAAGCAGCACGCCGAGCGAGAACAGATCGCTGCGCGGATCGTCCCGGACGCCGAGCAGCCGCTCGGGTGCCATGTAGGGCGCGGTGCCGTAAGGCAGGCGGAATTCCTCCTGCAGCAGATCGGGCAGATGGTTGTGGTGCGACAGGCCATAGTCGATCAGCACCGCCTCGCCGCTGTCGCGGAACATGATGCTGCTCGGCTTGATGTCGTGATGGATCACGTTCTGCCGGTGCAGGTCGGCGAGCCCCGTCGCGATCCTGGCAACCAGCAGCCTGGCCTCGTCATACGGCAGCGGCAGGTCTGGCAGCCGCTTGTAGAGCGTGGTCCCGGGGATGCGCTCGATCACGGCATAGGCCTGGTGGGCGAAATCGCCGGTGCCGAAACACGTGGGCACGTGCGGCCCCGCAAGGCGCGGCAGGATCATCATCTCCATCTCGAAGGAGACGATCGCGGCGGGGTCTTCGCCCTCCGACACCCGCGGAATCTTCATCAGCAGCGGCACGTCGATACCGGGATGGGTGACGGTCCACAGCGTCGCCATGCCGCCGGCATGGACGCATTCGCCGATGGTATAGCCGTCGATCTTGGCGCCTGATTTGACCAGGGGTTTGGGCATCGGCCTCTAGCGCCCCTGCGACAGCCGGTCGGCGAGCCAATGCGGCAGGCCGTTCTCGCGGATCCGGTTCGCGGCCGTCTCGATGTCATAGGGCGCGCGGCAATAGGTGATCTGGCACGAGACCGTGTCGAACAGCACGAAGGCCGCGGATGGATCGCCATCGCGGGGCTGGCCGACCGAGCCGAGCACCGCAAGCCATTGCCGTCCGCGCAGGAGCTGCACCGGGACGTCGGTCTTGGGCACGAAGCTCGTCATCTTCGCCGTCACCGACATCGAGTAGAGCGCCGGACGGTGGATGTGGCCGCAGAACGTGACATGGGCGGGCGTCGCGATCAGACTCTTGGCGGCATCCGCGGTCGATCGGACATAGTGCCAGCGCTGCGGGCTGGAGGCTTCCGAATGCACGAACAGACGGTCGCTGTCCTGCACCAGCATCGGCAACTCCGCCAGGAACCGCCGCTGCACGGCATCGAGCCGGCCGCGGGTCCATTCGATCGCGACTTGAGCCTCCGCATTCATGGTCTCGGCCGAGGAATTGACCGCCTGGTCATGATTGCCGCGCACGGCGACGGCGCCCTGCGCAACCAGCTCCATCGCGGTATCCACGACCCATTCCGGGTCGGCGCCATAGCCGACGAAATCCCCGAGCAGGATGAATCGCTCCGCCCCTCTCGCCCGTGCGAGCTTCAGGCACGCCTCGAGCGCCTGCCGGTTGCCGTGGATATCCGAGAAGACCGCGAGAAGCACACACCCTCCACCCTCAGGTTCTTATCGAAAGCCGATAAGGCCAAATTGAGGGAGGTCAACATGCGCCAGCGCGGCGCGGTTTTCCAGCGCGCCTCTGCGGCGATGGTGAAGAGCCTATTGCTCGTCCTTCGGCGGCATCCGGGGCGGCGGCAGCGGGGTGAACGCGATGCCTTGCGCGCCGGCGGGCGGAGCGTTGAATTCGCCGGTCGAGGAATCGCCGCCGCTGGTCTCCAGGATGGTTTTTGGCGTCACGTATTCCCGGACCATGTCGATCAGCGAGCCCTCGCCGCCACCGAAATCTGCCGCGCGGCCGCCCTGCAAATGGCCGGCCGCGATCTCGTTTTGCGCGGCGTGGGTCTTGTCGGCCAGCCTGTCGTCGTAGGGCACGCGGAACGCCCGGGGGATGCCGCTGGGGCGATTGTCCTCATCCAGCTGTTCGACCCACAGATAGATCGAGCCGGGATCGCCCTCCAGCGAATGCGGCTCGACGATGCGGGCCTGCAGCAGCTTGAACGAGGTTGGCAACCGGTCGGCGCTCGCCCAGCCGAGCAGCCCGCGCATTTCGGTGAAGCTGACGACATAGAAGGCGCTGGTCACGACCACCGCGACCGCCTTCAGCGACCAGTGCAGCCGCGCATAGACCAGCACGACCAGCAGCAGCGCGCCGATCACGGCGTAGGCGATCGACAGCGTCAGGATGACCGTCTGCAGACTAGTCACGGCGCACCCTCGCAGCGTTCCTGCTCACCCCGGTGTTCGGATCGAGATCGGCGCCGTTGCGCCAGCCGCTGCGGAACGTCTCCAGCAACGATTTCGGCCGCTGGTCCACATTGACGACCTTGCCCTCGGCATCGAGCCGGAACCGCACCGCGGTCTTCTCGTCGCCGGTGTGGTCGAGCGTGAACTTGTTGTCGAACACCACCTGCGCCGTCGGATTGAGTTTTTGTACTTTCACATTGGCCGTCACAGGCTCGCCGGTCGTTGCGGCGAAATGCGAGACGTTGACGGTGTATTCGCCCGGCACGATGCCGCGCACCGTGACGATCTCCTCGCGGATGGGGGAAGCGATCTTCTTGCCGGCGACCATGATGAAGTCGTTGGCCCCGCCGCGGTCGTCGCGGTCGAGGGTCAGGAAGCCGGCCTCGCGGTGGCGATACCAGGCGATGTTGCCGGCGGGATCCTGCACGAACAGGTCGAGATCGTCGGGGTGACTGTCCGGCCAGTCCAGCGTGATCATGAACTCCGCCTTGGAATCGATCTTGCCGTCCTTGGCGTCCGGGGAGACCGCGAGCAGTGCCAGGAAGAACAGGAACGCGATCACCTGGAGCGCCTTGAACAGCATCACGCCCAGCGGATCGAACGGCTCCTCGCGCGGATAGAGGCCGAAATCATCCATCATGACGGGGTTCCGGCGCCCTTGATTCCAGCCCCCTTGCGCTCCAGCTCCGGGGTCACATAGGTCTCGGTCAGCACCACCGCATCCGAGAACACCCGCTGGGTCGCGGCATCCAGCATGTAGTACTGGATGCGAACCAGGATCGAGCCGACGAGGCCCGCGAGCGTCGTGTACATCGCGACCGCCATGCCATCGCTCATCAGCCCCATCGAGGAACGCATCGCGACCTTATCGGCGGCATCCAGCCCCGCGATCGGCGCCAGCATGATGATGAAGCCGATGATGGTGCCGAGCAGGCCGAGCTTCATCAGCGTATCCGAGACGAAGGCCCCGAAGCCGTTGGAGCCGCGCAGCCGATCGGCGAGCGTCCGCAGCAGCAGCGTCTGGTCGACCGGCCGGAAATCCTGCGCGGTCGCTTTCGTCACGAGGCTCTCGATGTGGTCCCGGACCAGCCCGCGCGGCAACACGTTCGCTCCGGCATCGAGCGCCTTGCTGCCGTCGGGTGCCGCGAGCACCGCGCGGCAGCGCCGCGCCGCCGCGCCTTCACGGGCGATCGCCCGCGTGCGCAGGAAGCAGTGGCCGCAGGTGAGGACATAGAGCAGCGCGATCACGCTGGAAATGTAGGTCCGGTCCGAGGTCAGCATCAGACGGATCAGGCCGAACCGCCACAGCAGCACGACGGCGAAGATAGAAAGCCCGGTGAAGATCATCCAGAACAGCAGCGCGCTGCGCTCGGATGGGTCGGCAGCAGGCCCCGCGATCGGTCCAATCGTCATCGAACTCATGCTGCGCTGCTCCCGGCTTGCAGGGACTCGCCCTGCAACGATTCCCCATCCAATAGATCAAAGCCGCCGCACCCGTCCAAAGAGCCATGCCCAATTCGGCTTGGGAAATTTGCCCGAGCTGCCACTCTGCCAAACCCTGCAATTGGCAAGGCGCAGCGGCGTTGTTAGGCTGACCCTACCAAATGTCGGGGATGATCGCATGCGCCTCGTGCTCCAGCTTGTCGCCCGTCTGCTTCTCATCGTCGCGCTCTGTCTTGGCGCTGCGACCGTCTGGGCCACGTTCGACGCCTATCGCAGCGTCGACCGGGCGACTGCGGCTTCGGCGCAGCGGGTCGCGCAGGCGCTTCAGGCCCTGTACTGGCGCGAATTCTTGTTGCGCAGCAGCAGAACACGCGAGCAGCTTTTGCCGGTTCCGGAGTGGCGCACGCTGGAGACCATGAAGCTGATCTCGCCCGGCGTTTGCGTCGAGTTCCAGCCGACCATTGCATTCGAAAGGCCGCTGTGTGGCCAGAGCGAGGGGCTGGGCAAGACGCCGCCGCGCTGGTTCGCATCGATCGTGCCGACTTTCCTCGGCAGCCACGCCGAAGTCATACGGCCGGTCAGTCCCCGGGCGGCGGCCGCCGGAACGGTGGTCGCGACGCCGGATGAAGCAGCAGCCATCTTGCTCGCCTGGGAGTACATCCTCAACGTGATCGACGTCGCGCTTTTGATGGCGGCGGCAATCGCGCTCCTGGCTTCGCTTGCGATCGCGCATGCACTGGCGCCGGCGCGCACGATCGTGATCGCATTGCAGCGCATGGCGCGCGGCCAGTACCGCACCAAGCTGCCGCGCTTCCGCTCGATGGAGCTTGCGATGATCGGGGGCGCCGTCGGCGAGCTCGGCGGCCGGCTGGAGGAAGCCACCGAACAGCGCGCGGCACTCACAAGACGCCTGATCGAGATCCGCACCGACGAACGCCGCGCGCTCGCCCGCGAGCTGCACGACGAGTTCGGGCAAAATCTTTCCGCGATTCTCGCTTTCGCCAACACCATCGAGACCGCGATCACGAAGCAAAGCCGGGACAACGACATCGCGCAGGATGCCCGCATGATCTCGCAGGCGACCCATCATCTGATGGCCTCGCTGCGCGATGCGCTGAAGCGGCTGCGCAATCCCCTGCCCGAGGAGCTCGGGCTCGAGGCAAGCCTCGTCAATCTCGTCGACAGCTGGCGCTCGCAGAGCGCGGCGCGGCCGACGATCCAGCTCGATCTCAGGGGCGACCTCACCGACATCAGCGGCCCGGCCGCCGTCACCGTCTATCGCGTCGCGCAGGAATGCCTGACCAACGCGCTCCGCCACGGCGCGGCGCGCGAGATTTCCCTGCGCGTCGAGCGGCGCACGGGCGAGGACGACATGCTGCTGGTCCACGTCGAGGATGACGGTGGCGGCGATGCGGCGCGCGTGGCGCAGTCGGCCGGCTTCGGCCTCACCGGCATCCGCGAGCGGATCGCGGCGGCCGGCGGATCGCTGTCGATCCTGCCTGCGAGAGGCGGCCTCAGCGTTGCCGCCACCATCCCGTTCGCCGCGTGAGGCCGGGATGAGCGAGGTTGCGGCTACAGGAATCTCCGTGCTGCTGGTCGACGACCATCCGATCGTACGGCAGGGCTACCGGCGCGTGCTGGAGAGCCAGGGCGATCTGCGGGTCGTGGCGGAAGCCGACAACGCCGCGGATGCCTACGTCGCCTTCAAGGCCCACGATCCCGATGTCGTCGTGCTCGATATCTCGATGCCCGGCGCGAGCGGGCTGGAAGCGATCCGCAACATCCGCGCGCGCAGCCCGCGGGCGCGGATCCTCGTCTTCACCATGCACAACGAGGCCGTGCTGGTGAAAGCCGCCTTCAGTGCCGGTGCCTCCGGCTTCGTCACCAAGAGCAGCGAGCCGTCCGCCGTCGTGACCGCGATCCGCAGCGTTGCCCGCGGCGAACGCGCCATGAGCGACGACATCGCGCATATCCTGGCCGAGGACAGCCTGTCGGCGGGTTCAGTGCTGGATCAACTCGGTGAGCGCGAGATCGAGATCGTGCGCCAATTCGCCGGCGGCGCGACGACCGAGCAGATTGCCGCGCACCTCAATCTCAGCGTCAAGACGGTGCAGAACTATCACTATCTGATCAAGACCAAGACCGGCGCGCGAACGGACGCGCAGCTCGTGCGGCTGGCCGCGGCTTGCGGGCTCACGAAGATTTAGCTGGGAGCGTCAAGCCTTCAACCCGCGCAGCACCAGCGCCAGCGTCGCATCGACGCGTGCCGGCAAGTCCGCATCCTTCCACTCGTCGGCATGGGCCGGATGGTGGAAGCGGACGGTGGCATCGAAGATCGCGCGCGCCGTGACCTTGGCGTCGTCCACGGCGAACACGCCCTGCTTCACGCCGTCGGACAGGATCGCCCCGATCTGGTCGATCATGGTGTCCTTGTGGCACTTGACCGCCGCGCAGGCCTCGCGCGCCAGCGTCAGATAGGTCTCGAACATTTCGGGGTCGTCGAGCACGCGCGAACGCTTGGCTTCGAACAGCGTGCGGAGCCAGCGGTCGAGGCGCGCCGGTGCCGGCCCCTGCTCCTCGGCGATCGCCAGCAGCGGCGCATCGATGCGATCCAGCCAGCGTTTGGCGACGGCCTCGCGTAGCGAGGCCTTGCTCGGGAAATGGCGATAGACGCTGCCGTGGCTCACATCGAGCGCACGGGCAACGTCGACCACGGTGGCCTTGGCAAGTCCGTAGCGCCGCAGCACGTCCTCGGTGACTTCGAGGATTCGCTCCGGCGTCAGGATAACGGCTTCATTCATGCCAGCACCTTGTTCCCGTTGAGGGCCCAGTTACCCGGCGATGGAGCTGCTTCCGAAGCGCCCGTGCCGGTCGTTTCGGAAAGCTCTCGCCTTAATGAGGCAGTTTTGCAGCCTGCGCCGCGATCTGGCGCGCGACCAGTAAATTGAGCCAATGCCCAATCGTCCCGGTCAGATTGATGATTTCGGTCGTCATTGTCTTAAGTCTCCATTCGTCCGCGGTCCCCTCTCTTCAATTTCGCCCTTCGAACCGTATTTGTTTCGGATCTCGGGGCTTCCGGGGGTGGCCGCGGGACGCCCAATCGGAGCGTCCGGGAACGGATATACACGTCTCGCTGACAGATTTCAATATCTGTCAGTCAATGATCCGTGATTGACAGTTAATTTTTGAGACCCGGAGCTGGTGGCCCGCTTGCCGTGCCGCGCCCCGGGTCATGCTGCGGGCTGGTGCACCTCGCCGGCCTGATCGACAAGTTCCTGTGACACGGCGGAGGGTTACGGTACGCTCACCCACCTTAGAAGCTCATCATAAGAAACGGACCCTCCCCATGCCCATCGTCAACCGCATTGCCGCCCTCTCCGACGAAATGGCCGCCTGGCGCCATGACTTCCACGAGAACCCGGAGCTGCTCTACGAGGTCCACCGCACCGCCGGCATCGTCGCCGACAAGTTGCGCGAATTCGGCTGCGACGAGGTGGTGACGGGCATCGGCCGTACCGGCGTGGTCGGCGTGATCCGCGGCCGGAAATCAGCCTCCGGCAAGACCATCGGCCTGCGCGCCGACATGGACGCGCTTCCGATCATGGAGACCTCGGGCGTGCCCTACGCCTCCAAGGTCGCCGGCAAGATGCACGCCTGCGGCCATGACGGCCACACCGCCATGCTGCTCGGCGCCGCCAAATATCTCGCCGAGACGCGCAATTTCGACGGCACTGCGATCATGATCTTCCAGCCCGCCGAGGAAGGCGGCGGCGGCGGCAAGGCCATGGTCGAGGACGGGCTGATGACGCGCTGGAACATCCAGGAAGTCTACGGCATGCACAACATGCCGGGCCTGCCCGAGGGCCATTTCGCGACCACGCCCGGCGCGATGCTCGCCTCCTCCGACAACATCCAGATCACGGTCCACGGCAAGGGCGGCCACGCCGGCGCGGGTCCGCACAAATCGGTCGACAGCGTGCTGATCGGTTCGCAGATCGTGGGCGCGCTGCAATCGATCGTCGCGCGCAACGTCGATCCGCTCAAATCGGCCGTCATCTCGATCACGCAATTTCATTCCGGCACGGCCTTCAACATCATTCCGGAGGTCGCCGAGCTCGGCGGCACCGTGCGCACGCTCGATCCCGAAGTGCGCGATCTGGTCGAGCGCCGCATCGGCGAGGTCGCCGAAAGCGTGGCGCGCGCCTATGGCGGCTCGGCGGAAACGAAATACACGCGGATGTATCCGGTGACGATGAACCATGCGCGCGAAGCCGGCCTCGCCGCCGACGTCGCCCGCGACATCGTCGGCGCCGAACGCGTCAACGACAAATTCATTCCGATGATGGGCGCCGAGGATTTCTCGTTCATGCTGGAGGCACGTCCCGGCGCGATGGTGCTGGTCGGCATGGGCGACGGCAACGAGTGCCACCACCCGGCCTACGTCTTCAACGACAACATCCTCGGCCACGGCGCGTCGTTTTGGGTGCGGCTGATCGAGACGCGGATGCCGACGGGGTAGCGCCGCATTCGCCGCTGCCGCAGCTTGCAAATTCAGTTGCAGACTTCAACCATGCTGCTGCCGCCTCCGCTCGTCAGGCCCGCGGTCCTGTTGCCCCACCCTTCCAGGCGACACCCCTGACGGACCGGACGGCAACCTGCATTGTTGCAAAAAATCTGTCCTGTCGCCTGCGGCTTCGACGGCGCGGACTCGGTTTTCTTCCGATCCTCGTCTCGCGGCTTGGAGTCCTGTCGGGTTGCGACCGGCTTCTTCTCCTGGATCTTCTCACATTCGTTGTCGTCGCCGACGCGATAACCGGCGCGGCAGGTGATCTTCATGCATTGGTCGCCGTCGGCCTTGAAGCCGAAATTGCACACCAGCGGGCAAACCCGTCCCGGTTTCGCCTTCAGCGCATCGAGGGCGTCGACGCTCGCCAGCTTCGCGTCGAACTGGGTCCCAGCATATTTGTTGAACAATGCCAGCGAGCGCTGCGCCGCTGAATTCCATTCGCCGTCAGCAGCGGCGGACAGGCAACCGACTCGGCGCAATTCGCTCTGCACGGATTTCGTCAGATCGGCTGCAGACAATGTCGATGCCGGCGCAGGCGAGAGCGCGGCCACTTTCTGGCTCTCGGCTTCGAGCATCTGTCGATCGGCAGTTAGTTTTGCGGCCGGCTCTGCCGCCGCCTTCTCCGCCTCCTGCTTGGCAGCAAGTTCGGCCTTGGCTTTCTCAGCCGCCTGCTTCTCGGCAAGCATTTTTGCGGCGGCCGCTTCGGCCGCCTTGCGCTGCCGCTCGGCCGCTTCCGTTCTCGCCTGCTCGATCTGCCTTTGCTTCTCTGCAGCGATCCGCGCCTCCTCGGCGGCCTTGGCCGCCGCAGCCGCCTTGTCCTGCTCAGCCTTCTGGGCGCGTTCGGCAACGAGCCTCGTCTTTTCCTGCTCGGCCGCCTTGGCCCTTTGCTCGGCCGCCGTGCGCGTCTCTTCGGCGGCGATCTTGTTCAATTGGCCCTTGGCCAGATTGGCATAGAACCCGTCGGGGTATTGCGCCAGGAAGGCTTCCCAGCCATCGCGCGTCGCGAGCTGGAGCGCGAGCTCGTAGTCCCTGCGAATGGCATCCTGTGGGTTGGCCTGCGGTCCGGTCGCAGCCGGTTTGACCACGACCAGGGGCACATCGTCGCCGCCCAGCGAGCCATAGACATAAGGCTCCTGCTTGTAGCCCGTGCTCTTGAGCACGTCGTCGCGCACGAAGCCGAAGGCCTTGCGCAAATCCAGTCCCGGCTTCGGCAGGTGCTCGACCAATGCGATGGCGAACGGGCTGTTTTTGGAATCGCCGTCTGACGCAGTCGAACCCGCCTTTGCAGCGAAGGCGATCATGGTGTTGGGACTGGTCGGCTCGACCTTGGCAAGCCCGCGTCCAATCGCGCGCGAGGCCAGCGTGCGCTTCATGGTCTTGGAAAACGGATTGTCGCGGCAGGCGTCCAGGATGATCAGGCGCAGCTGCTTGGCCGGCTCGACCGCGAACAGCGCGCGCTCCACCGGGATGGTCTCGTCAAGCACGTCGCCATCCGTCTCGAGCGTAGCGTCGGTCGGAATGAGATAGTTGGTGCCGTCGAGCTCGATGCCGTGACCAGCGTAATAGATCACCGCCATGTCCGCGTCGCGCGTTCTGCCGGCGAACTCACGCAACATGCGCCGCATCTCGCTGGCACTGAGATCCAGCCTGACGTCGACGGAATCAAAGCCCGCTTTCTTGAACATGCCGCCGACCAGTGTGGCATCGTTAACGGGATTGCCGAGCTTGGGCGCGCTCTTGTAGGCGGAATTGCCGATGATGAGCGCCACACGCCGGTCCGCATGCGCCGGTCCGCAGCCAAGGACAATGGCAAAAATCAACAATCCAAATATCCGAAACGGAATCACTCGCAATCCCCCGAATGCAATTCCACGAGACTATTCGGAGTTATCGCCCGATGCCAATTCTTCCCTATGTGACAAAAGTCACACAAGAGCTCTCAGGCAGCCTGTGATCCTGCGGCGAAGCACCGCCTCTCGCCGAGGTTATAAGCCAGCGTCTCGCTCCTAGGCCGCCTAGACCTGCACCACCTCGTGCCGCATCACGAACGGGTCGAGCAGCGTGTGCACCTCGCCCGCGACGACCTCGCGCTGGTCCGGCGGCAGGCCTGCAAGCGTCACCGTGGCGATCGAGCCGTGGCTGCCATGTGCGCCGACCTTCACCTTGCAATCGATGCCGCGCTCGATGATGGGCGTCAGTACCTTTGTGAACACGCGTTGCGCGGCGTCCCATCGCAGCTGCGGCTTGAACACCTTGCCGACCCCGGTCACCGGCATCGGATCGATCGGGATGACCTGCACCGGAACGGCGGCGCGCTCCGGTGTGCGCTCGCGCACCCAGGCTTCCAGCTCGCCCGGCTCGACCGTCGCGCCCGGCTTCAGCTGCACGTATCCCACCGGCAGTTCGCCAGCGTAGGCATCGGGCTGGCCGACCACCGCGGCAAAGCCGACGGCGGGATGGCGGAACATGATCTCCTCGATCGGCGCCGGATCGATGTTGTGGCCGCCGCGGATCACGAGGTCCTTGGCGCGGCCGGTGATCCAGAGATAGCCGTCGGCATCGAGCCGGCCGAGATCGCCGGAATTGACCCAGACTTCGTCGACGAAGGCCCCCTTGTTGTGCTCGTCGTTGAGATAGCCGCCGAATACGCCGGGCCCGGCCATGATAACGACGCCGATCTCGTCCGGCGCGCAGTCGCGGATCAGCCTGCCATCGGCATCGAGCTGCACGATGCGCACACGCGCATAGGGCATGGGAAGGCCGACCGAGCCAAGCCGGATCGGCCGCGACGGATAGGCCAGCGTGTGCACGCTCGAGGTCTCCGTCATGCCGTAGACCTCGACCACCGGCAGCTTCAGCCTGTCCTGGATCGCCGAACCCACGGCGACGGGAATCGCCGAGCCGCCGCCGGCGGCATATTTCAGGCTGGAGATGTCGGCATTGCCTGTTGGCACCGCGAGCGTTGCGGCAAGCACCGTCGGCACACTCGACAGCGCCTCGGGCTTGAAGCGCTCGACCAGCCCCCAGATGTTCTTGACCGAGTTGGGATTGCGCCAGCCGCTCGGAGACAGCACCACCAGCGAGCCGCCGGCCGACAGCGTCAGCAGCACCTGCGTCAGCGAGCCGCCGACGTGAAACAGCGGCATGCCGAACAGCATGTTGGCGCCCGGCCTTGACTTCAGCAGCAGGTTGAGCGCCCAGGCCTGATAGACCTGGTTGGCATGGGTGTGCCGCACCAGCTTCGGCGTGCCGGTCGTGCCGCCGGTGTGGAAATAGGCGGCGATGTCGCTGCCGGAAATCTTGCGTCCGCTGACAAGCCGGTCCGCCGGCTGCTGCTTGATCAGGTCGCTGAAGGCATAGATTCCCTTCGCCGGATCACCGCCGCCGAACACCTGCACGATCGCCTTGAGTTGTTTCAACTGCGGCCTGATCTGCTCGACTTTCTGCCAGATGTCGGTGCCGGGCATCGGCCCGAGCGCCACCAGGATCCTTGTGTTCGCGGCCTCCAAAATCTCCGCGATCTGGTGCGGCTCCAAGAGCGGATTGACGGGATTGGCGATGCCGGCGGCCTCCGCGCCGAACAGCGTCACGAAGGCATCGGGTACCAGCGGCAGCATGAAGCTGATGACGTCGCCCTTTTCGACACCGAGCGCGTGAAACATGTTGGCCGCTTGCGTGACGCGCGCGATGAAATCGCGGTACGTCACCACGACCGGCGTGTCGGCGGGATCGGCATTTTGAAGGAACTGGATCGCCGCCGCGTCGGGATCGCGCGCCGCACCCAGCCTGATCGCGTCATAGGTGCTCTCGGCCGCGACGCGCTCGGCGTAAGGGACCTGTTCGAAGGCACGAACCTCCGCGTCCGTCGCCAGATCCGGATAGTCGTCGCCAATGAAGCGATCGAGCGCGTGGATGCCCGCCATGGAATTCCGTCCTCCCTCAGATGCATTTCCCCGCCCCCTGTCTTTTGACTTTTTGGTTCGGCAAGGCCCCGACCGACGGCCGGTCGAGCGCGGACAGAATGATGCATGATTTGGCGTTCGTCCATGACCTAACGGTCACGGTGGCAGCACCCGGCCTGGAGGCCTTTGAACCTCCGCGCCCGATCCGGGGACCAAGAACTGGCATCGGACTCGCTCGGCAGCGTCCTGCCGCAAGACCTGAGGTGATCATGACCACGCCCCTGCGGGATCGCGTCTCACGGCTGATTGTCGCGCTCGCCATGACATCGGGGATCATGACGTCGATCATCGTGGTTTCGACGATCGCGCTGCCCCGCGCTGCGATCGCCGAGGACAGCCAGTTCGACAGGATGCGCGCCAAGATCGCGACTTTCGTCGCCGACAAGATGGAGAAGCTGGGCGGCTCGCGCATCGTCTACAAGGTGGACACCGACGGCTTGCGCGAGAGCGTCGTCACGGATCTGCGCGACGACGTCTACAAGGCCCTGCGCGAGGGCAAGATCGCCTTCTCCGGTCTTGCGATCCGCGACGGTGGGGTCGAGTTGAAGATCGCCGACGCCAAGGGCCGCGAGCAACTCGCGCGCAAGCTGGCGTCAGCCGCGGAGGGACTGCCGTCGCATGCGCTGAGCGTGACCGACGGCGGCAACGGACCGGTCAGGCTCGCGCCGACCGATGCCGCAGCCGCGGCGCGGCTGCACGAACTCGTCGAAGATTCCATCGCCATGATCGAGCAGCGCCTGAAGGACGCCGGCATCCAGCTCGCCAGCGTCCTGCCGGACGGGCAGGACCGAATCCGCATCTTCCTGCCTGGTATGATGGAGCCCGAGCGCGTGACCGCGGTCTTCGCCAGAAGGGTCAAGGTCAGCTTCCGTCTGATCGACCTGTCGATGCCAGCGGAGCAGGCGCAATCCGGCACGCCGCCGGCAGGCACGGAAGTCCTGTCCGGCTTCAAGGACAAGAGCCTTTATCTGGTCGCCAGGGACAGCGCGCTCGACGGCGACGACATCAGCTATGCCGCCCCGGGGTTTGCGAGCGGCACGAAGGACCCGATCGCCTCGTTCCGCTTCAACGGCCGCGGCACACGGCGCTTCGCCCACGTCACCGAAGAGAACATCGGAAGGCCCTTCGCCATCGTGCTCGACGGCAAGGTGATCTCCGCCCCCGTGATCCGCGAGCCCATCACCGGCGGTTCGGGCCAGATCTCCGGCAATTTCACCCTGGAGGAAGCCAATAGCGTCGCCATGTTGCTGCGCGCCGGTTCGCTGCCGGGACACCTCGGCCTGGTCGACCAGCAGGTCGTGCAACCCGCCGCCAAGCCCTAAAGCCGGAGATCGTCACGCCCCCGCCCCGTCGGCAGCGCCGAGGTCCATCCACGACGCCGGGACTCGCATCCGGGGCGCCGAATCGCGGCATGTTACGGCATGCAAGCAGCCAAACGGGCAATTGCCGAAATCACCGATCAGGCTAAAATTTGCCTCTTGCGGCATGACGGCCGGAGGCTTCATTCAAGCGGTCGTCATTCGATTTCGGCTATAGGTGTCGAGAAGACCGACCAGGACTGAAGGCCTTACGCGGGGATAGTACCATGCCGTCCGGCAGCGCAGACATTTCGGCGATCCTCGACCGCATTCTCGATGCGGCGACGGACAATCTCAGGATCGCGAAGATCCTGGTCCAGATGGGCCTCGATCCGAACAACGTCACCTACGACTCGATCTTCAATCGGATGCTGGAGATCTTTGTCCAGAACATCACGCTGGCCAATCTGTTCGCCGCGGTCGGCGCCGGCTTCTTCGTCGCCACCCTCTTGATGCGGACGATGGTGCCGCTGCGCGTCGCCAACATGATCGGCTGCGGGTTCTTCGCCGTTTTCGGCGCGCTCTCCGCCAACGTCTCGACGTTCCTGCTGTATCTGCTCTTGCTTCCGATCAACGCCCTGCGCCTGCGGCAGATGCTCAAGCTGGTCAAGAAGGCGCGTCATGCCGCCGAAGGCGACATGTCGATCGAATGGCTCAAGCCGTTCATGACCGAACGCAAATATCGCCGCGGGGACACACTGTTCAAACTGGGCGATCCTGCCAAAGAGATGCTCCTCACGGTCACAGGAAAATTCCTGGTCAAGGAGATCAAAGTCGAGATCGGCCCCGGAGCTCTCATGGGGGAGCTTGGTTTCCTCACGCCTGACAACCGGCGGACCGGAACGATCGAATGCATCGAAGACGGACAGGTGCTGACGATCACCTATGACCGGCTGCTCGAGATCTACTTCCAGGATCCGCAGTTCGGCTATTACTTCCTGGTGCTCACCAGCCAGCGCCTGCTGCAAAACATCGACCGCCTGCAGAAGCAGCTGGCGAGCGAGCGGGCGGCCACGACGAACCGAATCGCATGATCGCCGACGCCACTCAGCTCAGCAGCAGAGCCATGCCCGGATCGCCCTTCTCCATCGCCCGCTGGTAGGCCGGACGCGCGCCGATGCGGCCGAGATATTCGACCACGTTCGGGCAGCGCGACAGATCGTAGGGCTGGAAGTAGCGCATCGTGGTGAGCGAGAAGCCCATCATGATATCCGCGGTGGTGAAGGTGCTGCCGGCCAGATATTCGGCGTTGCGAACGCGCGCATCGACCAGATCGAAGGCGCGGTCGACGCGCCCCCTGGTCGCGACCAGCATCGGGTTGTCCTCGGCGAGCTTCAGGCGGTTCAGGATCATCAGTCGGCCCATGCCGGCCTGCAGCGTGCCGTTGGCGAAGTGAAACCAGTACAGGAACTGCGCGAAGTCAGGATCATCAGGGCCGAGCACGAGGCGCCCCTTACCGTATTTGGCCATGATGTAATCGACGATGGCGCCGGATTCGGCGAGCACAAGGTCTCCGTCGGTGATGACCGGCGCCGCCCCGATCGAGTGCAGCGCCTTGTAGTCGGACGGCGCCAGCATGGTCACGGAGTCGCGGGTATAGCGCTTCAGCTCGTAAGGAAGTTCGAGCTCTTCGCAGAGCCACACGATGCGCTCGGATTGCGACTTGCCGAGATGATGGACGGTGAGCATGAGGCCTCCTGCGACGTAACGTAGGCTCGATCAGTGGTGACGCCGCATCATATCCCGTCATTGCGATGTAGAAGCAATGTCATTCCTCTCCGTCACCCTGAAGTGGCCGCTTCTTCAGCGGTCTTCGAAGGATGACGGATCGAACTGAAACGCGAGCCGCCCTACGCCGCCTCGTCTGTCACCATCCGTGCCACGACGCGGTCGCGGCGGATGAAGTGATGCCAGAGGGCCGCGATCACGTGAACCGCGATCAAGGCGAGCAGCACATAGGCAAAGAGGATGTGGCGGTCCTCATAGGCGCCCGCCGCCGCACGGTCGGGAGAGGTGAATTGCGGTACGTGAAACAGGCCGAAGAAGTCCGAGTAGTCCGGCGCGTGCGCGCCGGAATGCGCCCAGCCGAGCAGGGTCACGACGATGACGGCGAGATAGAGCGCGCCATGGCTGATATGGGCCGCAACCTTCTGCCAGCGCGAGGTATCGGCCGGCATGGCGGGCGTCGGGTTGATGAGGCGCCAGACCAGGCGCAGCACGGTCAGCAGCAGGATCACATAGCCGATATCGGCGTGGATCGAGCGGTAAAAGAAGCGGTCGGGCCGCGCCGGGATGTGGTTCATCCACCAGCCGAAGCCGATCATGCCGATGATGGTCAGCGCCAGGATCCAGTGCATCCACCGGGAAACGCTGCCCCAGCCAGCATTGGTGTTTCTGATCATGTCGGCACTCCGGAGTTTTGCGGGCCTGTCCCTGTGCGCACCGCAATACGGCTGCTGATAACGGGAACAGGCGGCAATCGTGAAATTGAATCGCTCCAAATCGGGTCCCGCCGCAAAACCGCCCAAAAACCGAATGGTAACCATGGCTCCCTTAAGGTAGCGACGTGACCAATTCCCCGACGATCCTGGTGTTCGATTCCGGCCTTGGCGGGCTCACGGTCCTGCGTGAGGTCGTGGCCGCGCGTCCGGACGCGCACTACGTCTACGTCGCGGACGACGCCTTCTTCCCCTACGGCCACCACGGCGAGGACGAGATCATCGCCCGCGTGGTCCCCCTGATGGGGGAACTGATCGGCGCGCATGATCCTGACCTCGTCGTCATCGCCTGCAACACTGCGTCCACCCTGGTCCTATCGCATCTGCGCGCCGCTTATTCCCTGCCCTTCGTCGGCACGGTACCGGCGATCAAGCCGGCCTGCGCGCAGTCGAGGAGCCGGCGGGTATCGGTGCTCGGCACCAAGGGCACCGTGAAGCGCGAATACACCAAGGCGCTGATCCGCGATTTCGCACTGGGCTGCGAGGTGACGCTGGTCGGCTCGCCCGAGCTGGCCGCGCTGGCTGAAGCCGAGCTCAGCGGCTCTTCCGTCAGCGACGACGCCATCCTCGCCGAGATCGCCCCGTGCTTCGTCGGCGATGCCGAAGAAGCAGGCGCCCGTACCGACACCGTGGTGCTGGCCTGCACGCATTATCCGCTGCTGCTCGACCGGCTGAAAAAACTCGCGCCCTGGCCGGTCGACTGGATCGATCCGGCGCCCGCGATCGCCCGCCGCGTCTCGGATCTGCTCGGCGTGCGCATCGGCGGCATCGCGCAGTCAGGCGCCGAGATGATCTTCACATCCAACCGTGCGCATGGCCTCAGCGCCACCCTGAGGCCGTTCTTCGGCGGCCGCATACCGGCCTGACTTTTCGGAGTCACGGCGGGCTGCTAGGCTTCGCCGTCGTCATTGTCCCCGCAGGCTCTTTCATGTCAGTCCCGACCACGCCGCTCAACCGCCTCCGCCAGCTCTGGCGCGAGGGCCGTCCCGCCTTCGGCGCGATCGCGACGATCCCGAGCGTGCAGACCGTGCAGATCATGGCGCGTTCGCTCGACTGGATCATCGTCGATCTCGAGCATGGTCCGATCGGGCTGACCGAGGCGCATGCGATGATCGCGGCGACGACAGGCACACCCTGCACGCCGCTGGTGCGGATCGCGGCGAACGAGCCGTGGCTTGCGAAGGCGCCAATGGACATCGGCGCCTTCGGCATCAACTTTCCGATGATCACCAATCGCAACGAGGCCGAGAAGGCGGTGCGAAGCGTGCGCTATCCGCCGCGCGGCGATCGGCTCTGGGGTCCCTTCCACGCGCCGTTCCGCTGGGGCCAGTCGATGCCGGACTACATGGCCAGCGCCGATGACGAGATGATCTGCATGATCACCATCGAGCATGTCGACGCGGTCAACCGCATCGACGAGATCATGGCGACGCCCGGCATCGACGTTGCCGTGATCGGCCCCGGCGATCTCGCCACCTCCATCAACAAGCGCGGCCAGATGGACGATCCGGAATTGCTGGAGCTGGTCGCCCGGGCCGAGGCCGGCATCCTCAGAAGCGGCGTGCCGATCGGTGGCGTCGCCCGCACGGCGGACCAGGCCAACGCCTTGGTCGACCGCGGCTACCGTGCGATCGCCCTCGGCTTCGACTGGTCGCTGTTCCAGCGCGGCATCATGGCGGCGTTCGAGGGCATCAAGCGCTGAAGCAAGCCGATTGCCACCTTGCCGGGAACGACCGCGCTGCTAGGGTCGGCGAACCGACTGGGCCCAACCGGGTTAGTTCGTGCTAGAGCAGGCGGCGAGCAGGAGGCCTGCTCGCTGCACATATTTTAATCCGCGGGAACCGGAACAACGATGCGCGGGAAACCCAAGCACATTTCACTGCCGCGCCGCCTGATTTGCGACCTCATGCGGGCTTCGATGGACGTGCCGTTCGTGTCGCTGTCCCGATCGCTGCATATCCGCCCCCTGCTGGAGGCCCGCGCGGGCACGATGACGCCCGCCGGCTGGGCCGCGATGTTCGTCAAAGCCTTTGCCCTGGTCGCCAGGGACGAGCCGATCCTGCGCACCGTCTACGCCAAATGGCCCTGGCCGCAGCTCTACGAGCTGCCGAGGAGCGTGGCGCTGGTGGCCATCGCCCGGGTCGAGGACGGCGAGGAATGCGTGATGCCGCAGCGAATCGCGGCCCCTGAAACCATGGCGCTAGCCGCGGTCGACGCCGAGATCCGGCGCGCCAAGACGGCCCCGATCGACGACGTCCCCATGTTCCGCAAGATCATGCGGGCGACCCGCCTGCCGCTGCCGCTGCGGCGGCTGTCCTGGGCGATCGGACTGAATTTCGGCCGCCAGCGCGGCAACTGGTTCGGCAGCTTCGCGGTGAGCTCGGTGGCCGCCTACGGCGGCGGCGAGCTCCACCCCATCACGCCGGGCCCCTTCATCGTCAGTTACGGGGTGGTCGAGCCCGACCAGACCATCCATGTCGTGATCCGCTGGGATCACCGGGTCACCGACGCTGCCCCGATCGCGCGGGTCCTGACCCGGCTGGAACAGGTCCTGAACGCTGAAATTGCTGCCGAATTGCGCTCCGCCGGTCCGAAACCGATCCGGGCCGTCGGAACGTGATTCCGGGGCCATTCGCATTGACAGCGAACCCCAAACTCCCCTAAAAGCCGCCTGCTCGCGGGCCGATTTCGGCCCGCGAAGCGTTTCGCGACCCGTGGTCCTGCCCCCTATGCTTTGGGGATCGGACCTGTCGGTGCCGGGCCTCGCCCGTCACACAGGAGGGCGCGTTTCCTCAAACCATGGACCTGAAGAGGACGCGATGACTAAGCGCAGTGAAGCCAAGTACAAGCTCGACCGCCGTATGGGCCAGAACATCTGGGGCCGCCCGAAGAGCCCCGTCAACCGCCGCGAATACGGCCCCGGCCAGCACGGCCAGCGCCGCAAGGGCAAGCTCTCCGATTTCGGCGTGCAGCTGCGCGCCAAGCAGAAGCTGAAGGGCTACTACGCCAACATCTCCGAGCGCCAGTTCCACAGCATCTATGTCGAGGCCAGCCGCCTCAAGGGTGACACCGGCGAGAACCTGATCGGCCTGCTCGAGCGCCGTCTCGACGCGGTCGTGTACCGCGCCAAGTTCGTCTCGACGATCTTCGCCGCGCGCCAGTTCATCAACCACGGCCACGTCAAGGTGAACGGCCGCAAGGTCAACATCTCGAGCTACCAGGTCAAGATCGGCGACGTGGTCGAGGTCAAGGAAGCCTCCAAGCAGCTCGCCCACGTCCTCGAAGCCAGCCAGCTCCCCGAGCGTGACACCCCCGACTATCTCGAAGTCGACCACGGCAAGATGACCGCGAAATACGTGCGCATCCCCCACCTCTCCGACGTGCCGTTCCCGGTGCAGATGGAGCCGCATCTGGTCGTCGAATTCTATTCGCGCTGATAATCGGCAAGATCAATCGCTCAAAGGCCCCGGTTTCCGGGGCCTTTTTGTTTGAACCGGCCATTCCCATGTCTCGATCCACTTGTGCTATGATCGCACGTGGTGGAGCTTCATCATGACGCGTCTTCTGGAAGAGGCCTTTAGCAAGGTTTCCGCCCTGCCTGATTCAGAGCAGGACGAGTTGGCGCGGACCCTGCTTGAACTTGCCGGGGTCGATCAGCCTCCGATCAAGCTGACGGCGGCGGAAGAGGCAGACCTCGCCGAGGCCGAAGCTGAAATCGCCCGCGGCGAATTGGCCAGCGCCGACGAAGTTCGCGCGATGTGGGCCAAGCACGGGCGGTGAATGTCCGCTACACAAAGCGGGCGCTCGCCCAGATCGACGAAATCCTGACCTATCTCCAAGCGCGCTCTCCTCAGGGAGCGGGCCACGTGCGCGATCGCATTGCCGCTCTCATCGCGCTGCTCCAGGATCATCCCTATGCAGGGCGGCAGACCACTCGCGCATACGTCCGTCGCTTGCCGGTCAATCCATATCCCTATCTGATAGACTATCGTGTGGCCGAGACGGAAATCGTTATTATGCGGTTTCGTCACGCCGCCCGGCGTCCACCCAGAACTCGCTGACCGCGAGTGAGTGCCATTCCCTTAGGGAGCAAGCTGATGCTCTACACCCCTCCCCCGATCGATCCCAAGGCGCCGCCGGTGCGCATCAATCTGCTCTCGGACACGCAGACCAGGCCGACGCCGGCGATGCGCGAGGCGATGGCGCGGGCGGAGGTAGGCGACGAGCAGGTCGGCGACGATCCGACCGTGAACGCGCTGTGCGAGCGCGTTGCCGAGCTGCTGGGCAAGGAAGCCGCCGTCTACATGCCGTCAGGCACCATGTGCAACGTCACCGCGACGCTGGTGCATTGCCGCCCCGGCGACGAGATCCTCGCCCATGAGAGCGCGCACATCATCGCACGCGAAGGCGGCGCGCATGCCGCGATTGGCGGCTTCCAAGTCACGCAGCTGAAGGGACCCGACGGCCAGTTCACGCCGGAGACCTTGCGCAAGGCGCTGCATCCGCGCACCCGCTACCAGCCGCCGCAGACCGTAGTCAGCGTCGAGCAGACCGCCAATATCGGCGGTGGCACGATCTGGAAGAAGGCCGCCCTCGACGAGATCGTCGCGATCGCCAGGCAGCACGGGCTCGTGACCCACATGGACGGCGCGCGCCTGCTCAACGCCACCGTGGCGAGCGGCATCTCTCCGCGCGACATGACGGCGGGCTGGGATTCGGCGTGGATCGACTTCTCCAAAGGCCTCGGCGCGCCGATCGGCGGCGTGCTCGCAGGCTCGCGCGCCTTCATCGAAGCGGTCTGGCAGTGGAAGCAGCGTCTCGGCGGCTCGATGCGGCAGGCCGGCATCTGCGCCGCCGCCTGCATCTACGCGCTCGATCATCACGTCGAGCGGCTCGCCGACGACCACGCCAATGCGCGCGCGCTCGCCCGCGGACTGTCGCAGATCGCAGGCATCGAGGTGCAGGAGCCGGAGACCAACCTCGTGTTCTTCAAGCCTGATGGCGCCGGCGTGCCCGGCGACAAGATGGTCGCCGCGCTGCGCCAGCGCGGCGTGACGCTCGCAATGATGGACGGCCGCATCCGCGCCTGCACCCATCTCGACGTCAATGCGAGCCAGATCGAGGAGACGATCGGATACGTGCGCGAGATCGTGCGCGGGGCGTAAGTCCGCAGCCCGATATCACCGCCCCATCGCCTGATAGATCAGCGTCTTCAGCGCCAGTTGAATCCGGCCGCGCTGAGACGGGGTCTGCACCATGAAGATTCCGAGCAGATCGTCCTCGGGATCGATGAAGAAGAACGTGCCGCCGACGCCGTCCCAGCGATATTCACCAAGGGGCCAGTCCGTTCCCGGCGGCACCGAGGTGCGCACGGCGAAGCCGAGACCGAACCCGGAAGACCCGCCCGGATAATAGTTCTGGTCGCGCGCGACCTTCGTCTCCGGTCCGATATGATCCGACGCCATCAGCGCAATGGTCTCGGGCTCGAGATAGCGCCGGCCTTCGTAGGTCCCGCCATTGAGCAGCATCTGCGCGAAGCGGGCGTAGTCGCCGACCGTACCGACCATGCCGGCGCCGCCCGACTCCCATTTCGCGGGCCGCCTGATATCGCGAACCTGCGTTGTCGCATTGATGTGACGATCGTCCGGCATCGGCTCGGCAATGCGCGGAAATTTTGCCGGATCGGCGATGTAGAACGCCGTCTCGGTCATGCCGAGCGGATCGAGCACCCGCTCCCTCCCGAACTGGAGCAACGTCTTTCCAGAGACCACCTCGACGACGCGGCCGAGCACGTCGGTGGAAAAGCCGTAGTCCCACACCGTGCCCGGCTGTTCGGCGAGCGGCAGCGTGATGAGCTTCGCGATGAAGTCGGCGTTGGAAAGATCGCTGTTGAAAAGGTTGGCCGCAGCATAGAGCTCGCGCACCGGTCCACCGCCGGAGAAGCCGTAAGGCAGCCCCGAGGTGTGGCGCAGCAGGTCCTTGATCGTGACCGGACGATCGAGCGGCTCCAGCGCCAGCGCCACCTTGCCGCCCTCGGCCTTCTTCTCGACGCCGACCTTCATGCCGGCAAAGGCCGGAATGTATTTCGAGACGGGATCGTCGAGCGCGAGCTTGCCCTCCTCGACCAGCATCATCGCCATCACGGAGGTGATCGGCTTCGACATCGAATAGAGGCGGAAGATCGTGTCCGCACTCATCGAGATCTCGGTCGCGACGTCGCGGACGCCGAAATTCTCGTAATAGACCGGCTTGCCGTGCTGCTGGAGCAGCAGGATGGCGCCGGGGATCTTACCGGTGGCGACCTCGTTGCGGATGTAGTCGGAAACCTTCGCCAGCCCCTCGGGCGAGAGAGTGTGGACCCTGCCTCCCTCGGAACCCGCCTTCGCACCGAAGCCACCGACCAGAACGACGAGCGCCGCGATCAGCGCGCGGCGCCCGAACATGTCACTTCTCCATGGCTTCATAGACCAACTGCTTCAGTGTCCGCTGCACCCGCTGCCGCTCGGACGGGGTCTGCTCCAGCAGCACGAAGAACATGTCCTGCTTGGGGTCGATCACGAAATAGCAGCCGGAGGCGCCGTCCCACTTCAACTCGCCGAGATCGCCGGGCGGCGGCGGCTTGGCGTTGCCGGGGTCGGTACGGACCGCAAGGCCGAGGCCGAAGCCGAAGCCGTCGCCGGGGAAGTAGAAATAGTCGCGATCGACGCCGGAGCCGGGGCCGATCTGATCGGTCGCCATCAGCTTGAACGACTCGGGCTTGAGGATGGTCTTGCCATCGAGGCTACCGCCATTGAGCAGCATCTGTGTAAAGCGCGCGTAGTCCGCCATGGTCGTGACCATGCCGCCGCTGGCGAACTGGATCTTCTTGACGACGGTCGGATCGTTGATCCGGCCGACGCGGAAATCGGCGTCGTTCGGCACCGGCTGCGCCAGGAGCTTCTGCTTCTCGGGGTCGGTGACGAAGAATCCGGTGTCGACCATGCCGAGCGGATCGAGCAGCTTCTCCCGCTCGATCTCGATGAGCGGCTTGCCCGCCGCGATCTCCATGACACGCGCGAGGATGTCGGTGGAATGGCCGTATTGCCAGAGCGCGCCCGGCTGGTTGTGCAGCGGCAGCTTGGCGATGCGCTCTGCGAACTCGGCGAGGTCGAAATCGCCGGCATAGATGTTGGCGTCGCGATAGGCCTTGCGGACCAGGCTGTCGCCGTAGAAACCATAGGTGACGCCGGAGGTATGGCGCATCAGATCGAGCACCGTCATTGGCCGCACGGGCGGCACCAGCTCGAGCGACTTGGTGCCGTCGTCGGCCTTCTTCTCGACGCCGACCTTCACATTGGCGAAGGACGGGATGTATTTCGAGACCGGATCGTCGAGCTTGATCTTGCCGTCCTCGATCAGCTGCACCGCGACAACGGACGTGATCGCCTTGCTCATCGAGAACAGGCGGAAAATCGTCTTGTCGGTGATCGGCGCCTTGCTGACCACGTCCTGCACGCCGAAGGCTTCGTGATAGACCGGCTTGCCGTGCTGCTTGATCAACACGGTCGCGCCGGCGATCTTGCCGGTGGCAACCTCGTTCTTGAAGAACTCGCTGACCTTGGCGAGCTTGTCCTGATTGAAATGCGCGCCGGCGGGAATCTCGTAAGTCCCCTCAGCGCACGCGAACGACGTCGCGCCAACCGATAGAAGCGCGCTGCAAACCAGCGCACGCAGTCCAAAACGCAAAATCATATCCCCTCCCCGGAACATGGCCGGGCGGAGTGTACTGACCGTAGCATCAGGCACAAGGGCTGCCGTACCGCGCCAAAACGTCCGTGTGGAAAGCGGCGCTCGTCTCCGAAAAGCAACAAAATATGACGTGGCCGACCAGCGGCGCAGCCGGCAGGGCTTGAATGGTCGCATGAACTGCGATCTCCGCGGCCTGGTCGGCCGGAAAGCGATACACCCCGGTCGAGATCGCGGAGAACGCCAGCGAGTTCAGCTGATTGATTTGGCAGAGCTCGAGCGCGCGACGGTAACAGGAGCGCAGCGCCTCGGCCTCACCGCGGCCACCGCCGTGCCAGACGGGGCCGACCGCGTGGATCACATGGCGCGCGGGCAGAAGGTAGCCCTTCGTGATCTTGGCATCACCGGTCGGGCATCCTCCGAGCGTCTGGCACTCGGCAAGAAGCTCGGGACCGGCAGCGTCGTGGATCGCCCCATCGACGCCACCCCCTCCAAGGAGAGACGAATTTGCGGCGTTGACGATGGCGTCAACGCTCAGCATGGTGATGTCAGCAACGATGACCTCGAGCTCCGCGCCGCCGATCCGGCGCGTCAGCTGGGTCACGTATCAGGCCGCGACCGCGACGCCCTTCTCGGAGAAGAGCTGCTGCAGCTCGCCGGCCTGGAACATCTCGCGGACGATGTCGCAGCCGCCGACGAACTCGCCCTTCACATAGAGCTGCGGGATGGTCGGCCAGTTGGAATAATCCTTGATGCCGTTGCGCAGTTCTGCGGATTCGAGAACGTTGAGGCCCTTATAGCCAACGCCGATATGGTCGAGGATCTGGACGACCTGGCCGGAGAAACCGCACTGCGGAAATTGCGGCGTGCCCTTCATGAACAGTACCACGTCGTTCGACTTCACTTCGTTGGCGATGAATTCCTCGATGCTCATATCCATGTCCTTCTGGGGCCGAGCCCACTCCAATTGCTTCGGGCCGGCTCAGCCGATCTAACCCGATACCTGCCTATATATGTAGCCCAAACCGTTGTGCATCCAAAGTAAAATGGCAGCGAACAGCCGCCGGGCGGCGGTCCGGGGGAGCTCCCTCCCCATTGCATGATGACACGAATATCATCGCCGGGGAGGACTTTCATACCGTAACGGAGCCCCTATCTAGGACGAACCCAGGTTTTGGAACCGGGCAACGCCAACAACGTTCTCTTGTCCTGTCTGGAGAAAAACGTGACGAAACAAGCCTCCGCTTCGGCCCCTGCCCCGCTTTCGTCACCGTCGGCCGATCTGGGCGGCCTCGCCCAGGGGCTGGAAGACGCGTTTCTCACCGTCCGCAACGAGACCGAGCGCCGGGCCGCGCCGCTGTCAGCGGAGGACCAGCAGATCCAGTCGATGCCGGACGCGAGCCCCACGAAATGGCACCGGGCTCATACCACCTGGTTCTGGGAGCAGTTTTTGCTCGGCGAGCACTCCCCGGGCTACCGGCCATTCCATCCCGACTTCGCCTTCCTGTTCAATTCCTATTACGTCAGCGCAGGCCCGCGCCACGCGAGAGGCCATCGCGGCGACATCACCCGGCCGAGCGCGAGCGAGGTCGGCGCGTATCGCCGATATGTCGATGCGGCGGTCGTAAAGTTCTTCCGCGAGACCCGCGAGGACGAGCTTCGCGCCGTCGCGCCGCTGGTAGAGGTCGGGCTCAACCACGAGCAGCAGCATCAGGAATTGATGTTCACCGACATCCTGCATGCCTTCGCGCAGAACCCGGTCTATCCGACCTACGATCCGGACTGGCGCTTCCCTGCCTCGACACGAACGGCTGAGGATTGGCTGATGCTGAACGAGGGCATCCACACCGTCGGCCATGTCGACGACAGCTTCCATTTCGACAACGAGAAGCCCGCGCATCGCGCCCTCGTCGTCCCCGTCAAGGTCGCGCGCAATCTCGTCACCAATGGTGAATGGCTCGCCTTCATGCGCGATGGCGGGTACCGGACCGCGACGCTCTGGCTGATGGACGGCTTTGCGGAGGTCAGCAAGGAAGACTGGCAGGCCCCGGGCCATTGGCGCGAGATCGACGGCCAATGGCATGTGATGACGCTGGCCGGCCTCAAGCCGGTCGATCCGGACGCACCAGTCTGCCACGTCAGCTATTACGAGGCCGACGCCTTCGCGCGCTGGGCCGGAAAACATCTGCCGACCGAAACGGAATGGGAGGTCGCGGCCCGCGCCGGCCAGCTCAACGACGCCTTCGGCATCGTCTGGCAGTGGACGCGATCTTCGTACTCACCCTATCCCGGCTATCGCGCGATCGAAGGCGCGCTCGGCGAGTACAACGGCAAGTTCATGGTCAACCAGCTGGTGCTGCGCGGCTCCTCGCTTGCAACCCCGGAGGGGCACAGCCGTATCACCTATCGCAACTTCTTCTATCCGCACCACCGCTGGCAATTCACGGGATTGCGGCTCGCCGACTACGAATAGAAGTCTTATCCGACGACAAATGCGCGCCGGACAGCGCGTTCAGGAGAGTATCATGAATGTGCACGCCAGCGCTTTGGCCGAAGCCCATCTTCCCGACGAGCAGACCACCGCTTTTGCCCGCGAGGCCATCGTGGACCTTTCGCAGCAGCCGAAAAAGCTGTCGCCGAAATATTTCTATGATGCGGCCGGATCGGAATTGTTCGAGGCGATCACGCGCCTGCCGGAATATTATCCGACGCGCACCGAGCTTGCGATCCTGAAGGAGCGCGGCAGCGAGATCGCGAAGATCATTCCGGAGCATGCGGCACTGGTCGAGTTCGGCGCCGGCGCGACCACGAAGGTGCGCCTGCTGCTCAACCACTGCAAGTTCGCGGCCTATGTCCCCGTCGATATCTCCGGCGACTTCCTGAAGGCGCAGGCGAACGGCCTGAAGCGGGATTTCCCTTCGCTCGGCATCTACCCGGTCGCCGCGGACTTCACCACGCCGTTCGAGCTGCCCAAGGCGGTCGCGTCGATGCCCAAGGTCGGCTTTTTCCCGGGCTCGACCATCGGTAATTTCGAGCCGCACGAAGCGCAGGCCTTCCTGAAAAGCGCGCGCGCCATCCTGGGCCGGGGCGCGCAGATGATCATCGGCGCCGACCTGGAGAAAGAGGAGCGCGTGCTCCACGATGCCTATAACGATGCCGCCGGCGTCACCGCGCGCTTCAACCTCAATGTGCTGGTGCGCATCAACCGCGAGCTCGGCGGCAATTTCGACCTCTCCGCCTTCACCCATCGCGCGATCTACAACCGTGAGCGGCACCGCATCGAGATGCACCTGATCAGCAAGAAGAGCCAGACCGTGCGTCTGCTCGGCACCAGCTTCTCGTTCCGCCCCGGCGAGAGCATCCACACCGAGAACAGCTATAAATACAGCATCGAGCGTTTTGCGACCCTGGCGCAAGGCGCAGGCTGGCGGGTGCGCGAGAGCTGGACGGATGAGGCGAGGATGTTTTCGGTGCATGCGCTGGAGGTTGCGGAGTAAACGCGCCACCGCATCTGAGAGCGCTTTGCCTGCGGCGCATCCTTCGAGACGCCCGCTTTAGGCGGGCTCCTCAGGATGAGGAAGGAGTGCGCGGCAGCAAGTTCAACGGGCAGCGACGCGGATTAGCCTCATCCTGAGAGCCTGACCGAAAAAGGAGACCGCGCAGCGGTCGCCTCGAAGGACGAGGCGTGCAATCAGGCCGCTCCCGCGGCTCAATGCTCCTCGGCCTCTTTCGGCGTCGCCCCCAGCGACACCGACTCCCACACCGCGACCAAGATCATGATCAGGCTCGTCGCGACCGACAGCCAGAGCGGCGAGAGGTCGGCGGCGAACCACCACAGCGCCAGCAGCAGGATGATGCCGATGCCGTGCGAGAGCTGGAGGAAGCCGCGGATCGCGTGCTTGAACAAAATGGTGCCGACCAGGAACACCAAGGGACCACCGATCGTGCTCACGATGGTCCTGAGATCGGAATGGCCGGTTGGATGCTTCAGCACCAGCTCGTCCGACACCGCGGTCAGGATGATGCCGGCGATGATCGGCATGTGCAGATAGGTGTAGGCAAGCCGGGCCAGCCGGCCGGATTCGGCGGACTTCGAGATACGCTCGGAGCCCGCCTCGGCGCCCTTGTGGAAATAGACCCACCACATCGCGATGCTGCCGACCAGCGCCGAGACGAAGGCCAGGATGTTGTCCGCGGTCCACTCCAGCTCGGCGAAAGTGGCGCCGTTGACGACGACGGCCTCGCCGAGCGCGATGATGACGAAGAGAGAGCAGCGTTCGGCCATGTGGCCGCCTTCGACGGCCCAGGCCTCGACCGACGAGAAGCCCAGCCTGGGGACCCAGAAGCGGACCGCCGGCGAGACATATTCCCAGGTGACCGCCGCGATCCAGAGCCACAGCCGAGTCTCCCCCTCGGACAAGCCGCCCGCGATCCACAATACCGCGGAGATCGAGAGCCAGGTCAGGATGCGAATGGCATTGTGACGCACCGGAATCCGGTGGGACGGGGTTGCGAACAGCCAGAAGGCGGTGCGTCCGACCTGCATGGTCGCGTAGGACATCGCAAACCACAGGCCCCGGCCCTCGAAGGCGGTCGGGATCGTCGTCGACAGCACGAGGCCGCCCAGCATCATCAGGAAAAGCAGGATCCGGACCGGCGTCAGGTCGGGATTGAGCCAGTTGGTGACCCAGGCGGTGTACACCCACACCCACCACACCGCGAGAAACAGCACCGTGACGTGCACCGCACCGAGCGGCGTGAAGTGGTGCAGCAGCGTGTGCGAGACCTGCGTGATTGCGAAGACGAAGACGAGATCGAAGAACAGCTCGGCATTGGTGACGCGGCTGTGCTGGTTCGGCGCGATGACGCGAAACATGGCGCCGCGAGGATTGTCCGCAGCCATCGTCAGCCCCCCGTCACGCGATCAGTGAGGTGTCCGCCGGATCAGGTGCCCGGTACACCTGTCTGCAGCGCCAGCGCATGCAGCACGCCGCCCATCTGGCCGCGCAGGGACTGATAGACGATCTGGTGTTGCTGGACGCGGGATTTGCCGCGGAAGGATTCCGAGATCACGGTCGCGGCATAGTGGTCGCCGTCGCCGGCGAGGTCACGGATGGTCACCTCGGCATCGGGGATCGCCGCCTTGATCATCGCCTCGATATCGTGGGCGTCCATGGGCATTCGGGTCGTGCTCCTTGTCTCGGCTGCAGACCAGCCTCGTCGTCGAATCGCGGCCGGGGTCCGGATCTGCAAAGCCAAACTTGCCGGCAGGGCCAAACTTAGCGTGAACGGTCTTCTACGTCACGCTTTCCGGCACTATATCCCTGATCCGATCAGGATAAAGGCACGACAAAGTGCCGCGCGCGGCAGATTGATCGAAAAGGCGTGAATCATGAAGCTTCCAGGACCCGACCACCCCATCACCATCACCCCGAATCCCCGGCGCGTCCGCGTCACGGCGGGTGATGTCGTGATTGCCGAGAGCGCCAAGGCGCTGACGCTGAAGGAGGCCAGATACCCGGCGGTGCAATATCTGCCGCGCGAGGACGCCAACATGGCGCTGCTGGAGCGCACCGGCCGCGTCACCCACTGCCCCTACAAGGGGGACGCGAGCTATTACAGCGTCAAGGCCGACGGCAAGACGCTCGACAATGCGATCTGGACCTACGAGACGCCGTTCCCCGCGATGACCGAGATTTCCGGCCACCTCGCCTTCTATCCGGACAAGGTGAAGATCGAGGAAGTGGGGTAAGTCGCTGAGAGTTCGTCATGCCCGGCATGGCCGCCGCTACGCCCTGAATATCGTGAGCCCGAGTATCAGCAGCACCAGGAAGATCACGACGAAGACGTAGAACAGGAAGCGGGCGATGTCGGCGGAGGCGGCCGAGACGCCGGTGAAGCCGAGCACGCCGGCCACGATCGAGATCAGCAGGAAGATCAGCGCCCATTTCAGGATCGTCATTGCCAGCTCCAAATTGGTACGCTTTTCGCGGTCCTCAAGCCCTTTTGGCGAACGCTAACTTCCCTGCGGGGAACTGGTTCCTAGCGGTTGCCGGCCCCGCGGGACGTCCCAAACGACACTTGCTGAATCCAGTTCCTGGCGGCACAGTCCGGCCGGGATGGAAGCGCAAGCCGGGGCAACCATGATCACGATGTCACATTCCGCGACGATCGGCGCAGAGGCGCACGCCGCGCCGAAGACCAGGGCGCGCAACGTCTCGCTCGACCGCGCCCGCACCTTCCTCACGCTGGTCGTGCTGCTGCATCACGCCGTCATTCCCTATACTTATTTCGGCCACACCGATCCGGCGTCCTGGATCGGCTTCGACATCGTCGTGCTCGCCACCGACAGCTTCTTCATGGCGATGTTCTTCTTCCTGTCGGGCCTGTTCACCTGGCCCGGCATCGCGCGCAAGGAGCCATCGGTCTTCCTGCGCGACCGCCTGTTGCGGCTCGGACTGCCGTTCGCGATCGCCGCCCTCACCGTCATCCCGCTCGCCTATTACGCGATCGCACTGCGGCAGGACCCCGAACTGAGCTTCGCGGCGTTCTGGTGGAAGACGATCAGCGTTGGCCCGTGGCCCAGCGGCCCGATCTGGTTCGTGTGGGTGCTGCTGGCGTTCGACCTCACCGCGAGCCTGCTCTACCGGGTCTCGGCGCATCTGGTCGATCCGGTCAACCGAATCTCGCTGCGCGGATTTGACCAGCCGGCCGTGTTCTGGCTGCTGCTCGCCGTCGTGAGCGTCATCGTCTACGTGCCGGCACTGCTCTATCTCGGCGCCAACAGATGGTTCGAGTTCGGGCCGTTCTCGGTGCAGGAGAGCCGCATCCTGCTCTACTTCGCCTATTTCTTCATCGGCGTCAGCGTCGGTGCGGCGAACTTCGATCGCGGCATCCTCAGCGCCGACGGCCAGTTGCCGAAACAGCGTTGGCTGTGGGCGATCGTGACGCTGATCCCGTACTGCCTGATGTGGGGCATGATCTACGTCAAGCGCGAAATCCTGGGGAATCCGGACCCGCAACCGCACTGGTACCAGGCGATCTACGGCACGTTCTTCGTGCTTTTCTCGGCTTCGATCCTGCTCGCGATCCTCGCCTTCTTCCTGCACGAGAAGTCGCCGGGGCCGAACCTGCTCGACCGCATGCAGGCGGATGCCTATGGCATGTTCCTGGTGCACTACCCGATCGCGCTGTGGATCCAGTACGCGCTGTTCGACTATGGATTACAGGCGATCGTGAAGGCCGCGATCGGCTTCGTGCTCACGGTGGTCCTGAGCTGGGGCCTGACCGCGGCGTTGCGGAAGATTCCGGGGGCGTCACACGTGTTGTGAGGCGCACGCTCTCTCAACTCCGTTGAAGCAGCTTACGCCGCCTTCCCGCCCATATAGTCCGGCAGCCAGCGCTCGAACGAGGTCCGCAGCGTATCGATCGCGACCGGCGCCTCGCCGGCGATGGCGATCGCGTCGCCGCCGGTGGTGCCGATCCGCACGCAGGGCACCTCGCAGCCGCGCATCTTGGCGAGCACCAGGCCGGCTTCGGTTTCCGGCACGGTGACGAGATAGCGCGCCTGGTCCTCGCCGAACCAATAGGCCTGCGGCACCAGCGCGGTCGGCGCCGCCAGCAGTTTGGCGCCGATGCCGCTCGCCATCGCCATCTCGGCGAGCGCGATCAGTAGGCCGCCATCCGACAGGTCGTGCACGGCAGTTGCGGTGCCCGCATGGATCATGCCGCGCACGCAGTCGCCGTTGCGCTTCTCGGCGGCGAGATCGACCGGCGGCGGAGCGCCCTCCTCGCGGCCGCAGATGTCGCGCAAATAGACCGACTGGCCGAGCCAGCCATGGGTCTCGCCGACCAGAAGGATCGCCTCGCCCTCGGCCTTGAAGGCGAGCGAAGCCGATTTGGTGAAGTCGTCGAGCAGGCCAACGCCGCCGATCGAGGGCGTCGGCAGGATCGCGCGGCCGTTGGTCTCGTTGTAGAGCGAGACGTTGCCGGACACGACCGGGAAGTCGAGCGTGCGGCAGGCTTCCGAGATGCCCTTCAGGCAGCCCACGAACTGGCCCATGATCTCGGGCCGCTCCGGATTGCCGAAATTGAGATTGTCGGTGATCGCGAGCGGCTTGCCGCCGACCGCGGTGATGTTGCGCCAGGCTTCCGCCACCGCCTGCATGCCGCCCTGATAGGGATCGGCCTCGCAATAGCGCGGCGTGACGTCGACGGTCAGCGCTAGGCCCTTTGGCCCGTCCTCGACGCGCACCACGGCGGCATCGCCACCGGGACGCTGCATGGTGTTGCCGAGGATGACGTGGTCGTACTGCTCCCAGACCCAGCGTTTGCTGCACATGTCGGGCGTGCCGATCAGCTTCTCCAGCGCTGCACCGAGACCCATCGGCGCCGGCACCTCGCGCGCATGCACGATCGGCAGCGCGGCGGAGGGCACATGCGGGCGGTCGTAGAGCGGTGCCTCGTCGCCAAGCTCCTTGATCGGCAAATCGGCCATGACGTCACCGCCATGCTTGACCACGAAGCGCTTGCTCGGCGTGGTGTAGCCGACCACGGCGAAGTCGAGCCCCCACTTCTTGAAGATCGCTTCGGCTTCCTTTTCCTTCTCGGGCTTGAGCACCATGAGCATGCGCTCCTGGCTCTCCGAGAGCATCATCTCGTAGGCGCTCATGCCGGTCTCGCGGGTCGGCACCGCGTCGAGATCGAGATCGACGCCGAGGTCGCCCTTGGCGCCCATCTCGACCGCCGAACAGGTCAGGCCGGCCGCGCCCATGTCCTGGATCGCGATGACGCAGCCCTGCTCCATGATCTCGAGGCAGGCCTCCAGCAGCAGCTTCTCGGCGAAGGGATCGCCGACCTGCACGGTCGGGCGCTTCTCCTCGGACTTGTCGTCGAATTCGGCCGAGGCCATCGAGGCGCCGTGGATGCCGTCGCGGCCGGTCTTGGAGCCGAGATAGACGATCGGCATGTTCACGCCGGAGGCGGCGGCATAGAAGATCTTGTCGGCGTCGGCGAGGCCGACCGCCATCGCGTTGACGAGGATGTTGCCGTCATAGCGAGTGTGGAAGCGCACCTGGCCGCCGACCGTCGGCACGCCGAAGGAATTGCCATAGCCGCCGACTCCCGCGACGACGCCGGAGACGAGATGCCGCGTCCTGGCATGCTCGGGCGCACCGAAGCTCAGCGCGTTGAGGCAGGCGATCGGGCGAGCTCCCATGGTGAAGACGTCGCGCAGGATGCCGCCGACGCCAGTGGTCGCGCCCTGGTAGGGCTCGATGTAGCTCGGGTGGTTGTGGCTCTCCATCTTGAAGACCACGGCCTGGCCGTCGCCGATGTCGATCACGCCGGCATTCTCGCCCGGGCCCTGGATCACCCAGGGCGCCTTGGTCGGCAGGCCCTTCAGATGGATGCGCGAGGATTTGTACGAGCAGTGCTCGTTCCACATCGCCGAGAAGATGCCGAGCTCGGTGAAGGTCGGCTCCCGCCCGATCAGCTTCAGGATGCGCTCATACTCGTCGGGCTTTAGCCCGTGGGCGGCAACCAGTTCGGGGGTGATCTTGGGTTCATTCTTCATGGATTCGAGGCTTTCGGCGGCGGTTGGCCGTTCTTAGGAACATCGGGGGCCTACGAAAAGCCCTTTATGAAGCATTTTCCCGCTGTCCCACGTTTTGCGGCCGGGGGATGCGGGAACGGGAATTGCAAGGCGCTGACGGATCGGATTTAAGGGCTGAAGACCCGTAATTGAAGGCCCGTTTCTTTGCACGAATTGACCAAAGCGCCGCCGCCCCGCCGCCCCGACCTGCACGTCGCCACCGAGGGCGAATTCAAGGGCTGGCGGACCTGGATTCGCGACAGTTTCGAGAGCCATATCGGCCCGTTCTGGCACAGGATCGAGAACGACGGCAGCGTCCGCAGCGCCTTCCGGGTCGAGAAAAAGCACCTCAACGGCTCCGGCAACGTCCATGGCGGCTGCTTCATGGCATTTTCCGACTATTGCCTGTTCGCGATCGCCACCCACGAACTGGACGGGCCGGCAGTGACCACCAATTTCGCCTGCGATTTCCTCGACGCAGCCCGCGAAGGCGAGCTGATCGAGTGTGTGGGTGAGGTTTCCCGTGCCGGCGGCTCGCTAATCTTCCTGCGCGGCAAGCTAACATCGGGCGGACGGCCCCTGTTCACCTTCTCCGGCACGATCAAGCGGGTGAAGCGGAAGCCCGCCGTGCAGCCAAACGCATAGCTCGACGCCTTCCCTTTTCGCGTCCCCTCGCCCAGAGTTGGGTCAAGCGCTATCGCGCCGGGGAGCAAAAACAAGGGTGCCGCAGAGCACATCAAGGACGGGCCGCACAGCGGCCTCCGTCGCATCGCCATTGCCATCCATGACCGCCACCGGCGCGCGCAACTGGCGCGACTACGCGCTGCTGTTCGCGCTCGCCTGTTGCTGGAGCTCCACCTATCCACTGGCCAAGCTGGCGCTTCCCACCATCCCGCCGATCACTTTCATCTCCGCGCGCTCGCTGATCGCGGCCGCGTTCCTGTTCGCGATCCTGGGGATGCGCAGCATCAGGATCCCCACCGACGCAAAAGCCTGGAAGCTGTTCGCGACCCAGCAGCTGATCAACTCGACATTCCCGTTCCTGATCATCACCTGGTCGCAGCAATATGTACCAGCCTCGAACACGGTGGTGCTGGCCTCCACCACGCCGATTTTCGCCTTCCTGATCACCTCGCTGATCACGCGGCACGAGCCGGCAACGCTGCTCAAGCTCGCAGGCGCGATCCTCGGCCTTGCCGGCACCATCGTCATCGTCGGCCTCGACGCGCTGCGCGGGCTCAGTAGTGAGATTATCGCGGAGATCGCGATCCTGCTCGCCACCATCTCCTTTGCCTGCGCGACGATCTTCGGCCTGCGGCTCTCCGACTACGACCCGATGGTGGTGGCGGCAGGCTCCCTGCTGTTCGGGGGCCTCGTATTGCTGCCGCCCGCGCTGATCATCGACCAGCCCTGGACGCTGCATCCGACGCCGACGGCGATCGTCGCCACCATCGTGATGGGTATCGTCTCCAGCGCCTTGGGATTGATGCTGTTCTACATGTGCCTGGGCCGGCTCGGAACGCTGACGACCAACGCGCAAGGGTACTTGCGTATCCCGATCGGCGTCGGCCTGTCCGTGCTGCTGCTCGGCGAGAGCGTGCCGTCGAACCTGGCGCTGGGACTGCTGCTGGTCATGGCGGGCGTCGCCGCGATGACGGTGCCGGCCGAGCGGCTGAAGTTGCGCCTCAAACGTTGAAATTCAACCGCCAGGTCAGAACCCCATTCACGCCGCACGGTCAAGATGCTGGACCAGGCCCGCGAACAGGCCGCGGCCGTCGGTGCAACCCATGATATCTTCGACGTGGTTTTCCGGATGCGGCATCATGCCGAGCACGTTGCCCTTGTCGTTGACGAGGCCGGCGATGGAATGCGCCGCGCCGTTGATGTTGTGGCTCTCGTCAACCGCGCCGTCGGGGGAACAGTAGCGATAGAGCACCCGCCCCTCGCCTTCGATGCGCTTGATGGTCTCTTCATCCGCTTCGTAATTGCCCTCGCCATGGGCGACGGGGACGCGGATCACCTGCCCGGCATTGTAGCCGCGGGTGAACGGCGTGTCGGAGCGCTCGACGCGCAGATGCACGTCGTGGCAGATGAATTTCAGCCGCGCATTGCGCATCAGCACGCCCGGCAGCAGCCCGGATTCGCAGAGGATCTGGAAACCGTTGCAGACGCCGAGCACGAGGCCGCCCTTGGCCGCGTAGTCGCGCACCGCATCCATCACGGGCGCCCGCGCTGCGATGGCGCCACAACGAAGATAATCACCATAGGAAAAGCCGCCCGGCACCACCACGAGATCGGTTCCTGCCGGCAGCGACGTCTCGGCGTGCCAGACCATCGCGGGCTCGCGGCCCGAGATCAGCCTCAAGGCGCGCGCCATGTCGCGCTCGCGGTTGATTCCGGGAAAGACGAGAATGGCGGCTTTCATGGCAGGGGTTCCGACGGTGGCGGGATTCGGGGTGGCCAACGGGCCAAATCGTGAAGAGACATATCCATTTGACGGGGATTTTACCAGTGCTAGCCTCCGCAAGCGGCCTTGTGCACAGGCTATGGACGCATGCCGTTGGCCGACCGATTTGCCGGGATTGAAGCCATGAATGTCCCGTCGCTGCCCGCATCCCTCTCCGAGCCGGTGTCCACCGAGGGCGTCGTCGCCGCCGGCGCCTATGTCGACGGCCGGCGCGTCGCCAATATCGCCATCAGCGAGGCCTCGAGCTGGCGGGCCAAGCCCGGCCACGTGGTCTGGATCGGCCTGCACGAGCCCGACATGGCGCTTCTCGCCGCCGTGCAGAAGCAGTTCGACCTGCACGACCTCGCCATCGAGGACGCCGACCACGCTCATCAGCGGCCCAAGATCGAGCAATATGGCGAGGCGCTGTTCATCGTGGCGCGGACGGCGCAGCTGATCGAGGGCCGCATCGCCTTCGGCGAGACCCACATCTTCGTCGGCGAAGGCTATCTGGTCTCGGTGCGCCACGGCGCCTCGACGTCCTACACACCGGTGCGCGAGCGCTGCGAAAGCTGCCCGCGGGCGCTCGCGCGCGGCGAAGACTACATCCTCTACGCCATCCTCGATTTCATCGTCGACAACTACTCGCCCGTGCTCGAAAGCATTCACGACGAGGTCGAGGGCATCGAGGACGACGTGCTCTCCAAGCCGATCAGCAAGGCGCAGATCGAGCGGCTCTACATGCTGCGCCGCGACCTCTTGCGGCTCAGGAACGCGATCGGCCCGCTGGTGGAGGTCTGCCGCCGGCTGGAGCACGACGAGCTTGCGATGGTGCGCGCGACCATGCAGCCGCTGTTCCGCGACGTCACGGACCACGTTCGCAATATCCAGGAGCGTATCGATTCCATGCGCGAGGTGCTGGCGTTCGCCTTCGAGGCGAGCCTGCTGGTCGGCCAGGCCCAGGAGACGGCGGTGTCGAAGAAGCTCGCCTCCTGGCTCGCGATCATCGCCATCCCGACCGCGCTCGCCGGCATCTACGGCATGAACTTCAAGCACATGCCGGAGCTGGACTGGGAGTACGGCTACTACACGCTGCTCGGCGTGATGCTGACGTCGTGCGGCGCGCTGTACTGGCGTTTTCGTCGGGTCGGTTGGCTGTGAGCCATCCCGTTCACCCGATCAACTCGACCCGATAGTTCTCGATCACGGTGTTCGCCAGCAGCTTGTCGGCGGCGTCCTTCAACGCCGCCTCCGCCTTGGCCTTGTCCGCGCCGGCAAGCTCGATGTCGAACACCTTGCCCTGCCGGACGCTGGCGACGCCGTCGACGCCGAGCGACTTCAGCGCGCCTTCGATGGCCTTTCCCTGCGGATCGAGGATGCCCGTCTTCAAGGTAACGGTGACACGTGCCTTCACGTCCAAATCCCCTTTTAGCTCTTCACCAGCACCGGGCCGGAGCCCGCCGGACGCTCGTTCTCCATGAGGATGCCGAGACGCTTGGCGACTTCGGTATAGGCTTCGAGGAGCCCACCGAGATCCCTGCGGAAACGGTCCTTGTCGAGCTTCTCGTTCGACTTGATGTCCCACAGACGGCAGCTATCCGGCGAGATCTCGTCGGCGACGATGATCCGCATCATCTCGTTCTCGAACAGCCGGCCGCATTCCATCTTGAAGTCGACGAGGCGGATGCCGATGCCGAGGAAGAGGCCGGTGAGGAAGTCGTTGACGCGGATGGCGAGCGCCATGATGTCGTCGATCTCCTGCGGCGTCGCCCAGCCGAAGGCGGTGATGTGCTCTTCCGACACCATGGGGTCGTTGAGCTGGTCGTTCTTGTAGTAGAATTCGATGATCGAGCGCGGCAGCTGCGTGCCCTCCTCGATGCCGAGTCGCTGCGACAGCGAGCCGGCGGCAACGTTCCGCACCACCACTTCCAGCGGCACGATCTCGACTTCGCGAATCAGCTGCTCGCGCATGTTTAGGCGGCGGATGAAATGGGTCGGCACCCCGATGTCGTTGAGGTGCTGAAACAGGTACTCCGAGATCCGGTTGTTGAGGACACCCTTGCCCTCGATCACCTGATGCTTTTTCGCATTGAACGCGGTGGCGTCATCCTTGAAGTGCTGGATCAGGGTACCGGGCTCCGGGCCTTCGTAAAGAACCTTTGCCTTGCCTTCATAAATGCGACGCCGACGGCTCATGGGGATGTACCGTGTTTTGTTGAAATCCATGTATCTGGTGTGCTCCGGTTGACGAGACCTACGACCCACAGCGGAGCTGCCGTGAACGGCCCGGAACCCGCGGAAACAGAACGGGAACCCAGCCTTAGGCAACCTATCCGATTGGCTGTCCAAGCACAATCGATCCGGCCGTCCGGCATCAACTTATACCGTCTTGCCTGCGGCTTAACGGCTCGTTGTTTTGCCGATTCTTGCCTCCTATCTAGGCATGGACCGGGGCTCTCGCAACGAGGGCCGCCGGGGCCAGTCAGCAGGGAATTGGAAAAGGCATGAGCACGTTCGACAAGCGCGAGGAAGGCTTCGAGAAGAAGTTCGCCCTCGACGAGGAGCAGAAATTCAGGGCGGAAGCCCGCCGCAACCGGCTGCTCGGGCTGTGGGCGGCCGAAAAGCTCGGAATCACCGGGGAAGCCGCCACGGCCTACGCCAAGGAAGTGGTCGCGGCCGATTTCGAGGAAGCCGGCGATGCCGACGTCCTGCGCAAGGTCATGGCCGATTTCGCCGCCAAGAACGTGGCCGTCACCGAACAGGCGATTCGCGCCAAGATGAGCGAGTTGATCGCGGCGGCGGCGGCCGAGGTGAAGGCGGGAAAATAGTTAAAAAGGGAGTGGCGAATGGCGACGAAAACCCCATTCGCCGCTCGGGCTTGCAGCCAGCCCCGGGCAATGCCAAATGGGCGGTATGCCCCAAGATCGCACCAAAGATCGCACCCCGGACCATATCTCCAACGTCCTTTCCGAACGCTATGCCTCGCCCGCCATGCGCGCCATCTGGAGCGGCGAAGGCAAGGTTCGCCTCGAACGCGACTACTGGATCGCCGTGCTGAAAGCGCAGCGCGATCTCGGCATTCCCGTGCCGGATGGCGTGATCGACAGCTACGAGCGGGTGAAGGACCAGGTTGACCTCGCCTCCATTATGCGGCGCGAGCGCGTCACCCGCCACGACGTGAAGGCGCGCATCGAGGAGTTCTGCGATCTTGCCGGTCATGAGCACCTGCACAAGGGCATGACGAGCCGCGACCTCACCGAGAACGTGGAGCAGCTGCAGGTCTATCGCGGACTGCAGCTCGTCGAGACCAAGTGCATCGCCGCGCTGATCCGTTTTGCGAAGCACGCCAGGCAATTGCGAGACATCCCGTTCACGGCACGCACCCACAACGTGGCTGCGCAGGTCACGACGCTCGGCAAGCGCATCGCCATGTTCGGCGAGGAGATGCTGCTGGCGCACCAGAGCCTGGCCAATTTGCTGCAAACCTATCCCGCGCGCGGCCTGAAGGGCGCCGTCGGTACGCGGCTCGATCAGATCACCCTGTTCAACGGCGATGCCGGCAAGGCACGTGCGCTCGAGCAGCGCATCCTGGTCCATCTCGGCCTGCCCAAGAGCTTCGATGCCGTGGGCCAGGTGTATCCGCGCAGCCTCGACTTCCGCGCGGTCAGCGTCCTCGTCGATCTCGCCAGCGGTCCCGGCAGCTTCGCCAAGACGTTGCGCCTCATGGCGGGCCATGAGCTCGCCAGCGAAGGTTTTGCGAAGGGCCAGGTCGGCTCTTCCGCGATGCCGCACAAGATGAACAGCCGCTCCTGCGAGCGCATCAACGGCCTGCATGTGGTGCTGAAGGGCTATCTCGCCATGGCCGCCGGCCTCGCCGGCGATCAGTGGAACGAGGGTGATGTCTCCTGCTCCGTCGTCCGCCGCGTAATGCTGCCCGATGCCTTCCTCGCCATGGACGGCCTGCTCGAGACCCTGCTCTCGGTGCTCGACCAGATGGAAATATTCGACGCCGTCGTCGCGACCGAGCTCAACCGTTATTTGCCTTTCCTGCTGACCACCACGGTCATGATGGAAGCGGTGAAAAAGGGTGCCGGCCGTGAAGGCGCGCACGAGGCGATCAAGGAGCATGCGGTCGCGGCCATTCGCGACCTGCGCACCGGCAAGATCGTGCAGAACGACCTGCTGCAGCGTCTCGCCGCCGATCCGCGCCTCGGCATGAGCGAAGCCGAATTGCAGCGCGTGCTCGACCACGGTCGCGCCAATTCCGGCGACGCCGGCGCCCAGGTCGATTACTTCGCCGAGCAGGTCGACGCGCTCGCCAAGGCCAAGCCTGAAGCGGCGAAGTACACGCCGGGCGCGATCCTGTAACGAGGAGCGAATAGCGAGCGGCAAGAAGCCATTCGCTATTCGCAATTCCCCACTCGCCCCCGTCAGCCTTCCTTGAAGCCATACTCCGGAACGTTGCCGCTGGCGCCGTAATATTTGTACGGCAGGAATTTGCCGCTCATGGTGATCTTGACGCGGTCGCCCTTCGGATTGGGCAGGCGCTCCATCACCATGTCGAAGTCGATTGCCGACATGATGCCGTCGCCGTACTCCTCCTCGATCAGCGCCTTCCAGGCCGGGCCGTTGACCATGACCAGTTCGTAGAAGCGATAGATCAGGGGATCGGTCGGCGGCATCGGCATGCCGCGCATCGGCGTCTCGTTGAGCATCGTGGTCTCTGCCTTGGTAAGGCCGAACAGTTCGGCGGCGTTGGCGGCCTGCGGCTTCGTCAATTTCATCTGGCCGAGGATCGCGCCTGTTATCAGCACCTCCGAATAGCCACCGATCTTCTCGCAGATGTATTTCCAGCTCCAGCCCTTCTCGCGCTTGATGTCGAGCAGCTTCTCGGTGAGGTCTTCGCGTTTCATGTCAGTCTCCCTTCTAGGCAGTAAGTCCGGGACTGGTCCCGGGTATCCGTGTTTGTCGTGGTTCGTCGCTGGCCGCGATCGTCAGTCCGGGCTTGCCGATATGCACCATCGGCACGTTGCGCGGATCGTGATCGGGTGTCTCGGCGGTGAAGGTCTTGCTGCGCGTCACCAGGAAATCGATGATGTGATTGCGCAGCGCGTAATAGAGCGGATGGCGGTGCAGGTCCGTACGACCGCGATCCCTGGGCAGCGGATTTTCGACGACCTCCGCCAGCACCGCGCCGGGCCCGTTGGTCATGAGAAATATCTTGTCGGCAAGGTAGATCGCCTCGTCGACGTCGTGCGTGATCATGAATGCGGTCTGCCCGGTCTCCAGACAAATCCGGCGCACCTCGTCCTGGAGCGTGCCGCGCGTCAGCGCGTCGAGCGCGGAGAACGGCTCGTCCATCAACATCATCTTCGGCGTGATCGAGAGCGCGCGCGCGATGCCGACGCGCTGCTTCATGCCGCCCGAGAGTTCGGAAGGTCGTTTGTGCTCCGAACCCGTCAGGCCCACGAGATCGATGAAAGTCTGCGCATGCGCCTTGACCTTGGCGCGGTCCCAGCGCCGCCATTTCGAGCTCACGGCATAGGCGACATTGCCGAGCACGGTGCGCCAGGGCAAGAGCGCATGGCTCTGGAAGATCACGGCACGGTCGAGGCTGGTGCCTGATATCGCCTGTCCGTCGACGATGACCGTGCCTTCGCTCGGCGCATCGAGGCCGGCGAGGATGTTGAGCACCGTGGTCTTGCCGCAGCCGGAATGGCCGATCACGCAGCAGAACTCGCCGCGCGCCATCGAGAGCCACAGATTCTCGAAGATCGTCGTCGTGGCGCCGCTCGCGCCCGGATAGCGTTTTGCGATGCCTTCGATGGAGATGAATTTGTCGGTCACAGCCCCTACTCCGGAAATGTGACCATGCGCGTGAAGCGCGCGAGGATCTGGTCGAGCAGCATGCCGATGACCCCGATCAGCAGGATCGCGATGATGACGTTTGTGATCGAGAGGTTATTCCACTCGTTCCAGACGAAATAGCCGATGCCGGTGCCGCCGACGAGCATTTCGGCGGCGACGATCACGAGCCAGGCGATGCCGATCGAGATGCGCATGCCGGTCAGGATCGTGGGCGCGGCCGCCGGCAGGATCACGGTGAAGGCGCGCCTGATGGTGCCGACCTCCAGCGTCCGCGCGACGTTGATCCATTCCTTGCGCACGCTGGCCACGCCGAACACGGTGTTGAGCAGCATCGGCCAGATCGAGCAGATGAAGATCACGAAGATCGCTGAGATCGAGGAATCCTTGATGGTGTAGAGCGCGAGCGGCATCCACGCCAGCGGCGAAATCGGCTTCAACACCTGGATGAAGGGATCGAGCGCCTTGCTCAACAGCGGCGACATGCCGATAAGGAAGCCGAGCGGGATGGCGACGAGCACGGCCAGCAGGTAGCCGGTGCCGACGCGCGCGATGGAATAGCCGAGCTGGATGCCGAGCCCTTTGTCGTTCGGCCCATTGTCGTAGAACGGCCGCTTCAGATGCTCCCAGAGTTTTGCGCCGACGTCGATCGGACCCGGCATGGCGGATTTGCCCTGCGTCGCGGTCAGGCCCATCAGCTTGGCGTATTCCGGACTCATCGTCGCGACCGGTGCCGTCGATCGCGTGGCCAGATGCCAGATGCCGAGGAACGCGGCGAGCAGAACGATCGAGACGAGGCCGGCGCGGAGGCGGAGGGAGGATGTCATGTCGCAAGACCTCTCCACACGTCGTCCCGGCGAAGGCCGGGACCCATACCCCCAGGGAGACGTTTGGCTAAGACTGGTCGTTCGGTACCGCTGCCGTTCGAAATCGACCGATCACGCGGTATGGGTCCCGGCCTTCGCCGGGACGACAACGGAGAGCGCGCGCGGCCCCTCACGATGCCTTCCTGATCTTGAAGCTCGCGACATAATCCTCGGGCTTCGCCGGATCGAAAGTCTTTCCCATCACCGCGAACGATTTGTAGGCGCTCGCGGGCGGCGACAGGCCCATCTCGGTCATCAGCTTCCTGGTGTCGGTGGCGAGATACACCTGCTCGGCGACCGCCTTGTAGTCGACGTCGCCCTTGATCTGGCCCCAGCGCTTCATCTGCGTCAGCATCCACACCGCAAAGGACTGCCAGGGGAACGGATCGAAATCGACGCGTTTGGCGTCCGTCTTCACGCCGCCGAGGCCATCGGCATAGGTGCCGGTCAGGACCTGCTCCAGCACCGTGACCGGCGCGTTGATGTAATTGGCGGGCGCGATGGCTTCCGCGATCTGCTTGCGGTTCTCCGCCTTCGACGCATAGGCGGTGGCATCGACGATGGCGCGCGTCAGCGCGGCAAAGCTGTTCGGCGCCGTCGTGATGAATTCCTTGCTGGCGGCAAAGCTGCAGCAGGGATGGCCATCCCAGATTTCCTTGGACAAGAGGTGCATGAAGCCGACGCCGTCGTAGATCGCGCGCTGGCAGATGTTGTCGGGCGCGAGGAAGCCGTCGATGTTGTCGGCGCGCAGATTCGCCACCATTTCCGGCGGCGGCACCGAGCGCAGCTGCACGTCGGTATCGGGATCGAGCCCGTGCTCGGCGAGATAATACCGCAGCAGGTAATTGTGCATGGAATAGTCGAAGGGAATTGCGAACTTCATCCCCTTCCAGTCCTTCGGATCGCGCTTGTCCTTGTGCTTGGTCGCCAGCACGATGCCCTGCCCGTTGATGTTCTCTATCGCGGGCACCGTGAAGGGAATGGCATTGGCTCCCAGGCCCAGCGAAATCGCGAGCGGCATCGGGGCCAGCATGTGCGCGGCGTCGTATTCCTTGTTGATGGTCTTGTCGCGGATCACCGCCCAGCCGGCGGTCTTGACGACTTCGACATTGAGACCATGCTTGGCATAGAAGCCGAGCGGCGCTGCCATGATGATCGGTGTCGCGCAGGTGATCGGGATGAAGCCGACCTTGAGGTCCTTCTTCTCGGGCGCGCCGGTCTGCGCGAAGACTTCGGTCGCCGTCTTGATCGGGAAGAATTGCGACAGCGCGGCCAGCGCCGTGGACGCACCGACCGACTTCAGGAACGCGCGCCGCGCCGCGTCCTGCGGAAACATCGCGCGCATCACCGCAGATGCAACGACGCCCTCGTAACGCTTCTCCTCGCTCTCAGCGGGCTCGCAGCGCAGCGCCGTGGCCTGCTCATGCTCTGCCGCGGATTGGTGCTGGCCACAGGCACAGCCGGCTCGAAGGTTGCGATCGGGATCAAACGGATTGTCGAAAATGGACATCGGACCTCCTGCGCGTCATGCAAGGTCGAATTACGCAAGGAGCATGCCACTGCCTCTCCGCCCGCCAGTGCGTTGATGACGCAGAGCTTTCGGTCACACTTGGCCACTACGAAAAGTCGTGATAAACGATATTTCGTAGTTAAATTACGAGATCTCGCAATGGCAACGACGCCAATGCCCAGCCACAACGATGCGGCCGAAGCCGTCGACCCGCGTGTCGGAGCGTTCGAATCCTCGGTCGAGGCAACGCTGCTGGTCGATCCCTATGGCGACCAGATCGTCGATGCCAATCCGGCCGCCTGCGCCCTGCTCGGCTACGACCGAGCATTGTTGCGCCAGACCAAGGCCAGCACCCTTCATACCGGCCAGCTCCCGGCCCTCACCGTGTTCACCCAGGCCGTGCTTCACAAGGGCGCTTACTGGACCACGGCGCTCACCCCCCGCCACGCCACCGGGCAAAATCTAAGACTCGAATACGCCGGCTGCCTGCTGCCGCATGACGGCGGCACGCTGGTGCTGCTCACGCTGACCGATCTCGAAGCGCGCCGCCGCCGCAATGTCGATGCCGCCGCCGAAGACCACATGCGCAGCGGCATTTCGACCTGGCAGCGGGTCGAGCGGGTGTTCCAGGACATCGAGCGCGAAAACCAGCTGATCCTGCGCGCCGCCGGCGAAGGCATCTATGGCGTCAACGCAGAAGGCAAGACCACCTTCGTGAACCCCGCGGCCGAGCGCATGCTCGGCTGGACTGCCGAGGAGCTGGTCGGCAAGGAAATCCACCCGATCATGCACCACACCCACCATGACGGCCGGCACTATCACAACCACGATTGCCCGATCTATGCGGCGTTCCGCGACGGCGCCGTGCACCAGGTCGACGGCGAGGTGTTTTGGCGCAAGGACGGCTCGCCGGCCTGGGTCGAATACACCTCTACCCCGATCCGCGACCGCGGCGTGGTGGTCGGCGCCGTCGTGGTGTTTCGCGACGTCAGCCAGCGGCGCGAGGCCGACGAGAAGCTGCACGCCGCACTCACCGAGGTCGACCGCCTGCGGGAGCGGCTCGAGCTGGAAAACGCCTATCTCCAGGAGGAAATCCGCATCGAGACCAACCCCCGCGGCATCATCGGTCAAAGCGAGGCGGTCCAGCAGACGCTGCGTCAGGTCAAGCTGGTGGCGCCGACCACGGCTGCGGTGATGATCACGGGCGAGTCCGGCACCGGCAAGGAGCTGATCGCCCGCGCGATTCACGAGGCTTCCACCCGCAGCGACCGGCCTCTGATCCGCGTCAACTGCGCCGCGATCCCGCGCGAATTGTTCGAGAGCGAGTTCTTCGGCCACGTCCGCGGCGCTTTTACCGGCGCAACGCGCGACCGTATCGGCCGGTTCGAGCTCGCCGACGGCGGCACGCTGTTCCTCGACGAGGTCGGCGAGATTCCGCTCGAACTTCAGGGCAAGCTGCTGCGCGTGTTGCAGGAGGGCAATTTCGAGCGGGTCGGTCAGGAGCGCACGCGCGCGGTCGACGTCCGCGTCATCGCCGCGACCAATCGCGATTTCAAGCAGGAGGTGCAGCGCGGCCGTTTTCGCGAGGACCTCTATTTCCGCCTCAACGTGTTTCCGATCGAGACGGTACCCTTGCGCGAGCGGCGCGAGGACATTCCCCTGCTCGCCCAGCATTTCCTGACGCGCGAGAGCAAGGCGCTGAAGTCGAATCTGCGCCTGTCCGAAGGCGACGCGCGGCGGCTGACCCGGTACGATTGGCCCGGCAATGTCCGCGAATTGCAGAACGTGATCGAGCGCGGTGCGATCCTGTCGCAAAACGGCCGCTTGCGGATCGACCTGCCGGATGCATCCGGCGCGCTGGCTCAGACCGGCGCCGCCCGCCAGAAGGCGGAGGCGCGCCCGGCGGTCATGACGTCAGCGGAGATGCGCGATCACGAAAGGGCCAACATCCTGGCCGCGCTCGAGGCCTGCGCGGGAAAAGTGTTCGGCCCCGGCGGGGCAGCAGAGATGCTGGACATCAAGCCGACCACGCTGGCATCGCGGATCAAGGCGCTGGGAATTGCGCCCCGTCCGCGTGCCACGTGATGGCGAGCGCTCACGCCGCCTTGGTCGTCATTTCCGATGCGATCGGCAATCCCTGCTCGATCGGCAGCGACGGATCGCGCGACCATTCGTTCCAGGAGCCGAAATACATCCGCACGTCCTTCACGCCGGCGTTCTTAAGCGCCAGGAACGTGTTCGAGGCGCGCGCGCCCTTGAAGCAGTAGAGATAGACCGGCGTGGTCGTCGAGATGCCGACGGTGGCGCATTCCGCCAAAATCTCGTCCTTGGACTTGAAGCGCGGACCTTCGGCGGTCGGCTTCATCATGCGGTACCATTCCAGCCACACGGCGCCGGGGATGCGGCCCTTGCGCGGGCAGAAATCCTTGCCGTAGGGCGAGGAGCTGTCGCCGATCCACTCGTCGACATCGCGCACGTCGAGGATGGCGATGCCGGGCTTGCCGACCGCGGCGAGCATGGTCTTCGCATCGATCAGGATCTCGCCTGCTTCGGGCACGATCGAGAACGAGGCCTTCGCCGGCGCCGGCACATCCTTGGTCACCGGAAGACCCGCGGCGGCCCAGGCATCGAAGCCGCCATGCAGCACCTTGATCTTGGGATAGCCGAGCATGGTGAGCAGATAATAGCCGCGGCAGGACTGACCGAAGCCGGAGTTCATCGATTGCTCGTAGACCACGGCGGTTTCCTTGCCGGAGAGGCCGGCCGCGCCGAAGGCATCGGCGAATTTGGTCTTCAGCTCGGCCATGCCCTCCGGCGTCGAGGTCGCAAGGAACGTGAAAATCTCATGGACGTTCACGGCATTGGGGAGGTGCCCGGCGCCGTAGGCGTCGGGGTTGCGGGTGTCGATGACGACACAGGGCTCGGTCTTCAAGAGATTGGCAAGTTCGCTGGCAGAGATCAGAACGTCCGTCATTGGCAGCCTCTCCGTTGAGGTTAAGTGGTCTTCTGGGGTGGACTCGTGAAGCTCAGGACTCGAAACTCAGGACTTGAAACTCGAGACTTGAAACTCAGGACTCGGCGAGCATCTTGCGCAGCTGCTTGGTGGCCGGCGTGACGATCGCGACGAAATAGGCCTCGCGCAGACGCCGCTGCGCGCGGTGGCTCTTGAGATAGCCGCGGGCGCCACAATGCAGCATCGCCGCATGCGCCGCCGCGACGCTGGCCTCGCCGGCACGAAGCCTGAGCGCGATCACCTTGCGCCAGTAGGTCTCCTCCTCGTTGTACGGATCGCGCGCCAGCTCCATGGTCTCCGCCTCGAGCTCGGCGGCGAGATCGCGGAAATGCACCGGCTGCTGCGGCAGATAGCGGTTGATGTGGCCGAGCGGATTGTCGACCTCGTCCATGATGTTGATGCAGTCCTTGATGAGGCCGAGCGCCATGCCGGCCTGGAGCAGGATGAAGCCGGCGCGGATCTTCTTGACGAAAGGCGCGGCGGGGTCGGCCAGGATCAGCTCGTCCGGCACGAATGTGTCGCGGAACTGCACGCCATAGGTGCCGGTGCCGTCCATGGCGAGGAACGGCTTGCACGGCGTCAGCGTGATGGCGGGATCAGCGCAGTCAGCCAGGAACATCACGGTGCCCGGCTCGTCCTCGCGCTCGAAGATCGTGCCGAAGTAATGGTCCGGACCGAGATTGGAGACCCAGGGCAGCGCGCCGCGGACGATGTAGCCGCCGTCGACCTTTCGCCCTTTCAGTTTGAGCTTCTCGATACCGAAGAAGCTCTTCATCGGATTGGAGAGCCCGGTGCCGCCGAGCACCCGGCCGGTCGAGAACGCATCGCCGAAGCGCTTGGCGAGCTTCATGTTGGTGGAGTTGGCGGCGTACCAGACCAGCGTGTTCTGGCACCAGGCCATGAAGGCGGTGCCGCCGCAGACCTCGCCGATCGCCGCCATCGCCTGGATGGCGCAGCGCAAATCGGCAGGACCTTCGTGGGGCACGTGACTGCTCCAGGCGCCGACCTCGCCGAATTGGCGCAACACCGCGGCAGGATAGACCGTGCCGTCGTCGATGCCGGCGGCGAGCGGCGCAAGCTGCGCCCGCGCGATCCGCGCCACCTCCCCTGCAATGGACGGTGCGGGCTGATCCAAAACTTCGGCCCGTGATAAAGCCAGTGAACCCATGATCGTCTCCCGCACCTTGCCCTGTTGCCGTCAGCCTAGACGCCGACCTCGAGATTGACCGGGCGGGTGAAGGTGTTGGCGACCGGCGACCATTTCTTCACATGGGCGACCAGCGCGTTGATCTCGTCCTGCGAGATGCCCTCGCATTCCATGTCGACCTTGACGCGCACATCGGTGAAGCCGACCGGCTTGTCGGAGACGTCGCCGGTGCCCCAGACGGCCGTGATGTTGAGGTCGCCTTCGAGTTCGAGCTCGAGCTTGTTGACGATCCAGCCGCGGTGCACGGCGTTGGCATGCAGGCCGACCGCAAGGCAGGAACCGAGCGCGGCGAGCGAGGCTTCCGACGGATTTGGCGCGGTGTCGTCACCCAGAAGACCCGGGGGCTCGTCGACGATGTAGGGCGGCAGATTGCGGATGTAGTTGGCGTGGCGGAACTTGCCTTCCGCGACCGTCTTGCACTTCAAGGTCTTGACGACCTTCGGATTGGCCTTGCCGCTCGCGATCAGTTGCTCGAGGCCATTCTTGTCGATGGGCGCGAGGCAACCCGTCAGCACTGTCTTCTGAACGACGGCAGTCATCATCTTCTCCCTGGCAGAAGTGGAAATCGGTAGGATACCGAACGGTCTGTTTCCTTGCATGGAGCGTGCCAGAGCCGGCCAAAAACAAAAGGCGAAGCATTGGAGCCGCTTAGCCTGCGCTGCCTGCGGATTGATCAGCCGCCGTTTGCTCAAAGGCGATGCAGATGCGCCTTCTCGTGCGAATCTTTTCGGCTCGGAACAGATGCGGCTTGCTGATGCGGCGCTGCTGCGGGTAAGTTTGGACTCATGGCCAAGCCCTCACCGAACAAGCCGTCATCGAAGAAGAATTCGCCCCACGCCGTCACGGGCGAAGACGAGTCCGCGCGCGGGCGCCTCCTGAGCGCCGCGACGCATCTGTTCTGCAAGAACGGAATCAACGCCACCGGCATCGATGCGATCATCGAGGAAGCCGGCACCGCGAAGACCACGCTCTATAAATTGTTCGGCTCCAAGACCAATCTCGTCAACGCGGTGCTGGAGAGCGAAGGCAAGCAGTGGCGCGAATGGTTCATCGGCGCCATGGAGGAAGGCGGCGGCGACGCGCAGGCCAAACTCACGCGCATCTTCCCGGCGCTGAAGAGCTGGTTTGCGGAAGAGCGCTTCTACGGCTGCCCTTTCATCAACGCGGTCGGCGAGCACGACAAGGACGCCAAGCAGTTCCGCAATATCGCGCTGAAACACAAGAAGATCGTGCTCGGCCACATCGAGAAGCTCGCCGGCGAGCTCGGATCCAGCGAACCCCTCGTGCTGGCGCATCAGCTCGGCCTGCTGATCGACGGTGCCATCGTCGCGGCGATGGTGTCGCGCGATCCGGGCGTGGCCGATACGGCGGCGCTGACGGCGGGCCCCCTGCTCAGCCAGTCCAGGGCAAGGAAGAAGCGCGCGGCGGATCAGCTCGAGGCGGTGTGATCTCTCTTACCGCCCCGCCTTCCCCTCCCGCGGCAACGCCTCCGTAAACCGCCTGATCGCCGCGAGCACCGGCTGCTGATCTCCGGCAAAGAACCAGTGATCATGGCCGTCGAGCTCGACGAACTCCGCGCCGCTGATCCGGCTCGCGATGTCGCGGCCGGCGGCGATCCGCACGGCCTGGTCGTTCCGCCGGTGCAGCACCAGCGTCGGCACGGCAATTCGCGCCAGAAGGTGCCGCACGTCGGCATCGCGAAACGCCGCGAGCACGGCCGAGATGCCGCCGGGACTGGAGGCGGCGCGCAGCAGCCCCGCCCACCAGGCGCGCGCCTGCGGATCATTGGCCAGGCTCGGCGCGAAGGCTTCGATCCCGACCGGCCCGCCCCATTGCGCGATGAGGTGGCGGCTCCAGGCGTCATACTGGCTGGCGCGCAGCGCGTGCGGATAGTCCTGTGACCAGCAGCCCTTGGCCAGCGCACCGAACAGAATGAGCCCGGCCACGCGGTGCGGGTCATCGACCGCGAACTTGATGCAGGCCGGCCCGCATTCGGATGCCCCGAACAGCACGACGCGGCGCGCATCCGCCGCCCGCAACACGGTGCCGATATCCTCGGCGGTGACGTCGATATCAGGAGCCGATCCAACCCGGTCGGACAACCCGATGCCGCGGCGATCGAACACGATCAGGCGTCCAAGCTTCATCAACGACGCCAGAAACGTCCGGCTCGCGGGATGCTCCCAGGCGCGCTCCACATGCGACACGAAGCCGGGCATGACCAGGATGTCGAGCGGGCCGCTTCCGTAGGTCTGATACGCAAGATGCACATCTGAGCCCTTCACATAGCGTGTCGCCGGAACGGAATGCGGCGCCGCCGCGGGGCTCATCAGCGCTTCGGTCTCGGCTTCCGGCGCGACGCCAAGCTCGTCGCGCAGACGCTGCGTCAGTGCCGCGTGATGCCGCTCCGCCGCGCTTCGGTCGCCGGCGAGCAGCAGGCTTCGGATCAGATGCCGGCCATAGACCTCGCTGAGCGGATCGAGCTCGACCAGACGGCCCGCATGCGCGGTCGCGGCAAAATGATCGCCGGCTGTATTCTTGTCCTGCACGAGACGTTCGAGCGCGTGCATGAGCCGTCCCCTCAGCGCCTCACGGCGAAAGAATGACCAGTCGTCGAATTCAGGAGAGTGGTCCGGAGAGAAGCCGGCGAGAAAGTCACCCCGATAAAGCTGGCAGGCCGCTTCAAACTCGCCGCGATCGCAGGCGCTCTCGAACAGCTGCGAGTCGATCTTCAGCTCGACCGCCGGTGACCAACGCACACTGGTGCGGTCGGTCTCGAAAACCGGTTGGTCAAGCGTAAGCTCGATGCGGTGAAGCAGGCGCCGCAATCGGGCGAGACCGGTCTCTCGGGGCGTTTCCGGCCAAAGCAGAGTGGCGATGACATCGCGCGCAACGGCGCCTTTGGCCTCCGCAAGATAGATCAGCAGCGCAAGGCCCTTGCGCAGGTTCAGCTTGATCGAGCGTCCGTCGGCATGAACCTCCGGGAACCCGAACGCCCCCAGCGAGAAAGCCGTCATGAAGATCCTCCCTCCCCAGCCGGCGCCCCGGGGGGACGCACAGGGGACGGTCCACCGCTAACAATCGGGGCAGATCGCACCCGCTCGCCAGCGAGCATTTCAGGCTCCTGCATGCGGCACCGTTGCCGTCGGCACAATAGGAAAAACCATGTTCGCACGCCTCGCAATCCTGCTCTACGCCCTCGTCAGCTATGCCGTATTCACGGCTTCGTTTCTCTACGCGCTCGGTTTCGTCGGCAATTATGTCGTGCCCAAGTCGATCGATATGTCGATCGATATGCCGATCGACGTTGGCGGCCCCACGAATTGGGGCGAGGCCATCGCCGTCAACCTGCTGTTGACGAGCCTGTTTGCAATCCAGCACACCGTCATGGCGCGCCCGGCCTTCAAGCGATGGTGGGCCAAATTCCTTCCGCTCGCCTGCCAGCGCAGCACCTATGTGCTGCTGTCCAGCCTGATCCTCCTTTTGCTGTTCTGGCAGTGGCGTCCGATTCCGGCACCGATCTGGCAAACCAGTGGCATGGTGGCCTGGCTGCTGATCGGCGTGCATTGGCTCGGCTGGCTGATCGCGTTTGCCTCCACCCACATGATCGACCATTTCGATCTGTTCGGTCTGCGTCAGGCGTTCGTTACGTTCCGCGGGACCAAGATCTCGGGTCAATCGTTCAGGACGCCGCTGCTCTACAAGATCGTGCGGCATCCGCTCATGCTGGGCTTTCTGCTCGCGTTCTGGGCGACGCCCGAGATGACCGCCGGCCATCTGCTGTTCGCGATCGCGAACACGGCCTACATCCTGGTCGGGCTACAGTTCGAGGAGCGAGATCTGATCGCCGAGTTCGGCGCGACCTATCAGGAGTATCGCCGGCGCGTTCCCATGCTGGTGCCGCGTCTGTTCGGCCGCCGCCGGACGGACGATCGCCGCCCTGCAGGAGCGCCGCGATGAACGCGCTGTTCTCTCTCCCCAAAATGTCCGTGGATGCCGCCACATTCGCCGATACGCTCGATGGGCTCGACGTCGGCCTGTATCTCGTTGCCGCGGACGCGCGTCTCGTTCACGCCAATACGGCCGGCCAGGCCATTCTCGATGCGCGCGACATCCTGCGTGAAATCCGCGGGCACCTCGCGGCCTGCGATCTCGCGGCCAACCAGACCTTGCAGCAGCTCTTCGCGGCGGCGGGACAGGTCGGCGAAACTTCAGTGCCGATGATCGGGACCCATGGACAGCGCTACGTCGCCCATGCCCTGCCGCTGCCATCCGGCACGCGCCGGTGTGCGGATGTGGCCTGCAGCGCCGCAGCAGCCTTGTTCGTTCGCAGGGCCGCGCTGACGATGCCGCCGCGTTCCGAAGTGATCGGCAAGGCATTCAGACTGACGCCGACCGAGTTGCGCGTGCTGCTCGCGATCGTCGAGCTCGGCGGCGTTCCGGAAGTGGCGGCCGCGCTCGGCGTCGCCGGCACGACGATCAAGACGCATGTCCGCCGCCTGTTTGAAAAGACCGGCGCCGCGCGACAGGCCGATTTCGTCAAGCTCGTCGCGGGATATGCGACGCCGTTGAGAAAACCTGCCGAATGCAGACAATCCACTGGAGCACCACGATGAAAGCAGTTCTGTGCAGCTCGTTCACCGGGCCGGGCGATTTGCGCCTCGGCGAGATCGACGAGCCGAAGCCGGCCCGTGACGAGATTCTCATTGATGTCCACGCGGCGTCCGTGAGCTTCATGGACCAGTTGCTGGTTTCTGGCCTCTACCAGATGCGGCCACCGACGCCTTTCGTGCCCGGCACTGAAGCATCCGGTGTCGTCGTCGCGGTCGGCGACGGGGTCACGACATTCGCCCCCGGCGACCGTGTGGCTTGCAGCGCCTGGACCGGCGGCTACGCCGAACGGATGATTGCCAAGGAATCGAAGAGCGTGCGGTTGCCGGATGGCATCGCGTTCGAGGCCGCGGCGACGGTCCTGCACAATTATGGCACGGCCTATTATGCGCTGGTCGAGCGAGCCCGGGCGCAGCGCGGCGAAACCCTGTTCGTCACGGGCGCCGCCGGCGGCGTTGGACTGGCCGCCGTCGACCTCGGCCGTCAACTGGGCCTGCGCGTCGTCGCCGGTATCGGTTCCGATGACAAGGCTGCCCTGGTGCGCCGTTATGGGGCCGGCGAAATCGTCAACTATCGCAGCGAGGATCTGCGCGACCGGATCAAGTCGATCACGTCAGGGGAAGGCATCGACATCGGTTTCGACAATGTCGGCGGCGCGATTTTCGAGCAGATCGCCCGGCTGATGAAATGGGCCGGACGGCTGATGCCGATCGGCTTCACCAGCGGCGAAATTCCGCAGCTCCCGATGAACCTGCCGCTGCTGAAAAACTATTCCATCCTCGGCGTCTTTGCCGGCGCCTGGGTGGAGAAATTCCCGACAGAGGCAGCGCGCGCAAATGACACGCTGATGCAATTGCTGGCCGACGGAAAAATCCGCCCGCACGTCGATCGCATCCTCCCTTTGGAGGATGCCGGGGACGCCATGCGCGCCGTGGCGAGCCGGACGGTTCAAGGACGAATTGTCCTAAAGGTCAGGTAAGGTAAGCGGGCCACGGCAGGAGAGAAACACACCGATGACACAGATCATCATCGACAACCGCTTTTGCGGTCCTCCGAACTCCGGCAACGGCGGCTATGTCTGCGGCCGGCTCGCCCGCCACATCCCCGGGGCTGCGGAGGTGACGCTGCGCGCACCGCCTCCCCTGGACAAGCCGCTCGATGCGGTTGCAACGGACGACAGCACATGGGAGCTTCGCGACGGCGCCAGGGTCGTCGCGACAGGACGGGCCGCAAATGTCGAGCTTGCGCGACTGGAAACAGCCAGCTTCGAGGAGGCCTGCGCCGCCGAGTTGCTGACGCCGCTGAAGCCGCACGAGCATCCGCTGCCGACATGCTTCGTGTGCGGTCCGGCAAGGGCGAAAGGCGACGGCCTGCGCATTTTCGCCGGCTCGCTCGGGCGTCACAATGCCGTTCTCGCAGCGAGTTGGACGCCGGATAAGAATCTCGCCGCCGAGGACGGCCTGGTCGCGCCAGAATTCCTCTGGTCGGCACTCGACTGCCCCACCGGCTTCGCCTGCAATTGCGATCAGCAGAACGGCAGCTTCGACAAGACGCCACTGCTGCTCGGACGAATGTCGGCCCGGATCGAGGCCCGCCCCCGCCCCGGCGACCGCTGCATCATCACGGCCTGGCCCACCGGTCGCGACGGCCGCAAGCGCACGGCCGAAGCCGCGGCGCATGATGAAGCCGGGAGGTTGCTGGCCGTGGCGCGGGCGACATGGATCGAGGTCCAGCGCGAGGTGCAGCTTGGGCGTCCTTCGTAGGTGGGCAAAGGCGCGCAGCGCCGTGCCTACCGTCTCTCCCCTTGCCCGATGCGCACCGGTGGGCACGTTCCGCTTTGCCCCCCTGCAAGACCTTTGCCCGACGAGACCTACGCGCTCTGCTCGATCATCTCCTGCAGCCGCACCAGCTCCGCCTCGATATCGCGTTCGACATCCGCCGCCCGAATCTCTAGCACGCGATAATCGCGCGCCTCGAGCCAGGCCCGCCGCGACGCGCGGTCTGCCGCGATCGTCTCCCCCTCGCCCGGGTTCACCAGTTCGATCGCGATCCGGTGCGGGAACGAGACGAAGTCAGGGATGTGGCGGCCGACCGGGGTCTGACGCTTGAACCCTCCTGCAAAGCGGCGGTCGCGGGTCAGGGCCTGCCAGAGCAGGCGCTCGGCGTCGGTCGGGTTGCGGCGGAGCAGGCGGGCGAGCCCGCGCACCGTCGAGCCGCTGTCGGGGACACCACCCTGCCCGTGCTCGGCCAACAGCGCGCGCAGGCGCGTGGCCTGCTCCCCGTCGAGCACGCCGCCCTTGGCGGGACCCTTCCGCCCTTCCGCGATCGCCATCACCACGCCGTGCAGGGTGTGCATGTCCTGCTTGGTCGGCTCCATCCGGCTGAAGATGTTGCGCAGGTTCACCAGCATGGTGTCGCGCTTCTCGGCCGGGCGCAGGAATTCGACCCGGTCGAGCTCGCGGATCAGATTGTCGAAGAAGGCCTGCATCTGGTGCTGCGAGGCGCGCTCCGAACGTTCCGGCATGCTGTGCGGCAGCTCGCCCGAGGTCGCCCGTTTGAACCATTCGTAGCCGACCAGCAGCACGGCCTGGGCGAGGTTGAGCGAGGCGAAGCCCGGATTGACCGGAAAGGTGATGATGCGGTTGGAGAGCCCGACCTCCTCGTTGGTGAGCCCCCAGCGCTCCCGGCCGAACAGGATACCGGCCTTGCCGCCGGTCGCGACGTGGCCGGAGATCTCGCTTGCTGCTGCCTCAGGCCCGACCACCGGCTTGGCCTGGTCGTGGGGGCGCGCGGTGGTGGCGAACAGCAGGTCGAGATCGGCGACGGCCTCGCCGACCGTGTCGAACAATTCGACCTTGTCCAGAATGTAGTCGGCACCGGCGGCCGCCCGCTGGGCGGCGATGTTGGGCCAGCCGTCGCGCGGGTTGACGATGCGCAATCGGCTCAGCGCGAAGTTGCCCATGGCGCGCGCGGCCATGCCGATGTTTTCCCCGAGCTGCGGCTCGACCAGGATCACGATGGGACCGTCGAGGGAAAGGCCCGCCTTGGTCTTGTCAGTCCCCGACATCTCGCTTCGCTTTCACACTGGTTCTCAAGGCCTTGCCAAGACGCTTTCAGGACAAGGCGCTGTTAGGAATTGATTCAAAGCCGGCCGCGGGGCCGGCTCTGCCCGTTCGCCTGTCGTTTGCCTGTCCTGACGAAATTCTCAAGGGAAATAACGGGTTGGATTCGACTTTTGAATCTCGCCCGAAACCTCAACCCCGCCCCGCGACGGTGCCGCACCCCGCCCCCCATCTGGGGAAGCTGGATCGGCTAAAAGTGCATAATCACTTGGCTTTCGCCCGCCGCGCGGCGGTGCTAAGAGGCGGCGGATATTCACGTTGGCGCCAGCGGCGCCGTTCCCAAGAGGGCTTCCCCGATCATGGCAAAAATCAAGGTATCCAATCCCGTCGTCGAACTCGATGGCGACGAGATGACCCGGATCATCTGGCAGTACATCAAGGACAAGCTGATCACTCCGTTCCTGGATGTCGACCTGATGTATTTCGACCTGGGGATGGAGTACCGCGACCACACCAACGATCAGGTCACCATCGACGCCGCCGAAGCCATCAAGAAGGTCGGCGTCGGCGTCAAGTGCGCCACCATCACCCCGGACGAGGCCCGGGTGAAGGAGTTCAATCTCAAGCAGATGTGGAAGTCGCCGAACGGCACCATCCGCAACATCCTCGGCGGCGTGATCTTCCGCGAGCCGATCATCTGCAAGAACGTGCCGCGCCTGGTTCCCGGCTGGACCAAGCCGATCATCATCGGCCGCCACGCTTATGGCGACCAGTACCGCGCCACCGATTTCAAGTTCCCGGGCAAGGGCACCCTGTCGATGAAGTTCGTCGGCGAGGACGGCACCGTGATCGAGAAGGAAGTGTTCAAGGCGCCCGGCGCCGGCGTCGCCATGGAGATGTACAATCTCGACGATTCCATCATCGACTTCGCCCGCGCCTCGCTCAACTACGGCCTGCTGCGCAACTACCCGGTCTATCTCTCGACCAAGAACACCATCCTCAAGGTCTATGACGGCCGCTTCAAGGACATCTTCCAGGATATCTACGACCGCGAGTTCAAGAAGGACTTCGAGGCCAAGGGTCTGACCTACGAGCACCGCCTGATCGACGACATGGTGGCCTCGGCGCTGAAATGGTCCGGCGGCTACGTCTGGGCCTGCAAGAATTACGACGGCGACGTGCAGTCCGACACGGTCGCGCAGGGCTACGGCTCGCTCGGCCTGATGACCTCGGTCCTGCTCACCCCCGACGGCAAGACGGTCGAAGCCGAAGCGGCCCACGGCACCGTGACCCGCCACTTCCGCGAGCACCAGAAGGGCAAGGAGACCTCGACCAACTCGATCGCGTCGATCTTCGCCTGGACGCGCGGCCTCGCCCACCGCGCCAAGCTCGACAACAATGCCGAGCTCGCCAAGTTCGCGAACACGCTGGAGAAGGTCTGCGTCGACACCGTCGAGGCCGGCTACATGACCAAGGACCTCGCGCTGCTGGTCGGCGCCGACCAGCGCTGGCTCTCGACCACCGGCTTCCTCGACAAGGTCGCCGAGAACCTGACCAAGGAGCTGGCGGCGTAAGCCGTCCGCAATTTCGCCCGACTGGGCCAGACATCATCACGGGCCGCGCCTCCAGCGCGGCCCGTTCGTTTTTTGAGACCCCTTTGCGGAGATGCGATCATGTCGATCAAGCTTGCTGCCCCCAGCCTGTTGCTCGCGGCCCTGATCGGACCGGCCTTCGCCGCCGACCCGCTCCCGGACGCCATCGCCGCGCCCGGCGAGAGCGTCGTGCTCAGCGTCCACGCCGAGGGCGCGCAGGTCTATGAGTGCAAGGCAGCCGCCGACGGCAAGCTCGCCTGGGCCTTTCGCGAGCCGATCGCCACCCTGCTCGCCGAGGGCAAGACCATCGGCCGGCACTATGCCGGGCCGAACTGGGAGCATGCCGACGGCAGCGCCGTGGTCGGCAAGGCCATCGGCAACGCGCCGGGTGCGACGGCCGCCGATATCCCCTGGCTCAAGCTGGAGGTCGCCTCTCGCCGCGGCAGCGGCGTGCTGACGCCGGTCACCACCGTCCAGCGCATCAAGACCCATGGCGGCAAGCTCGAGGGCTCTTGCGAGAAGGCCGGCGAGTTCAAAAGCGCGCCCTATTCGGCCGAGTATGTTTTCCTGAAGAAGGGCTGAGACCGATGCTTTTCATGGTGATCGAACGCTTCAAGGACCACGATCCCATTCCGGTCTACCGGCGCGTCCGCGATGAAGGCGTCAAATTCCCGGATGGGCTCAAATATCTCGGCAGCTGGATCGAGCCGAATTTCGACCGCTGCTTCCAGCTGATGGAATGCGACGACGCACGCCTGTTGCAGGAATGGGTTTTGAACTGCCAGGGCTTTGGCATGACGTTCGAGATCGTGCCGGTGGTGCCCAGCAAGGAGACGCGCGAGGTCGTGGCGCCCTTCCTCGACGGCAAGTAACCGCCGGGACTATTCGTCTCAGCGGTCGGTGCCCTCGCGCTCGGCCTGCGCCAGCTCCGCCGCGGCGAGATCGCCGGTCTCCTCCAGCCGCGCCTTCGCCGTCTGGTGGACGTGCGCGGCGAGCGTCGGCATGCGCGCGATCAGGGCGTGAAAATCCTGGGCGTCGAGCACGAGCAGCCGGGTCTTGCGCGTCGCCGTCACCGTGCCGCTGCGCTTGGTTTTGTGCAGCAGCGCGATCTCGCCGAAAAACGTGCCGTCGGTGAGCCGCACATGCTGGCTCGGCAGCGCGATCTCGACCTCGCCGGCGGTGATGAAATACATCGACGAGGCGTCATCGCCCCGCCGCACCAGGATCTCGCCCTGCTCGATGGTGCGGGCGCGGAGCAGCCGCATGATGTCGGCGATCTCGGAGGCCGACAGATGCGAGAACAGCGGCACCCGCGCCAGCATGCCCCAGGTGACGACGAAATCGCGCCGCTTCACCTCTTCGGCGAAGGCCGTCGAGATGATCGCAACCGGCAGCGCGATCATGGCGAAGCCGCTGATGATCGTGAAAACGGAGATGAACTTCCCGAGCGCCGTCACCGGAACGACGTCGCCATAACCGACGGTGCCGAGCGTCACGATCGCCCACCACATCGCCTGCGGGATGGTGCCGAGCTTATCCGGCTGCACGTCGCGCTCGATGGCGTAGAGCAGCGAGGCGAAGGTCAGGACCGCGCCGATCAGGATGACGATGCAGCCGATCAGCGCCCGCCGCTCGGCATGCACGGCGGCGAGCAGCGAACGCATCGCCGGCGAATAGCGGACCAGCTTGAAGAAAGGCAGCACGCCGAGCGCGGCCAGCGTCGCATGCCGGCCGGCGATAAGCACGATTCCCGCGGGCAGGAACGCCATGAGGTCGATGATGCCGAGCGACGAGAAGGCATAAGAGAGCCGGTCGGACAGCGCGGACGCCTTGCGCTGGGTGTGACCGGCAACCGTCCACAGCCGCGCTAGATATTCCAGCGCGAACACGATCACGGACAGGATAGTGATGCCTGAGAACAGCACGCCGAACTGCGCATCCAGCTCCGGCACCGAGGCGAGGATCATCGCGGCCACGTTGAGCACGATGACGCTGATGATCAGCTGGATGAAGCGCGACCCGGCCGAATAGGCCAGCGGATCGTGCTCCAGCAGTTCGTAGAGGCGATCCCTCAAATCGGGATCGCGCAAGCCACGTCCCCGCGGAACGAGGCCCATGGCTGTCTAAGCGCCCGTCATCGCTTTTTCGATCGCGCTCAGCGCCTCGGTCGCCTTGGCCCCGTCGGGGCCGCCGGCCTGGGCCATGTCGGGCCGCCCGCCGCCGCCCTTGCCGCCGAGCGCCTCGGAGGCGACGCGCACCAGGTTCACGGCGTTGAAGCGCGCGGTGAGATCCGCGGTGACGCCGACCACGACACCGGCCTTGCCGTCCTCGGTGACGCCGACGATGGCGACCACGCCGGAGCCGATCTGCTTCTTGCCGTCGTCGGCGAGGCTCTTGAGATCCTTCATCTCGATGCCCTCGACCGCGCGCGCCATCAGCTTGACGTCGCCGACCTCGCGCACGCCTGAGGCTGCGCCATTGCCGCTCGCCGCACCGCCGCCCATCGCGAGCTTCTTGCGGGCGTCGGACAATTCGCGCTCGAACTTCTTGCGCTCGTCCATCAGCGCGGCGATGCGCGCCGGGACGTCGTCGATCGAGGTGCGCAGCTCATTGGCCGCGGTCTTGGCCAGCGCCATGGTGTCGTTGGCATGCTTGCGTGCATAATTGCCGGTCAGCGCCTCGATGCGGCGCACGCCGGAGGCGACCGCGCTCTCGCCGGTCAGCGTGATCAGGCCGATGTCGCCGGTGCGCTTCACATGCGTGCCGCCGCAGAGCTCGACCGACCAGCCGAGCGCGTTGGCGCCGCGCTCGCGCGCGGTGCGGCCCATCGAGACGACGCGAACCTCGTCGCCATATTTCTCGCCGAACAGGGCGCGCGCGCCGGCCTCGCGGGCCTCGTCGACGCCCATGACGCGGGTCGTGACCTCGTCGTTCTCAAGCACCACGTTGTTGGCGATGTCCTCGACGCGGGCGAGCTCCTCCGCCGTGATCGGCTTCTGATGCACGAAGTCGAAACGCAGGCGATCCGGCGCAACCATCGAGCCGCGCTGGGCGATGTGGTCGCCGAGCACCTGGCGCAGCGCCTCATGAATGAGATGCGTCGCCGAGTGGTGCGCGCGGATCGACGAGCGCCTGCCGTGATCGACCTCGAGCTGCAGCGCGGTGCCGAGCTTCAGCTCGCCGCTCTCCAATGTGCCGATATGGACGAAGAGATCGCCGAGCTTCTTCTGCGTGTCGGTGACGCGGAACTTGATGCCGCCATCGCCCGTCAGCACGCCGGTGTCGCCGACCTGGCCGCCAGACTCCGCATAGAACGGCGTCTGGTTCAGCAGCAGCGCGCCGGTCTCGCCGGCCTTGAGGCTGCCCGTTTCCTTGCCGTCCTTGACCAGCGCGGAGACGACGCCTTCGGCGCTCTCGGTCTCGTAGCCGAGAAATTCGGTCGCACCCAGCCTCTCGCGCAGCGGGAACCAGATCGCCTCGGAGGCCGCCTCACCCGAGCCGGCCCAGGACGCGCGCGCCTTGGCCTTCTGACGCTCCATCGCGTCGGTGAAGGAAGCCTGGTCGACGCTGATGCCGCGCGACTTCAGCGCGTCCTGCGTCAGATCGAGCGGGAAGCCGTAGGTGTCGTACAGCGTGAAGGCGACGTCGCCGTCGAACATGTCGCCCTTCTTCAACGACGCGCTCTTCTCGTCGAGGATGGCAAGGCCGCGGGTCAGCGTCTTGCGGAAGCGGGTCTCTTCCAGCCGCAGCGTTTCCTCGATCAGGTTTTCCGCGCGCATCAGATCGGGATAGGCCTGGCCCATCTCGCGCACCAGCGCCCAGACCAGGCGATGCATCAGCGGCTCCTTGGCGCCGAGCAGCTGCGCATGGCGCATCGCCCGGCGCATGATCCGGCGCAGCACGTAGCCGCGGCCCTCGTTCGAGGGCAGCACGCCGTCGGCGACCAGGAAGGCGGAGGAGCGCAGGTGATCGGCGATGACGCGGAACGAGGCCACGGTCTGCTCGTTCGGCCCGCTGCCGAGCGCGGACGATGTCGCGTCGATCAAATGACGGAACAGGTCGGTCTCGAACACGCTGTCGACGCCCTGCATGATGCAGGCCATGCGCTCCAGCCCCATGCCGGTGTCGATCGAGGGACGCGGCAGCGCCACGCGCTCCTCCTTCGTCACCTGCTCGTACTGCATGAACACCAGATTCCAGAATTCGAGGAAGCGGTCGCCGTCCTCCTCGGGACTGCCCGGCGGTCCGCCCCAGATGTGCTCGCCGCGATCGATGAAGATCTCCGAGCACGGGCCGCACGGCCCGGTGTCGCCCATCGCCCAGAAATTGTCCGAGGTCGGGATGCGGATGATGCGGTCGTCGGAGAAGCCGGCGATCTTCTTCCACAGGCCCGCCGCCTCGTCGTCGGTGTGGTAGACGGTGACGAGCAGCTTGTCCTTCTTGAGCCCGAACTCGGACGTGATCAGCTTCCAGGCCAGCTCGATCGCGCGCTCCTTGAAATAGTCGCCGAACGAGAAATTGCCGAGCATCTCGAAGAAGGTGAGATGGCGCGCGGTGTAGCCGACATTGTCGAGGTCGTTGTGCTTGCCGCCGGCGCGCACGCATTTCTGCGACGTGGTGGCGCGCTGATAGGGCCGCTTCTCGACGCCGGTGAAGACGTTCTTGAACTGCACCATGCCGGCATTGGTGAACATCAACGTCGGATCGTTGCGCGGCACCAATGGCGAGGACGACACGATTTCGTGGCCGTTCTCGGCAAAGAAGTTCAGAAAGGTCGACCTGATCTCGTTGACGCCGCTCATGTTCATCCAATCGGGTGTGCTTGGACCCGCCATACGCCATCCAAACCGCAAGTTTGGGCTGATATCTGCGGGCCAAAGCGCTTTTAGACAAGGCCAGCTTCGCTGTCCAGAAACTGTGCAACCGGATCAGTGGGTTGCCGCAGGCGCGCAATCCCCGTTGCAATCCCGTTGCAATCCCGTTGCAATCCCGTTGAAAGCCGCCGATGCCGCGTTGACAGGCTTGGCCGCCCTGTGGTCTGTACCCATCTGTATCGTACGGCCACGTCGGGAGAGACCGGCTTTAGGCAGCCGGCGCCGAAGGAGCAACCGCCCCGGAAACTCTCAGGCAAAAGGACCGCGTGGCTTTGACGACATCTGGAAAGAGGCGCCGACGGGCGATGACCTTCTAAAGGTCGACCCGGACAGCGTCCGCCGACGGGATAATACTCTCAGGCACAGCGACAGATGGGGCTTCGACTGGTGTCCACGGGAAATCGTTCCCGGGGAACCGCCGAGGGCCCCGTAATGCTTGCGCGTGACGACAAAGAATCCCTGAAACGCACCCCCCTTTACGATCTTCACGTGTCGCTCGGCGGCAAGATGGTGCCGTTCGCGGGCTATGACATGCCCGTGCAGTACCCCGCGGGCGTGCTGAAGGAACACCTCCATACCCGCAGCCAAGCCGGCCTGTTCGACGTCTCCCATATGGGACAGCTCGCGCTACGGCCGAAATCCGGCAGGGTCGAGGACGCCGCCCGCGCGCTGGAACGGCTGGTGCCGCAGGACGTCGTGGCGATCGCGCCGGGGCGTCAGCGCTATGCCCAGTTCACCAATGCGGACGGCGGCCTGCTGGACGATTTGATGGTCGCCAATTTCGGCGATCATCTGTTCCTGGTCGTCAACGCCGCCTGCAAGGAGCAGGACGAGGCGCATCTGCGCGCGAATCTCTCCGGCGACTGCGTCATCGAGCAGCTGGCGGACCGCGCGCTGATCGCGTTGCAGGGTCCGAAGGCGGAATCGGCACTGGCGAAATTGTGTGCAGAGGCGCCGTCCATGAAATTCATGGATGCCGGCCCGCACAAGGTCGCCGGCCTCGACTGTTTCGTCTCGCGCTCCGGCTACACCGGCGAGGACGGGTTCGAGATTTCGGTCCCCGCAGGCGACGCCGAGCGCCTCGCCAGGACGCTGCTGGACAACGCGGATGTGCTGCCGATCGGCTTGGGGGCCCGCGACAGCCTGCGTCTCGAGGCAGGCCTCTGTCTCTACGGCCACGACATCGACACCACGACCACGCCGGTCGAAGCCGCGCTGGAATGGTCGGTGCAGAAGAGCCGCCGCAGCGGCGGCGCGCGCGCCGGCGGCTTTCCCGGTGCCGACAAGATCCTCGCTCATTTCGACAACGGCGCAAGCCGCCGCCGCGTCGGGCTGCGCACCGAGGGCCGCGCGCCGGTGCGCGAGGGCGCGCTGCTGTTTGCGGATGCGGCCTCCAGCGAGCCGATCGGAAAGGTCACCTCCGGCGGCTTCGGCCCGAGCCTGAATGCACCGGTCGCGATGGGCTATGTGCCGACGAGCCTGAGCGCGCTCGATACGAAACTGTTCGCCGAGGTGCGCGGCCAGCGGCTGCCGCTCACCGTCGCCGCCATGCCTTTCGTGAAAAACACCTACAAACGCTGAGGACAAGACAATGACCACGACGCTGTACACCTCCGACCACGAATGGCTCGCGATCGACGGCGACGTCGCCACCGTCGGGATCACCGACTACGCGCAGTCGCAGCTCGGCGACGTCGTGTTCGTCGAGCTGCCCAAGATCGGCCGCACCCTGAAGAAGACCGAAGCCGCCGCCGTCGTGGAATCGGTGAAGGCCGCCTCCGACGTCTACGCGCCAATCTCGGGCGAGGTGCTCGAGACCAACGCCGAGCTCGCGGGCGAGCCGGCGCTGATCAATTCGGATGCTCAGGGCAAGGCCTGGTTCTTCAAGATCAGGATCGCCGACAAGAGCGAGCTCGGCGGCCTCATGGATGAAGCCGCCTACAAGGCACACACGGCTTAAAGAGCGATGGAGCAAGCGATGACCGCGCACCGCAAATCCAACGGCGACGCCGCCGCCACCTTCGTTCGGCGCCACATCGGCCCCTCCGCGCGCGATGTCGCCGCGATGCTGGAGACCGTCGGCGCCAGGACCCTCGACGCGCTGATGGCGGAGACGCTGCCGGCCTCGATCCGGCAGGCCGCGCCGCTCGATCTCGGCAAGCCGCTCAGCGAGACCGAGGCGATCGCGCATATGGGCGAGCTCGCAAGCCAGAACCAGGTCTTCACCTCGCTGATCGGCCAAGGCTATTCCGGCACGATCCTGCCCGCGGTGATCCAGCGCAACATCCTCGAGAACCCGGCCTGGTACACGGCCTACACGCCCTACCAGCCCGAGATCAGCCAGGGCCGGCTGGAGGCGCTGCTCAACTTCCAGACCATGATCTGCGACCTCACCGGGCTCGACGTCGCCAACGCCTCGCTGCTGGATGAGGCGACCGCAGCGGCCGAAGCCATGGCGCTGGCGGAGCGGCACTCGAAGGTCGAGGCAAAGGCCTTCTTCGTCGACAAGGACGTGCATCCGCAGACGCTGGCTGTGATGCGCACCCGCGCGGAGCCCTTGGGCTGGACCCTGGTCGTCGGCGATCCCCTCGCCGATCTCGACAAGGCCGACGTGCTCGGCGCGCTGCTGCAATATCCGGGCTCATCGGGCGCCGTGCGCGACCTCAGGCCCGCGATCGCGGCACTGAAGGCCAAGGGCGCGCTCGCGATCGTTGCCGCCGATCTGCTGGCGCTGACGCTGCTCGCCTCGCCCGGCGAGCTCGGCGCCGACATCGCGATCGGTTCGGCCCAGCGCTTCGGCGTGCCGATGGGTTATGGCGGGCCGCACGCGGCCTACATGGCGGTGCGCGATGCGCTGAAGCGCTCGCTGCCCGGCCGCATCGTCGGCCTCTCCGTCGATTCGCGCGGGATGCCCGCCTATCGCCTCGCGCTGCAGACCCGCGAGCAGCACATCCGCCGCGAGAAGGCGACCTCCAACATCTGCACCGCGCAGGTGCTGCTCGCCGTGATCGCCTCGATGTACGCGGTCTATCACGGCCCCGAGGGCCTGACCCACATTGCGCGAAACGTGCATCGCCGCGCCGCCGTGCTCGCTGCCGGCCTGCGCAAGCTCGGCTTCGCGCCGAGTTGCGACAGCTTCTTCGACACGCTCAGCGTGGATGCCGGCACGAGGCGTGCCGAGATCGTCGCGCGCGCTGCCTCAGAGAAGGTCAATCTCGGCGTCGGCGAAACCGCATTGCGGATCGCGCTCGACGAGACCACCACGCCTGCGACGGTGGAAGCGGTCTGGCGCGCGTTCGGCGGCACGCTTGCTTACGCCGAGTTAGATGCGACCACGCGCGAGGCGCTGCCGGAGGCGCTGAAGCGCACGACCTCCTTCCTCACCCATCCGGTGTTCCACGCGCATCGCTCGGAGACCGAGATGCTGCGCTACATGCGCAAGCTCAGCGACCGTGACCTCGCACTCGACCGCGCGATGATTCCGCTCGGCTCCTGCACGATGAAGCTGAACGCGACCACCGAGATGATGCCGCTGACCTGGCCGGAATTTTCCAGCCTGCACCCGTTTGCCCCGCGCGAGCAGGCCAAGGGTTATCACGCGATGTTCGCACGGCTGGAAAAATGGCTGTGCGACATCACCGGCTATGACGCGATCTCGCTGCAGCCGAATTCGGGCGCGCAGGGCGAATATGCCGGCCTGCTTGCCATCCGCGGCTATCACGCGGCGCGTGGGCAGAGCCATCGCAAGATCTGCCTGATCCCCTCCTCCGCCCACGGCACCAACCCGGCTTCCGCTGCGATGGTCGGCATGGACGTGGTGGTGGTCGCCTGCGAGAAGAACGGCGACGTCGACGTCAACGATCTCCGCGCCAAGGCGGAGAAGCATTCGGCCAATCTCGCCGCGGTGATGATCACCTATCCCTCGACCCATGGCGTGTTCGAGGAGCACATAAGCGAGATCTGCGACATCGTGCATGGCCATGGCGGCCAGGTGTATCTGGACGGCGCCAACCTCAACGCGCAGGTCGGCCTGAGCAGGCCCGGCGATTACGGCGCCGATGTCAGCCATCTCAATCTGCACAAGACCTTCTGCATCCCGCATGGCGGCGGCGGCCCCGGCATGGGCCCGATCGGCGTCAAGGCACACCTCGCGCCTTTCCTGCCCGGCCATCCGGCGATGCAAGCGGACGCTCCGGTCGGTCCGGTCTCGGCTGCACCGTTCGGCTCGGCTTCGATCCTGACCATCTCCTACATCTACATCCTGATGATGGGCGGCGAAGGCTTGAAGCGCGCCACCGAGATCGCGATCCTCAACGCCAACTACATCGCGGCGCGCCTCGATGCGCACTTCCCGGTGCTCTACAAGAACGCCAAGGGCCGCGTCGCACATGAGTGCATCGTCGACCCGCGCGCGCTGAAGAACACGAGTGGCGTCACCGTGGACGACATCGCAAAACGCCTGATCGACTACGGCTTCCACGCGCCCACCATGAGCTTTCCGGTGCCGGGCACGCTGATGATCGAGCCGACCGAATCGGAATCGAAGGCGGAGCTGGATCGCTTCTGCGACGCGATGATCGCGATCCGGAAGGAGATCGCCGAGGTCGAGGCGGGCCGCTTCAAGATCGAGGCCTCGCCGCTGCGCCACGCGCCGCACACCGTGCACGACATCGCCGACGATGCGTGGAATCGCGCCTACACCCGCGCCGAGGGCTGCTTCCCCGCGGGCAGCTCGCGCACCGACAAATATTGGTCGCCGGTCGGCCGCGTCGACAACGTCTATGGCGACCGCAACCTGGTGTGTTCGTGCCCGCCGGTGAGCGATTACGCGGAAGCTGCGGAGTAAGGGATCGTAGGGTGGGTTAGCGCAGCGTGACCCACCACTTCAGCTTCAACGGAGACGAACAGTGGTGGATTACGCCTTCGGCTAATCCACCCTACAATCTAGCCGTCCGGCCAACGCATCAGACTTCCCGATCGTGCCACAAGGCTCTGGCAATGGGTGCTCGCGACGGTGAGCGCCCAGGCTTGGGATTTATCGATGTTGCCCTGCAGATCAGCGAGCGCGCGCGCCTGCCAGTGTGCCCTTTCGCGTCCGAGCGGCAAGGCTTCAGTCTCCGAAACAATTCCCACAAAGGGCAAGATATCGGGATCATCTTCGAGGCGAGCCTTGAAGCTGTGCCTTGCAATTGCCCTGGCACCTTCCACCGGGGACACGCTTCCGGAAAGTATGCCTTTCGCCATCTCAATAATGATCTGGCGAGCAGCAATGACCTCGGATTGATTCCAACTCACGGCGATCCAGGGCTCACTAACTGATCCGGGTATCTCTTGTATCATAAAACGAAACGGGCCCCGAAGACGTCGGCAACTCAACGTCCTCAGCGCCCGCTCCTCGCGAAAAACTCTTCGCGTTAAAGCTTACTCGTCCGCCGGCTCGTCGCCGTCGGCGTCACGCTCGGGGGTGCCGGCCAGAATCTGCTCGGCGATCAGGCCGGAGTTCTGGCGGATCGAGGTCTCGATCTTGGCGGTGATGTCGGGGTTGGCCTTCAGGAACGCCTTGGAGTTCTCGCGGCCCTGGCCGAGACGCTGGCTGTCATAGGAGAACCAGGCGCCGGATTTCTCGACGATGCCGGCCTTGACGCCGAGATCGAGGATCTCGCCCATCTTGGAGACGCCCTCGCCGTACATGATGTCGAATTCGACCTGCTTGAACGGCGGCGCCAGCTTGTTCTTCACCACCTTGACGCGCGTGGTGTTGCCGACCACCTCGTCGCGCTCCTTGATCGCGCCGATGCGGCGGATGTCGAGGCGGACGGAGGCATAGAACTTCAGCGCGTTGCCGCCGGTCGTGGTCTCGGGCGAGCCGTACATCACACCGATCTTCATGCGGATCTGGTTGATGAAGATCACCATGGTGTTGGACTTGTTGATCGAGGCCGTCAGCTTGCGCAGCGCCTGGCTCATCAACCGCGCTTGAAGACCCGGCAGCGCATCGCCCATCTCGCCCTCGAGCTCGGCCTTCGGCACCAGCGCCGCGACCGAATCGACCACCAGAACGTCCACCGCACCCGAGCGCACCAGCGTGTCGCAGATTTCCAGCGCCTGTTCGCCCGTGTCGGGCTGCGAGATCAGAAGCTCGTCGATGTTGACCCCGAGCTTGCGGGCATAGACCGGGTCGAGCGCGTGCTCGGCGTCGATGAAGGCGCAGATGCCGCCCTTCTTCTGCGCTTCCGCCACCGTGTGCAGCGCCAGCGTGGTCTTGCCCGAGGATTCCGGCCCGTAGATTTCCACGACGCGCCCCTTCGGCAGGCCGCCGATCCCGAGCGCGATATCAAGTCCGAGCGAGCCCGAGGAGACCGCCTCGACGTCCATCGAGCGGTCGTTCTTGCCGAGCTTCATCACCGAGCCCTTGCCGAACTGCCGCTCGATCTGGGAGAGCGCGGCGGCCAGAGCTTTACTCTTGTCCATGGAGGATCCTTCGACGATACGCAGGGCAGTGGTGGACATTGGGTCGTGCTCCTTATGGCGAGGATTCGCGTGAGGGACAAAACAATTGGCGCGGCGGCTCGTCGATAAAGGCAATGTACCCCATTTGTTCTAAGTTCGCAATATGTTCTTTTGTGAATCTGGGCGCTGGCCTGTTTCGACCCTCAGTGGCCTGATCTGAATTTGAGAGTGGCCTGATTTGACTGTGTGACAATTGTCACTGTGAGGCTACCCGTCAACCAGCATAGTCCGCTCACATCATACGGCGCAAAGTCGCCATGGCTCGGAGCAGGACAAATGACCAGCAATCATCGCGAGCTTACCACGGAAGAAATGGACGTCGTCACCGGCGCTGGTCTTCTCGACATGCTGCATAGAATTAGAGAAAAGTTGGGATCAGCCTCACAGCTACCGACCAGCGCTTCTTCCAGCCCCCCAAGCGGCAGCACCGCCCATAGCGCTCAGTAAGGACCGCCTCAGTTGGCGGCCTCTTTCATCCGTCTTCGGGATCGAGGCCCTTGCCAAGCCTGGCCTGAAAGCTGAGGCTGCCTGTTTCGATCAGAGCAACTTTTAGGTGTATCGAAAAGCGGAACGCTGCTGGTTGGCGCTGTGGGTGAGCAATTTTGCTCAGACCCCAGAACAGAGATGTGCAATTTCTACCCGCCCATGGGAACGTCCGAGGTCAAACGACCAGCCCGGTCCTGCGAGGTTTGCACCCGCGCCATGACCCATATCAGTACGCTGGGAGCCTCGGGATTGCGCCGCAAGGTCTCCGTCTTCCGATGCGAACATTGCCTGCGGATAGAGGTCGAGAAGGAGTAAGGCTGCCTCGGTTGGCGGTCGGCCGGTACCTGAGTTCAGGTACGAACCTGGCTCTGCCCCAGGGGCCCTGGTTTGAAATTGGCAGTGGCTCATTTTGCAATGCGGAATTGAATCGCTTGCTGCGCGCATAGCGCGTACTGTCGCCCATCACCGCCTCACCATCGGCATCTATCGGTGACTGAGAGTATTGCGCTCCCGCCTCCTTCACGGAGAGCACCTTGACGCGCACCAAACCCCACCGACCCAAGCTTTCACTTGTGAGCCGCCTCATGCTCGAGGCAAATCGCCTCAAGGACGAGGCGCATAAGCTTCCTCACGGCCCCCTGGCGGATGCCATGATCCGGAAAGCGCGCCAGACCGAAACGGCGATGCAAGTGGATCAGTGGCTTTCATCACCGGGTCTGCAGGCTCCGAGGTAGCAACACCGACGCCCCTCCAACTCGAAGGAGCCAGTGCCCCTGCCTGGTGACCCGCCCCTGCGGATGTTCCGAATCAGGAACATTGAACCTCGGCCTTGTCCGTGTAGACTAATCTTTACCGGGGTTTTGCATCATCCCCCTCGGGGCTGGTAAGCCGCCGCCTGCGCTTCATTTAAGCAGGCGGCGTTTTAGTTTCCGATAAACGAAAAGGCCCCCGTGCGGGGCTGGCTGGGCGCTCACCTGTTTTCCGACCTCAGCGGCCTGGTTTGATTTTGGGGCGGCCTAACCTGGATTAATGACGCGCTTCCCCGGATTTGGAATCATTGCCGAACACAACGCCGAACATAACGGCTCCGTGGTCCGGCATGGGAAAAAGAGAAGCACCCAATATTGATCTCTCCCGGAAACCTCCAAGTGAGGGCGATACCCCGCGCACCGAGGAAGCCCGGCAGGTGGTCCAGGAGCAAATCGATCAGCAGCGCGCCATCCTGGAGAAGCTGCGCCGCAAGCTGAATTGAGGCCGCCTCGCTTGGCGGCCTCTTTCGTTTCACGGAGCACCCTGGAGATCTCCGCCCCTCCTGGAAGCTGACGCGCATCAAAGACGGATGGTGCGGACGCCGGCAGAATTCCGTAATCTTGTGGCACCGAACCTTTTCGTGGTCTTCCGCCTTCTCCGGAATGGGACCGCAACTCTGGGAATCTCAGTCATGACGGAAAACGCGCACCACGTCGCGAGCAGGCGCAATCCCCTCCTGGAGGCGGCGCAGGAGGAGATGATCAAGTTCGAGCGCAAGGAAAACGAGTTCCGCAAGAAGGACCGCCTGGAGCGCGCCGCCGAGCTCCGTTTGCCGCTGGACTCCATCAACGTTCATTAAGGCCGCGAACGGGCGCAGCCGACCGAGGCGCGTCGGCAGGCAGCCCCAGCATCTGCTCCACGTGGAGTGCGTCGCAGCCGGGCTGCGCGCCATTATGGTATCCAACTACCACAATTAAGCCATTGATCCCTCAATGGCATTTCGCCGGCGCCTACTGTGCATGGGGTTGTTTTCGATCTTTTGAAGAAGATGGCGTCGTCGAACGGCCTCTCACCACCGGCGTGCCGATCAGGCCGGCTCCGACGGCGCCGCCTCAGGCCATCCGTACTGAGGAAGAAGATGCGTGCATCGCTAGAGTAGCGCCAGCAGCACGATGCCGATCACCAGCACGACAAAGCCAGCCGCCGTCGCGGCGGCAAACGACCGCTCTACGTTGTCCATGATGCCACCCCGTTGCCGGCGCGCCACGTTCCCCCATGGCTGCACCGGACGGTGCGAAATCTCGCCTGCCCTTGTGTCCTGAGTTGTGCGAACGGATGTCGAAATTGGGACCGGTGCGGGGCCAGTCTGCGGCCTGGCGGCCCCGTTCTCGCGGCCATCGTCAGGCGCGCGTAAGCCTCGTCTCCTAGTCTGGGCGTGCTCGGTGGACCAACACCGGGTCTCCATGCCCAGTCGAAAACCCCGCTCCCCCCCGGGCGGGGTTTTCTATTTGCGAGACGGGCGAACACGCCGGCCCGGATTCCGTTCGTGGCCTTGTCAGGCTGTCGTAAGCTGAGCCGGCTAGGGTCGTGCGGCTATGGTGTTGCAGCCCAGCACCTCAGCCTCCAACAACCTTCTCCCCGCTTGGCTCTCCCAAGCGGGGTTTTTTCATGCCGGCCGGCCGGCTTACGAGTCCGCCTCCTCCCGCGTCAGCCACAGCGAGAAGGCACGAATTGCCGGCGCCGCGAGCAGCACGATCGGCAGCATCGCAGCCCATGCGATCAGCCACGACACCATCCAGTGCGCGAGGAAGACCAGCGCGTTCCCGGCCGGCAAGCTGGCGATGCCCGCCGCGATCAGCGAGGTCAGGCCGGACTGGATGATTCCGAAGACGAAATGAGAGTAGCGACGGGGGATGCCCAGCATGACGCGCCCATGTTGCTTGCCGTCACCCGGGGCAAGCAAGGCACATGCCGTCGCTTCCCCCGCCCCCGTAGTGACCGCCCAGGAACTCTGTTCTTGGTCGGAGAACCACGGGCACCAGGTCCTGCACCAAGTCTTGCTCCATGTCGCGCCGATGGCTGTTCTTTCGAGATTCGATTTCGTTTGTTTCAAAGCGCGGACGTTTTCGAGATAGCCGTGAATTCTCCGAGGCTTACCGACCGATTTTACTTGTCTCCGGAATATTATGCCGGCCAGCATGTTTGCAGTGATGGAAGTGAATCGTGGGAGAAGGCCATGAATCACAGGGGCGTTGAATTCACCGTCGCCAAGACGGCCATTCCCGGAATCTGGCAATGGCAGTTCCGCATCGGCGAGCAGGTCAAGACCGGCAGGACCGAGACCAGGATCGACCTCCTGGCGATCCGGCGGGTGCAGCTGCGCATCGATCGGGAGCTGAAGGCGATCGGACGCAAAGACGGCTTGGTCAATACGGTCTGAATCGGCCGCACCGGGATCGACGGCGGCACGACGCGTCATAAGGGCATTCCGTAGCCGCCCGGAATTGATCTGCCGATGGTTTGGGATTGGACTGCGTCTGGTCATGGCCGTGGGGACGGAGGGCCATCACGCGCGATCGGTGTCAGCCATGCCGCTCTACTTCTTTCGAATCCGGAACGGCCGTTATTCCGGCTGCGCCGACCAGGCGTCGGAATTTGCCGATCGCGACCTGGCCTGGAAGGAGATGACCAGCGTCTGCGCCGACATGGCCGCCGGCATCGCCCGCAAGCTCCAGGAAAATTCCGAATGGCACATGGAGCTGCTGGACGAGGCCAAGGAGCCCGTGTTCCGGATCCGCATCACCGCGGAAACCTTCGATTAGGGCCACCCTAATCCGCGCTGGGCAGCCGCCGCATCGTGAATTCGATGTCGCCGCCGGGCAGCTCGCGCCAAGTCTCGACTGCGCTCATATAGCCGGCCTTGGGGTAGCGGGCGAAGAAAGCCTCGGCCCTTTCCCGCGCCGCCGGGCGCGGCAGCGTGAAGGTCTCGCGCAGATAGCCGTCGCCGGCCGCTTCGCCCGGCTTGCGCCTGCGCGCCATCCGCTCGGCGAGATCCCGCGGACGATCGGCCATGTCCTGCCCTCCTCTACGCACATAACGCTCCCGGAGGATGTAGGAAGCGAGCCGCCCAAGAGGAGTCCCCGATCGAAGGCGTCAGCCGCCTCCGATCGGACAGAGAGGTCAATTGGCAGCGGTGCCGGATTTCTTCTTCGGCGCGCTAGTTGCGGCCGACGCCTTCGCCGCCGGCTGCTTCGGCGGATCGGAGCGCATGCCACCCCAGGGATCGTTGGACGCCTTGGAGTCCGGGATCTTCTTCAGCGTTTCCTTGTAGGCCTTGTCGCGCTCGGCTTCCGCGGCCTTCTCCTCGGGGGACTTGCTCGGACCGTCCTGCATCAAATTGATATTGGGCATTTGCGCATAGGCCGGTCCCGCCAGCACCACCAGCACCGCGGCCATACGGAAAAGCTTCATCATTGACTCCTTGATCATCCATAGAGGGCGGATCGCCCGCGCCTTGTCATCGTTGTCACGGCCGGATCGCGACCGCTCGGCCCGCTAGAGCCGGTCCGATCTGCACGATTTCGGCGCGTGCAGCCAGTCGTCCCAGATCGGGCCGCACCTGGTGCACCCGTTCAGCGCCAGGCCGAGCGCGGCCAGACAAAATACCAGGACATACCGACGCAACATCATCCACCCATACCCGGTCCGTGGCATCATATCGGGCGAAGTCGGGCATTTTCAAGCCGAAGGGACCGGCGGAGGGACCGGCGGCAGACCGGGTGACTCTGCCGTGCCAATCCGCGCAAGATGGCCGAAACATCCGGCAACACGGGAGGGAACGACAGCAATGCCATCGCAGCCAGAAGCCGAGTTCGGCATCACTGAGGCCCGACGCATACTCGGCGAGGTCTTTGCACCCTGGGTCCAGGATCTCAACCTCTCGGTCGAGCGCATCGAGCACGTGCCGCCGCCGGACGTGCCGGACTGGCAGCCGGCCGCGCTTCTGCGCATGCCGTTCTCGGAGCGGCTGTGCCGCAACGGCGGCGTGGTCTGCGGCCAGGCGCTGATGGCGCTCGCCGACACTGCGATGGTGATCGCGAACCTCGCCGCCAACCGCGGCTATCGTCCGATGACGACGGTCGACCAGACCACGCATTTCATGCGCGCCGTCTCCTCCGCGGACGTGCTGGCCGACGCCCGCGTGGTGCGGCTCGGACGCACCATGAGCTTCGGCCGCGTCACCCTGCTCTCGGCCACCGACAACAAGCCGGTGGCGATGGTGTCGAGCGCGTTCGCGATGCTGCCGGGCTGAGCATCATCCGAAACGAAAAAGCCGCGGAGCGCAAGGCTGACCGCGGCTTTCGACGGCGTCATGACGCGACGGGAAACGCGATCGCGGTCGCGCTTCGCACCGCCGCGCGCGAGAAATTACTTGCCGAGCACTTCGTCGGCTGCCGTCACGATGCTGACGTTCGGGTTCTTGCCGCAATAGGTCCCGAACTGCTTGGCGTTCTCGACGAACACGTCGGTGTCGATGATCGCGTTTTCCTCGTCGCCCTTGTACCAGCCGTCCATCCAGGTCAGCACCATCTTGATGGTGTCGTCCCCGCTCTCGAGGAACTGCTTGCAGCTCATGGTCGCGAGATCGAGCTTGGTGGCCTGAGCGGGCACGGACGACAGCGAGAGCGCCGCGGCGAACAGAAGCGAAAGCGTGGTCTTCATCAATATCTCCATCGGCGCGCAGCGCCATAAAGGAAAGTTCTTGGCGAAAGTCGGAGGAGCAGTTCTCCGCTTCAACGTCGTAAACGAAATCTGAAGCGCAGTGCAAGTAGCCCCAGTATTGAGTTTAGTTCAACGTAATTTCCATGCACTATTTTCACAAAGGTCATTATGGATCAACGCGGATGATCGAGAAGCGTACAGCGCAGCGCTACCGTGTTTTCAAGGGTGGAACGATCGCCTTTGAAAACAGCGGCATCGCGTGCACGGTGCGAAACATGTCGGCAGGCGGTGCGGCGATCGACCTCGATGGCCCGGTCACATTGCCGCAATCGTTCACGCTCGCGATCACGCGCGACAATTTCGAGCGGAATTGCCGGACCGTTTGGCGCAGCGACAGGCGCGTCGGCCTCGCCTTCGTGGAATAACGCGCACGATGTGAATGATCGTTCGCATCGCATCCATATCACGTTGATGATTGCTTGATGGCGACGACGCCGGCGCAGCTCACACCGGCTTGCCGGTGCCGCAGTCGGCACAGCCGACTCGCCAATGCCCGTCTCGGTTACTTCGGCTTCCTGGCAGGTTCAGCCGGACTCGCCCCGCTCCACGGGTCGTATTTTTACTTGGACTCGGGGATGCACTCGAGTGCGGCCTTGTAGGCTTTCTCGTCGACCTTGGGCGTGTTGTCCACCTTCTGGCGGCCCTCGTTGGGCTGGCGTCTGCCGCCGCCCATCTGCGCCTGCGCCGAGGCAACCGCCAGCGCCGGCACGGCGGCCGCCAAGACCAAAATCCTCATTGACGCAATCCCCTTCGTCCGGGGTACAAGCTAGCCGGCAATCGTGGAATAGCCAATGCCGCGGGCTCCAGGTCTTCAGGAGATCTTGGCTTCAGCAAATGTTGATCGGCCGGGACTTCGCCGGATCGCATTCGTGCCTATCTGTTGGCCCGCAGGGGACCTTCACGGATGTTGCGGATCATTGCTCTTGCGGCGCTGCTCGCCGGCTCGCTCACGCTTGGTGCCTGCGGCTTCGCCGACAGCCGCGCGCCGGTTCCCGAGTTCATGCGCATGAAGGAAGCCGAGCAGCAGCCGCCCGAACCGCCCCCCGACGTCAAGCGCGTGGTGCGCGAACAGATCGAATTCGTCTTCCTCAACACGTCCTATCCGCGCGAGGTGCATGTCGCCTCGCCCCATCGTGAGGTGCGGGGACCGGGCTGGACCGCCTGCGTTCGCGCGCAGCTCACCTCCGCGACCGGCTCGTCGCTCGGCGCCCAGACCTACGTCGTGACAATCACCGGCGGAAAGGTGGTTGATCGCCGGCGCGCGGAAGCTGACGACATCTGCGGGTCGGAAAGCTACGAGCCGATCTAGCAACAATCCAGGCTGACAGCGACCGGGTTCCGGGAAAAACCTGTAATTCGGCCGGAACGATCGCCGCCTCGCCTTCTTGTCCCGCCGAGGGCAGTTTCGAGGAGGACATGATGAGGACATTCACGATTGCATTGCTGGCTGGCGTCGGGGCTTTGGCCGCGGCGAGCGGCGCGAAGGCCGCCGACATCTACACGACCAGCGAGTACACCAGCCCCGATCTCGTCCAGCAAGTGCGGCTGGTCTGCGACGATGCCGGCAACTGCTATCGCACCCGGGGCGGTGCGCGCGTGATCGTGCGCGACTCCTACGCCACCATGCCGCGCGATCACTACTATGAGCGCCGCACCTATCGCGACTGGGATGATGGTCCGCGTGCCGGCGTCGGCATCCGGGCGCCCGGCGTCAGCGTTGGCGTCGGTGTCGGCGATCGCTGGTAGTCGATGAAGCCATGACAGGCGGGACCGGACGAGACCACTCGTCCGGTCCCGTTATCATGTTGGATGGGATCACCGCCGTCAGGCGGCGACCGATTGCTGCTGAAACTGCTCGTAGGCCGCGATCGCATCGGCGGCGTACATCAGCGACGGTCCGCCGCCCATATAGATGGCCATGCCGAGCGCCTCCTCGACCTCCTGGCGCGTCGCGCCGAGCTTGACGAGTGCTTCGGTGTGAAAGCCGATACATCCGTCGCAATGCGCGGCGACACCGAGCGCCAGCGCGATCAACTCCTTGGTCTTCTTGTCCAGCGCGCCGTCGTGCGTGGCGGCATGGGCGAGCGCGGAAAATCCCTTCATGGTGTTGGGAATGTCGCTCCGCAGCTTGCGCAGATTGGCGGAAATATTCCTGGTGATATCGACGTAGTTCTTGTCCATCGAACCCTCGCTAACTGGATTTGGTCGTCGTGGAAGTCGCCTCGTGCGGCGCGCGCAGGGCGACGTAGATCGCAGGGATGACGAGCACGGTGAGCAGCGTCGAGGACGCAAGCCCGAAGAGAAGCGAAATCGCCAGTCCCTGGAAGATCGGATCGAGCAGGATGGTCGCCGCGCCGATCATAGCGGCGAGTGCGGTCAGCAAGATGGGCTTGAAACGAACGGCGCCGGCTTCAAGCACGACCTCACGGAGCGACTTGCCGTCCCCGCCGCTGTGACGGATGAAATCGACAAGCAGGATCGAGTTACGCACGATGATGCCGGCAAGCGCGATGAAGCCGATCATCGAGGTGGCCGTGAACGGCGCGCCCAGCAGCCAATGTCCCAGCAGGATGCCGATCAGCGTCAACGGAATGGGCGTAAGGATCACGAGCGGCAGGCGGAAGCTCTTGAACTGAGCGACAACCAGCACGTAGATGCCGAGAATGGCTGCGCCGAAGGCGGCACCCATGTCGCGGAACGTCACCCATGTGATCTCCCATTCGCCGTCCCACAGCAGCGTGGGACGGGATTCATCGGTCGGCTGACCGTGCAGGCTGATCGCAGGCTTCGGCAGCTTGCCCCAATCATGGGCATCCACGCGATCCGCAACAGCCAGCATGCCGTATAGTGGCGCTTCGAATCGCCCGGCAAGTTCGGCCATCACCATGTCCGCGAAGCGGCCGTCACGACGGAAGATCGTCGGCGAACCCTCTTCCACGGTCGCCTTAACGACCTGCCCGAGTTCGACCACCGTCTTGCTGCCAGGCACCGTGTTGGCGGGCACGGGCGTGGAGGCCAGCGCCTCGTCCCAGACGAGGTCGCGCTTGCCGAGATGCACCGCGATCTCGATCGGGTTGCGATCCTCGCCGCGATGCGAATAACCGATCGAGATGCCGCCGAACAACGCCTGTATCGTGTCATAGACGTCGCGCTGCTCGACGCCGAAGAATTCGAGCCGGTCCTGATCGATCGACAGCCGCAGCCGTGGCCGCTTCTCGCCGATGGAATCGTCGACATCGACGATGAAAGGGACCTCGGCAAAGACCTTCTTCAGCTCGGCCGTCACAGCGCGGCGCGTCGCAGCATCCGGACCGTAGACTTCGGCAAGCAGCGTCGCCAGCACCGGCGGCCCGGGCGGCACTTCGACCACCTTGATGCTGGTGCCCTTTGGGATATCGAGCGCTTTCAGCCTTTGCCGCAGCTCCAGCGCGATATCATGGCTCGCCCGATTGCGTTCGCCGCGCGCGGCCAGGTTGACCTGCAGCTCGCCCATTTCGGGCTTTTCGCGCAGATAATAGTGCCGCACCAGGCCGTTGAAATTGAACGGCGCCGGCGTGCCGGCATAGGATTGTAGCGAGATGGCCTCCGGCAATTGCCGCGCGATCTCCGCCGCGCCGAACAGCGTGCGCTCGGTCGCCTCCAGGCTCGCCCCTTCCGGGAGGTCGACAACGACGGCGATTTCCGACTTGTTGTCGAACGGCAGCAGCTTGACCGTCACCGACTTGGTCGCGAATAGCGTCATTGACAGCAGTGTCGCGACACCGACGCCGAGCAGGAACATCCAGGCTGCGCGCTTACTCCGGACGATGGGAGTGGCAAGGCGCCGGTAAAGCCGCCCGAGCCGTCCTTCCTGGTGCGCGGCATGGGTCCCTGCGACCTCAGCTTTCGGCGCCAGCTTGAGCATGAGCCAGGGCGCAACGACCATCGCGACAAAGAAGGAGAACAGCATCGCCGCCGAGGCATTCGCCGGGATCGGCGCCATGTAGGGGCCCATCAATCCGGACACGAACAGCATCGGCAACAGCGCGGCAACCACCGTAAGCGTGGCGACGATGGTCGGGTTGCCGACCTCCGCCACCGCTTCGATCGTCGCCTGCAATCTCGACCGGCCGTCACGCATGCCCCAATGCCGCGCGATATTCTCGACCACGACGATGGCGTCGTCGACCAGGATGCCGATCGAGAAGATCAGCGCGAACAGGCTGACCCGGTTGATGGTGTAGCCCATCAGATTGGCCGCGAACATCGTGAGCAGGATCGTCGTCGGAATGACGACGAAAGTCACGACGGCCTCGCGCCATCCGATCGCGATCGCAATCAGCACCACGATCGAGATCGTGGCGAGCCCAAGGTGGAACAGGAGCTCGTTGGCCTTCTCGTTGGCGGTCTCGCCATAGTCGCGCGTCACCGTCACCTGAACGTCGTCGGGAATGAGGCGCCCCTTCAGTCCCTCGAGACGTCGGGCAATGTCGGCGGAGACCACGACCGCATTGGCGCCGGCGCGCTTGGCGAGCGCCAGACTGACCGCGGGCACACGCGACCACTGCCCCTTCTCGTCGCGCGCGTCGTTCCAGACCCGATGCTCGGTCGTGTTTGGTCCGATGATGACTGAGGCCACGTCCTTGACATAGACCGGCCGTCCGTCGCGCGTCGAGATCAAGAGCAACCCAATGTCGGGAATACCCGCGAGCGTCTGGCCGGCCGCGACGTTACGCACGACGCCGGCATCGCGGACCTGGCCGGCCAGGAACGAACGATTGGCGTCCTTCACCTTGGCCACGAGGTGTTGCAGCGTGACGCCGAACAGCGACAATTTCTCCGGATCCGGCTCGACCCTGATCTGCTGCGCCGCGCCGCCAGAGATGTAGGTCAGTCCGATGCTGTCGATCTTTATGAGCTCCGAGCGCAGCTTGTCGGCGAGCTCGAATAGGTCCTTGTCCGTCCAGCGTCCGGCCGCCTCCGGCTTCGGCGCCAGTGTCAATACTGTCACCGCGACATCATTGATGCCACGACCGACGATCAGCGGTTCGGGGATGCCGACCGGGATGCGATCGAGATTGGCGCGGATCTTCTCATGGACGCGGAGGATCGCATCCTCCGACTTCGTTCCGACCAGGAACCGCGCGGTGACCATCACGCGGTCGTCCTCGGTCTGGCTATAGACATGCTCGATGCCGTCGATGCCCTTGACGATCGCTTCCAGCGGCTTGGTGACGAGTTCGACTGCGTCGGGCCCGCGCAAGCCGTCGGCATTGACGCGGATATCGACCATTGGCACGCTGATCTGCGGCTCTTCCTCCCGCGGGATCACGACGACGGCGATGAGGCCGACCACGAGCGACGCGAGCAGGAACAATGGCGTCAACGGCGAGGCGATCGTCGCCTTGGTGAGCCGACCTGAGAGTCCGAGATTCACGGCCGCACCAATTGGTCGCCGGCACGGATGCCGGACAGGATCTCAAGCCCATCGGGGAGCGCGGGCGTCGGCAGTTCGCGTCCGCGCTGCACCGGCACGTCGATAACCCCGCTGGCCTCCTGAAGCCGCACGTAGTCGATGCCGAACCGGGTCGTCACGTAGCCTGCCGGAATGACGAATGCCGGCCGCGTGCCGCCGGAGATCCACACCCGCAGCCGATCCCCGACGAAGTATTCGCCGAGACCTTCGACGCTGGCGTCTGCAATGACGCGGCCCTCCTCGATCTGCGGATAGACGAGATCGATCACGCCCCATTTGGACGCCTCCTCGCCAAACTCGGCGCCGTCGACTCGAATCCTGTCGCCGGCTTTGAGCAGCCGTGCGTGCCGCTCCGGCACCCTCAACCGCAACTTGAAATGCTGCTGCGCGACGGTGACGATCGCGTCTCCGGACATCACCACAGAGCCGACAGTGACGAGCTTTTTCAACACCCGGCCACCGGAAGGCGCCAGCACCTGACCCTCGCTGAGCTGCTGCGCGATCACGCTGCGGTCGGCGGTCTTCGCGCGCAGCCCGTTATCGGCCACGTTCAGCGCGGTCCGGGCCTCGTCAAGCTTGACGCGCGGGAGCGTGCCGCGCTCGACCAGACCCTCAATGCGCGTGAAATCGATCTGCGCCTGATTGGCCTGAGCCTGGAGCGCCTCGATCTGCGCATCCAGGGCCTTCATCTGAAGGGCCAGCTTCTCGTCACCAATGGTCGCGATCGCCTGGCCGGCGGTCACAGGATCCCCCTCCCTGACATTAAGCTGGACCACAATTCCGCCGATGCGTCCACGAGCGGGCACAACGCTGACACTCTCCACCGTTGCAAACACGGCCTTTTCGTCGGCGACGGAGTGCTGCGCCACGGTGAGCGTTTCCGCCGCGGCGAGACCGCTCTGCAGGGCGGTGGCTGCGAGAACCGCCAACAATCCTAGGAGTCGCATGGGGCGTGTCCGTGTCATCATGGAACCGTTACACCGCGGCGCGGTGTCCTCTGTCATATCGTCAGCTTTATCGGGTGGGGCGTTGATCTTGCTCAACGCGCCGCAACTTGGGTGCTCGTAGACTTCATTTCGACCTTGCGGACTTGCTTGCGGACTTGGGTGCACAAAACACCTGATAGAGCGTCTTCAGGATCTCGCGGGCCGGCTCGCTCGCGATCGAATAGAAGATCGTCTGCGCGTCGCGACGCGAGGACACCAGGCCATCCTTGCGGAGGAGCGCAAGATGCTGAGAGACCGTGGAGTCCCGCAGGTTCAGGAACTCGGCAAGTTCGCCGACCGAACGCTCGCCATCGATGAGCTGGCAGATGATGAGGAGCCGGTGCCGGTTGGACAGCGCCTTCAAGAGGTCGCTCGCATGGTCCGCCGCCCGCGCCATGGTTTCGCTATCTATTTTCATACTTGCGTATATACGAATATATGAATATATAGTCAAGCATCGCGGCGGAACGGCCAGGGCGCAACTGGCGGAGCCGCTCACCAGTGGAGGTAACCTATGGCGGAAGTTGTCGTAATTGGAGCCGGTCTTAGCGGGACGCTGATGGCCTATGAGTTGCTGCCCCAGCTCGGAAAGGACGACCGCGTGAGCGTGATCTCGCAGGGCGCGGTCTATCACTTCGTCCCATCGAACCCTTGGGTGGCAGTCGGCTGGCGAAAGCGCAGCGAGATCGAGATCGATCTCGTTGACATCATGAAGCGCAAGGGCGTGCGCCTGCTGACGCAGGGCGCCAAGCGCGTGCACCCGACCGAGAATCGCGTCGAGCTCGGCGATGGCATGTCGATCAACTACGACTATCTTGTCGTCGCGACGGGGCCTGAGCTTGCCTTCGACGAGATTCCCGGCCTGGGCCCGCAAGGCCACACGCAATCAATCTGCCACGTAGACCACGCCTCGCACGCGAAGGACGCATTCGAAAAGCTTGCAGCCAACCCCGGCCCGGTCGTGATAGGCGCGGTCCAGGGCGCGTCCTGCTTCGGCCCGGCGTACGAATTCCTGTTCATACTGGAAACCGAGTTGCGCCGGCGCAAGCTACGCGACCAGGTCCCCATGACGTTCGTCACCTCGGAGCCCTATGTCGGCCACCTCGGCCTTGACGGCGTCGGCGATACCAAGGGCCTTCTCGAAAGCGAGATGCGTGAGAAGCACGTCAAGTGGATTACCAACGCGCGCGTCAAGGGCGTCGAAGCGGGCAAGATGGTCGTCGAGGAGCTCGGTGACGACGGCGCGGTGCGCAAGACACACGAGCTGCCCTTTGCCTATTCGATGATGCTGCCGGCGTTCCGCGGCGTCGAGGCGGTTCGCGGCATCGACAAGCTGACCAACCCGCGCGGCTTCGTCGTCGTCGACAAGCACCAGCGCAACCCCGCCTTCCCCAACGTCTTCGCGGTCGGGGTGTGCGTTGCGATCGCTCCGGTCGGGGCGACCCCGGTGCCGGTCGGCGTGCCGAAAACGGGCTTCATGATCGAATCCATGGTGACCGCGACCGCGCTGAATATCGGCGCCCTGCTCCGGGGCAAGGAGCCGAGCGCACAGCCGACCTGGAATGCGATCTGCCTTGCCGATTTCGGCGATTCCGGCGTCGCCTTCCTGGCGCAGCCGCAGATCCCGCCGCGCAATGTCAACTGGTCGTCCAAGGGCGAGTGGGTGCACTACGCCAAGGTCGCCTTCGAGAAGTATTTCCTCCGCAAGATGCGACGCGGCGAGAGCGAGCCGTTCTATGAGCGCTTCCTGCTCGACAAGCTGAACATCGCCAAGATCAAGGAGGTCCGGACGGGCACATGAGCGAGACACGCCAGATCGTCTGCGGGCATTGCGGGCGGACCAACCGCCTTCCAGTCGAGCGTACGCCGGAAGGCGCGCGCTGCGGCGCCTGCCACCAGCCGATGTTCACCGGCCACCCCATCGAGGTGGACGAGGAAGCCTTTGGTCGCCATGTCGACAACAGCGACATTCCCGTTCTGGTCGACGTCTGGGCGCCCTGGTGCGGGCCATGCCGCGCCATGGCGCCGATGTTCGAGCGCGCCGCGCAGCAACTGGAGCCGCAGATCCGGCTGTTGAAGCTCAATTCGGACAACGCTCCTGCATTGTCGTCGCGCCTCAACATCAGCGGCATCCCGACGCTGTTGCTGATGCGCGGCGGCCGCGAGATCGCCCGCCACGCCGGCGCGATGGATGCACGCAGCATCGTGGCTTGGACCCAGGCCAGCCTGACCCATTCGTAATGCCAACAGACTCAAACAGGAGCATGCCATGAATCTCGATAAAGCCGTTCTCGCCTTCGCAGGTTTCGTCGTCCTGCTCGGACTCGCGCTGGGCACCTACGTGAATGCGTACTGGTACCTGCTGACAGCGTTCGCCGGGCTGAACTTGTTGCAGGCCTCGTTCACGGGCTTCTGCCCCGCTGCGATCGTGTTCAAGAAGCTTGGCCTGAGCAGCGGCTGCGCGTTCTCGTGAGCGCAGCGGAGAAATCAGTGCAATTCGACGGAGACAGTCCATGACCTATCACTTCTCGAAAACGGTCGACCTGCCGTTCGACGCAGCGGTTGCGGCCACGACCGCAGCGCTGAAGAACCATGGCTTCGGCGTGCTCACCCAGATCGACGTGAAGGATACCCTGAACAAGAAACTCGGGGCCGAGTTTCGGCCATATCTCATCCTCGGAGCATGCAATCCCAAGCTTGCCTATGAGGCGCTGACCCTCGAGGACAAGATCGGCACGATGCTCCCCTGCAACGTCGTAGTTCAGCAGCGCGAGGGCGGCAAGGTCGAGATTTCGGCTGTAGATCCCGTCGCCTCGATGGCGGCGATCGAGAACCCGAAGCTCGGCGCCGTCGCCGGACAGGTTCGCGAATTGCTGAAGCAAGTCGTCGCCGAGATTGCGTGAGACCATTCGGACAGATTGCAGAGGCCGACCATGACCGACGACACCTTCATCGAGGGACCTCTCTACGAGAAGCGGAGAAAGGTCTATCCGCAATCCGTCCACGGCCCTTTCCGTCGCATCAAATGGGCGATCCTCTGCGTCACGCTCGGGACCTATTATCTCCTGCCCTTCCTACGCTGGAATCGCGGGCCCGGCCTGCCGGACCAGGCCGTGCTGGTCGATCTTCCGCACCGCCGCTTCTACTTCTTCTTCATCGAGCTTTGGCCGCAGGAGGTCTACTATTTCACCGGTCTGCTGATCATCGCGGCGATGACGCTGTTCCTGATGAATGCGGTCGCGGGACGGGTTTGGTGCGGCTACATGTGCCCGCAGACCGTGTGGACCGACCTGTTCTACGCCGTCGAGCGCTGGGTCGAGGGCGACCGGCGCGAGCGCATGCAGGGCGACAAGCGCTACTGGACGTTCGATCACGTCCGGAAGGTCGCACTGAAGCACTTTCTCTGGATCATGATCGCCTGGTGGACCGGCGGCGCATGGGTGCTCTATTTCGCCGATGCACCGACGCTTGTGAAGGAGCTCGCCACCTTCCAGGCCCCGTTCATCGCCTATCTCTGGATCGGCATCCTCACCGCCACGACCTATGTCTTCGCGGGTCACGCCCGCGAGCAGATGTGCATCTACATGTGCCCGTGGCCGCGCATCCAGGCGGCGCTGACGGACGAATGGGCGCTCAACGTCACCTATCGGCGCGACCGCGGCGAGCCGCGCATGTCGGTGAAGAAGGCGGACGCAGCCCGCGCGCATGGCGATTTCGCCGGCGACTGCGTCGATTGCCATCAGTGCATCAATGTCTGCCCGACCGGGGTCGACATCCGCCACGGCATCCAGCTCGGCTGCATCCAGTGCGGCCTGTGCATCGACGCCTGCGACAACGTGATGCGCGAGATCGGCCGGCCCGCCGGCCTGATCGGCTACGATACCGACATCAATATGCAGCGCCGGCGCGAGGGCAAGGCACCGCTCTACCGAATCATCCGTCCGCGCACGCTGGTCTATGTCGCGGCCATCGCCATCGTCGGCAGCATCATGATCTATGCGCTCGCCACCCGCGCGACGATGGACGTCAACGTGCTGCATGAGCGCAATCCCCTCTTCGTCCAGCTCTCGGACGGCGGGGTGCGCAACGACTACACCGTCCGCATCCTGAACAAGGGCGCGCAGCGATCGTTTGCGATCGAGGTCTCCGGTCTGCCCGGCGCAACCATTCGCGTCGCCGGCATCGAAGCCAGCTCCGACGGAAAGCCCGTCATCGAGGTCGGGCAGGATCAGACCCGCGAGGTCAGGCTGTCGGTGCAGATCGGCCCCGGCGACCTGCCGAAGACCTCCCGCGACGTCGACATCGCCATCATCGAGACCGCCGGCGGCGGACGCGCAAGCGCCCGCGATCATTTCGTGCCGGGCGAGCAGTAGCTCCGAGATTCCATGGCGCATCCGGCGGCTGCCGCCGGATGCTTGATGAGACGTTAATGTTACCGCTCGAATTGAAGCGGCGTCCCAACGGTATTTTCCAATCTTTGCGCTAAGCATGGCCTCCTGAACGGGGACGACGGGACGTGGTCGATATCGCGCACCAGGCTGCGATCAATCCGGCATCGGCAAAGCATGCCGAGGCTGTGCGCGCGCTCGTCCCGCTCACGGCGATCGAAGCCAGCCAGTGGCGCGCGCTGGCGCAGCGCACGATCGAGCCGAACGGATATTACCTGCCGGGCTGGGAGCTCGCCGTCAGCGCATCCGCGCGCGGCCGCACGGATGCCGAAGCGCTTCCCGCTTTCGACGGATCGCGGCTGATCGGGCTGATGCCCGTGATCTCGCTCTGGCGTGCCTGGAGGATTCCCCTGCCCGCTCTGGTGAGCGCGCATCCCTACGGCACGCTGTGCAGCCCGCTGATCGACCGCGAGGCTCCGATCGAGGCGGCGACACGGCTGCTGCAGCAGGCTCGCGATGCCGGTGCGCATGCGCTGGTGCTGAACGATATTGCGCTCGACGGCGCGGCGATGAATTCGGTCAGGCAAGTTCTCGATCGCGACGGCCTGAAGCCGCGTATCCTCTCTTCCTACATCCGCGCCAGTCTCGACGCGACGCAGGACGGTGAATCACTGCTCCGTGACGCGCTCGGCGCCAGGAAGCTCAAGGAACTGCGCCGCCAGCGTCATCGTCTCGAAGAACACGGCGCCGTCGTGTTCGACGTCGCGCGCAGACCCGACGAGATCGGAGCTGCGCTCGAAACATTCCTGCAGCTCGAAGCCAGTGGCTGGAAAGGCAAGCGCGGCACCGCGCTGGTCCAGCATGCAGGCGATGCCGCCTTCATCCGCCGCGCGGTTCTCGCGCTGGCAGAGACCGCGCAGTGCGAGGTCATCACGCTTCGCGCCGGCGCGATTCCGGTCGCCGCCGGCATCGTGCTGCGGCATCGGGATCGCGCCTTTTTCTTCAAGCTCGGCATCGACGAGCGCTTTGCAAGATATTCGCCGGGGGTGCAGCTCACGCTCGAGCTCACCCGCCACCTCTGTGCCGACCCCGCCATCGCCAGCGCGGATTCCACGGCGAGCGCCGACCACCCCATGATCAACCCGATCTGGCGGGGACGCTTCGCAATCGGGGACGTGCTGATCCCGCTGCGGCGGAACGATCCGGTCGTGGCGCTCATTCACGGGGCGCTCGCGGCGCACGGCATCGCATACGCAGCGGCGCGCCGCGCAGTCCGCCTGGTTCGCAAATAGGATAGCTCCTACTCCGCCGCCTGCGCGTTGATCTCCGCCGAGACCTCGCGGATGGCGCGCGCGAGCATGTTCGGATCCTGCGCGCCGGAGACCGCGTATTTCTGCGCGAACACGAAGGTCGGCACGCCGGAGATGCCCTTCTCGGCGGCCTCCTGTGCGTCGCCCGATACGCGCGCGACGTCCTCGTCGGTCGCAAGGCGCTTGCGCACGTCGCCGGCATCGAGGCCGACATCGGCAGCCGCCTGCACCAGCACGTTCACGTCGGTGAGGTCGCCGCCGTCGCGGAAGTAGAGCTCCATCAGGCGCTGCTTCATCTCGGGCGCCTTGCCGATCGCCTCGGCCCAGAGGATCAGGCGGTGGCAGTCGGTCGTGTTGGGCTGGCGCGCGACGAGCTCGGGCCGGTAGAGGAGGCCCTCTTCGCTTGCGGCTGCAACGACACGCCCCGCAATGCCCTTATAGGCCTCGACCGAGCCGAACTTCTTGGTGAGATAGTCCTCGCGGCTGATGCCCTCGCGCGGCACCCAGGGATTGAGGAAGAAGGGACGGAAATTGAGCTTGACCGGAACGTCCGGAACGAGCGCCAGCGCGCTCTCGATCCGGTGCTTGCCGATGTAGCACCAGGGGCACACCACGTCGGAGACGACGTCGATCTGAAGCGGTTTCAGCGTGCTCATGTCGGGCGCCTCCTTCGGACGGTAAAGGTTCGCCCAAAGATAAGCAGAACCCGTTCCGAGGCAAGGGCGCTAGCTCATGGCTGCTGCCATTTGTCGGAGCCGCTCGGCCGTGCGCTCGTCCGCCGGGAAGAAGGTTTCCAGAGCCAACTCCGACAGCGTGATGTCGACGGGCGTGCCGAATACCATGGTGGTGGAGAAGAAACTTAGTATCTCCCCATCGTGGCGCAGCTTGAAGGGGATCGCGACATTTTCGCTCGACAGCGGTGCCGCGCGCGCCGGGATCGGATAGCTCTTCAGGTCATTGTAGAGCTTGATCAGCTCGGGATCGGCCGTCGCCTCGCATTGCCGGTGCAGCCGCTCCAGAAGATGCCCGCACCATTCCGCAAGATTGACCGTGCGCGGCGCAAGCGCTTCGGGATGAAAGGCGAGCCGCAACACGTTGAAGGGCTGGCCCAGCAGCCGCTGCGGGATGCCGGCGAGCAGCGGCGCCAGCATGCGGTTGGCGGAGACCAGATTCCAGTGCCGGTCATAGGCCAGCGCCGGATTTGGCTCGTGCGCCCTGAGGACGAGGTCGATCGCCTGGCGGGCTGATTTCAAGGCGGGATCCTCCAGCGGGCGCTGCGGAAAGGCCGGGGCATAGCCGGCCGCGACCAGCAGCACGTTGCGTTCGCGCAAGGGCACGTCGAGGCGCTCGGCGAGCCTGAGCACCATGTCGCGCGAGGGCGCGGCACGGCCGGTCTCGACGAAGCTCAAATGCCGCGCCGAGATCTCGGCCTCGCCTGCGAGATCGAGCTGGCTCATGCGGCGGCGCTGCCGCCATTCTCGCAAATGGTCGCCGATATGGATCGGCTGGCTGCGCTCGGTGTGTGCCGTCGATGCATGTGCGTTCATGGTCGGAAACCTAGCATGCGAATTTCCGCCCTTCCATTACGTCGGAGGTAATCGAATTGGTCCTCGGACCGGCGCATCTTCGGTCGCAACAGGAGATGACCATGATCGCATTGCTGCTCTACCGGACCGTCGCAGACCACCTCGCCCCCTGGGCCATGGCGTTAGCAACCCGGATGCTGGCACGCAGCCTCAACGTGCCCGAGCCGCTGGTGCATTCGACCGGAGACTATGTCGTCGCGCAGGTCACGGCTTTCGAGCACGGCATCGGCAGGAGCCTCTGCCCGTTCCGCCTGGCCCGCCTGCTACGCGCCTGGTGGCGCGGATTGCGCTGAGTTTTTTCCCGAGCCCAACCCAACCATGGAGACCACGATGATCGACGCATCCACCTTCCTGCGCCGCGCACTGCTCGCCGACGCGATCTTCAGCGGTGTCGCCGCCCTCGGCTTCACCCTCGGCGCCAGCTCGTTCGCGGCGATGTTCAACCTGCCCGAAGCGCTGCTGCGCGAGACCGGCCTGTTCCTGATCGCCTATACCGTACTGGTCGGCTGGCTTGCCTCGCGCACAGTGGTGCCGAAGCCGCTCGTGCTGCTGGTCGTGGTCGGCAATGCGGCCTGGACGGTCGGCAGCATCGCGCTGCTGCTCTCGGGCACGGTGTCGCCGAACCTCGCCGGCGAGCTCATGGTCGTGGCGCAGGCGATCGCGACCGGCGTGTTTGCCGAGCTGCAATATGTGGGTTTGCGCCGGAGCGGGAGTGTGGCGGCGGCGTGAGGCTCGGACTGAGCGGCTCACCACTCGCGATCGTCGCCCGGCTTGACCGGGCGACCAGTATTCCAGAGGCGATCGACAGATGCGCCGGTCAGCCGGGGCATGCCGCAGCGCTACGCCCGCGCACGGCCGTTCGCCCCGACAACGGCATGGCCGTTCAGCTTCTTCTTTTTCGCAGCCTTGTTCTTGAGGCCCTTGCTCTTGGTGTCCTTGTTCGCAAGGTCCTTGGCCCCCGCCTTCTCGGCCTTGCGCTCCGCGCGCGCCTTCACCTTGGCGCGTTCGGCCCGTGCCTCGGCGCGCAGCTTCTTGCGCTTCTTCTCGCACGACTCGCACTTGCAGCCGATCGGCTTCAGATAGGCTTTGAAATAGTCGGTGCCGTAATCGTAGTTGATCTCGTCGCCCGGCTCGATGTTCTTGATGGCGCGGATGAAGACCTTGCGCTCGCGCGGCCGGACGTCGGATTCGGCGTTGGGCCGGCACGAATGGTTGATGTAGCGCGCGAGATTTTTGCGCACCGAGCCGTCGATGGTCCAGCGGCCGTTGAGCTCGAACAGGTACTTGTTCTCGATGTCGTCGTGTTCCGGGATCCGCGAGTCCAGGATCGGTCCGTAATAACGGATGATCCGGGTGCCCTTCTTGATCGGCTTGGTGGCGAAGAGGCCGAGTCCGGTTTTGGAGCGGCCGACGCGATATGGTTTTTGCGAGGAGATGGCTGGCATGATCAAGGGAACGAGGACGCGAACGAGGCCGGATCGGCCCAAGCGAAGCCGCTCTTCTAGAACGATTCCGCGCCGCTGTCAGGTGCCTGTCGGCCTTGTTTGAACCTTGCCCACAATCAAGACGTCTGATGGTACGGAGTTCCCGCTCGATCAAAGGCGTCATCATGATCCGCATCACCAACGCAGGCCTGGCCGTGTTGCTGATGTGCACCGGTCTCGACCGCGCCGACGCCCAATTCGTGGGCAGCACTTATACCTCGACGGCGCCGAAGGATTGCCGCCAGATCGGCAAGCCCAGCGAGCTCGACGGCAGCACCACGCGGGTCTGCAAGGGCAAGGATGGTCTCGTGGTCCTGATTGCCGAGGACGATCTTCGCGAAATCGTCTCCGTCGGCCGCAATCGCAAGGCCGCGGCCGAGGAACCGGCGGCAAAAGTCTGGTTCGCGCCGTTCAATTCGTCGGAGACCACCGTCGAATGGCGCACGGCGGGCACCAAGCCGTTTGCGATGATCCAGCGCTGGCACATCGCCGACGGATCCGATCCCGACAAGCAGGGTCGGCCGAACACCAAGGCCATGCTCGTGGTGACCCGGCTGCCGCCGGGGCCGGTCTGTCACGTCGCCTATGTCGATGCCATCGCCAATCCGAACGGCATCGAGCTCGCACGCAAGGCGGCCGACGATTTCGCCCGCGGCTTCATTTGCGGCAAGGACGAGGTGAAGATCGTCGGCGCAAGCGGCCGCGCCGTCGAGCTGGCAACGATGCGCTGAGCTCTCGGCGCTAAGCCCTCGCCGTGGCCCGCCGATAGCGCGCCAGAAGCCGCTCGCCCTTCGCGGCGATCCGCCGCGCCGCCGCCACCGTCGTCGGAACGGGCTCGCCCCAGGCATGCGCCGACAACGCGTGCCGGGTCGGCCGTCCGTTTGCGTCCACGAGCGGCGGCAATTTCGCGCGGCCATAGAAGCGCACCGCCCAGCTTCCCTTCCGCCGCATCTCCTGCGGTGTCATCTCGGACTGTTTCTTGGTGACGCCCGGTCGCAGGCGGGCACCCTGATTGCGCGCAAAGGCCTTGCGGCCTGCCGCTGTCAGACCTCCGCGCGGATCCTTTTCGCGCGCCGAGGTGCTACGCTTGCGCGCGCTCTTCGCTGTCTTCTTCGCGGTGCGCCTGCGAGCCTTTTTCGCCGATGTCTTCCCGGCTGATGTCTTGGCTGATGTCTTCTTGGCTGACTTTTTCGCCTTCGAGGTCTTCTTCGCTGCCATGCGCATGTTGTCCACGAGGTTGGGATAGCGGCGCCCGGCGCGGCGCACGCCTGCCTTCGCGGCCGATTTCTGCGCGGGGCTGAGATGCCTGGATGCCTTGCCGGCGCGCTTGCGCGGGTTCTGGCGTTTCCAGGGGGCACGGGGTGATCTTGCCATGCAGCCTCAACGCCCGACGATGGCGGGAGTTGCGTTCGGCCGGATGGATCAGGGACCGGGCAGCTTTCCCGTGATCGGCGCCATCAGCATCGCCTCGAGCAGCCGTTCGGGCGTCGTGCCCTCGGGCAGGCGCCCCAGAATATCCTCCAGCCGCCCGTCGAGCAGCAGCATGGTGAAACCGTGCACCATCGACCAGGCGCGCGCGATGGCGGCGCCCTGGTTCAGCGTCAGCGCATCGCCACTGATCTGCTCCTGCCGCATCATGCCGATGGCATTGGCGAGCCCGGCGAAGGAGGCTTCGGCCGCCTCGTGCAGCGACGGCCTGGAATAGTCGAGGCGCTCGGTGCGGAACATGATGCCGTACATGCCGGGGTGGGCTTGCGCATAGGCGACATAGGCTTTCGGCCGCGCCAGCGCGCGCGCGAGCGGCGTGGTGGCAGCATCGCAGGACGACGCCATCGCCGCGTTGAACTGGCGAAACCCGACGGCCGCAAGCTCGCTGAGCAGACCGGTGAGATCACCGAAATGATGGGTCGGCGCTGCATGCGAAACGCCCGCCTCACGCGCCACCGCGCGCAATGTCAGGCCGGAAAGCCCGTCTCGCTCCAGCACCCTTTCGGCGGCCTGGAGCAGCGCCTCGCGCAGGGCGCCGTGATGGTAGGGCGTCTCGGTCTTCGCACTCGTCGCGCGAGGCGCCGGACGCGATGCCGCGGTCGAAGTCGTTTTTCTGGGTGCACGCGAGCTTCGCGCCGTTTCGCCCTTGGTGTCGGTCTTGGCCATTTGCAAGCTATATGACGCAATATTGACAGTGTAAAGATTTCACTTGACGCTCGCAGCGATCGGCCCTAATTCATCTTTACGATGTAAAGATAAGGGAGGGAATGCGCCGTGCACCAGGACGCCGTCACTGAGCGCCGCAACAACATCGCGCCGATTCCCTTCGAGGCCGACGCGCCCTTCCTGAAGATCGTCGGCGAATTGCCGCGCGACCTGAACGGCACGCTCTACCGCAACGGCCCCAATCCGCAGTTCGAGGCGCCGGGCGCGCACTGGTTCGTCGGCGACGGCATGCTGCACGCCTTCCAGCTCGAGAACGGCCGCGCCAGCTATCGCAACCGCTGGGTCCGCACGCCGAAATGGCTGGCCGAGCACGATGCCGGCCGCGCCCTGTTCGGCGGCTTCGGCCGCAAGCTGCCGGATGCGCCCGCAAACCTCACCGACGGCGGCGTCGCCAACACCAACATCATCTTCCACGCCGGCAAGCTGCTGGCACTCGAAGAAGCGCATCTGCCGACCGAGATCGAGCCGGGCACGCTGGCAACGCGCGGCTATCACAATTACCAGGGCCGCGTCGCCGGCAGTTTCACCGCGCATCCGAAGCTCGATCCCGTCAGCGGCGAGCTGGTGTTCTTCGGCTACAACGCCGCAGGTCCGCTGACCTCCGCCCTCTCCTACGGGTCGATCGATGCCTCCGGCAAGGCGAGGCGCTTCGAACGCTTCGAGGCACCCTATGCCAGCATGGTGCACGACTTCATCGTCACCAAGAACCATGTGCTGTTTCCGATCCTGCCCATCACGGGCAGCATGGAGCGCGCGATGAACGGACGGCCGCCCTATGCCTGGGAGCCGGACAAGGGCGCGTATGTCGGCGTGATGAAGCGCAACGGCACTGCAAAGGACATGGTCTGGTTTCGATCTGATGCCTGCTACGTCTTCCACGTCATGAACGCGTGGGAGGACGGCAACCGCATCATCGCCGATGTCATGCAGTTCGAGGAAGCGCCGCTGTTTCCGCATCCCGACGGACGACCGACGGATCCGGAGAAGTCGCGCGCCCGCCACTGCCGCTGGACGTTCGATCTCTCAGGCAATTCCGACCGCTTCCAGCAGACTTATCTGGACGATCTCACCGGCGAATTCCCACGCATCGACGATCGCCGCGCCGGGTTGAAAAACCGACACGGCTGGTACGCCTGTGCCAATCCGCGGCTGCCGATGTTCGGTGCGCTCTCAGGCATCGTCCATGTCGACGGCACGGGAAAGCGGCTCGGCCATTATCTGCTGCCGGCCGGCGACACCATTTCCGAGCCGGTGTTCGTCGAGCGATCGAGCGATGCAGCCGAAGGCGATGGCTGGCTGCTCGCGGTGGTCTGGCGTGCGCGGGAGAACCGCAGCGATCTCGCCGTGTTCAACGCCACCGACATCGAGGCCGGTCCCGTCGCGCTGGTGCAGCTCGGCCACCGTGTGCCGGACGGCTTTCACGGCAATTGGGTCGGGGCACAGTAGTTCTCGTCATTCCGGGCCGCAACGAAGTCGCGTCGCTCCGGAATGACCTCGTGGACACAGGGAGGTCTCGCATGCACATGCCCTCGATCATCACCGGCTGCCTCGCCGTCCTCGCCTGCGCCGTGCTCGCCGCCCAGATGACCCGGCTGCGGCGGAACAGCCATGCCATCTTCAACGGCGGCATCTTGCTCTTCATCGGCCTCCTGATCGCTTCCGCGATGCCGATCCTGTCGCGCCTGCCCTGGGCCGAATTCGCCGACGAGACAGCCGACCAAGCCATTGCGGCACTTCATCTTTTGGAGATCACTTACGTCATTTTGACACTGTAAAGATTTTGCTTGACCCGAGATCGTCGCTGCACTACTTATCTTTACACCGTAAAGATCGGCCTGACCGAGGCGCCCATGACGATTTTCCTGATCCTTGCGCCCTACGGCGCTTACACGCTCCTGATGCTGGTGACATCGGCCACGATGAGCGTGTTCGTGGCCTCGGCGATCTGTCTCGCCACCGTCGCGCTCGACGTCGTGCGCGGCCGCTCGGTGAAGACCCTGGCCGCGGGCTCGGCGATCGTGTTCGCCGCAATCGGCCTCTACCTCGCGCTGCGCGATCCGGCGCTCGGCCCGCTCGGCGTCAAGCTGTCGGTCGACATCGGCATCTTCGTCATCTCGCTCGGCTCGATGCTGGTCCGCCGTCCTTTCACGCTGCAATATGCGGTTGAATCGGTGCCGCCCGAGACCGCGGCGATGCCCGGCTTTCTCCATGCCAATTACGTCATCACCGGCGCATGGACCGCGGCCGCGCTGTTGATGGCGGCCGCCAATCTCGTGCTGCTCTATGTTCCCGGCCTGCCGCTCTGGTCGAGCCTTGCGGTCGCCTTCGCCGCCCGCAACAGCGCCATCTACTTCACAAAATGGTATCCCGAGTATCGGCAGATCAAGTACGGTGCGCCGGCCAGCGCAATGCCCAACGCCCGCTGAACAGGATCGACGATGAAAGACGTGTTCGCCCGCCTCGCCTCCGACTTCCTCTCCGCCATCGTCTTCCTGGTCGTCTACCTCATTACCGACAGCGTCGTCCTGGCAACGTCGGTCGCGATTGCCGGCGCGATCGCGCAGGTGATCTACGCGCAGGTCAAGGGGCAGCAGCTCAATTACATGACCTATGCGAGCCTCGCGCTCGTCGTCGTACTGGGCACGGTCACGCTGCTGACCAATGATCCTCGCTTCATGCTGGCAAAGCCCTCGATCGCGCATTTCGCGATCGGCGCCATCATGCTCAAGCGCGGCTGGATGCTGCGCTACATGCCGCCGATCGTCGTCGAGACCGTTCCGGAATATGTGACGGCTGCGGGCTATGCCTGGGCTGCGCTGATGTTCGTGATCGGCGCCGGCATGATCGCCGTCGCCTCCACGGGCGATCTGAAACTGTGGGCATTCTATATTACGGTGGTCGCGGGCGGCGCCAAGATCATCGCCTTTGCCGTGCAGTACGTCGTGCTTCGCCTCATCGTCACCAGCCGCCGGCGCGCCGCCGCCCGCGCCTAAATGCCTCCAAGGCAGCGTTAGGCAGGCGCGCCGAGTTGCGCTATAGGCTCGGCCCGGGACTGGCCGCGGATTGTCGCGGTCCGCCGGCATTTTTGGGAGACGCGAATGGCCGTCGACGGCAACTGGACTCTGACCCTGACGACGCCCATGGGCGAACGCAAGGCCACGCTGAGCCTGACCGCCGCAGGCGGCACGCTCACGGGCACGCAGGGTGCGGAAGGCGATACTGCCGAGATCTTCGACGGCGCCATCAGCGGTGACGCCGTCAACTGGAAAGTCTCGATCGACAAGCCAATGCCGTTGACGCTCGAGTTCATCGGAAAGGTCTCCGGCGACAGCATGAGCGGCGAAATGGGCATCGGCCCGATGGGCAGCTTCCCGTTCACGGGCACGCGAGCGTAAGGCCGCGCTGCACCCATGCGCGCGCTCCGTCTCATCGCGGCAACGATCCTGTGTGTCGCGACACAAGCGGCGCGCGCCGACGACACCGAACCGGCGTGGCGCGCAAGCGCGCTTGCCATGGTGCCGGCGGGCTATGTCGCCGGCACAGCCTACCGCACCGAAGCCGTGAGGGGATATCTCGCCGTCTATCCGGCGGCCTCGAACGATCCGAAGACACCGGCAAGCGTGTTCGCTGCGCGTCAGGTCCTCGTCGTCGCACTGACGGCGGATGCAGCGCGCGCGGTCTCAGCCGAATTGAAGCCGCGCACCGGACCGGATCCCGACAACGACGACACCGACTTCGCAAAGCTGCACGCCGATCTCGCCGCCAGGCGCGCGGCGCTCCCTGCGGGCACCGAGCCCTGCGATCTCGGTGCGTGGTCGATCGACAAGGACCCTGAGGGCCTCAACGTGCGCGCTGAGCCATCGGTGAAGGCGCGCGTGCTCGGCACATTGCCACCACCCTACCGACTGAAGCTCGGCGGCGCCGAGAACACACCGGACGGCGGCTGGCTCACCGAATTCCGCATCATCGGCTTCAAGGACGGCTGGTTTCTGATCGAGGGCGCCAAGCCGCCGGGCAAGGGTTACGAGGACGAGAAACGATATCCGCGCAGCGCGCCAAAACCCTATGCGGGGCGCGGCTGGGTCGCGTCCAACAAGATCGGCACGGCCTATGCCAATGGCGGCACGCGCATGGGCGGACTGTTCCAGGCCCCCTTCGTCGATGCCAAATGGATGCCGGCCCAGCGCGAGCTAGGCGGCGCGATCGACACCGACGGCGGCCCCAAGCGCCTGCTCGCTTGCAGCGGTCTCTGGGGCCTCGTCGAGAGCCATGACGGCGTTCGCGGCTGGTGGCGCGGACTGTGTTCCAACCAGGTCACGAATTGTAGTTAGCCTGCGGCCCATCCTTCGAGACGCCCGCCTTTGGCGGGCCCTCAGGATGAGGTCGTGTTTCGCGGCGAGATATCAGACCCTCATGGTGAGGAGCCCGCCAAAGCGGGCGTCTCGAACCATGCAGGCCAGTTCTTCGGAACTCCAGGCGAGGTGAAGAGCTAGCCCAGATTCAACTCCTTGAAGAAGTCATTGCCCTTGTCGTCGATGATGATGAAGGCCGGGAAGTCGACGACTTCGATGCGCCAGATCGCTTCCATGCCGAGCTCGGGATATTCGAGCACCTCGACCTTCTTGATGCAGTGCTCGGCGAGGTTCGCCGCAGCACCGCCGATCGAGCCGAGATAGAAACCGCCGTACTTCTTGCAGGCCTCGCGCACCGCAGGCGCGCGGTTGCCCTTGGCGACCATCACCATCGAGCCGCCGGCGGCCTGGAACTGGTCGACGAAGGAATCCATGCGGCCCGCCGTGGTCGGGCCGAACGCGCCGGAGGCATAGCCTTCGGGGGTCTTGGCCGGGCCGGCATAATAGACCGGGTGGTTCTTGAAATAGTCCGGCAGCGGCTCGCCCTTCTCCAGCCGCTCGCGCAGCTTGGCATGCGCGGAGTCCCGCGCCACGATCATGGTGCCGGTCATCGAAACCCGCGTCTTGGTCGGGTATTTCGAGAACGTCGCCAGAATGTCCTTCATCGGCTGGTTGAGGTCGATCTTGACGACCTCGCCGCCGAGCGACTGCTCGACCTGCGGCAGGTACTGCGCCGGATTGTGCTCGAGCTCCTCGAGATAGACGCCGTCCTTGGTGATCTTGCCGAGCACCTGGCGGTCGGCCGAGCACGACACGCCGAGCCCGATCGGCAGCGAAGCGCCGTGACGCGGCATGCGGATCACGCGCACGTCGTGGCAGAAATATTTGCCGCCGAACTGCGCGCCCACTCCCAGGCTTTGCGTCATCTTGTGGATTTCCTGCTCCATCTCGATGTCGCGGAAGGCGTTGCCGTCTGGCGAGCCGTGGGTGGGGAGCGCATCGAGATAACGCGCGGAGGCGAGCTTCACTGTCTTCATGCAGAGCTCGGCCGAGGTGCCGCCGATCACGATGGCGAGGTGATAGGGCGGGCACGCCGCGGTGCCGAGCGTGAGGATTTTTTCCTTGAGGAAGGCGAGCAGCCGGTCCTTGGTCAGCACCGAGGGCGTGGCCTGGAACAGAAAGCTCTTGTTGGCGGAACCGCCACCCTTCGCCATGAACATGAACTTGTAGGCGTCATCACCCTCGGCGTAGATCTCGCACTGCGCCGGCATGTTGTTGGCGGTGTTCTTCTCCTCGTACATCGAGAGCGGGGCGACCTGCGAGTAGCGCAGATTGCGGCGCAGGTAAGCATCGCGCGCGCCTTCCGACAGCGCAGCCTCGTCGTCACCGTCGGTGATGACGTTGCAGCCCTTCTTGCCCATGATGATCGCGGTGCCGGTGTCCTGGCACATCGGCAGCACGCCGCCGGCCGCGATGTTGGCGTTCTTCAAAAAGTCGAGCGCGACGAACTTGTCGTTGGGGCTCGCCTCGCCGTCCTCCAGGATCGCGCGGAGCTGCTTCAGATGGCCGGGCCGCAGATAGTGGTTGATGTCGCCGAAAGCCGCCTCCGACAGCGCCCGCAGCGCCGCACGCGACACCACCAGCATGTCCTTGCCCAAAACCTTCTCGACCCGGACGCCCTCCGACGAAATCTTCTTATAGGGCGTCTCGTCCTTGCCCAGCGGGAACAGCGGGGTGTGCTTGTACGGCGGAACGGGTTTTGCGGGGTCGGGGAAGGCGGTGGGAGCGTTCATGGGCGGATCTCGGGGTTTTGCAGCCCTGCCGGGCCTCTCAGCATGGAAGCGTTCTAAGCTTTTTTGCCACAAAGGGAAGGGAGCGAATCGCCCGGCACTGGTGCCGGCTGCGCATAAGGGACGCCTCGATCGGCGGGACCTAAGCGTCCCGTTCCTGTGCGCCGTGAAAGACCGCGGCTATCACAACCCGACGGTGCAATTCATCGACTAGGTGGACCACGATATAAGGCAATCGCGGCACGACCCACTCATAGGTGCCAACGCTATGGCCCACATGCCCCATGAATGGAAAGGAAGTCAGTAACTGGATGCTCTCGAATAATCGATCCGTGACTTTCCTTGCGGCAGCGGGACTATCCTTCGCGATCCAATTGAAAATGCCTTCGAGATCAGCGATAGCCTGAACATCGAAGACAAGTTCCACGGGCGTTCACGAACCAAAGCCGTCGACGCGAGCCCGTGCCTCGTCGAGGGAGAGCAGCTTACGATTAGGATCAGCGATCCGGCGGCGCACTTCGGCAATCTGCTCATCCGTCAACCGGATCTTATGCATGTGCTCGACGTAGTCGAGTAACGCCCCGGCCGCGGCGTCCTGCTCGCCTTCGGGAAGCTGCTCGACCCGGCGAATGGCCTCTTCTAGGAGCTTTGTCATGAGCGGCAGCATAGCACGCCGAACGGGATGGGACAGCCGCCCTACTCGTGGAAATGCCGCCACCCACCCTTGCGCTTCGCCTCCACCGACGCTTGAATGCGCCATCCAAGGGGCTTTTCATCATGATTTTCAAACTGCACGTCCGCGACGCGATTCTGGTCGCCGCCGCCATCACCGGCCTTGTGACCCTCACCTCGCCCGCGCGCGCAGACCGCTGCGACGACAGCGCCAAGGAGCTGGCGAACCAGGTCGATCGCCTCAAGGTGAATTTCCGGGCCGCCAACGTCGTCTACCTGACGCACCCTGCGGCCAAGGAGCTGTCCGTGGCTTGCCGCGGCGACAAATATTCCATCGAGCTCTATGCCAAGGGCGATCGCAAGCCGACGCCGGAGTTCTTTGCGCTGGTCGGGTCGATGGCGGCGATCGTCTTCACCGTGACGAAGGACGACACCACGACGGGCGCGACACGCTGCCTGAAGCGGATGGGACTTCTGCGCGGCGACAAGATCAGCATGCGCTACCGACGCCTCAACATGGAATGCACCCGCACCAAGACGGACGCCTCCATCGCGATCACGCGCGGCAAGGACGAATAGGCAGCGCCCGCGCGATGTGCGTCTGTCAGCACACCGCCCACCACACACTCCGTCATTGCGAGGAGAGGTCTGTCCGCTTGCGGAAACAGCGCTTGTGGCGGCACGAAGGAGGCCTCCCTTACCGCACCGGATCCCTCGCATTTTAACGATTGCCTTGAAGGAAATTTCGCTCCTCGCGGCGCAGGGTCAATTGTTTCCATGTGTGAGGATTTGTGGATGAGCGTTTCTACCGTTGCGCCGCCGCCAATCGCGATCGTGGTGCCGAGCTACGACACGACCAGGCAGCAGGACGACCAGACCAAGACCAAGGACAACGACCCGACCTACAAGCCGCCGCCGCCCGCGCCGCTGCCGCCGGGTCAGGGCACGCGGATCGATCAGCTCGCCTGATCCGCCGCGTCGAAGATGAAATGCCCGATCCGGTCGATCGGGCTTTTCGCGTGTCCGGCCTCATCTTCGCCGGATAGCGAGACCAACATCGTGCGCAACTGCTCCGGAACCTGCGCATGATCGTCAAGCTGCTCCTGCAGAACACGATCACCACCGTCGCGATGGGCGCGCTGCTGTTCGCCTGCGCCGGGACCTTGCACTGGCCTTCGGCCTGGGTCTTCCTCGCCACCTGCGCCCTGCTCGGCCCGCTCTGCGGCTGGTGGCTCTATCGGGTGGATCCCGCACTGCTCGCCGAACGTCTGCGGCCGGTCCTGCAAAAGAACCAGCCCACCGCCGACAAGGTCTTCATGACCGTGTTCATCGCCGCGATGCTGGCCTGGCTTGGCGCGATGGGGATCGACCGGCGCATGCTCTCGTCCAACATGCCCGTTGCAATCCAGCTCCTGGGCCTCGTGCTGTACCTCGCTTCGACGCTGTTCATCCTCTGGGTATTCCGCGAGAACTCGTTCGCCGCGCCCGTGGTGAAGCTGCAGGCCGAGCGCGCGCAGCGCGTCATCTCGACCGGGCCTTACGCCCATGTGCGCCATCCCATGTATAGCGGCATGATCCTGTTCTTCGCCGGCGTGCCGCTGCTGCTGGGCTCGTGGTGGGGGCTTGGGATGGTGCCGGTCATCCTCGCATTGCTTGCGATCCGCATCGGCATCGAGGAGCGCACGCTGCGCGAGGGCCTGCCTGGCTATTCAGATTATGCGACGCGCGTGCGTTATCGGCTGCTGCCCGGTGTGTGGTGAGGGCGCATCACTCTGCTGTGCACGGAAAAACGTTTCCTCTCCTCCGATCGACTGACGTCGCGGGAAGCGAACCTCGCTAGAGGAAACCGCACCCGCGGGAGACGCGCACGATGTTCTGCAAGCCCCCCTGCCCCGACGAGCATGACCTGTCTCCGGCATCCGAGTCTGAAGACGATCGACTGGCCTCGAAGTCTGCACGAGCACTCGGAAGTCACGACGATTTCGGGCGATTGATCGTGCCCGAAACGGCCGGTCCGGAGCGGGGGCTGCCGCCAGCCGCCGTCCGGACCGGCTAATAATCAAGTTCCTTGTAGCGGCGAAAGATACCCTGCTCGTTGAAGGGAATGCGGCGCTCGCTCGCCAGGTAAGCCTTGATGTTCGGCCGCCCGGCAATTCGGTCGTGCAGGCCGACGAGGCCCGGGATATTTTTCTCGAATGCCTTCATCCGCCTGGGGAACGCATAGCGCAGCCCCGCGACGATCTGGAACAGCGATAGATCGACATAGGTCAGCCTGCGGCCGGTGACGTAGCTGCCGCCATTGCCGGCGAGAAGCCCTTCGAAATAGCCGAGATATTTCGGCACGCGCTCGTCCCAGAAGTCGGCGGTGCGCTTCTTCGCCGGCGACTTCTGGTCCTCGTAATAGAGCGAGGGCCCGAGCGGATGATGGGTGTCGTGGATCTCGATCACGAGGTCGGTGATGGTGAGCTGAAGCTGGTGCACCGAGAGCTTGCCGGCTTCCGTCTTCGGCGCAAGGCCGTGGCGGGCGCCGAGATAGAGCAGGATGTTCGCGGTCTGGCCGATGACGAGTTTGCCGGCTTTGAGGAACGGCGGCGCAAAGGGCGGCGTGCCCTGATGCGCGCCCATCATCTTCATCATCGCGGCGGTGCCGCGCGGGCCACGTGCGACGTCGGCGTAAGTCGCGCCCGCCTCCTCCAGCGCCAGCCGCACATATTCGCCGCGGCCCTGGATTTCAGGCCAATAGTAGAGTTCGTATTTCATGGGAGGGTCCGTGCGCATTGAGGCGACGGGATTAATGTAGCACGCCGGCCAAGGTTCCGTCAGTGAAGGGAAGACGCTCAGCAGACTCCGTCGTTGCAAGCGCAGCGAAGCGATGACGCGGGGAGAGAGCGGCGCGCCAAACGAAAAGGGCGCCGTGCAAGAAGCACGACGCCCTCTTCTTCAGATCAGTTCGCGATCAGTTGGTCTGCTGGATCGCCGACAATTCCCAACTGCCGTTCGGACGGCGGGCGAAGGTCCAGACTTCGGTGGCCTCACCCGGCTGTTCGCTGCCGGCGACAACCGCGCCGGTAGTGCGGTCGAGCGTCTTGTCGGTGAGCGCAAAGCGCAGTGCCACCGTGGCGTAGTCGGTCTCGCCTTCACGCCAGGCTTCCGCGAGGTCGCCCTGCAGCAGCTTCACGTCGGTGACCTTGTTGACGACGTTGCGCGAGCGGTTCTGGCCGAGATCCTGCTCGAAATAGGAGACCATCTCCGGCGTCGCCAGCGTGTGCAGCTTGGCCACGTCCTCGTTCGACCAGGCGGCCTGGACATCGCCTAGCAGACGCTCGAACGCCTCATAGTCGCCGGGCTTGATCTCGAGCGGCGCGTTGTTGGCGGCGCCGAAGCCGAAGCCACCAAGTCCGCCGCCACCGAGGCCGCTGCGATAGTTCGGCTGCGGTCCCGGACCGGTACCGGCATCAGCGTTGGCATAGGCCGCCTGCGGCGTGTGGCGGCGCTGCCACCACGACATCGCCAGCCGCACCACGACCACCACCAGCACGATCTGAATGATCAGGCCGAGGATCGACGACAGGCCGCCGAGACCGCCGAACAGGCCGCCACCGAACAGCATGCCGAGCAGGCCTGCACCGAGGAAGCCGGCCGCAAGGCCGCCCAGGAAACCGCCGCCGCGGCCGAACAGGCCGCCGCGTGCGGGCGCGGTCGCAGCCGAGTTCATGCCTGCACCCGGCTGGGTGTAGGTGCGGTTGAACTGCGAGGTCGAGCCCGGCGCGGTCGTGGTCGACGGGGGCGCCGAATAGGTGCGCGAGCCGCGCGAACCCGACGACATGCCGCCACCGACGCGCGCGTCAGCAGACGAGATCGCCAGCGCAGTCGGCAGCGCAAGCGCCAGCACGACGGCAATCGTCTTGAAGAGACTGCGGGAGCGTTGCGAGAAATTCATGTTCGTTTCCCAAATCCCCGGCATGGGGACGTGTCCTTAACATGGGCAGACTTCCCGAAAAAGGAAGACGGTTTCGGAACCTATGGCTGCGGCCCTCAGTCGCGGGGATGTGGCAAAAGCCCATATTTGACGGGGGGTTGGCCGGGTGTCTCGGGGAACCACGGTCGCGGGGTACCGGCGGGTATTAGGGCCGATTTTCCGCGTTTTGCTCGTCGTTGCGAGGAGCCATTGCAATGACGGAGAACGTGGAGAGCACGCGCCCTCACCCCACCTTCGCCATCGTCTCCTTCACCGCCGCCACGAGCTGGCTCAGCGTGAACGGTTTTGGCAGGAAGTCGAACTGCTGGCCTTCGGGCAGGCTCTTCTCGAACGCGTCCTCGGCGTAGCCGGAGACGAAGATGAACTTGATGTCGGGATTCTTCTCGCGCATCGCCTTGAGCAGCGTCGGGCCGTCCATCTCCGGCATCACGACGTCGGAGACGACGAGATCGATTCCGCCGCTCTGCTCTTCCAGCATCTCCATGGCCTCGACGCCGTTCTCGGCCTCGACCACGGTGTAGCCGCGCGAGCGCAGGCCGCGTGCGTTGAGGGCGCGAAGACCCTCTTCGTCCTCGACCAGCAGGATGGTGCCCTGTCCGGTGAGATCGGTGCGGGGCTTGGCTTCCGCAGGCGCGGTTTCCTTCGCGGCACCATTGCCGGCACTGGCGACAGCGGCGGGCTGCTCGACCTGCACGTCAGGCTCGGCGTGATGGCGCGGCAGGAAGATGTGGAACGAGGTGCCCTGCCCGGGCTCTGAATCGACGTAGATGAAGCCGCCGGTCTGCTTGACGATGCCGTAGACGGTCGAGAGCCCGAGGCCGGTGCCCTTGCCGACTTCCTTGGTCGAGAAGAACGGCTCGAATATCTTGTCGCGGATGTCGGCGGGGATGCCGGTGCCGGTGTCGGCGACCTCGATCCGCACGTAGTCGGCGGCCGGCATGCCCTTGTAGGCGAGCCTGGCGGCTTCTTCGGCGGTGACGTTGGCGGTGCGGATGATCAGCTTGCCGCCGTCGGGCATGGCGTCGCGCGCGTTGACCGCGAGGTTGACGATCACCTGCTCGAACTGGGAGACGTCGACCTTCACCGGCCAGAGATCGCGGCCATGGATGGTCTCGTGCTTGACTTTCTCGCCGATCAGCCGGCGCAGCAGCATGGCGAGATCGGACAGCGCGTCGCCGAGGTCGAGCACCTGCGGCCGCAGCGTCTGCCGCCGCGAGAACGCGAGCAGCTGCCGCACCAGCGTGGCGGCGCGCGTCGCGTTCTGCTTGATCTGCATGATGTCCTGGAAGGACGGATCGGTCGGCTTGTGCGCGTTCAGCAGGAAGTCGTTCGCCATCATGATGGCGGAGAGCACGTTGTTGAAGTCGTGAGCGATGCCGCCGGCGAGCTGACCGACCGTCTCCATCTTCTGCGACTGGTTGATCTGGTTCTCCAGCGCGCGCCGCTCGGTGGTCTCGAGCATGTGCACGATGGCGGCTTCCGCCTCGTTCTCTGCCGCATCGACCGGCGTGACGAAGAATTGGCCCCAGCGCTCCTTGGTCCCTTCGAGCGCCACTTCGACCGGCGCGACGTCGGCCTGGCCCTCGGCGGCCTGGTTGATCGCCGCGATCAAGAGATGCCGGTCGCGCGAACTGACCGCGCGGAAGATGGACTTGCCGGCGCTGTCGAGGCCCAGCGCCTGTCCGAGCTTGGCGTAGCGCGCATTGGCGCGCACGACATTGCCGCCGCGGTCGACGGTCGCGATCGCCATCGGCGTGTGGTCGAAGAAGCGCATGAAGCGCACTTCGGCAGCGCGGTCCGGATCGCTGCGCTCGTCGCGGGCACGGCTGATGACGAGCGTGCGCGACGGCCCCGGCGCGCCGTCGGCGCCGAAGGCGAGCTTGTGATAGAGCCGCACCGGCATGGTCTTGCCGGTGCGCATGCGCAGGTCGATGTCGAAGACCTCGGTCTTCACCTCGCCCGGCACCGCCACGATCGAGGTGAGCAGCGAGGCGCCGTCGCCGGAGACGATGTCGGTGAGCTTGAGCCCGCCCGAGCCGATCTCGGCGAGGTCGTAGTCGAGCCAGTTCGCCAGCGTCGCGTTGACATAGGCGAGCTCCCCGGCCGGATTGACCGAGAAGAAACCGCAAGGCGCGTGATCGAGATATTCGATCGCGTGCTGGAGCTCCTGGAACACGTCCTCCTGGCGCTCGCGGTCGCGGGTGATGTCGGCGATCGACCACACCGCGTATTTCGCCTCGCGCTTGCCGGTGCCGAGCGGGCGCACGCGCATGCGCAGCCAGCGGCCCTGGCTGCCGTCCTGGCCTGAGATGCGCACCTCTTCCTGCTGCCGCTTGCCTTCGCGCGCAGCTTTCAGCAGGCGAAACACCGCTTCGGAGACGTCGGGATTGCCGATGAAGACGCGCTCCACGGGGCGCACGTCCTGCGGGCCCGTGGCGCCGGTCAGCGTCAGATAGGCCGCATTGGAATAGACCACATGGCCGCGCGGATCGGTCACGGCCAGGCCGTCGAAGGCGTGGTCGGCGATGCGCCCCATCACGGGATCGTCGAGATTGCGGTCGACGAAGCGGATGATGCCGGCGGCGAAGGCGAACAGGTTGAACAGGCCGACCATCGCGAGCACGGCGAGGATGCCCAGGATGTAGGGCTGCGCCTGCGCGCGCCCGAGCGTCATCAGCCCGACGGCGACGGCGACGAGGCCGGCGGCCACCAGCAGCACCAGCGCAATGCTGCCCGAGCGCGGCGACGGCTCGTGCGCCGCAACGGGGTCTCGCGTGAGGTCGTGGTCGGTCTCGGCAGTCATCTCAAGCTGGCGCAGCCTGTCGGCAGAGAATCAACGCGCTACGGCGCGCGCAGGGTCCTCCCTGCCTCAATCGGACCCGCAGGCGCAAGGGCAGCAGGGGCGAAACGTACGCTGATTCCCAGATTACGGCCATTTCCGGTATTTTTCGTGGGTTTTATTGGCGGCCAGCCCCGAATCCGCGCTTCAGACGCATGACGTAGCCGATGACTTCGGCAACCGCATGGTAGTGCTCGGTCGGAATTTCCTGGTCGATCTCGACGGTGGCGTAGAGCGCGCGGGCCAGCGGCACGTTCTCGACGATGGGGATGTCGTGCGCGCGCGCGATCTCCCGTATCTTGAAGGCGAGATTGTCGACGCCCTTGGCGACGCAGATCGGCGCCGACATGCCGCGCTCGTAGGACAGCGCAATCGAATAGTGGGTCGGGTTGGTGATGATCACGGCGGCCTTGGGAACCGCCGCCATCATGCGCTTCTTGGAGCGCTGCTGGCGGAGCTGCCTGAGCTTGCCCTTGATGTGGGGGTCGCCTTCGGACTGCTTGAACTCTTCCTTGATCTCCTGGAGCGACATCTTCTGCCGCTGGAACCAGCTGCGATACTGGAAGAAATAGTCGCCAATGGCGATGATCGCGAGCGCCGCGACCACGGCGCCGAGCAGGTGGATGGTCAAGCTGGTGCTGGCGCCGAGCATGGCGGCCGGATCGAGCTTGACCATCGCCTCCATGCGATGCCGCTCCGGCCACAGGATCGTGGTCATGACCGCGCCGAGCACGATCAGCTTGCCGAGACCCTTGAGGAAGTTCGCCGCCGCCTGCTTGCCGAAGATGCGCTTGAGGCCTTCGGCTGGCGACAGCTTGCTGAATTTGGGCTTCAGGGATTCGGCCGACCAGACCAGGCGGTGCTGGAGCAAGTTGCCGGCAATGGCCGCCAGCACCAGCATCAAGAGGGGCACGCCGACCGCCGCGAGCACGGCGACTTCGATCTGCTGCATCAGCGCGAGCAGGGCCCGGCCGTCGGTCTTGATCATCCAGGAATTGGCAAGCAGGTTGCGCATCGGCGTCACCAGCCCGCTGCCGACCGATCCCGAGAAGCTCGAGACCACGAGCGTGCCGCCGGCGATCATGAACCAGGTGTTGATCTCCTGGCTCTTGGCGACGTCACCGCGTTCGAGCGCGTCTTCGAGACGTTTTTGCGTCGGGTCTTCTGTTTGACTCTCGGGATCGTTGTCTTCCGCCATCGATCACCTTGTCACTTGAGCGGCATCATCTGGTGCATGACACCGATGAAATAGTCGAGATACGTGCCCATCATCGCTGTGAGCACCACCGCGAGCACCACGAAGCCCACGAAGATCGACAGCGGCACGCCGACGAAATAGACCTGCATTTGCGGCATCAGCCGCGCCAGCACGCCGAGCCCGATGTTGAAGACGAGACCGAACACCAGGAACGGTCCGGACAGCTGCAAGCCCAGGCTGAAGGCGGCGGCGAAGGCGCGCGTCGCAAGCGAAGCGACGTCGGCGCTCGAGACGGTCTCGCCCGGCGAGAAGATCGCATAGCTGTCGTTCAGCGCCGCGATCACCAGATGATGGCTGTCGGTGGCGAACAGCAGCGTCACCCCCAGCATGGTCAGGAAGTTGCCGACCAGCACGCCCTGCTGTCCCTGCGTCGGATCGACCGAGGTGACGAAGCCGAGCCCCATCTGCTGCGCGATCACGGCACCTGCCACCTGGAGCGCCGAGAGCGTTACGCGCGCGGTCGCCCCCAGCACGATGCCGATCACGATCTCGTGCAGCATCATGACCAGCAGCGCCGCGATCGAGCCCATGTCGACATGATAGGCATTGCGATGCAGCGGTAGGATGATCAGCGTGAGCATCAGCGCGATCGACAGCTTGACCCGCGTCGGGATGTTGGTTTCGCCCAGGCCCGGCAGCAGCATCACCATCGCGCCGACCCGGGCGAAGGCGAGCATGAAGGAGGCGGCGAGCGCCGGAAGCAGCGAGACGTCGATGCGCATGGTGAGCGCATAGTGCCTCAGCCGCCGATGATTCGCGACGATATCCGCAGCATGTGGGCGTGGAGCGCATCGGCCATGAACGGCAAGGCCAACAGCATCGTGGCAAAGATGGCCAGAATCTTCGGCACGTAGATCAGCGTCTGCTCCTGGATCTGCGTCAGCGCCTGGAACAGCGACACGATCACGCCGACCACGAGGCCGACCACCATCAGGGGCGACGACACGATCACAATGGTCCAGATCGCATCGCGCGCGACGTCGAGGGTTTCAGGTCCGGTCATCTGCAGAATTCCTTATTCAACTTTCGTCCCCGCCACCTCGACGAGGGACAAACGCTTGCTGCCCCGTCATTGCGAGCGTAGCGAAGCAATCCAGACCGGTGCGTGCGAAAAGACTCTGGATTGCTTCGCTGCGCTCGCAATGACGATCGGGGCGAGCGCGAAAAATCAGATCGGCATCTTCATGATGTCTTCATAGGCGGCGATCACGCGGTCGCGGACCGAGACCAGCGTGGACACCGCGACGTCGGTGTCCGCGACCGCGGTCACCACGTCCATCACGTTGGCCTTGCCGGCGGCCATCGCCACCGTCTGCGCATCGGATTTGCGGCCGGACTCCATGACGCTGCCGACGGCGTCCTTCAGGAGCGAGGCGAAGGACTGCCCGTTCGGCTCGCTGCCCTTGCCGGCGCCGCTGTTCTCCAGCACGCGGGCGAGATTGGCATAGGCATTGGCGGCAATTGACGGCGATGCCATGGCTTAATTGTCCTGTTCAGCTCTTGAGGATGTCGAGGGTGCGCTGGATCATCCGGCGCGTCGCGCTGATGATGTTGAGATTGGCCTCGTAGGACCGTTGCGCGTCGCGCATGTCGGTCATCTCGACCACCGAGTTCACGTTCGGATATTTGACGTTGCCGGTCGCATCCGCGGCCGGATTGTTCGGCTCGTACTTGATTCGGAAACTGGACTGGTCGGGCTTGATCCTGCCGAGCGTGACGACCTGGGCGTCGAGCGTGCGGTCGAGCGCGGAAGAGAAGGTCGGCACCTTGCGGCGGTAGGGATCGCCGCCGGCGGTCTGCGACGTCGAATCCGCGTTCGCGATGTTCTCCGAGATCACCCGCATGCGCCCGGCCTGCGCCCGCAGACCGGAGGTCGCGATCGCCATCGAGCGGGCAAAGTCGCTGCTGTCATTCGCCATGATCTATCTCCAGCTCTAGCCCTTGCCGATCGCGGTCTTCAGCAGATGCAGGCTCTTCGAATAGAGCGAGGTCGCCGCCGCGTAGTCCATCTGGTTGCTCGCGGCCTTCATCATCTCCTCTTCGAGATTGACGGCGTTGCCCGCGGGGCGGGTTTCGAAGCCCGCATTCTTGTTCTGGTCGAATCCGGAGGCCGCGCCGGACGGTGTCATGTGGGAACCGCTGGTGAGGGTCAGCGCCAGGGGACCCATCGAACCCGTGACGGCGCCGGCCTTGTCCAGCTTCGGCTCGACGAGGTCGCGGGGCCGGAATTTGGGCGTGTCGGAATTGGAGACGTTCTCGGACAGGACGCGCTGGCGCTCCTGGTGCCACTGCATCTTGGTGCGTAGCGCGGACAGCACCGGAAGGTCGTTGATGGACATCGTTGCGGCTCCTTCGCCCTCTCGGACCATGTCCGAAGCTAGGCAGAATTTGCCGCGTGTATGGTTAACAGCTGGTTAAGGATGCTACAGGCACATGTCCCCCGCCGGGACAAGAATGCGCGCCCCGTGATTCTACGCCTTCAAAAGTGGCATTAACCCAACCGCTTGGGGGCACGTGCACAGGCCAAGAAGTCGTTTTGGATCGAGCGATTCATGGGTTATTAAGAGTTGGGGACGGCAAAACTTGCCGTGGGACGTTAAGAGATCGCAGTTTTGGGGCATCGTATGCCGGTGGTTGGGACGCCCGACCATAGGCACGAGAAAAGCGCCATTTGTCGGGGACAAGTATGCAAGGCAGCCCTATCACCTTCATCGTCGCATTCATCGTCGTTCTGGCGTTGATCGGCGTCGCTGCATGGCTGGTTCGCCGATTCGCCACCAGCCGGCTCGGCGCCAACACCCAGCGCGGCAGGATGCCCCGGCTCGCCGTGATCGATGCCGCCGCGGTCGACGGCCGGCGCCGCCTGGTGCTGGTCCGGCGTGACAATGTCGAGCATCTCCTGATGATCGGCGGCCCCACCGACATCGTCGTCGAGCCGAACATCGTGCGCGCAGCGCCCGGCCGCGACCAGCTCCCGCAGCGTTCCAATGCCGCCGAACCGCCGCGCCTCGCCCCCATGCCCGACGCCGGCGGTTGGGCCGACGAAGCGCCGCGTCCCGAGCTGCTCGATCATCCCGAGCCGCAAATGCCGGAGCCGCCCCAACGGCCCGCGCGCCCGTCGTTCGCCGAAGAAGTGCGCCGGCCCGCTCCCGCTTTGGCCGAACGTCGCAGCGAGCCGCCATTCGCCGGCTTTCCGCCCGATCCGATCGCACCGCGCCCCGAGCGCGAGCTGCGTCCCGAACCAATTCCGCCGCGCGTCGCCCGCAGCGAGCCGCCGCTGATGCCGCGCCCGCCACGCCAGAGCGAGCCGGTGAAAGTACCGCCGGTGCGCGCCGAGCGCGCAGCCGCGCCACCTCCTCCGCCGCCCGTGCCACAGGCTCCGCCCGTTCCGCCCCCGGCGCCCGCTCAGGCACCGTCGAGCGCCGAGCAGAATCTCGCCGAGATGGCGCAGCGGCTCGAAGCTGCGCTGCGCCGCCCCGCCGGCGAGACGGTTGCCCCTCCGGTCGCGCCGGAGCCGCCAGCCGGCCCTCCGCGCGTGGCCCGCAGCGAGCCGCCGGCACCGCCGGCGCCGCCCGCAAAGCCGGCCGCGGAAAAGACCAGCTTTGAAAATCTCGAAGACGAGATGGCCTCGCTGCTCGGCCGTCCGAAGCCGTCTTCGTGAGGCTGCCGGCCCTCCCGCGTAGAGTACTTTTTCTTTCTGTCCTGATCGGCGCGGCTTCGCTCGCGATGCCGGCGCATGCGCAGGACATCAGCATCAATCTCGGCGGTCAGGGCGGCGGCGGCGTCACCGAGCGCGCGATCCAGCTGATCGCGCTGCTCACGGTGCTGTCGATCGCGCCGTCGATCCTGATCATGATGACGTCGTTCACGCGCATCGTGGTCGTGCTGTCGCTGCTGCGCACCGCGATGGGCACGGCGACCGCCCCGCCGAATTCGGTGATCATCGCGCTGGCGATGTTCCTCACCTTCTTCGTGATGGGACCGGTCCTGCAAAAATCCTACGACGAAGGCATCCGTCCGCTCGTCGCCAACCAGCTTGGCGTCGAGGACGCGCTCCAGCGCGCTTCCGTCCCCTTGCGCGGCTTCATGCAGAAGAACGTGCGCGAGAAGGACCTCAAGCTGTTCCTGGATCTGTCCGGCGACCCGCCTCCCGCGACCCCGGACGAGCTCGCACTTCGCATCCTCGTTCCCGCCTTCATGATCTCCGAACTGAAACGCGCCTTCGAGATCGGCTTTCTCCTGTTCCTCCCCTTCCTCATCATCGACCTCGTCGTCGCTTCGGTGCTGATGTCGATGGGCATGATGATGCTGCCACCGGCAACGATCTCGCTGCCGTTCAAGCTGATTTTCTTCGTGCTGGTCGACGGCTGGTCGCTGGTGGCGGGGAGTCTGGTGCAGAGTTACGGGGGGTAGCACTCTCCCCGTCATTGCGAGGCGCTGGCGACGAAGCACTCCAGACTGCCGCCGCCGACGCACTCTGGGGGGCCCAGAGGCAGCAGGATTCCTATCGAGTCATCTTGATCTGCCGCACGACGGGGATCGTGGGCAGCGAGCCGGTGTGGTCGGCTTCGTCCTTGGCCTGCGGCGAGGCCGGCGCGCGGGCGCTGGCGTCGGGGAAACGCTGCTTCATCTCGCGCAGGAAGCCGTCGAGCGTGTCGACGCTGGCAGCCAGCTTGGCGATATCGGCGAATTCGGCGCTGGAGGCTCCGGTCGGCTTGCTCGCGATGTCGAAGGCGAGCCGATCGGCGCTCTCGCTCATCAGCGGCGCGTATTTCTCGCGGAAGCGCGACAGGCCGATCGAGTCGTCGGCCAGCGCATAGCCGACGGCGGCGCGGATGATGTCGCTCTTCTCCACCGCGTTGAGCGGCTTGAAATCGCGGAAACGGTCGCCGTAATAGAGCTCGATCTGCTCGGCGGATTCGCGCCAGCGCCGCGCCGCCCAGAAGATGTCGGAACGCAGGCGCAGCACCTCGCGCCCCGAGACGTTGGAGACGATGTCGAGCGCCAGATCGTGGCGGCCGACGTCGCTCTGCGCGCGGGCTTCCAGAAGCAGGCGCTGCTGCCTGAGCTCGCCGGAGAGGTCGCTGATGCGGCTCGCGCGCAGCGCCGTGATCGCCATGTCGGGTCTGCGGTTGGCGAGATAGATCATGGAGAGGCGCGCAGCCACCTGCGCCCGCGCTGCGCCTTCGAGGCGGTGGTCGACCTGGTATTGCAGGAGCTCGGCGGCCTGGTCGAGCAGGTCGATCGAGGCGAGACGGTCGGCGAGACGGCGGATCAGCTCGTCGCCGCGGCGGCCGATTGGCGTCAACTCGCGAAACTCGTAGAACATGCCAAGCGCTTCGACCGGCGGCAGCTCGTCGCCCTTGGGCCCCAGGAAGATCTGCGAGAACAGGTCGGAGGCGAGGTCCTGTGCCTGGCGCGAGGCCTCGGCGTTCGGCTGCAGCCTTGTCGCGGTACGCGCCGCGGCGAGTGCGTCCCGGTAGCGCCCGTTCTCGGCATACATCTGCGACAGCATCTGGAGCGTCTTGACCTCGATCGAGTCGCCGCGCCAGGTCATCGACAGCGTCTCGAGCTCGCGCAGCGCGTCTTCCTTGCTGATTTCGTCGCGCTTCTGCCGCAGTGCGACCTCCAGCTGCTTGGCCTCGGCCGCAGCCGGCCGGTCGCTCGAGGCGACCGCGAACTTGTAGTCGTCGAGCGCATCCTTGTCGTGGCCGAGCGCCTCGGCAAGCCGGCCACGCAGCACGGCGAAGCCGGGTCCGGCTTCGGGCGAGACGCCGACCACCTCGAGCTCGCTGCGGCGCTTGGAGGCGCCGGCGTAGTCCTTCACCTCGAGCGAAGCGCGCATCGCCTCCATCGTCACGATGCGCTGGATATCGAGCGGCAGCGAGGCGATGGCGAATTCGACGTTCTTGAACTTCTCGCGCGCGTCCGCCCATTTGCCCTGGCGCGCAAAGGCGAGTGCCTTCCAGAGCTGGGAATCGTGGCTGTTGCCGATCACGGGATTGGCGAGGTCCTTCAGGCCCTGCGCCGGCCGGCCGACCAGGATGCTCGCGATCGCATGCATGATCAGCGCACTGCTCTCCTCCTTGTTGAGGGGATCGCTCAGCATCAGTTCGGTCACGGCCTTGGCCTCGTGATACATGGCGCGCGACATGTAGAATTGCGCAAGGTCGAGCCGCGGCAGCGAACGCAGCCCCGGCTCGACGTTGGAAATTGCCGTGATCAGCTCGCTCTGGCGCGCGATGAAGTTTTCCGACTGGCCCTTGCGCCAGCCTTCGGGGCTGAAGATCGGCCGCACTGCGGTCGGGGCGCGCTCGGCCGAGATGTCGACCGGCGACAGCGTCAGCCCGCCCTTCTTGCCCAGGATTACCTTTTCGGCACCGACCTCGACACCGATTTCGTCGGAGTTCGGCCGGATCGCGATGCCATGCGCGGATTCCAGCAGCGCGAGATCGACGAGGTCCTGCCGCTTGATGAAGCCGCGGACCGGCCGCTGCCCTGTGACGACATAGAGCGTGTCGCCGGCGTCGGGATCGGTGAGCTTGTGCAGAAGGCCCGGATTGGCGAAGGGGATCGCGATGTTGGCGAGCGCGGGGTCGGTGATGTTGCGCGACATCATCAGCGGCAGCGGCGTCGCCTGGATCTTGTCGGCGAGCGTGAGGAGCCAGTTGGTCTCCTTGCCAACCTCCTCGCTCGTCAGCGAGTAGACCAGCGGCCGGGTAAGACGGATGCGCACCGCCTGTCCCTTGTCCAGCGGGATGCGGCCGACCTCGCCGATCATTGCCCCGCCCTTGGTGCGGATCGCCTCGACGTCGATCGGCTTCGGCGAGTCGAACACCAGCCAGATGGTGTCGCCGCGGCGGAACGCCGCCGCAGGGGTTGAGACCTGAAGCGGGAACGTCACGCGCAGGCCGTCGCTGTCGCGGCGCGCATCGACGCTGGCCACGATCGGCTTCGGCATGGCCGGAGCCTCGGCTGGCGCCTTGGTGGCTTCCTTGGTGGCTTCCCTGACCGGTTCCGGCGTGGCTTCCTTCGCGGCCTCTTTGGGCGCTTCGACCACGGCAGGATTCATCGGCTTGACGGGAGCCATCGGCGCGGCGGCCTCTGCAGGCTTCGCGGCTTCCTTTAGGACTTCCTTGGGCGCTTCCGCAGCGGGCGCGGCCTCGGCCGCCGGAGCGGGCGCCGGCTTCGGCGCTTCAACGGACGGCATCGCAGCGGGCGCTTCCGGCTTTATCTCGGGCTTCGCTTCGACCTTGGCTTCACGCGCGATCGTCTCCGACGTCGGCGGCACGATCTCGCGATGGGCGTCCTTCGGCTTCTCGGCCGCCGGCTTTTCAGGCGCAGGCGCCGGTCCGTGAGCGGCAGGCTTGGCCTGCGCGATCACCGCCTCGGGCGTCGCGGCCATTTTGCCCTTGTCCGGCTGGAAGGCGACGTCGACGACGTAGTTCTTCTCGTCGCGGAAGGAGTGCACGTCGGAATCGCCGATCAGCGCGATCTCGACACTCGTCTGGTCGATGTCCGCCTTCTGCTTGATCGAGGCGACATTCGGCGGCGCCGCGACGACGGCGTCGGCCAGGTCGAAATTGAGATTGGCGTTGAAGGCGAGCGTGAGCTTCTGCTCGTTGAGCACGGAGGAGACGCCGACGCCGTCGGGCATCTCGAACACGAAGCGGACGAAGGTCGGCTGCACCGAGGCGCGCACGCGGATCTGCGGACGTTTCTTGCTCTCGGCCGCGGCGCGCTGGGCGCGCAGCGCGCGTTCGGCGACACGCGCGCGCTCGGCAAGTTCCTTGACCACGTCCATGGGCAGGCTCGGCGGCGACCCCTTCCAGCCCTCCGGCAAGAGGTCGATGAAGGTGCGCTCGCCGGCATTCATGGTGTTGACGGTGACGCGCCGCGCCAGCGACAGGCGGATGGCGCCCCCGTCGGGATCGCGGCGGGCGGAGTTGACGTAATCGGGCGCACCTTCCGGAACGCGGTCGACGGGAACATCGACCGGCCGGTCGAAGCGGATGATGAGGATGGAGCCGGCCGTCGTCACCTCGGAAGGCACATCCTCGCCGAGCTTGATCACCAGCCGGGCAAAGCCGCCGCTGGCCGAGAAACTCGCCTCACCCCGGATGGAATCGGCTGCCCGGGCAGGCGCACCGAAGCCGATCAGCAGGCAGGCCGCAAGCAGCGGCGCGCTCCGGACATGACGCGACAGCCCCCGCGCCAGGGCGCGGGCTCGCGACACAAATCCAGCGGCAGCCTCTTGCGCCATTGGCGGCATTTCTTCCGGTTCGACGGTCCATGCCGGCACTGACGCCGGCCCGTGCCGTCGATTGTAGGTTTTGCCAATTAAGGGCTTCTTAAGTATGAGCCCTCAATTCGGCTTTTGGGTCGGCTTACCGTCGATCTTGGGCAGGTCGCTGGCCGAGGCGGACTGGTCGCCGCCATTGGCCCGGCGGGCCATTTCGACCGTCAGCCGCTCGGCAGCCTCCGGCGACATCAGCCCCATGATGTCCGACATCTTTCGCGGCGCGATCTGCGAGGCGATCTCGATCAGCACGCCCATCTCCAGACGGTCGAACACCCGCGCGGCATCCTTGGGCTTCATGCCCTCATACATGGTCACGAGGCCCTTCATGCGCTGGGCCTCGGCGGCCTTCTGCTCGGCCTGGGTCGCGGAGATGCGGGTTTCCACCGCCTTCATCTCCTCGACCTTGTTTTCGATGCGCTTCTCGGCGGATTTCAACAGGCTCTCGCGGATGTCGATCTCGCGCTGGCGGGCCTCGATCTCCTGGCGGCGCGACTGCAGGCGTTCCAGGATGGCGCGCTCGGAGGCCGAGACCTGCGGCTGGGCTTCCTCCACCTTGACCACGGTGCCTTCGGGCTTGGATTCGGGTGCGGCCGGCTTCGGCGCCTCCTTCGGCGCGCCATGGGTCGAGCCCGTGATATCGGGATCTTCGTGCCCGGTCGGGAAGTTCAGGTTTTCCTGCGCCCAGGATTTCTTGATCTGGCTCGGCTTGTAGTCGAAAACATAGCCGCCATTGATCACGAGGCCCGCGACCTTCAGCGTGGCAAGACCCGCGACGGCAACCAGCACGACCGGAATGACACGAATGTTACGAAAGGACTTCATACCCTGACTTTATGCGGCAAGACCGTTGGATCGTCGGCGCTCGGAGAAGGCTTCGGCCGCAGCCGCCACCGCCTTCGCCGACGAAGGCTTGGCCGCGGGCGCGGCGACCGCTTCCGGGTCCGTCGCGGGGCGCGCGGCGATCGCGATCTTGGACAGGCGCCGCACCACGTTGTCGGCTTCGCCGAGCTGCTTGTAGAGCTGGTCGGACATCTGCGTCGCCGCCGCGAGCTGGCTGCCGAGGTTCTCGTTGACGTCGCGCACGGCGAGCTTCAGCCCGCCGATCGCGCGCTCGGCGATCTCGGTCGCGGTGATCAGCTCGCCGATGACGGCCTTCAGCGAATGCTCGTCCGCCTTCAGCCGCGTCAGCCGCTTGTTGAGCATGACGCAGTAGAAGATCGTCAGCATCAGCAGGATAGCCACCAGCGTCTCGATCGCCATTCCCAGGGAGTGGTTCATGGGGCCTCCATCATCTTGTTCTGCTCGTCCACCTTCTCGAACATCGCAAGTGTCGTACTTGGCTTGCGCAAGGGTTTCGTCACGCGGATGGCGACGCGGTCGCCGACCCGGCCCATCCGTCCCTCGGTCAGCGTGACGTCGCCGCAGCGCACGGTCACGTTGGCGTCCGCGCGCATGTCGAGCGGCAGCGTGTCGCCGACCTTGAGCCGCATCAGCTGCTTGAGCGGGATCTCGGCCTCGTACAGCACGGCATCGACCGCGATCTCGGCCTGGTTGATCTCGGTGGCGAAATGGCCCTCCCAGATCGTGTCGCGGCCGAATTTTTCGCCCATGAACATCTGGAGCAGGACGCCCCGGATCGGCTCGATGGTCGCGTAAGGCAGCAGCAGCTCGATATTGCCGCCGCGATCTTCCATGTCGATGCGCAGGCGCACCAGGATCGCGGCGTTGGCAGGACGGCTGATCGCGGCGAAACGCGGGTTGGTCTCGAGCCGGTCGATCGTGAAGGTCACCGGCGAGAGCGGCCGGAACGCCTGCTCGGCGTCGGCCAGAACGACCTCGACCAGCCGCTTGACCAGCTCGGTCTCGATCGTGGTGTAGGGCCGGCCCTCGATGCGAAGCTGGCTCGCGCCGCGGCGCCCGCCGAGCAGCACGTCGATCATCGAGTAGATCAGGCTGGAATCGACCACCGCCATGCCGAAGTTTTCCCACTCCTCGGCCTTGAACACCGAGAGCACGGCCGGTAGCGGGATCGAGTTCATGTAGTCGCCGAAGCGCACCGAGGTGATGCGGTCGAGCGAGACTTCGACGTTGTCGGAGGTGAAATTGCGCAAGCTGGTCGTCAGCAACCGCACCAGGCGGTCGAAGACGATTTCGAGCATCGGCAGACGCTCGTAGGAGACCATCGCCGAATCGATGATGGCGCGAATGCCGGAATGGTCGTCCAGCGTGACGTCGCCGACCGTGAAGCCGAGGAGATTGTCGATCTCCTCCTGCGACAGCACCCGTTCGCCGGAATTCTTGCCGGCGCCGAGATCGCGGCTGCCGTCCTCGACCATGGCCGCCCATTGCAGGGCCATGGTCTCGGAGAGTTCGTTTTCGGCAGCAGCCTTCGCGGCCTCGGCGGGATCCTCGGAATCGAGCGAGGCCTCCCACTGGGCGGCAATTGCATCCTGGTCTGGTTGGTCGGTGCCTGCCATGATCCCTAGCCCGTCATGCTCACTGGATCACGACTTCCTTGAACAGCACCGCGCTGACCTGGACCGGCGCCACCGCCGCGTTGACGCGCTTGGTCAGCTCTTCCTTGAGGCGGAAGACGCCGGCGGAGCCGTTGAGGTCGGAGGAGCGCAGCTCGCGCACATAGGTCTGGAAGATGTCGGTGATGCGCGGCATCGTCGGCTTGATCGCCTCGATCTGCTTCTCTTCCTTCAGCTCCAGCACGATCTTGAGCTTGAGATATTGCACGCGCTCGCCCGGCGCGCCGGCGAGGTTGACCATGATGTCGGGAACGTCGACGAAGGCCGGCGGCTTCGGCGGAGGCGCCGCTTCGGCGTGATGCTCGTCGTCGCCGTGACGGAAGAAGAAGAACCAGGTCGCGGCACCGCCGCCGAGGACGGCGAGCAGACCGACGGCCATGATGATGAGCTTGAGCTTGTTCTTCGGCGGAGCGGCTTCCGCGCCTTCGGCGCCTGCGCCGCCTTCCGCTTCATTCTCTGCCATGGTCGCCGCGCTCGTTCATTTCTCAAAGGGATCGAAAGAGCGAAGCCTCCTGGCAGACAATGACGCGATACAAATGCCCCAGCGCAGTGCGCTCCTCTTGCCTGCAAACGCTACGGTAATAATGGTTAACGGAACCTTTCGATTGGGCCTCCGCTAGGAAAAATCTGCCGGGCAAACATGGCTAACAGACCCTTTCTGCCGCCTGCTTTCGCCCTCGAAAAATCAACAAGACATTGAAATAACGTAACTTTCCAGACTGGCACGACTTTCGCTGAGAAAGGGCCGAGACCCAAGGTTTGGGAGAACCCGAGGTCTCGTTCACGGGGTCCGCCAAGGCGCTTGGGAGAGCGAGGCGGCAGATCCCACTCAGGGGAGATTTCCGATGCAGAACGCGCTTCTGATCGGCCTGTCACGGCAGATGACGTTGGAGCGGCAGATGGATGTCATCGCCAACAACGTCGCCAATGCCAATACCAATGGCTTCAAGGCCGACCATTCGCTGTTCGAGGAGTACCTCAACTCGAACGCGCACGAGGACAATTTCGTCGGCTCCGACCGCCGGGTCTCCTATGTGCAGGACCGCGGCACCTTCCGCGACGTCGGCCAGGGACCGATGGAGCCGACCAAGAATCCGCTCGACATGGCGATCAGCGGCGACGCCTATTTCGCGGTGCAGGCCAATGGCGGCGAGCGCTACACCCGCGACGGCAAATTCTCGCTCAACAGCACCGGCCAGCTCGTCACCTCCGACGGCAACCCCGTGCTCGGCACCGCCGGCCCGATCACCTTCCAGCCGACCGACCACGACATCAACGTCGCTCCGGACGGCTCCGTCACGGTGCTCGAAGGCACGGCCAAGACCGACTCGATCCGCGGCAAGATCCGCATGGTGTCGTTCGACGATCCGGCCAGGCTGACCAAGCTCGGCGCCAATCTCTATGCCGCCGGCTCCGCGACCCAGCAGACCGACACCAAGTCCACCGTGCAGCAGGGCTACGTCGAGAAGTCGAACGTGAACTCGGTCGGCGAGATGAGCCGCATGGTCGAAGTCATGCGCAGCTACACCGCCATCGCCAACCTGCTCCAGCAGCAGAGTGACCTCCACAAATCGGCGATCGAGAAACTCGCCGATGTTCCGGCCTGATTGAGGGAGAACTGACATGCAGGCGCTTCACACCGCAGCGACCGGAATGGCGGCACAGGAACTCAACGTTCAGGTGATCTCCAACAACATCGCCAACCTGCGCACCACCGGCTTCAAGAAGCAGACCGCCTCGTTCCAGGACCTGATCTACGAACACGTGCGCCGCGTCGGCGCCCAGTCGTCCGACCAGGGCACTATCCTGCCGGTCGGCGTCGACATCGGCGGCGGCGTCAAGACCGTCGGCACGCCGCGCAGCATGACGCAAGGCACGCTGTCGCAGACCGGCAACGATCTCGACCTCGCGGTCTCGGGCGAAGGCTTCTTCAAGATCCTGATGCCCGACGGCAGCTACCAGTACACCCGCGACGGCACCTTCCAGATGGACAATCAGGGCCGCGTCGTCACCGCGCAGGGCAACCCGGTGCAGCCGACGATCACGATCCCGAACAACGCTTCGGGCCTGACCGTCAACGTGCAGGGCCAGGTCTCGGTGACGCTGCCGGGCTCGTCGACCTCGACCATCCAGGGCCAGATCGGCCTGACCCGCTTCATCAACAAGGCCGGCCTGCAGCCGGTCGGCAACAATCAATTCACCGAGACGCCCTCCTCCGGCCCGCCCCAGGACGGCACCGCGACCGCCGAAGGTTACGGCAACATCACCCAGGGCAGCCTCGAGCAGGCCAATGTCGACGTCGTCTCGGAGATGAGCGACCTGATCGCGGCCCAGCGCGCCTACGAGATGAACGCCAAGGTGATCAGCGCCGCCGACCAGATGATGCAATCGACCACGGCGCTGTTCCGCTGAGGTGATGGCAATGATCCGCACCACCCTCGCCACGATCTCGGCCCTGCTCGCGGTGGCACTGCCCGCACGGGCCGCCGACGATTTCATCGCAACGCCGACGCTGCGCGCGAGCATCACCGTGACCTCGGACGTGGTTCGGGTCGGCGATCTCATCGACAATGCCGGCTCCGCCGCCCTGATCCCGGTCTACCGCTCGCCCGATCTCGGCACCACCGGTGCGCTGTCGGTCGCCCAGGTCCTGAGCGTGCTCCGTGCCAAGCAGGTGATCGGCGTGATGACCGGCGACATCAAGGAGGTCCAGGTCACCCGTCTCGCCCGCACGCTCGCCAACAAGGACCTCGAAAACGCGGTCGCTTCGGCGCTCGAGCACCGCTTCGGCTTTGGCGCCGCCGCCAACATCACGGTCACGTTCGACCGCGGCATTGCCGACATACGGCTGGACGCCTCCAACACCGGCGCGCTCCTGCCGGTCGCAACCCGCTATGACGCCCGCAGCGGCCGTTTCGACATCGCCTTCGAGATCAACAACGACAACAATCAGGCGGCGACCAAGCTGCGCTTCAGCGGCACCGCCATCGAGACGGTGGAAGTGGCCGTGCTGACGCGCGACATCGACCGCGCCGATCTCCTGAAGTCCTCCGACGTTGCCGTGGAGCGCCGGCCGAAGGCCGAGGTCACCGGCGAGGCCGCCTCGCGCGATCGCACGCTCGGCATGCAGCTCCGCCGGCCGATGCGGGCGGGAACGCCGATCCGCGTCGCCGACATCGTCAAGCCCGACTTCGTGCAGCGCGACCAGAGCGTCACCGTGATCTACCAGGTCCCCGGGATCTATCTCACCACCCGCGGCAAGGCGCTAGAGAGCGGCGCCGAGGGCGACACCATCAGCGTGCTCAACCTGCAGACCAAGCGCACCTTAAGCGGCACCGTCACCGCCCGCGGCCAGATCACGGTCCAGGGGGCCAGCCAGTCCGCGCCGATGCCGGCTGCGGTCGAGCAGACTTCCTCGCTCAAGCGCGACGAAGCGCCCGCCCCCATCGACACTGCGGCCCTCGTCCGGAACCTGGTCCAGGCCCCCGCGTCTGCGGCCCAGATCGCCCAAGCCCAGATCCCGCAAGTTCGCGTCTCGCAAGCTCCAGCCAAGTCAGAGTAAGTCATGTCCAGTTTCAGTTCGGCTTTTCGTCCTCGCCGCATCGCGATCTCTGCCTTGCTCCTGGCAATTTGCGCGCTGGCGAGCGGCTGTTCCTCGATCGACCGCCTGTCGCAGATCGGTGAGCAACCGAAGCTGTCGTCGATCGACAATCCGACGGCGCAGCCCGGCTACAAGCCGGTGCAGATGCCGATGCCGAAGCCGGAAGTCGCCTCCTACAATCCGAACTCGTTGTGGCGCAACGGCAGCCGCGCCTTCTTCAAGGACCAGCGCGCCCACCAGATCGGCGATCTCCTCACCGTGACCGTGAACATCACCGACAAGGCCAACCTCTCCAACGAGACCCAGCGCAGCCGCACCAATTCGGAAGATTCCGGCATCACCGACTTCATCGGCGCCAAGACCCTCGGCGCGCAGGCGCAGAAGGTGCTGCCCGGCCGTATCCTCACCGCCGACTCCACCGCCTCCAGCGACGGCAAGGGCTCGGTCAACCGCCAGGAAGCGTTGCAGACCAACGTCGCCGCGGTCGTCACCCAGGTGCTGCCGAACGGCAACCTCGTGGTCGAAGGCAAGCAGGAGATCCGCGTCAACTACGAGATCCGCGAACTCGTCGTCGCCGGCATCGTCCGCCCCGAAGACATCCAGAGCGACAACACCATCGATTCCACCAAGATCGCGCAGGCCCGCATCGCCTATGGCGGCCGCGGCCAGATCATGGACGTGCAGCAACCGCGCTACGGCCAGCAAGTCATGGACGTGCTGCTGCCCTTCTAGCCTTCTCCCGAGCTCCCACATCGTGTTCGCGAACCTAGGCGCGGACGACGATGTACGACGCGGCCCTCGCTAGCTCCCCTGGCGAGGGCCGCATGTATTTTCTGGCACGCGTTGCGCTCGCAAAGACGACGGAGAGAGCTCACGTGAACTCCGCCTCCACCACGCCCAGCCCGTCCAGCTCCATCCGGACGTTGTCGCCTGCCTTCAGCCACAGCGTCTTGACCAGGCTTCCAGTGAGCACGAGCTGGCCCGCGTGAAGACCCTTGCCTTCGGCGGCGAGGTGGTTGGCGAGCCAGGCGAGGGCGTTGTGGGGATGGCCGAGCACGTCGGCGCCGGTGCCGTGGCTGACCTCCTCGCCGTTGACGATGGCGCGGCCCTTGACCGATTTCAGGTCCGGCACCGACGAGCGCTGTACGGACGGCCCCAGCACGCAGCCGGCGGCGAAGAAGTCGTCGGCGATCAGCGTCGGCGCGCCCATCGTCTCCCATTTCACGTAGCGGTCGTCGACGATCTCGATCGCGGGATGATAGGCCTCGACCGCCTCGCCGACCCATTCGGCCGTGAACGGCGCCTCGCCGGCGGCGAGGTCGCGCTTGAGCCGCACCCCGATCTCGCATTCGACGCCGACGCGGACGTAGTTGGAGGCGGCGAGCTTGACGCCGCTGTCGTGCACGCCCTTTTGGAACACGCCGCCGCCGCAGGGGTGCGGGATGCCGATATAGTCCTGCATCACCCGGCTGGTGCAGCCGATCTTGTAGCCGACCAGCGGGCCGAAATTCTTCAGCAAGAGATCATGCAGCGCGCGCTGGACCTGGTAGCCCTCGGCTTCGTCGGCGGGCGGACGGTCCAGCGCTGCAAGCGGCGCATGGTTGCGGCGCGCCAGCGCGATCGCCTTTGCGGCTTCGAGAATGTTGTCCATCGGCGCCGCCTCCCACGCATCACAATCGAGGGCGGCACTTCAGCACCCCCGCCGGGGCGTGACAAGCGCGGCCGGCGTGTGCGCTCACGCCTTGACGAGGCCGAGCCGGATCAGGCTCTCGGCCGTCGCGAGGATGGCCGCGTCGTTGGAACGGGCCTGCCAGCCCAGCAGCGACCTCGCCTTGGCACTGGTGGAGTGGCGCACCCTGCCGAGCATGGGCACGACCGCCCGCAACAGCGCAATCCGGTTCGCAGCCAGCCGCACCAGCCAGTCCGGCGCCTGGAGCCGCGGAACCCGGCGTGCGGCCGGCCCGAGTTCCCGCCGCAACACCCTGGCGATGTCGAGGATCGACATCGTCTCGCCGGAGACCGCGATGAACCGCTCGCCCTTCGCCTGCGGCGCCGTCATCGCCCGCAAATGGAGGTCGGCGACGTCGCGCACGTCGACGACGCCGAAATAGACCCGCGGCACCGCCGGCATGGCGCCGTCGAGCAGCGATTTGACCATCTCGATCGAGCCGGAGAAGTCCGGCCCGAGCACGGGACCGAAAATGCCGGCGGGATTGACGACCGACAGCTCGAGGCCTGCGCCCTCGCGCGCGACGAAATCCCAGGCCGCCTGCTCGGCCAGCGTCTTGGATTTGACGTAGGGCTGCACGTCGGCGCCGTCGAGATTGGTCCAGTCGGTCTCGTCGAACGGTTTTTCGCGCGGCGGATAGCCGTAGCCGATCGCGCCCAGCGACGAGGTGATGACGACCCGCCTGACGCCGGCCTCGCGCGCGGCGCGCAGCACCCGCAGCGTCCGTCGCGGGCCGGGATGATCATCTCGTTCTCGTCCTTGGGGACACTGGTCGACAGCGGCGAGGCGACGTGGAGCACGTAGTCACAGCCGGCGACCGCCTCGCGCCAGCCCTCGTCTGCCGTGAGGTCGGCGGTGAAGAAGGACAGACCATCGGGTGCGACCGCCCCGCCTTCGCGCAGCATCGCCAGCACATCGGCTTGCCGGTCCGGCCGACGCACAGTCGTCCGCACATCATGGCCGGCGGCGAGAAGCTGCAGGACGACATGGACGCCGACGAAGCCGGATCCGCCGGTGACCAGAACGGTGCTCATTGCCAATTCCCCTCTTGGGCAGGCCGGCGATTGGTTCTGCCCCTGCTCAAGGCCGCATCTGGCCACTATTTCCCGAGGGAACAAGTAGAATGGATTTCGAGACCGGTATGGAAAACCTGACCAGCACTTGCGAGGGCGACTGTGATTGCAGCCCCGACCCTGCCCTGCTCGCCGACTTCAAGCGGGCCATCCGTGCCCTCGGCGGCAAATGGAAGCTGGAGATCCTGTTCGCGCTTATGAACGGCGCGGTGCGGTTCGGTGCCTTGCGCCGATCGATCGGCGGCATCACCCAGCACATGCTGACCACACAACTGCGCGAGCTCGAGCAGGATGGATTGGTGTCGCGAACCGCCTTCGCGGAGAAGCCGTTGCGGGTCGAGTACGAGCTGACGGATGCGGCTTACGGCCTGCTGCCGGCGTTTAAGGAAATATTGAGCTGGTCCAGGCTTTATGGGGATGCACGCCTTGCAGCGTCGCATGAAGCCTGATTGCAGCGACGTGTGAAGCCGCTGCATCAGTGTGTCAGCATCCGGGACGATCTCGTTGATGCGACTCGCAAAACCTCCCGCACCTGAAGTGAAGGCTGTTTCTCATCCGAACTCACGTGAGCTCGGAGGAGTTGAGTCTAGCCCATTGATCACGATTCACTTTTCGCGATTGCTGCCGCGCGTCGAAGCGCGCGGCGGCAAGCGACAGGCAACATGCTGGTCACGGCGCGAAGCGGCACCTTGGGTCCAAAAACAAAGAGCCGCATCGCTGCGGCCCGGACTCTATTCGTCGCGATAGACCTTCTCGCGTTTCTCGTGGCGCTCCTGCGCTTCCACCGAGAGCGTCGCGATGGGCCGGGCCTCGAGCCGCTTCAAAGAGATCGGCTCGCCGGTGTCCTCGCAATAGCCGTAGGTGTTGTCCTCGATGCGCTGGAGCGCGGCGTCGATCTTGGCGATCAACTTGCGCTGGCGGTCGCGGGCGCGGAGTTCGATCGCGCGGTCGGTTTCGGACGATGCCCGATCGGCGAGATCGGGGTGGTTCACGTTCTCCTCCTGCAAGGCTTGCAGGGTGAGCTTGGACTCTTTGAGGATCTCATCCTTCCAGGCAAGGAGCTTCAAACGGAAGTACTCCTTCTGCCGGTCGTTCATGAAAGGCTCTTTTTCGGTCGGTCGGTAGTTTTTCAACTTTTCCAAGGGCGGCCTATCTGTCTAAGCAACGACTCGCACACGGACCGGGGTCCGCTGAGCGGGGCCTTATATAGCGGCCTCCTGTGACAGACAATATTTCCTTAATCGCTCGGTTACCGCCCCCAAACCCTTGCACAGGAAGGTTTATCCGCAAGGGCCCGGGAGCGGCCGAGAACTCAGTAGCCGACCGTGAAACGCTGCCTCAAATGGGCCGGCCGCTCGATCTCGTCGGCAAGGGCAATGGCGTAGTCGGCGAAGCTGATCCAGCTCTTCCCGCTCGCATCTGCGAGAAGCTGGTCAGTCCCGAGCCGGAACTTGCCGGTCCGTTCCCCCTCGACGAACAAGGCGGATGGCGAGATGAAGGTCCAGTTCAGGCCCTTTTCCTGCCGCAACAGATCAAGAAAGGCCGAACCGGCCTCGGCCTCAGCCTTGTATTGGGCGGGAAAACCGGGAGTTGTGACCAACTTTACCCCCGGAGCGACCTCGAGGCTGCCAGCCCCACCGACGACGAGGTAGCGACCGATCCTGGACTCCTTCGCCGCACCGATCAGCTTGAGCGCGTCGCTGGCGAGGAAGTGCACGGAACTCACGGCGACGTCATGCCCGGCCCACAGCTTCGCGAGGCCGGCCTGATCGAGTACATCCCCCTTGGTGGGAGTGACATTCGGCAGCGCCGCGATCTTCTCGGGGTTGCGCGCGATGGCCGTGACCGCATGGCCGCGGCTGGACAGTTCCTTGGTGATCTCCGACCCGGCCCGGCCCGATGCGCCGGCGATTGCGATTTTCATGGAAGGCTCCTTTGCTTCTGTGGTAACTGTCGGTGACTAGATATCGCAAAGAATGCTGGTGTTAAGAGAGCACTTTGTGCTTACCTGATTACGCAGGAGTGACCGGCGGCGACAAAGGATCGTGAGGACCCGACGATGAAGCCAGACGTCTACGCAGCGAATTGCCCGACCCGACAGATCCTCGACCGCGTCGGCGACAAATGGGCGGTGCTGATCTTGCTGCTGCTGCGCGAGGAGCCGATGCGGTTCAATCAGTTGCGGCGCACGATTGAAGGCATTTCGCAGAAGATGCTGAGCCAGGTTCTCAAGTCGCTCGAACGCGACGGATTGATCAAGCGCCACGCCATCGCGACCGTGCCAGTGACGGTGGAATATTCGATCACGCAGCTTGGCATAACGCTCGCCGCCGCGGTCGATCCGCTGCGCGATTGGGCCGAGCGGAACCTGAAGGACGTGCTCGCCGCCCAGCGCCGCTACGACGGGCAGCAGAAGGATGAAGCAGCTTAGGCTGCGCGGAGCGACGGATAACGATTAGGCCTGACCGGCCTTCGCCAGCTCGACCTCGACGCGCAGCTCGATCTCGGACAGCACGGAATCGAGACCGGGGTCTCCGGAGGACGATTTCAGGTTCGCCGCAGCGTCACGCAGCCGCATCACGGTCGACCCATCCAGCTTGCCGGAAAGCAGGCTCATCTTGAGATCGTCGAGCACGTCGAGCGCGGTCTTGCCGCGCGCGACCGAACGCTTGCGACGCTCGACCGGATCTTCCTCGATGCCTTGCAGCGCGAGCAGCCCGTCGATGTTGGCGGCGGCCTTCGGCGCGGCAGCGCCCCGCGTCTCCTGCGCCGAGGCGGCGTCGGGCAGCACGAAGGTGCCGGAGCTCGTCCGCCTGGCCTGGCTGGCCGGCGTTCCAAGCGTGGTGCCGTTCGGTCCGTAGATGCGCATCGCAGCAATCCGGGTGATCGATGCGCCACATTCGCCGTCTTATGGTTAACGGCCCGTAAACAGCCCGGCAAAATCTGCCGACAGGCGGCAGTTTCGCTCCTCACGGCGAACGTCTGCTGACACCGGTCGAAACAGATTTATTCAACCTATTCAACCGCCTAACTCCCCTGCCCCGCGTTGGCACAGCCCTCGCAAGGAAAGCGTCGGACCAGCTCGTCATGGGAGTGTCGGGATTGGTCCGAGATTTGAGGAGCCTCGGGGAGCAGAGGATGCCAGGCGTTCGTTGGGTGAGGATTGTTGGGGTGGCCTGCGCCGCGCTGTCAGCGCTGGCGCTGTCGGTCGCGCCCGCGGCTGCGACCTCGCGCATCAAGGATCTCGCCAACATCGAAGGCGTGCGGCAGAACCAGCTCATCGGCTACGGCCTCGTCGTCGGCCTCAACGGCACCGGCGACACCCTCAACAACATCCCCTTCACCAAGCAGTCGCTGCAAGCGATGCTCGAGCGCATGGGCGTCAACATCCGCGGCGCCACCATCCGCACCGGCAACGTCGCCGCCGTGATGGTCACGGGCAATCTGCCGGCCTTCGCCACCCAGGGCACGCGCATGGACGTCACCGTGTCCGCGCTCGGCGACGCCAAGAACCTCCAGGGCGGTACCCTGCTCGTGACCCCGCTGCTTGGCGCCGACGGCAACGTCTACGCGGTGGCGCAGGGCTCACTCGCGATCTCCGGATTCCAGGCCGAAGGCGAGGCAGCCAAGATCGTGCGCGGCGTTCCGACCGTGGGGCGCATCGCCAACGGTGCCATCATCGAGCGCGAGATCGAATTCGCGCTCAACCGGCTGCCGAACGTGCGCCTGGCGCTGCGCAATGCCGACTTCACCACCGCCAAGCGCATCGCGGCGGCGATCAACGACTATCTCGGTGTCAAGAGCGCCGAGCCGATCGATCCCTCGACGGTGCAGCTATCGATCCCGCCGGAGTTCAAGGGCAACGTCGTCGCCTTCCTCACCGAGATCGAGCAGCTCCAGGTCGATCCCGATCTCGCCGCCAAGATCATCATCGACGAACGGAGCGGCATCATCGTGATGGGCCGCGACGTCCGCGTCGCGACCGTCGCGGTCGCGCAAGGAAACCTCACCGTCACGATCTCCGAGAGCCCCCAGGTCAGCCAGCCCAACCCGCTGTCGCGGGGCCGCACCGTGGTCGCGCCGCGCAGCAGCGTCACCGTCACCGAGGACGGCAAGAAGCTGGCCTTGGTCAAGGACGGCGTCTCGCTCCAGCAGCTCGTCGACGGCCTCAACGGGCTCGGCATCGGCCCGCGCGACCTCATCAGCATCCTCCAGGCGATCAAGGCCGCCGGCGCGATCGAAGCCGACATCGAGGTGATGTGATGCAGACAGGCATGATCAACACCCCGCACGTCGTCAGCTCGGCCTTCTCGGTGGAGAGCCGCAACGGCCGCCCCGACTTCGAGCTCGCCGCCGCACTCCAAAAGGTCTCGCCGAAGCAGCAGGCCAAGGCGCAGAAGACCGCCACCGATTTCGAGGCGATGTTCCTCAACAGCATGTTCTCGCAGATGACCTCGGGCCTGAAGGGCGAAGGCCCGTTCGGCGACACGCCGGGCACCGGCGTGTGGCGCTCGATGCTGACCGAGCAATATTCCAAGAACTTCGCCAACGCCGGCGGCGTCGGCATCGCCACCGAAGTCTATCGCACCCTCATCACGCAGCAGGCGAAAACGATCCGCACGGCATAAGGTCAAACGAAATGAACCATTTCAGCGCCTCGCGTCAGCCGATGCCAGCCCATCGCCCGAACACCCCGCCCGGCAGCGCCGAGGCGCGCAAGCTCGCCGAAGACCTGATGGACGCGATGAACGCCCTGCTCGGCCTGATCGAGCGCGAGACCGAGCTCGTGCGCGCCGGCAAGGTCCGCGAGGCGATGGCCTTCGAGAGCAAGAAGCAGGAGATGTCGCGCAACTATGTCGGCGCCGTCAGCCAGCTGAAGGCGAACCAGCCCCAGCTTGCGAAATCCGCGCCCGAGCTGCTCGCGACGCTGCATCGGCACCACGATGCGTTCCGCGCGATGCTCCAGGTCAACCTCACCGTGCTCGCAACCGCTCACGCGGTCTCGGAGAGCGTCGTGCGCGGCGTCAATGCCGAGATCCAGAAGCGCAACGTGCCGAACACCTACACGGCTTCAGGGCGCCGCGCCGCTCCGGGCCCGCGCCACATCACGCCGCTCGCGGTCAGCCGCTCGCTCTGAGCGCGCAGGAAAAATCGACAATTTTACGAAAAACCGCGCGGCAATATCGCCGCGCGGTTAGGCACGTTTCCTTACCGGGTCTTCAATCCTGGTGTTCCATGGTTGCGTATTGAGAGGGGTTGGGATTTGACTCACGTGAGGCAACCAGGAGGCTGCCATGAGTACAGATTTCAGCATCAGGCCGGTGGGGATACCGGCCCCCGTGCAGATCGTGACGACGTCGAATGCGGCGGCGAACGAGGCCGTGCAAACTGATTTGCCGGTGAGCCAGACAGTGGCCGCCGGTGAGGCGAGCGCGCCTGCGCGCAATGATTTCCAGCGCAACGAGAACGTCTCACGCCAGGTCGTGTTCGACCAGGCGGCCGCGTCTTTCGTCTTCCAGGTGGTCAACGACAGGACCGACGCGGTGGTCAACCAGTTCCCCGACGAAGCGATGCTGCGCCGGCGGGCCTATTTCCATGCAGAAGATCTGAAGTCGCAGCCCTCGCGTCCGCTCAACACGGACCGCAGCGCCTGACCGTCAGGCGTCGAGCGTCGCGACGGCCGTATCGAGATAGGTCGAGCCGGTCGCGGGATCGGTGACGACGTTCTTGACCTGCGCCTTGCCGATATCCGTCAGCGTGAACTTGGTGTTGCCGAAGCGGAACGAGCCGTCCTTGATCAGCACCTGCTGATACTGCGAGGTATCGGCGCTCTGATAGTGGATCTGCGCGCGAAATCCGTCGACCTGCGAGACGTTGAGGGAAAACGACTTGCCGTCGGGATATTTGCCGCTCCAGCTGCCCTGATAGAGCGTGGAATCCACTGCGACGTATTTCGACGAGCCCGAGGTGCTCGACAGCACGTTCGACTTATACGCGGTCGACAGGATGCTCATGATGTCGGCCATGACGGGCTTCCATCACGGACGGCCGGACAGGCCGGCGGCGATATTGCGGTTGATCTCGATCAGCGGACGGAAGTGATCGAACTGCGGGCTCATCTGCAGCGCGGCGGTCTGGCTCAGCACGAACACGCTGATGTTGGCGATCTTCTGCCGGACGTCGAGCGGCTGCGGATTGTTGTCGCGCATGGCCTCGCTCAGGAAGATCGTCCAGAGCTTGCGATTGAACATCAGGGCCTGCGTGGTCTGCTCGCTGAAGGGGTCGGCGTTGTTCACCGCGTCCTGGAGCTTGTTCGCGGCCTTGAGCAGGGTCTGCGCCTCGATGTCGCGAGGAGATGCGGTGGTCGTTGCAACACGCGCGTAGGCCGAGGCAGCGGAATTCGACATCAATCACACCTTGGAGGTTACCTAGCCCGTTGAACGCGCTTAAGGATTTCTTTCCCGACCCTAGGCAGCACCGCTTAAGATTTGCTTACGTGTGTGCTTGGAAGCACTCCGGACTATTACGGGTTACGGAGTTCTTCGTCGACGCGAAGCTAGATGCGCATGCGCACGCTGTAAACACGTCCCGCGTGACGTACATCAATCTCAGCTAATCCTGCCTTAGCGATCTCAGTAAAAAGAACGGCGGAGCGTTAGCCCCGCCGCGTTGTCTCGAGTAGCGATCTTGCGCCGCTTGTTAGCGGAGCAGCTGCAGCACGCTCTGCTGCGACTGGTTGGCCAGCGACAGCGCTGACACCGCGATCGACTGTCGGGTCGACAGCGCCTGGCTGTTGGCCGCTTCCTCGTTGGTGTCGGCGAGCGTCAGGTTGGACGAGCCGGTCTGCAGAACATTGATCAGGTTCTTGGAGAAATCCTGACGTACCTGCACGATCGAGAGGTTCGAACCGAGCGCCGAACCTTCCGAGCGCAGCGTGCTCGAGGCCGCGTTCAGGCTGGTCAGCACCCTGTTGGTCGCCCCGTTGTCGATGAAGTCGACGCCGTTGACGAGGTTGCTGAGGCCGAGGCCGGCCGCGTTGAACACCACGCCGTTGATGCCGAGCGTGGAGCTGCCGGTTTCGTTGAAGACGAGCTTCAGCGTGTCGCCGTTGAGCAGGTTGACGCCGTTGAAGGACGAGTCCTGCGACGTCGTGTCGATCTGCGCCAGGATGTTGTTGAACTGGTTGACGAGGTTCGAGCGCGCGGTCTGCGCGACCGGATCCTGGACCGGCGGCTGCGCCGTGGTGAAGGCCAGAACACCGGTGATGGTGCCGCCGACCGTGCCGCCGGCGGTCGTCGAACCGAGCGTCGAGGAGGCGTATTCGTTCACGGTGGTCACCGTCAGCACGCCATTGGCGTCGATCGTCGCGGTCAGGTGGTTCGCCTGAAGCTGCGCGTTGAGCTGGTCCAGCGTCTTGACGGTGCCGTTGGTGCCGTCGCCGAAGGTGACATTCACCGGCGTTCCGCCATTGAAGGAGGTGAAGGTCAGTGTCTTGCCGCTGACGCCGCCAACACCGGAGGTGCGCGCCGCGGTGAAGGCCGTCGCCGTCCCCGTGTTGCCGCTGAGGCCGAATGCGTTGAGGGCATTGCCGGTGCCGGTGATCGAGAGATCGGCGTTGACGCCGGTGGAGAGCGCAAGCTGGCCGCTGCTGTTGACCGACGACGGGATCTGGCCGGACGTGGTCGAGAGGGTAGCCGCACCATTGAAGATGCTGGCGGTCTTGACGCCGGTAGCAAGGTCGATCGAGTTGAGCAGGTCCGTGAGCGTCGCGCTCTGGATGTAGACGGTCGAATTGCCGTTGCCGTCGGTGACGATATTGCCGTTGACACCACCCGACGTCACGCTGGCCGCCGACTGGGGCGTCTGGGCGTTCTTGAAGGTGATGGTGTGACCGTCGATGTTTAGCGTCGAGCCGTCCTGAACGAGAGAGCCGAGCGAGCCGGCGGTCGTCGACCGGTTCGCGGTCACGCTCGCATTGCCCGCGCCGGTCGCTGCGGTCAGACCGAGCTTGTTGAGGAAGTCTGCCTTGCCCGTCACGCTCAGATCGGCGCCGGTCGAGCTCTTCAGCGTAACCGCGCCCGCCGTGATGGACGATGCCACCTGAAGCGTGCCGACGGGACCGGCCGCACCGCTGACCGCGATTGTCGCCGCCCCCGCACTGATCGTCGCGGTTTTGACGCCGCTGGCGAGGTCGATCGCGCTGAGGACGTCGTTGACGGTCGCCCCGGGGGCAGCCGCCGTTCCCTCATAGACGATCGAATTGCCGTTGCCGTCGGTGGCGATGTGTCCGCTGGCGTCGAGGCCCCAGCCGGTCGGCTGCGTGGTCGGAGCGATGCCGGTGCGGAAGGTGATGGTCTTGCCGTTGACCGTGATGGTGTCGCCGTCCGCGGGCGGCGTGCTGAAGGTGGCCGATGTCGTGGTACCGAGCAGCGTGGCAGTGCCGGACAATGCGGTGGTGCCGTCGGCAGCGGTCACTGCCGTACCGGTAAAGGTGCCTGCATTCGAGCCCAGCGAGGCGCCGAGCGCGGCAGTTCCGGTCACCGGAGTCACGCCACCGGGTGCGCCGGTGTAGAGCACGTTGCTGTTGGCGGTCGCGCTCGCATAGGAGGTCGTGCCGCGCAAATCGGCGGGCGTCGCACCGGGAATCGTGGTGGAGACGTTCGACTTGGTGGAATAGCCGACCGTGGTCTGCAGCGCCTGGTTGGCGATCGATTTCGCGCTGTCGATCAGCTTCTGCAACGAGGTGATGCCGGTGTTGGCGGCCTGGAGCACCTGCACACCGTTGTTGATGCCGTCGAGCAGGTTGCTGATGTCGCTCGCCCGGTTGTCCAGCCCCTGCGCCGTGAAGAAGTTGGTGGGGTTGTCGAGCGCCGTGTTGACCTTTTTGCCGGTCGACAGCCGTTCCTGCGTCGTGGCCAGCAAGTCGGCCGTCGACTGCAGCGACAACAGGTTCTGGCGAACTGACGCCGAGAGAACGATGTTGGACATTGGCGAGTCTTCCTCTTGAACCGGATACGAATCGGCCGCGCGGGTCTGGAAAGCGGGCTTTTGTCCAGTCTTAGAGGCTGTCCTTTAAAGTATGGTTAACGCCGGTTTAAGGGATAGGGTTAATGGCCGGTGAACGCCCCTGCCCGCCTCCGGACACAAAAAGAGCGGCGGGGCAAATGGCCCCGCCGCTCGGATTTATTCAGTAGTTTCAGCTTCTTATTAGCGGAGCAGCTGGAGCACGCTCTGCTGCGACTGGTTGGCCAGCGACAGCGCGGAGACCGCGATCGACTGCCGGGTCGACAGTGCCTGGCTGTTCGCCGCCTCGACGTTGGTGTCGGCCAGGGTCAGGTTGGACGAACCGGTCTGCAGCACGTTGATCAGGTTCTTGTTGAAGTCCTGACGGATCTGCACCACCGAGAGGTTCGAGCCGAGGCTCGAGGCCTCCGAGCGCAGCGTGCTCGAGGCGGCGTTCAGGTTGGTCAGCACCCTGTTGGCGGCAGCGTTGTCGATGAAGTCGACGCCGACAGTCAGCGAGGCGAGGCCGAGACCCTTGGAGTTGTAGGTGACGCCGGTGATGTTCAGGCTCGACTTGCCGGTCTCGTCGAACACCAGCTTGAGCTGGTCGCCGTTCAAGAGGTTGACGCCGTTGAACGAGGAGTCCTGCGAGGTCGTGTCGATCTGGTTCAGGATGTTGTTGTACTGGGACACCAGGTTCGCGCGGGCCGTCTGCGCAACGCCATCCTGGACGGGGTTGGAAGCCGTCGAGAACGTGAGCGCCGAGGTGAGCGTACCGCCGATCGCACCGCCGGCGGTCGTCGAGCCGAGCGTCGAAGACGCGTAGTCGTTGGACGCGGTGATGGTCAGCAGGCCATTGGCGTCGATCGTTGCAGCCAGGTTGTTGGCCTGAAGCTTGGTGTTGAGCTGATCGAGCGTCTTGATCGTCCCGTTGGTGCCGTCGCCAAAGGTGACGTTGACGGCCGTGCCGCCATTGAAGGAGGAGAAGGTCAAGGTCTTGCCGGCAATGCCGCCGATGCCCGAAGTGCGGGCCGCGGTGAACGCGGTCGCGTTGCCGGTATTGCCCGCGAGGCCGAATACATTCAGCGCATTGCCGGTGCCGGTGATCGACAGATCGGCGTTGATGCCGGTCGAAAGTTTGAGCTGGCCGGACGTGTTGATTGTCGAGTTCGACTGACCGGTGGCGGTCGCAAGCGTCGCAGTGCCGTTGGCGTTGATCGTCGCGGTCTGCACGCCGGTGGCAAGGTCGATCGCCTTCAGCACGTCGGCAACCGTGCCGGCCTGCAGATAGACGGTCGAGTTGCCGTTGCCGTCGGTGAGGACGTTACCGCTTGCACCGTAACCGCTCGGAACGCTCGGAGCACCGGTCGATCCCGGGATCGGCGCGTTCTTGAAGGTGATGACGTGACCGTCGACGTTCAGCGTCGAGCCGTCGGCGATCGTCGCACCCAGCGAGGCCGCGCTCGTGGTCCGTTCGACGTTGACGGTGGCATTGCCTGCACCCGTGGACGTCGTCAGGGCGAGAGCCTTGAGCAGGTCGGCCTTGCCGGTGACGCTCAGATCCGCACCCGTCGAGCTCTTCAGCGTGACGGCGCCACCAGCAGCGGTCGAAGCGGTCTGGCCGACGCTCGTGGCGATCGTCGCAGCGCCCGCACTGATGGACACCGTCTTGACGCCGCTGGCAAGATCGATTGCGGTCAAGAGATCGTTGACGTTCGCAGCCGGGGTGCCCGCGGTGCCGAGATACACGGTGGTGTTGCCGTTGCCGTCGGTGACGAGGTTGCCGCTGACGCCCGAGCCGGACGCAACTGCGGTCGATGCCGGAGCAGAGCCCGTACGGAAGGTGATGGTCTTGCCGTTGACGGTCAGCGTGTCGCCGTCGGCAGGCTGGGCGTTGCCGAGCAGGCCGGTCGCGGTCGTGCCGTTGGTGGCGATCAGGGTGATGGTGCCGGCCAGGGCGGTGGTGCCGTCACCGGCCGTTGCGCCGGTGCTTGCAAAAGAGCCGATGGTGGCGCCGAGCGTCGTGGTGCCGGTCGCCGCCGTCGTGCCGCCGGCCGTGCCGTTATACAGCACGTTGCTGCTCGCGGTCGCGCTGGCAAAGGAGGTCGTCCCGCGCAGGTCGGCCGCCGTCGCACCCGCGATCGTGGTGGAGACGTTGGACTTGGTGGAATAGCCGACGGTGGTCTGCAGCGCCTGGTTGGCGATCGACTTGGCGCTGTCGATCAGCTTCTGCAGCGAGGTCAGGCCGGTGTTGGCAGCCTGCAGCACCTGCACGCCGTTGGCGATACCGTCGAGCAGATTGTTGATGTCGCTGGCGCGGTTGTCGAGCGACTGTGCGGTGAAGAAGTTGGTGGGATTGTCCAGGGCCGAGTTGACGCTCTTGCCGGTCGACAGACGGTTCTGGGTCGTGGCGAGGAGGTCGGCGGTGGACTGGAGCGAGAGCAGGTTCTGGCGAACCGACGCAGAGAGAACAATACCGGACATGACTTTTACCCTTCTGGCTTACGCGTCTTCGTTCGATCGCTTCGGATCGAGTGACGGGGCCAGCGTGCCGCGACATGGCTAACAAAGGGTGAAACGGCTCTGGTTCGCATAAACGCCGGTTCACCATAAGCCGGTCGGACGCGTCGATTGGCGCCGCAATCAGCCTGAAATCACTCGCGATTTTTTCCGCTTACTCCCCATTAACCATAACCGCTGGTTACTTTTTCGATCCGCCTCCGCTCCCCGAATACCTGCAGGCGGACAAAAAAAGCGGCGGGGCCGAAGCCCCGCCGCCCTATCCTGCTAGCGATGTGCGCCGCTTGTTAGCGGAGCAGCTGGAGCACGCTCTGCTGCGACTGGTTGGCCAGCGACAGCGCG
>NZ_JALJRD010000010.1:0-240040 GCF_024519875.1 Bradyrhizobium sp. Bra64 | reverse complement strand
CGCGCGTCCGGGCGGCTTTGCTCTACCGAGCTACACCACCTCCGGGGACACGACCGGCCCGACAGGCGGCGGCGATGGAAAGACGGACGCTGAGACCTATCCGGTTGCCAAAGAGAGTTCTGAACGGTGGTTCGCGGCGGACCAGGCGGCAGCAAACGAACGCTGGGCTTTCGCGTTCAGTGCGAAGGAAGATTAGGCTGATAGTCTGATTGAAAGCTGATCGACCGAGTATATGACCAGCATGGCCTGGTTTCATTGGCACGTGGAGCTTGGCGACTATTCAGCAGATTGGGGACGATCAGTCAGACGATGATTTGGATTTTGCGGAACGGTGATCCGGAAGAGTTGGGTTTCGAGGGACTCAACCCGTCGGGCCTTCACCGTGTTTCCATGCGCACTTGTTTTCGGCGCAGGCTATCCCCTCTTGAATGTACGGCACGTACTCCGCCCGAACCGATCGGCCTACAGGTTCCGGAATTCCTATAACCTTTTCCTTGCAGGATAGCAGACTGGAAACTGCCAAATCCCACCTGCCGCACTCGATCGCGGCAAATCCCGTATACAGAAGGCGTTTTGGAGACCCCTTCTTGCCAAAATCCCAGACGCCCTCAAGACCGATGGCATCTTCATCTTCCAGGAAGGTTCGCAGCAACTCTCCTGAGTCTTCGAATCGCTGGAAGAACGGAATAGCGTTATTATTGATGGTATCAAGGACGTCCTGCACGACCCCATCGTCGCCCGCACACCAAATCCTAGGAGCTTTATCTGCTCGTTGCGATCTTTCGTCCCGGATCGATAGACGGACTTGGCCGAAACCCTTTTCAGGTTGGAATCCGTCTGTTAGCGCATGTCCAGCGCGTGGCAGGAACGGGAAGAGGCAGCTCGGCTCGAGACCGAACGACCCCAGCGGCACCCGCCACTTTTCGCTGCGCGCACGCGGAATCACATCGAACTTGAGAACATCGAATTTGAGATTTGTGCGTCGCCAAATAGTCGTACCCTTTCGACCAATAAAGCCGGAAGGAGCAAGTTCCTGCTTACATAACGTTACAATTTCAGTCGAGGTTCTTTCTGGCATCATTCGCGATAGGCCTTATCTTTGGACATCACATTGGCGCGCTCATTTGAGACTGCGAATAGCCGAATCGACCGCCCCAACTACTCCTCCGATTGCTACCGCGTCACCTTGACTGAGTATGTTTACTCCAAGGTTATTGATGCCGGGGAGTAATTTTTGTTCAACCGCACCACTGTTAATCAATCCCTGGATGAGGGACACGTCGGTGCTTTCACGAGTGAATACCTGCACTGGGTTAAAGCCATTTGACCCGGACCCCTTGCCGAGCCAATAGCAGCCCCAGGCGACGGTAGCCGAACCGGCGTCGTTGCGAAGCCAATTCCTTCAGCCGGGTCCGCAACGTGCTATCGTCCGGTCGCGTCGAGGCATAGCGATAGGTCTTCGGCTGCAGGCCAACCAACCTGCAGGCCCGCCGCTGCGAGTAGCCCTTCTCACTGATCGCCCAGGTCACAGCACGTCTCCGCAAGCTGGGCGTCAGAAGTTTTTTCCGAGCATCTCCTTCAGCGTCGACGCGTCCAGCATCGACTCCGCCAGCAGCTTCTTTAGCTTGCGGTTCTCTTCCTCCAGGGCCTTCAGCTTGCGGGCGTCGGAGATCTCCATCCCGCCATAGCGCGAACGCCACTTGTAGAACGTCGCATCGCTGATGCCGTGCTTCCGGCACAGATCGCTCGCAGACATCCCGGCAGCGTGTTCCTTCAAGACCTTGATGATCTGCTCTTCCGTGAACCTGCTCTTACGCATCGTCTGTCTCCTCGGTGGAGAACAGAACCCTAACTCAAAACCGGGGGCGTTTCAGGGGAGCAGGTCACTCGAGACCGTCATCACCGGCCTGATGTCCGGCGAGTATCAGCCAGCGGTTCGATTGACCGGCGCAAGTTCGAGCGCCTGGAGGAACTGGGCTGGGTCAAGCACCTCAGCGTCAACCTTAGCGACGTCGAGTATCACGTCACCGAAGAAGGCAGGAAGGCGCGCCAAATTAACATCGATGACTTCGCGAAACTCCGTCTGATCGACCGACGGTCGGTAGCCGGGTCCGACTTCGGGACGGCCCAGGTCGTACCGTCGATATCGGCGTAATCTTGCATGCCGGATATCGCTGCGCTGCCCAAGAAAGAGCACAGCGCGCCCGAATGGCAGGCCGCAATGGAGGCGCTGATCCTGGTGTCGGAAGGCGGCGGCCCGACGATGTTCGCGCGGATCGGCATCGTGCGCGCTCTGAACCGACACTACGTCCCGCCGCTCAACCCGAAAGGCAAAGAGCCGCACTGGGGCCGGCGCAAACTGAAGCGGGACCAATGAAAGAGGCCGCCAATTGAGGCGGCCCACGATCTTTTGGTGTGCCGTATCAGCAAAGCTTAATGGAGCAAACCGGCGACCAGCACACCGGCAACGGCCACCATATCGGGATAGGCACTGAGGAAACCCGCAATCGGATCCGGCGCAGGAGCGCCGTTCTGACCGCGCCCTGGAAGGGCACCCGGAGCCTTCGGGTCGAGTTGTCCTCGGCCGTCATTCATCATGCCACCGGAAACGGTGTCCATTTCCAAGGTTGAAAGTTCGTGAAACATTGTCTCTCTCCCGTTGATAGAGGGGACTATCCCCTCGCGATCGCGGGAATACGCGTTGCGGTTGTTGGCCGCTGTGACCACTATCACAGAAGAGGTTTGGCTACATAATCGAAATCAGACTGATGCCGGCAGCGCCTCTCAAATCTGATTGCAAGTGATGGAAACTAGAACGGCCCCGCTTGCTCCGGGCAGAGCAAACAAGGCCGTGCATTCCTAGAACTGCGGCCGAGAGGGCTTGTGAACCTCAGTCGCAGGATCGACATTACGCGATTCTCGCGGGCAATGGTGCTCTGTCAGCCAATCCGCAAATTTTCTGCGGAAGCCTTGCCGTTCCGACCTGTCACCAGCTCGTAGCTGACCTTTGCCCCCTCAGCGAGACCGGTATAGCCGGCCTTCTCCACCGCCGAGATGTGGACGAAAACATCGGGTCCACCGTCCTGCGGCTGAATGAATCCATATCCCTTAGTCGCGTTGAACCACTTAACAGTACCGAGCGTCACGTCACAATCTCCAGAACACTTTGAAAAAATACCGCCGCTGCGCGACAGCGACGGCATTTAATCTCAAACGAGTTTTTGTCAAAAGGGTGAAGAGGCCCGCCAGCGTGAACCGGCGGGCCGCTTTGCTGGGCTTCAGGATCAGCCGGTCGAGGCGCCCTCCAACCGCTCCTTGATCAGATCAAGGCGGGCTCCGATTTCGAGTTCGACCTGATGGACCCCAGGGGGAAGCGGTTCGTTGAGATCGGGCTGAAGGCAAAGCAGTAAGGTGCGCGCTATTAGGCTTTTGTGACTGGGTTGATCCGGCGCAGCATCGAAGCAGCGTAATCCTCGCGCTCTCGGATGAAGCGCTCTTGATGCACCCTGAAACTCTCGACGCGCTTCTTGATTTCGTCCCGCTCTTTGCCGCCGTAATCGAGCTGGTTTAGCCCGATCCGCTCAACGACTTCTTTCGGCTGAGGCTGCGGCCGATCGACCTCAATCTTCACCGATTTGGCGAACGCCATCGTTTCGGTGACGAAAGCATCTAGGTCACTTTTCCAATCACTCATTGACGCACCCCCGCGCAAACAACGCCAGCACCTCCGTGGCGACCAAACGTTCCCAACCGGGACGTTTCGTGGAGGCGCCTCCAGTCAAAACGGCCACCGACTGCACGGGCCGGCGGCATCCGGGTTTTAAAATCGCTCGAGGTGAATGAATACAGTCCAGCCCCGGTGCCGCAATGCTAAGCCCGAAATACTTCGTTGCCAAGTTTTCCCAGCGGAAAGTTGCAAAGCTTCGATCGCTTTCCGATAATCCTCGGCCGCCGTTAAGTCTCCGCCGCCCGACGGCGGGCAGAAACCCGTAGATTTCCCAAGCGATGCCCGCCAACTCAGCTAGCCCCGGCGGGAGTCGTCCCTCACCATTCCCAAAGGGGTGCCGCGGTTGCCCTTCTAGGACCCCCTTAGTCGTGCCCGCAAGCGGGCCTACGGATAACGCCTCGGTGAACGAAACCGTTTACTGCCTATCGTGAAGCACTCCCGAAATAGTCCGGGTCCATCGTTCTCTTCGTTAGCGAGGGGATTGCGACATGATTACACTCAAAGCAATCGCGGTTATCACTGCTGCCGGGCTTATCTTCACGATGTTCTCGGGAGACCTAGGCGCCGACGTCGTCCTTGCCATCGTCACTTGCCTTTCATAACCAGACGGGCTGCGGGCCGTATTTGAATAATCGCCTGCTCGCCGCCCGAGCCGGCGGAGCGGCCCCGGTCCCGCTAAGTGTGTGCTCGGCGTGTGGCCAAGACGGCGCCGACCTGCGGCCCGACTTCAACTGGAATGCCAATCGGCTATCGAACCGAGAGGACCGGCGGTCTGCTTCTTGACAGCCCCCTCCTCTTTCGTCACCGCGTCCAATCTTTCCAACTGACCGGCAACCCCAGCAAGGCTCCTGGCGATGTTTCTCAATAGGAAGGCTCGGTCTTCGGAAATGTGGGGATTTGAACAAAGGGCTTTGTAATAATTTGCGAGTTCCTTGCATCTGGCGGTCGTAATCATGCGTACTCCATTAAATCAATGACCGGCACTAATTTAATGTCGCGACGTGTTTCCTGGTTCCTAGTACCTCGATGTCGCAGGCCCGGCGCAAGATGTCGCAGACCCGGCGCAAGCTGAAGAGAGATTTCATTCGAGGGTGTTCCGCTGGCGGAACGCCACGGCCCTTATTTGCTACACCCACAACGAGTTACTCATAAGCGCACATGAACAGGTTGTGGCAGTTCGCGAACAAAATAGGCCACTGCCAAATTCAACTTTGGCCACTAGGGGTTAAACAGTCCAGCGCCCCCGGGGTGCAAAAGAACATACCGCGAAATGAGAACAGCTCGCCCCGACCCCAACTGAGTTGGGCCCTCCTTTTTGGCTTTCGAAGATCCGGAGGGGCCCTGCGAGCTCGGCGGGCCGCCCTCCGCGGCACAGGCATTGCTGATATCTAGTTGGCTGGGGATTAAAGGACCCAGTTTGAGACAGGGCGCCGCCGGGACGCTGCATTTCGAGCCCGGCGGCGTATCTTTTAGGGACTAGCGGCACAACCGCTCGGCGGGCATGAGCTGCCAGCAGCCTGCCCGGCCGCGTTTTTCGGATGGCACGAAAGCGGTACCCTTGTGCGGGTGTTGACGCCCGGCGAGGACGTGCTCCGTTAATGGATCAGCGTGAAGGAAAACCACGCCGCGAGGGACGCGCACAGACAAATTCCAAGATAAGGCAATGCAAGGCGCATCGGGCTTCTCCTCCGAAACGCAAATAAGGATCAGCCTCTCATGCTTGGACGACGATGGCTAGGAATCTGCGGTTGCAATCCGCCCGCCTTAGGGACCCCCGCGCACTGGACCGCAACTTGATATTTGCTTGCTCGCCGCCCGAGCTGGCGGAGCGGCCCCGGCCTACCTCAGGGAGCCGCGAGTTCTAGCACCAGCGCTGGCGCGGCGGGCACCACGTCGCCCCGCAGACATGGGCTCGAGCCAGTCCTTCACTCATCAGGATATGCCCGACATCGCGACCACCGACGGTGAGCGCCCCGCACAGCCGACCATAGTTGCAGCGAGACGTCCCCTCCTCGCCTGGCCGGCCCGCAGGCCACGCGCTCAAGGCGCGCCTCGCCTCCGGCGATCAGTTGCCGCAGCCGGCTGGTGGCAGCTTCAGCCCGCTGGCGCTCGTCCTCGCACCGAGCCTTATAACCGCGCTCCGGAGTGTCGAAGCCGACCAGCCGATAGATCTGCCCCTGGTACCGCACTGTATCGCCGTCGACGGCGAAGATCCCGAGCGGCGAGCTCGGCGACGTCCAGACATGCGCGAGGCCGAGCAGGACCGCTGCCGCCATCACAATTGCGGCCGCCCAGCGCTGGCGTTTCGGACTAGATCGGAACGGGATTACGGACATGCGCCGGCCAGCATAACCGAAGCGGAAACTCTTTTCGACAGGCTCGGCAGCCGCCGCAATGGCCATGGGTTGATCAGGGCAGGAGCGGCCTTCCACAACGTCGCACGCGCCTACTACACCCCGTTGAGCGCATTCCAGGACGAGAATCCGCTCGGCATGGTTTGCGCGAAGGCAGACGCACCGGCGTTCAGTGTTGAGCTGTCGCCGCCACCGCCGGTCCCGGTGAATGGATACACCGTGAACGTGCTCATGCCAGAATACGACAGGCCGCCAGTGCTCGTTGCGGGATCTGCCGTGCCCGAGTTATTCCAAAGGCCGGCGTTTTTCCTGAACCACGCCAACCGCGAGGAAAGATTTACCGCGACACAGAGGACATTGCCGTTCGCAAATGCGCCGAGGTTTCCGCTGCCGCCCACGCCGAAAATCGGGCCGCTCCAGTAGACGCCAAGTCCGGCGGTGTTGTTGCTCGGGTTGTTGGTGATTTGATCAGGCGGAATTGTCGCCTTAGCAATCCCGCTGAAACCAGCGTTCGAATTGTTCGTATTGACGGTGATTTCGAAATAGGCGCTGCCAGCAGCCAAAGGATTAGTGGAACGCGCGCCTCCGCTACCGCCGACGCTGGCGGTGAGCGTCAAGCCGCCGCCGCTGATGACATCCACGGTGGAAGAATAATCAGCGGGATTCCATACTGTTGGAGACAGTGACGCAGCACGCGTCGGCTGCTGACGCCTAGCGAAAATCTGAGGACTCAACATGTTCGTCTCCTTCTATATCGGCCAGCCGGCCGTAAATCCTGACGGCACCGCGCCGAGGAAAGCTGACCCGCCAAAATTAGCAGTTTGTATTTGCCCGGCCGTGCCGAATGATCCGCCGAATGTAGAGAACGGAACGTAGGTTCCTGACGGAATCGAAATTCCGTTGCTGTTGGTTGCGGGATTGGCGAACGAGAGATTCAGCCAATCGCCGCCGATCTTGCGCACCCAAAATTTCTGATTGTCTAGATCAATGGCGAATCCCAAGGTTTCGCCATTGCTCGCAGGACTGACAGTCCCAAGATGCGCGCCACTAACGACAACCTGTCCGGAGTTGGTGAACTCCATCAAACCCGACGTCCCGGTCGATCCCATATTGGAGAACGTGGACCCTACCGTCCCGACGCCAGCCCCATAGGCCGCGCTAAACCCATTGCCACCTTGGCTGACAACGGTCACCTCGAAATAGTATTTGCCAGACGATTTGGCTGACACGAACGGAACGCGGGGTCGAATGTGACGGAGAACGGCGTTCCGCTCGGCCCCGTTGGGGGCTCAGTGGTCAATGACTTTACATCGCACTGGAGGATCGATTCGGCAGTAACCTCGACTAGGTAAACGCCATCGTTCTGCGCGCTCATGCCGCCTCCACACCGCCGTTGATTGCGTGGACAAACCCGTTCGAAAGCGCCTCTGCGGCAGACCATTTGCGGCCTTCGTCCTTCCAGCCGCGCGCGATGGATTCCGAAACGCCGATCCGCGACATCAAGAGCGATACGGTAACGTCGTCGCTGTCGTTGAGTGACTCGTTGATCGCGGCTTTGTCGTCGGCGGCCAGCGACTGCATCGCCTTAAATTGCTCATAAGTGCAACAACGCGCGGCGCGATGGATCATCACACACCCATCAGGTTCTATAGTTCGAAGATCTGCAGCCAGCGCGAAGAAGATTGCACTGCTCGAGCAGCGACCAACAATGTCGGCCACGACGCGCCATTTATGCCGCAGCAAGGCTTCTGCGATCCGCAGCGCGTCGTCTGCCCGCCCGCCAGCACAATCAATGCGGACGCAGATGGTTCGATCTTGAGCATCGTCGATCGCCTGCAGATTCGCCGCCGTGTCTCCGAGACGCAATTGAAAGTCTGATCACACGACATTGCGGGCCAACCGGCTCTTCCGGCGGCTCGTCGTATTGCGTCCCTCCCATTTTCTCTGGCGTCGACATCATGTGCATCAAATTTCCCCCACCGCGAAGCGCGCAAGAACTACTGCTGGAGCTGTAATTTACGGAGCAGCCTTCGCTGCAGTCGGGGTTCAAGTACCGAGGCCGTTAGCTAGGGGTTGTTGGGCATGGTCCTGCCCCCATTGAACTGCACCTTGGTATCGGACGCGGTTCTTTGGCATGTCGCCTGCCGGGAGCTCGCAAAGCCAAAAAAACCCGTCGGCTAGAAGCACGCGCCTTAGATTTCCATTCTGCGCATAGCTTCGCCCTTTCCCTCCCTCCGGTATTGCTTCCGGCAGGCCACTGACGAAGTGGAGCCCATCATGTTGATGAGCTAGGTACTCGTTTCCCTTTGGCATCGCGCCCACCACATTGTCCCTGCGGTGCTACCTGAGAGCTTTTTTGGGCGCTCTCGCAGATCAGGTCGGTGCGGGTGGTCATCCCGTTGACGACATGTTCTGCCTCTCGACCCTCACCCGGGGATGCCGGGTTACCGTATGGTCGCAGGTCGCAATGGGCACAGCGTTGCCTGCACTTTTTGGTTTCCGTTCGCGCGAAGGCGTGTGGCGTCCGGCTCGCCGCTGCAGTTTGAGAGCGCAGCACTCTGCGGTCATCATTAGCGGGGCAAAGAACTTCGCCTTCCGGCGGCGGGGACATGGCCGATCTCGACCCGTCGCTATTCTCACGCTGATTGCCAGTGGTGTGTTGGTGGCGCCGGGACCTCCGAGCGGACAGCCCTCGTCCACACCAATGCCAAGCAGGCGTGGTGGTGACATCAGCGCGCGCGCGCCGAACCGTTTCTCAGATAGCCCCGGGTACGCGTCCGACTTGAAGTCGACGTTTCCTCGGTATAATTGGAACTTGCTGCAGCGTTATCGGAAGTCGAATTGGCCCTCGCACTGGCGGTGCGGGGGCTTCGTCTTTTTGGAGGTGGGTCGACCACGAAGGGCGGGCTCTTTGAGCTGCTGCTGGAGACCGAGATGGTCGTGGTGGGGGCAACCTTGGCGCTGGTGATATCGGACGCCCTCCCCAGCAGCCCGGCCGAGACAGAGCTCCCGGGGGCCAGGGTCTTGTATCCAACACGTCCGGCCAAGCCGTCCTGATCGCGCAGGGAGGCGTTAGGGCTTTCCGGTAGTGGGATAGCCTCCCCCTCGGAATAACGCTTCTGAGCGCCGACCGCCGACGAGGAAAAGGCCTTCCAACGAGCGAAGCAGGTCTTGGTCTCATCAACCGTCAGCTTGGCAGCTTCCTTGAGTGTGGCTCTAAGCGCCCAAGCGGCGCTGCCTCTCCTCCAGCCGATCAGCACCGAGCTGGGCTTGAAGCCGGCCGAGATCAGCGCCCGGGCGGCGTCTAAGAAAGGCTGTCTGCTCAGGCAGAGAGCTGTGCCATCGGCCAGTTCAGCTCGGTAGCGGCCGTGACGGCTCGCGGGGACCAAGTAGATGTTGATCTCCTGGCATGGACTGACTGGTGAGCCAGCGTCCGAAATTCCACTTAGTTCGCAATTCTGCTCTTTAGGCTGGTGAGCCAGGTTAAGTGATTGATTTGGGTTGGTATGTCCGTTCTGCTGGGATCGCCACCCCCCAATGCCTTACGAATCTGTCGCACTTCAAGAACGCGTGCGCAGGCCTATCCGGAAGACGTGAGCGTCCTACCTATTCAGCATGCAAAAGAGCCGTCGAAGGGTCTTGTGATGCCGCTATCGGATTGGACGAGAATGGCCATCACAGCCGGAGTTGCCGTCGTCGCAATGTCTTTCCTGGCGATCGACGCGACCGTCGATTCCGGCGGGATCGCAAAACGCCTCGAAGTGGCGCAAGCGTCGATTATGAATGTGGCGGCGAGCCAGCACCAACTGGCTTTCGCCGTTCGGTCGCTGGCGGGCGGCAGCGACCAGAATCGCCGTTCGGCCGCGGATCGATCATGCATCCAGCGTCACGAGCATCGGCCGCAACCGGTAGGCATCGATCGCGGCGTTTGACAGCAGCAGTCTTCGCCTTTCTCCACGCAGCATCATGCGGTCGATCCTGTTCAGGATGAACCGGGCCGCCTCCCTGTGCTCACCGGTGAGCAGGCCGGATTGGTCGAGATATTTCCAGGCGATTTCGAAGGATTGTGCGCGTAACTCGGGGTCGGTCATGGCCGCTCAACGTCGGCGATGAACGGACGTTCCTACGTGCGGGCCGCCAATGGCTCTCCCGGCCCTCTTCAATAATGTCGACAACGCAATTGAAAGACGTGGAACGAACCCGCGATCGGCGCGTTGGACGGGGGACTGAGTGGTGCCGATCTGCCAGCCCCGGTCGGCTCTGGAGACCCCCGTGCTTGTCCCCCGAGCACGGGTTTTCTCGTGAGCACGGCCTGTCTCCCAAGCGCGTGCGCTCAGTCCGCCCGTTCCTCGCGCCGGTCGCGGGCCAGTTGATGCCAGGCCAAGGCCAATTGGATGAGACGTTGCCTGTCGGGGCCTTCGGCTGCCACGGCGCGCTTCATCGCTGACTCGGCTTCCTTCTGTGGGTCGTACTCGGTACACATGAGCCTGATTCTAGCCGTCCGATCTGGACAAGCGCATGGCAATTTCGCCCGTATGAATGCGGGGTAAATGCCCTGCACGGGCCGAGTTGCACGCGCGATCCCATCTTGCGCAGATGCCAAAGAACCTGCGCGATGATCGTCGCGAAAATTCGGGTTTTCCCTTGCGCGAAACGGAAGCGGGGAAGCCGCGAACGGCGCGATCGTTTCCGGATATTTTCCGCACGAAGCGGTGAGGCCGGCGCATTGGGCGCGATCTGTGAAGTGCGTCACAGCCTGCGCCCCGCCGCTCCGCTAAACAGTCCCTCGACGCTCCCCAGGAGAGCGAGATGGCATGGGAGGTGTATCCCGTCATGACACGAGAAGCCGCGGCCGATGTTGACGTCCGCACGCAACGAGAAAGGTCCGACCTGCTCGGCATCGCGTGTCTTGCGACCATCGGTATCGTGATGCTGGCCTGGATCGCAGGCCTGGTCTGGGCCGCGATGGCGTTCTTCAATTGGCTGGTGTCCTGACGCGCGGGGCGATCAGTCCATTCAATTGATGGCCAGCCGACGACCGGCGCCAAAACGACAAAGAGGCGGGCCTTTCGCCCGCCTCCTCTTCGTTTCAGGTGCTGCCTGATACGTCAGTAACACGCGCGGGGATCGGCCTGCACATACTGGCCGCTCGGATAGCGGTAGTAACAATTGCCCTGGGCCAGATAGTAGCCGGGGCGCGAGGCCGCCGTGGCGCCGGCAATGGCGCCGGTGGCACCGCCGATCACAGCACCCGCGGCCGCGCCCGTGGCGTTGCCAGAGATCAGGCCGCCCAGCAAGCCGCCGACGATGGCTCCGCCAAGCGCGCTCGCGCCGGGATCAGCCGGTGGCGGAGGCGGCGGCGGTTCGTAGGCGACCGGAGGCGGCGCCGGGGCATAGGCCATCGGCACGTCGTCGTAATAATCTTCCGAGATGTAGGCTGGCGGGCCCTCCATCCGTTGCGGATAATAGTACCGCACACCGCCAACATCCCACCACCAGCCGGAGCGGCCGTTGTGGACCTCGTGGCGCCAGCGTCCGCCGTCCCAGGCGAGATTGCCGCGATAGGCGTGGCCGCCCCAGTCGCGTGCCGGTGCGGGCCCCCTGGCGTAATTGCGTCCGGGCGGCGGACCGCCTGCGTTGTGCGGGCCAGGACCTGCATGACCGGGGCCGCCGGCACGCGGCTGGCCGCCGGGCTGTAGCGCAGGCCGGGCCGCCTGCTGCGGCGGCGGGCCCTTGCGCATGTTCGGATTGTTCTGGGGTGGCGCGCCTGCGCCCTGACCTTGCGGCGGCTGGCCGTCGCGCCTTGGCGGCCCTGAATCCTGAGCCTGCGCCGAGACGGCGAGCAAGGACATGGCCGAAACCAAGGGAATGATGATCTTCATGCGGCTGGACGCACTCATGCGTGCTTGACCCCCTACTCTCGCGATTGCCGTGGTCCCAGGCGCGATATGCGATTCGGCTCGCGCTGGCCTGATGCCGGCGGACATAACTGACCTGCCTTGATCGGTTAAGTCCCGTTACAAATGATTAAGATCACGGCATTTTTTCGGCCCAAGGCCTGCAGAGGGCAACGTCGGAGCGGTCCTAACGGGCCGGCTCGATCACGTTGCAATTGCTCCGCCCGGACGCCAGGCAGTCCTGCATCTTGCTGGCGGCGGTGAGGTCCCGGGCCAGCCACCAGCCGACGCCCAGAATCACGATCGTGATGATCAAGCCGGCGATCGCGCCGCGACGGTTGTCACCGGATTGAGGTTTTGCAGGGGATTTGGGCTTATCGCCCGCTTCGGGCTTGGGTTTGAGATTGGAGACGGGCTTGGACATGGCTGACCGATCACAGGGGCGAGCGGGCTCTATCACCTCTGCGGCGTGGGGTCACATCCCGCTCAGCCCCTCCCGTTCAGCCTCGGGTCTGCCGGATCGCATCCTTGCGCGAGGTTTCGACCGCGGGGATCGCCTCGCGCACCCGCGGCGCGCAGGTCGTGAGCACGAACGCGGTCTGGGTGCACTCCCAATCGGCTCCCAGGACGGCACTTTCGATCGGCTGCGGACCGGCGAGCAGCAGCGCGGTGCCGGCCATTGCTGCCACCGCGACGGCGATTGCGAGCGCCTTCAGGCTCAGTCTGGAAATCGTCATACCCGTGCTCCGCGTCTCGTAGCGAGCGGACGCTAGGCGCCGCTCCGTGTGCCCCTTATGAGGGACATCACAATTCGGCAGTTTTTCGGGGCTACGAGAGATCGTCGGGGGAGCGATTTTTCGTCTACCTGATCGGCTGCGATTATGGGTGGCGTTGCGACGCGCATCGATGTACACGCTTGAGCGTCGCGTGGCGCCTGCTATGCCCAGCCGACGTACCAACCGCAGTGATGTAGGATCGGAAGCGAGGAAGACAAGGCTCGTCGATGAGTGGATTCAGGGAACCCGGTTTCGCAGACCGGCAAAAGGCGGCGCAAGACGCGCGCAAAAATCTTTTGAACAAATTCAAGTCGCAGCCCGGGGTCGACGATCCTCTGGTCGCGGCGAAGCGTGCCGAGCGCGAGGCCCTCGCGGCCAAGCGGGCCGAGGCGAAGGCTGCGCGCGAGGCTGAAAAGGCCGAGCAGAAGCGTCGCGAGGAAGAAGCCAAGGCGGAGGAAGCTGCACGCATCGCGCGCGAGGCCGAGGAAGCCGAAGCCAAGGCGGCCGCAATGGAGGCCGAGCAAAAGGCCAAGCGCGACGCCCGCTACGCTGCCCGCAAGGCCAAGCGCAAGTAACGTTCAGCAAGTAATGTTCAATTGAATTTGAACTGAGACATCACTTCGGGGCGGTCCACGCGACCGCCTCCGGAGCTTCGCAAACGCGCGTCTGCCTCTCGCAGACGGCCTCAAAGATGGTAGAAGATCAGTTCTTCTTCATCATCCCGTCGTCCTTCTTCATCCCGTCCTTCGACATGTGGTCCTTCTTCATGCCGTCGTCCTTGGACATGGTGTCCTTCTTCATGCCGTCCTTGGCCATGGTGTCCTTCTTCATCATGCCGTCGTCCTTGCCCATCTTGTCCTGAGCAAAGGCGGCCGGCGACAGCGCGAGGCCAAGCGAGAGAGCGGCAGCCGAGACGCCGAGCGCGATGCGGGTGCGAATGGTCATGAGTGATCTTCCCTTCGAGATGATGTTTGTCAGCGACGGACGCCGCTATCCAGACTCGACGGATCGACACGCGGCGTTGTTACGCCGTCGCCGATGAATTTCTGCTTGCCGGCTGCCGTCCATCGATCGGAGGAGTTTCGTGTTTCCGACGCGATCAGACGTGTGCAGCGCAGCAAGGCCGGGACTTGCCGCGGCATTCGGTCTCGAACTATCAGATGAGAGAAGTTCGGGTGAAAGACCGGCTAGGATAGGCCTCTGCGCCGGTCTCATGACCTATTCAAATCAACATCCAACAAAAAAACCGTCCAAGGGGATCACACCATGCTCACGCGCCGTCACCTGATCGCGACCGCCGTCGCCGCACCCGCCATTCTCCGCTTCGGCACCGGCACCGCGCATGCCGCGACCACGCTGAAAATATCGCACCAGTTTCCAGGCGGCACGATCGACAAGGGCGATTTCCGCGACCGGCTCTGCCGGATGTTCGCCGCCGAGATCGCCAAGCGGAGCAATGGCGATCTCGCTGCAGAGATCTATCCGAACTCCTCGCTGATCAAGACCAACGCGCAGTTCTCCGCGATGCGCAAAGGCGCGCTCGACATCAGCCTCTATCCGATGCCCTACGCCGGCGGCGAATTGCCGGAGACCAATATCGGCCTGATGCCGGGCCTCGTGACCACCTACGACCAGGGCATGCGCTGGAAGAAGGAACCGGTCGGCAAGGCGCTGACCGACTTCCTCGCCGACAAGGGCATCATCCTGCTCACCTGGGTGTGGCAGGCCGGTGGCGTCGCCAGCCGCTCCAAGCCGATCGTCGCGCCGGAAGACGCCAAGGGCCTCAAGGTACGTGGCGGCTCGCGCGAGATGGACATGGTGCTGCAGACCGCCGGCGCCTCGGTGCTGTCGGTGCCCTCGAACGAAATCTACGCGGCGATGCAGACCGGCGCCTGTGATGCCGGCATCACTTCCTCGACCAGCCTGATCTCGTTCCGGCTGGAAGAGGTCGCGAAGTCGCTGACCTCAGGGGCCGGCGCATCCTACTGGTTCATGCTCGAGCCGCTGATGATGTCGAAGGCGATCTTCGACAAGCTGCCGAAGAACCAGCAGGACATCCTGCTCGCGGTCGGCACCGAGCTCGAAGCCTTCGGCCGCAAGGGCGCGCAGGACGACGACATCGAGGTCGCCAAGGTCTACGAGAAGGCCGGCGCCAAGGTCTCGGCGCTCGATGCCGCGACCGTCGGCAAGTGGCGCGACATCGCCCGCGACACGGCGTGGAAGGACTACGGCGCCAAGACCGCGACCGCGGCGAACCTGCTCAAGCTCGCCATCGACGTCGCGGCATGAGCCACGGTCCGCTTCCGGATCGTGACGTACACGCGAACGCTGCCGCAAGGACAGGCCTTGCGGCGGCGGTCGATCGCGGTCTCGCCATCCTCAACAGCATCATCGTCGTGTTCGCCGCGATCGCGCTGGTCGGGGCCTGCGCCATCCTGAGCTACAGCGTGCTCAGCCGCGCCTTGTTCAAGGCCGCCAATTACTGGCAGGACGAGGCCGCGGTGTTTCTCCTGGTCGGCGCCACCTTCATGACGGCCGCCTATGTGCAGCAGAACCGCGGCCATATCGGCATCGAGGCCTTTGTCGGTCTGCTCTCGCCGCTGGCGAACCGGATCAGGCTCTGGCTGGTCGATGCCGTAACGTTCCTGTTCTGCGCCTTCTTTGCCTGGAAGTCCTGGACGCTGGCGCATGAAGCCTATGTCGACGGCCAGGTCTCGAACTCGATGTGGTCGCCGCCGCTGGCCATCCCCTATTCGTTGATGGCGCTCGGCATGAGCCTGCTCTGCGTTCAGATCCTCGTGCAGCTTGCGCTGCCGTTCGCAGGAGCCCGGCGTTCATGAGCGTTTTCGGTATCGGCCTCGCTTACGGGATTGCGACGCTGGTCGCGATGTTTTCGGGCATGCCGATCGCGTTCGCACTCGGCGCGGTCGCGGTCGTGTTCATGGGCATCTACATGCCATCAGCCTCTCTCGATACGGTGACGCAGAACGTCTACGAGGAGATGGCCTCGATCACGCTGCTGTCGATCCCGCTCTTCATCCTGAAGGGCGCGGCGATCGGCAAGTCGCGCGCGGGCCAGGATCTCTATTCGGCGCTGCACGCCTGGCTGCATCGCGTGCCCGGTGGGCTCGGCGTCGCCAACGTATTCGCCTGCGCGCTGTTTGCCGCGATGGCCGGCTCCTCGCCCGCGACTTGCTCGGCAATCGGCTCGGCCGGCATCCCCGAGATGCGCAAGCGTGGTTATTCCGGCGGCTTTGCTGCCGGCATCATCGCCGCCGGCGGCACGCTCGGCATCCTGCTGCCGCCGTCGATCACCATGATCCTGTTTGCGGTCGCGGCGGAAAAATCGCTCGGGCGGCTCTTCCTCGCCGGCATCGGCCCCGGCCTGCTGCTGGTCTCCCTGTTCGGCGCCTATGCCGTGATCCGCTTCCGCCGCGAATATGCCGCGGCCGAAGCGATCTACAAGAACGGCGGACCGGAGGCTGCGATCCTTGCCCGCGACGAGTACACTCTGGCCGAACGCTTCAGCGTGCTGCCGCGCGTAATACCCTTCGTGCTGCTGCTGACCGGCGTCATGATCGCGCTCTATGGCGGCTACGCCACGCCGTCGGAGACTGCCGGCCTCGGCGGCCTGCTCGCGCTGGCGCTGATCGCCGCCATCTACAGCGTGTGGCGACCGAGCGACCTCGCCCCGATCATGAAATCGACGATCCGGGAATCGACCATGCTGATGATGATCATCGGCATGTCGCTGCTCTATTCCTACGTGATGAGCTATCTGCACATCTCGCAATCGGTCGCCGAATCCATCGTGGCGATGCACCTGCCGCGCTGGGAGCTGCTGTTCGCGATCCTCGTCATGGTCGTCGTGCTCGGCTTCTTCCTGCCGCCGGTCTCGATCATTCTCATGACCGCGCCGATCATCCTGCCGCCGCTGCGCGCCGCCAATTTCGACATCATCTGGTTCGGCGTGGTCATGACCATCGTGATGGAGATGGGCCTGATCCATCCGCCCGTCGGCCTCAACATCTTCGTCATCCGCAACGTCGCGCCCGACATCCCGCTCAGCGAGGTGATCTGGGGCACGCTGCCGTTCGTCCTGCTGATGATGCTCGCGGTGCTGCTGCTCTGCTTCGTGCCGGGAATCTCGACCGCGCTGCCGGATCTGGTGATGGGGCCGGACGGGAGCAGGTGACGCCATCTCCGCCGCCATTGCGAGCGTGGCGAAGCAATCCAGGGTTCTTTCTGCAGTGGGATTCTGGATTGCTTCGCTACGCTCGCAATGACGAGGGCTAGGAAACAGCCCGCTTCCGCTTCGCATTCAGTGCGGACGCCACGCGGCTCACGGGCGGCTTGCCCAGCACGCCGCCGATCTCGTTGGTCGCCGCCAGCAGCCGGTCCATGTCCACGCCGGTCCTGACGCCCATGCCTTCGAGCATGTAGACGACGTCCTCGGTGGCGACGTTGCCGGTCGCGCCCGGCGCGTAGGGGCACCCGCCGAGGCCGCCGGCGGCGGCGTCGATGACGCGGACGCCCTGCTCCAGGCCGGCGTAGAGATTGGCAAGGGCCTGGCCGTAGGTGTCGTGGAAATGCATCGCGAGTTTTGTCGCGGGAATGTTGGAGGCAACCGCGCGCAGCATCTCCTTGGCCCTGGTCGGCGTGCCGACGCCGATGGTGTCGCCGAGTGAGATCTCGTAGCAGCCGAGCTCCCACAGCGTCTTCGCGAGATCGGCCACCGCCGTCGGTTTGATCTCGCCGTCGAACGGGCAGCCCAGCACGCAGGAGATATAGCCGCGGACCGGCACGCCATCGGCCCTGGCGCGCGCGAGCACCGGCTTGAACCGCTCGATGGATTCGGCGACCGTGCAATTGATGTTGGCCCGCGAAAAGCCCTCCGAGGCCGCAGCGAACACGGAGACCACTTTCGCGCCCGCGGCGCGCGCGGCGTCGTAGCCCTTCTCGTTCGGCACCAGGACGTGAAATTCGGCGCCCTTCACGTGGGCAACGCCGCGCAGCACGGCATCCGAGCTCGCCATCTGCGGGATCGCCTTCGGCGAGACGAAGGCTCCGACCTCGACGGTGTCAAGCCCGGCCGCAACCAGCGCCTCGATGAAGGCGATGCGGACCTCGACGCTGACGGGCGTCTTCTCGTTCTGGAGGCCGTCGCGCGGCCCCATTTCGATGATGCGGACGGGATCGCTCATGTCACTCTCCGGAAGGCTCGACCACGGCGAGCTCGACACCCTCCTGCACGATATCGCCGACCTTGCACTTGATGGACTTCAGCACGCCGGCATAGGGCGCCCGCAGCGTCTGCTCCATCTTCATCACTTCCAGGGTGAGGATCGGCGCACCCTTGTCGAGCCTGGCGCCCTCCTCGGCCAGCACGGCGACGACCGTGCCCGGCAATGGAGCTGCGATCTTGTCTTCGCCGACATGCTCCTCGCTCTCGCCGCCGAACGGGTCGACCCAATGCAGGTCGAACCGGCCGTTGCGCGTGCGCAGATAGAGCTCATGGCCGTCGATCACGGCTGTGACCGACGATCTGACGCCGTCGAGCGTCAGGTCGAAGCCGCCGTCCTTGGGCACGACTGCAAAGGCAAGCTCCCGTTCGCCGATCACCAGCGTCGACGGTCCGCTGCCGTAGTTCAGCGCAACCTTCTGTTCGGGCCCGTGCCCGACACGGAAGGAAAAGCTGCGCTGGCGGCGGCCGACCGGCATCCAGCCAAAGGTCTGCCACGGCGAATCCGCGTCTCCTTGAGCGGCCTGCCGCTCGTCGTTGATGACGGCGGCCACCGCGGCGCAGAACTCGAGCTCGCCAGGCGCCGGCGAGGCCTGTGTCAGGACCGCCAGCTCGCGCTCGATGAAGCCGGTGTCGATCGCGTTCGCCCTCACCTTCGGATGCGTCATCAGCGCGGACAGGAACGGGATGTTGGTGACGATGCCGCGGACGTCGGACTCTTCCAGCCCGCGGTTCAACCGCTCGATCGCGACGTCCCGCGTCGGCGCCCACGCGATCATCTTTGCCAGCATGGCGTCGTAGTAAGGCGAGACGGCATCGCCCTCGCCATAACCAGCGTCGATGCGCAGGCCGCCGCCTTCCGCCGGCAAGCGCCATGTCGAAATTTTTCCGACCGAAGGCATGAAGTTCTTCGTTGGGTTCTCAGCGTAGACGCGCGCCTCGACGGCATGGCCGTTGAGCCTGATCTCGTCCTGCTTCAGCGGCAACGCCTCGCCGAAGGCGACGCGCAACTGCCATTCGACGAGATCGATCCCGGTGATCAGCTCGGTCACGGGATGCTCGACCTGGAGGCGGGTGTTCATCTCAATGAAGAACACGTCCTTGCCGTCGGAGACGAACTCGATGGTGCCGGCGCCGACATAATTCACGGCGCCCGCCGCTTTTCGCGCGGCGGCGCAGACGGCCTCGCGCTGGGCAGCATTGAGCGTCGGCGACGGCGCCTCCTCGATCACCTTCTGGTGCCGGCGCTGCAGCGTGCATTCGCGCTCGAACAGCGACAACAGATTGCCGTGGCTGTCGCCGATCACCTGCACCTCGATATGCCGGGGATTGTCGACATATTTCTCGATCAGCATGCGGTCGTCGCCGAACGCGGCCTTGGCCTCGCGCTTGGCGCTGACGATCGCGGGCGCAAGCTCATCGGCCGACCGCACGATCCGCATGCCGCGGCCGCCGCCGCCGGCCGACGCCTTCACGAGTACGGGGAAGCCGGCCTTCTCGGCCGCCTTTGCCAGCGTCGCCTCGTCCTGGGCCTCGCCGTGATAGCCGGGCACCAGCGGCACGCCCGCCTTTTCCATCAGGGCCTTGGAGCCGGACTTCGAGCCCATCGCATTCATCATCCCGGCGGTCGGGCCGACGAAGACCAGGCCCGCATCGAAGCAGCCTTGCGCAAACTCCGCATTCTCGGACAGGAAGCCGTAGCCGGGGTGCACGGCCTCCGCGCCGGTCTTCTTCGCGGCGTCGATCAGCCGCTCGACATTGAGATAGCTGTCACGGGCCCGCGCGGGCCCGAGCAGCACGGCCTCATCCGCGAGCGCGACATGCATCGCGTCGCGGTCGGCCTCGGAATAGACCGCGACGGTCCGCAGGCCCATGGCGCGGGCGGTGCGGATGACGCGGCAGGCGATCTCGCCGCGGTTGGCGATCAGGAGGGTGCGAAAACGACGGTAGAGCTTTGAGCGGTCCATCGCATCACATCCTGAACAGGCCGAATGTCGTCGGCTCGATCGGCGCATTCGACGCCGCCGAGAGGCCAAGACCGAGCACGAGGCGGGTGTCGGCCGGGTCGATCACGCCATCGTCCCACAGCCGCGCGGTCGCATAATACGGATGCCCCTGGCTCTCGTATTGCGCGCGGATCGGGCTGCGGAACGTCTCTTCGTCTTCCTTCGACCAGCTACCGCCCTTGGCCTCGATATTGTCGCGGCGGACCTGGCTCAGCACCATCGAGGCCTGCTCGCCGCCCATCACCGAGATGCGCGCGTTCGGCCACATCCACAGGAAACGCGGTGAATAGGCGCGGCCGCACATGCCGTAATTGCCGGCGCCATAAGAGCCGCCGATTACGACGGTGAATTTCGGCACCGAGGCGGTCGCGACCGCCGTCACGAGTTTCGCTCCGTCGCGCGCGATGCCGCCGGCCTCGTATTTCTTGCCGACCATGAAGCCGGTGATGTTCTGCAGGAACACCAGCGGAATGCCGCGCTGGCAGCACAGCTCGATGAAATGCGCGCCCTTCAGCGAGCTCTCGCTGAACAGAATGCCGTTGTTGGCGATGATGCCGACCGGGTAGCCCCAGATGTGGGCGAAGCCGCAGACCAGCGTCGTGCCGTAGAGCTTCTTGAACTCGTCGAACTCGGAGCCGTCGACGAGCCGTGCGATGATGTCGCGCACGTCGAACGGCTTTCTGCCGTCAACGGGCACCACGCCATAGATCTCCTCCGCCGCAAACAGCGGATAGCGCGTCGGATGCATGTTGAGGTTTGGCCGCGTCGACGGCTTGAGCGTACCCACGATGCGCCGGGCGATGCCGATCGCATGGGCGTCGTTCTGGGCGTAGTGATCGGTCACGCCCGACTGGCGCGAATGCACGTCGGCGCCGCCGAGCTCTTCCGCGGTGACGACCTCGCCGGTTGCAGCCTTCACCAGCGGCGGGCCGCCTAGGAAGATGGTGCCTTGATTGCGCACGATGATGCTCTCGTCCGACATCGCGGGGACATAGGCGCCGCCGGCCGTGCAGGAGCCCATCACGATCGCGATCTGCGGAATGCCCTGCGAAGACATCTGCGCCTGATTGTAGAAGATCCGGCCGAAATGGCGCTCGTCAGGAAAGATCTCGTCCTGCAGCGGCAGGAAGGCGCCGCCGGAATCGACCATGTAGACGCAAGGAAGGTTGTTCTGCCGCGCGATATCCTGCGCACGCAGATGCTTCTTCACCGTCATGGGATAATAGGTGCCGCCCTTAATGGTGGCGTCGTTGGCGACGATCACGCATTCGCGGCCCGAGATGCGCCCCACTCCGGTGACGACGCTCGCCGAATGCACGTCGCCGCCATAGAGGCCATAGGCCGCGAGCGGCGACAGCTCCAGGAACGAGGTCCCGGGATCGACCAGCAGGTCGACCCGCTCGCGCGCCAGCATCTTGCCGCGCGAGGTGTGGCGGTTGCGCGAAGTCTCGCCGCCGCCACCGGCGACCTGGCTCAATTTTTCGCGCAGGTCCGCGACAAGGGTGCGCATGGCCTCGGAATTGCGCGCAAAGTCCGATGAAGACGTGTCGATGCTGGAATGGAGCGGCATGGAGGTCCCGCGTTTTCTGGTGATCTGGTGAGGGCCGCGAACAGGTTGGACCCATTTCGCGGCAATTCCAATTGCGTGAAGGCTTAAGCCGTCTCGGCCATCAGTTCGCGGCCGATCAGCATGCGGCGCACCTCCGAGGTGCCGGCGCCGATCTCGTAGAGCTTGGCGTCGCGCCAGAGACGTCCGACCGGAAATTCGGACGTATAGCCGACGCCGCCGAGCGCCTGGATCGCCTCGCCCGCCATCCACGTCGCCTTCTCCGCGGAATAGAGGATCGCAGCCGCAGCGTCCTTGCGCAGCGTCCGCGCATGGTTGGAGCGGTCGCAGGCCTTTCCCACCGCGTAGACATAGGCGCGCGTGGCCTGCCACGTCGCGTACATGTCGGCAAGCTTGCCCTGCATGAGCTGGAAGTCGCCGATCGGCTGGCCGAACTGCTTGCGCTCGTGCATGTAGGGCACCACCGCGTCCATGCAGGCCGCCATGATCCCGAGCGGGCCACCCGACAGGACTGTGCGCTCGTAGTCGAGGCCCGACATCAGCACCTTGACGCCCTCCCCCACCTTGCCGAGCACGTTCTCCTCCGGCACCTCGCATTCGTCGAAGAACAAGGGATAGGTGTTGGAGCCGCGCATGCCGAGCTTGTCGAGATGCTGGCCGTGGGTGAACCCCTTGAAACCCTTCTCGATGAGGAAGGCGGTCATGCCGCGCGGTCCCGCCGCCGGATCGGTCTTGGCATAGACGACCAGCACGTCGGCATCGCCGCCATTGGTAATCCACATCTTGGAGCCGTTGAGCACGTAGCGGTCGCCGCGCTTGTCGGCGCGCAGCTTCATCGAGATGACGTCGGAGCCGGCGCCCGGCTCGGACATCGCCAGCGCGCCGACGTAATCACCGGAAATCAGCTTTGGCAGATAGCGCTCGCGCTGCGCGTCGTTGCCGTTGCGGCGGATCTGGTTGACGCAGAGGTTGGAATGGGCGCCGTAGGACAGCCCCACGGCCGCGGAGCCGCGTGAAATCTCCTCCATGGCGACGATATGAGCGAGATAGCCCATGTTCGAGCCGCCATATTGCTCCGGCGCGGTCATGCCGAGCAGGCCAAGGTCGCCAAGGCGCTTCCAGAGGTCGGCCGGGAACAGATTGGCCTTCTCGATCTCGGCGGCGCGCGGGGCGATCTCCGCCTCCACGAAGGCGCGCAACGTGTCGCGCAGCATGCTGACGTCTTCGCCCAGATCGAAATCGATGCTCGGGATGTTCACGGCGATTCCTCCGTATTTTGGTCACCGAACCTAGCGGGGTCTTGGCCCTCTTGCGGTCGAAAAGGTTGCATTTTCCGCCAAACTTGGCGAGGATTTTCCCTGGGGAGTTTCGATGCCTTTTCAAGCCGCCACCGCAATCCCGCGCCGCGCCGTGACCCCCGCCGCCTTCGTGCGCGGCGTGGTTGCCGCCTATGAGCGATATGGCCGCGATCCCGCGGAGGCGCTGAGCCGGGGCCAGGTAACGCCAGACCTTGTCAATTCTCCGGATGGGCGGGTCACGGCGGCCCAGTTCGAGGCGCTGGCGGGCCATGCCATGCGCGAGCTCGACGACGAGGCGCTCGGCTGGTTCTCGCGCCGGCTGCCCTTCGGCACCTACGGCATGCTGTGCCGCGCCTCGATCACGGCGCCAACGCTGGAAGTCGCGCTCAGGCGCTGGTGCCGGCATCATCGCCTGCTGACGGAGGACGTGCTGCTCGATCTTTCGATCGACGAGGAAACCGCGGTCGTGTCGATCAGGGAGCTGCGCGACCTCGGGCCTCTACGCGAGTTCTGCCTGGTCACCCTGCTCCGCTACGTGCTCGGCTTCTCCTGCTGGGCGGTCGATTCCAGGATCGCGCTTCGCACGGCGGAATTCCCGCATGCCGAGCCCGGCCATGTCTCGGTCTATCCGACCATCTTTTGCAGGAACCTGAGCTTCGATGCGGACCGCGCCCGCATCGTCTTCGACAAGCATTATCTCTCGCTGCCGCTCACCCGCAGCGCGGCCGATCTCGACAACATGCTCAAGGGCGCGTTGCGGTTGACCGTGCTGCCCTACCGCCGCGACCGGCTGCTGGTCGAGCGCGTCCGCCGCGTGCTGCGCAATGCGCGCGGACGCAGCCTCGGCGCCGAGGACGTCGCGAGCGAGCTGGCCCTCTCCACCCGCACCATGCACCGGCGCCTGCGCGAGGAAGCGACATCGCTGCGCGGTCTCAAGGAGGAGGCAAAGTTCGAGCTCGCCAAACAGGAATTGATGCGCGGCCGCACCCCGATCAAGCGGATCGCGGAGATCGCCGGCTTCCGCAACGAAAAGAGCTTTTCCCGCGCCTTCCGCACCTGGACCGGCACCTCGCCGAGCGAGTTTCGCGGCAGGTATCGGTGAGGCGAGCGAGCGCGCCGCTATCCTGCCGACGCCGCCATGATGCCCTGCAACGGCAGCGGCACATCTTTCGCCACCCCCAGCACAGGGAAGCTGCGAACGTTCTTGACGTTCGGCATCGCGGCGAAATGCAGCAGCTGCTGGCGCATGCTCTCGACGCTCGGCGCCACGCATTTCAGGAGGTAGTCGGTGTCGCCCGAAATCCGCCAGCACTGCTGGATGCGCGGGATCGCTGCGATCGAGTTCTCGAACGCCTCCAGCACCGGCTGGGCCTGGCTGCCGAGCTGGATCGAGACGAACGACACCACCTCATAGCCGAGCAGCCGCTCGTCGATGACCGCGCGCACCGCCCGGATCACGCCGCGGCTGAACAGCGATTTCAGCCGCCGCACGCAGTTGGGCCCGGACACACCGACGCGAAGCGCCAGCTCGTTGTTGCGAACCCGCCCGTCCTGCTGAAGCTCGGAGAGTATCTTCAGATCGACACCGTCGAGCTGGTCACGCCCCGCCATAGCCCACCTCGTCATAGCCCTTGAGGGCGGGCAGCGAAGCACGCGGCGGAATTCGTGCCAACCACCTTGGGCGCGCACAGGGCTGGAATAGCGGGACCGGGCCCTCAGGATAAGGTCGCGTTGCGCAGCGAGATTTCTGACCCTCATGGTGAGGAGCCCGCCAAAGCGGGCGTCTCGAACCATGCAGGCCGCGCTGGTCCGTCAACCTTTCGCTGTCAGGAGCACCGCTCCCAAAACGCGAATACCCGGGACAAGCCCGGGCATGACGTGCCGACAGAATGTGCCGCCCCTCAATGCGTCCAGGGCTCGCCGCGACGGAACGAGAAATTGTCGGCATAGGCGGCCGGGCGTCGCACCGATTCCTGCGGCTCGATTACCTGGTAGGCGATGCCCTTGCGTTCGCAATAGGCGACAGCCTCGTCCTTGCTGTGGAAGCGCAGCGTGATCTGCTGCTTCATGTCGCCGGACGAGGTCCAGCCCATCAGCGGCTCGACCGCACGCGGCTGCTCGGGCTCGTAGTCGAGCTGCCATTCCTTGGTCTTGGACCGGCCGGATTGCATCGCGTTCTTGGCGGGCTTGAAAATGCGTGCGGTCATGGTCGTCCGGGCCTCTTCGTCTTTTCGTTCGATTTCGATGCGTCACGGTGGCAGTTGGTGGAAACCGCGGGCATAGTATAGAGACGCCTTTCAGGAACTGTTCAGTGATTCCGGCTCCCGGGCGCCCTGCTTATGGGTATAGTCATTATGCTGCACCGTGACAATTGCGTACCCGCCTTCCGCGCCGGGATCCCGCCCGGCGGACCTGCCTCGCCGACATCAGCGTATCCGTCCCCTCCGAAAGCTTCCGTCGCATGTCCTTCCTGAACATCAACGCCACGCTCCCGGAAAAGGGCCGTGACCTCAGGCTCGACCTGTTTCGCGGCGTCGCAAACTGGGCGATCTTCCTCGACCATATCCCGGACAACGTGGTGAACTGGATCACCACCCGCAATTACGGCTTTTCCGACGCCGCCGACCTGTTCGTCTTCATCTCCGGCTACACCGCCACCTTCGTCTATGCGCGGATGATGCTGGAGCGCGGCTTTCTCGTCGGCGCCACGAGGCTGACCAAGCGGGTCTGGCAGCTCTATGTCGCCCACATCATCCTGTTCGTGATCTACATCGCCTCGATCAGCTATCTGGCGCTGCGCTTCGGCGATTCCGAGATGATCAACGAGTTCAATGTCGCCGGCCTCGTCGACAACGCCACCGAGACGCTGCGCCAGGGCCTGTTCCTGCGCTTCAAGCCGCTCAATCTCGACGTGCTGCCGCTCTACATCGTGCTGATGGGCCTGTTTCCGCCGGTGCTGTGGTTCATGCTGCGCAAGCCCGATTTGACGATGGCGCTGTCGATCGTGCTGTGGCTCTCTGCGCGCCACTTCGGCTGGAATCTGAACGCCTACCCGGCCGGCCAGTGGTACTTCAATCCGTATTGCTGGCAGGTGCTGTTCGTGTTCGGCGCCTGGTGCGCCATGGGCGGTGCGCAGCGGTCAGGGGCGGTGATCAACTCGCCGATCACGCTGTGGCTTTGCCTTGGCTATCTCGCCTTCGCGCTGCTCATGACCATGGCCGGCCGCTTCCCGACCCTCGGCGGCATGTTCCCGGAATGGCTGTTCTCGGCCTTCAACCCGAACGACAAGACCAACCTGGCGCCCTACCGCTTCATCCACTTCGTCGTGATCGTGATCCTGGTGATCCGCTTCCTGCCCAAGGATTGGCCGGGCCTGGAGTGGAGGATATTCGATCCGGTGATCGTGTGCGGCCAGCAGTCGCTCGCCGTGTTCTGCGTCGGCGTGTTCCTGTCCTTCGTCGGGCATTTCGAGCTGTCGATGAGCTCGGGCTCGCTGTTCGCGCAGATCTTCGTCAGCGTCGCCGGCATCGCGATCATGACGACGGTGGCCTATTACATCTCGTGGTCGAAGAAGCAGGACAAGCCGCTGAAACCGCCGCCGCCCAAGCCGGCTGCCGCGAAGGCCGCCTGAACCGGGAACGTCCGGGCGTGCCGTTTCGATGCCCCTGTCGGTTCGGCCGTTCATCCGAGATCGGGTTGACCTGCGTCAACCAAAGCCGGCACCGGCCGACCTAGTGTTGCTGCGACTCGTATCGCCGCACCGATGTCGGCGGCTTCCTCGGACAAGGCCAAAGCACATGCCCTCTCATTTTCACGCCGTGGTGTGGATCGACCACTCGCAAGCCCGGATCTTCCATCTCGGCCTGAGCGGCTCCGACGAAATCACGCTGCATCCGCAACTGGCGACGCGTCATCTCCATCACAAGGCCAATGTGACCGGCAGCGGCCATGCCGCACCCGACAAGACGTTCTACGCTGATGTGACCAAAGCCCTCGCCGATGCCGGCGAAGTCCTGATCATCGGCCCGGCGAGCGCGAAGACCGAACTTGCCAGTCACATTCGCGCCCATGCTCCCGATGTCGCCAAGCGGATTGCCGCAGTGGAAGCGGCCGATCATCCCTCCGACAACGAAATCATCGCCTACGCGAAACGTCACTTCAAAGTGCCGCTGCCGCGCGTGCAGGCACCAACCTGAAAGCGGGATGACGATCTTTCCTTCAGGCGGCTTCGCTGTCGTACTCGGTAAACTTCTTGTAGATCCAGTCGCGGCCGTCGTGGCGGCGCCAGACCTTGCCGACCACGAGCTGCCCGTTGATCGAGCGGCGCGGCACGATCACGGTCCAGAGGTGCCAGATCTCGGTCCAGCTCGACTGCTGGCCGACCGTTCGGACGTTGCGATCGAAAGACATGATGCAGAACTCACAAGATACGAGCGCGGCGACGAACCGTGATCTCGTGTGAGCACAGATTTCAGGCAGCCCATCGCGAGCCGGAACGATCTGATAGCAGCCGCCAAAGCGGCCGCAACAACCGCTCGCCCTTAACCTAACCGATCAACCTTACTTGTTGTGGCCGAGCGGCGAGACCGGTTGTAAGCCGGCGCCAATTTTTCTACACTGGATGCACGATTTGAGAATGAGCGCGCCGTTTTGAGGGCGCGCGGTGATTTTTTTAGCCGACACGAATTTTGAAAAATATTGACGGGCTGGGGCGACCACAATGTATTTGCAATGTGCATGTCTGCGCCTGGCGCTGCGATCGACCCCGCATACGCCGCTCGCAAAGACGCCGCCGAAGGCCGCCAACGACAATCAATTGGTCTGGCCGTTCCTGCCGTTTCCATTCGGCTGGTACGCCACGAACTGATTGCCGGAGCATGATCGGATCTGATTGCATCAGAACCGAAGCACCGGATTTTTGGCTTGAAGCGTCTTGTCGACGCGAACCGCTCTTCGCCTCGCTTGAAAAGCGCAACGCCGCGCAAGCGTAATATCATCGCTTGGCGGCGTCCGTTTAGGCATTGGGCGCTGAAATCCCCAACACTCATTTGTCTATGGCGACGCCCAAAGGTTCGATGAAGTTTTCGAATTCTGCGCCCGGCCGCTCCGCTCCAATGCCTTGAAAAATCGCGCAGAAGTAGCGCTGTGCAGAGGATGAGCGCCGAGGATTAGGAGGCTTCGGGCATCGGTTTGCCGGAGTTCCTGGAAGCGCAGCAAGCCGCGTGCCCTGGCCGGCGCTCAGCTTCGCTCAGACGTCCGTGTTTGCGCCGGAGCTGGCGCTGGACGCAGCCTGGGCGCTGGCGCCGATCGTGCCCTGGGCGTTGTAGGTCTGCCCCGCCTGCTGATCCTGACTGCCTTGCGCGCTGGTCGAGGTCTGGACCTCGGTCGTGCCGTCCGAATAGGTGATCGTCGTGGTGGTGATGCCGCCTACGGTGGTGGAGACCTCGCTGACGATGCTCTTGGCCGAGCCGCCACCGCCTCCCGATCCCGAGCTTCCGCTCGCCGATTGCGCGGACGACGTCGCCGATGTCGAGGACGATGTCGCCAATGTCGATGAAGCCGCGGAGGACGTCGTCGCCGCGGTCGACGGGGCCGTCGTCACCGACGCACTGGTTGAAGCAATCGCACTGATCGACATCGAGACCTCGCTCGGGGAAACACGGGCGCAGCGCGATGGCGCGCCTTGTCCTCTTTCAACGCAGCGGGCCCGCCAAGCAGGCGCAGGAGACGCGAAAAATTCCTTTGCTGCGCATTTCCGGCCGACCCGCCGGCAACCTTTTACTGCGCAGCGTGTTGCAGCTTTTTCCCACCTGTCCGTGCATCCGAAGGCATGCTCCATCAACGCATGCGCGCCTGCAGGGACAGCCAACCGTCTCACGTCCGTGTGAGCTGGAGCGCGGCCAGTGAATTTTAGCGAATGCGCAGAGACCAACGAAGAGCAGGCCGCAAGGCAGGGGGACGCTGTGAGCCAGGTTGATACGACCGAGAAACTCTCCGAGGTGCCGGACGCCGGAAGCTCGCTGTTCGCACTCTGCGGGCTCGGCGTCGCCGGGATCGTCATGCTGGGCTGGATCTGCGCCCTCGCCTGGGTCGCCTGGCGCCTCGCCGGTTGGCTGTGGTTCTGAGGCGTCCCAAAGGCCCGAAGCATCAGGTCGGGACTGGTCGGGGCAGCTGGATTCGAACCAACGACCTGCAGTACCCAAAACTGCCGCGCTACCAGGCTGCGCTATACCCCGAATGTCCGGCGAGCCCCGTCGATACACGCTTCCCAAAGCGCCAGCAAGCTTCCTAAACGCGCCAGCAAGGCTCGCAGCGCCCTCGCCGCCGGCCCTATTTGCCGCCGAACAGCGGGTGGCCGACGCGGTCGCCGACGCGGATGCCGTATTTCTGCGCCGTCCCCGCCACCACCTCCAGCACGGCCCGCGCGGGCCCCCGGGACGAGATGATCTTGGTCGACAACGGCTCGGTGCTTTCGGCGATGCGCAGGATGCGGCCGTCGGCGCGGATGAAGATCATGTCGAGCGAGACATAGGTGTTCTTCATCCACATCGACACTTCCTGCTCGGGATTGAAGTCGAACAGCATGCCTTTGCCGTCCGCCAGTTCCTTGCGGTACATCAGGCCGGTCTGCTTCTCCTCCTCCGTCGTCGCCATCTCGACCGAGAACACCTGCACACCGTTCCTGGTGACGATCTCGAGCGGCTGGAAGCTGGCGGCGCCGGCGACGGCCGTGCCGGCGATGACCAGGATGACGGCAAGCCAGCCCTTCGCAACGGCGAAGACGGCCTTTCGATCGAAATTCATGGATGGCTCTCGAGGCGTGGGACTGGACCAGTCCATACGTGGCGGTCGCCGGAAAAGCCAGAGGCGCGCCGGCCGGCCAGCGCGCCTCTGCTCACGATTCCGGGAATTGGCGAGCTAGTGGGAGGAAACCGGCGATCCCGTCTCGGGATGGATCTCGGCCGCCATCATGCCCTTGGAGCCGGGCCCGAAGCGGACCAGGACATACTGGCCAGGCCGCAGCTCGGTCATGCCGAAGCGGCGCAGCGTCTCCATGTGCACGAAGATGTCGGGTGTCCCCTCGCCGCAGGTCAGGAAGCCGAAACCGCGCAGCCGGTTGAACCATTTGACCTGGGCCCGCTCCAGCCCGCTGGTCGCGGTGACCGTGACATGGGTGCGCGGCGGCAGCATCTGCGCCGGATGGATCGCGGTCGATTCGTCCATCGAGACCACGCGGAAGGCCTGGTAGCCCTTGGCGCGCTGGATGCACTCGACGACGATGCGGGCGCCCTCGTAGGCGGTCTGGAAGCCGTCGCGCCTAAGCACGGTAACGTGCAGGAGGACGTCCGGCCAGCCATTGTCCGGAACGATGAAGCCGTAACCCTTCGAGGCGTCGAACCATTTGATGACGCCGTGAACCTCGACGAGGTTGGCGCTGCCCTCACCAAGCCCGGTGAAGGGACTGAGCGCGCTGTCGCGACCACCGCCGTGATCGCCCACCGCGGGAACTCCGACCTTCTTGGACTCAAATCCGTCCGACGACCCCATAACCCCGGACCCCACACATTCCATGCAACCCGCCTGAATGGCGGCGTCGAATCACGCGTCTTTGGAGAATCTTGAGAATGTCTTCCCAACTCGACGCGACGCGAATCTTTCGACTCAAAAGATAACACTCCCGGTTGCGAGGCATAGACAAAAAAGAGATTCGCCGGAACCTATGAACAGCTTGCACAGCCGCGAATCAAATTGATGCCTCAATTTCCGACAAAGGGCCCGAGCGTTTCGCCAATGTCGTGGCGGATCACGAGGTCGGCGATGTCGTCCTGCTCGGTCGGCTCGCGGTTGATGATCACCAGACGTGCACCTGAGTTCTTCGCCATGATCGGAAAGCCCGCCGCCGGCCATACCACCAGCGAGGAACCGATCGCGATGAAGAGGTCGCAGGCCTGCGACAGCGCGGTCGCACGCAACATTTCATCCTCGGGCATCATCTGGCCGAACGAGATCGTCGCGGTCTTCACCGGCTCGTCGCACGCGGTACAGTTGGGCGCAGCGCCCTCATCCTCGAAACGGCGCTTGACCCAGTCGAGCGGATAACCCTGCCCGCATCCGATGCAGCGCGCATGAGTGGTGTTGCCGTGGAGCTCGATCACGTGGTCGCCCGCAATGCCCGAAGCCTGGTGCAGATTGTCGATGTTCTGGGTGATGATGCCGGGAACCTTGCCGGCGCGGTAGAGCGAAGCCAGCGCGCGATGGCCGCGTCCGGGCCTCGCCGTCGCAAACACCTCCTCCATCGCGAAGCGCCGGCGCCAGGATTCGTCGCGTGCTGACTGGCTGGCGACGAATTCGTCGAACGGGATCGGGCGGTTGCGTGTCCAAATTCCGCCGGGCGAGCGGAAGTCGGGGATGCCGCATTCGGTCGAGATACCGGCGCCGGTGAACGGCACGATCCGTTTCGCTTCGGCGATCATGTCGCCGAGCCGTTCAACGCCGCTGCGAAGATCCGAAGCAATCAACGCGGCCTCCCGATGTGTTCGTGCGCTAGCTGCAATGCGCGCAAGTGACAAGATTGTTGACGCTCTTATCCACCGCGGCGCAAGACGTGGTCGGCAATTTTTTCCGACCTTCGCTTATCACAATCCTGCAATGCCGCCTCCCCATTGACGCCCCAATCAGAAGCGCCAATGCATGTGTTGACGCGACTCAACGTGATTGCGGCGGCAGTGCTTGAGTTCAGCAGTGCACATACTCACGTGTAGAGGGGATTTGACATGACCGAAGACGAACAACGCAAGATCCGCGAACGCGAAGAGATCGCCGCCCGTGTCGCCGCCTTTCGTGCCACGCAGGAAAAATTCAAGCGCGAGCGCGACGAGTATTTCGTGTCGACGCTCGACAATGCGCGCAAGGTGGAGCGGCCCTCGCTCTGGCCGTAATCCACCGGGATCAATACGCGTGAAAAAAGCCCGGAGCGTTGCTCCGGGCTTTTCATTTGTTCCGCCGTTACTCTTCGGCCGTTACCAGTGACGGTAATAGTGGTGGCGGCGATAGTACGGTCCGTCGCCGTAATAGGCGTACGGGCCGGGGCCGTAAGCGTAGGCGGGACGGCCGTAATAGCCGTATCCCGGGCCGTAGCCATAGCCATAAGGATGGGACGCTGCAACCGCGCCCGCGGTGATCGCGCCGGCGGCGAGGCCGAACGCAAGGCCCGGACCGATGCCGCGACCGCGCGCCTCGGCCGGCGCAGGGGCCGCAACCGCGGTCACGCCGACGGCTGCAACGGTAGCCAGAACTGCCAGTGTCTTCTTCATCATGAAACTCTCCTCCTTCGCATCTCGCAGGGACAACGCGCCCCGACTGCGATAGTTGCGCGGGCGCGGAACCCGGGCCGTCGAAAAAATGTCGAAACACGGGGAACGAAAGCGCGTTCGGCAAATTGCATCTTCAAGTGCGGAAGCCTCCGCCATCCGGTTGAGGCAACAGCACGAAGACCCCGTCAGCATCTCCGCGGTGCTGGCGGGGTTTTTGGTTTCACGGTGAAGCAATGGCAGCCGCCGACCATTGCTGCCAGATGGGGCCGATGCCGAGGAGGAGACATTGCCGATATCCGCGTTGCTGGCCCGTATCCGCAGGCTCGTTCCAAAATCGCGCGACCAACATTACGACGAGATCGTCCGCAATTTCGGTGTCGGCGCGTTGCGGCCGCCGCCGATGCCGATGAGCGACGGCGAACTGGCGCGGGCCATCGCCGAGTTCCTGAAAGAGCAGCCGTCCAGCAAATCCGTCGCCACCCTGGGCCGGAAGCTCGACCCCTCATCTCCGCTTTAGGCGGCCTTTGGAGGCGCCCTTGCGTCGTTCGGGGAACGTGCGCAGCCGGCGCGCGTTGAGCTTGCCATCACGACAAGAGGCGCGACATGCCCGTTTGGCTCGAAATTTTGGTCAATCTGTCCGGCTATGCCGGCTTCGTCGCACTCGCGACCCACGGCACCGCGTGCTGCGAGACCTCCGCAGACAATCGTATCCACAATCGCATTCACGGCGACGAACGCTAGAGCATGATCCGGAAAAGTGCGAAGCGGTTTTCCGAAAAGATCATGCTCAAACAAGAACCTAAAGCGCGATGACGATTCATCCCAATCTCATCGCGCTTTAATTTGCGTGCGGCGCCTGACCTGCCGTGCGCACCAGCCTGTCGGCCTTGACCGCGACGCGGGTGTCCTCGAGCTGCGGCCGCAGCGAAAAGCTGATCACCACGAAAGCGAGACAGAACAGCGTGCCGACGACGGCGACGCGCCGGTAGGTGTGGCGGTCACCCTGATAAAACGACGGTTCTGAAAAAGGTGTCATGAAAGCTGCCTTGAAAGCTGTCTTGAAAGTTTTCTTGGCAAATTGTCTTCTTGGCAAAATCGTTTGGTCTCTTGCCAGACACACCTATCCCAACCCGCGCCAGGTGCAACGCGATTGGGCTTTTAACCTAACCGAATAGGGTTATCGGCTTCCCGGCAAGCTTCCGTTAGGAGCTGGGCAAGGCGTCGTCCGATCCTCACAGGCGCGGCAGCAACGTCGCGCCAAAGTCGGGGCCCGCCATCGGCCGGGTTTGTTCCAGCTTCGCCTGCATTTCGTTCTCAAAGAACGAATCGGAATCCAGGAAATCGGCCCGACGCAACGCTTAACAATTCGTTCGCCTGCAAACGAATGCTGCCATCGAACGCCGCAAAGCACCTGGCGTCGCGACAAGCCCGCGATTACTCCGTGTCGCTGGGCTGTGGTGATGGCTGCGGCACTTGCGGGACCGACGGTCTGGCGTTGCGAAGGCGCGGATGCCTGTCGTACCAGAACACTTTTGCGATCTCGACGAGAAACCAGCACGGATCCATCTCGCTCTCCGTTCTTGCTCTTCAAGTCCCGCTTGCCTGGCCTCATTGCGTAACGAGGACAAGAGGACGGGACCGTGCGAAGCATCACGGTGCAGGTTTGGAGCAAGCGTCCCGCATCGAGACAGAAGCCACGGCTTGTTCTGCATCCGACTCCATTTCGTTCGCGAAGAACGAATCGGAGTCGAAAAATCAGCGGAGCGTGATTCCTAACGATCGGTGAAAGCGCGGCGCCGCGTCCCTGCTATCTGGACTGCGACACGCTTGCCGATTGCCGTCGAGATCCAGCGAGGCCCGATCACGCCGCCTGCTTCGCCGCCGTATCCTTCTCCGAAAAATCCTTCTCCGAAAAGCATTCGAGGATCTGGATGCGCAGCTCTTCGGCGGCGGGGCCTTCGACCTTCCTGAGTTGATTCCAGAGCCTGATGACTTCGCGTTGTTTCTCGACGGTCATGGTCACCTCCACAAGAGATGACCGAACTAGAACAAAATAGGAACAAAAAGTCCAGTCCCTCCTGCGAAAATCCACCGGCGCATCACCGCGGCGCTTTTCGATGCCGGGAATTTCAGCGCCCGGTCACATGGCCGCCCCACCTGGCGCACATGCTCAGTCCCGGCGATGCGGTTGCTTTTTGGATTTTCAACCTTAAGTTCGGGGTACCGCTGGCGGCCAGGCGCTGAAATCCCAACGCTGCCAGCTGGAAGAGCCCCGTGCGCAAGCGCGGGGTTTTTCTTTTTCGCGGTCTTGCCTGCTGCGAACGTCGGCAGCCTAAGCGAGCGCGCATTTGCGGGAACGCACCGCCGCCCTGCCCGTTACTTCCTCCGGAGCGAGGGACCGTGGCCAAAAAATACTACGCCGTCGAGGTGGTGCGTCAGATCGAGGAGACCGTGGAGATCATGGTCGAAGCGCCGGACGAGGCCACTGCACATGATGCCGCGCTCGCACATTTGAAAGCGCGCGGCTCCGAATATCAGTGGCTCAATCCCAAATGCGATTTCGTCGTCTGGCGCGAACGCCAGGTCGACCCGCCCGCGATCATCGACGTGTCGGTGTAGCCGGAGCAGCGGCGGGAACGAACTCTTCCGTCTTGCGTTGTCCGGCCGAATGAAGTGGTGCCGGCGGCTGTGCGACGCGGCCGATCGGCTTGAAGAACCCCGCGGTCAAAGCGGGGTTTTTCTTTTGCGGGTCTTCTTGGAGGCGCGGCCGGGTTTTCCGTGGCTTGTGCCGGGGCGTCGTGACGACGTTCGGCATTGCGATCGCCGAGCACCATCCCTTCTTCAGCTGCTGAAGCGATGGCAGGGGGGCGGTTGCTACGGGGTCGTCAGACCGGCAGATTGTCGGTCATCCCCGGCGGCACCTCGGCCCCGCTCGGTCCGCTCGGCGAGAAGCTCCTTCTCGGCCTGGTACCAGAAAGTGTCCATCCGCCCCGGGGGCTCACCGGCTGCAGTCCAGAGGTGATAGGCGCGGTTGCGGATGTCCTCTTCGCTTAAATCGGCCATGTGCTTTCTCCCTTTCGGAAGCAAAGCCTACAACGCCCGGGAGTTCCCTGTCCCCCCTCTTCAGCATCGGCCGGCACTCGCTGCGGCGCTTCCCGCAAGGAAGCCGCCGCAACGAAAACGCTGGCGGCTTAGACGGAGTCCTTGGCCACCTTGAGCGGCGAGGCCTTCACCGACTTGCTCGCCGGCTTCGCCGCGAACTGCATCGGCTCCTTGGTGAAGGGATTGACGCCCATGCGGGCTTCGGTCGCAGGCTTGTTCACCACCGACATCTTCACGAAGCCGGGAATGACGAACTCGCCGGACTCGTTGAGCTCCTTGTAGCCGACCGTCGCCATGTACTCGATCACCGACTTCACGTCGTTCTTCGACAGCTGCGTGCCTTCGGCAATAGCATCGATCAATTGGGTCTTCGTCATCTTCGCCATGTCTGAATTCCTTTGAATTGGTGCGCGCGAGCATGCTCCGCTGAGGACGCGGCCGGACCGCGGAGGCGCGCTTCTGATTCATGCCAACTGTCATGAAGTGCGGGGCTTAGAACCCATCGAGGCCTAAAACGCAAGCAGGGGTTATGCGGGGGAGCCGGAGGATCGTCCGAAAAAGGCCTCTTCTTGGGCCGTTTTCTTGTTGAACTCCTGGGCCGTTTTCCTGTTGAACCATTTTCGCTCTGGGGCGTCTAACTCTTTGAAGTCCCCAAGCTTCACCCCATCAGAGAGCCCCGCTTTCCCCAGGCGGGGCTTTCGCCTTTGCCGGGGCCGGCGGCACGTCCGATCAGGCGTGACAAAAGGTCAGTGCCGGGCCGCCTGGATAAGGACCACCACAAGGCGGTTCTCTTTTCACGCCATCTCCCCCATAATGCAGCATGGCAAAAACAAAAGTGACCTTCAAAACCGTCCGGATCGCAGACGGCGAGTGGAAAATCGTGGCGGATTATCCGGACAGCGAAGCACGCGAAATCAAGGGCTTCACCAGCAAGGCAGATGCCGACGACTGGATCAACGGCGACCGCAAGATCGCTTGGCTCCGCTCCCAGGGCTACGCCAAGTGAATCGCGTCAAGTGAATCGCGCCGAGTGACCCGTTGATCCCGCCCAAGTGACTCACCTCGTCGTGAAACTTGTGGCTCGGCCTCCCATTGTTGAGACTTCAGTAACCCAACGCCGCCAAGCTCTCTTCAGTATCGTTGCGTTGGAGTACCTGACAGTGCTGGATTTTGACGAGCTGCGTGAACTCGCGGCCGATGTTCGGGTTTTCGTCGACATCGCCGAAGACAAGGCCGAAGCGCTTCGCGCCGTCATCGCGGCTTACGACGTCGTGCTGGCGATCTTCCCGGCCAACGAAGGCATGGGCCTCCACGTCATCAAGGGCCGCGAGATCCTGGACAGGATTGCAGGATCGCGGACCCATGTGATGTACAGCCACACGGCCATCGCGGTTCCCGATCTCGAGCATGCGGAAGTGCTCAAGATGCTGACGGCCCCCGTCGAGCAACGGATTGCAGCGTAGATTGCAGACGGCGCCCTGATCGCCCGCGCCGCTTCCCGCAAGCCGGCGTGGTCATCTTGCGCGTGCATCACAAAGACGGTCACGCAGGAACGGTCAGTTTTGACGCGCGTTGACAATCTCCAGCGAAGGAGAATGTCATGAGCGTTGAAGGTAAGGCGAAGGAAGCGGCCGGCTACGTCAAGGAAGAGCTGTACGAGCACGGCAAGTCCCCCGACAGCCAGAAGAAGGCCCAGGAGGGTCGCGACCTCAGGAACGAAGGCCGCGTCGAAGACGGCAAGCCGCCGAAGACGACGAAGCCCGGCACCGGTCACTAACCAGATTCTTGAAAACCGCCCCTGGCCATGCCAGGGGCGTTTTTTCACCTCGGCATGGCGGCGTTTTGAATCTGTCGTCAGCAGGGTCGCAGGCAACACCGGGCGATGCGACGGTGCCGAAGCTGACCAGCGCTTCATGCCGCCTCAACATGGGCTGTATCTCCGCCTCGCTTGTCCGATTGGCTTCATGAGCGCCAAGAGGAAGCCGCGCGTCTCAAGTATTTGACTTGGCGAGCCGCCTCCAAGCGCTGAAAGCGATGAGAATGGCGAAAGCACAAAGACCATAAGTGAACGCATTCACGACCCAGCAAATGGCAATCCCGGCGAAGGCGGAGCCCCCGGCCGCCCCCCAGAACAAATACGCTGCGGAAATGCCAGGCCACTCCCACGACAGCAAAGCAAAGTCAGTGAGCGGCTCCAGGGCAAGCAGCACAGCCGAGATGAGCGCCCCGATGGCCAATGCGATGATGAGGTTTGCCTTCAGGGAGAGCATCAGAAACCCAGCAGCTCGGCGAAGACAGGAATGAGCAAATAGGCGGCGAGCCCGAGAAGACCGCCCACGACGAACCTCGCTGTGCGGCCATGGATCTTCGTATCGAGCCACGAGCATACGAGCAACGCAGCCCGTCTCAGGCCCTCACCGACGAGACTTCCGGCGAGGTAAAACAGAAATTCTGCGAAGACAGCGGCCATGGCGTTTAGTCGCCACACCTCCGGCGGGGTTCAATTGGGCTAAGGACCGCTAAGGACCACGAACTGCGGGATCACCGTTGACGGTGCACTCAATTCCCTCGCCATCACCACCCTATTAGCTCTGGGACTTGGTCAACGCATCGCGGACACCGTCAATTGAGTGCACTGTCACCGTAGTGCCGTCCGCTTCGCGGACCTCAGACCCTACGCCGCCACGTCATGATAATGGCGAGCACTACCACCAAAACAATGAGGGCTGCGATCGCCCAATTCCCTTCCGCGTTCGCACTCAGCAACCAGAAGTGCACCGACAGTTTATCCGACATGGCCAAGCTTCTCCGTCACGCGGAGCGGGTTTCTCCGCGCGCTATGCGATTGACAGAAAGCCTGGGTGGAGCGAGAACCTACGTTGTCAGGCGGAGAGTCCTTTGGGATTCCCCACCCAGGCGCTGGCCGATGCTTCCAACATCGACCGGCGCCATTTTTATCTGTGACTCGTACGCCCGGACAGCGGCGTTTCGGATTTCGCCTCGGTTATCCCCCTTATTCCCTGGGGAATATTGCAGGTCTTTTGTGGATAACTCAGAAAGCTCAAAGGACAGAATGTCCTAAGCTGTGGGTGGATTTTCACCCGATACAATCTTCGCACTCAAATCTGTTGACAATCAACATAGTCACCACAACGACCATCGCAATCATCACCACCACGAGCACCATTAAGCTGCAAACGCTCCGACAAATAACCAGCAGCATTCGCCAACGCCGCCGATGGTAGGTATTCGGCCGTCGATGAGCGGCTCGGTATTTATTGGACGCCGTCCTTCGGACCTTAGACCCCACGCCACCCGCCCTATGGGCGTCAAAGAGGCTTAGGGCTAAAGACAGTGGCGATGGAGAGAACGTAGATCGGGCTAGATGCTGCGGTACCCCACGCCAAGAACAAACGAAGGTGAAGCAGCACGTAATCCGCACGTATGGTAGTGCCCCGCCGCGGATTTTACTGCTATTTTGCGCTACCTAGTGCCACCAAGGGCGCAAAGTCCTGGAACGCTCTCAAGGAGATAAAAACCATGCGATACCTCCACACCATGCTGCGCGTGCGCAACCTCGATGTTGCGATGAAATTCTATGTTGATGCGTTCGGGCTGAAGGAGGTGCGGCGGATCGAGAACGACAAGGGGCGGTTCACGCTCGTCTTCCTGTGCTCGTCGGACGATCTCGAGGCGCTGAAGAAGCAGCCGCAGACACGCGGCGCGCCGCTGGTCGAGCTTACCTACAATTGGGACGAGGAGACCTATGGCGAGGACCGCTTCTTCGGCCATCTCGCCTATGAGGTCGACGACATCTACGCCACCTGCGACAAGCTGATGAAGGCCGGCGTCACCATCAACCGGCCGCCGCGCGACGGCAACATGGCCTTCGTCCGCTCGCCCGATCTGCACTCGATCGAGATCCTGCAGAAGGGCGAGCCGAAGCCGCCGCAGGAGCCGTGGTCGTCGATGCCCAATACCGGCCACTGGTAGGGCCTTTTCCGCAGGAACCAGCCTCCGTCCCGGGCGTTCTCCCTTCGACAATGTGATTGGAGGAGGACGCAATGGGACGAGGACTGTTGTTGTGGATGCTGGGCGTGCCGATCCCGGTGATCCTTCTGCTGTGGCTGTTCTTCGGCCACTGAGCACCAGGTTCAACCTGCAAGGAAAGCTCTGCCGATGGCGGAGCTTTTTGCATGAGGGGCTGGCCGCAATCGCGGTCGTCCGGCACAGCAAATTCCGCTATCACCCGCACAACCGAAACGCCGCGGGAGGGGCTTCATGCCGGACACCAAGCTGACGATCTGGGGCCGCGCCAATTCAGTCAACGTGCAGAAGGTGCTGTGGTGCCTCGCCGAGCTCGGCCTGCCCTATGAGCGCATCGATGCCGGCATGAGCTTCGGCAAGACCCGCGAGGCCGACTATCTCGCGATGAATCCCAATGCGCGGATCCCGACCCTGGTCGAGGGCGATTTCGTGCTGTGGGAATCCAACTCCATCATGCGCTATCTCTGCCTCGCGCATGGAAGCGGCACGCCGATCTATCCCGAGGCAGCGAAGCTGCGCGCTTCGGTCGACCGCTGGCTCGACTGGACGCTGTCGACGGTGCAGCCGGTCGACCGCCCGGTGTTCTGGGGCATCGTGCGCACGCCGCCCGCCGAGCGCGACATGATCCAGGTGCAGCGCGATGCCGATGCCGCCGCCGAGGTCTGGGCGATTGCCGACCGCCTGCTCTCGTCGCGCCGCTTCATGGACGGCGATGCGTTCACGCTGGCCGACATCGCGATCGGCGCCTATGCGCGGCGCTGGCTCGGCGTCGAAGGCATCACCCGCCCGGCCCAGCCGCATCTGACGCGCTGGCTCGCCGAGCTCGGCAAACGGCCCGGTTTTGCCGAGCATGTCGCGCCGCCGATGTCGTGAGCCGGAGGCGCGGCGCAAGCGCCGGTCACGCCTCGGTGAATCGCCATTCCGCCGCGCCCTCGCTGCGTCTTGACGGCTACTGTGCATGGGGTTGTTTTCGCAGTTTTTGTTGGAGGCCCTAGCGCCAGCCGCGCTCGACCAGCAGCACGCAGACGATCAGCACCAGCGTCACGGCGGCGGTGGCGAGCTTCGCCGTTCGGCTCAAGCCGCGGCCGACCCACCAGAGCAGCGCGCAATACATCACGACGGGGACGATGATGTCGGGCCGCATCAGATCCGGCGGCATCGGGGTCAGCGCCCGACCGTTGTCCCGGCGCTGATCGAGCCGCCGATCTCCACGCAGGTGCCGGTGCCCTCGACCATGACGAAGCGCGGCCCGTAGGCGGCGCAGGCGCCCGCTTTCGCCGTCCCGCCCGCGCCCTTCAGCGGCAGCGCCTTGCCCGCCTGTGGCCGCTCCGCATGCGGCAGGCGCAAGGGCTCGGCAGCGGCCGCAGAATTGGCGAGCAACGAGACGAGCATGAGAAGCGGCGCACGCATGCGCCCCGTTCTAGCCCGGACAGGCGCCACGCGCCATCGGGCGCGTCGTTGCGGCAATCAGATGAACTTGACGCCGGCCGACTTGCCGCGGCGCCAGACCACCTGGCAGCTCCGCCCGGTCCGCGCATCGCGCGCGAACGCCATCCGGATCACGCCCGGGAGCTGGCTTGCATCCTCGTCCAGCGTGATCTTGGCGCCGGTGGCGGAGATGTCCTGAACCAGGCAATGCCGTGCCGCGAATCCGCCGGCGAGCGTGATCCAGGCGTGCTGCGACAGCGACTTGCGGGCCGCGCGCTTCTTGGGCTGTGGCATAGGCTCAAATTCTCCCCGTCCAGCGCTAGCGCAGGGAACCTAAGAAACCGTTGAATTCGCCACCGAATAATCCCGGGCCGGAGGCTATCCACCGGCCCCAAAAGACGGTCCCGAACGGCTTGCCCAAGGCCCCAAAGGCCACTATACACTCGCCCACTGCAAGCCCCCGGGCCCTGTTCGGGCGGCCAGCGGCCGTGCCGCGACAAGCGGCGGGGCCTGCGTTTGCTCCCTTCGTCTATCGGTTAGGACGCCACCCTTTCACGGTGGAGAGAGCGGTTCGATTCCGCTAGGGAGCGCCATCCGCGACAACTCGCGGGCGGAATTCCGCGCCCCCGCATGAACCTCCCCGCCCCTGACCGCCGACCAATGCCTGACGCAACCGGTGCAGGCCCCATGGCGCAGCTCAAACCCCCTTCGGGCGGTCCGTCCGGCACAGCCGCGCCGGCGCCGCCGCAATGGATGCACCGCACGACGCCATCTGCGCCGGAGCGCCGTGCCGGAATGCTGGCGCACATGGCGCGCGCCAGGTCGGTCCCGCAGCCCCAGGCCGCAACCGTGCCCGAGCCATTGCGCAAGAACGGCAAGGACATTCTCGGCGATGCCTTCGGTTACATGGTTCTGTTCGGCATCATCGCCTTGCTCGTCCAGTCGCGCATTCCGCTCTATCTCGGCGCGTTTCTGTTCCTGACCGACGGCGCGCGCATCGAAGCCGCGCTCGCGACGATCGGTATCCGGTTCGAGCCCGATACGATCGGCCCCGACATCGTCAAGGGCTTCGTATCGCTGTTCGGATGGTTCGCGCTGCTGGCGTCGTCGAGAAACGCCGTCCCCGCCTGGCTCGCGGCATGGATGCCGCCGGACACATCCTGGTCCACCATTGCCGGCATCGCCGTCGTGTTCGCCGTCGTCGAAGCATTCGCGGCGCTCGCGATGCGGCACGCATTGCCGTGGTTCGGATTCCGGATCAGATCCGGCAGCCTGACCGCGACGGCGATCAAGCTCCTGATGGCCGTCGGCCTGTTGGCCCTGCTGGTGCTGCTCGGCTCCCTCTGAGCGGCGCGCATTGACGATGTCGTGAGACGCCGCGCCCGTTAACCGGAAATTTACCCCTGCTCCTGAGCGCCGGTATCATTTGCTTAGAATATGATCCCTACCGTGGAATTACGGAAACACTCCGCAACACGATTGGCGCCCATGTCCGTCGCAGAGTTCCTCAGGCAGCGTGCCGTGCAAGTCACCGTGAGCGGGAGCTACTCGCTGCCACGGTGGTACGATTGCGAGGGCAAGCTCCGCACCTTCGCCTGCCGCACCAGCCGCGTCTCCCCGTTCCGGATGATGGTCGACGTGCCCGTGGTCGGAAAGGTCGGCGAACGCGTGACCTCCTACTTCCAGGATTTCGGCGAATTCCAGTGCACCATCAGCGCGACGCTGAAATCGGGCTTCCTGATGGAGCTCGACATGACGCGGGCGCGGCGCGCCTGGATGTCGGAAAAGCTGACCTGGCTCGAGAAGAAGCAGAAGGACGACAGCATCCAGGAGCTGCGCAATGACGCTCGGTTCGTACCCCAGGTCGCGCACACCTTCCTGACGCTCGCCGACGGCAGCAGCCATGCCTGCTTCATCATCGACGTCTCCACGGCCGGCGTCGCGGTCTCCTGCGAATACGACCCGCCGGTCGGAACCCCGCTTGCGGTCGGCGCCTGCGTCGGGCGCGTCATTCGCAAATTCGACAACGGTTTTGCAGTCAAGTTCGCCGAGAAGCAGCAGCGGGACGACCTCGTGCGGCTGGTCGTGCGGACGCCCTTGCTGCTGCGATCGGCCTGATCCTCAGCCTCGCCGCCCTATCGCGGCCCCATTCCGGGATCAGTTTTTCAGGGGGCCGCGCCTCGTGCCGGACGTCATTTGCAGACCTGCGATCGGGGGACCGAATGGCAGTCGACAAGATCACGGTTGATAAGATCAGGGTTGATAAGATCACCTGGGACAGGGTCGGCCGGGTCACCGAGCCCGGACGCTACATGTACACGTTCGGCTGGCTCACCATCACCGCCGGCGATCTCGAGATCTGGAAGCAATACCCGCAAGCCGCGTTCACGCTGATGGCGCAACATTCCGAGCCGGACGAATCCATCGGCGAGGAATTCCATCTCGGCGCCTTCGACGTCGCGCCCGACGCACCGCCGCCGTTCACCACGCACTGAAAGCAGTCAAAGGCGGCGGCCTTCGGATCGGGAGCCGCTGCGCATGGTGCGGGTCGCCGCGGGAACGCATGGCATGGGCGTTGCTTTATCTCTGCCATGATACACATTCCAGCCGTCGACCAGGCCTTCCTGCTGCTGCTGATCGTCCTCTGCCTGGGGACGTGCCTCGTACGCGCCTTCTGGGAGCTTGAGCAGGTACGGTCCCGCCGGATCGCGTCATCGCCCCGCGGACGCGCGACGAAGCGAGACTAATTCAGGCCGGTCCGCCCGGCCACGCGCGGTGCGGAGAGAGGAAGTCCCGGCTCTGGACTTGCCGCAGGGACCCATGCATCTTGAATCGAAGAAACCTGCGCATTTGCTTGATCCGCCTCAACAATCACGATGTGACATCCGGCGCGCGACCCGTTGCCATGGATGACGAACAGGTCTTGCCATGCAATTGATTGCGTTCGGTATTCCACGCCTCGCCGGCGACGCATATGAACCCAGGCTGTCACGTCTGTTAAGCGAGACGACAGCGAGCGCATGACACATGGTCGCATCGGGAAGCGTAGATAAGCAGATCAAGGGAACCTATTTTCGGCGCCGATGTACCTGATTGAAGCGTTGCCCACCGTCATCGGAACGGCCGCCATCGCCCCGGCGCTGCTGATGCTGTGGCTTGTCATTGCCGCCGAGGAGCGCCCGGGGCCGCCGGCCCAGGTCTGGACTGCCTTCCTGCTGGGCGCGGCCAGCATTTCGCTGCTGGGTCTCGCCCGCGCCCCCTTCGCCAAGATGGTTGCAGCCCCCGACGATCCATGGGCGGCGCTGGCCATGCATTCGATCTTCGGGGTCGCGCTGCCGGAGGAAGCGGTCAAGGTGATCGCCATCGTGCTGGTCGCCTCGACCAAGCGGCGGACCTTTGCCAATCCGATGGACACCGTGGTCTATGGCGCCGCCGTCGGCCTCGGCTTCGCCGCCTACGAGAACCTCGCCTATCTGGTGCAGCATGCCGAAATGTGGCGTTCGCTGGCCGCCTTGCGCAGCGTGCTGACCGTGCCATTCCACGGCGCGCTCGGCATCATCGCCGGCGCTTATCTGACGATCGCACGGGCCGGCACGGCGCTGGGCGCGAACCGTCATCATCGCGACTGGGCCCGCCTGTCCAGCCGGCTGCTGATCTTCGCAGGCCCGCTCGCGCTGCATTCGGCCTTCGACTTCCCTCTGCTCACCCTGCAGAGGATGCCCGACCTCGATCCCAGCTTGCGGATGTGGCTGGGCGGCGCGAGCCTGCTGATCGGCTTCAGCTCGATCGCCTTCGCCATCCGTCTGGTGCGGCGCGTTGCCCGCCATCACGCGCCCCGGACCGATGTCGCGCGGGAGCGGCTCAGCCAATTGCGCCGGATGTGGGCACTGCTGCTCGCCGGCGGCGGCGTCGGTTTTCTCGGACTCGCCTTCGTGCTGACCTCGATTCATCATTGGCTGATCAACCCCGAGCGCAACCTGACGCTGGCCCTGATCCCGATCGGCTTGGTCTCGATCCTGCTCGGCCTCGCCCTTCTGATCGTCACGATTGCGATCTATATTCTCGGCCGTAACCGCGTTCGCACCAGCGGCGAAGGTTTTTCGTCAGCGCACGGCGGCGGTTGAGCCGCGGGATGGCAAGCGTGCCGCGCACGCACTAGATTGAGCACACGCCATTCGAACTGGAGCTTAGCGATGACATCGCCCGAGGATCTTTCACGGCTGCAATCCGCCATGAGTCAAACGGTGAAAGCGCATTGGAAAGCCTTCCTGTTCGAAGGTATCCTGCTTGTCGTGCTCGGCGTTGCCGCACTGATCCTGCCGCCGCTCGCAAGTCTCGCCATCGCGATCTTCCTCGGCTGGATGTTCCTGATCAGCGGCATCGGCGGATTGATCGTCACCTATTGGGCGCGCAGCACGCCGGGCTTCTGGTGGTCGCTGATCTCGGCCGCGCTGGCCGTGCTCGCCGGCATGCTGCTGCTGGCGCGGCCGATGCAGGCCGTGCTGACCCTGACCATCGTGCTCGGCGCCTACTTCCTCGCCGAGGGCGTCACGACCATCATGTATGCGCTGGAGCACCGCCGCGAGCTGAGCGGCCGCTGGTCATGGCTGCTGATCTCTGGCCTCGTCGACATCGCGATCTCGTTCATGGTGATCACGGGCCTGCCGAGCTCGGCGGAATGGGCGATCGGCGTCCTCGTCGGTATCAACCTGCTGTTCGGCGGCGCCACGCTGATCGGCATGGCGCTGGCGGCACGCAACAGCAACACCTGAGGGGCCTTGCGGCGCCGTTCGCGTTTTGGGGGGTGACAACCCGCCAATGGCGCGCTATATGGCGTTCCATGATCACCCTCGTCACCAGCTATTTTTGGTACTTTAGCTACGACAGCTCGCTGGCGGCAGGAGGATCGCGCTCAATCTGAAACATTGCAGCAAACGTCCGAACAAGCCGCCAGACCTGGCGGCTTTTTTATTGGCCGGCAGGTTCTCACAAAGACAGGAGCCCGCCGTGCTGAGCACGACCGACGATCTTCGTATCCGCGAACTGAAAGAGCTGAGCACGCCGGATGAGGTGATGCGGGAAGTCCCGCGCACACTCACCGCGACGCGCGTGGTGATGGCGGCGCGCAACGCCATCCACGCCATCCTCAACGGCCAGGACGACCGGCTTCTGGTCGTCGTCGGTCCCTGCTCGGTGCATGATCCCAAGGCCGCGCTCGAATATGCCGAGCGCCTCGCGAGCTTGCGTGAAGAGCTCGCCGACCAGCTCGAGATCGTGATGCGGGTCTATTTCGAGAAGCCGCGCACCACGGTCGGCTGGAAGGGCCTGATCAACGACCCCGATCTCGACGGCAGCTTCGACATCAACAAGGGCCTGCGGCTGGCGCGCAACGTGCTTTCGGCGGTCAACAATCTCGGCCTGCCCGCCGGCACCGAGTTCCTCGACATGACCACGCCGCAATACATCGCCGACCTCGTGTCCTGGGCCGCGATCGGCGCGCGCACGACCGAGAGCCAGATCCATCGCGAACTGGCCTCGGGGCTGTCCTGCCCGGTCGGCTTCAAGAACGGCACCGACGGCAATGTGCGGATTGCGGCGGACGCGGTGAAGTCGGCCTCGCATCCGCATCATTTCATGGCGGTGACCAAGCTGGGACGCTCGGCGATCGCCTCGACCGCGGGCAACGAGGATTGCCACATCATCCTGCGCGGCGGCGGCCAGCCGAACTATGACGCGACAAGCGTCGCGGCAGCCTGCAACGAGCTGGCGAAAGCCGGTGTCGCGCCGCTGGTGATGGTGGATGCGAGCCACGCCAATTCGAGCAAGAAGCCGGAAAACCAGCCGCTTGTGACGGCCGACATCGCCGGGCAGATCGCCGGCGGCGAGAACCGCATCATGGGCGTAATGATCGAGAGCAATCTCGTCGCCGGCCGCCAGGACGTCGTGCCGGGCAAGCCGCTCACCTACGGCCAGAGCATCACGGACGGATGCATCGACTGGGCGACAACGGCAACCGTGCTCGAGCAACTCGCCGACGCGGTCGAGGTCCGGCGCAACGCGCAGCGCGCGGGGCTGCACGAGCGCACGGCGTAAGCCTGCCAGACGCGGGCGGGGCGAGCTGTCGCGCCCTGCCCGCTGCTCCGGTGTCTAGCAGCCGCGGCAGATGCTCTTGATCTTCTTGTCGAGCGCCTGGTTTTCCTTGCTGAGGGGATCGTTGGGGTCGCTCAGGTTCTTCTCACTTGGCACGTCGCCGGCCCGCGGCTGACGATGTCCGACCGGTGCAGGCGGCGGTGAACCTGCCGACTGTCCCGACGTGGTCGATCCCTTGCTGCCGGTCTGCGCGAAGCCCGCGCCGCCGAACACCACCACGAGCGACAGTGCCAGGATGATGCTTCTCATTTTGCTCCTCCATTCCTCAAACCGGCGTCCTTCCAATCCAACCGCTCAGGTCTCGGGTGGATAGAGATGAACGTCGCCGCAATAATCCACGATACGATAGCGCGTTTCCGATGCCGCATCACCCGCATCAAGTGCGGTATTTTGCACCGGCAACACGTAATTCGGCCCGACCGGCGATTTGCCGGCCCCGCCGGGAATGTCGATGACATAGTCGGGCTGACACAGTCCTGACACCCGTCCGCGCAGCTGCCGCATCAAGTCCTGCCCCTCGGCGAGCGTCGTTCGCAGATGCGCAGTGCCCGGCGCAAGATCGCCATGATGCAGATAATAGGGCTTGATCCGGGATTCGACGAAAGCTCGCATCAAATCCGACAAGGCGGCGACGCTGTCATTGACGCCGCGCAAAAGCACGGACTGGCTCACCATGGGAATTCCGGCGTCGACCAGCCGCGCGCACGCGGCGCGCGCTGGCCCCGTCAGCTCGCGCGCATGGTTGGCATGCAGCGCCACCCAGGTGGTCGCACCCTCGACCTTCAATGCCGCGACCATGTCGTCGCTGATGCGCGCGGGATCGGCCACAGGTACGCGGGTGTGAAGGCGGATGATCTTGACATGATCGATCGCGGCAAGATCGGCCATGATCTCGCTCATCCTCCGCGGCGACAGCATCAAGGGGTCGCCGCCGGTCAGGATCACCTCCCAGATCTCGCTGTGCGCGCGGATGTAGTCGATCGCGGCGCGATAGGCGCTGTCCGAGAGCGCATTCTCCTTGCCGGGTCCGACCATCTCGCGGCGGAAGCAGAAGCGGCAATAGACTGCGCAGACATGAACGAGCTTGAACAGAACGCGGTCGGGATAGCGATGCACGATGCCGGGAACGGGCGAGTACGGACGATCGCCGATCGGATCGGCGTTCTCGCCGGCCTGCATCTCCAGCTCCGCGGCCGTCGGAACGAACTGCCGCGCGATGGGATCGTCGGGATCGGACGTATCGATCAAATCGGCCAGCGCCGGCGTGATCGCCACCGCATAGCGCGCGGCAACGCGCTCGAGTGCCGGCAGCGCCGTGGCGGGCGCCAGTTGCGCGGCTACGAGTTCGGCCGGCTCGCGCAAGGTGCGTGCAAGATTGGTCTTCGTCATGTCTCACTTAACGTTTCATTTGAAGGCGGCGTCCAGACCACCTGATCAATTCGCGATGCGCCGCTCGCCAGCATCACCAGCCGGTCGAAGCCGAGCGCGACTCCGCTTGCGTCCGGCATTGCCGCGACCGCGGCAAGAAAGTCCTCGTCCAGCGGATAGGCTTCGCCGTAGCGACGCTGCTTCTCCGCCATGGATTCGGTGAAGCGCTTGCGCTGCTCCTCGGCGTCGGTCAGCTCGCCAAAGCCGTTGGCGAGCTCGACGCCGCAGGCATAGATCTCAAACCGCTCGGCAACGCGGGCATCGCCGGCCTTCACCCGCGCCAGCGCCGCCTCCGGAGATGGGTATTCGAACAGGATGGTCAAACGGCCCTGCCCCAGATGCGGCTCGACATGCTCGACCAAGACCTTGCTGAAAATGTCCGACCAGGTGTCGTCCGCGGCCACGCGGACCTTGCCGGCGGCCGCCTGGGCAAGCGCGGTGCGGTCGCCCTCGCCGCCGGAAATCGTCGCAAGCAGGTCGATCCCGGCGAACTGCTCGAAGGCGCCTGCGACAGTCACAAGCTCCGGCTCGGCGAAGGGATCGGCCGTCCGGCCGCGGAAATCGAAGGTGCCGATGCCGGTCGCCTGCGCGGCACGGGCGATGACGACGACGCAGTCGGCCATGATGGCGTCATAGGGGGCGCCGGCCCGGTACCATTCCAGCATGGTGAACTCGGGCAGGTGCAGGTCGCCGCGCTCACGGTCGCGGAACACCCGGGCAAACTCGAAAATCCGCTCCTCCCCGGCTGCCAGCAGCTTCTTGCAGGCAAATTCGGGCGAGGTCCTCAAATAGCGGCGGGCGCGACTGCCGTCGGGCCGCATGATCTCCGTCCGGGGGGCGTGCAGGTGGGTCTCGTTGCCCGGAGAGACCTGGAGGACGGAGGTTTCGACCTCGATGAAGCCCTGCTCAGCGAAAAAGCCCCGTAGAGCCCCGGTAATGGCCCCTCGTGCCTGCAGGAAAGGCCGCCGGTCGAGGTGGCGCCCGGGCGACCAGAATGGCGAGATCGGCTTGTCCCCAGCCATTAGCCGACCTCTCCGTGGGACAGCAAAGTGCTGGCTTCCATCGGCAAAATCAGTATGTTGCGGCCCGAAACGGGCACCGAGGTCCGATTTGAGACCCCGAGTCCCCCATCGATTTGACCACGTCCTGGCCGGAGCCGGGCCAAGCAAGCAGGAAATATAGCTTTGAGAGTCATCGCCAGTTCTATTCGCAAGGGCAACGTGATCGAGCAAGACGGCAAGCTTTATGTCGTCGTGAGCGCCGAGAACATCCATCCCGGCAAGGGCACCCCGGTCAGCCAGATCGAAATGCGCCGAATCTCGGACGGGGTAAAGATCTCCGAGCGCTACAAGACCACCGACCAGGTCGAAAAGGCCACGATCGAAGAGCGCAACTTCACCTTCCTCTATGAAGACGGTGACGGCTACCACTTCATGAACCCGGAGACCTACGACCAGGTCCAGGTCTCCAAGGACGTGGTCGGCGACGCGGCCTCCTATCTTCAACCGGACATGACCGTCAAGCTGTCGACCCACGACGTCAACGTCGTCTCGCTCGCGCTGCCGCAGCGCGTGACACTGGAAGTGGTCGAGACCGAGCCGGTGACCAAGGGCCAGACCGCCTCGTCGTCGTACAAGCCCGCGGTGCTCTCCAATGGTATCCGCACCACCGTGCCGCCGCACATCGCGGTCGGCACCCGCATCGTGGTGATGACCGAAGACGGCTCCTACTCCGAACGCGCCAAGGACTGACGGGGAAAAGCGCGATCACAACGGGCAGCGCCGGGGGGCGAGACAAGTGGTTGGGAAGGGTTTCCGCTTCGTCTTGCTGGCCCTGGCGTCGCTTTCGCTCCTCGGCACCACTCGACTTGCTGCGGATGAATTTCGCAGCCCCTCGCTCACGGCCCTGCGCGTCGACTGGCGCGCGGCGCTTGACCAGCTTCGCAGCGAAATCAACGGCCATCGCGGGGTCGCGGCCGATTTCATCTTCGCGCCCCGCCGTTCGGTGCCGCGCTACGATCCGCGGGCGACGCCTGCGCTGGTGCAGCTCAACGCGGTCTCCTCCCAATTCTTCACCGGCATCGCCAGCAGCTCCGTGCCGGTGCTCCTGCCGTTCGACGCCGCCGCGTATCTCGAGGCGCAACGCAGCGGCGCGCCCGCGACCCCTACGTTGTCGCGCTACCAGGCTGACTTCAATCCCGTCGACATGTTCGATGCCGGCCGTGCCGGCTACAGCGCGACTTTCTCGTTCGAACCCGGTGCCGGCGACGGCATGCCGAGCCGGGTGTTCGCCAGGCCGGTCGAGGTACAGATCACCGGATCGGCGCTCGTCTACGACATAGCCGATCCCTCGGGCGGCAAAGGCGAGCTGGTCAAACCGCTCGCAGCGCTTTACCCGGACCTGCGCAAGTTCATCCGGGAAGGTTATGTGCGCTACGCTTTCACCCGGTTCGGCGTGGCCTATGTGGTGTCGATCCAATGCCTCGACAGCGTCGCCAAGCCGCGCCGGCTCGCCTGCAAGGAAGCCTATCCGGTCGCCGAGCGCTTCCTGAAGGCACTGCGCATGGCGGGCGGCCAGCGCATGCGGTCGCTGACGGACATCGCTTCCAGCATTCTCGATCGTCCTGCGGCGCGTTCGGCGGACTTCACCTACCGGCCGAGCGGCGACATCATCCCGAACACCGGCTATCGCAAGCAGGGCGGTCATCCCGACGTGATGGCCTATGCCCAGATCCGCTTTCCGCTCGAGAAGGCGCCTGCGTTCGTTCGCTCGCAATCCTACGCCAAGCGCGACAAGATGGAGAGCACGACCGCCTATCCCTGGCGCGACAATTTCTGCGAATCCCGCAGTTTCGAGGTCTGGCAATGCGGCGGCGGCTACGGCCATCAGGGCGAGGACATCCGCGCCGCCGAGTGCCCGGCACCCGGTGAAGGCCGCGAGGCCTGCGATCCCAAGCAGCGTGCCGTCGTCGCCGTGCGCGACGCGAGGGTCATTCGCGCCTTGAAGGACCAGGCCGCGACGCTTCAAGTCAACAGCCGGACCGAGCACATTCGCTTCCGCTACATGCACATGAACCCGCAGGCGATGAACGCCGACGGCCTGCTCAACGGCCGCATCGTATGGGAAGGCGAGAAGATCGGCGTGGTCTCGAACTATCTCGACCATCCCGCCGGCACCTCGATGCACCTGCATTTCGACGTGCAGGTGTTCACCCGCGACGGCTGGATCTGGGTCAGCCCCTACGTGACTCTGGTCTCGGCCTACGAGCGCCTGATCCGCGGCCGCGGCCGCGAGATCGGCCCGGAGATCGCGGGGGCTCCGCAGCCGGTCGCACATGCGCTGCCGGAGGACGTGATCAAGCCGGATCTGCGCGAAGGATCGGGCGCCGAGGAGAATTGACGGCTTGTGCGTTCCAATGCCGGGCAGTGCCAAAGCGTGTTGTCGCACACACCGCCGGCTCGAAGGCATAAGGAACAGGTTTGATGAGTGTCGGACTGATTGGTCTCCTCGACGATATCGCGGCGATTGCAAAGGTGGCAGCAGCCTCGCTCGACGATGTAGCGAGCCAGGCGGCCAAGGCGGGAACAAAGGCGGCTGGCGTGGTCATCGATGACACAGCCGTCACGCCGAACTACGTGATCGGCTTTGCCTCGAAACGCGAACTGCCGATCGTGGCTAAGATTGCGGTTGGGTCGTTGCGCAATAAATTGCTGATCCTGCTACCCATTGCCCTCTTGCTTGGTTATTTGCTCCCCGCCGCGGTCACGCCGCTACTTATGCTGGGCGGGGCCTTTCTCTGCTACGAGGCTGCTGAGAAGGTGCTCGAAGCCGTGATGCCGCATCATGCGCGCCACCGCGAAGCTCAGCTCCAGCCGACCGCGTTGAATGCGCGGTCGGTCGAGGACGAGAAGGTCGCGAGCGCCATCAAGACGGATTTCATCCTGTCGGCGGAGATCATGGCGATCACGCTGGCGGCCATCCCGGCGGGCAGCATCTGGACGCAGGCGCTCGTGCTGGCGCTCGTCGCCATTTTCATCACAGTTGGAGTCTACGGCGTGGTCGCCCTGATCGTGAAGGCGGACGATGTCGGCGTAGCGCTTGCGCGGTATGGCGGCGCCTCGTTCATTGGCAGCGCAATCCGCTTGCTTGGACGTGTGCTCGTCAGCGGCATGCCCACCCTCCTGGCGGTGCTGAGCACCATCGGCACGGCCGCCATGATCTGGGTCGGCGGCGGCATCATCCTGCACGGCATCGAACAATACGGCCCAACCGTGGTCGGCCACACGGTCCATACCGCGACCGAGGCTGCCGCGCATGTCCTTCCCTCCATTGCCGGCATCGCCGAATGGTTGGTCGAGGCAGCCATCTCAGGCGTCGTTGGACTCATTGTCGGCGCAGTCGTGATTCCGGTCGTCGAATACGGTCTTTCACCACTATGGCAACGGTTGAAGCCATCGCGGCCGACCTGAATAACGGCGGTTTCGGATTGCGAGTGCCAGCTACTCCAGATACGTCGTCAGCTGCGCGCCCTCGTCCGCCACGAACACCGCGATCAATTCTGCCGGCTCCGTGGCGCTGGCATTGGCCGAGACCAGATGCGTCGCGCCCGGCGGCTCGAAGAAGGACTGGCCGACGCCGAACGTCTCGACCGGGCCGCCGCCGAGTTGGGAGCGGATCTCGCCCTTGGTGACGTAGGCGGTCACCGAGCCGGCGTGACGATGCGGCCGCGAAAAGCCGCCGGGACCATAGAAAACACGCACGATTGTGACGCGCTTGCCCGGCACGTTCGGCAATGCGTAGGAGCCGATCGGCTCGACCTTGTCGAGCGGCGAACTCTCGGCGGCCGTCGCGCACAGCGGCGCGAGCGCGCCGGATACGGCGTCCATCGTCACCGGCAACACCTTGCCGGTCGCAAGCGCGCAGGCGAGCCCGCCGGCGACGGCCAGAGCCATCGAGCGCGATCGCACCAGGCGTTGCGTGGTGCTCAAACTCATTGTTGTCATGACGACCTCCCCTCGCCGCGATCAGGATGCCGCGGCATTCGTTGCGACAGGCCGCTTCGCCGGGGTCCAGCGATACGCCGCGCCAAAACGGTTCCAGACGTTGATCGAGGCAACTGCCGAGGTCAGGTACATCAGCTCCGCCTCGGAGAATTCGCGGCTCGCTTCAGCGTAAACCTCATCGCTGACGCCGTCGGGAAGCAAAGTGAGCGCCTCGGCCCAGGCCAGCGCAGCGCGCTCGCGCACGGAAAAGACCGGCGCCTCGCGCCAGACCGCGACCAGATTGAGCTTGTCCGCGGGCACTCCGATCCGCTCCGACAGCAGGATGTGATGCTGCAGGCAAAAGGCGCAGCCGTTGATCTGCGAGGCGCGCAGCTTGACGAGCTCGATGAGCTGCTTGTCGAGGCCTGCCTTGGCCGCCACCTGACCGAGCGCCAGCACCAGCTCATACGCATCGGGCGCGATCTTCCTGAAATCCTCGTATTCGCTGCGGGCGTTTGGCATTGCCGACGACCTCGTCTTAATGTAAGAGCACTTATATTGTATAAGAGCCCTTACATGCCCCGCAAGTCAACCGACATCACAAAATCGCAAGCCGTGCGGAAGAGGCCCGCACCTGCCGCCAACGGAGCGGTGCACATCCCCGCTCCCGGCGAAGGCAAGCGCGGCGAGCAGGGTTATCTCGGCTATCTGCTGCGACAGGCCCATGCCGCGGTCCGCCTGACGACCGAGCGGACGCTCGCCGATCTCGGCGTGACGTCGCCGCAATTCGCCGTGCTGACGATGCTGAATGCCTATCCCGGCCTGTCGGGGGCGGACGTCGCCCGCCTCACCTTCCTGACGCCGCAGACCGTCGGCGTCATCATACGAAATCTCGAACGCGACGGCGCGATTCTGATGACGCCTCATCCCGTCCACGGCCGCATCCAGCAATGGACGCTGACGCCGCGCGGCGCGACGCTGTTGAAGGCGTGCCGGGAACGGGTGATGGTGCTGGAGAAGCGCCTCGTGAAGGGCCTGGACACGAAGGCGGAGACCGCGATCCGGCGCTGGCTCGCAGGCATCGCGGCCGACCTGCAGGAGGACTAACGGGCAGCAAGACGAACGGAGCAGTGCTCGCCGCTCAGTCGCCGCCTCCTCCGTCCCCGCCGCCATCGCATCCGCCGGCATCCGAGAAGTCGCCGCCCGCGCCACCGTCACCGTTGATGCCCCGGCCATAGTTCTCGACGAGGATCATCAGGATCACGACGAAAAGCCCGGCCCCGAACGGCCAGGGATTGGCACGGATGATGTCGAACAGCTCCCGCATACGCGTATTCTGCACAGACGGAAGCGAACCGACCGTAAAGTGACAGGCCTAAATTTGGGGATATCCGGCCATGTGCAAGGACGACCTACCCCTCTTCCAACGCTTTCTTAACCGCGCCGTCGGGCCAGTTATCGCCCGCCGCGATCACCCGCACGCGGGTTTGATCGGCGGCATTCACCAGCACATGCGAACAGATCTCTTCGCTGCTCTGCCTCAAATGCAGATCGGTTTCGGGCTTCCAGCTCAGCGTGGTCGCGATATCACCGGGAAAAATCTGCCACTGCGATCCGTCGTCGAGTTGGACGACATGGCTCTCCGCATGCGCACGTATCTTCATTCCACCCCGAATGCTCGGTGACCAGACTGCGGCGGAAAACGGGCCCCGGCGCCACGGCCGGGGCCCTCGCTACATCAGTCGTTGTCGTGATGAATCACGGTCTTGCTGCGATTGCCGAATTCGTCTTCCTTCTTGATCACCGTGGTGCGGTCGGCAGGCGCCCGCTCCTTGATGACGGTGGTACGGTCGCGATCGCGATCGCGGTATTCGTGGGACTGCCCGACGGTCACGCCGGCGCCGACCGGGCCGACGTGAACGCCGACTTCATCGGCGAACGCAGGCGCGGCAATGGCCGTGACCATGGCGGCGGCAAACAGATATTTTCTCATGTCTCATCCTCCAGTGTGTGCGGAGGGAATGCCGGACTGCGACACTTTGTTCCTGCCGATGAGCACGGATGCCTCCTGTTCCCAGTTCCAGGAACCGGCTCACAGGCGCCATGTTTCCCGCTAGGATGCCTCCATGAAACAAGCTGATTCCTCATCCCATCGCAGCCGCCGCGCCCTGCTTCGATCGTCACTCGGCGCAGCCGCACTCATCGCGCTCCCGACGTGCATCCTCGCCGCCCCTCCGGGCTTCGATGAATGGCGCGAGGGCTTTCGCGCACGCGCCATGGCGAAGGGCATTTCGGCCGCGACCTGGCAGCGCGCGATGGCGCGTGTCGAACCCGACATGAGCGTCTTCAAGCAGATGCGCAACCAGCCGGAATTCCACGAGCAGGTCTGGCAATACATCAATCGCCGCGTCTCCGACTGGCGCATCATCAACGGCAAGATCGCACTGAAGAACAACGAGGCGCTGCTCGCGCGGATCGAACGCGATTTCGGCGTCGAGCGTGGCACGCTGCTGGCGCTGTGGGGCGTCGAATCCGCCTATGGCGATCCGCTGGTGCAGCAGAACCACATGACGCCGGTGTTTCCCTCGCTCGCCGCGCTGGCCTGGAATGAGCCGCGCCGCAAGGCCTATTGGGAGACCGAGCTGATCAACGCGCTGCGCATCGTCGACAAGGGCTGGAGCACGCCGGAGCAGATGCAGGGATCCTGGGCCGGCGCGATGGGGCATTCGCAATGGATGCCCGAGGTCTGGCTCAATGTCGGCATCGACTATGACGGCGACGGCAAGGTGTCGCCGTTCGGCAAGCCGGACGATGCGCTGGGATCAACCGCAAAATATCTCGTCAACCGCGGCAAATGGCACCGCGGCGAGCACTGGGGCTATGAGGTGCGCGCCTCCGGCGAGACGAGCGGCAGCCGGACCTATGCGGCATGGCAGGCGGCCGGTGTCACCCGCGCCGACGGCCAGCCGTTTCCGCAACCAAACGCATCCGCGCAGCTGTGGACACCTGTTGCGGGCGGGCCGTCCTTCCTGCTGGGACCGAATTTCAATGCAGTGAAGAGCTACAATCCCTCGATGAACTACGCGCTGGCGATCTGCCATCTCGGCGACCGTTGCCTGGGCGCGCCGCCCTTCATCCAGCCCTTCCCCGGCTCCGAGCGCGCGCTGACGCTCGCGGAGGTGCAGGAGATGCAGACGCGTCTGACCAAGGCCGGATTCGACACCGGCGGCACCGACGGCCGCGTCGGCAACGACACCATGAAGGCGATCAAGGATTTTCAGCATCGCGCCGGCATCGCGCCCGCCGACGGTTATGGCGGGCTGAAGGTGCTCGCGAAGCTGCGGCAGGGGTCGTAACTCGCCTCAGTGCCGGTACTGCGGCTCCTCCGCGTCGAGCTGGCGGCGGATCGCGGCAAGATGCAGCCGCGCGGATTCGGAATCGCCTTCGCGCATCTGCCTGTAGGTTTCGGCCGCAATTGCAGGATCGACCGGCAGCACCTTTCGTCCCGTCGACATCGCCAGCACCTGCACCTCGGCGGCGCGCTCGAGGTAGTAGAGATCGTCCCAGGCCTCCGCGATGGTCGGCGCCAGCACCATGACGCCGTGATGCTTCATGAAGACGATGTCGGCATCGCCAACGGCCGAGGCGATGCGCGCGCCCTCGCGGTTGTCGAGCGCCAGACCGTTATAGTCGCGGTCCACCACCGTGCGGCCATAGAACTTCAGCGCGGTCTGGCCAGCCCAGATCAGCGGATCGCCCTCGGTCATCGACAGCGCCGTCGCATGGGGCATGTGGGTGTGGAAGGCGACCCTGGCGCGCGGCAGCCGCTTGTGCATCTCGGCGTGGATGTAGAACGCGGTTGCCTCGGGCACGCCCTCGCCGTCGAGCACGTTGCCGTGGAAGTCGCAGATCAGCAGCTTTGACGCCGTCAGCTCGCGGAAGGCATAGCCGTAGGGATTGACCAGGAAGAGATCGTCATGGCCAGGCACCACGGCCGAGAAGTGGTTGCAGATGCCCTCTTCAAACCCGTTGCGCGCAGCCATGCGGAAGCAGGCGGCGAGATCCTCACGCGCGCTGCGGATCGCATCGGTGGCGAGGTCCGGCCGGTTCGAGCGAAACGGAGTCGGTGTGGATGATGAAGAGTGAAGGCTGTGCGCCATGGCGAAGGACACCTTTGTCGGTCGGGAGCTGCCCGCGTTGTACAGGGCCGACGCCTGCGCGTCAGCCCCTGCGGGCGCCACCCTGCCCTTCGCGACCTGCGCAGCGGCTCATTGCCGCCGTGACACGGCGCCGGCGTTCATGCCGCCGTCGATGACGAGCTCGCTGCCGGTAACGTAGCGCGAGGCATCGGAGGCCAGATACAGGACGCCACTGGCGATCTCCCCAGCCTGGCCGGCACGGCCGAGCGGCGTTGCGACCTTGGCTCGCTCCTCCGGATCGATCGGCGCGTTCTGGCCCGCGCCGGTCGCGCCGGTCGGGATCTTGCCCCAGATCGGCGTGTCGATGATGCCGGGATGCACGGAGTTGACGCGGATGCCGTCGCCCGCGGCGGCGCACTCCATCGCGATCGATTTGGCGAACAGCCGCACGCCCCCCTTGGTGGCCGAATACGCTGACAGCCCTGCCGCGCCGCGCAGGCCCGCCAGCGAGGACATCATGACGATCGACCCGCCGCCGCTCTTGCGCATCAATGGCAGGCAATGCTTGACGGAGAGAAACACGCCGTCGAGGTTGATCGCGTTCTGCTTGCGCCAGTCAGAGAGCGTCATGTCGACGATCGAAGGCACGGCAATGCCGATGCCGGCATTGGAGACCATGATGTCGAGCCGGCCGTAGCGCTTCGCGATCTCGGCCGTGACCTCGATCCAGCGCTCCTCGCTGGTGACGTCCTGCTCCAGGAAGATCGCCTTGCCGCCGGCCTTGGTGATGCGCCTGGCGAGCTCGGGACCGCGCAGCTCGTCGATGTCGGTGGCAATGACGGTGGCGCCCTCGCGCGCGAACAGCTCGACGATGGCCTCGCCGATGCCCGAGGCGCCGCCGGTCACCAGCGCCACTTTCCCCTCAACCTGCCCTACCATGTTCACTCCCTTTTTTGTTTTTTACCGGGCCTATCTAATCATGGATGGTCCCTGGTCGGGTAGCGCGACGTCGATGACGCGGAATTGTACCCGCTCGGCACCCTGGTAGCGATCGACCGACAGCGATCCCGCGACATGCAATTGCTGGCCGCGATTGGCCACGAGCGCATTGCCGAGCTTCTGGCCGACCGAGCGGAACGCGATGCCGTTGACGACGGCGCCGTCGCCCGACTTGAAACGCAGGCGCAGATGCGCCTGGCCCACTTCGTCGGCGTAGACGAGCTGATGCGCCGGCAGCGCCAGCACGGCTTCCGGATTGCCGCTGCCGAAGGGACCGGCGCGATTGAGCGTGGTCGCCAGCTCCGTCGTCACCGCGCGCGCGGAGACCGCGCCGTCGATGTAGAGCTCGTTGACGTGGCGTGCCTCGGCGACGTCGCGGGCCAGTGCATTTTCGAGATAGGCGCGAAACTCGGCGAGCTTTTCCTTCCGCAGCGTCACGCCCGCAGCCATCGCGTGGCCGCCGCCCTTGAGCAGAATACCGTCGGTGACCGCCTGCCGCACCGCCTTGCCGATATCGACGCCCGCGATCGAGCGGCCCGAGCCGGTGCCGATGCCGCCGGGTTCGAGCGCGATGGCAAACGCGGGTCGCGAAAACTTCTCCTTCAGGCGAGAGGCGACGAGGCCGACCACGCCGGGGTGCCAGCCTTCGGAGGCCGTGACGATAACGCTGAGCTTGTCCTCCAGCCCGATCGAGGCCAGCGCCTCGGCTTCGGCCTGTGCTTCGGCCGCCTGCTCGATGACGCGGCGCTCGCTGTTGAGCCGGTCGAGTTCGGCGGCGATCCGCGCCGCTTCGACGCTGTCGCCTTCGAGCAGCAGCCGCACGCCGAGGTCGGCGCGGCCGATGCGGCCGCCGGCATTGACGCGCGGCCCCAGCATGAAGCCGAGATGCCAGGCCTCCGGCGGGCCATTGAGCCGCGCCACGTCCATTAGCGCGGTGTGGCCGACATGGTCGCGCCGCCGCATCGCGATCAGCCCCTTGGCCACGAAGGCGCGGTTGAGTCCGATCAGCGGCGCGACGTCGGCGACGGTGCCGAGCGCGACGTGATGCAGCATGCCGAGCAGATCGGGCTCGGGCATCTGCGCATTCCAGAAGCCGCGCTGGCGCAATTCACGATTGACCGCGACCAGGGTCACCAGCACGAGGCCGACGGCGGCGAGATGGCCGAGGCCCGAGAGATCGTCGAGCCGGTTCGGATTGACCAGCGCGTCGACCTCCGGCAGCTCCGTGCCGGCCTGATGGTGGTCGATCACGACGACGGACATGCCGATCCGCTTGGCCTCAGCGAGCGGATCTATGCTGGTGGTGCCGCAATCGACGGTGACGAGCAGCGTGGCGCCCTTCGCGGCCAGGCCACGCACGGCTTCGCTATTCGGGCCATAACCCTCGAAGATGCGATCGGGGATGTGGATCAGCGGATCGAGCCCGCAATGGCGCAGATGCCAGGCCAGCAGCGCGGCCGAGGTGGCGCCGTCGACATCGTAATCGCCGAAGATTGCGACCTTCTCGCCGTTGGCTGCGGCATCCGCGATCCGCTTGGCGGCAGCTTCCATCTCCGTCACCGTGAACGGGTCCGGCAGCAGCTTGCGGATGGTGGGATCGAGGAAATCGGCGACGGCGTCGATATCGACACCACGGCCCGCCAGCACCCGGGCCAGCAGTTCGGGCAGCTGGTGCCGCTGCACGATGGCGAGCGCCTTGGCGGCGCCGCGCGCATCCAGCCGGTCGCGCCAGAGCTTGTCGGTGAGCGAACGCGCGACCCCCAGGAACGCCTGGGGCGCTTCGACGGGCAAGGCGGTGGCGGGCGGCGTCATGACGGGCGGCAATCTGTTGAAAACTCGAGGCTTGGGCGATCACGCTAGGCGCCCGGTCACTGGCTTAGGAGGATTGGCCGGGAAACCCCCGCCATTTGCAACGGCCCGGGGACACAAAGCGGTGGATGGCCGGCCGGCAGGCCGGAGTGACTATCATTTAGGCATTCCGCCGAATAGCAAATTAAGCAGGCGTTAGGCGGAATCTTCGAAAAAGAATCGTATTCGATCTGTAAGCGATTGTTCCGGGTTCATTGCAGATCAGGCCTCATTGCCAAGGGAAGTCCCCCGATGTCTGCTGCGCTGGGTCTGAAAGCCAAGCCGATCACTACCGAACCCGATGATGACGATTCCGATATCTCGGCTCTGATCAACCGCCTCACCGCGGAGGTCAACCAGATCGCGGTCGACAAGACCAAGTCGATCCAGCAGATCACCAACCAGATGAAGATGCTGGCGCTCAATGCGCTGATCGAAAGCTCGCGCGCCGGCGCCCAAGGCGCGGGCTTTGCGGTGGTGGCGCAGGAGGTGCGCGGCGTCGGCCAGCAGGTCGAGACCATCGCACGCGAGCTCGAAACCCAGCTGACCAAACGCACCGGCGATCTCGTCGCCTCGATCGACCGCATGAGCCAGCGCTCGCGCGGCGAGCGCATGGTCGACCTGTCGCTCAACGCCATCGAGCTGATCGACCGCAACCTCTATGAACGCACCTGCGACGTGCGCTGGTGGGCGACCGATTCCGCCGTGGTCGATTGCGCGGCCTCGCCGAGCGCGGCCGCCGTCTCCCATGCCTCGCAGCGTCTCGGCGTGATCCTCGCGGCCTACACCGTCTATCTCGACCTCTGGCTCTGCGACCTCGACGGCAACGTCATCGCCAACGGCCGCGCCGACCGCTTTCGCGCCGTCGGCCAGAACGTCGCCCATACCAAATGGTTTCGCGAGGCGAAGGCCCTGCGCTCCGGCGACGACTATGTCGCCGGCGACGTCGAGAACCAGCCGCTCCTCGGCAATGCGCAGGTCGCGACCTATTGCGCCAGCGTCCGCGCCGGCGGCCAGGCCAACGGCGCGCCGATCGGCGTGCTCGCCATCCATTTCGACTGGGAGGCGCAGGCCCGCGCCATCGTGCAAGGCGTGCGCGTCGGCGACAGCGACAAGGCCCGCGTGCTGCTGGTCGACTCGAATTTTCGCGTGATCGCAGCCTCCGACGGCCAAGGCATCCTCAGCGAGCGCATCTCGCTCGCGCTGGACGGCCAGCGCTCCGGCTTCTACCAGGACCGTTCCGGCACGCTGGTCGCCTTCCATGCGACGCCGGGCTACGAGACCTATCGGGGCCTGGGCTGGTACGGCGTGATCGTCTGCGGGGCGTGAGACTGGGGCCAGCCGGCCTGTCCAAGACAAAACCGTGAAAACAACCCCATGCACAGTAGCTACAGGATTGTTTCCCGACGTTTTTCGTTCGCCATTTGACGCGTCGGGCAAGACAGCGGCCTCCTGCCGTCATGGCGTCGTTCGCAACCGAGAGCGCTAGGCTCTGGCGAGGTCGTTTCCAGCTGCTTGCAGTGTCGCAATTCCGAGCGTCTGCGACGGACGCTCCCCGAACATCGCAAGGTAGTATTGCGAGAACCGTCCGAGCTCGTAGAAGCCCTGCTGCATCGCGACCGCCGCCACGGTCGTCGAGCCAGGAGCGCTCTCGTGCAGGATCGAATGAACGGCGCATAGCCGCTTGTGCCTGAGGAAGCTGACCGGGCCGAGGCCGAACACCTCTTGAAAGGCGCGATGCAAGGTGCGCCGCGATACGCCCAACGCCGCACAGATCTCCGACACATGTACCGGTCGCGTGCCCGCCTCGTCCAGATACTCCTCAACCCGGCGGATCAGCCGCCTTGCCGAGGGCAGCCAGCCGCCATCGTCGGGCGGCAGTGACGACATGACGTTGGCCGCCATGCACTCGACAATCGATCGCTTCCAGAAGTCGGCGCTCGACGGCGTCAGTCCGTATTTGTTTTCGCGCAGATGCGACATGATCCGGATCAGCCGGCGCGAGGCGATCGCGCCGGTCTCGAGGTCCGCCCGGAAATGACCGCGGCTGCGCCAGCTGTCGGGATCGCTCAGCCTCGCTTCGCCACCGAACAGGGATGCGACCTCCGTGAGGTCGAAGCGCATCGCGGCGTAAGCGGATGGGCCGTGAAAGACACCGTCATGCTCGAGCAGCGGCGGAATCACGAGCACATCGTTGAGCTTCATGTCGAACGACCAATGGGCGACGCGCTCTTCGGCGGCGAGCAGCATCCCGACGATCAGCTTGTCGTCGCTGGCGACGCGCTGCGTGCGCATGCCGACGTTGAAGGCGCCGATGCTGAGCGAGAAATCGCCGATGCCGACATGGGACAACGTCCCGCGCAGCCGACCGCGGCCGAGCTGCATCACGTCGACATGCGAGCCGTGGACGGCCTGGTGAAGTCCTTCGAAACCGTCCAGCTTGCGCGAATCAACCAGAAGGAATTGCCCCATGGCTGTACCCTGTTACTGAAGCGCGACAATTCTGCGGCAGGCGGCAGCCAAATACCACCACAACGCGAAGCGGGTACGACAAGCTGACTTCGCATTTCGAGGCAAACACTGTCGAAATCCGGCAGGTAAAATTCACTGCATTGCATCGCAATTCCGTGGGTCTTTGGCGATGGGTCGTTAAGTCTCACCCATTGCCCCTGCGTACTGGCACAAACTGCACATCACAACCGGCCAATCTTCCGATACCGTTTTCAACCTCAGCGAGATCGATCGAAAGCGCTCTGCGGATGGCGGAGCGCAGGCGGCAGGGATTTGCCGCGTGCACAAACTCGTGCGCGCGATAGGAAAATGACACTGACGCAATGAAGCGTCGTGCTCTCCTCCGAGCGCCAAAAAAGAGGGGACCAGACAATGCGTCCAACATACCAGGCAATGGGCCGTCTCCAGCCTCTGCCAAAATCTTCGCCGTAGCGTCAGGTGGAAACGCGAGTATCGGAGTTTCCACCATGCTGCGGGCGGATCTGGATCACTGCGAATGGTTGCCGGATGACGTGAAGACCGGCGAAATGGTCTTCATTCCCGGCGGAACCTTTCGCATGGGATCCGACCATCATTATCCCGAGGAGGCGCCGAGTCATCGCGTCGCTGTCGACGGCTTCTGGATCGACCGTACGCCCATCACCAACCGGCAGTTCAAGCAGTTCGTCAACGCGACCGGTCATGTGACCGAGGCGCAAATCGTTCCCGATCCCAGGGACTACCCCGGCGCACTGAAGGAGATGCTGTACGCGGGATCGCTGGTGTTCTCGCCGCTGCCGCGCATCACCGATCTCGCCGACTGGAGCCAGTGGTGGACTTTCCTGCGCGGCGCCAACTGGCGCCATCCCTATGGTCCCGGCAGCAACATCAAGGACCTCGACGACCATCCCGTCGTCCACGTCTCCTTCAGCGATGCGGCAGCGTATGCGCGCTGGGCCGGCAAGGACCTGCCGACGGAGGCGGAATGGGAGTTCGCCGCGCGCGGCGGCCTGGAGGCGGAGGAGTTCGCCTGGGGCGACGTGCTGATGCCGGGTGGCAAGCACATGGCCAATATCTGGCAGGGAAACTTTCCCGTCCAGAATCTCGGCGAGGATGGGTATGAGCGTACCTCGCCGGTCATGGCCTTCCCGCCGAACGCTTACGGCCTCTACGACATGATCGGCAATGTCTGGGAATGGACCTCCGACTGGTGGTCGGCGAGGCATCAGGTCGACACTGCGAAGCCCTGCTGCATCCCGAAGAACCCTCGCGGCGGGCGCGAGAGCGCAAGCTACGACCCTGCCCTGCCCGACGTCCGGATTCCCCGCAAGGTCCTCAAGGGCGGCTCGCATCTCTGCGCGCCGAACTATTGCCGCCGTTATCGCCCCGCCGCGCGCCATGCCGAACCGGTGGATACCTCGACCAGCCATGTCGGATTCCGCTGCGTGGTGCGAATGCCGATTGGTGCCGAACGCCAACAAGAAGGACGTACTGCAACCTAGGGAGCATCCATGGCGGATGCCGGTGTCAGCGGCGCGCTCCGCGCGTCGGACTATTTCGATACGCAGCTTTACCTATCGGTCGTTGGATGAAGATCATTCGGCTACGTCTTGAGCATTTTCCGGCAAGGCACGGCGGTTACAGGCAAGAGCCTGCCCCATTTCCTGGGTAAGAGTCGCGCCGCATCACTTTCGCGACGCGCGGCGCGTCGACCCTGAGAAGCTCGCGCCCGCAACGTGCCGAGGAGATAGGCCATGAAGATTGTCGTAATCGGCGGGACCGGCTTGATCGGGTCCAAGCTCGTGGCGAAGCTCAACGACCGCGGCCACGAGGCCGTGGCCGCCTCGCCGAAATCGGGCGTGAACGCCGTCACCGGCGAAGGCCTGGCAGCAGCGCTGAAGGGCGCCGACGTTGTCGTCGATGTTGCCAACGCCCCGTCCTGGGAGCCCGCCGCCGTGCTCGATTTCTTCCAGCGTTCGAGCAAGAACCTCGCCGCGGCCGAGGCGGCAGCGGCCGTGAAACATCACGTGGCGCTGTCGATCGTCGGGACCGAACGGTCGCCAGACAATTCCTATTTTCGCGCCAAGCTGGCGCAGGAGACGATCATCAAGTCGTCTCCGGTCCCCTACTCGATCGTCCGCGCCACGCAATTTTTCGAATTCCTCGGCGCCATTGCGGAGACGGGGTTGAGCGGCAGCAGGATCGTCGTCCCGTCGGCACTGTTCCAGCCGATCGCGGCCGAGGACGTCGCCGAGCGCCTCGCGGAGGTCGCAACGGACCAGCCCCTCAACGGCACGATCGATATCGCGGGGCCCGAGAAGGCGCCCTTTAACGAATTTATCGCACGCCGCCTGATGGCCTCCGGCGACGCCCGCCCGGTGGTGGGCGATGCGAACGCGCCCTATTACGGCGCGCTCATTGACGACACCTCGCTGAACCCGCTCGGCGAGGCGCGGCTCGGGAAAATCCCGCTCGCCACCTGGCTCGCGAACCTCCGAGAAGGACATCCCCATGCGTAGATTGATGATCGCAACGGCTGTCTATGCCGCCTCTGTCCTGGCCGCCCATGCGGCCGAGCCGGCAGCCCCCTTGGCAAAGGTGTCGGTCGTATTCGACCAGCCGCTGCCCAATGTCCCGGGCAAGAGCATGAAGGGCGTGCTGGTCGAGTATGGTCCTGGAGGCTCCTCGCCGGCCCACATTCATGCGCCCTCGGCCTTCATCTATGCCACGGTGCTGGAAGGCGCGATCCGCAGCCAGGTCAATGACGGTCCTGCCAAGGTCTTTCGCAAGGGAGAGAACTTTTCCGAACGGCCGGGCGATCGCCATGCCGTCAGCGCCAATGCCAGCGATACCGAGCCTGCGAAGCTGCTGGCCGTGTTCGTGGTGGATACCGCCGACAAGGAGCTGACGATGCCTCTCCCGAAGTAGCGCCAGATTACGTGGCGCGACGCGCCGCCATTCCCGCCGCGAGCAACACCGCGGCGCGGCTGGCGCCGATCGACGCGATGCCCTGGCCTGCGATGTCGTAGGCGGTGCCGTGCGCGGGCGTGCAGATCGGGAAAGGGAAGCCGCCGAGCAAGGTCACGCCGCGATCGAAGCCCATCAGCTTCATCGCGATCTGGCCCTGGTCGTGATACATCGTCAGCACCGCATCGAAGGCGCCGCCCTTGGCACGCAGGAACACCGTGTCGGCGGGAAACGGTCCCTCGACGGCGATGTCCTCGCGCTGGCCGGCCACGACCACCGGCGCGATGATGTCGATCTCTTCGCGGCCGAAATTACCGCCATCGCCGGCGTGCGGATTGAGCCCGGCGACCGCGATCCGCGGCCGCGCGAAACCGGCGTTGCGCATGCAGGCGTCCGTCAGCTTGAGCGCACGGAGGATGCGCTCGCCGGACAGCGTTGCGGCGACATCCCTCAGCGGAATGTGCGAGGTGACACGCGCATTCCAGAGATCGCCGAGCACGTTGAATTCGCTTGCGGGGGTCTTCAATCCGGCCACCTCCGCGGAGAACGCGATCTCGTCGTCATAGCCGGCGCGGGCGAGCCGCATCGCCTGCTTGTTGAACGGCGTGAAGCAGACCGCATCGGCGCGTGCGTCGCGACCAAGCTCGAGCGCGTGCTTGTAATTGGCCATGGCGAATTGTCCACCGGCAAGGGTCGCAGCTTTCGGTTCGACGTCCCCGGGATCGAGATGACCGAGATCGACGAACAACGCCTCCGCCCTCGCCGCCCGAAGGTCGGCCCCCTGCTCCACCATGGTCAGCTCCGGCTTGACGCCGGCGACGCGCGCGCCTTCGTCGAAGATCCGGCGGTCACCGATCACGACGATCCGGCAGCGGGCACGAATATCGTCCTGCACCACCAGCTTCGCGGTCAGCTCCGGGCTGATGCCGGCGGGGTCTCCCATCGCCAGTGCAATGAGCGGCTTTGTGGTCATATGGTCACCTTCTGCCGAGCTGTCGCTTGGGTTGTCGTCTCATCGGTGGACGGCGCGGGCTTGCGAAACAGATGCGCAAGCTGCAGCACCAGCGGAAGCAGCAACAGCGCGATCCCGGCCACCACCAGGCACGTCACCAGCTTGTTCGCAAAGAAGATCCCGAGCGACCCCCTGGACATCAGCATCGATTGCCGGAAGGCGTCCTCGGCCTTGTCGCCGATGACGATCGCGAGCACGAGCGGCGCCAGCGGATAGAACAGCTTCTTGAAGAGATAGCCGACGATCCCGAAGCCGAGCATCATGACGACGTCGAGATAAGAGTTCGACACCGAATAGGCGCCGACGACGCAGATGATCACGATCAGGGGCGCGATGATCACGAACGGAATCCGCATCAGGGCGGCAAAGACCGGCACGGTCAGCAGCACCAGCGCCACCGCGACGATGTTGCCGACATACATCGAGGCGATCAGGCCCCAGACGAAGTCCTTCTGGTCGACGAACAGCATCGGCCCGGGATTGAGGCCCCAGATCATCAGCCCGCCCATCATGACGGCCGCGGTGGCCGAGCCGGGAATGCCGAGCGAGAGCATCGGCAGCAATGCGCTGGTGCCGGCGGCATGATCGGCGGTCTCGGGCGAGATGATGCCCTCGACCTCTCCGGTGCCGAAATAGCGGCCGCGGCGCGAGAAGCGGCGGGCGATGCCATAGCTCATGAAGGACGCGGCGGTCGGGCCGCCCGGCGTGATCCCCATCCAGCACCCGATCGCGGCGCTGCGCAGCAAGGCAATGCTGTGCCGCGGCAGGCGGCCGACCGCGCGAAACACCTCGCGCCAATCGATCTTCGAGGAGACCGCGCGGGCGTGAAACTCCTCCTCGACAGCAACCAGCAGCTCGCCGATGCCGAACAGGCCCATCACGGCGACGACGAAGTTCACGCCCTTGACCAGTTCATCGACGCCCATGGTGAGACGAACGCTGCCGGACACGGTGTCGATGCCGATCGCTGCGATGGCAAAGCCGATCGCCAGCGCCACGACGGTCTTGATCGGCGCGCCGCCGCCCATGCCGACAAAGCTCGCAAAGGCCAGGAAATAGACGGCAAAATACTCCGCCGGCCCGAAGGCAAGCGCGACCTGCGCCACCCAGGATGCGAGGAAGGTGATCAGGATGACGCCAACCAGCGCGCCGAACGCCGCCGAGCCGAACGCGGTGGCGAGCGCCGTCGTCGGCCGGCCGTCGCGGGCCATCGGGTAGCCGTCGAAGGTGGTCGCGACGGAGGACGGCTCGCCGGGAATATTGAACAGGATTGAGGTGACGGAGCCGCCGAACAGCGCGCCCCAGTACATGCAGGAGAGCAGGATGATCGCCGACACCGGCTGCATGCCGAAGGTCAGCGGCAGCAGCAGTGACACTCCGTTCGGCGCACCCAGCCCCGGCAGCACGCCGACGAGGATGCCGAGCAGCACGCCGACCACCATCAGCGCCAGATGCGGCAGCGTGACCGCGATGGTGAAGCCGTGCAGAAGTTCCCCGAGATTGTCCATCGCGCGCTCCGTCAGTACCCGAACGCGGCGGCGAGCGCGCCGTGCGGCAACGACACCTGAAACATGCGCTCGAACACGACGTAGAGCGCGAGCGCCGTCGCCGCCGCCATAGCCAGCGCACGGGGTACGGATTGGTGCCTGGGGATTGCCAGCACCGCGAAGACATAGAGGGCGGAGGCGACGTACATCCCCGCCAGCGGGATCGCCGCAACGAAGATCGCGGCCGGTACGAACAGGCCGGCAATCCGGCGCAACTCGATCGGCGTGATCGCGATCGGAACATGCGCCAATGTCGTGACCGGCAGCATGCCCCGCACCAGATTGTAGAGACTGCCGACAACGATGATGATCCCGGTCAGGAACGGGAACGTGCCGGAATCGACGCCCGCACTCGACCAGCCGATACCGTTGTCGAGGCTCTGCACGACGACAGCGACACCGAAGCCGCCGGTGAGAACGGCGGTCGCCAGTTCGAGAGCGCGGCGCGATATCATCAGCGGCTCCAACCTAACGCGAGATGACGGGATCTCATGGCCTGGCAGGGCCGGCTCACTTGATGAGCCAACCCTGCTCGGCCGCAACCTGCTTGAGGTGCTCGAGATCGTCCTTGATGAACTTGTCGAGCTCAGCGCCGGTCAGGAACGTATCGACCTGCGAAGTCTTCTCGATGTAGTCCTTCCATTCCGGCGTCGCCTGCACCTTCTTCATGAGATCGACATAGAACGCGGCCTGGTCCGGCGTGACCTTGCCGGGCAGCCACACCGTGCGCGGCTGCTCATATTGCTTGATATCGAGCCCCTGCTCGGCACAGGTCGGAACGTCGCTCCAGCCTTCGGTCGCGGTGACCTTGGGACCCTTCGGAAGCCGCTTCGGGCTGAAAACGCAAAGCGGTCGCTGCGTGCCGCCGCGCCATTGCCCGAGGCTTTCGCTCGGATTATTGACGTGGGAGTCGAGATGTCCGCCGGCAAGCTGCACGGCGGTCTCGGCGCCGCTCTTGAAGGGGATGTAGGTCAGCTTCACGTGACCGGTCTTTTCGATCATGCGGGTCAGGACCTCATCGGTGTCCTTTGACTGTGCCCCGCCCATCTTGAATTCGCCCGATGCGGCCGCCTTCAGATAATCCCCTGCCGTCTTGTAGGGGGCATCCTGCTTGACCCAGAGCAGGAACTCGTCCTGCGCCATCGCCGCGACCGGGGTGAGATCGGTGTAATTGAAGGCGACCTTGGAGACGAGCGGCTGCTGCCAGGCGTTCGACGTTCCGAAGATCACCTTGTAGGGATCGCCGGCGGACGCCTTGCCGTAGACATAGCCTTCGGCGCCGCTGCCGCCGCCCTTGTTGACGACGACGATGGGCTGCTCCGTCAGCTTGTACTTGGTGATGATGTTCTGCACGGCGCGGGCGATATTGTCGGTGCCGCCGCCCGGCCCGGCAGTGGCCACGAACTCGATCGGCTTTTGCGGCTGCCAGGCCGAGAGCGCCGGCATCGTGCCGGCGAGCATCGCTGCGGCCGCGGAGAGTAGAAGTGTTGACGTCCGACCCATGATTTCCTCCAGCTTTTTTATGTTTTGTCTTGTCTTTGTCGTAGCGATGTCCGGTCAGGCGACGCGTTCCTCGCGCCGGTCTGGGGCCAGAACGATTGCGCCTTCTTTTGCGAGCGCATCGATCTGCGTCTGGTCGAACCCGTATTCGGTCAGCACCTCGCCTGTATGCTCACCGTAGAGCGGCGCGCCGATGCGCACTTTGCCTGGGGTCTCCGAAAATTTGACGGGCAGTCCGATGGTCTTCACCGGGCCGAGCGTGGAGTGCTCGACCTCGACGACCATCTCGCGTGCCAGCGTCTGCGGATCGCTCAGCGCCTCCAGCATGTCGTGGACGGGGCCGCAGGGCACGCCCTTCTCGTCCAGCGCCGCAAGCCAATGCGCCCGCGACTTCGTGCGGAAGCGCTCGCTCAGGACCGCCTCGAGCTCCTTCAGGTTCGCCATGCGGTCGGCGCCGGTGACGAAGCGCGGATCGGATGCAAGCTCGCTCGCACCCAGCGCTTCCAGCATCAACAGCCAGTGCTTCTTGTTGGCGCCGCCGACCACGAGCCAGCCATCGGAGGCCTCGAAGGCCTGATAAGGCGCGTTGAGCGGATGAGCCGAGCCCATCGCGCGCGGCGCGGTGCCCGCGGCCAACGCGATGGTCGACTGCCAGTAGGTCTGCACCAGAGCTGCTTCAAAAAGCGAGGTCTCGACCCACTGCCCTTCGCCGGTCTTGAGACGATGCGTGTAGGCAGCGAGGATGCCCATGCTCGCGAGCAGCCCGGCAGTGATGTCGGACAGCGGCGGGCCGCATTTGACGGGCGGGCCGTCAGGACGCTCGCCGGTAAAGCTCATGATACCGCTCATGGCCTGGGCGACGAGATCGAATCCCCGGCGGTGCTTGTAGGGACCAGTGCGGCCAAAGCCCGACAGCGAGCAGTAGATCAGCGCCGGGAATTTTGCGTGCAGCGCCTCGTAGCCGAAGCCGAGGCGCTCCATCGCGCCCGGCGCAAAGTTCTCGACCAGCACGTCGGCGCCCGCGATCAGCCGCCGCAGCACCTGTTTGCCGCCCTCGGTCTTGAGATCGAGCACAATGCCGCGCTTGTTGCGGTTCATCATCAGGAAGGAGGCCGCCTCGTCGCCGATCTTCGGCGGCACTGAATGGCGGGTGTCGTCGCCATTCGGCCATTTCTCGATCTTGATGACATCGGCGCCCATGTCCGCGAGCATCAAGGTGCAGGTCGGCCCTGCCATGACATGGGTGAGATCGATGACCTTGAGGCCGGCCAGCGGCCCCGAACGGCCGGAGTTCGATTGCGAACGATCGCTCTGCATCGGCCCGTCCTATTCACCGCGCCATTGCGGCGCGCGCTTGGTGAGGAAAGCATCGAGCCCTTCGCGAAAATCCTGGCTCGTGTAACACATCAGGATGAGGTCTTCGCCCTCGTCCCGCGTCAGCCGCCTTTGCAGGCGGGCCACCGCCTGCTTGGTCGCGTTCAGCGTCAGCGGCGCGTGGCTGGCGAGCAGCCGCGCGACTTCGTCGGCACGGCGCTCGAGCGCCGCGTCATCCTCGACGACCTCGCCGAGCAGCCCGACGCTTGCAGCCTCGGTGGCGTCAATGAGACGCGCGGTGAAGATCAGGTCTTTGACGCGTGCGGCGCCGATCAGCGCCGTGAGACGGCTGACATTGGACATCGACAGGCAATTGCCGAGCGTCCGGGCGACGGGAAATCCGATTTTCGCGCTTCTTGTGCCGATACGGAGGTCACAGGCAGCGGCGATGCCAGCGCCGCCGCCGGTGCAGAACCCGTTGATCGCCGCGATCGTCGGCACCCGGCACTGCTCGAGCGTGCTCAGCACCCGATCGATGCGGTTCTCGTAGTCGATCGCATCCTGCGGCGTCCTGAATTCGCGGAACTGGTTGATGTCGGTGCCCGAGGCGAAAGCCTTGTCGCCGGCTCCGCGCAGCACCAGCACCTTGATCGCATGATCGTCGTTGGCCTCCGCGCAGATCGCGGCGAGCCGCTCGTACATCGCGAAAGTGAAGGCATTGCGGGCCTGCGGGCGGTTGAAGGTGATCCGACCAATGCCGTCCCGGCGCTCGAAAACGAGGTCTTCCGCCCCCACCTGCTGGTCCATTTCCTCACGCCTTTCTGCTTTTTTACATTTTTGAATGCAAAATTATCATTTTTCAAGCTGGAACTTGCAACCTTTCACATATAATCTCAGTTTTGAATGCAAATGGACCTCCGACCCATGCTTCACGAGGAAGTTGTCGGCCGTATCCGGGCCATCCTGCTCGACGGCGAAATTCCGCCGGGGGCGCGAATTCCAGAGCGCGAGCTGTGCGAGCGGCTGCAGATCTCGCGCACGCCGCTGCGCGAGGCGCTCAAGGTGCTCGCCGCCGAGGGCCTCGTGCAGCTGCTGCCGCATCGGGGCTCGCGCGCGGCGAAGCTGACCGACAAGGACATGCGCGACCTGTTCGAGGTCTGCCAGGGCCTCGAGGCCCTCGCCGGGGAGCTCGCCTGCGAACGGATCACCGACGCCGGGATCGACGAGATCGCCGCCGCGCACGCGGCCATGGTGCAGCATTATCGCGAGCGTGACCTGATCCAGTACTACCGCGGCAACCGCGCCATTCACGAAGCCATCGTCACTGCAGCCGGAAACCCCGCGCTCGCGGGGCTGTATGCGTCCGTGACCGCGCGCATCCGCCGCGCACGTTACGTCACGCCGATGACGCCGCAGCGCTGGGCACTCGCCGTGAAGGAGCATGATGCAATCCTGAACGCGCTCCAGAGGCGCGACGGCGTCGGGCTCGCGCATATCCTGCGCGCGCATCTGCGCCACAAGCGCGAAGAGGTCCTGCAAGCGGGCTTTGCCGAAGCGGAAGGCAACGACCTCACGCTCCGGATCGCGTAAGGCGAAGTTGCCGCGCGGACGCGCGCGCCACCGTGACGTAAAATGATTCCAGCTGCCAGAATATTCCTGCCATCCCGCCGTATCGGGCGCGCCGGCAGACACAATCGCGACACAATCCTTGATTGCGTTGCAGCAACGCTGGTCGATCGTGACGCCGTGAACAACGTCGGCAATGGCGTCTTTGTCGCGCGCCGGAATTGCACGTGCAACTTTGACAAGCCGCGATCATCCGCAAACCAATTCCACTTGCTGGTTTGTCTGAACCGGCGCAGCATCATGGCTGGCCTCAGGCCGAACATGGCGCGCGACAAATTCGCGCAGCTCAAAAGAAAAAGTGGAGGAAGCGAATGACACTCAACGTCTCACGTCGATCCCTGCTCTCGCTCGGCGCCGGCCTCGGTGCCAGTGCAATGCTCGGCACCACCGCAATTGCGCGCGCTCCCAAGCTCGGCACCCAGACGCCGTACTGGCACCGCTTCGTTCTCGGCGATGCCGAGATCACCGTCGTCTCCGACGGACCACTGCCGCTCGGCGATCCCTCCGGGACATTCACCGGCGTTCCCAAGGAGGACGTGAAGAAGATGCTGGCCGACAATTTCCTGTCGCCGGACAATGTCGTGCTCGAGCAGAACTCGCCGATCGTGAACACCGGCGACAAGCTCATCCTGTTCGATACCGGCATGGGCAGCTCCAAGCTGTTCGGCTCCACCACCGGCCGGCAGCAGAAGAGCATGACCGAGGCCGGCATCAAGCCGGGGGATATCGATGCCGTGGTCTGTTCGCATGCCCATATCGATCACATCGGGGGCATCGTGGACGAGGGCGGCAAGCCGCTGTTTCCGAACGCGCAGATCTATATCTCGCAGACCGATTTCGATTTCTGGACCGACGAGGGCAAGCTCGGCAGCCCGGTCAAGGACTTCATCGTCCACGCCCGCAAGAACCTGCTGCCGGTTCGCGACCGCATCGTGTTTTTCAAGGACGGCCAGGAATTCCTGCCGGGCGTCCAGGCGATCGCCGCGCCCGGCCACACCGTCGGCCACCACATCTTCCTGGTCTCGTCGGCCGGCAAGTCCTTCGCCTTCCTCGGCGACCTCTCGCATCATTCGGTGCTGCTGCTCGAGCGGCCGCGGATGGAATTCTCCTATGACACAGACCCGAAGCAGGCGGCTGAATCGCGCGTCAAGCTGCTGACCATGCTTGCGGCCAACAAGACCCCCGTGATGTCCTATCACTTCGCCTGGCCGGGCTACGGCCACGTCGCCAAGGTCGGCGACGGCTTCCACTATTATCCCGAACCGATGCAGATGACGTTGTAATCGCCGGATCTGATCCGGGCGGCGCACGTGCCGCCCGGATCAGTGATCTATTCCGCGGGCTCCGCGGCCGCGAGCGGCTTCGAGGTGGCAGCGTCAGTCCGCGCCGGCCGTCATTCAGATACTGGACGCTCCAAATCAGGCCGCTTCGCGTGAAGAAAAGCGGCGAGAGCGCCGTGGCCCTTGTAGAGAAAGCTCCAATAGACCCGCCTGCCGTCATGGCTCTCGACGAACCAGTAGCCGGTCACAGTCGTTCCGGTTCTCGAAATATCGTCCCACGATAGTCTGGTTCTTCGCAGCCCCAGCGTGGGACCAAACAGGTTCGATGGACCTTCAATCGACTCCTGGTCCCACGTCACCTTGTGGACGGACGTGAGCGATGGCGACATGAAGCCGGCGGCACCGAGACCCAGGAGTGCGACCACCACCCCTCCCCAGCCGACGTCCTGAAACAGGACCCCGTACAAGCCGGCCAGCGACATAATGCAACCGCCGATGACGGTGAACCAGGCGATGCTTTTCTCCGGCTCGATTGCGCCCGCGGTCTCGCTGAGCACGCTCGGCCTGGCCCGCAGAAGCAGCCAAAAGATCAGCGCAATCGTCCCAGCGGTCGTCCCCACCGTGACCAGGACTTGCAGGGCCAATAATGAGAAGGCCAACGAGCACCTCTTGCTCTTGCCTGCTGGCTCGCTGTTGCCTGCCGGCTCGCCGCGGATCGTCTACGGCGCTGTCAGCAGCCGAGCCTGTCGGCGATGCCGCCAAAATCCCTGGCGACGATGTCCCAGTTGCCGGTGGCTTCGAAATCGACCTTCTGGAGCGGACCGTACTCGGTCGGCCGCGCCACGAACGCGGTCTTCAGGCCGTTCTTCTGCGCGGCGGCGAGATCGCCGTTGTGGGCGGCGACCATCATCACCTGCTCCGGCTTGAGGCCGAGCAGGCGCGCGGCGCCGAGATAGGTCTCGGGATCAGGCTTGTAGTGCTCGAACAGCTCGGCCGACATGACGAGGTCCCACGGCAGGCCCGCGAACTTCGCCATGTTGGTGAGCAGCGCGACGTTGCCGTTCGACAGCGGCGAGATCACGAATTTCGTCTTCAGCCGGGTCAGGCCGGCGACGCTGTCGGGCCAGGGTTGCAGGCGGTGCCAGCCCTTGGTGAGGTAATCGAGATCAGCCTCGGTCAGGCCCTTGATCGAAAATTGCTCGACCAGCTTGTCCAGCGAGCGGCGATGCAGATCGTCGAGCATGACATAGCCGCGCTCTGGATGCTTGCGCACGTCGTCCATCGAGGCCATGTACATGCCGCGCCAGCCGTCGACGAGTGCGGTCCAGTCGGCGCTGATGCCGCGCCCCTTCGCCCACCACATGAAGTCGGTGATCAGGCTGGTGCGCCAGTCCACGACCGTGCCGAACACGTCGAAGACCAGGGCTTTGACGGTGGAGAGATCGGACATGGGCGCTTTCCCGTACGTTACTTGTTCTTGGTCATCCCGGGATGCACCACGAGGCGCAGGCCCGGAATGACGGCAGCATGTCGTGGCTTAGTCCAGGTGGAACTTCGCGAGCTCGCGGTGCTCGGCCTTGATGTAGCGCACTGTGCCGGTAACGGAGCGCATCACCACCGTCTCGGTCTCGATCACGCCGTCCTTGCGGAATTTGACGCCCGACAGCAGCGAGCCGGTGGTGACGCCGGTGGCGGCGAACAGGCAGTCGCCGCGCGCCATGTCCTCGATGCCGTAGATCATCTTGGGATCGTTGACGCCCATCTTGGCGGCGCGCTCGCGCTTCTCGTCGGAGTCGAGGATGAGACGGCACTGCATCTGGCCGCCGATGCAGCGCAGCGCCACCGCCGCGAGCACGCCTTCCGGCGCACCGCCGGTGCCGAGATACATGTCGACGCCGGTGTTGTCGGGGTCGGCGCAGTGGATCACGCCGGCGACGTCGCCGTCGGTGATCAGGCGCACGGCGGCGCCGGTCGAGCGCACGCTCTCGATGATGCTGGCATGGCGCGGACGGTCGAGCACGAGGACGGTGATCCCGTCCGGCTGGACGCCCTTGGCCTTGGCGAGGCGGCGGACGTTCTCGGCCGGTGTCGCATCGAGCTCGACGACGCCCTTGGCGTAGCCGGGACCGATCGCGAGCTTCTGCATGTAGACGTCGGGCGCGTGCAGGAGCGTGCCGCCATCGGCCATCGCCATCGTGGCGATAGAGCCCGGCATGGCCTTGGCGCACAGCGTGGTGCCTTCGAGCGGGTCGACCGCGATGTCGACCTGCGGGCCGGCGTTCATGCCAACCTTCTCGCCGATGAACAGCATCGGCGCCTCGTCGCGCTCGCCCTCGCCGATCACGATGGTGCCCTCGATCGGCAGCTTGTTGAGCTCGCGCCGCATGGCGTCGACGGCGGCCTGGTCGGCCGCCTTCTCGTTGCCGTGCCCGCGCAGCCGCGCCGAAGACACTGCCGCCCGCTCCGTCACGCGCACGATCTCCAGCGTGAGAATGCGCTCGAGCAACGCTTGCGGCGGGACTGAAATATGGGTCGACATCGGCTAACTCCTTCGAAACAGTTTTGGACGGATATTTCCGCCCGCATCAACTCACAACGCCCACGGTTCGTTCGAACCGCCTCATAGTTCGAGCATGCTCTTTCCGGAAAACCGCTTCGCACTTTTCCGGAGCATGCTCAGTTCTTCTCGATCCGGATCACCTGCGGCCGTCCGCTGATCACCTTGTCCTTCTGCACGGCCGCCAGCGCGCGGCGCACGGCGTCCTCATGCGTAGCATAGGTGATCAGGATGACGGGCACGGGCACCGCCTTGCCATCGGTGGACGCAGCGCCGCCATTGGGATGGCGCTGCACGATCGACTCGATCGAAATCTTCTGTTCCGCGAGCCGGGTCGCGATCGCCGCCGCGGTGCCCGGGAAATCGCGTGCCAGAAGGCGGATGTAGTAGCCGCCCTCGTGGCGCTCCATCGGCGCCTTCTTGGTGTCGCGCAAATGCGAGATCGGCCGGCCGAACGGATTGGCACGGATGCCGCGCGCGACATCGGCGATGTCGGCAACGACGGCGGATGCAGTCGCAGCACCGCCCGCGCCGGGGCCGACCAGCGTGATCGGCGGGATGCCCTCGCCATCGATCGTGACCGCGTTGGTGACACCCATCACCTGCGCGATCGATGAGGATTTTGGAACCATGGTCGGATGCACACGCTGCTCGATGCCCTTGGCGGTGCGCACCGCAACGCCGAGCAGCTTGAGCCGGTAACCGAGATCGTCAGCCGCACGGAGATCTTCCGGCGCGATGGATGAGATACCTTCGACATACACCGCGCTTTGAGCAACTTTCGTGCCGAATGCGAGGCTGGCGAGAATGGCGAGTTTTTGCGCGGTATCGTGGCCGTCGACGTCGAAGGACGGATTGGCCTCGGCATAGCCGAGCCGCTGCGCATCCTTGAGGCATTCGGCGAAGGACAGGCCCTCCTGCTCCATCCGGGTCAGGATGTAATTGCAGGTGCCGTTGAGGATGCCGTAGACGCGATTGATGCCGGTTCCGGCAAGACCCTCGCGTAACGTCTTGATGACGGGGATCGCGGCGCCGACCGCTGCCTCGAAATTCAGCGCACCGCCGTGCTTTTCAGCCGCCCTGGCGAGCTTGAGGCCGTGCTTGGCGAGCAGCGCCTTGTTCGCGGTCACGACGGACTTGCCGGCATTCAGCGCGGCCTCCACCGCGGACAGCGCGGGATCGCCGGCGCCGCCCATCAGCTCGACGAAGCAGTCGATGCCGGGATGGGTGGCGAGCGCGATCGGATCCTTGACCCATTCGACGCCGCGCAGGTCGATGCCGCGCTTCTTCGCCTTCGAGCGCGCGGTGACGGCGACGACGCGGATGCCGCGGCCGCTGCGGCCGGCAAGCACGCGGGCTTGCGTTTCAATCAGACGGACAACTTCGGCGCCCACGGTGCCGAGCCCCGCTATGCCCACTTTCAGGGGTGCGACCATGATGCTTTTCGAAAACCTGTCGAAGAGAATTAGCGCCGGTTGGCGAGCGGAACGACGTTGTGCAACGTTTCGATCCCGCTTTCAAGGAAGCGTCGCACGCCGCGCGCGGCCTGCCTGATCCGTTGCTCGTTTTCCACCATCGCGATGCGGACATATCCTTCGCCATGCTCGCCGAAGCCGACGCCGGGCGAGACCGCGACGCCGGATTTCTCCACCATCAGGGTCGCGAACTGCATGCTGCCGACGCTGCGGAAGGCCTCCGGCAGCGGCACCCAGGCGAACATCGAGGCCTCCGGCGGCGGGATCTCCCAGCCGGCACGACCGAACGATTCCACCAGCGCGTCGCGGCGCTTGCGGTAGGTGTCACGCATCTCCTTGATGCAATCGTCCGGGCCGTTCAGCGCGGCGGTCGCGGCGACCTGCACCGGCGTGAAGGCGCCGTAGTCGAGATAGGATTTGACGCGGGCCAGGGCCGCGATCACGCGCTCGTTGCCGACCGCAAAGCCCATGCGCCAGCCGGCCATCGAATAGGTCTTCGACATCGAGGTGAACTCGACGGTGACGTCGATCGCGCCGGGCACCTGCAGCACCGAGGGCGGCGGGTTGTTCTCGTCGAAATAGACCTCGGCATAGGCAAGATCGGACAGGATCAGGATCTCGTGCTTCTTCGCGAATGCGACGAGGTCCTTGTAGAAGTCGAGGCTCGCGACATAGGCGGTCGGGTTCGACGGGTAGCAGACGACGAGCGCGAGCGGCTTCGGGATCGAATGCACGATCGCCCGCTCGACGGCCTCGAAGAATTGCGGCGTCGGCTCGGACGGCACCGAGCGGATCACGCCGCCCGCCATCAAAAAGCCGAAGGCGTGAATCGGATAGCTCGGGTTCGGGCACAGGATGACATCGCCCGGCGCGGTGATGGCCTGGGCCACATTGGCAAAGCCCTCCTTCGAGCCCAGCGTTGCCACGATCTGGGTGTCGGGGTTGAGCTTCACCCCGAAGCGGCGGGCATAGTAGCCGGCCTGGGCCCGGCGCAGGCCGGGGATGCCGCGGGAGGCCGAGTAGCGGTCGGTGCGCGGCTTGCCGAGCGTTTCCTTGAGCTTCTCCAGTACATGCGGCGGTGCCGGCAGGTCCGGATTGCCCATGCCGAGGTCGATGATATCGGCGCCGGCATTCCGCGCGGCCGCCTTGGCCCGGTTGACCTGTTCGAACACGTAAGGCGGAAGGCGGCGGATGCGGTAAAATTCTTCCATGGCTCTCTGGGCTCCGGGCAACCGGTCTGGACAGAATCGACAGGCCATGACGGCCATTCGGAAAGGCGCTCGCTACCTTCGCGAAAATTGCTCAAGATCAGACACTTAGAGCAGTCATCGCCGACGGCGGCTGAAGTCGTTCGCCCTGACTCTCGGCTGAACTGAGGTCTTTTAGCACGGCAAGACGGAGGCGCCAGCGATTACCTTGCGGCGCCTATTTCGCGTCCTTGGCGGCAACAGCCTGGCGGTCGCGCGCGGCGGCAAGCTCGGCCTCGATCTTGGCGCGCTGGTCCGGCGGGATGACCGCCTGATCGCGATCCGGCGGCAGGTCATGCACCGGCAGATAGCTACTCGGCTCCCTGGGATGCGCCTGTGCATCCGCGGGCGTCATATCCGCGAGTTGGCTCGAACAGCCGCCCAGCACAAAGGCCACGCTCAGGAGCGTGCCGCAAATCAGCAGCGACTTTTGCAGGTCCCTCAACGCCAACACTTGGGAAATCCCCACCTCGTCCCAAAGCACGGCCCCGGGCAACCTTACCCAAGTCCGCGCCCAAGCTCAAACCATTGCTGCCCAAATGGTGCGAGCGAGAAAACAGCCCGGCACTACCAAGCCGAGCGGTGCGGCTCGATTGTGACGGAACCAAGAAGATTTGTCGCACTGCAACACATCTTCGAGAGTGTTTAACGCCAAACATGCGAGCTTCGCGGTGACGAATACGGAATGAATCGTTACTGTTCTGCTCATGAGCATGGCCACGACCGACACGCCCAAACCCGAGACGAAGTTTAATGCGGAAGCCTTCGCGATGAATGTCGCGCGGGCGATGGAGAGCGGCGGCAAGGCGCTCGCTGCCTACCTCAAGCCGCGCGAGAGCGGCGAGGTGCAGGACCGCCCGCCGGCCGAACTGACCGAGGTCGTCAAGACCTTCACGACGGTCGCCGAATACTGGCTGTCGGATACGACCCGCGCATCGGATCTCCAGACCAAGCTCGCCAAGGATTATCTCGACCTCTGGGGTTCGGCGGCCCGCCGCATGGCCGGACAGGACGCTGCTCCCGCGATCGCGCCCTCACCGCGCGACAAGCGCTTTGCCGATCCGGAATGGAAGTCGAACCAGTTCTTCGACTTCGTGATGCAGCTCTATCTGCTCACGACCAAATGGGCACACGAGCTTGTGCGCGACGCCGACGGGCTCGATGCGCCGACCCGCCGCAAGGCGGAGTTCTACATCCAGCAGGTCACCAACGCGCTGTCGCCATCCAACTTCGTGCTGACCAATCCGGAGGTGCTGCGCGAGACGGTGGCGAGCAGCGGCGAGAATCTCGCGCGCGGCCTGAAGATGCTGGCCGAGGACATCGCAGCCGGCAAGGGCATGCTGAAGATCCGCCAGTCCAACCCGGACAATCTCGTCGTCGGCGTCAACATGGCGACGACGCCGGGCAAGGTGATCTACCAGAACGAGATGATGCAGCTGATCCAGTATTCGCCGACCACGGAGAACGTGCTGCGCACGCCGCTCCTGATCGTGCCGCCCTGGATCAACAAGTTCTACATCCTCGATCTCAAGCCGGAGAAATCCTACATCAAGTGGTGCGTCGACCAGGGCATCACCGTGTTCGTGATCTCATGGGTCAACCCGGACAAGCGGCTCGGAGCCAAGAGTTGGGAAGACTACATGAAGCAAGGCCCGCTCACGGCGATGGACGTGATCGAGAAGATCACCGGCGAGATGAAGGTGCATACCGCCGGCTATTGCGTCGGCGGCACCATGCTCGCGACGACGCTGGCCTGGCTCGCCGAAAAGCGCCGCCAGCGTGTGTCCTCCGCGACGTTCTTCGCGGCACAGGTCGACTTCACCCACGCCGGCGATCTGCTGGTGTTCGTGGACGAAGAGCAGGTCGCCGCTCTCGAGCAGGACATGAAGGCGGCCGGTGTGCTCGAAGGCTCCAAGATGGCGATGGCCTTCAACATGCTGCGTTCCAACGATCTGATCTGGTCCTACGTCGTCAGCAACTACCTCAAGGGCCAGCAGCCGAGCGCGTTCGACCTGCTGCACTGGAATTCGGATGCGACGCGCATGACGGCATCGAACCATTCCTACTACTTGCGCAATTGCTACCTGGAGAACCGGTTCTCCACCGGCACGATGGTGCTCGACAACACGCTGCTCGACCTGTCCAAGGTCAAGGTGCCCGTCTACAACCTCGCCACCCGCGAGGACCACATCGCGCCGGCGGAATCAGTGCTGTACGGCTCGCAATTCTTCGGCGGTCCGGTGAAATACGTGCTGTCCGGCTCGGGCCACATCGCCGGCGTCGTCAATCCGCCCGCCTCCAACAAGTACCAGTACTGGACCAACGACAACATCAAGGACGTCAACGTCGCCGAGTGGATGAAGGGCGCGGTCGAGCACAAGGGCTCGTGGTGGCCGGACTGGCGCGAATGGCTCGGTACACTCGATCCGGAAGAAGTTCCGGCGCGCAGCGTCGGCAGCGAGGCCCTGCCCCCGATCGAGGACGCGCCCGGCAGCTATGTCAGGGTCCGCGCATAGCGCAATCTTGCGCGCTTGTATAAGCTCGCTCTCAAGACAGAGATGACAGAGGGGACCGGACTATGACGCGCGAATTGTTCTGGCTGACACTGACGGTGATCCTGACTGGAATCCTCTGGATTCCCTACACTATCAACCGCTGCCAGATTCGCGGTCTTGGCGGCGCGATGGCCAATCCTTCGCGCGGCGACAAGCCGCAATCGGAGTGGGCGAACCGCCTGATGTTCGCGCATGACAACGCCGTCGAGAACCTGGTGCTGTTCGCGCCGTTGGTGCTGATCCTGAACGCGATCGATTATTCCTCGAAATGGACGGTGCTCGCCTGCGCCGTCTATTTCTGGTCGCGCGTCGCGCATCTCATCGTCTATGCGATGGGCATCCCGGTGTTCCGCACGCTGGCCTTCTCCGTCGGCTTCCTCGCGCAGGCCGTGCTGGCGCTCGCGATCTTCAAGGCGCTCTGATCGCGCGTCCCGGACGCGTGGCGATGCATCACGAACCCAACCGGGACTTCCTCCAGTTCCAGGACCTGACACGAAGACCTGGACGCGGACACGATCCGCTCCATCATGGGGCGTGCTCAGGTGCCGGCGTCAGCGTGGACCGACCGGGCCATGCCGCCGAAAGGTTGAACCACGCGAAGGCCGGCCGCGCTGCCGGTGTTGCCAAAGAATGACAGTGCAACAAAAACAGCGATGCCGACCTTGGGCTGATACGAAGTGTCACGCATCCACAGGTATATTTGGCCATCGCAATTGATTGATCCGGGGCAGACCATGAATTGGAAGATTGTATCCGCGCTCGGCGCCCTGTCGCTGGCAACCGTCGCGACCCAGGCCGGTGCCGCCGATCTCGCCGCCCGTCCCTACACCAAGGCGCCGCCGATGATCGCCGCGATCTATGATTGGAGCGGTTTCTATATCGGCGCCAACGGCGGCTATGGTTCGTCGCGCAAGTGCTGGGACCAGACTGTCGGCTTCGCGCCCGGCGTTGCGGAAGGATGCCATGATGCGACGGGCGCTGTCGCCGGCGGCCAGATCGGCTATCGCTGGCAGAGCAGCGCCTTCGTGTTCGGTCTCGAAGCGCAGGGCGACTGGGCGGACCTCGACGGCCGGAATGCCAGCACCGTGCTCGGCGTCGCTAACCGCACCCACGTCGATGCCTTCGGCCTGTTCACCGGCCAGGTCGGCTACGCCTGGAACAATGCGCTGCTCTACGTGAAGGGGGGCGCGGCCGTCACCAGCGATCGTTACCGCGGCATCGGTACGGGCGGTCTGGCCGGGGCCGAGTTCGACGGTGCCAACGAGACCCGCTGGGGCGGCACGATCGGCGTCGGCCTCGAATACGGCTTTGCCCCGAACTGGTCGGTCGGCCTCGAATACGACCACATGTTCATGGGTCACCACGACGTCACCCTCACGGCCAACGGCGCGCTGGCGCCTGTCGGCACGTTCTCGCGCACCGATCGCATCGGTCAGGATGTCGACCTGATCACCGCCCGCATCAACTACCGGTTCGGCGGCCCGGTCATCGCGAAATACTGAGGGCCCATGTCCGCGCCGCAACGCATCTGCGTCGCGGCGCGGAGCCGCGATCCGGAGAGCCATACGCGAAGCAAGCCAAGCATGGGCCGCGGCACTGCAGCGCACCGCTGAAGAAGCGCTGCGCTGCGTCCGGGGCACGGAGTCCTACGCCTCCGGCAGGCCCAGCATCAGCCGCATGTTCTGCACGGCTGCACCCGAGGCGCCCTTGCCCAGATTGTCCAGCCGCGCGACCAGCACGGCCTGATGATATTTGTCGCTGGCAAAGACGTAGAGCTCGAGCATGTTGGTTTCGTTGAGCGCCTCGGGCTCGAGCTTGCCGCCCTTGGTCGTCTCGTTCTGAAGCGGCATCACCGAGACGTACTTTGATCCGGCGTAGCGTTTTGCCAGTGCGGCCTGGAGATCGGCGCCGCTGGGCTTGCCCGGGAGCGTGTCGAGCTGGAGCGGGACCGAGACCAGCATGCCCTGCCTGTAGTTGGCGACCGACGGGATGAAGATCGGACGTCGCGTCAGGTTCGAATAGAGCTGCATCTCCGGCAGGTGCTTGTGCTCGAAGCCGAGGCCGTAGAGCTCGAAGGACGGCGCGCTGCCGTCTTCGAAGCTCGCGATCATCGACTTGCCGCCACCGGAATAGCCGCTCACCGCATTGACGGTGACGGGATAGTCCTGCGGCAGCAGGCCGGCGTCGACGATCGGCCGCAGCAGCGCGATCGCGCCGGTCGGATAGCAGCCGGGATTGGAGACCTTCTTCGCAGCCTTGATCTTGCCGGCCTGGTCCGGCGTCAGTTCCGGAAAGCCATAGGCCCAGTCGGGCGCGACCCGGTACGCGGTCGAGGCGTCCAGCACCTTCGGACCCGACGGCCCCATGCTATCGATCAGCGCGACCGTTTCCTTCGCGGCATCGTCGGGCAGGCAGAGGATGACGAGATCGACATCCTGCATCAGCGCCTTCTTGGCCGCCGGGTCCTTGCGCTTGTCGTCGGCGATGGTCTTCACCACGACGTCGCTCTGGAGCTTGAGCCGCTCGTTGATGCCGAGGCCGGTGGTGCCGGAGCCGCCATCAACGAAGACGGTGGCGGGCTTCCTGGCAGCGCCGGTGGTCGGGGCTTTCGTGGTTTCAGCGAGACTCATGGCACGCTCCTTTCGAGCTTGTTGGTTTCGTCGGCGAAGGCGTCCGGCCTCACGTCCTGCATCAGTTGCGATATCTTCCTGGCGTCGGCGGCGGGCTGCGCGCCGAGCGCATTGGCAATCGCCGTATAGTCGGCGTCGGACTTGTGCTGGTTGAGCTTGAAGCTGCCCTCGACCTCTTCAACCGTCATGACCAGACCCACGATCGCCTTCTTCATCGCCTCGAGCCGCCCGGCCGTCATCTTACCCGACGTCCATGGCTTCTTCGGCAACAGCCATTTCTCGAACTTGTCGCTGAGCGTGTCGATCTGCACCGACAGCTCGTCGTCCGACAACAGCCGCACCGGCCCGGCCAGATGCACCGACTGGTAGAGCCAGGTCGGCACCTGATCCGGCGAGACGTACCAGTCGGGCGACACATAGGCATCGGGCCCGTTGACCGTGAGCAACCATGCCCCCGAACCGTTAGCCAACTTTAGCAGCGGATTGTGACGGGCGACATGAAAGGCGGCCTGCGGCGTGCCGTCGGCGGCATAGGTCAGGTAGAACGGCAGCGGCGAGGCGACCGGCTTGTGACCGTCGAAGGCGCACATGGTGCCGAAGCCGCGCTCTTCGGCGAATTTCAGGCTCGCGGCGCGGTCCTGCTTGAAAAAGGGTGGCGTGTACATCGTGGTCTCCTGCTGGGCCTCCTCGGGGAGCCGCCGGATCAGATCGCGCTGACAGGAGAGAGAATGCCGCGGATCGGATCCAGCGGCAAAGACGATGATCTCAAACGCGATCGACCGCCCAAACCGCAAGACTGCGGCGGCGGCGACGGGCGAACAAAATGGTCGCGGCGTTGATCATGGCGCGGGGCTATAAGGCCAGCGGGTTCCAGGGTCAAGTCCAAATCGGCGGGCGTGACGGCAGGATGCCGCACCTCGTGACGGCAGGATGCCGCACTGATGTCATCGGGGCGCGGCGGAATTTCCACCAGCAACGGGGGTTCCCGACAAAGACCGACGCGCCACGCCCCGCCGGTCAGTCGCAATCCAGCCCAGGAGATCGCCATGACCGAGATTACTCGTCGCGCAACACTGGCCGGCGCCGCCGCCGCAACGCTCCTGCCATTCATGAAGACGTCGCCCGCGAGCGCCGCAGCGCCGCCCGCCGCAACACAGAATGCGAGCTTCTACCGCTACAATGTAGGCACCCACCAGGTCACGGTGGTCTGCGACGGCGTCACCACCGTCAACCTGCCCGACAATTACGCGGCCGGCGCCAGCAAGGACGACATCAACAAGATCTTCGCCGAGAACCATCTGCCGACCGACAAGGTCACCCACACTTTCAACCCCGTGGTGGTCAACACCGGGTCGAAGCTTGTCGTGATCGACACCGGTCTCGGTCCCGACCAGTTCACGCAGACCAAGGGCAAGGTCGGGCAGTTCCACAACAACCTTGCCGCTGCCAGCATCGACCGCGCCGCGGTCGACACCGTCATCATCTCGCATTTCCACGGCGACCACATCAACGGCCTCCTCGCGGCCGAGAACAAGCCGGCTTTCGCCAATGCCGAGATCATGGTGCCGGCGGTGGAATGGAAATTCTGGATGGACGACGGCGAGATGAGCAAGGGAATGGGCAATCCCATCCTCGAGAGCAATTTCAAGAACATCCGCCGCGTGTTCGATGCACTCGGTCGCAAGGTGACACCCTATGATTCCGGCAAGGAGGTCGCGCCCGGCATCACCGCGGTCGCGAGCCCCGGCCACACGCCGGGCCACAGCTCCTTTATCGTCGCCTCCGGCGCGGAGCAGGTGCTGGTGCAGGTCGATATCACCGCCGGCGCAGCGTTCCTGTTCGTCAGGCATCCCGAGTGGAACATCGCCTCCGACGTCGACAAACCTCTGGCTCAGGAGACGCGGCGCAAGCTCTACGACATGGCGATTGCCGAGAAGATGCCGATCCAGGCCTTCCACGCCGCCTTCCCGGGTCTGGTCCGGGTCGAGAAGGACGGCGCGGGCTATCGCTGGATTCCGTCGATCTGGAACGCCTCGCTCTAGGTCTCGCCGTGCGCACAGCCGGGCGGCGTTGCCGCCCGGTCAGATCACCCGCCAGATCCATTCCATCAACTTGGCGATCACGTCCCCGAACAGAAGCAGTGCCGCCGACCAGATCAGCGCCGAGATGAAATTGGCGGACTGAAAACTCCAATAAGGCATCTCGAAGATGCCGGCTGCGAGCGGCACCGAGGCGCGCAACGGGCCGAAGAACCTGCCGATGAAGATGCTCGGCACGCCCCAACTCCGCACGAAGGCCTCGCCCCTGGGCAGCAGTTCCGGATAGCGCGACAGCGGCCACATCTGCGCGACCTTCTCCTTGTAACGGTAGCCGAACCAGTAGGAGACCCAGTCGCCCAGCGCCGCGCCGAGGCCGCCGGCGATCCAGACCGGATAGAAGCTGATGCCGCTCGCGCCGATCAGCGCGCCGATCGCCACCAGCGCTCCCCAAGCCGGGATCAGCAGCGAGATGAAGGCGAGCGACTCCCCGAAGGCGAGCAGGAACACGATCGGAGCTGCCCACATCTCGTGGGCGCGCACGAAATCGGCCAAGGCGTGCGCAAACTGCTCCATTCAAAAAATTGCCTTCCGCCCTGCCGCAAGGTGCTGCTCGATGAAAAGGACTGGTAAGCCAAGGACTTGTGTGACATCAAGTCATAAAGTCAGATCCAGACTGGACCGGGACGTCAAATTGCCGGGAATTGGAGGGGCTGCGGCGTAAAATCGCCGGGATTGGCTCCCAACGACGCCGCCGGCCCGCCCCTGCGGTAACCTTTCCAGGTCAGAAGTGGCATAGTCACCTGAACCGATTCGCCGCTTCCGCGGCCCCGAAAGCGTATCAAGATATATGTCCAAGCAATTGAAACCCAAAGCAAAAGACGATTTCTTCGGCGGCGAAGAGCCGAAGTCGCGCGCGCCGGTCAAGGCAGCGTCCCGTGGAAGCGGCGGCGAGGCCGACTACACCGCGGCCGACATCGAGGTGCTCGAAGGCCTGGAACCGGTGCGGCGCAGGCCCGGCATGTATATCGGCGGCACCGACGAGAAGGCCCTGCATCACCTGTTCGCCGAGGTCATCGACAACTCGATGGACGAGGCGCTCGCGGGGCATGCGACCTTCATCGGAGTCGATCTGAGCGCGGACGGCTTTTTGACCGTCATCGACAACGGCCGCGGCATTCCGATCGATCCGCATCCGAAATTCCCGAAGAAGTCGGCGCTCGAAGTCATCATGTGCACGCTGCATTCCGGCGGCAAGTTCGACTCCAAGGTCTACGAGACCTCGGGCGGCCTGCACGGCGTCGGCATCTCCGTTGTGAACGCCCTCTCCTCGCTGCTCGAGGTCGAGGTCGCACGCAGCCAGAAGCTCTATCGCATGAGGTTCGAGCGCGGACACCCGAAGGGCAAGCTCGAGGACCTCGGCAAGGTCAACAACCGCCGCGGCACCCGCGTGCGCTTCAAGCCCGACACTGACATCTTCGGTGCCAAGGCCGCGTTCAAGCCGCAGCGCCTGTTCAAGATGACGCGCTCGAAGGCGTATCTGTTCGGCGGCGTCGAGATCCGCTGGAACTGCGCGCCCGAGCTGCTCAAGGGCGTCGAGGACGTGCCGGCGGAAGCGACGTTCCACTTCCCCGGCGGCCTCAAGGATTACCTCGCCGCCGCGATCCACGCCGACACGCTGGTGCATCCCGACATCTTCTCCGGCAAATCGGGCCGCAACGGCGCGCATGGCGCCTGCGAATGGGCCGTGGCCTGGACCGCGGATGCCGACGGCTTCCTGTCGTCCTACACCAACACGGTGCCGACGCCGGATGGCGGCACGCATGAATCGGGCTTGCGCAGCGCGCTCTTGCGCGGCCTGAAGGATCACGCCGAACGTGTCGGCCAGGGCAAGCGCGCCTCGTCCATTACGTCGGAAGACGTGATGGTGGGTGCCGCCGTGATGCTCTCGGTGTTCGTGCGCGAGCCTGAATTCCAGGGCCAGACCAAGGATCGTCTCGCCACCGCCGAAGCGCAGCGCATCGTCGAACAGGCGATGAAGGATCCGTTCGACCATTGGCTCTCGGGCAATCCGAACCAGGCCAACAGGCTGCTCGACTTCGTGGTCGACCGCGCCGAGGAACGGCTGCGCCGCCGCCAGGAAAAGGAGACCGCGCGCAAGACCGCGGGCAAGAAGCTGCGCCTGCCCGGCAAGCTCGCCGATTGCACCGATGCCGGTCTGGATGGCTCGGAACTCTTCATCGTCGAGGGCGACTCGGCAGGTGGCAGCGCCAAGCAGGCGCGCGACCGCAAGAACCAGGCCGTGCTCCCGCTGCGTGGCAAGATCCTCAACGTCGCCTCCGCGGGCAAGGACAAGCTGACGGCGAACACGCAGCTTGCCGACCTCGTGCAGGCGATCGGCTGCGGCATGCTCGCGCAATATCGCGAAGAGGATCTGCGCTATCAGCGCATCATCATCATGACCGACGCCGACGTCGACGGCGCCCACATCGCTTCGCTGCTGATCACCTTCTTCTACCGGCAGATGCCGCGGCTGATCGACGAAGGGCATCTCTTCCTCGCGGTGCCGCCGCTCTACAAGCTGACAGTCGGCACGAAGTCGATCTACGCACGCGACGACGCGCACAAGGAGGCGCTGATCAAGAGCGAGTTCAACGCCAACGCCAAGGTCGAGGTGAACCGCTTCAAAGGCCTCGGCGAGATGATGCCGGCGCAGCTCAAGGAAACCACCATGGATCCGGCCAGGCGAACGCTGCTCAAGGTGGTGCTGCTCGCCGACGACCGCGACACCACGGCGGACTCGGTGGAGCGCCTGATGGGCACCAAGGCCGAGGCACGCTTCGCGTTCATCTCGGACAAGGCCGAATTTGCCAACGAAGAGTTGCTCGACGTCTGAAGCCGCAGGGCATCCCGGCGCCGCGTCCATCAAGAGCCCCGGCATCAAGCCGGGGCTGTTTTATTTTGCGGACAATACCAATTGCCCGCCTCGGCTTCGGTGATTCCCTGCTTCCTCGCCTGGCGACTCGGCCAACGACTCACCGAGCCACGGCTGAGGCAGGGCTGCCGCCATTTCGGACAAAGCCCAATTCCCTAACCAGAAGTTACCTGAATTCGACATCTCAAAAATCGCCTCAACGCATTGAAATTATGTCATTATTCCTGACTTAGGCGCTTGCGCCCCGAATCCCCGCCGAACCGCGTTTTCCGGCGACTGTGCCTGCCCTGCAACAGCATTTCGGCGAGAAGCGGCTATAGTTCGGGCATCAGATCAGAGAACTTCAGTGCGCTCGCGCCTGCCGGACAGACCAAAGCTTGGGGATTTTAAAATGAAGAAGATTTTGCTCGCACTGACCGCGGTTGCCGCGATGACCGGCTCGGCCTCGGCGGCTGACCTGGGTGCCCGCCCCTACGTGAAGGCTCCGATGGCGGCCCCCGTCGCCAACTGGACCGGCTTCTACATCTTCGGCGGCGCCGGCGGCGGGCTTTCTGCTTCCGACCAGCACGTGCAGACCACTGTCGGCGCAATTCCGCTGACGATCGACCAGCGCCAGGGTGGCTCGGGCTGGTTCGGCACCGTCGGTCTCGGCTACGACTGGCAGTTCAACAGCACCTGGGTCGCCGGTGTGTTCGCCGACGGTCAGTTCGGCAGCATCCGCGCTACCGTTCAGGATCCGACCCTCGGCATCACCGGCAACCAGAAGCTGGAAGACTCCTGGGCCGCTGGTGTGCGCCTCGGCTGGCTGGTTGCTCCGAACGTTCTCTCCTACGTCAACGGCGGTTACTCGGGCGCCCACTTCGGCCAGACCAACTTCATGACGCTGGCTGGCGTTCCGAACGGTACCCACCTCAACAGCTATAACCGTAACGGCTGGTTCGTCGGCGGCGGCGTCGAGAACAACCTGAACATCTTCGGCATCCAGTCGCCCGGCTGGTTCATGAAGACCGAATACCGCTCGGCCTTCTACAACGCCAAGACTCAGGACGAGTTGACCGACGTCGGCAACGTGCCGGTCGGCAACAGCATCCGCGCCAACACCTGGAACCAGACGATCTCGACCTCGCTGGTCTACCGCTTCAACTGGACCGGTCCGGTCGTCGCGAAGTACTGAGCTGAACAAGTCCTGATCTGATATCCCGATCAGACGTCAAGCCCCGGCCTCGGCCGGGGCTTTTTCGTTGGCGGGGTCCTACGCTGCGCCTGCTGCCCGGCCGTATGCGGTAACGGCCATTGTACCCGAGCCGAAGCTGCGGCTAGTCTGCTTCCCAAGTTCTCGCGGCCTGCGATGATCGTTCATCGCGGGGGCCACGACAGAAGCAGATCGATGGGGAGGAATGCATGCGCAGATTTCTGCTGATCGCAGGCCTGTTTGCCCTCGCCGTCGGGTTGCTCTGGATCGGACAGGGCACGGGCACCGTCGCGTGGCCGCGATCGAGCTTCATGGTCAACCAGCTGCAATGGGCCGGCTATGGCGCAGCCATGGCGGGCTTTGGGCTGGTGCTGATCTGGCAGAGCAACCAATAGAAGAAACCAGGGAATAGCAGCATGACATCCAATCGGTTCGATCTGCGCGGCAAGGTCGCGATTGTCACGGGAGGCAATGGCGGCATCGGGCTCGGCCTCGCCCACGGTCTGGCCGATGCCGGCGCCGACATCGCCGTGGTCGGACGCAACGAAACCAAGTCCGCGGCCGCCGTCGCCGATCTCAGGCAGCGCGGCGTGAAGGCGATCGCCGTCACCACCGACGTGACCGACAAGGCGGCGATCGCCGCGATGGTCGAGCGTGTCGTCAAGGATCTCGGCCGCATCGACATCCTCATCAACAATGCCGGGATGAGCATCCGCAAGCCGCCGCACGAGCTCGAGCTCGACGAGTGGAACAAGGTGATCAACACCAACCTCACCAGCGCCTTCCTGTGCTCGAAGCTGGCCTATCCGGCGCTGAAGGCGTCCGGCAACGGCAAGGTGATCAACATCGGCTCGATGATGTCGATCTTCGGCGCGAGCTTCGCGACCGCCTATGCGGCGAGCAAGGGCGGCATCGTGCAGTACACGCGCGCCTGCGCCAATGCGTGGGCGCCCGACAACATCCAGGTCAACGCCATCCTGCCGGGCTGGATCGACACCGACCTGACCCGCGGCGCACGGCAGCAGGTCTCGGGATTGCACGAGCGGGTGCTGGCACGCACGCCTGCGGCTCGCTGGGGCGACATCGACGACTTCGCCGGCATCGCCGTGTTCCTCGCCTCGGCCGCCTCGAATTTCGTCACGGGCACCGCGATCCCCGTCGACGGCGGGTTCTCGGTGATGGCCTGAGCCCTGCCCCACACGCAAAAAAAGAAGCCCCGGACGAAGCCGGGGCTTTTTAATTCTTGGTCGCGATTTTCTTTTAGGTGCTTGATCGTTCGTTGACGCCCTTAAAACGCGATGAGATTGGGATGAATCGTCATCGCGCTTTAGGTTCTTGTTTGAGCATGATCTTTTCGGAAAACCGCTTCGCGCTTTTCCGGATCATGCTCTAGTAACGCGCGATGACCGGCGCGTCGAACTTGTAGCTCGCGCGGACGACGGCCCACTGGATGTCGCGCGGCTTGGCATCGAAGGTGTAGGTACCCGAGGTGCCGCCGAGCTGATAGGTCTGGCTGCCGAAGGCCGCGTAATTGTACTCGAGGCCGACGATCCAGTTGCGGGTGACGCCGTATTCCCAGCCGGCGCCGACGGTCCAGCCGTTGGCCCAGTGGGTCTGACCGCCAGAACCGGTTACCGGGCCAACCGTATCGGTGACCGACAGGCGGTTGTTCACGCCGGCATAGCCGCCCTTGAAGTAGAACAGGTTGTTCTGCACGGCGAAGCCCGCACGGCCGACGACGGTCGCGAGCACGTTGGCGCGCCAGGAGAACACGTCGTCGCCCGCGCCGAACGCGGTGTTGGTGAACGAGCCCTTGTTGTCGAGGCCTGAGATCGTGCCTTCCATGCCGAACACGTAGTTGTTGGCCTGCCAGTTGTAGCCGATCTGGGCGCCGCCCATGATGCCGGAGTTGCGTTGACGATAACCCTGGCCCGGGACGAGATCGCCGAACGGCGCGCCGGCCCCGCTGTTGATGAACTGCTCGTTGGTCCATGCGCCGCCGATGTGGCCGCCGACGTAGAAACCGGTCCAGTTGAACATCGGCTCGACATAGGCCGGCGCCTTCGTGTAGCGCGCGCCGAGATCGGCGGCGGACGCAGCGCCGGTCGAAACCAGAGCGGTCGTGCAGGCGAAGGCGGCAATCAATTTGTTACGCATGGTACACCCCGTATCCTTTGATGGGTGCACGCTCACACGCAGTTCTTACTCAAATTTGAATCAAGAAAGTTAAGACGCGGGATTGCCGGGCAACGCGCCCTGAATCCGTTTGCGCTGTTGCACGCAGGCAACGCGCCGCGCGCGATTTAACGCCGCGTTATCCCTACCGAATTCCTGCGCTACGATGCCGCGACGTCCTTCGAATGCACGTGCTCGGGCCGCACGCCGAGCGCGAGCAGGCGCGCCGGAATGCCCTGGAGCCATGGCACCGCGGTAATGAGGCGCACGATCAGCGGCACCTTCAGCGGCCGACCGCCGCCCTGCAAGGCGCCGCTGATGATGTTGTTCTGCACGATCACCTGCATCGCTTGCGTCATCTTCACCGGGAACTCGCGGCGACGGCGCACGGCATCGAGCTCGTTCTCCGACGGGCAGCCGTGCTGCATCTTGTCCGCCAGCAGGTTGGCGGTGGCGACCGCATCCTGCACGGCGAGATTGACGCCGACGCCGCCGACCGGCGACATCGCATGCGCGGCATCGCCGATGAGAAGCAGGCCCGGCCGCGTCCAGCGCTTCAGGCGGTTGATCGCGACCGTGAGCAGCTTGACGTCGTCAAAGCTCTTCACCTCGGCAATGCCGCTCTTCAGGATCGGCGCCATGCGCACGACGTCTTCGAGCAGCGCCTGCAATCCCCTCGCCTTCACAGCCTCGAATTGTCCCTTGGCGATGACATAGGCGCATTGCCAATACTCGCCGCGATCGAAGGTGATCATCATCTTGCCGGGTTCGACACGCGCGAACACGTTTTCCGTCTCGTCGGCATTGCGGCCGGCGCGGAACCACAGCACGTCCATCGGCGCGCCGATCTCCTCGACCTCGAAACCCGCGCGTTCGCGCACGGTCGAATGCCGGCCGTCGCAGGCGACGGTGAGATCGGCCTCGATGTCGATCAGCCCCTCCGGCGTCTTCGCCCGCACGCCGGCGATGGTCTCGCCGCGGCGGATCAGATCGACGGCCTCCGTAGTCATCATCACCTTGAGCGAAGCAAAGCGCCGGCCGGACTCCCGCAGGAAATTGAGGAAGTCCCATTGCGGCATGAAGGCGATGAAAGGGTATTTGGTGTGGAGGCGGCCGAGGTCGGCGATGCGCACCGGCGTGCCGCCGAACAGGCCGTCCATCTTCTGCAGGCGCTGATGCGGCAGCTTCAGGAATTCGTCGATGAGGCCGAGCTCGTCCATCACCTCGAGCGTCGAGGGATGCACCGTGTCGCCGCGAAAGTCGCGGAAGAAATCCGCGTGCTTCTCCAGCACCACGACATCGATGCCGGCACGTCCCAGGAGGTAGCCGAGCATCATGCCGGCCGGCCCGCCGCCAACGATGCAACACCGGGCTTTTACGGTGAGACCTTGCGAAGGCTGCGACGCATCTGGTTTCACGGCGCGATCCTCATTTACGACTTAAGTTTTCTGTGCGGTGCAGCAAACAGGATTCATTTGCCGCAATGGCGAATGACCGTTAGCGTCGTCTTTAAATACGATTGATTTCAGGAAATTGCAGTGCGGACTATCCTTATACTGCTCGGCGCCTGGCTCCTGATCAACGTGCTCTTCGTCGTGGTCATGATCCCGCCGCGCAAGCCGCGGAGGCCGCGGCAAACGGGCGCGCTCGCACCCGTGTCGATCGATCAGAATGGCTATCCGTTCGAGGAGCAGGAGAAGCTCCTGCTCCGCCACGTCATCATCTCGATCGCGATGGGCGCGTTCTTCTCGCTGGCTCCGCCCTTGATCGAGGCCGTCGAGTCGGTCAAGCGCTTCATCAGCAAGCGGCGCGGATAGCGGACGCGTAGCCTCCGCCCGCGTCGTCAATTGTTGCTGCGGTTCACTGTTCGAAAGCTCTTGATCTCCGACACGCTGCCGTCGCGATAGGTCAATTCCACCGAAACGAATTGCGTCGCCGGCGCGAGCTTCATGTAGAGCGGCATGCCGGCGCTGATCGCGCTGGGGTCGCGCATGTCGCAGCCCGGCATCTTCAGCACCTGGTTCGGAACGGCGGTGTCGATGCCGATGCGTACCTCGCGGATGGCGCAGCGGTAGGACACGAGGTGGGTGTAGTAGACGAGCAGCCCGTTGAATTCGCGGAACGACAGCCAGCTCGTCGCGGTCATGTCGAGGATCTTGCGCTGGTCGCGTATCAGCGCGGCTTCGGGATCGAACCTGATCGGGAACGGTCCCTGCATGTCGCCGGATTGATCGACATAGCGAACCTCGATGGTGCCGGCTTGCGCGTCCGGCGGCAATTCGATCGACGGGTTCGGCATCCGCTTGCGTGTGCGCGGATCGAGCGTGTCGATGAAGCCGGTCTCGCGGAAATCGCCGTTGCCGGCCATCCGCCAGGAGATACCGAGCGTCGGGTCGGCGAACGAGAACACCACGCTCCAGCCGCCATTGTGGCGCGAGAAGCTCGCGATAGGCGCGTTGGTGGTTTCCTCTTTCGGCAGGCGCGGAACCGACACCGGCGGCAGGGCCGCGAGCTTCTGCGCGGGCGGATCGACCGGGCGCGCTGCGGCAGCGCCATCCTTCGCCGTGCCGCTCAAGAAGACGTCGTCGACCATCTGATCGAAATAGACCGGCACCTGCCTGTGCTTGACGGTATCGGCCATCTCGCTCACGAGACGGCGGGTGCGCTGCGCGACCTGCACGAGGTTCTCGCCGGGCTGGAGCAGCTCCTTGGCGAAGGTGCGCGTGAACACCGAATTGGGATTGGCGTCGTCGTTGGAGAGGCGATCGAGCGCGGTCTGGCGGGGACCTGCGGAGAACACCGAGAATACGCCTTCGGGCAGCTGCACCATGGGCGCGAGCCCGCCGCCGCCGGCCACCGCGCGGGTGCCCTTGCGCTCGAACGGATTGTTGCGGCACGCGTCGAACACCAGGATCGAGGTTCGCGCCTTCTTGTTCTGGAGGCGCTCGACGATGCGGTCGGCCAGGATGGAGGCGTCGCGCACCAGCTCTTCCTGTCCTTCCGTGGCCGCCGGCACGTCGGTCGGCAGCAGATAGTTCTGGCCGGCGATCTCGAAGCCGTGGCCGGCATAAAAGAAGAACGCGGTGTCGCCGGGCTCGATCGCCTTGTCGAAGGCGAGCAGCGTCTCGGAGAATTGCTGCCGGCTCTGGTTCTCGGCCACCATCACCGAGAAGCCAAGCTGCTTCAGCGTATCGCCCATAGTGCGGGCGTCGTTGACCGCCTTGAGCAGTTTCGGGACGTTCCTGTAGTCGTTGTTGCCGACCACGAGCGCGACGCGCTTGTCGGCACGGGCCGGGAGCGCGAAACCGCTCAGGCTTGCCGCGAGGCCAAGCGCCGCCAGAATTCTGAAGAGCCGACGCGTCATCGAAAGCTTCCCGTTGCAGAGCGGCCCGCCGCCGATCCCCTCGAACAGTTCATTGGAGCGCTCCGCCGTTGATGTGATAGTCGGCCCAGCCATATGGACGGTTCAACGGCTTCGCGTCTCGGTTCCATCATTTGGCCTATGGCAGATTCCTCTGGAATCTGCTTTTTCTTGAACGATTTCTCGGGCGATTTCTTGGACAATTGCGCTGCAAACGGGGGCTGCCGTGTATCGCTGGTGTACCGACGAGGTGGAGCCGCACGATCGCTTCGACTATTGGCGCGAGGTGCGCGCCAAGGGGCTGTTCGGCGTCACCGCCGAACTCGAGCGCGAACGGCGGGCGGACTTCTTCGGCGAATTCTCCCTGCGCCAGCTCGGGGGCGGCAGTCTCGTCGAGCTGAAGGCCTCGCACTACACGGTCGAGCGCAGCACGACCGACATCGCCCGCGCGCCCGGTGACAGCATCTGCGTCTACCAGCAGCTCGGCAGTGGGGGCTGGTTCGGCGGCATGCGCGGAAGCGACTTCGCGATCGCCAATGGCAGCTTCGCCACCAGCCATACCGACCTGCCCTATCGCACCGCGCCGCTGGGCGCGGGCGGCTTCCACCTGCGGATCCTGAAGATCCCCCTGAGCGGCCTTTCCGTGCAAGACAAGCGCATGCGCGAGCTTGCGCCGCGGACGTTCGACGATCCCGGCCTGGCGCCCCTGCTCGGCGCTTGCTTCGCCGATCTCGGTGAGGCCGCCGCAGGTGATGACGGCGCCGCCGATGCGACCTCCCTCGGCCAGGCCTCCTTGGTTCAAGCCTCCTTGGTTCAAGCCTCCTTGGTTCAAGCCCTCGCCCATCTGGCGCTGATCGAGCGCGGCATCCTGCGGCCCGGCAGCCGCCTCGGGCAGGCCGCGCTGCGGACCGCCCGGCTTTCGCAGGCCCGGCGCCTGATCGGGCGCCACCTGCAAGACCCGAATCTGGCGCCGGCGATGGTAGCCGACCTGCTCGGCGTATCGGTGCGTCACCTGCACATGCTGTTCGAGAGCGCGGCGAGGAGCTTTTCGCAGACCGTCACGGACGAACGCCTGAAACAGAGCCGCCACCTGATGCGCGAAGCCCCGGACCGGCTGATCGCTGACATCGCAACCTCCTGCGGCTTCGACAGCCTGGCGACCTATTATCGGGTCTTCAACGCCGCCTACGGAATGGCCCCCGGCGACTTCCGCGCCCGGGGTCAGGAAGGGCGTTAACTGCCGTTTGGGCAGATGCCGACGGATCACTGGATTTGACGGAAAACCGCAGCCGCGCCCGCTATTTGCGCAAAAACCTCAGGTTTTTTAGGACCTTCCCGCGCCTGCTCCATTGACTTTGGCCGATTCCCGCCTATGTTCCGAGGCGACGCGGCTCAGATCGAAGACCGATTCCTGAGCCTGGCGCTTTGTTCGCGTGAGTCAGCACCCCCAGCTTCTTTGAGAGCGCGCCGTTTCGGGGTGGAACGCGACAGCCTTATTACCCTCGATTCCGAACGGCGGTTTCGACCAGAGGCTCAATGTCTTTCACCAATCTCGGACTATCCGAAAAAGTCCTCGCCGCAGTGGCGGCCACCGGTTACACCACCCCCACCCCCATTCAGGAACAGGCGATCCCCCACGTCCTCGCACGCAAGGACGTGCTCGGCATCGCCCAGACCGGCACCGGCAAGACCGCGGCCTTCGTGCTGCCGATGCTCACCATCCTCGAAAAGGGTCGCGCTCGCGCGCGGATGCCGCGGACCCTGATCCTCGAGCCGACCCGCGAGCTCGCGGCGCAGGTGAAGGAAAACTTCGACCGCTACGGCGCCGGCCAGAAGCTCAACGTTGCGCTCCTGATCGGCGGCGTTTCGTTCGGCGACCAGGATGCCAAGCTGACGCGCGGCGTCGACGTGCTGATCGCCACGCCCGGCCGCCTGCTCGATCACACCGAGCGCGGCGGCCTGCTGCTCACCGGCGTCGAGCTGCTCGTCATCGACGAAGCCGACCGCATGCTGGACATGGGCTTCATCCCCGACATCGAGCGCGTCTGCAAGCTCGTCCCGTTCACGCGGCAGACCCTGTTCTTCACGGCGACGATGCCTCCGGAGATCCGGCGCATCACCGAAACCTTCCTGCACAACCCGCAGAAAATCGAGGTTTCCAAGCCCGCCACCACCGCCGTCACCGTTACGCAGTGCCAGGTGCCCGCCGGGCGCGAGGCGCATGAGAAGCGCGAGCTGCTGCGCCGCCTGCTGCGCGAGGCCAAGGATCTCCAGAACGCGATCATCTTCTGCAATCGCAAGCGTGAGGTCGCCGTCGTTCACAAATCGCTGCAGAAGCACGGCTTCAGCGTCGGCGCCCTGCACGGCGACATGGACCAGTCGGCCCGTACTGCGGCGCTCGAGCAGTTCCGCAAGGGCGAGCTGCCGCTGCTGGTAGCCTCTGACGTCGCCGCCCGCGGCCTCGACATCCCCGAGGTCAGCCACGTCTTCAACTTCGACGTCCCCCATCATCCCGACGACTACGTCCATCGCGTCGGCCGCACCGGCCGCGCCGGCCGGTCCGGCATGGCGATCTCTCTCGTAACGCCGCTCGACCAGAAGTCGATGGTGGCGATCGAGAAGCTGATCGGCCAGAGCATTCCGCGCGCCGAGGGCGATTACGAAGTCAACGCAGAGGCCGGCGATGGAAGCGAGCGCCCGCGCGAGCCGCGCGGCCGCGAACGTTCACGCGGCGGACGCGGCAAGCCGCAGCGCGGTGGCCGCGACCGTGAGCGCAGCCACGAGCCGCGCGAACCGCGTGGCGAGGCAAGGCACGCTTCTGAGACAAGGCCTTCAGCCGAAGCACGGTTCGCCCCCGAGGCAAGGCCTGAGCGCGAAGCAAGACCTGAGCGCGAAGCAAGGCCTGAACGCGAACCAAGGCCTGCGCGCGAGGCCAGGCCGCCGCGCGAAGCCAAGCCGTCATCCGAACCGCGGCACGGCGCGCGCCAGCACGCCAACAATTCGCATGTGCCGTCGATCGGCCGTCCTGAGCCGCGCCGCCAGCGCGAGGCCGACAGCGAACCGGGCGATCACTCGCATCTGCCGGCATTTCTGCTGCGGCCGGTTCGCTCCCCCGCCGGCGCCTGAAGCGCGTTGCGCTCCAGGCCTTGGTTGAACAGATTCGGTCTGCACTTTTTTGGATGGATTCGGGAACGTAGATTTACGGGTCGTTCACGATCGTCCGTTAGCCTGCGAACATAATTTAAGCATTGCTGCGGTCGCGGGCGCACCGACCGCTGTGGGGTATGTTCCGTGGTCAAGGTGCTTGACGAACACGAACGCACGATGGCGTTCGCCGAAGTAGCGCTCGGTCAGATCCGATCGCTTCGACAGACCGCAATTCCTCGCAATTACGAGATCTGGTACGTCTACGCGACCGGCTACAACGCCCCGCTCAACAAGATCATCAACGAGACGCTTGCGCTTAGCGGCAAGCTGACCGAAGCCGATCTCGAGCAGATCTACGAGACCTATCTCTCCCACATCAAGACCACCGACCGCATCGACAAGGTCGGCGCGCGCGTCATCGGCGAGATCGACGACGTCATGAAGGTCCTCGGCGACGCACTCGGAATGTCCGGCTCCTACGATGCCAGCCTGTCGGGCGCGACCGAAAAGCTGTCGGCGGCCAGGAGCCGCGAGCAGATCAAGTCGATCGTCGAGACGCTGCTGCGTTCGACCAGCGAGATGCGCGAAACCAACAAGGCGCTGGAAGACCGGCTGACGCTGTCGAAGAACGAGATCAGCAATCTCCAGCAGAGCCTGGAGGCAATCCGCGCCGAGAGCCTGACCGATCCGCTGACCGGCCTCGGCAACCGCAAATATTTCGACCGCATGATCGATATGGCCGTGCAGAATGCGCTCGCCTCCGGCGAGCCGCTGTCGCTGCTGCTGGTCGACATCGATCACTTCAAGTCGTTCAACGATTCCTACGGCCACCTCACCGGCGACCAGGTGCTGCGGCTCGTCGGTCTGTCCCTGAAGCAGACCATCAAGGGCCAGGACATCACCGCGCGCTATGGCGGCGAGGAATTTGCGGTCGTGCTCCCCAACACCGCGCTGCGCCAGGCCCTCACCGTGGCCGATCACATCCGCCGCGCGGTGATGGCGAAGGAATTGAAGAAGAAGTCCACCGGCGAGATCCTCGGCCGCGTCACCATCTCCGTCGGCGTCTCCATGCTGAAGCAGGGCGACGATCCCGACGCGCTGATCGAACGGGCGGATGCCTGCCTCTACGCGGCCAAGCGCAACGGCCGCAACCGGGTGATCTGCGAAGCCGATCCGGAATTCGCGGTCGAGACGCACAACCGGGTGGCGTGACGCGCAAGCTCGCGCACCACCGCCCGCGCTTGACATTCTGTGCCGACGGCACCTGCGTCTTCACGGCCAAGGACATGAGAGTTGGTCCCCACCATCTTTGCCGGGATCTCAACGGTGGGCACGCTTCGCTTTGCTCACCCTACGAACCGCCTTCTTGGCTGTTCGTTTCTTCGCCGGCGGCTTCGTCGAAATCTTCTTCGCCGTCTTTTTCTTCGGCCGCTTCTTCACCTTGGCGCGCTGGGCGGCGGCGAGCGCCGCCCTCGCCCATTGCGCGAGCTCCCCGGAATCGTCGAACAGGCGCGCCGGCAGCTCCCAGTAGGAGTTCACCACCACGGTCTTGGCGCGCGTCGAATACTGGAACGGCTTTGAACCTTCCGCTTCGAAATCCGGGATGGTGACCTCGTCGGCGCGCAGGAACAGGCCGGCGCGCAGGGCGAGCGCGAAGTTGATGCCGTCGGCGGAGATGCCGTAGCCGGAGAACATCTTTCGGATGGTGACGGGGCCGAAATCGGCGAACAGGTCGATCAGGAATTCGCGGTCCATCGAGGGCTTCCCGGAGCGAGCAGGTCAGCCTTCATACCACCGCCGTCATTGCGAGCGAAGCGAAGCAAGCCAGGCTGTCCCCGCGCAGACAGTCCGGAATGCTTCGTCGCACCAGCGCAAGATTGCTTCGCAATTTTGTCGCGGGCTCCTCGCAATGACTGGGAGAACTACCCGTCGATCTTTGCCGGCCGTAGCTCGACCGACTCGCCGCAGCCGCAGGCCGAGATCTGGTTGGGGTTGTTGAAGACGAACTGGGCCTGCATCTTGTCGGCCTTGTAGTCCATCTCGGTGCCGAGCAGGAACAGCACGGCCTTGGGATCGATCAGGATCTTGACGCCCTTGTCCTCGACGACCTCGTCGGTCGGACGGACATCATGGGCGTATTCCACCGTGTAGGACTGGCCGGCGCAGCCGCCGTTCTTCACGCCGACGCGCAGGCCGACGATCTCGGAATCGGCGCGGCTCGTCAGCTCGCTGATGCGCTGGGCGGCAGCATCCGTCAGCCGCATCACCTGCGGGCGAGGCCGCCGCGGCTTCGGAGGGGATGCTGGTGTTGAGCCGGACGATATCTGTGTCATGTCAGTGATGTGGTCCGTTGCGGGGCGAATTCAATGCCAGGAATGAAAAGCAGAACGTACGCGTCACCACATGTTGAGCACGAGGCGCGCCTCGTCGCTCATGCGCTCCGGCGTCCAGGCCGGCTCCCAGACCACCTTCACGTCGACCACGCCGACGCCGGGGACGCTGGCGACCGCGTTCTCGACCATGGTCGGCAACTCGCCGGCAGCCGGGCAGTTCGGCGTCGTCAGCGTCATCTGGACGTCGACGGAACGGTCGTCCTTGATCTCGACCTTGTAGATCAGGCCGAGCTCGTAGATGTCGGCCGGAATCTCCGGATCGAACACGGTCTTGAGCCCGGCGATGATCTCGGTGGTGAGACGCTCGGTTTCCTCCGGCGGCAGCGCCGATCGGGTTTCCATCGGATTGGCTTTGATTTCGGCCGTGTCACTCATGCGAACAAATCCCGCGCCTTCAACAGCGCCTGTGCCAGATGATCGACTTCTTCCCGCGTATTATACATGCCGAAAGAGGCCCGGCACGTCGCCGTGACGTTGAACCGCTCTAAAAGCGGCATCACGCAATGGGTGCCGGCGCGCACTGCAATGCCCTGGCGGTCGATCACGGTGGCGACGTCGTGGGCATGCGCGCCCTTGAGCTCGAAGGAGATGACAGGGCCCTTGCCCCGCGCCGTGCCGATCAGCCTCAGCGAGTTGATCTCGCGCAGCTTGTCCTGGGCGTAGGTGACGAGATCGTGCTCGTGGGCAGCGATGCGCTCCTTGCCGATCGAATTGACGTAGTCGATGGCCGCGCCAAGGCCGACCGCCTCGACGATCGGGGGCGTGCCGGCCTCGAACTTGTGCGGCGGATCGCCGTATGTGACCACGTCACGCGAGACCTCGCGGATCATCTCGCCGCCGCCATTGTACGGACGCATCGCGACGAGGTGGTCGTACTTGGCCCAGAGCACGCCGATGCCGGTCGGACCGTAGACCTTGTGGCCGGTGAAGACGTAGAAGTCGCAGCCGAGGTCCTGGACGTCGACCGGCAGATGCACCGCGCCCTGGCTGCCGTCGACCAGCACGGGAATGCCGCGGGCATGGGCGATCTTCACCACGTCCTTGATCGGCACGATGGTGCCGAGCGCGTTCGACATCTGCGTGATCGCGACCAGCTTGGTCCTGGCAGTCAGGAGCTTCTCGAACTCGTCGATGAGGAAATTGCCTTCGTCGTCGACCGGCGCCCATTTGATCACGGCACCCTGGCGCTCCCTGAGGAAATGCCAGGGCACGATGTTGGAGTGGTGCTCCATGATCGAGAGGACGATCTCGTCGCCCTCCTTCATATTCGGCCCGCCCCAGGACGAGGCGACCAGGTTGATCGCTTCGGTGGCGTTGCGGGTGAAGATCACTTCCTCTGTGCGCGGCGCGTTGATGAACTGCGCCACCTTGGTGCGGCCGCCCTCATAGGCCTCGGTCGCGGCGTTGGCGAGGTAGTGCAGGCCACGATGCACGTTGGCGTATTCGGACGTATAGGCCTGCGTCATGCGATCGAGCACGGCCTGCGGCTTCTGCGCAGACGCTGCGTTGTCGAGATAGACCAGCGGCTTGCCGTAGACCTGCATGGCGAGCGCAGGGAAGTCCTGGCGCACGCGCGCAACGTCGTAGGACCCGTTCTTGACTGCGGAATGCGTGCTCATTGGCGACGCTCCAGCCAGCGCTCGGCAATGCCGATCACGTGCTCGCGCAAGCCGTCATCGGCGATCTGCTCGATGGCTTCACCGACGAAGGCCTGGATCAGCAGCGCCTGGGCCTGCTTCTCGGGCAGGCCGCGCGCCTTCAGGTAGAACAGCAGGTTGTCGTCCAGCGCGCCGGCGGTGGCACCGTGACCGCAGGAGACGTCGTCGGCGAAGATCTCGAGCTCGGGCTTGTTGTCGGCTTCGGCTTCGTCCGAGAGCAGCAGCGCGCGAATCATCATCTTGCCGTCGGTCTTCTGCGCGTCCGGACGGACGATGATGCGGCCCTGGAACACCGAATGGGCGCGGTCGTCGATCACGGCGCGGAAGATCTCGCGGCTGACGCAGTTCGGCACGGCATGATCGACCACCAGCGTGGTGTCGCCATGCTCGGTCTTCTGCAACAGGTTCACGCCGTTGACCCCGAGCTCGCTGCCCTCGCCGGCCAGCGTGATGAAGCCCTGCAGGCGGCTCACGGCAGCGCCCGTGGTCATGTTGAAGATATTCAGCTTGGTGTTCGCGCCGACCGTGACGAACTGCGAGGTGATGTTCACCGCGTCGGGCGCATCGTCCATCAGGCGGATATAAGCGACGTCGGCGTTGTCGCCGATCGTGACGATCACGGCATCGCTGACCTGATAGGCCTTGGCACCGGCCGCGACGAAGCTTTCGATGATGGTGGCGCGAGCCCCCTTCCCGACCACCACCTCTGAACGGGTGAAGGCCGAGGCGGAAGGCGCGATCGCGACGTGGATGATCTGGATCGGTGCGGACAGCTGCGCGCCATCGGCGATCGACAGCACCACGCCGTCGGTCGCCATCGCGGCATTCAGCGCGATCACGGCATCGTTGGACGCGGTCTTCAGGAGACCGGCATCCGTCTCCAGCGTCTCACGCGACGTCCTGAAGCCCGCCTCGGAGGCGAGCGCCTTGACGTCGGAGAGATCGGGGACGAACACGCCATCGACCAGCACCAGCTTGCGGGCACCTGCGATCGCATTGGCCTGCACCGCATCCGCAGCTCGCTTCAGGGCAGCCGCATCGGGGCTGGCCGCGAGCGGCAGCACCTCGCCGACCAGCGCGCGCAGGTCGGTGTATTTCCACTCCTCGATCCGGCGGTGCGGCAGGCCGAGACGCTCATAGGTCTCGAACGCCTCGCGGCGTACCGCGATCACGGAAGGCGAACCCGGCAGCCGGCCTTCGGCGCTGGTGAAGAGATCGCTCACCGCGCGGCCCTTTCCGGTCTTTGCCACAGCAACGTTCATCACAAAATTCCTTACGCGGCGTCCTCGAACTGGGCGTAGCCGGACGCCTCCAGCTCCAGCGCCAGTTCCTTGCCGCCGCTCTTCACGACACGGCCCTTCGACATCACGTGCACGATGTCGGGCACGATGTAGTTGAGCAGCCGCTGATAGTGGGTGATGACGACCATCGCACGCTTGGGCGAGTGCAGCGCGTTGACGCCGTCGGCTGCGATGCGCAGCGCGTCGATGTCGAGGCCGGAATCCATCTCGTCGAGGATGCACAGGCTCGGTTCGAACAGCGCCATCTGCAGCACCTCGTTGCGCTTCTTCTCGCCGCCGGAGAAGCCGACATTGACGCCGCGCTTGAGCATGTCCTGCGGGATGTTCAGCGACTTCGAGACCTCGCGGACCTTCTTGAGGAAGTCCGGCGTCGAATATTCGCTTTCGCCGCGCGCCTTGCGCTGCGCGTTCAGCGCGGTGCGCAGGAAGGTCATGGTGGCGACGCCGGGAATCTCGACCGGATACTGGAACGCCAGGAAGACGCCCTTGGCGGCACGCTCCTCGGGGGCCATCTCGAGCAGGTCTTCGCCCTTGAACAGGATCTGGCCGTCGGTGACCTCATAGCCGGGCTTGCCGGCGATGACGTGGGAGAGCGTCGACTTGCCGGAGCCGTTCGGCCCCATGATGGCGTGGATCTCGCCCTCGTTCACGGTCAACGTCAGCCCGTGGAGGATCTCACGTTCCTCGACACGAACCTTCAGGTCTTTCACTTCAAGCAAAGCCATCTTGGTATCCAGTTTATTCAATTGATGCATGGTGCGTCCAAGCGCACCGCGAGGGTCGGCAATCAGCCGACCGACCCTTCGAGCGAGATCGAGATCAGCTTCTGCGCTTCCACCGCGAACTCCATCGGGAGCTGCTGAAGCACGTCCTTGACGAAGCCGTTGACGACGAGGCCGACCGCCTCCTCCTGCGTGAGGCCGCGCTGGATGCAGTAGAACAGCACGTCCTCGGAGATCTTCGAGGTCGTCGCCTCGTGCTCGAACGTCGCCGACGAGTTCTTGGCTTCGATATACGGCACGGTGTGCGCGCCGCATTTGTCGCCGATCAGCAGCGAATCGCAGGCGGTGAAGTTGCGCGCGCCGGTCGCCTTGCGATGGGCGGTGACGAGGCCGCGATAGGTGTTCTGCGACTTGCCGGCCGCGATGCCCTTGGAGATGATCCGGCTCGACGTGTTCTTGCCGAGATGGATCATCTTGGTGCCGCTGTCGACCTGCTGATAGCCGTTCGAGATCGCGATCGAATAGAACTCGCCGCGAGAATTATCGCCGCGCAGAATGCAGCTCGGATATTTCCAGGTGATCGCCGAACCGGTCTCGACCTGGGTCCAGGAGATCTTGGAGTTGTTGCCGCGACAGTCGCCACGCTTGGTGACGAAATTGTAGATGCCGCCCTTGCCTTCCGAATTGCCGGGATACCAGTTCTGCACCGTCGAATATTTGATCTCGGCGTCGTCATGCGCGACGAGCTCGACCACGGCGGCATGCAACTGGTTCTCGTCACGCTGCGGCGCGGTGCAGCCTTCGAGATAGGAGACGAAGGAGCCCTTGTCGGCGATGATCAGCGTGCGCTCGAACTGGCCGGTGTTGCGCTCGTTGATGCGGAAATAGGTCGACAGCTCCATCGGGCAGCGCACGCCCGGCGGCACGTAGACGAACGAGCCGTCGGAGAACACCGCAGAGTTCAGCGTCGCGTAGAAATTGTCCGAGGTCGGAACCACCGAGCCCAGATATTTCTGCACCAGTTCGGGATGCTCGCGGATTGCCTCCGAGATCGGCATGAAGATCACGCCGGCCTTCTTCAGCTCCGCCTTGAAGGTGGTCGCGACCGAGACCGAATCGAACACGGCATCGACCGCGATCTTGCGGCGGGCCGGGTCTTCCTCGCCGGGCTTGGGCTCGACGCCTTCGAGCATGGCGACTTCGCGCAAGGGAATGCCGAGCTTCTCGTAGGTCTTCAGGATCTCCGGATCGATCTCGTCGAGCGAGGTGATCGTCTTCTTCGGCTTCGGCGCCGAATAGTAATAAAGGTCCTGGAAGTCGATCTTCGGGTAGTCGACGCGGGCCCAGGTCGGCTCGGTCATGGTCAGCCAGCGCCGATAGGCTTCGAGGCGCCACTGGAGCATCCAGGCGGGCTCGTTCTTCTTCTCGGAGATGAACTTGACAGTCTCTTCCGACAACCCCTTGGGGGCCTTGTCGGACTCGATCAGGGTCTCAAACCCATAACGATACTGGTCGACGTCGATGCGCTTCACGCGCTCGACCGTCTCTTGCACGGCTGGCATTCTATCCTCCGCTCGCGGTTTCAAGGACCGCGGTGGATCAAACTCGGTCGAGTATTACGATGTTTTTTGGCGGAAAGCACGGGCTTAGAACCGTTCAACCCGTGTTTCATCGCTTAGACTCTAAGTAGGGTATTACCGAGCTTTCGCCAAGCCTCTAACGCCCTATTGATGTCATGCGGCTCCGTGGACCAGCCCAGACTGAGGCGCACCGCTCCCTGGGCAACGGTGGCATCATACCCCATCGCGGACAGGACGTGAGAGGGCTGCACCTTGCCGGAGGAACAGGCCGAGCCTGAGGACACGGCCACGCCTTCGAGGTCGAAGCCAATCACCGCGGTCTCAGCCTTCAGGCCGGGCGCGGTGAACAAGACGGTATTTGGCAACCGCGTCACGTCGTCCGCGAAGATCGTCGCGCCGGCAATGGCGCGAATGCCATTTTCCAAATGATGCCTGAGGGTTGCCATCCGTTCCGCATCCTCCGGCAGAGCCTGAAGCGCCGCCTTGATCGCCGCGCCGAAGCCGGCGATGCCGGCGACGTTCTCGGTTCCCGCGCGCCGGTTCAGCTCCTGCCCCCCGCCCCGCAGCACCGGTTCCAATCCGGCAATCCCGTCCGCCACGACCAGCGCGCCGACGCCCTTGGGGCCGCCGATCTTGTGCGCGGAAAAGGTCGCAAGGTCGGCACCTATCGCGTGAATATTGAACGCAATTTTGCCGAATGCCTGGATCGCATCGACATGCAGGAGGCCGCCGGCCTCGTGAACCATGCGGGCGGCTTCCGCGACCGGCTGCAGCGCGCCCGTCTCGTTATTGGCGGCCATGATGGAGACCAGCGCCGGTGGGCCCTCGCCAAGCAGCGCCTTCAGCTGGGCGAGATCGATCACACCGGAGCGCGTGACCGGGATCAAGCTCATCCTGTCCGCCGGAAACCGGCCGCCGGCCAGCACCGAGGCATGCTCGGCGGCCGAAGCCAGGAGCCGTTCGACAGGCTTGCCGGACGGGCCCCGCAGGCCGGGCGACAGCGCCAGCGTGTTGGCCTCGGTTCCCGCGGAGGTGAAGATGACATTGCGCGGCAGCGCCCCGACCGCTTCGGCAAGCATCGACCGGGCCCCCTCGACGAGCCGCCGCGCCTCCCGCCCCTCGGCATGGACCGAGGACGGATTGCCGACCAGCTCCCAGGCGGCGAGCATCGCATCCCGCGCCTGCGCGCGGAGCGGCGTGGTCGCATTCCAGTCGAGGTAGACGCGGCTCGGCATAGGCTCTCTTAGCAGCTTTTGCGGCGAGACAAGTCGCGACCGGCGGCATCAGGCCGGCTGCTGCCGGGCCGCTCGCGCCGTTCCGCCGCCGGCCATACGCAACCCGAACAACGGCCGCAGGAGGTTGATCCGCCGGACAATTTCATAGGTCGCCGCGCAGGTGAGCACGGTGCCGCCGATCACGATGGCGGCCTCGACCCCCGCGGGAAGGCCGCGATCCCGCAGCGCGTGCGCAATCATGATGATCGCGGTCTGATGCACGATGTAGTAGGGGAAAATCGCTTCCGTAAGGTAGCGCCGCAACGGTCCGTCGGCGGTGAGCCAGCGCCTGGCGTGCCCGAGGACCGCGGCCATGGCGAGCCATTGATAGCAACCATAGGCAGCGCTGACGCACCACCTCGGCGGCAGCCAGGACGCGACGCCGAAGCCGCCGCGAAACAGCATGAAAGTCGCAAACAAGCCGATCGCAGCCGCGAAGGCCAACCAGCGTTGACGCTCCAACTCGCTCCAGACGCGCGGCTGCTTCGCCAGCAGAAATCCGATCAGAAAGGCCGTCGCGTAGTCCGCATGGTTGTACCAGTCGCCGAACAGCGCGTGGGTCGACGGAAAAGCCGGGAACAGAAAAACGCGCCAGCTGACGAACAGGACGCAGGGCAGGACCAGAATTCCAGGACCTGCAAGTGCCGTCGCAAGCTTCGATCCCAACCGGTCGGCAGCGGCCGGCCAGAGCCAGAGCACGACGGCCAGCGCCATCGTGTAGACCCACAGATAGACCACGAACCAAAGATGATTCCAGGTCGGCAGCACGATGCAGGGCTGCGGGCAAAACTCCGAACCGAACGCGAGATAGTGCCGGACGTAGAAATCCAGAAAGCCCGCCGGATAACCAAGGCTCTCGCGGATCTGGTCGTAGGATTGAGGGGGCACGATCACGAGCATGCCGAATATCAAGGGCACAAGCAGCCTTGCCGTCCGCGCGCCGGCGAACGCCGGCAGCGTGAACTTGTCGAGCATGAACCGGGTGGCCACGCCCGACACCAGGAACAGCAACGACAGCCGCCAGGGGTTGAGCACCAGCATCAACGGCTCGAGCCAGGTCAGCCTGTGCTCGCTCTTGATGTGGAACCCCCAGGACACGTAGAGCATGCCGACATGGTAGAAGATCAAAAGACCGAAGGCGCCAATCCGCACCCAGTCGAGGTCGATGCGCCGTTCCGGCGTCGGAAATATCTCTGGTTTTGACATGATGGTCTGCTCCTTCAAGGGACCCCAAGCACGGTTCTCAGGTCATGGCTGACGCCGAAAATGCCCGCGAACGGGACCATGTCGAGCCGCCGCGGGATCAAGATCGGACCGCCCGGGACGAGATGCAGCCGGTCGGGACGAGTGGCGGAATTCTCGGGATCAGCGGCGGCGACTGGGCGATGTTTGGCGCGATCGCAGCCATCTCGATGGCCACGGGAATCGTGAACGCGCTGTCGGGCGCGCAGGATTCTGCCTGGCGTAACGGCAGCTACGATGTCGGCCGTCGTCTATTCTGGGAGTTGTCGAGCATCGTCGTCATCCTGCTCCTGGTTCCGCTTTTGATGGCGGCAGTCCGGCGGATGCGGCATACGGCTGGCCTCGTCGGCCAGGCCGGCATTGGCGCGATGGCGCTGGTCGGGTTCTCAGTCCTTCATGTCGCCGGGATGGTGGGGATCCGAAAATTCGTGCTGTGGCTTGCCGGCAGTTCCTACGATTTCAACTTGTCCGTCGCGACACTGCTCTACGAATTCCGCAAGGACGTCCTGACCTCCGTCCTGATTGCGGGCGTGATCTGGTTGTTCGATAGCCGCCGCGAGTTGAGGCAGGCTGCGGCGGCCGGCGCGCGCCTCTCCACCCCGCAACAGCCGCTTCCCGAGCTGATCTGGCTGCGCGATGGTACAAGCCGGGTTCGCGTTGCGCCGCGCGAGATCCTTTGGATCGCCTCCGCCGGCAACTACATCGAATACAGTCTTGCCGACGGCACCCAGCACCTGATCCGGGGGACGCTGGCGGCGGCCGAAGCCGAGCTGGCGCGTTTCCGCATCGTTCGGATTCACCGCACGAAGCTCGCCAATCTGGATCGGGTGGCCGGGGTGGACCTCAAGCCGTCCGGCGATTTCGAACTCACGTTCGACACCGGGCAGACGCTGCAAGGGAGCCGGCGCTACCGATTCTCGATCGGCTCGCTGGATCATCCCGCGACGCCCGCGTGATTGCCGATAGAATCGAGCAAGCACCGATAAATCGGCGTGTTTTCAATAAGTTGGCGAGCCACATTTGGATTTTGCAAGCCCGGTCGCCCCCACGTCAGCGGCCGACTGCGACGGAAAAACCGCAGCAGGCCGCGACCATGATGCCGCGATGACCACCTAACCTCTTGAGGTCATTGCCGTATGTTCAAGATGCTTGCTTTTTGACCCTCGCCTCATGTTAGAACGCCCGCGTCAGTTCACCGCGCGCCGCTCGCGCATCATCCGAGGGCGCCGGCCCACCCTTCCATTCGCGGCTTGATCGGCGCAGCAGCCGGTGAAGTCTGCACAATCGGTTGATTGTTGAAGAGCGTCTTCAAGGGATCAATCAAGAGATCATCATGCCTGAAGTTATTTTCACTGGCCCCGCCGGCCGTCTCGAAGGCCGCTATCACCCGGCCAAGCAGAAGAACGCGCCGATCGCGATGGTCCTGCATCCGCATCCGCAGTTCCACGGCACGATGAATCATCAGATCATCTACCAGTGCTACTACGCCTTTGCGCATCGCGGCTTCTCGGTGCTGCGTTTCAATTTCCGCGGCGTCGGCCGCAGCCAGGGCTCGTTCGACCACGGCACCGGCGAGCTGTCGGACGCGGCCGCCGCGCTCGACTGGGCGCAGACCATCAATCCCGAAGCGCGCGCCTGCTGGGTCGCCGGCTTCTCCTTCGGCGCATGGATCGGAATGCAGCTGCTGATGCGCCGTCCCGAGGTCGAAGGCTTCATCTCGATCGCGCCGCCGGCCAACCTCTACGACTTCTCGTTCCTCGCGCCCTGCCCCTCCTCGGGCCTGATCGTGCATGGCGAGAAGGACGCGGTGGTGCCACCCAAGGACGTCAACACGCTGGTCGAGAAGCTGAAGACGCAGAAGGGCATCGTGATCGACCAGCAGGTCATCCCCGGCGCCAACCATTTCTTCGACGCCAAGCTCGAGCCGCTGATGGAAACCATCACCGCCTATCTCGACATGCGCCTCGCCAACGTGCGCTGAGACCTTCCCGCGTTGACGGGTTCGTGGCATGGCTGCGAACCGTCAATGACGGGGATCAAGCCATGAAGGCCTATCTGGTGCTCGACCTGTCGGTGAACGATTTCGCCGGCTTCAAGCCATACATCGCTGAAATTCCCGCCTTCATCGCCAGGCATTCCGGGCGGTACATCGTTAGCGGCGTGCAGCCGACCACGATCGAAGGCGATTGGGCGCCCGAGCGCCTCGTCATCATCGAATTCCCGGGACGCGAGAAGGCGCAAGCCTTCCTGAACGATCCCGACGCTCAAGATCTGTTCAAGCTGCGCCACGCCACGACGACGAGTAAGCTGCTGCTTGCCGACGGCTGCACCTGAGCGCCGCTAGGTCCATGACGGCGCGCCTGCGCTCAAGCCGCAAGCTTGAGGAGATGCGCGTCGTGCCGCACGAGGAAGGCGCGCAGCAATTGTGGATAGTCCGCGCCGGCCGCAGCGCGCACGCTCGGACGCTTCGCCAGCTCGACGCGCCATGCGCGGACCTTCGGCAGATCCCTGAAGATGCCGTGCTCGGTCAGTTTGTCGAACAGATCGAAATAACGAAAGATCGGCGCGAACACCGCGTCGACCAGGCTGAACGCCTCGCCTGCGAAATAGGGCCCTGCGCCGAGCGCGGCTTCCACACGCGCGAATTTCGCGACAAGCGCCTGACGCTTGCTCTCGAACGTCGCCGGATCCGTCGTCGTCTCCAGGCCCCAGAGATCGCCCAGGATCGCCGAGCCGAATTCCATCCAGGCACGATGCTCGGCCCGCTTCAGCGCATCCAGCGGATGCAGTCTTGTGCCGCCTTGCGTCTCCTCGATGTACTCGCAGATCACGTTGCTTTCGAACAGAGCGACCTCACCCTTGTCGGTCGTCACCACCAGCACCGGCACCTTGCCGAGCGGCGAGAGTTTCAGGAACCAGTCGGGCTTGTTGGCGAGATCGATGTCGACCCGCTCGAACGGCACGCCCTTCTCCTCGAGCGCGATGACCGCGCGTTGCACGTAAGGGCAAAGCTTGTGGCTGATCAGTTTGAGCGAAGTGGTCATGGCCAATCCCGGCGCTTTAATGCAACTGCATGCACTATAGATGCACTTGCATGCACCGTCAAGATCCATGCACCTGCATCAACTGACAGTGAGGTCAGGGCCGCACGATCACCCCGCCCGTCATCGGCATCGGCACGCCCGTGGTAGCCGGATAGGAGAGCGGCAGGCCCTTCAGGCCGCGCGCGGCGAGGAAGCCGAAGGCCTGCGCCTCGATGGCGTCGGAGGCCCAGCCGAGCGCCTCGGCGGCCTCGACGGTGGCCGATCCCACCCGCTCGCGCAGCATGCGCAGCATGGTGAGGTTGCGCGCCCCGCCGCCACAGACGATCCAGCTCCGTGGCCGCCGCGGCAATAGGGGGATGATGCGGGCGATGGCCGCCGCGGTAAAGGCGGTCAGCGTCGCGGCGCCGTCGGCCGGCTGGACATCGCCGAGCTTCAGCGCGGCAAAATCGTTGCGGTCGAGCGATTTCGGCGGTGGGCTTGCGAAGAACGGCAGTTCCAGCGCCCGCGCGATCCAGGCCTCGTCGACCTTGCCGAGGGCTGCGAATTTTCCCTCCGTGTCGAACGCCTGGTTCATGGTGCGGTACATGAAATCGTCGAGCAGCGCGTTGCCGGGCCCGGTGTCGCAGGCGATCAACGTGTCGTTGCCGTCGATATAGGTGATGTTAGAGACGCCACCGATATTGACCACGACGATCGGCCCCTCGCGCTCCAGCGACTGGACGAGCGCCCGGTGGTAGACCGGCACGAGGGGCGCGCCCTGCCCGCCGGCCTCGACATCGGCGGCGCGGAAATCATGCATCACGGGGATATGGATCGCCCTGGCGAGCGCCGGCGCATCACCGATCTGCACCGTCAGCCGCTTCTCGGGGCGGTGCAGCACGGTCTGGCCGTGGAAACCGACGATGTCGATGTCCTCAGGCCTCATGCGGTGATGGGCGACGAAGGCGGCCACCGCCTCGGCGTGCGCCAGCGTCACCGCACGCTCGGCCTCGGCCAGAATCCCCGGCCGGGCGTCACGTTGCAGCAGATGCACGGCTTCGGTCAGGGCCTGGCGCAGCAGGTTGCGCTCGGCCGGGCTGTAGGCCCGGTACCCGGATGGTCCGAAGGCTTTCACCTGCTTTCCATCGGTTTCGATCAGCGCAACGTCCACCCCGTCCAGCGAGGTGCCGCTCATCAAACCGAGTGCCGTCAACATCATGGACCAGCGTCCTCAAGACCCCACTCCGGCATGCCGATCTTGTGCCAGAGGGGCACATCTTATAATCCCACAGCGCCAAATGGCGGGAAGCAATCGAGTTCCCGAGCAAGACCCTTAAATTGCTCCCAAAACAGTAAACCAAGAATTGTCAGGCACGCCGACAGATGACTGCATTTAAATCGGATTTCCTCAATACCCTGCAGGAACGTGGATTCATCCACCAGTGCTCCGATTTCGAGGGGCTGGACGCGCTCGCCGCCAAGGGCGATGCGACCGCCTATGTCGGCTACGATTGCACCGCCCGCTCGCTGCACATCGGCAACTACCTTACCATGATGATGCTGCACTGGCTCCAGGAGTCCGGCAACAAGCCGATCACGCTGATGGGCGGCGGCACCACCATGGTCGGCGATCCCTCCGGCAAGGACGAGACGCGTGCGATCCGCACCGTCGCCGAGATCGAGGCGAACAAGGCCTCGATCCGCGGCGTGTTCGCAAAAGTGCTGCGCTATGGCGAGGCCAAGAGCGACGCCATCATGCTCGACAACGCGGAGTGGCTGACCAAGCTCAACTGGATCGAGATGCTGCGCGACGTCGGCCGGCACTTCTCGGTCAACCGCATGCTGACCATGGATTCCGTGCGGCTGCGCCTCGAGCGCGAGCACGAGATGAGCTTCATCGAGTTCAACTACATGGTCTGCCAGGCCTACGACTTCGTCGAGCTCGCCAGGCGCACCGGCTGCAGCTTGCAGATGGGCGGCTCGGACCAGTGGGGCAACATCATCATGGGCGTCGATCTCGGCCGCCGCATGGGCACCCATCAGCTGTTCGCGCTGACGACGCCGCTGCTGACGACGGCGTCGGGCGCCAAGATGGGCAAGACCGCGCAGGGCGCCGTCTGGCTCAATGCCGACCAGTTCTCGCCGTACGATTTCTGGCAGTATTGGCGCAACACCGAGGATGCCGACGTCGGCAAGTTCCTGAAACTGTTCACGACGCTGCCGATGAGCGAGATCAGGAAGCTTGAGGCGCTCGGCGGCTCCGAGATCAACGAAGCCAAGAAGGTGCTCGCGACCGAGGCGACCGCGCTTCTGCACGGCCGCGATGCCGCCAATGAGGCTGCCGAGACCGCGCGCCGCACCTTCGAGGAAGGCGCCCTGGCTGAAAGCCTGCCGACGGTGGAAATTCCGCGCGGCGAACTCGACGCCGGCCTCGGCGTGCTCAACGCCTTCGTCAAGGCGGGCCTCGTCGCCTCCAATGGAGAGGCACGGCGCCAGATCAAGGGCGGCGGCCTGCGCGTCAACGACGAGCCGGTCACCGACGAGAAGATGGCGCTGTCCGGCACCAATCTGACGCCAGAGGGTGTCATCAAGCTGTCGTTCGGCAAGAAGAAGCACATCCTCATCAGGCCTGCATAGGCGTATGAGCTTTTCGCTGCTTGTCAGGGTGCGCCGAAGCGCGCTCCCTGATCGGCAATGGACCAGAACACGCCCAGGGAACAGTCCAAGCAAGCGACCAAGGATCGCGCAACGGCGACATCGCAGGGCGTCGTGCGAACCGCGCTCGTGGTGCTCGCGTTGTGCTTCACGCTCGCCGTGCTCGGCCGAGGCCTCAGCGAAAGCTTCACGGTTTTCCTCAAGCCGATCTCCGAAAATTTTGGCTGGGACCGTGCGCAGGTCGTCTCGATCTATTCGCTGACCTGGCTCGTCAGCGGACTGACCGCACCGCTGGTCGGGCGCCTGTTCGACCATTCCGGACCGCGCATCGTCTACGCAACCGGACTGTTCCTGCTCGGCTCGGCCTTCCTCATTGCGGCGCACGCACAGTCGCTCTGGCAATTCCAGCTCTCAATCGGATTCTGCGTCGGCATCGGTGTCGCCTTCATCGGCAACGTGCCGAACTCGATCCTGCTCGGTCGCTGGTTCGGGCCGCGGCTGCCGACTGCGATGGCGGTGGTCTATTCGGCGATGGGCGGCGGCGTGCTGGCGCTGCTGCCGGCCTCGCAGCTCCTGATCGACCATCTCGGCTGGCGTGAAACCTACCAGCTGTTCGGCTTCGCCGCATTGGGCCTGCTGGTGCCGCTCATGCTGCTGCCATGGCGATTGTTCGCCTCCGGCTCGCCGCATATCGCCAAGAGGACCGATCCCGATTTCGTCGACGATGGCTGGACGCTTCCGAGCGCGATGCGCCATCACGCCTTCTGGGCGTTGTTCTCGACGTTCTTTTTTACGGCGGTCGGCATGTATGCGATCGCCGCGCAGATCGTGGCCTATCTGATCGATGCGGGCTTTCCGCCGCTCCAGGCCGCGACCGCCTGGGGCTTTTCCGGGGTGGTGCTGGTGTTCGGCATGTTGGGCGTCTCCGCGCTCGACGGGCTGATCGGGCGCAGGCCCTCGGTGCTGCTGAGCTACGCGATCTCGATCATCGGGATCTTCCTGCTGTGGCTGCTGCAATACTCCGCGAACATCATCCTGCTGACCGGCTTCGTGGTCTGCTTCGGCAGCATGATGGGCTCGCGCGGCCCGCTGATCACGGCAACCGCGATGAAGATTTTTCGGGGCAAGCGCGTCGGCACCATCTACGGCACCATCTCGATCGGCAGCGGTCTCGGCTCGGCGTTCGGCTCATGGAGCGGCGGTCTGATCCACGACGCGACTCACGGCTACAATGCGCTGCTTATCTTCGCATTGGTGAGCGTGATCCTCGGAATGATCCCGTTCCTGATCGTGCCCGCTTTGCGACGCTAGGTCTCCCGCAGGTAACCTGAGCGCATGCGCGTCACCGGGAAATTACGGAGGGGCGTGACGCGAACAGCCGCAAAAAATGCGGATCGCGCGCGGCTGAAAGTCCTGTCTGCGGTGTTTTGTCCGACATGACAAAAATGTCAGCGCGAATTGAGCTTGGGCGGCTTGCAGGGTGAAACTGAATGCGGTCCAAGTCGCGGCATTGGATGGAGAGCACGAACCAATGAACTTTCCCTATCTCACTCGCTTTCAACCGGTTCTCTTGAGCCTGTTTCGCTTCATGACCGGGCTGCTGCTGTTCCAGTACGGCGTCGCGAAACTGTTCAAGTTTCCGGTGCTGCCGTACTTCGCGAACATTCCGCCGATCATCTATGCGGCCGGTGCGCTCGAGCTGGTGCTCGGCGCGCTCCTGATGCTCGGCCTGTTCACCCGCCTCGCGGCGTTCATCCTCTCGGGTGAGATGGCCTTCGCCTATTTCATGGGCCACATGTTGAAGGGCGAGACGCCGGTGTTCCTGCCGCTGCTCAATGGCGGCACCGCGCCGATCCTGTTCTGCTTCGCCTGCCTCTACCTCTCGGCTGCCGGTGGCGGCTCGGTCAGCGCCGATGCGGCGATGGGCAAGGACTAGCGGCGCATTCGCGCGGCGCTGACGCGCGCGCAATTGACGCACGAGTAGCAGATGGCATCGGCCAACTTGCCGGTGTCATCTACCGCGAGCCCAGCACGTTCCAGATGAGAACCAGGGCCGCTGCGAGCAGCACGGACATGATGAGGCGGTGAACGAATCGGTTCATGGCCGCTCCGGCAGGGCTCGACGACCACCAAAGCCTGAGATCGATCTTCTCCAGCATGCGCGCAAAGATGCGCCCGCACATGTCCGTTTGCCTGCACGCTTGCGCATAAGGCTGCGAACGGTCATGCGCGCGGCCGGCCGGCGCATGGCTAGGTTCATGATTGGTAAGAACTTCATGCTAGTGATGTTGACAATAACAACCATTCCGTAGGGGCTGTGATGAAGCTGCTGAGCCATCTGAAGATCCGCACCAAGCTTGCCAGCATGGTCTGTCTTGCGGCTCTCACAGTCACGGCCATCATCGCGGTATCGGCCTTCCTCAGCAAGAGCCGCATGATGGAGGACCGGGTCCAGCAGATGAAGACCGCGGTCGATCTGCTCTACACCCTCGCCCAATCGGTCCAGGACGACGTTACCGCCGGCAAGCTGACGCAGGCCGATGCCAAGGCCCAGTTCCACATCCGCGGACGGCGCATGAGCTTCAACGGCGGCCAGGGCTATCCCGTCGTCTACAACGCCGACACTTCGATCCTCATCAACGGCGCCAACCAGCAGCTCGAAGGCAGGATCACCGGCGCGACCGATTCCAATGGCGTCCTGATCGCCGACGCGATCATCAAGGCCGGCAGCCAAAATGGCGGCGGCGTGGCCTCGTACCTCTATCCCCGCCCGGGCCAGACCGAGCCCGTACGCAAAACCGTGTTCGCCCGCCAATTCGCGCCCTGGAACGCGACGATCAGCTACGGCCTCTATGTCGACGACATCGATGCCGACGTGCGCGCCTTGACGCTGGAGCTCGCCGCGGTCGGTCTCGGGCTGGTGCTGCTGATGGCGACGCTGTCCTGGCTGATCGCCCGCGACGTGCTCGGCGCGCTCGACCGCCAGAAGACCCGCATGCAGGAGATCGCCGACGGTGCCATCGACAAGCCGGTCGAGGAGACCGGCCGCGGCGACGAGATCGGCCGCATGGCCGAGACGCTGGAAGTGCTCAGGCAGACCGCTTTGACGGCGCGTAACCTGGAGGCCGAGCAGGTCGCGACCAAGACACGCAACGAGCAGGAGAAGCGTGACGCGCTGATCTCGCTCGCCGACCGCTTTGATGCTTCCGTCGGCCAGCTCGTCGGCCTGATGGCCTCCGGCTCCGGCGAGCTCGAGACCACCGCCAAGTCGATGTCGTCGACCGCCGAGGGCACCAACCGCCGCGCCGCCGTGGTCGGCTCCGCCGCCACCGAAGCCAGCCAGCGCGTCCAGACGGTCGCGGCCGCCGCCGAAGAGCTCTCCTCCTCCATCACCGAAATCAGCCGCCAGGTCGCCCAATCCGCGGAAGTCACGGGGCGCGCGGTGGACAGTGCACGGCGCACCGACAGCATCGTGCGCGCGCTCTCCGACGGCGCCCAGCAGATCGAGCACGTCGCCGAACTGATCTCCAGCATCGCGGCGCAGACCAATCTGCTCGCACTCAACGCCACCATCGAGGCCGCGCGTGCCGGTGAGGCCGGCCGCGGCTTCGCCGTCGTCGCCTCCGAGGTGAAGTCGCTCGCGAGCCAGACCGCCGAAGCGACCCGCGAGATCGGCGACAAGATCGCCCAGATCCAGGGCGCGACCAAGGAGGCCGTGGACGCCATCGGCGGCATCACCGCCACCATCGAGGAAGTCAGCCGGATCGCGACCTCGATCGGCGCGGCCATCGAGGAGCAAGGCGCCGCCACCGCAGAGATTGCCCGCAGCGTCTCGCAGACCGCGGAAGCGACCAGGGAAGTCACGACCAATATCGGCGGCGTCAGCACCGCGGCGAACGAGACCGGCAATGCCGCGGGCATGGTGCTCGCCGCAGCCTCGAACCTCTCCAAGCAAGCCGAGCAGCTCTCGGGTGAAGTCGGCACGTTCCTCGCCGGCGTGCGCGCGGCGTAGGCCGCACAAAACTCTCCTGAATTATCGTCGTCATGCCCGGGGCTCGCCCCGGGCATTCGCGTCTCGGAGGTTACGCTCGATTCCGCTACGGCGGACGCAAATGAAAGCCGGTTTGCCGCTATCGCCGCGTGAGACTGCAGCCGCTCGATAGCTGGCGTGTCGAGCCGGTCGAGCCATCGCTCGACTGCGACGGGAATTCCTCGAACGGCGAATTTTGCTTGCCGGTGTTGAATTCGAAGATCTTGCGGAACAGGCCGGGCGCCATCGCCGAGATCGGATTGACGCGCATCACGGGCGCGGCCGGCGTGCCGACGACCTCATAGGTCACGCCGATCAAGCCTTCATTGTTGCCACCGCCGAGGAAGATGCCGAACAGCGGGATCTGGCCGAAGATGTTGTTGACGCCATACATCGGCACGAAGGTGCCGCTCATGCACACCTGGTTGCCGGGATAGTCGATCGAGCCCTCGATGGTGGCGCCGATCATCGGGCCCTTGACGACGCCATCGCGGATCGTCAGCGAGCCGTTCTGCCGGGTGAACTCGGCGCGCAGCGCGCTGAAGGAGACGCCGTTGCCGGTGCCGTTCGGCGCGCCGGCGGCAACGCGTTCGAGCTGCGCCTCGCCCTTGACCGTGAAGTCGCGCACGTTGATGAGACCCTCGCGCGAGGCGTTGGGCTCGGACGACGGCGGCTCCATCGCCACCACCAGCTGGCCACCGGAGGCCTTGGTGTAGGTGTCGGTGAAGCGCAGCAGCGCACCGGCGTTGTTGGTCTGGAGATAGATCACCTCGCGGCTGCCCTGCGCGCGACCTCCGCGCAAGTCAGCCGCAACCGGCGTATCGTTGCCGATCTTGCCGCTGAGGGTGAAGGCCTTGATGGCGCCGTTCCGCTTCGACATCTTGGCATCGACGCTGCGCATCGCCTCGCCGTTGAAGCCCATGACGGCGCCGAGCTTCAGGTCGATGTCGAAATCGACGTTCTTCATCTTGTTCTTGGCATCGTCCTTGGCATTGCCCGAGATCGCCGACTTCAGGAAGCCGCGGCCGTCGAACACGTCGCCACGCATCGTGCCCTTGACCACGCCGTCCTGGCCGCGCTCCACCCTCAGCGACGCCTTGTCGCCGTCGGACGGCGCATAGGTCGGGAAATTCGCGTTCATGAGGTCGCCGTTCGGATCGACCTCCAGCGAGCCCTTGATCGAGGCACCGCCGCCTTCGATGACGATGTCCTCCAGACGCGTCGATTGCGCCGTCGGCACCACCTTGAAGCTGGCCTTGGCCGACTTGCCCGGCAGCTTGACCCAGCCGGGCAGGATGTTGTCGAGCTTGACCGAGGTCAGGTCGGCTTCGACGCCAAGCTTCGTCGTCTGCTCGGGCCCGCCGGCGATCTTGCCCGACAGCTTGATCGGCAGCGATCCGCTGACGGCGGGGCTGAGATCGAATCCCAGGCGCGCGCGGCTGGCATCGTCCAGCGTGGTCGTCAATTTGACGTCCGCATCGCCCTCGGCCGGCTTGCGGTAGTCGAGCGAGGCCGCCTGCCCGTTGATCTTGACGTCGCCCTTGACCTGATAGCCCTGGTTGCTCGCGACGATCTTGAGGTTGTTGGCCTCCAGCTTCTGGTTCATCACCAGCTTGTCGGCGGCAAAGCCGTTGAGATCGGCGGTGACGGCATAGGTCGTGTCGGCCTTGGTCAGTTCGCCCTTGACCGGGAGGCCGAGCTGGATGTTCGCCGTGAACGTCCCCTTGCTGGTGTTGGGATCGACGACGGTCGACGACAAATCGCTCAACCGATCGTTGGAAAGCATTTCGGCCGCGGCCGGCACCGGGCCATCGACACGGAATCTGGTCCGCGACGGCGACGGCTTGGGCGCCATGTCAGGCACCTCGAAGACGAAGTCGGAGATCGTGACCTTGCGGCCGGCAGGCGTATCGGCGATGCCCTGCCCGATATTCACGGTCGCCGTGCGTCCGGTCACGTGCGCCTTCAAATCGGCGTCGTGCACGACAGGCATGCCATCCACGGGGCGAACCGCGACGCCGCTCGCCACGATGTTGACCGACAGGCCGTCGTCTGGAATGGGCGGGCCCTTGCGCGGAAGATTCCTCGTCGGCGAATTGACGCCGATCTCGATGCGCTGGAGTGTCCCGCGCTCGATCCGCTCGATCACCCATTCCCGCAACTCGGGAACGACGAGCGTCGGCCACATCCGCTTGAGTGCGGAGGCCGACATTGGCGTTCCCGCAAAACCCAGCGTCAACCGCGGCTCGCCCGAATAGTCGATGGCGCCGGTGCCGGCGACGCCTATCTCCCCGTTGGAGATATCGGCCTGCGTCAACAACAGCCGCTTGTGGTCGGTGTCGAAGCGGAAGCCGATCGCGATGCGGTTGAAGACCAGCGGCGGCTCGTTGTCGATGCCGCCGAGCAGGATCGAGCCGCCGCTGAATCCGAGCTGCCAGTCGTTGGTGGTGCCGTTGGGAGGCTCGAGATGGGCCAGCAGCGTCAGGCGGTTCGCACCCGACAGGATCTTGAACGGTGCGACCAGCACCCGCCGGTTCGAATCCCACTCGATGTTGATCTCGGCCGAGTCGATCGCCATCGGATAGTCCGGCGTATCTGTGTCGATGATGTTGCCGGCACCGATCGCGATCTTGCCGCGGAAGAAGGTCGGCACGCCGTCGCGGCCGAGTTCGCCCTTGAGCTCGCCGGTCAGCGGCAGGTCGGCGGTGTAGGTGAGATCCTTCACCCGCAGCGCCAGCAGGATGTTGGCGGTCGAGACCTTGTCGGCGCGGATGTCGACCGAACGCACGCCATTCTCGGCGGGGCCGATCGTGGCACGCAGCGACCACGGATGCGCGCCCTCCTCACCGAGGCTCAGAGCGACGCCGCCGCGACTCGGCCGGCGCAGGCTGAGCGTGATGTTCTCAAACGTCCATTTGCTGCCGCGCTGCTGATCGTCGACGATCAGGTTACCGTTCTTCAGACCGATCTCGTTGAGGTTCTGGCCGTCGAGTCCGGTCATGCTCAAGCTGTCGAGCCAGTCGAGGCCCTGAAGGATTCCGCTCTGGGGGGTCGCTTGCGGCGCGGCCTGCGATGCGGCTTGCGATGGGTCTTGGCCCGCGGGCGCGGTGGCGGATGGCGGCGGCGAGACGCCGTTGCGGGGGAATGTCGGCGGCAGGCCCGCATCCTTCTTGGAGGCGACGCCGGTTGCGAGCGGTTTTGCGGTGTCGCCGGCCGACACCGTGACGGTGCCGTCGGGCGCGATGCGGATCGCGAGCTCGGCATCGACGAGGTTGAGGCTTTCCGCGCGCAGATGCCCCATCAGCAGGCCCGCGCCGGACAATTTCACTTCAGCCTTCGGCGCGCTGGCGACGATGGCACGATCGTGGTCGCGCACGACGATGTCGCGGATGCGTACGGCGATGCGGATTCGCCCGGCCCGCTCGATCTGGGTGCCGCCGACCTCGACCGTGTTGCCGTGGCCGATATTGTCCTCGATCGCCGCGGCCAGCCAAGGGGTCGCGATGTCGAGATTGATTGGGCCGGCGCCGAGCCGCCACCACAGCGCACCGAAACAGCCGACGAAGATGACGATCAGAGCCCCGACGACCACGGCGAGGCGCTTCAGCCAGCGGCCGCCGCCCAGCCAGCGGCGCAACGTCCCAAACCCGTCACCGATGCGATGGAAGCCCGAACTGGAACGCGACAACAGCCGGCGCGCCCGATGGCCCGCCGCCGCTTCCTGATCCGGGTCCCAATCGGCGTCGTCCCAATCCTGCGGCTCTGGTTGGCCGCCGCGCCGATTCAAATCCCGATTGTAATCCTGGGGCGACGTATTCCTTGCCATTGCCTCTCGATACAGGCGCCCGTCGTAGGATTGAGCGCCGCCGGGACCGCAGCCGTCCGCGGGAAGCGAAGCACCCCGCGCCGGCATTGCCGCCATACCTCGACTGTTCCTGCTGTTCGTCATTTCGCCCCGGGAGCGCGTTCAACGAGCAGTGGGGTGGTGCGTGGAATTCCTTGTAACCATACTCCGGCGTCGTCAGACTCGCCCAGCCAAGGGCACGATTCCGGCACACCGGACGAGGGCTGCAATACCGCTTCGATTGACCCGTCGAAAGCGACGAAAGGAAGGCGTATGTCCAAGAAATCCCGAAAGAAATCGTCCAAAACGCCCTCCGGCAGTCCGACGGCTAAAAAGAAGCCCCTGAAAACGCGGGCAGCGACTCAAACAAAGTCCGCCAAAACACAGCGGACACCGGTGAGCAAATCAACCGGGACCATAGCAAAGACAGCATCGCATGGGGCCGCATCGAAACAGTTAATTTCTTCCAAATCGGCCGCCGCGCCCGGACCGGCGGCGAAGGCTGGTCTGGCCGAGGGTCAGAAGGCGCCCGCCTTCCGCCTGCTCCGCGACGGCGGCCGTGTCGTTGCGCTGTCGGACTATGCCGGCCAGAAGCTCGTCCTGTTCTTCTATCCCCGCGCCGACACGCCCGGCTGCACCAGGGAGGCCATCGACTTCACCCGGCTGGCCGACGCATTCACTGCTGCCGGTACGGCCGTGCTCGGCATCTCCGCCGATCCGTTGAAGGCCCAGGAGAAGTTCCGCGACAAGCACAGCCTCGGCGTCCCCCTGATCTCGGATGAGACACACGAGATGCTGGAGGCCTACGGGGCCTGGGGCGAAAAATCCATGTACGGCAAGCGCTTCCTCGGAATTCTTCGCACCACGATACTGCTTGGCGCCGACGGCAGGGTCGCCAAGGTCTGGCGCAATGTCCGGGTCGACGGCCACGCCGACGAGGTGCTGGAAGCGGCAAGACGCCTTTAACCAATTCTTTAAATTCGGGAGGTTCCGTTTCCGGAAAATTAACCATGACCGGCCCAGATTGCTGCGGCAATTTAGGCCGTACGGACTCATCCGACCGGCGCGGGAGTGCCGATGTCGAAAAGTTCTGCCCAATTCTCGCAGTACCCCCAACATCACCCCCACGACCACGGACGTGCTTTCCATCGGCGCCCTGCCGCCGCGGTGGCAACCGCGCTTCCCCTTCCCGACACCGACGACGCCTACACCATCGTGCATCACGGCAAGCAGGTTCGCCTGGGGCCGGTGGTGTTCTGGATCGTGGTCGGCACCGTCGTGTTGCTCGGGCTTTGGTCGGCCGCCACCGCCACCTATTTCGCCTTCCGAGACGACGTCCTCACCCGGCTGATCGCTCGCCAGGCCGAGATGCAATACGCCTATGAGGACCGCATCGCCGAGCTGCGCGCCAAGGTCGACCGTACCACCAGCCGGCAGCTGCTCGACCAGGAGCAGTTCGACCAGAAGCTCGACCAGATCATGAAGCGCCAGACGGCGCTGGAGTCCCGGGCCACGGCGCTCGGGGCCATGCCCGATGTGACCGGATCGATCCCCCGTTCGGCTCCACAGCGCGGCGATGCGAACCAGGGCGCGACGCAGGGTACGCCAAAGCCCTCGCCGATCAGCGATACCGTGATCTTCGTGGCGCCGCCGGATCGTGAAGCCCGGCTCGAATCGCGCGCCCCGACCGTCATCGCCCCGCCGACCAATCAATTCGCCAGAAACCAGGGATTCGACAACGTCCTGGTCCGTCTTTCGACCTCGCTCGACCAGGTCGAGCGGCGCCAGATGGCGGCGCTCAGCGCCGTCGAGGAAGGCATGGATTCGCGCATGCGCCGGATGCGCGGCGTGGTCAGCGATCTCGGCCTGAACCTCGCCAATCTCGAGGCCGCCGTGCCGCGCGCCGCGATGGGCGGGCCTTTCGTCCCCGTCAAGCTGACGGCCAATGCCGGGGCCTTCGAGAAGCAGCTCTATCGCATCAACACCACCCGCGCCGAGATGGACCGTCTCAACCGCACGCTGGCGCTGGTGCCCTACCGCAAGCCTGTGATCGGCGAGGTCGAATTCACCTCCGGTTTCGGCATACGCAGCGATCCGTTCCTGGGCCGGCCCGCGATGCATACCGGGCTCGACTTCCGCGCCGCGAGCGGCGATCCCGTCCGCGTCACCGCCTATGGCAAGGTGGTCTCCGCCGGCTGGTCCGGCGGCTACGGCCGCATGATCGAGGTCGATCACGGCAATGGACTTTCGACCCGCTACGGCCACCTCTCCGAGATCAACGTCAGGGTCGGCGAGGTCGTGAAGATCGGCCAGGTGATTGGACTCGTCGGCTCGACGGGACGTTCGACCGGTCCGCATCTGCATTATGAAACCCGCATCGACGGCGAAGCTGTCGATCCGCAGAAATTCCTGCGCGCCGGTGTGCGCCTGAGCGCGGGCTAGACCAGACTCGCGCTGCTCCCTTTCGGCTCAAGCGGCACTTAGCGCCGGCCTCCGCCCATCCCGCCTCCGGGACCACCGAAGCCGCCGCCCCCCATTCCGCTACCGGGACCCATGGGCCCACCGGGCGCACCCAGACCGCCGGGGCCTGACGGGCCGGTCGGTCCTGATGGCGCCGCGCCGGGTGTTGAACCGGGGCTCGCTCCCGGCGTCGGAGTCCCGGGCTGACCACCGCCCGGAGTCGGCGCGCCGCGATTGGGATGCAGGATCGAACCGCCGGACGGCCGATTGGGATTGCCGCCGCCGGACGGAGGTGCTCCCGGCCCCTGGCCGATCGCCTGAGACGAATCCACCTGGAGCCCGCGCGAGCGATCGAACGCGCCGTTGACCACCATGCGGGCTTCGCCGGCCGCCGGGCCGAAGCGCGAGCCGTCATGGGCGATGAGCCCGGAGCCAAGCTGCAGGTTCGATCCCGCGCGCTGCACATAAGCCTCGATCGAAAGACGGCTTGCGCCGACGAGATCCGAGAAATCGTCGATCCGGGTGCGCGCGGCCTGCATCGCGCCCTCGCTCGCGCCGCCCTCGATCTGGACGCGCTGGCCGACCAGCAGCGGATCGACGTTGTTCAGCTTCAGCCCGCCAATACGCAGACCGTCGGGCCCGCGCTCGACGAGACCGGTAACGCGCGCCGCCGCATCGCGCCGCGGCTCGACCAGGCTTGCGACGATCACGCCGTCGGTTCGGCGCAGGCCGTAGACGGCCACCTGCATGCCCGCGCGAAGCTTGCGCTCCTTGTCGCTTGCGACGATCTTCTGACCGAGCACCGTCAGCTCGTTGCCTTTCACGGCTTCCACCGGACCGGAGACCTCGCTCGCAATCGTGATGTTGCGCGTGACGAGCGTGCCGTCGGCCTGACGGGTCGCGACCACGCGCGCGAGCTGGCCGATGCGCAGAGCCTTGGGGCTTGCCGCCTCGCCGTCGATCCGGACCGGCACGTCGCTCGCGTAAGCGATGCGCTCGCCGTTGACGTAGATGCTGCCGAACCGCTGGATCACGCCGACGATGCCGGTGCCGCCGATGCCGTGGTCGTCACCGCGCGTGAGTCCGGTGCCGCCGATGCCCTGATCGGTGCCGCGCCTGGTCTGCGCATGGGCCAACGCCGTGCCGGCGAGCCAAAACCCTGTCAGCAGCAGGCGGCGGGAGATCAGCGGCGGCCGCCTCATGACGAGCCACCTTGCTTGCCACCTTCCTTGCCACTTTCCTTGGCCTCTGCCTGCTCATCCGCATCTTCGCTGTAGATGTAGATGCCGAAATTCCAGCGGGCGTCACCGCCCTTGTCCTTGGCGAGCGCGCGGTTGGCTTCGCGGTTGGCGGTCTTCAGCGCGTCCATCGCAAGCTCGCGCGAGCGTGCCTCGAGGCGCCGCGCCAGCTTCGGCGAGATGTTGTTGTAGTGCACCGCGCGTTCGAGGAAGCGCGGCGCTGCGCCCGAGACGTTCTGCGCGGCCGCGGCGATATGGTCGTGCAGATTGCGGCCGAGATAGTGCCATTTGCTGTCGTCCTCGCCGCTCGGAACGAAAGCTGCCTCGACCAGCTCGATCTCGTCAGCGGCGTTGATGGTGACCAGCTTGCGGTCGATCCATTCGTCCAGCACCGCGCGCGGCCGTACGTCCTTGGTGACGGAAGCGACCAGCTGCTCGAACGACGGCGCGTCGCCCTCGGCCGTGCGCGGCAGCGCCAGCGGCTCGCCCTTCGCATCGGTGAATTCGGGTGCGGCGATCCAGCGCGCGATCACCGCGCTCGTAAGCGACAATGCGGCCGGTGCCTCGTGCACGGGCGCGCCGGCGCCGCGCAGCCGCGCCACCTCTTTGCGGTGGATTCCGGTGAGCAGGCTGACACGGCTGTCGGTCTGCTCTTTCTCCTCCAGGGCGAAATCGTGCTCGGCGACGTTGACGAACAGCTCGCGGAGCAATTGCGCCAGCGCCGGAAACGTCATGCCGCTGCGAATGCAGAGCCGCACGAGCGGGCGCAGCAGCCGCGCCAGCGGCGCGTGCAGCTTCGCGGCGGCATTCGGCTGTGGAGCCGCTGCTTTGGACCCGGGCTTGGCATTCATGTCTGAATTGTATCGAAGCCCCGCGTGGGACACAATCCCACTTTTTTCTACTTCGCGATTGACGTGGTAAATTTTCCCACATATACGAGACGCCACTGAGGGGCGCGACGTAAAGGGACTCACACCCATGGCTGACCGCTTGGTCCGCATTTCCAGTTCGCTGCATGCCGTGCCGGTTCCCGGCCGGCGACATGGCGCTATCGAGCCGATGCTGCCGGCGCTGCTGCGCGGCGTGATCTTCTTATCGGTGCTGGCCGCACCGTTCGTCGCAGCCCTTCTCGCAGGCTGACGCCATCATGCATCACACCAGCGAAACCCCGCGCCGTCCGTCGGTGCTGCACATCTTCAAGATCTACTATCCCGACCTGTTCGGCGGCACGCTCACGGTGATCCGCGACATCTGCGCGAGCCTGAAGGACGCCTTCGCCTCAGCCGTGCTGGTCTGCTCCCGGTCGGCAGCTCCGCGCGACATCGTCGTCAACGGCGTGCAGGTCGAGCGCGTCCGCTCGTTCGGCAATCTGTTGTCGCTTCCGGCCGCGCCCACCTATCCCTGGCGGCTGTGGCGCAAGATCGCCGAGCACGACCTGCTCGCGCTCCACGCCCCCTTCCCGCTCGCCGATCTCGTCTTCGCCTTCGGGTTCGGTCGCAACCGGCCGCTGGTGGTACACTGGCACGCCGACATCGTCACCCATGCCGGCCTGCGCTGGTTCATCGAACCCCTGATGCGGCGGACGCTGCGCCGCGCCAAGGCGATCATCGTCTCGGACCACGTGCTGGTCGACAACACGCCGTCGCTGCGCGAGTTCGAGGACAAATGCCACGTCGTGCCGTTCGGCATCGACACCTCAGGTTACGACTGGCCGAAGATCGAGCCGCACCATGTCAACGATCGTGGCCGGCTGGTGCTCGCCTGCGGCCGGCTCGTGCCCTACAAGGGTTTCGACGTACTGATCCGCGCCGCTGCCGCGCACAGTTTCGAGGTCTGGATCATCGGCGAGGGCGCCGAGCGGTCGCGGCTCCAGCAGTTGATCCTGGATCTCGGCCTCGGCGACCGTGTCCGCCTGCTCGGCTCGGTCAACGATTGCGAACGCATCAAGCTGATGTGCCTCGCCGACGTTTTCGTGATGCCGTCGGTCACCAATGCAGAGACCTTCGGCCTCGCCCAGCTCGAGGCCATGGCCGCCGGCCGTCCGGTCGTGAACACGGCGCTCGACACCGCGGTGCCGCGCGTCGCCCGCCACGGCATGGAGGCGATCACCGTGCCGCCCGGCGATGCCGAGAAGCTGGGTGAGGCCATCGACACCCTGATCCGCGACCCCGAGCGCCGCCGCTGCATGGGCCTTTCGGCGCGGACGCGCGCCCTCACCCGCTATTCGGCCACGGCCTTCAGGCAGGGCATGGAAGCCGTCTACCGCGACGCCGTCGCCGCCCCGAGCGAGGAGCGATCGGCAATCGCAGAGCCGCCGCAGGCGACCGGCTGGCTGGACACCGTCCGGATCGCGGCGGCGCTGGCCTGGTCCGACATGCGCCACCGCTACGTGCGCTCGCTGCTCGGCCCGTTCTGGATGTCGCTCCAGATGGCGATCGTGGTCGCGGTGCTGGGCTCGGTGATCGGGCAGATGTCGAACGCCAACATGCTGGCACGCCTGCCGATGCTGGCACTGTCGATGACGGCCTGGACCTTCCTCAACAGCGTGGTGCTCGATGCGACCACGGCGCTCCAGAACTCCGCGAGCCTGATCCGCGACCGGGCGCTGCCGCCGGTCATCTTCCTCCTGCAATGCACGTTCCGCCAGGCGCTGTTCGCGCTGCATAACGCCTGCGTGCCGCTGGCGCTGTGGCTGATCCTGTCGCCGCACGATCTCTCTCACGCACTGGCGGCGCTGCCCGGCCTCCTGCTGTTCGTGGCGTGCACCTTCGCTCTCAGCCTCGTCCTCGGCGCCATGGCGACGCGCTACCGCGACCTCAAGCCGATCATCGAATCCACCTTGATGCTGGCCTTTCTCGCCTCGCCGATCATCTGGTCGTCGGACATGATCAACCACCGCTCGACCGTGATGCGGCTCAATCCGCTGACGCATCTGTTCGCGGTGTGGCGCGAGCCGCTCGCGGGCGGACATATCGATCCCACCAGCATCGTCTACGTCCTCGTCGCGCTGGCGCTGCTGATCGTTGCGGGCGTCCTGACGCTGGTCCACCTGCGCAAAGCCGCATTCTGGATCTGACGCATGGTCTCGATCAGCCTTCGCAACATCTGTCTCGACTATCCACTCTACGGCGCCTACGACTTCTCGCTGAAGCGGCGGCTGCTCGGGCACATCATCCGCGAGCCGGGCGAGATGCGGATCATCCGCGCCGTCGACAACGTCACGATCGAGGCCGAAGCCGGCGCCCGCATCGGGCTTGCCGGGCCCAACGGCTCCGGCAAGTCGACGCTGCTGCGCCTGATCGCCGGCGTCTATCCGCCGAGCAGCGGCAGCATCGCGGTCCAGGGCAACGTCGTGCCCCTGCTCGGCCTCAACGCCGGCGTCAACCTGGATTTCGTGGCGGAGGACAATATCGCGCTGCTGCTGCGTATCAGCGGCCGCAAGCCGACCCGCAGCGTCATCGACGATATCTGGGCATTCACCGAGCTCGAGGCGCGCATGCAGCGGTTGCCGCTGCGAATGTTCTCCTCGGGCATGCTGATGCGGGTGCTGTTCGCGACCGCCACCGCATTTCCGGCCGACATCCTGCTGCTGGACGAATGGCTCAGCGTCGTCGACGAGCATTTTGCGGAGAAGGCACAGGAGCGGCTGTTGAACCTCGTGTCGCAGGCGGCGATCGTGATCATCGCCTCGCACGACCAGCCGCTGCTGCGCCGCACCTGCACCAGCATCATCAATCTCGATCACGGCCGCATCGCCTCGACCGTGACGGTCGAGCCGCCGGCCACGCACACCTTCGAGCTTTGCGAGAAACGCGCATGAAACAGAACATCCTTGTCGTCTCCGAAGCGCTGGGCGAGCCCAACCACAAGCGCGGCATCTTCCACTTCACGCGCGAATTGATGCGCTCGCTCGCGGCCGAAGGCCATGAGCTGACGCTGCTGGTGGAGACCAGCCGGCGCTATCGCAAGCTCCGCCGGCGCGAGCGGCGCACGAAGCTGTTTTCGGCCCAGTCACGCAACATCGAATTGCTCGTCCTGTACCGCTACCTCGACGAGATCAACATGGGTGAGCCGCTGGCGCGCAATGGCCTGCGGCGCACACTCGATTGGCTGCGCCACAGGGCCTCCATGTCGGTGTCGTGGGACTATGTCCTCTGCTTCCTGCGCGCAATCGGGCTGCGTGGGCTCAATGCGCGGCTGATCGAGAACAAGACCGCGGCGCTCGAATACGTCCCGCCGGACCTGCGCCATCTCGAGCTATTCGACGAGTTCCAGCTCGAGCCCGGCTTCTACAGCTATCAAGATTCCTCGGCCTTCTTCCTGCTGCCGCCGCCGCGCGTCGACGCCCGCGACTACGACGTCATCGTCGTGGACACTCCGACCCGGGTGGCGATCAAGCGTAGGCCGAACGCCAAGGTGATCTGCGTCGTCCACGATTTGCTGCCGCTCACCGACCTCAAGCTCAGCGACGTCGCGACGCGGCTGTTCCTGTCGCGGCTCCTCACCAGCCTGCGGCAGGCCGACGAGCTCGCCTTCGTTTCAAACTACAGCATGATGCGGTTCAGGGAACTGTTGCCGCAATTTGCGCACCTACCGGCGCGGGTCGTGTATCCCCGCACCCGGTTCGACGCCCCGGATGTCCTGCACCTCCCAGCCCCGTCGGGGCGTCCGGGGCGGCCGAGCTTCGTCGTCATTGTGTCGAACGAGCCGCGCAAGAACGTCGCTACCGTCATCCGTGCCTTCCGTGGCGTGCCCCAGGCCGATCTCGTCGTGATCGGCCATGCCGGCCAGATCAGCCGGATGCGCAATCTGCCGCAAAACGTCCGCTTCGCCGGCTATGTCGACGAGCAGGAAAAAGCGGTTTTGATCGCGGAGGCGCACGGGCTGATCATGCCGAGCTTCGCCGAAGGCTTTGGCGTGCCGATCATCGAGGCGCTGGCCGCGAACACGCCGGTGCTGTGCTCTGACATCGCCGTCTTCCGCGAGGTCGCAGGCGAGCTCGCCGATTATTTCGACCCGTTCTCGACCGACTCCATCGCGGCCTCCGTCACCCGCGTGCTGACGCGGCAGGATGAGTGCCGCGGCAGGATCCGGGCGCGGTGGCACGAGCTTGCCGAGCGTTACGGCTACGAGACCCAGGCCCGCGACTTCCTCGGGCATCAGGCGGCCGCCGAGAGCCTCGTCGCCGAGCAGCTCGCGTCATAGAGATGACCGCCGAAACCGCGATGTGGCCCGGTCCTGCCGATCGGCACGGCGGGCACAGTCGGTGGCAGACCTGGCGCAACCCGGCCACGCTGATCCGGGCCGCCGATATGCTGGCCGTCCTGATCGCGGCGTCGCTGCCATGGTCCACCACGGCGCCTTCGATCTTCGTCGGGCTCTGGCTGCTTGCGGTGACGCCGACCATCGACTGGCGCGACTATGCGCGCAAGCTCGTGCAGCCAGCGCTGGCCTTGCCCTTCGCCCTGGTGCTGCTCGCGCTTCTCGGCACGCTTTGGTCGGACGGTGCGTGGGCCGACCGGCTGCATGCGATCAAGCCGGTCGCAAAGCTCGCGCTCGTTCCTCCCCTGCTCTACCATTTCAGCCGATCGGAACGCGGCTTCCGGGTGGGCCTCGCCTTTCTCGCCTCCTGCGCGCTGCTCGCGGTCTACTCCTGGATCGTGCTGCTCGATCCCGCCTGGAAGCTCACCGCGACGGCGTCATCAGGCGTTCCCGTCAAGAACTACATCGACCAGAGCCAGGAATTCACGCTTTGTGCGTCTGAGCTGGCGCTGCCCGCGCTGAATTACTGGCGCCGCGGCAAGCCGGCCGCGACCGCCGCCTGTCTGGCGCTGATCCTGCTGTTCGTCACCAACATGGCGTTCGTCGCCGCCGCCCGCACGGCGCTGCTCTGCATCGCGGTGCTGCTCGCCCTGTTCGCGTGGAGGCATCTGGGCCGGCGCGCGGCGCTGGTGCTGCTCGCGGGCACGGTCGCCGCGAGCGCGCTGGCCTGGACGGCGTCGCCCTATCTGCGCCAGCGCATCACGGACATCGCCGTCGAATACCGCCACGGCCACGAAGACATCAACCGCGCCTCAACGGCCCAGCGGCTGACCTATTGGCGCAAGTCGCTTCATGCCTTTGCCGAGGCACCTCTGGTGGGACACGGCACGGGATCGATCAAGCGGCAGTTCGAACGTGCGGCTGTCGGCGACAACGCCCTCGATACCGAAATCGTCAGCAATCCGCATAACCAGACCCTCAACGTCGCCGTCCAGTGGGGCCTCCTCGGCGTGGTTCTGCTCTACGCGATGTGGATCGCACATTTTCGCCTGTTCACTGGCGACGGAATTGCGGCCTGGATCGGCCTCGTGGTCGTTGTGCAGAACATCGCGAGCTCACTGCTGAACTCGCATCTGTTCGATTTCCACGAGGGCTGGATGTATGTGCTGGGCGTCGGCGTGGCCGGCGGTATGGCACTGAAGGTGAAAGCCAGGGCCCAGTCCTGACTACTGGCCGCGCTCGTGGCCGACCTCGCCGGTGATGACGTCGCCGAACAGCTCCCAGGCCTGCCCGTTGAAGCGCATCAGCTGCATCTGCTCGATCGGGAAGTAGTCGTCGGGCGAGGTGTTGACCATGACACCGGGCAGCATCAGGTCGGTGTGAAAGTCCTTCAGGTTCGCGGCCTGCTTCATGACGTTCTCGCGGGTGAGGTTGTCGCCGCACTGCTTCAACACCTGCGCCATCGCCTCGGCCTGCACATAGCCGTAAACATTGTTGGAATTGGCCTTGTCGCCGTCAGGGTAATATTTGTCCATGAATTCGCGCCATTTCACCACCGCCGGATCCTTGTCCCAGGTCGGATCGGTCGGGTCCTTGAGATAAACGGTCGAGATGATGTCCTTGGAATAGTCGAGCCCGGCCGGTTTGAGCACCGAGGCGACCGAGGTCGCGGTGTTGGCCAGGAAGAATTTTGGTTTCCAGCCGAGCTCGCCGACTTTCCGGATCGCCTGCGCCGAACCTTTCGGCGCAGCCCATGAGAAGAAGATGTCGGCGCCGGAATCGTGCAGGGCGACGATCTGCGAGTCGATCGAGGGGTCGCTGACCTCGTAGGATTTGTCGGCGATGATCATGCCGGCCTTGTCGCCGAGCCCGTCCTTCAAGCCCTTGAACTGGTCCTTGCCAGCATCGTCGTTCTGCCAGAACACCGCGATCTTGCCGTTTGGAAAATTGTCGCGGATGTATTTTGCGTAGATCCGGCCCTCGCTCTGATAGTTCGGCTGGAATCCCATGGTCCAGGGAAAGTTCTTGGGGTCGCCGAACTTGGTGCCGCCGGAGGCGACGAAGAGCTGCGGCACCTTCTTGGCGTTCATGTATTTCATGATCGCCGAATTCGAGGGCGTGCCGAGCGGCTGGAATATCAAGAGGACTTCGTCACTCTCGACCAGCTTGCGCGCCTGCTCGATCGCCTTCGGCGGGGAATAGGCGTCGTCATAGCTGATGAAATTGATCTTGCGCCCGTTGATGCCGCCCTGGTCGTTGATCATGTTGAAGAAGGCGGCCTCGGTCTTTCCGATCACGCCATAGGACGACGCCGGCCCGCTATAGGGCATGATGTTGCCGATCTTGATGTCGGTATCGGTGGCTCCGGGGTCGTACTTCTTCTGCGCCGAGGCCGGTGTCGTGACGAGCACGCCGGCAGCAAGCATGGCGAGGGCAGCAAGGTTTTCGCGACGACCCGGCATCGTTCTCTCCCCTGTGTTTTATCGTCTTGTTTTGCGGAGAGTGTCGCAAGCTCGCCTGCGGCTGGCAAGCGCCGCGATTTTCCGCGAGGTGAAACGCGACTCCGGAACCTACGCGCCGCGCCGCAGCAGGTTCAGAACGCGCCCGTCGATCACGAGCAGCGCGCTGCCGATGACGATCGCGCCCGCGATCTCACGAGTCGAGATCGGCTCGCCCAGCACCAGCCATCCCAGCAGAATGGCGGTGACGGGAATGAACAGCGTCACCAGCATGACATTGGTTGCGCCCGAGCGCCGCAGGATCTGAAAGAAGACGATATAGGCGAGCGCCGTCGACAGGCCGGCAAGGCCAAGCACGGCGAACCATGTCGCTATGCCCGGCATCGGAAGGCGCCACGGCTGCTCCATTGCGCCGGCGACCACCGCCATCATCACCGTCGACGCCATCAGCTGAAACGTCGCCGTCCCAAGCGGTGGCGAATCCTTCAACAGCCGCCGCGCCGCCAGCGCTGCAAAGCCGTAGCTGAGGGCGCCGCCCAGGCAGAGCAGGATGCCGAGCCCCTGCCCCGGCCTCGTCTCGATGCCCCACCCCCGCAGAACGATCACGCCGGCGAGGCCCAGCGCCACGCCGGCGACGCGCCGCATCTGCAAGGCCTCCTCACCCGCCGCGGCCATCACCATCACCGTGAACAGCGGCGTGGTCGCATTCAAAACCGACGCCAGCCCGCTCGGAATGAAAGTCTGCCCGATCACGATCAGCGAGAACGGGACGACGTTGTTGAACAGCCCGATCGTGGCAAACGCTGTCCAGCTCTTCATGTCCTTGGGAAAGCCGATCCCCTGCATGCGAAGCAGCGGCAGGAGAATGACCGCACCCAGCGCAACGCGAGCAAACACCAGCGTCAGCGGCGGCAATTCCCGCAGCGCCGCGCCGTTGAAGAAGAACGACCCGCCCCAGAGCACCGAGAGCACGGCGAGCAGCGCCCCGTCGCGCGCATCGATCCGGTTGTCGTTCGGGAGCATGGCGTCCAAATTCCGGTCAGACCTCCGGCCTAGAACAGCGCGTCGGGAGTCGCCACCCGATTTCCGGGGATTTGGGAGGTCCGCGCTAGGACGGCTTCTTCGGCCGCGACACCAGCTCGATCATCTTGCCTTCGTCGTCGTCGGGCATCGCGGCCTTCGCTTGCGCGTAGGCCTCCACTGCGGCGCGGGAGACCAGCGGCTTGGCTGCCAGCAGGCTCTCTGCGAGCTTCACGGCATAGGCGGCATCCTTGTGCCGCAGCGCCGCCGTGAACGTTGCACCGGAAAAATCGCGGGCAACCATGCGCTTGGAATGACGCTGAACCTGCGGGCTTGCGGCGACGCCTGCCTGGATCGATTCCAGCACGAGGTTCATGTCGAGGCCGGCCTGCTCGGCGATCGCAAGGCCCTCGGCCAGGCCTGCGATCTGGATCGCTCCCATCAGATTGTTGATCAGCTTGTAGACCGTGCCGGCGCCAACTGGTCCGAAATGGCGGATGGTCGAGCCGATTGGCTCGAGATAGGGCCGCGCGCGATCGAGGTCAGCCGCGTTGGCGCCGACCAGCAGCGTCAGCTTTCCGCTCGCTGCCGCATCCGGCAATCCCGTCACGGGGCAGTCGATGTAGATCAGCCCGCGCGCGTTGAGCTCGCGGCCCATCTCGCGGGCATGATCATAGGAGACTGTGGAGCATTCGATCGCGATGGTACCGGCCTTGGCCGTCTTGGCCGCGCCCTTCGGCCCCAGCCAGACCGCGCGCGAGGCTTCGTCATCGGCAACCATGGTCACGACGGCGTCGGCGTCGATCGCGGCATCTTCAGGTGATGTCGCCCAATGCGCGCCACGCGCGATCAAATCCTCGGCCTTGGCCTTGCTGCGATTCCACAGCGTCACCGTGAAGCCGGCATCGAGATAGCGGCCGGCCATGCCGTGACCCATGCGCCCCAATCCGATGAAGGCGACACGGGGCATGATCAGTCCACGTCCTCGATGTCGCCGGTCGTGGTGCCGAAGGCGCGCTGCGCCAGCGTCGCGGCCATGAAGTCGTCGAGCTCGCCATTGAGCACGCCCGACGTGTCGGAGGTCTGCACGCCCGTGCGCAGATCCTTCACCATCTGGTAGGGCTGCAGCACGTACGAGCGGATCTGGTGGCCCCAGCCGATATCGGTCTTGGCGGCCTGGTCGGCAGCGGCCTTCTCCTCGCGCTTCTTGAGCTCGATTTCATAGAGACGCGCGCGCAGCATGTCCCAGGCCTGCGCCTTGTTCTTGTGCTGGGAGCGGCCGGCCTGACAGACCACCGCGACACCGGTCGGGATATGGGTCAGACGCACCGCGGATTCGGTCTTGTTGACGTGCTGACCGCCGGCACCGCCGGAGCGCATGGTGTCGGTACGAACGTCGGATTCCTTGATGTCGATCTTGATGCTGTCGTCGATGACGGGGAACACCTGCACACTGGAGAAAGACGTGTGCCGCCGCGCGTTGGAATCGAACGGCGAGATGCGCACGAGGCGATGCACGCCGGCCTCCGTCTTCAGCCAGCCATAGGCATTGTGGCCGGAGACCTGGATCGTCGCCGACTTGATGCCGGCCTCTTCGCCCTCGGACTCTTCGAGGAACTCGACCTTGAACCCGTGGGTCTCGGCCCAGCGCGTGTACATGCGCAGCAGCATCTGCGCCCAGTCCTGGCTCTCGGTGCCGCCGGCGCCGGCATGGACTTCCAGATAGGAATCGAAGCGGTCGGCTTCGCCCGACAGCAGCGCCTCGAGCTCGCGCCGCGCCACTTCCTTCTTCAGGTTCTTGAGTGCAGCCTCGGCTTCAGCAACGACCCCCGTATCGCCCTCGGCCTCGCCGAGCTCGATCATGCCGATGTCGTCTTCGAGCTCCTGCTCGACCTTGCCGATGCCGGAGAGCGAATCCTCGAGCGAGGTGCGCTCCTGCATCAGCTTCTGGGCTTTCTGGGGATCGTTCCAGAGGTTGGGATCTTCTGCGAGCTTGTTCAGCTCAGCGAGGCGCGCCGTCGATTTCTCGACGTCAAAGATGCCTCCTCAGCAGCCCGACAGACTGCTTGATCTCTTCTACCAACCGTTCGATTTCGGCGCGCATGTCGTTCTCTGGTCTCACGGAAATGTTTCCGCGTCTGATTGCAACGGGATGTAGCGGCGGCGGCTGCAAAGCGCAACCGCCGCGGCGAAGAAGGCCCCTCTTGTCCCAGGCCTTAGTACAAGCCGCCGGTGCCCGGCCGCATGAAGAAGCCGGAATCGGGCTGCTGCTGCTGCGATGCCGGCATGCGGCCGTCGGCATCGGCAACGCCGATGACTGAGTAATTATCCGGCGGCGCCGTGCCCGGCTTGAAGGCCTCGAGGATGGTTCCGCCGGTCTCGCCCGGTCCGGCGCGCATGCCGGTCTTGGCGACGACGCGAACCAACTTGATGCCCGCCGGCACCTTGAACGGAACCGCGGGCTTGTCGGCGAGCGCGAGCTGAAGGAAGTCGCGCGCGATGGGGGCCGCGAGATGGCCGCCGGTCGCGGCGTTACCTTTGCCGAGCGGACGCGGCTTGTCGTAGCCCATGTAGATGGCGACGGCGATGTCGGGCGAGAAGCCGACGAACCAGGCGTCCTTGGCCTCGTTGGTGGTGCCGGTCTTGCCGGCGATCGGCTTGCCGACCGCCTTGACCACGGTCGCGGTACCGGCCTGGACCACGCCCTCCATCAGCTCGGTGATCTGATAGGCCGTCATCGAATCCAGCACCTGCTCGCGGCGGTCGATCAGCTGCGGCTCGGGCTGGTTCTTCCAGCCGCCGGGCGCGTCGCAGCCACGGCATTCGCGCTGGTCGTGCTTGAAGATGGTGTGGCCGTAACGGTCCTGGATGCGGTCGATCAGGGTCGGCTTCACGCGGCGGCCGCCATTGGCGAGCATCGAATAGGCCGTGACCATGCGCATCGCCGTGGTCTCGCCGGCGCCGAGCGCGTACGACAGGTAGTTCGGCAGCTCGTCATAGACGCCGAAGCGGCGGGCATATTCGCCGATCAGCGGCATGCCGATGTCCTGCGCGAGGCGCACCGTCACGGTGTTGAGCGACTGCCGCAGCGCGTTGCGCAGCGTCACCGGCCCCTGGAACTTGCCGGAAGAGAAGTTTTCGGGCCGCCACACGCCGGCGCCCTGGCCCTGGTCGATTTCGATCGGCGCGTCGAGCACGACCGTCGAGGGCGTATAGCCGTTGTCGAGCGCGGCCGAATAGACGATCGGCTTGAACGACGAACCGGGCTGCCGATAGGCCTGCGTGGCGCGGTTGAACTGGCTCTGGTCGAACGAGAAGCCGCCGACCATCGCGAGCACGCGGCCGGTCCAGGGGTCCATCACCACCATCGCGCCGGACACTTCGGGAATCTGACGCAGCCGGTACTGGCCCTCGACGGGCTGACCGTCCTTGTAAAGCGGATCGGCATAGATCACGTCGCCGGGCTGGAGCACCTGCGACACCGCACTCGCCGCCCTGCCCTTCGTGGCCCCCGAGGCCGCCTTTGCCCATTTGATGCCGTCGAGCGTGATGAGGCCGGTCTCGCGCTGCTTGCTCACGGCGCCGCCGAGCTCGCGGCTCGGCTGGAAGCCGATGCGCGCCGACTGGTCGCTGGTCTCCAGCACCACCGCCATGCGCCATGGCGAGATGTCGGACAGCGACTTGATCTCGGCGAGCTTCACGCCCCAATCGCCCGAAATATCGAGCTTGCTCATGGCGCCGCGATAGCCCTGCTGCTCGTCATAATTGACGAGGCCGGCGACCATGGTCTTGCGCGCCATGACCTGGATCTTCGGATCGAGCGTGGTGCGGACAGAGAGACCGCCCTCGTAAAGCTTCTTCTCGCCGTAGCGCTCGAAGATGTCGCGGCGCACTTCCTCGGCGAAATACTCGCCGGCGAAGGTGTGAGCGCCGTTGGAACGGCTGGTGACGACCAGCGGCTCCTTGCGCGCCTTATCGGCGTCGGCCTGCTTGATCCAGCCGTTCTCCAGCAGGCGGTCGATCACGTAGTTGCGGCGCTCGATGGCGCGGTCACGGTTGCGGACCGGATGCAGCGTCGCGGGCATCTTCGGCAGCGCCGCGAGATAAGACGCTTCGGCGACGGTCAGCTCGTTCACGGACTTGTCGAAATAAACCAGCGACGCGGCCGCGATGCCGTAGGCGCCAAGGCCCAGATAGATTTCATTCAGATACAGCTCGAGGATCTTGTCCTTCGAGTAGGTCTTCTCGATGCGCATCGCCAGCAAGGCTTCCTTGATCTTGCGGGCGAAGGAGACCTCATTGGTCAGGAGAAAATTCTTGGCTACCTGCTGGGTGATCGTCGAAGCACCCTGCGGACGGCGGTTGGAGCCGTAGTTCTGGAGATAGACCAGGCCGGCGCGCGCCATGCCGGTGTAGTCGATGCCGCCATGCTCGTAGAAATTCTTGTCTTCGGCTGCGAGGAACGCGTTGATCACGAGCTTCGGCACCGCCTGGATCGGCAGGTAAAGCCGCCGCTCCTTGGCGTATTCGCCGAGCAGCGAGCCGTCGACCGCGTGCACGCGGGTCATCACCGGCGGCTCGTAATCCTGAAGCTGAGAGTAGTCCGGCAAGTCCTTGGAGAAATGCCAGATCAGGCCTGCCACGGCCCCGACACCAACAAGGAACACCACTGTTCCCGCGGCGAACAGGAAGCCCATGAACCGCACAAGCAAGCGCATTATCTGTTTATCCGTTCAATCCCTGGATCAGCCCAAGATCACATCAAGATCAGCCTGGACGCAAAACCGGCGTCCATGTCACGTCGCGAACTCACCGGCCTACGCAATCATATCAGTGCCGGACTTAAGACGCTTGCCGAACGGGATTCTCGCCGATTCCGGAACCCCCTGCGGCGTTTTTATAAAGCGCCCGCTGTGGCCAAACTAGGGCTTTTGCGGCGGAACGGAAAAACCCTTTCAATTCGAAGGCCCTGTCGAAGGCCCTGCTGTGGCCATCCGCTTGGCCAGGAAGCCGTCAATGGCCTGCGCCATCGAACCCACGGCACGCGACCGCCAGCCCTCCGAGACCAGGTGCTCGAGGTCCCCCTTGTTGGAGACGTAGCCGATCTCGACCAGCACCGAGGGCACATCGGGCGCCTTCAGGACGCGGAAGCCGGCCGACTTCAGGGGATGCTTGTGCATGCGCACCGTCGACTTCATTTCGCCCATCAACAGCCGTGCAAAACGGCTTGAAAAGGTGCGGGTTTCCCGCTGGGTGAGGTCGATCAGGATGTCGGCGACATCCGTCGGCTCCTCCGCAAGGTTAAAGCCTGCGATCGCGTCCGCGCGATTTTCCGCATCCGCCAGTCGCTGCGCCTCGGCGTCGGAGGCCTTGTCGGACAGCGTGTAGATGGTGGCGCCCTGCGCGTCTCCCTCGGCGCGCGGCAGCGCGTCGGCGTGGATCGAGACGAACAACGCCGCCTTGAGACCGCGCGCGACTTTGACCCGGTCGTTGAGCGGGATGAAAGTGTCGTCGTCCCGTGTCATCACCACGCGGTACTTGCCGGTCTTTTCCAGCCGGTCGCGCAGCGCCAGGCCGAAGGCCAGCACCAGGTTCTTCTCGCTCTCGCCGCCCGACTGCGTGCCGTTGTCGATGCCGCCATGGCCGGGGTCGATCACGACCACCGCGCGGCCATCGGCCTTCTGCTGCCCTGCGTCAGGGGCCGCGGATGCCGGAACCGTTGTTGCAGGCGGCGGATCGGCGATCGCGGGCCGCAGTTCAGGGCGGTTTTCCGGAGTGAGCGACGGCACGAAGGCCGCGCGGTCGACCTCTTCCAGCTCGAGCACGAGCCGGGCCGGCTGGCCGTTGGCGGCCTCCAGCACGTAGGAATTGGCGATCTTGGCCGGGCCGGTCAGGTCGAACACGATTCGGGAGCCGCCGGGCATCACCAGCCCGTAGCGGAAGGCCTTCACCAGTCCCCGTCCTCCGGAACCCGTGCCGGCGGGGAGTTGAAAACTGACCTGGGGGACGTCGACCACCACCCGATACGGGTCGGCCAACGTGACGGCGCGGAAGGTCACGGCCTGGTCGATGTCGAGGATGAAGCGGGTCTGCTTGCCGTCACCGGCCAGCCGGGCGGCCGAGGCGACTGGAAAATTCGCTGCTGCAACAGAGGGTTGCGGTGGGCTCTCCGCGGCCTTCAGACGCGTGGAATCAGCACACGGCAATGCCGCGGCGCACAGCAGCGCACATCCCAGCAACACCCTTTGATTTGCGCGGCTCGCCACCGATTCCGTGCCTCCGAGCAGCCTTTTTAACGCAATAGAACCACAGGGTTAAACGATCCTTAATGACAGACGCGCGAAACTCGCTGACTGTGACCGCCGTGCGACGCTCCCTTGCACGGTTGCCCCATTCCACGTATGTACGGAATGCTGACGGCCGATGTTTCCGGTTGTGTCGCATTCAGCCCCCGGTGCAGCGCCGGAGATCCCAAGGTTCGGGAATTCCAGCGTTTTTCCGCTCTCCTCTAAGACCAGCGCGGTGCGCGGCAGCGAGGTGGAGCGGGGCAAGTACCGGCGGCGGACGGTCTCCGGATACCGCTGTGTTTCCGGGACGGTTCTGACAGCGGCGTGACCCGTTACCCGGTCCCTTAATCCCAGGGGAGCGGTTCGTAATCCCAAGGCGAGCGCGCTCGCGCCATGCCTGGCCAGCAGCAACTGATTGAAGGGCGGCCTCGCCGCCCAGTGTTTCATACGGGCCGACGCTTGATGCGCCAGACTGTGCCGACGAATTCTGAAGGACCATTCGCGACGCTGCGGAGTGAAAATCCCGCGCGCCGCTTTGGTCCTGAAGCTTCCGGTTCGGCAAGGTGCGAGAGACGGTGTTTCGGCCTTCCCCTCACCCCCGAATCAGGTGGACCGTCGCGTCACCCGGCAGCGCTCTTGGCGCCCACGGTCGATCGCGCCCGCCGCCGCCAAGAGTTAAGACATGCCCAACAAGATGTTGATCGATGCCACCCACCCGGAAGAGACCCGGGTCGTCGTGGTCCGCGGCAATCGCGTCGAAGAGTTTGATTTCGAGACCGCGCAACGCAAGCAACTGCGCGGGAACATCTACCTCGCCAAGGTCACCAGGGTCGAACCCTCGCTCCAGGCCGCTTTCGTCGAATATGGCGGCAACCGCCACGGCTTCCTCGCCTTCAGCGAAATCCACCCCGACTACTACCAGATCCCGGTTGCCGACCGGCAGGCGCTGATCGAGGCCGAAGAACAGGCCCATCGCGAGGCCGAGGAAGAGACCGAGAACCGCTCCCACGGCCGCCGCCGCTCGCGCCACCGCAACGCCCGCCGCCGCGGTCAGGGCGAACGCGTCCGCAGCGAAATCGTCGAAGGCGCCGATGCCGCGGCGCAGCCGGTCGAGGGCGGGGCGCTGCCGGAGCACGCCGAGGGCGTTTCGCACGAAGGCGAGCATCTGCACGCCGACGCGGAACATCATGGCGAGCACGAAGGCCACGATCATCACGACCACGATCATGGAGACCATGATCACGACGATCATCATGCCCATGATGACGATCACCATCACGCTCACGATCATCACGACCATGGTCATGACGGCGAGCACGATCATCACGACCATGATCATGCCGCCGAGACGCCCGCGCCTGTCGCGGCAATCGGCGCCGAGCCCGCGTTCGCGACCGAGACCGCTGCCGAGCCCCAGGAATCTCAAACCTTCCAAGCTCAAGCCTTCGAAGCTCACGCTTCCGAGGCGCACGCCGAGGCTCTCGCCGAAGCCGTGACGTCAGCCGCTGAACCGGCCGACGCCGTGTACGCCGCCGGCGAAATCACCGAGGCTCGTCATCAGGAGTCCGAGGAGGACGAAGACGACGAGGACGAGGACGGCGAGGAAGCCGAAGATGAAGTCGTCGAATCCGTCGGTGGTGACGACGTGCTCGAGGAAGTTCCGGAGCGCACCTTCCGTCCGCGCCGCCAGTACAAGATCCAGGAAGTCATCAAGCGCCGCCAGGTGATGCTGGTGCAGGTCGTCAAGGAAGAGCGCGGCAACAAGGGCGCGGCGCTGACGACCTATCTGTCGCTCGCCGGCCGCTATGCCGTGTTGATGCCCAACACCGCGCGTGGCGGCGGCATCAGCCGCAAGATCACCAGCGCGCAGGATCGCTCGCGCCTCAAGGAAGTGGTGCAGGATCTCGACGTGCCCGAGGGCATGGGCATCATCCTGCGCACGGCAGGCGCCGCCCGCACCAAGCCCGAGATCAAACGCGACTTCGAATATCTGATCCGGATGTGGGAGACGGTGCGCGACCTCACGCTGAAGTCGCAGGCCCCGACCCTCGTCTACGAGGAAGGCTCGCTGATCAAGCGCTCGCTGCGCGACCTCTACAACAAGGAGATCGACGAGATCTCGGTTGCCGGCGACTCCGGCTACCGCGAGGCGCGCGACTTTATGAAGATGCTGATGCCCGCCAATGTCGGCGCGGTGAAGCAGTATCGCGACGGCCAGCCGCTGTTCTCACGCATGGGCGTCGAGAGCCAGCTGGATGCGATGTTCTCGCCGACCGTGCAGCTGCGCTCCGGCGGCTACATCGTGATCAACCAGACCGAGGCGCTGGTCTCGATCGACGTCAACTCCGGACGCTCGACCCGCGAGCACCATATCGAGGACACCGCGCTCAAGACCAATCTGGAGGCGTCCGAAGAGGTCGCCCGCCAGCTTCGCCTGCGCGACCTCGCCGGCCTGATCGTCATCGACTTCATCGACATGGACGAGAAGCGCAACAACCGTGCGGTCGAGCGCAAGCTGTCCGATTGCCTGAGGCAGGACCGCGCGCGCATCCAGGTCGGACGCATCTCGCATTTCGGCCTGCTCGAGATGTCGCGCCAGCGCATCCGCGCCAGCGTGCTGGAATCCTCGACCGATCCCTGCCCGCATTGCGGCGGCACCGGCCATGTCCGCTCGGTATCCTCGGTGGCGCTGCAGCTGCTGCGCGGCCTCGAAGAAATCCTGATGAAGGGCGCGACCCACAATCTCGTGGTCCGCACCCGCACCGACGTCGCGCTCTACGTGCTGAACCACAAGCGCGGCCATCTGCGTGATCTCGAGAACGGCTTCAAGGTCACGCTGGCGGTCATCGCAGATCCCAGCGTCAGCGGACCGCAGGCCTATCTCATCGATCGCGGCGAGCAGGTGCATACGCTGGAAGCCGCCAAGGCGCTGCTCGTGGCGCAGGCGGCAGCGAGCCCGCCGCCCCTGGTCGAAGAAGCCTACGAGGACGAAGAGTTCGATCTGGAAACCGAATCCGAGGTCGAGACCGAGGAGACCGAAGGTCTCGCCGAAGAGCAGGCTGCCGGTGATGCAGCGACCGAGCAGGACGGCCAGCGCGGTCGCAAGCGCCGCCGGCGTCGTCGCGGCCGTGGTGGCCCGCGCGACGGCGAGCTTCGCGAAGACAGCCCGCCCACCCTTCCCGAACCGGCTATCGCGGCCGGCGAAGGCGAAGAGGAGGCCGAGTCCGAGCAGGATGGCGCCGAGGACGGCGAGGAGCAGGCCGCCCGTGGCGAGCAGCAGGCCAACGCCGACCGCCGCCGCCGGCGCGGTCGCCGTGGCGGACGCCGCCGGCGCGGTGGCAACGAGGAAGGTCTCGCCGGCTCCATCGGCGACGAGCTCGGGGCCAGTGCGCCGCCGGAGGCGACCGACGCAGTCGCTGATTTCGACGGCTTTGGCGGCGAGGCTGCGCCCTCGATCGCGCAGGCCGAACCCACCGCCGAGCCTCAGGTCACCCAGCCTGAGCCGCGTGCTGAAGTCCCGTTCGAGGCGCCGGCCCGGCACGAGCCGGCTCCTGCCGCCGCGGAAGAAGAGCCCGCCGATGACAAGGCCGCGCGGCGCCGCTCCACGGTCCGGGAAAAGGTGAGCTTCCTGTCGAGCACCCCGAGCGAACCGGCGACACCGGCTGCGCAGGCCACTGAACCGGTTGCCCCGCCGGCTCCGGAGCCCGCGCCGCAAGTGACCAGCGAAACATCGGCCGCACCGCGTCGCGCCGGCTGGTGGTCGCGCCGCTTCGGCGGCGGCGAATAAGAATAAGACGAGCACCAAAACAAGAGCGCCCGGCCTTGGCCGGGCGTTTTCCGTTTCGCGCTCGCTTGGCTTCGCGCTGCCTTTGCCGACTTCAGAGCGACGGCGGATCGTCCGCAACATCGCGCGATGCGATCTGGCGGAGCTGATCATAGAGATCGGGGCCCTCGCTGGTGCAGAGACAGACGCCCTTGGCGGCAGGCCCGTCGCCGGCGTTGAGGTAGGCGTGGCCCATGGTGCTGTCGAGATAGATGCCGTCGCCCTCGTCCAGGATCTCCGGCGCATAGAACTCGGTGTGGACGGCGACGCGTCCGCTCGTCACCAGAAAATACTCCTCGCCGGCATGACGCAGCAGCGGGCCGAACTCGCTCAGCGAGCGTGCGCGCACCTCGGCCAGGATCGGCACCATACGTTTGCCGATCAGGTCGGTGCATTGATACGTGTAGGTGTAGAACCCGGTCGTGATCACCTGGCCCTGCCCGGCGCGGCTGATGCTCCGCCGCGCCGTGACCGGCCGGTCCTGCACGGGGCGCGGAGACGCCGGATTGAACAGCTCGGCGATCTCCATCTTCAGGCCCGAGGTGAGCTGGAGAAGCTTGTCGTAGGTCAGCGACATCAGGCCGTTCTCGACCTTGGACAGGGTCGAGAGCGCCATTCCGGTCCGCTCCGCCACCTGCTTGAGCGTCAGCCCACGCGCCTGGCGGGCCGCCTTGAGGCATTGGCCGAGCTGGGAATTGGCGCCCTCCGGCGTCGTCGTGATCTCGCTCATGCCGTGAGGCTACCACGGCGGCAGAAAAATTGTTGACCGATCCATCTAATCTTTTGGACAGACGCAAGGCCTCCAGAGGCCTAAAGTTCCCGTTTTAGGCAGCCGTGCCAGTATTTGTGCAAGAAATGGCTCCATCTGACAAATATTGGTGCGCCTCGTTGACTTTCCGATATGCTAAATCGTTTTCACAATTTGAAAGGGGATTGGCATTGTCCGGACTTTGCGATTCCAGCGCCGTTGAGCTGCGCCGTCTGCTGGCTGCCCGGGCGATCTCGCCCGTCGAGCTGCTGGATTCCTGCCTGTCGCGGATCGCCACCATCAATCCTGCCGTCAACGCCGTCGTGACCCTGGACGAGGCAGCCGCACGCGCCGCGGCCAGGCAGGCCGAGGCTGCCATCCTGCGCGGCGAGGATCGCGGCGCCCTGCAGGGGCTCCCCGTTCTCATCAAGGACACCCAGGACACCGCCGGGCTGCGCACCACCTATGGCAGCCCGCTGCTGCAGGAAAACGTTCCGGCCTCCGACCAGGGCTCGGTCGCACGGCTGCGTGCGGCCGGCGCCATCATCTTCGGCAAGACCAACACGCCGGAATGGGCGGCCGGCGGCAACACCCGCAATCCCGTGTTCGGCGCGACCGGCAATCCGTTCGATCCGATGCGTTCGGCGGCCGGCTCCTCCGGCGGCTCGGCGGTGGCGCTCGCCTGCGGCATGGCCCCGCTCGCCTCGGGCTCCGACACCGGCGGCTCCTTGCGCAATCCCGCCGGCTTCGCCGGCATCGTCGGCATGCGGCCATCCTACGGGCTCGTGGCGAGCGAGAAGCGCGCGTTCGGCTGGTCCAATTTGTCGACCGACGGGCCGATGGCGCGCAATGTCGCCGACACCGCGTTGATGCTGTCGGTGATGGCGAGCGACGATGTCCGCGATCCGCTCGCCTATACGCTGCCCGGCGAGCAAGTGCGCGCGCGCGCCGAGCGCTGGGCCGCTCCGCGCCCCGCCGACCTCGGCAAGCTGCGCCTCGCCTTCACCGAGGATTTCGGTTTCGCCCCGACCGAGCAGGCGGTCCGGCGCGTGTTCCGTCACCGCGTGGACGAGCTTGCGCCGCTCTTCGCCGATTGCCGCGAAGCGACGCCGGATTGCGCCGGCGCTGACGACGCCTTCGCGGTGCTGCGCGCAGGCCTGTTCCTGGCGACGCACGGCAAGAACTACAAAGAGCGGCCCGACATGCTCGGCCCCAATGTCCGCGCCAATGTCGAGGAAGGCCTCGGCTACACGCTCGAGGACCACGCGCGCGCCACGACGACGCAGACGCGAATCTATCGCGCCTACCAGACCTTCTTTGAATCTTGCGACGTGCTGATCAGCCCGACCATTACGCTCAGCCCGCGCCCCTGGTCGGAGCTCTATCCTGCCGAGATCGACGGCGTGCCGACCAGATCCTATTTCCACTGGCTCGCGCTCGCTTATGCCGTCACGCTCCCCGGCCATCCCGCAATCAGCATCCCGCTCGGCCTCGATGAAGCCGGCCTGCCGTTCGGCCTTCAGATCGTCGGCCCGCGCGGCGGCGACGCCATCGTGCTCTCGGTCGCCGCGAGCATCGAGGCCGCGTTCGCGGGCGATGCGCAATTGTGCCGGCCGGTGCCCGACCTGGCGCGGCTCGCCGCAGCGCCGCCATTGTCGGCCGCGCCCGGTTTCCTCACCTGGGAATGACCAGAACCTGGGAATGACCCGAAACCAGCCCCGGCTGCAGCGCCGGCGCAACGGAGACGAGCATGACGGAACTGCCGAGGAAGACCAGCGTCGTCGCATTCGTCCTGCTCTACATCGCCTACTGCATCTCCTATGTCGACCGCGCGGCGATCTCGCTGGCGCTGGCGCAGATCGGCAAGGACTTCAACCTCCAGGCCGCGGATCTCGGCATCGTCATCAGCGCGTTCTTCCTCGGTTACGCCGCGATGCAGGTGCCGGGCGGATGGCTCTCCGACCGCTTCGGATCGAAATATGTGGTGATCATCACCATCGTGATGTGGTCGCTGTTCACGGCGTTCACGAGTCTTGCCTGGTCGCTCACCTCGCTGATCGCGATCCGCTTCATCTTCGGCATCGCCGAGGGCGGCTTCCCGCCGGCGAGCATCCGCGCCATCGCGGAAGTCTTCAAGAAGGACAGCCGGCCGAAGATGTCGGCACTGCTGCTGTCTTCCAACTATGCCGGCAGCATGGTCGCGCCGCTGATCATGGCGCCGCTGATCCTCGCGCTCGGCTGGCGCCATGCCTTCAACGCGATCGGCATTGCCGGCATCGTCTTCGCGGTGGTCTATTTCGTCTTCGTCCCCTATCTGGGACGTCCGGACGCGAGCGACAAGGACACATCGGCGAAGGCCGAGAACCGTGCGCCGATGCGCGAACTCATGAAGAATCCGCTGCTGTGGCAGCTGATGGTGGTGTGGTTCGGTCTCAGCTGCGTCAACAAGGGGCTGGATTCCTGGATGCCGCTCTATTTGCTCCAGCAGCGCGGGCTCGACCTCAAGACCGTCGGCGTGGTGGCGCCGATCCCGTTCGTGATGGCGACGATCGCGACCGCGAGCGGCGGCTGGGTGATGACGACGTTCTTTGCCGAGCGCGAAAAATATCTGCTGATCGGCAGCTCCGCATTGACCGGCATCTTCCTCTACGCCATGTACAAGGCGGAGACGATCACGATGCTGATCGTGTTCCAGTCGCTGGTCTACTTCTTCAAGTCTTTCGTGCTGGCCTCGGTGATCGCGCTTCCGACCAAGCTGCTCCGCGACGACCAGATCGGATCGGGGATCGGCATGGTCAATCTCGGCGGCCAGAGCGCGGGCTTCGTCGCACCCGTCGCCATCGGCTTCATCGTGACCGGCACCGGATCGTTCGATGCCGCCTTCGGCTTCCTCGTGGCGATGACGGCGTTGTCCGTCGTGGTCGCCGCAACCATCAACACGGCGCAGCCGAAGCTCGCCCCGCAGCCGGCCTGACAGGAGAATTCTGCCGATGCAAAGCGCGATCGTTCTCGGCGGCGGCATGATCGGCGTGAGCGCGGCGCTGCACCTCCAGCAGCGCGGCTGGTCCGTGACGCTGGTCGACCGCAGGGAGCCGGGCCGCGAGACCAGCTACGGCAATGCCGGGATGATCCAGGCGGAGGCGGTCCGCCCCTATCCGATGCCGCGCGACATCGCCACGCTCCTGAAGATCGCGACCGGCCGCACCAACGACGTGCGTTACAGCCTGTCGTCGCTTCATCTCCATATCGAGCCCCTGCTCCGCTACTGGTGGCATTCGGCGCCGAAGCGGCATCGCGAGGCGATCGACGCCTGGGCGCGGCTGATCGCCTACGCGACGGCCGAGCACGACATCCTCATTCGCGAGGCCCATGCCGACAATCTGATCCGCCGCGCGGGCTACCGGCATCTGCATCGCGACGCAGCTTCCTTCGATCTCGCCGTCAAGGCTGCGGATGAAGACCAGCGCGAATTCGGCGTCAGGTTTCGCGCGCTGTCGGGGGCCGAGCTCGCCAAAGCCGAACCGATCCTTCGCGACGACCTGCCCGGTGCGATCCATTGGCTCGACACCTGGACCGTGTCCGATCCCGGCGCGCTGGTCACGGCCTATGCCGAGCTGTTCGAGCGCCTCGGCGGCACCATCGTGCTTGGCGATGCCCAGAGCTTGCAGCAGACGGCGACCGGCTGGTCGGTCGCCACCGACACGGGACGTATCGACGCCCCGCATGCCGTCGTGACGCTCGGACCGTGGTCGCCCGATCTGCTGCACAAATTCGGCTATCGCATTCCGCTGGTGCGCAAGCGCGGCTACCACATGCATTACGCCGGCGGCGCGTCGCTCGATCTGCCGCTGGTCGACAAGGCCGGCGGTTACGCCATGGGACCGATGGCGAAGGGAATCCGCATCACCACCGGCGCGGAATTGACCGGCATGGACGCGCTCGCCACGCCGGTGCAACTCGCCAGCGCGGAAGCCTCCGCGCGCGAGCTGATCGACCTCGGCAAGCGGGTCGAGCCCGACCCGTGGTTCGGCACCCGCCCCTGCACGCCCGACATGCTGCCGGTGCTCGGCGCCGCCCCGCGCCATCCGGGTCTCTGGATGAACTTCGGCCACGGCCACCAGGGTTTTACGCTGGGACCCGCGACCGGCCGCCTGCTCGCCGAAATGATGAGCGGCGAAACGCCTGCGATCGATCCGACGCCATACCGGCCGGAGCGTTTCTAGCCTTCGGCACTCGCGGCGAGCAGCGCGAGCGCGGCCGACAGGCGCAGCAGCGGGTCGTCCCATTCGCGCGGGGCGCGCTGGCGGAACAGCCGCATGGTCGGATACCACGGACTGTCCTCGCGCTCGCGCAGCCAGCGCCAGTCCAGTGCGTAAGGCGTGAGCATCCACACCGGACGGCCGAGCGCACCGGCGAGATGGGCAACCGACGTGTCGACCGCGACGACGAGATCGAGTGCGGCCACGGCTGCCGCGGTATCAGCGAAATCGCCGAGCGCCGGCGCAAGATCGATGATGTCCTTGCCGAGCGCCGCCAGCACCTCGCCATCCACGGCGCGCGGCTCCTTTTGCAGGCTGTAGAGCTGCACTCCGGGCATCACGAGACGGGGCAGCACGGCCTTCGCCGACAGCGAGCGCTGCTGGTCGCCCTTGTGTTTGGCATTGCCGGCCCAGACCACCCCGACCTTGAGCCGCCTCTCGCACCCCAGTGCGGCCCGCCAGCGCAAGAGTCTTTCGGGATCCGGCTGCAGATACGGCACGGCCGCTGGAATATTGTCGAGCGTGGTGCCAAAAACCCGCGGCAAGCTCATCAGCGGCAATTGCAGATCGAACGGCGGCAGCTTCTCGCCGCGCGGAATCACGGCGACGTCGGGCAGTTGCCTCAACAGCGAGGCCAGGGCGGGCTGCACCTGCAGGACGATCCTGCCGCCCCTCGCCGCCGCCATCGGCACATAGCGCACGAAATGCAGGGCATCGCCGAGTCCGTATTCGGCGAACAGCAGCAAGGTGCGGCCGTCCAGAGTCTCGCCCTGCCATTCCGGCTCGGTGAACGAGGGATCGCCATCCGACAGCGTCTTGCATTTGCGCCGCCACCGATAGGCTTCGAACCCGTCGGCGAACTCACCGTTCATCAGCAGGAAATGCGCGTGGTTGTACTGCGCGAGCGGCTGCTCCGGATCGAGCGCGATCGCGCGATGCGAGGCGGCGAGCGCGGCGTCGATCTCGCCGGCATTGCGCAGCGCGACCGCGAGATTGGCGTGGCCCTTGGCATAGGCGGGATCGGCCACGACCGCGCAGCGATGCGCGGCGATTGCACGCTCCACGCGTTCCTGCTTCTCGAAGATGATGCCGAGATTGGTCCAGGCCGCGGCGTGATCGGGCTTGAGCAGCAGCGCCTGCTCGCAAGCGGCAACCGCCTCGTTCAGCGCGCCGAGCTCGGTCAGACAGGCGCCGAGATTGCTTGCGATCACATGATCCGACGGATCGCGCGCGACGGTCTGCCTGTAAGCACCGGCGGCCTCGGGCAAGTGACCGGCTTCGTGCAGGACGAGACCCAGCAGGCGCAGCGCCGGAGCATTGTCCGGTATGAGCGCGATGGCGCGGCGGTACTGGACGATGGCATCTTCGAGCAAGCCTTGCCGATAGAGCACGGCGCCGAGATTGCAGAGCACCCCGGGATCGTCGGGATCGCCGTCGAGTGCGCGGCGATAGGCGACCTCCGCCTCGCCGAGCTTCAGCTGGTCCATGAGGAGGTTGCCGAGATTGAGCCAGGCGCCGCGATAGGCCGGCTCCCGCGCGATGACCGCGCGATAAGCCTCCTCGGCTTCAGTCAGCCGCCCCTGCTCCGCGAGCACCACCGCAAGATTGAAACAGGCGCGGGTCAGATGCGCGTCGAGCGCGAGCGCGCGGCGATAGGCAAGTTCCGCCTCGTCGAAGCGCGCGAGCTCGCCGAGCGCCACGCCGAGCTTGTTGTGCAGGCCCGCATCGTCCGGCCTCCGGACCAGCGCGCGCCGGAACGCCGCCACCGCGCCCTCGCGCTCGCCCTTCACCGCGAGCGCGTCGCCAAGCGTGACGAGGGCCGGCGCGTGCTCCGGATCGATGTTGAACACGCGGCCAAGCAGCGCGGCACCGTCGGCTGCGCGGTCGGTGACGAAAGCCGCGACCGCGGCAAGATGCAGCGCCGGCACGTGATCCGGCTCCGCCCTCAGCACCTCCGCACAGAGCGCGTCGGCCTGGTCATGGCGACCCGCCGCAAAATGCTCTGCCGCCTGCAGTACAATCTGATCGACCCTCGCCTTGCCCACGATGCCCCGCCCCTTCAACGTCAGATGCGGGTTAAACGCACGAGGGCGCGAATTCCGTCAGTCGGTTGGCGCGGCAAGCAGGTTTTTGATCCGCGCGGCATCCTCGGGCGTCGCCGGGTTGTAGACGATCATGCTGAGATCGGAGCGGCCCTCGACATTGAAGCTCGAATTAATTTCTGGACAATTGCGAGCTGGACCGCCGCGCAATCCTGGCCATCGGCGAGGCGCTCAGGGGACCCGACCGCCCGCTCATCGTCACCTCCGGCGTCGCCCTGCTCGCGCCCGGACGGCGCGCCACCGAGGACGACGACGCGGCGCACCACTTTCCGCGCGTGTCGGAGCAAGGCGCGACTGCAAGGCACTATCATGCGATCGCCGAGGAAGGCGTGCCGTTCAAGGCGATTGCGGAGGTGATCGGCCGGCGGCTCGGCGTGCCCGTGGTCTCGAAGTCGGTGGATGAAGCACCCGCGCATTTCGGCTGGTTCGCGCAGTTCGCCGGCGTCGACGTTCCGGCATCGAGCGCGAAGACGCGCGCCTTGCTCGACTGGGCGCCGCAAGAAAAAGGGCTGATCGAGGATCTCGACCAGCCCTGTTACTTCAGGACCTGACGGCGCTTTGCGCCGCCGCAGTCAATTGACAGATCAGTCCGTCGTGATCGCCGTTTCCATGTCCGTCGGGTCGATCTGCTTGGAGAGGTTGGCGTTGAGCTTGTCGCGGTCGAGCTCACCCTCCCACCAGGCGACGATCACGCACGCGACGCCGTTGCCGCAGAGATTGGTCAGCGCACGGCACTCGCTCATGAACTTGTCGATGCCGAGCACGATCGCCATGCCCGGCACGAGGCGCGGATCGACCACGGCGAGAGTCGCGGCGAGCGTGATGAAGCCCGCTCCCGTAATGCCCGAGGCCCCCTTCGACGTCAGCATCGCCACGACCAGGATCGTGAGCTGCTGACCGAAGGAGAGATCGAAGCCGAGTGCCTGCGCGATGAACAGCGTCGCCAGCGTCATGTAGATGTTGGTACCGTCCAGATTGAACGAGTAGCCCGTGGGCACCACGAGGCCGACCACCGACTTGGAGCAGCCGAGCCGTTCCAGCTTCTCCATCAGGGACGGCAGCGCGCTTTCCGAGGACGAGGTGCCGAGCACGATCAGGAGTTCGTCCTTGATGTAGGCGAGGAAACGAAAGATCGAGAATCCGGCAAGCCGCGCGATGATGCCGAGCACGACGAACACGAACAGCGCGGCCGTGACGTAGAACGTCGCGATCAGCCCGATCAAATTGAGGATCGCTCCGGTGCCGAACTTGCCGATGGTGAAGGCCATCGCGCCGAACGCGCCGATCGGCGCCGCGCGCATCACGATGGAGATGACGCCGAACACCGCATGCGCGGCATCATCGATGAACGAGCGGATCGTGTGGCCGCGCTCGCCGAGACTCATGATCGCGAAGCCGAACAGCACCGAGAACAGCAGCACTTGCAGGATCTCGCCTTGGGCAAAGGCGCCGACCACGGTATCCGGAATGATGTGCAGCACGAAGTCGACCGACTTCTGACCGGCAGCCTGCTTGGCGTAATTCGCAACGGCCGCCTCGTTTGCCGCCGCATTGCCGAAGCCTGCGCCCGGCTTCACCACATTGCCGATGACTAGGCCGATCAACAGCGCGAAGGTCGAGACGACCTCGAAATAGACCAGCGCCTTGACGCCGATGCGCCCGACCTTCTTGGCGTCCTGGATGTGGGCGATGCCCGAGACGACGGTGCAGAAGATGATCGGGGCGATCACCATCTTGATCAGCTTGATGAACCCGTCGCCGAGCGCCTTGATCCAGTCGTTGGTGGCAACCGTCGGCCAGAGCCAGCCGACGATGGCGCCGAGCATGATGGCGATCAGCACCTGGACGTAGAGAACCTTGTACCACGGCTTGGCGGCAGCCGGCGCGACCGGCGCCCCCGCCATCGTTGTCGTTGTCATTGTTTCACTCCCCCTCAAAACGCCGGGCCAGCCAAGATCAACTTGGCCGGCCCTGTCAATTGGAACTGCTCTTCATTGCGCGCTTTAGCTGCGATCGACGATCCGGCGTGCCGCCGGCATCAGCGTCGCGCCCAGCGCGTTCTTGACCAGCGAGGCCGCAATGAACGGCGCAAGGCCGACCTGCCACGCCTTCGCAGCGCCAAGGCCAACGCCGCAGGCCAGCCAGCCGAAGCCCGCGGCCAGAATGAGGATGTGGCCGGCCGCCATGGCCGCAAACAGCAGCACTACGCTGCGATCCCAGCCGCGCTCGGCGAGCCAGCCGGTGACAAAGGCGGCGCCGATGAAGCCGAACAGGTAGCCCGCGGTCGGGCCGACCAGCGGTGCAATTCCGCCCACGGGACCGGCGAACACCGGCAGGCCCATCGCGCCCTCGGCGAGGTAGGCGATCATGGTTGCGCTGCCAAGGCGCCAGCCATACGCCGCGCCGATCATCAGCACGACCAGCGTCTGCAATGTCATGGGCACGTAAGGCAGCGGCAGGTTCACCTTGGCTGACAGCGCCATCAAGGCGGTGCCGAGCGCAATCAGCACGATGGCGCGCAAGGCGCCGACGGTTTCACCCGGCCGGGCGGGCCACATCAAGGCGGCAAGAGGAGAATGCGGCGCAGCAGTGGGCGCGAGGGAACGGTCAGACAAGTTGAACTCCGCAAGGCTGTTTTCGAAACAAGGCTGTTTTCGAAACGGCTGTCGAAAACTGGCGGCTATTTAAGCCAGTGAGCGATCCGGTCAACTGCTTCCCGCATCTCCGCGGCCGAACGCGCATAAGAGAACCGTATGAAGGAACGGCCATGGACGGGATCGAAATCGACGCCCGGTGTCGCCGCAACGTGTGCCTGCTCCAGCATCTGCTTGGCGAACTCGAAACTGTCGGAGGTGAAGTCGGAGACGTCGGCATAGAGATAGAAGGCGCCGTCGGCCGGCAGAAACTTGCTGAGGCCTGCCTTGGGCAATCCCTTGATCAGGATGCGCCGGTTTTCCTGATAGCCGTGCTTGATCTCCTCCATCTCGGCCGCACCGTCGAAGGCAGCCTCTGCTGCGATCTGCGACAGCGACGGCACCGAGATCGACAGGTTCTGCTGCAGGCGCTCGATCGGCCGCACCAGCACATCAGGCACCACCATCCAGCCGACGCGCCACCCCGTCATGCAGAAATACTTCGAGAACGAATTGATCACGAGCGCGCGGTCCGACAGCGCCGCCGCCGTCACCGCGGGAAACGCGTAGTCGAGGCCGTGGTAGATCTCGTCCGAGATGAAGCGGATGCCGGCATCTTCCGCCGCCGCGATGAGGCCCGCGAGCGCCTCGCGGGACATCATCGTCCCCGTCGGATTGGCGGGGCTGCCGACCAGCACGCCCTTGAGCGGCGCCTTGCGATGGGCCGCCAGCAGCGCTTCGCCGGTGAGCGCATGGCGCGTCTCGTTGGTGGTCTCGATCAGCACCGGCTCGCAGCCGAGCGCGGTGAGGATATGACGGTATGGCGGATAGCCCGGCACCGTCACGGCGACGCGGTCGCCGGGTTCGAACATCGACAGGAAGGCCAGGATGAACCCGCCGGAGGAGCCGGTGGTCACCACGATCCGTTCCGGGCTGACGTCACAGCCATACGCATCGCGATAGTGGCGTGCGATCCGCTCGCGCAGGCTCGGGATGCCGAGCGCGGAGGTATAATCGATCCGCCCGGCCTCCAGCGCCGCACGGGCGGCCGCGATCGCCGTTTTCGGCGCGCCGGCGGCGGGCTGGCCGACCTCCATGCGGATGACATGGCCGCCGGCCGCCTCGATTCGGGCCGCGGCGGCCATGACGTCCATCACCATGAACGGGGGAACGTCGCTGCGGCGGGAGGGCTCGAGCCACTGCCCCAACCGGTTCCTCAATGTCGCATCGTGCATCGGTTTCTGCTAATTCGCTGGCGGACCGGTCCGTCCGGTCCGGGAAACGGGGCGCTTGCGCCCCAGACTGGCCGCATTGTACGGCTCATAAGGGGGACGGCTCACAAGGGCATATCGCGTATCCGGTCCGCCGCCAATCGCCAAAACCAATCCACAAACTGCTCTCGACCAAGACTGCTTGCCAAGACCGTATGCCAAGCCCGTTTGACCCAGACCGCTTGATGTTGCTCCAGATCACATTGCGCAAGAAGGCCACCGCTCTCACCGCCCTCGTCACGGCGGCTGCGATCGCGATACTGCCGTTCCCGGCGGCGCAGGCGCAGCAGAACGGGCTGCCGGTGCTGCGCGACACCGAGACCGAGCAGCTGCTGCGCGAATACACGCGCCCGATCCTGCGCGCGGCCGGTCTGGAGAAGCAGAACATCCAGATGGTGATCCTCAACGACGGCAACTTCAATGCGTTCGTCGCCGATGGCCGCCGTATCTTCGTCAATTACGGCGCGATCCTCCAGTCGGAGACCCCGAACCAGATCATCGGCGTGCTCGCGCACGAGACCGGACATCTGGCCGGCGGCCATCTGTCCAAGCTGCGCGAGCAGCTCGCCAACGCCCAGACCCAGATGATCATTGCCATGCTGCTGGGTGCGGGTGCGATGGTCGCCGGCACCACACGCGGCGCCGGCAACAACGGGCTCGCCAATGCCGGTGCGGCCGCGATCGCCGGCCCGCAGGAGATGATCCGCCGCTCGCTGCTGTCATACCAGCGCCAGCAGGAGGAGAACGCCGACCGCGCCGGCGTGAAATTCCTGACTGCGACCCACCAGTCGCCGAAAGGCATGTACGAGACCTTCAAGCGCTTCACCAGCGAGAGCCTGTTCGCGGCACGCGGCGCCGATCCCTATCTCCAGTCGCACCCGATGCCCGCCGAGCGCGTCGCGGCGCTCCAGGAGTTCGCCAGCACCAGCCCGTATTGGGACAAGAAGGACGATCCCGCGCTCCAGCTCCGCCACGACATGGTGCGCGCCAAGATCTCCGCCTTCATGGAACGGCAGGAGACGGTGTACCGGCGCTATCCGCAGACCAACGACAGCATGCCGGCGCGCTATGCCCGCGCCATCAGCACCTATCTGCACGGCGATCTGCGCAGCGCGCTCGCCCAGATCGACGCCCTGATCCAGGTACAGCCGAACAATCCGTATTTTTACGAGGTGCGCGGCCAGGCCTTGCTGGAAGGCGGCAAGCCGGCCGAGGCGATCCCGGCCCTGCGCAAGGCGGTGCAGCTGTCGAACAACGCGCCCCTCATCGAGATGTTACTTGGGCAGGCTCTGGTTGGAACCGATAATAAGGCCTACACGGACGACGCCATCAGGATTCTCCGTGCCGCCGTGGCGCGGGAGCCCGAGGCGCCGCTCGGCTTCATGCAGCTCGCGATGGCCTATGGCCGGAAGGGAGACTATGCCGAGGCGGATCTGGCGTCGGCCCAGGCCGCTTATCTGCGCGGCGACAACAAGACCGCCCGCGAGCTTGCGACGCGCGCGAAGACCCGTTTCGCCGTCGGCACGCCCGGATGGGTCAAGGCCGACGACATCGTGGCGACCAAATCGCCGCGTAACTAGGCCGCCGCGTAACTAGATCGACCAGACGACGCCCGACACCACGACGTCACGCCACCGGGCTTCAAGTCCGCCGGGACGTTTTCCGAAACCTGCTTTGGATAAGAGGATTTGCCTATGCCTTCGCTGCGCCTGCTTGCTCCCGCGCTGTTTGCGCTCGCCATGTTCGGCGTGGCCGCGCCCGCGTCGGCCGACAGCTTCTCCGATTCCCAGCGCACCGACATCGAAGCGATCATCAAGAACTACCTCGTCAGCCATCCCGAGGTGCTCGAGGAAGCGATGACCGAGCTCACCAAGCGCCAGGCCGCGGCCGAGACGCAGAAGCACGAGGCCAGCATCGCGCAGAACTCCGAGGCGATCTTCAATTCGCCGCGCCAGGTCGTGCTCGGCAACAAGGATGGCGACGTCACCTTCGTCGAGTTCTTCGACTACAATTGCGGCTACTGCAAGCGCGCGATGGGCGACATGCTCGACCTCATGAAGGCCGACCCGAAGCTGAAGGTGGTGCTGAAGGAGTTTCCGGTGCTGAGCCAGGGTTCGGTCGAAGCCGCGCAGGTCGCGGTCGCCGTGCGCATGCAGGATCCCACCGGCAAGAAATATCTCGACTTCCACCAGAAGCTGCTCGGCGGCCGCGGCGCGGCCGACAAGGCCCGCGCGCTTCAGGCGGCCAAGGAAGCCGGCCTCGACACCGCCAGAATCGAGAAGGACCTCGCCAGCCCCGAGGTGCGCGCCACCATCGAGGAGAACTTCAAGCTTGCCGAAGCGATGGGCATGAACGGCACGCCGAGCTACGTGATCGGCAAGCAGATCGTGGTCGGCGCCGTCGGCGTCGACGGTCTCAGGGAGAAGATCGGTATCGCACGCTGCGGCAAGGCGACCTGCTGATCCCCTGACTTCAGCATCACGCACGAAGCAAAGGCCGGCTGAAAAGCCGGCTTTTTCTTTTGGCTCTTTTTGCGCTGCTGCCACCATGGACGTGTCGCAGATGCGGCGCGCGCGTTCATCTGGCGTTCAATAAACAAATGCCGCGGAACCCTGGATGTTCCGGAACTAGTGATACCTCCTTTCGTTGTTGGCGCGGGCAATGACGCAATAAACACGAAACACGTGAGGAGAAATTCAATGTCTAACCGCTTTATGATCTCGGTTGCCGCGCTCGCGCTCGTCGCCGGTACCGGTCTGGCGAACGCACAGGGCACCATGAACCGCGACAGCGGCGGCGGCGCAGGCGCGCAGCCGACGCAGCATTCGCAACCGTCGGGCGGCGCGGCCGAGCGCGGCTCGATGGGCAAGGAATCCGCGGCTCCCGAGAAGGGCACGAAGGGCACAGTGGGTCAGGCTGGCGGCGCCAGCACCATGAAGCCCGGCGCGGCCGCCGAGGAGAAGTCGTCTGGCGCAATGGAGAAATCCGGCGGGATGGAAAAGTCCGGCGCGATGCACAAGAACGCGGCTGACGAGAAGGCCGGCGCGGCGAAGGGTGAGCACGCCCAGGGCGCGCAGGACAAATCCGCGCAGGACAAGTCGAAGAGCACGATGGACAAGTCCCAGATGGACAAGTCCAAGAGCACGGAGACCGACACCAAGAGCGGCAACATGAACGCTCAGACCAAGGGCGCCGAGACCGCCAAGGGTGCCGAGACCAAGTCGCAGACCACCACAGGCACCGCGTCCGCGACCGCTTCAGCACCGCCTCCCGAGAAGCGGACCCAGATCTCAACGGCGATCAAGTCGACCAAGATCGAAGAGACCACGAACGTCAACTTCAACATCGCGGTCGGCACGGCGATCCCGGCGAGCGTTCGTTTCCATCCGCTCCCGCCCCGGATTGTCGAGATCTATCCGGAGTGGCGCGGCTACGAGGTGATCTTCGTGCACGGCCAGTACGTCATCGTTCGTCCGCAGACGCGCGAGATCGTGTACATCATCGAAGGCTAAGCCGCATCGCTGACTGATCGTCCCAACGAGCCCCTGCCGAGAGATCGGCGGGGGCTTTCGGCCTATCGGCGGACCGCTCGCCTGTTCCGCTCCGACAGCCATGCTTCCGACTGGTTAACAAGCAATTTCCGTAGCTTCCGCACAGGTTTTTGCACCCCGGATGAGGTGCCTCGACGTCTCCGGGAGGCCCTTCAAGGCTTCCCCTAGGACGCTTTGTTACCTATAACCCCCGCCACGCTGAAGCACCTCTTCCGGGATGGGAATGGCTGAACCTGCAACCGACACGATCCTCGTTCTGAACGGGCCGAACCTCAACATGCTGGGGACGCGCGAACCCGAGAAGTATGGCCATGCGACGCTGGCCGATGTCGAGGCGCTGTGCCGGGATACCGCCGCGACGTACGGCCTCAAAGCCGACTGCCGGCAGTCCAACCGCGAAGGCGAGCTCATCGACTTCATCCACGAGGCCCACGCCCGCAAGATGAGGGGCATCATCATCAATGCCGGCGGCTATTCGCACACCTCGATCGCGCTGCACGACGCGCTGCTCGCGGTGCAGATTCCGACGGTCGAAGTGCACGTGACCAACATCCACGCCCGCGAGAGTTTTCGTCACCACTCCTATACCGCGCGCGCGGCCTTCGCCTCGCTCTGCGGTTTCGGCATCGAGGGCTACCGCCTCGCCATCCAGGGCCTTGCCGCCAAGCTCGGCATCAAGCCCCAAGCCTGACGCTCCCCTTCACACAGAACATTCGGATCAAACAACATGGCGCGCCAGCCAGACGACAAAGCAGCCGCAAAGTTTTCCAGCGAGGATTCCGCGCTCGTCCGCGAGCTCGCTTTGCTGCTCGATGAAACCAGCCTCACCGAGATCGAGATCGAACGCGCCGGCGTGCGCCTTCGCGTCGCCCGCAACGTCAGCGTCGCCGCGACCATGCCGATGCAGATGGCAGCCGCTCCCGCCGCCCTGCCGGCAACCGCGGCTGCCGCGCCGGCCGCTGCCGCAGCCGACCTGTCGAAGCATCCAGGCGCCGTGACCTCGCCGATGGTGGGCACCGCCTATTGGGCGCCGGAGCCCGGCGCCAAGCCGTTCATCGAGGTCGGCAGCAAGGTCTCGGTCGGCCAGACGCTGCTGATCATCGAAGCCATGAAGACCATGAACCAGATCCCCTCGCCGCGCGCCGGCACGGTGACGCAGATCCTGGTCGAGGACGGCCAGCCGGTCGAGTACGGCGAGCCGCTCGTCATCATCGAGTGACGGCATTCAGCAAAGGCTTGGGGTGGCCCTCCGCCCTCGCCGCGTCCCGCGCGCCAGTCCCTTAAGGACACCATGTTCGACAAGATCCTCATAGCCAATCGCGGCGAGATCGCCCTTCGCATCCTCAGAGCCTGCAAGGAGCTCGGGATCGCGACCGTCGCCGTGCACTCCACCGCCGACGCGGATGCCATGCATGTACGCCTGTCGGACGAGAGCGTGTGCATCGGGCCGCCGGCTTCCAAGGACAGCTACCTCAACGTGCCCGCGCTGCTGGCGGCGTGCGAGATCACGGGCGCCGATGCCGTGCATCCCGGCTACGGCTTCCTGTCGGAGAACGCGCGCTTCGCGGAAATCCTCGCCGAGCACAATCTGCATTTCATCGGCCCCAAGGCCGAGCATATCCGCCTGATGGGCGACAAGATCGAGGCCAAGAAGACCGCGAAGCGCCTCGGCATTCCGGTCGTGCCCGGCTCCGACGGCGGCGTCGGCCCCGAGGACGACGCGATGGCGATCGCCAAGGAGATCGGCTTTCCCGTGCTGGTGAAGGCGGCGGCAGGCGGCGGCGGCCGCGGCATGAAGGTCGCGCAAAGCGAGGCTGATCTGGCGGTGGCGCTGCAGACCGCCGCCAACGAGGCCAAGTCAGCCTTCGGCGACGCGTCGGTCTACCTCGAAAAATATCTCCAGAAGCCGCGCCACATCGAGATCCAGATCCTCGGCGACGGCCGCGGCGGCGCGATCCATCTCGGCGAACGCGACTGCTCGCTGCAACGGCGTCACCAGAAGGTCTGGGAGGAAGGCCCCTCGCCGGTGCTGGCCGCTGCCGCCCGCGCGAAGATCGGCGAGACCTGCGCCAAGGCGATGCGCGAGATGAAATATCTCGGCGTCGGCACCATCGAGTTCCTGTTCGAGGACGGCGAGTTCTACTTCATCGAGATGAACACCCGCATCCAGGTCGAGCATCCCGTCACCGAGAGCATCACCGACATCGACCTCGTGCTGGAGCAGATCCGCATCGCCGCCGGCGGCGAATTGCCGGCGAGGCAGAATGAGATTCAGATCATCGGCCATGCCATCGAATGCCGCATCAACGCCGAGAACCCGCAGACCTTCCGGCCCTCGCCGGGCCGCATCACGCAATATCACCCGCCCGGCGGGCTCGGCGTGCGGATCGATTCCGCCGTCTATCAGGGCTACACGATCCCGCCCTATTACGACTCGCTGGTCGGCAAGCTGATCGTACACGGCAAGACCCGCGCCGAATGCCTGATGCGGCTGCGCCGGGCGCTGGACGAGATGGTGGTGGAAGGCATCGAGACCACCCTGCCGCTGTTCCGCGATCTGGTGCGCCAGGACGACATCATCAACGGCGACTACCACATCCATTGGCTGGAACAGTACCTCGCCGGCAAGACGGAACCGGCTCCGAAATAATCTTCTCTCCCTCTGGAACCCGTTGGCCCCAATCACGTTCTAGACCTTGGGGACAGTTCCGAGGGGGCGTTTTGAATTCCGTTAAACCTGATCAGGTGAGGCCGTCGTGACAGCCGAGTGGCAGCGACGGCGTGCATTTTGGCAGATCCTGCTGATCGCAGCGGGTCTTCTGGTGTTGACGGTGATCAGCGCCGGCTCCGTCTATCTGGTCAACAAGGCCAGAGACGACAGCAAATGGGTGGTTCACACCATCGAGGCCGAGAACCAGATCAACGCCCTGCTCCTGGAAATCCGGCGTGCCGAGAGTGCCACCCGCGGCTATCTCCTGACGCAAGGGGCGGATTTCAAGGCCGACCACGACAAGGCCGTGGCCGCGATCATACCTGCCCTGGACAGGCTCACGCGCCTGACCGGCGACAATCCTGCGCAGCGCGAGAGCATCGAGAAGCTGAGCGCGGCGATCGAAACCCGGCTCGGCCAGTTCGCGCGAGAGGTGGATTTCGTCCAGCAGGGACAGCTCGACAAGGCCACCGCGCTGGTCCGCGAGGCCGCCTCCGCCGACACCACGGCCGAGATCGGCAAGGTCGCGGCCGTCATGATCCAGGAGGAGGAGCGCCTGTTCCGGCTCCGAACCGTGAATTCCGACCGCAGCCAGACGCTCGCCGCATCGATGACCGGCATCGGTTCGGGCCTCGTCGTGCTGCTGGCCCTGATCTCGACCTGGCTGGTGCGGCGCTCCGCGGGCGCCCGTGACGAGGCCGAAGCGCGACTGCGCGATGCCAACGTCAATCTGGAGGCCGTGGTCGATGAACGCACGGCAGACCTGCGTGAGGCCAACAACGAGATCCAGCGCTTTGCCTATATCGTCAGCCACGATCTCCGCTCGCCACTCGTCAATATCATGGGCTTCACCAGCGAACTGGAAGAGCTTGGCGGCGACATCTTCCGCCGTATCGGCGGCCTCACCCATGTCCCGGCCGACGGGCCGCCGCCTTCGACCGGCGAGATCGCGCTCGAAGGCCCTGACAAGCAGCTTTCAGCGGATTTTTCCGAAGCGCTCGGCTTCATCAAGTCGTCGATCGCCAAGATGGACCGCCTGATCTCGGCGATCCTCAATCTCACCCGCGAGGGCCGGCGCGAGTTCCAGCCGGAAAAGATCGACACAAGCGAGCTGATCGAAGCGATCGTGTCGACCCTGGCGCATCAGGCCGCCGAGGCGCAGGCGGAGATCCACATCGCTCCCCTGCCCGATCTCGTCAGCGACCGCCTCGCGCTGGAGCAGATCTTCTCCAATCTGATCGACAACGCCGTTAAGTATCTGAAGCCCGGCACTCCCGGGGAGATCAGAATTCGCGGGCGCACCAAGCTCGGCTACGCTATCTTCGAGATCAGCGACAATGGGCGCGGGATTGATCCGAAGGATCACCAGCGGATATTCGACCTGTTTCGCCGCGCGGGAACCCAGGACAAGCCCGGTCAGGGCATCGGGCTTGCGCATGTGCGTGCACTTGTGCGCCGCCTCGGCGGCACCATGTCGGTATCATCGGAACTGAATACGGGCAGCACCTTCACCATCACGCTGCCCATCACCTGGAACACCAGCAACCGGAACGCCGACCAATGACTCAGCCCGTCAGCATCATCATGATCGAGGACGACGAGGGACACGCGCGCCTGATCGAGCGCAACATCCGAAGGTCCGGCGTCAACAACGAGATCATCTCCTTCGCCAACGGCACTGACGCGGTGAAGCACCTGTTCGGGGCCGACGGCAGCGGGCTCGTGCAGAAGGGCAATGCGCTCCTGATCCTGCTCGATCTCAACCTCCCCGACATGACCGGGATCGACATCCTGAAGCAGATCAAGGAGAACAAATATCTGAAGGCCTCGCCCGTGGTGGTGCTGACCACCACCGACGACTCCCAGGAAATCAAGCGCTGCTACGAGCTCGGCTGCAACGTCTACATCACCAAGCCCGTCAACTACGAGAATTTCGCCAATGCCATCCGGCAGCTCGGCCTGTTCTTCTCGGTCATCCAGGTCCCGCCCGCCACCCCATGAACCAGCACACGCCGACACTGCTCTACATCGACGACGACGACGCGCTGGCGCGCCTGGTCGATCGCGGCCTGACGCGGCGCGGCTACAAGGTCGTGCATGCCGCAAGCGGCGAGGAAGGCCTCGATCTCATCCGCCGCGCGGGGACGGCCGGCGGCATCGACGTCGTGGCGCTCGATCAGTACATGCCCGGCCTCGACGGGCTGGAGACGCTCGAGCAGATCATGGCGATACCGGGCGCGCCGCCGGTGGTTTTCGTCACCGCCTCGCAGGATTCCAGCATCGCGGTGACCGCGCTCAAGGCCGGCGCGGCCGATTATCTCGTCAAGGACGTCAAGGGCGATTTCATCCCCCTGCTTCACGTCGCCGCCGACGGCGCGCTGCGCCAGGCCGAATTGCAGAAGGCGCGCGAGGAAGCCGAAGCCGAGATCCACGCCTCGCGCGACCGCTACGCGGCCCTTGCCGCCGAACGCGAAATGCTGCTGCGCGAGGTCAACCACCGCGTCGGCAACTCGCTCCAGATCATCGCCTCGCTGCTGCATCTTCAGGCGAGTTCGGCCGCGCAGGACGAGGTCAAGGCGGCGCTGACCAATGCGATGGGCCGCGTCGCCGCGGTCGCGCAGGTGCACCGCCGCCTCTACACCTCGCAGGACCTCAAGAGCGTGGTCCTGAACCAGTATCTGGACTCGCTGCTCGAGGATCTCAGACGCTCGGCCGAGGGCAACCGGATGTCGCGCCTGACGTTGAAGGCCGAACCGATCGAGATCGATCCGGACCGTGCGGTCGCCGTCGGCATCATCGTCAACGAGCTGGTGATGAACGCGGTGAAATACGCCTATCCTGACGGCGCCGGCCCGATCCACGTCGAGCTGAGCTCGAAAGGAGACGATCTGCTGCTGTCGATCACCGACGACGGCGTGGGCGACAACGTCAAGGCCGATCCGCGCTCCACCGGCATGGGCCAGCGCATCGTCGCGGCGATGGCCCTCAAGCTCGACGCCTCGGTCGAGCGCGACCCCGCGCATTCCGGGACCCGCATCATCCTGCGGTTCCGCCGTGTGCCGGATGCCCCCGGCAAGACCAATACCGCCGCGGCGAGCTGAGCCGCGCCACCCATCGCAACCGCGTGCCGATCCTGCTATGATCGCGAACCATGACTTCGCGCGACTCCGCCTCGTCTGAAATCACGCCGGCCGTGCTGCTGCGCGCCTATGCCTGCGGCATCTTTCCGATGGCCGAAAGCGCCGACGACCCGACCCTGTTCTGGGTCGAGCCGGAACTGCGCGGGGTGATCCCGCTCAGCGGATTTCGCGTGGCCTCCCGGCTCGCGCGCACCGTGCGCTCGGATTCGTTTCGCGTCACCGTCAACACCGCCTTCAAGGCGACGATCGCCGGCTGCGCCGCGCCGCAGGCCGGACGCGAGGACACCTGGATCAACAAGCGCATCCGCGACCTCTATGGCGGCCTGTACGAGCTCGGCCATTGCCACAGCGTCGAGGCCTGGCAGGGTGAGGAGCTCGTCGGCGGACTTTACGGCGTGAGCCTGGGCCGCGCCTTCTTCGGCGAGAGCATGTTTCACACCGCGCGCGACGCATCGAAGGTCGCGCTGGTGCATCTGGTCGCGCGGCTGATCCATGGCGGCTTCGAGCTGCTCGACACGCAATATGTCACCGAGCACCTGAAGAGTTTTGGCGCGGCCGAGATTTCGCGGCGGCGTTACACCGCGCTGCTCGACAAGGCGCTCGCGGGCGAGCCCGGCGATTTCCTCAGGCTGTCTGGCGGCGAAGCGATCCCGGGCGCACGCGCGCTCGAGATCATCGCCGCGCGGCAATAATCAAGGAAATTAGCGGCCGGATCCGGGGGGATTTGGCCTAGAGCATGATCCGGAAAAGTGCGAAGCGGTTTTCCGAAAAGATCATGCTCAAACAAAAACCTGAAGCGCGATGACGATTCATCCCAATCTCATCGCGCTTTAGCGGCCAAACCCCGGGATGCCGAACAGACCCGGTCGCTGCTCGGGCGGCGGAGGTGGCGGCGGTGCGGGTTGCTGCTGCTGGATCGGCGGCAACGGCTGCGGCGGACGCTGCTGCACCTGCTTGGGCGCGGCCTTCTTCTGCGCGGGCGGCGGCGGTGGCGTCGCCGGCTTGGTGCCGGGATCCGGTGCCGCGGTCGCAATCGTCTGCTGCGGCTCTTTGCAGTCGGTCAGCCAGATGTCGTAGATCGGGTGCTCGACGCCGTGCAGGCCCGGGCTTGCCGCATACATCCAGCCCGAGAAGATGCGCTTCACCTCGCCTTGCAAGGTGATCTCGTCCACCTCGACGAACGCGTCGGTGTTGGCGGCTTCCGTGGCCGGCCGCGTGTAGCAGGCGTCGGTCTTGACGCGCAGCGCGCCGAACTGGACGGTCTCGCCGATCTCCTCGTCGAAATTGATGATGCGTCCGGTGATCTTGTCGAGACCGGAGAAGGTCGCCTTCTTGTTCACGATCTTCTGGGCCGGCGGTTCGGTGACGACCTCGTCGCCCGGCTGCAGGCTCGCGGGCGCCTGCGGCACGGCGCCTCCCGGTCCGCCCTTCTGCTGCGGCTGGCGCTGACCGGGCGCACCCGGAGCGCCTTGCGGACTGGGCGGAGCGATCGCCGCGGAGGGTAGCTGGTTGGGCGGCGCGGCGCTGGAGCCCGGCGGCGGCGCCAAGGGCTGGATCTCGACCGGCCCCGGCATCACATTGCCCTGCCGGCCCGGCGGCGGCATCGGGCGCGACGGCAGCACGCGGCCCTGCGGCGGCAACTCCGGCACCTCCTCGTCGTCTTCGGGAGTTGGCTGCGGCTGGGGCTGGCCGCGCGGAATGCTCCCGGGCGGCCGCAGCGGCGGGGGATCGGAGAAGATCGTGCCGATCTGCGCCTGAGCCGGCGTCGCAACCGTCAGCGCTGTGGCGGCCAAAAGCGCCGCAAGACCTGTCAGGGTAAAGGTTCGAAACATCTCGCGCGGCTTCAACAGCGAATCGGGTTTGCTGGACATTCTAGAGGGGTACCGCCGCTCGCAGGCCATCCGGTTAACACGGCGAATACGGCGGGGGAAGGGCGGCATCCCTGCCCTTCCCGGCCCGGTCTGGCCAGATCGGCCCCCGGATGGGATAGTCGATACGCCTCTCCCCGGGGCCAAAGCGGGCTTTCCCTGATAGCCGACGTCCAACCAACCAGAAACCGCCAGGTCGCCTCCATGCCCGTTGCGCTCGATCCCGATGCTGCCGCCGTCTACAAGGCCTTCCAGGAGGCCGGCCGCCCCGCCTACGAGACCCTGACCGCACCGGAAGCGCGCGCCTATTACTTGCAGGCGCGTGTTGCCACCAACCCCGAGCCGCCGGAACTCGCCCGCGTCACGGCGCTGTCGATCCCGGCGCCCCACGGCGCGATACCCGGGCGTATCTACGTTCCGAAACAGCCGCGCCGGCACGGCGGCTTGTCCCCCGCGCTGGTGTTCTTCCATGGCGGCGGCTGGGTGATCGGCGATCTCGACTCCCACGACGTCGTCTGCCGCCAGCTCGCCGTCGCGGGCGCCCTGATCGTGATCTCGGTCGATTACCGCCTCGCGCCCGAGCACAAGTTTCCCGCCGCGACCGACGATGCCATCGCCGCGACCCAATGGGTCGCCGCGAACGCGGGCGAGCTCGGCATCGACGCCTCGCGCATTTCGATCGGCGGCGACAGCGCCGGCGGCAATCTCGCCGCCGTCGTCGCGCTTGCCGCGCGCGACGGCAACGGTCCTGCGATTGCGGGCCAGCTCCTGATTTACCCCGCCGTCGATTTCGCCATGACGCACGGCTCCCACAGCGAGCCCGAGACCAGCGTGCTGCTGACCCATTCGGTGATCCGCTGGTTTCGCGATCATTACCTCAACGGCACCGCCGATACCCACGACTGGCGCGCATCGCCCGCGCAAGCGAAAAGCCTTGCCGGCCTGCCGCCGGCCTATGTGCTCACCGCCGGCGCCGATCCCCTGCGCGACGAAGGCGACGAATATGCCGAGCGTCTGAAGCAGGCCGGCGTGCCCGTGGCTTACAGGCATTATCCCGGCCAGTTCCACGGCTTCTTCACGATGGGAAAATTGTTGCGCCAGGCCAATGTCGCCGTCAGCGAGATCGGCGAATGGCTGAAAGGGTTGGGCTGATTCCGACGTCCCGCATGCCATCCGTCTTTCAAAACCTCTTCGCCCTCCCCCTGCGCGGGCTGACATGGCTCGGCGGCCAGGGCACCCGCGCGGTGGCCGCCGTCGTGTTCGTCGCGGTCGCGGTGCCGCCGCTCGGGGCGCTGCTGCGCCCCTATGTGACCGAGGCGATCTTCGTTCTGCTCTGCATCTCCTTCATGCGGGTCGATCTGGCCGCGCTCTACGGCCATTTGCGCCGGCCCGCGCTGGTCGCGACCGCGACCGCCTGGACCATGATCGGCGTGCCGCTGATCGTCGGGCTGATCGTCCATGCCAGCGGGCTCGCGGCGCGCTCGCCCGGCCTTGCCCTGGCATTGATGCTCCAGAGCATCGCCTCGCCGATGATGGCCGCGCCGGCGCTGGCCGCGCTGATGGGCCTCGACGCCACGCTCGTGCTGGTCACGCTGGTGACCGCGACCGCGCTGGTGCCGTTCACGGCATCGCTGTTCGCGAGCCTGTTCCTCGGCGACATGCTCAGCATCTCTCCGCTTGCGCTCGGCCTGAAGTTGCTCGGCATCCTCGCAGCATCGCTGCTGGCCGCGACCGTGATCCGATGGGTCTTCGGCGCGGCCGCGATCCAGCGCCACAGGCAGCCGATCGACGGCTTCAACATCATCATCCTGCTGGTGTTCGCGACCGCGATCATGGGCGATGTCGCGAGCGATCTCGTCGCCCGGCCGATCTTCACCATCGGCTTTGCAGCTCTCGCCTTCGCGATCTATTTCACGCTGCTCGCCGTGACCACGCTGCTGTTCCGCCGCATCGGCTATGAGCGCGCGCTGGCGCTCGGCCTGATGGTGTCACAGCGCAATCTGGGCGTGATACTGGCGGCCACCGCCGGCGCGCTGCCGCCCACCACCTGGCTCTATTTCGCGATGACGCAGTTTCCGATCCACCTTGCGCCCTACATGCTGACGCCGATCGCGCGGCGGCTGACGGCGCGGGCGCAAACATCCGCGGCGGCGGGAAAGCTGGCGGCTGAACCGTAACCTTCTTCAGCCGGTGAAATAAAACGGTCCAAAAAACACGACAGCCGTAAACACGAGTTCGATGCCGGACAGGGCTTGATCGACAGCGGTGTACGTTTTTGGAAAGCGCCGTCTCGCCAGCTACCCGAGGCAAAATGCGATCATCGCGAGGTTGACGAACAAGAGCTGGCCGATTGATTTCGTCCACAAGATCCGATGCTTCTACCCCGCCCGCGCCGCGCGCCGCAGCGCTTGCGGGGGCTGGCCGAAGGCGCGGATGAAGGCGCGGCGCATGCGCTCGGGGTCGCCGAAGCCGGTCGCTTCCGCGACCAGCTCGATCGCCTCGCGCGAGGACTGCACGCGTTCGCGGGCGACCTCGATGCGCAAGCGCTCGATCGCTTTCGACGGCGTCGTGCCGGTCTCGGCGGCAAAGGCGCGGGCAAAATGCCGCGCGCTCATGCCGGCGCGATCGGCGAGATCTTCCACGGTCAAGCGGGCGTCGAGGTTTTCGCGCGCCCAGGACAGCAGCGCGCCGAAGCGACCGTTCGGCGTCTTCAATTCCAAAAGCGACGAAAATTGCGACTGGCCGCCGCTGCGGCGATGATACAGCACGAGCTGCCGCGCAGTGTCCTGCGCGATCTGCTCACCGTGATCCTCCGTCACCATCGCGAGCGCAAGGTCGATGCCCGCGGTGATGCCTGCGGACGTCCACACATGACCGTCGCGCGTGAAAATCTGGTCGGGCTCGAACTTCACCTTGGGATAGCGCGCGACGAAATCCCGCGTGCGTCCCCAATGCGTGGTGGCGCGGCGGCCATCGAGCAGGCCGGCCTCGGCCAGCACATAGGCGCCCGAGCAGACGCTGGCGACCCGCACGCCGCGCCGTGCCAGCCGCTGCACGAAGGCGCGCGTGACCTCGCAGCGCGCGGCATCCGTCACGCCCGCGCCTCCCGCAATGACCAGCGTGGTGATCGCATTCGCCGACTTGAAGTCGCGCGCCATCATCTCCACGCCGGACGAGCTGCGCACGGGCCCCGCGTTCAACGCCAGCACGCGGATCCCGGTCGTCGTCTTGCCGGTGCAGCGCGCCGCGATCTCGAACACCGAGATCGGGCCGGCCGCATCGAGCAACTGGAAGTCCGGGAAGATCAGGATACCGATCATGGTCATGTCCGAAAGCGAGGGAAATACGCCATTTTGGACGGAAGGGCATCATGAGAGGCTGCTTCCGTCAAGCACATAATTGGAGGCTCTCATGTCGTCACCGCTCCAGATCGGACTCCTGGTGTTTCCGCGCGTCACCCAGCTCGACTTCACGGGTCCCCTGCAGGTGTTCTCCTCCGTGCCCGGCGCAAAGCTGCATCTGATCTGGAAACGGATCGAGCCTGTGCCGAGCGACTCCGTGCTGATGCTGACGCCGACCACGACATTCGCCGACTGTCCGCAGCTCGACGTGATCTGCGTGCCCGGCGGCGGCGGCACCAACGATCTGCTCAATGACGAAGAGGTGCTGGATTTCCTGCGCAAGCAGGCCGAAGGCGCGAAGTATGTCACCTCGGTCTGCACGGGATCGCTGGCGCTCGGCGCTGCCGGCCTGCTGAAGGGCTACCGCGCCGCCACGCATTGGAGCGCGATGGAGATGCTCGGCCAGTTCGGCGCGACGCCGACCAACACGCGCGTCTGCGTCGACCGCAACCGCGTCACCGGCGGCGGCGTCACCGCTGGAATCGATTTCGCGCTGACGCTGGTGTCGATCATGGTCGACCGCATCACCGCGGAGGCGATCCAGCTTCAGCTCGAATACAATCCGGCACCGCCGTTCAATGCAGGCTCGCCCGACACCGCACCCGCCGAGGTGCTGGCGCTGCTCAGGGAACGTGGCGCGCAGGGCCAGGCGCGCCGGATCGATGCGGTGAAGCGCGCCGCCGCGCGGCTGATGTAGGAACCAGAAACAGAAAAAGGCCGCCCGGTTTCCCGAGCGGCCTTTCCTGTCTTACGGCGGCTGCACATTTCATCGGGCGATTTCGGAACTTCCAGACCGGGGGCCTATCTCCCGATCGAGTCCTGGTCGGCGGCCGCTGCATCTCGGGACAGTCGCGAACTGTTGCCCGAACCGAACGCGATGGTCTCCCATCTCCGCAAGATGGGACGATTGAGCCGCATCGCTCGCGTGGCTGCAACGCCCGCGCAGGAGTCATCCCCGCTGTTCCCGTTGTCCACAGCAGGGTGAGGCGGATGCGCGTGCATCCAATCCGGCAATGAAGATTCGCGTTGGGCCGAAGGCTAGCCAGGCGTCCAGGGATGGTAGTCGCCGGTGGCCTTCGGCCGCTTGCCGCTGGCGAGCGTCGAGCCCGAGGGACGGTAGGCGTTGGCCGTGCCGGTGAGATTGGGCTGGTGCGGCTTTTCCCACTCGCGCGGCTGGTAGTTCTCCTGCGTTGGCGGCACATCGACGGTGTGATGCATCCAGCCGTGCCAGGACGGCGGGATACGGCTCGCTTCCGCATAGCCGTTATAGATCACCCAGCGCCGCTCGAAGCCGAGCGTCGGGTCGATCGCCCCGCCGCGGGTGCGATAATAGAGATTGCCCTGCTCGTCCTGGCCGACCAGCTCGCCGTAGCGCGTGGTCCAGAGCTGGGTGCCAAAGGTCTCGCCACTCCACCAGGTGAAGAACTTGAGGAAGAATTGTTTCATGCGGCAAGGGCCCTGCTTCGTCGGGTCCTGATGCCATCCGGACGGCGAAATGTCCAGTTCGGCGACTGCGGCGGTGCCGCGCTGCCGATGGGGTCTTCCCGGCACGGACAGTGCCCCAAATCGGACGCGATCCGTTCATGCTGGATACAGCGGCCCGATGAGACGCTGACTGTACCCGCGCAAACCGTCGCGATCCCAGGAACTATGGCCCTTTCGCGGGGTTTGCTTCCGGGAAAAGGAGTTTGACCATGAGAAGCCTTAAAGTCTTGAGTGCCGCTGCAGCAGTGGCGTTGGTTCTTCCGTTGGCGACACCGAGCTTCGCCCAGGGCCGCGGTGGCCATGGCGGTGGTGGCGGTGGCCACTTCGGCGGAGGCGGCGGTGCACACATCGGCGGTGGCGGTGGTGGTGCCCATTTTGGGGGTGGCGGCGCCCGCATGGGCGGCGGCAATTTCGGTGCGGCACGTGTTGGCGGCGGCGGCGCCAGCTTCGCGGCAAGCGCAGCTTCACGTAGCGGAGCTGTCATCGGCGGCGGCGGTGGCCGCAGCTTCGCAGCAGCCGCAGGCAACAACTGGAACGGCGGCAGCCGTCATTGGCACGGCGGCGGCGGGCGCTATCACGGCGGCGGCTTCTGGCCCGGCGTCGCGGCAGGCGCTGCGATCGGCGGCCTCGGCTCGTACGCCTATTACGGCGGCGGGTACTACAACGATCCCTACTACTACGGCGACGACAGCTATTATGACGAACCGTCAGTGGCGGTCGTGCCCGACAGCGGCGGCGATTCCGCAGGCTATTGCGCCCAGCGCTACCGGTCCTACGACCCGGCCTCGGGAACCTATCTCGGTTACGATGGCCTGCGTCATCCCTGCCCGTAAGCCGACCGACAACGCTTGAAGAAGAAGGCGTCGCAGCGATGCGGCGCCTTTTTTCGCGCCTCTCGTGCGCCCCGGCTGTTGGCGCGCATCGTGCGCATCATGGGGCGACTTTTCGGACAATGCTATGCAAGCGGACCTGTATTCACTTCACCGTGCATACCTATCCCTATCCAATCCCAAATTGACCCGCCGCACGATTCGCCTATATCACCAATGATCGTGGGGACTTCGATTACTGGGAAATGTCATGCCGCGTGTGCTCGTGGTTGATGACGATCCGATGGTCGGCGCGACCATCGAGGTCCTCCTCCAACGTCAGGGCTTCGACGTCACGCTGGCCGACGGCGGCGAAACGGGACTGGCTGCGCTGGAAGCACAGGCCTTCGAGGTGATGCTGGTCGACATCTTCATGCCGCATATGCGCGGCTTCGAGTCGATCCGCATCTTCCACGAGCGCGCGCCGGCGGTCCCGCTGATCGCGATGTCCGGCTACGCCTTCGCATCATCGGCCTCGCCCTCTCCCGACTTCCTCCGCATGGCGCTGGAGCTCGGCGCGACACGCTGCCTGCGCAAGCCGTTCACGCCGGACGCGCTGCTGACCACGATCCGGGAATGCCTCGCCGGGCCGGGCGACGGCACACGGCCGAAGGACAAGAAAGAAGTCCCTTGATCCCAACGCAGCGCGTCATTCTCGGTGCTGGACTTGCCATCCTCCTGATCATCACCGCCGCCTCGATCGGTCTCGACGTCAAGTCGCGGTCCGATGCGGCCCACGTCAGTCATACCGTCCAGGTGCTGAAGAAGATCTCCGATCTGCGCGGCCTGATGCGCCGCGCCGAGAGCGCCGCACGCGGCTACGAGATCTACCGCAGCCCGGGCTTCAGCGAGGAGTTCCAGGCAGTCCACGCCCGGATCGCGCCGGCACTCGCCGACCTCAAGCGCGGCGTGCGCGACAATCCCGACCAGGTCGCGCTGCTGGAGGGCACCGAGCCGCTGGCGCTGCGACGGATCGAGATCGCCGCCGAGGCCATGCGCCTGCGCGCCGGCAACGATCAGGACGGCATTGCCGCGCTCCAGGGCAAGGGCGAGGGCCGCGGCCTGATGGAAACGGTGATGGGCAACCTCGATCGTCTGGGCGCAGAGGAAGAGCGCGTGCTCGCCGCGCGCTCCCGGGATTCGCGCCGCACCGGCATCGTGCTGCTCGGCATCGACGTCGCCGGTGCGCTGGTGATCCTGCTGCTGGTCGTGATGGTGATGCGCGAGAGCCGCCGCACCGAGGTGGCGCTCAAGAGCACGCTGCTGGAGACCACGGCCGCCAAGCAAGTGCTCGAGGCGGCGGTGGCAGAGCGCACCGAGCATCTGGTCACCGCGCATGACGAGCTGCGCCTGTCGGTCAACGTTCTGCAGAGCACCTTTCGCAGCATGGCGGAGGCGGTGCTGGTCATCGACGTCGAGGGCAACGTTCTTCTGTCCAATCCGGCCGCGGAGCGCATGCTGTTGCACCGCGCCGGCATGAATCTGCGCGATCTGCGGATGCTGTCGGACGTCTTTCATGGCGACGGCGTCATGCCGATGAAGCCCGCGGAGCTGCCTTCCGTGCGCGTGCTGCGCGGCGAGCCGTTCGAGAATCTGGAGATGATCGTCCGCCCCCACAGCGGCAATCAGCCCCGTCACCTCATGGTCAGCGGCCGGCCGATGCTTGACGGGCAAGGCAACGTCTCCGGCGCAGTGCTGGTCTATCACGACGCGACCGTTTCGCGCGAGACCGAGCGGCAGCTGCACCAGTCGCAGAAGCTGGACGCCATCGGCAAGCTGACCGGCGGCGTCGCGCACGACTTCAACAACATGCTGACCGTCATCTCCGGCAATACCGAGACGCTGGTCGCGAGCCTGAAGCAGCAGCCCGAGCTGCAGCGCGTGGCGCGGCTGATCGACGATGCCGCCGAGCGCTGCGCCGAGCTGATCCAGCACCTGCTCGCCTTTGCGCGCAGGCAGCCGCTGCAGCCGCGCAACGTCGAGATCAACGCCGCGGTCGCGGACATCGCCAAACTGCTGCGCCCCACCCTCGGCGAGCAGATCCAGATCGAGACCGTGCTGGAACAGGGGCCGATGACCGCGCACATCGATCCGTCCCGGCTTACCAATGCCGTGCTCAACATGGCGATCAACGCCCGCGATGCCATGCCGAACGGCGGCAAGCTGCTGTTCGAGGCCCACCGGGTCGTGCTCGACGAGGCCTATGCGCAGAACAATCCCGATGTGCGGCCCGGCCCCTACGTGATGCTCGCCGTCAGCGACACCGGCACCGGCATGCCGGCCGAGGTCCAGCAGAAGGCGTTCGAGCCGTTCTTCACCACCAAGGAGGTCGGCAAGGGTTCGGGCCTCGGCCTCTCCATGGTCTATGGCTTCGTCAAGCAGTCCGGCGGCCACATCAAGATCTACAGCGAGGAAGGCCACGGCACCACGATCAAGCTCTATCTGCCGCCGGGCGAAGGCATGGCGGACACGGCGGTCGCCACGACGCCGCAGGCCGAAGGCGGCGCCGAGACCATTTTCGTCGTCGAGGACGACAACCTCGTGCGCAACTTCGTCACCGCGCAGCTCCAGAGCCTCGGCTACAACACGGTCGCCGCGCCCGACGGCCGCGCCGCGCTGGAGCTGATCGAGGCCGGCCAGCCGTTCGACCTGCTGTTCACCGACGTCGTCATCCCCGGCGGCTTGAGCGGGCGCGAGCTCGCCGAGGAGGTGGCCAGGCGCCGCCCCGGCCTGAAGGTGCTCTACACCTCCGGCTACACCGACAACGCCATCGTCCACCACGGCAAGCTCGACGACGGCGTGATGCTGCTGACCAAACCCTACCGCCGCAACCAGCTCGCCGAGATGATCAGGAAGGCGCTGAACGGCAGGACGGCGACGGGCTGACGCGCCAAGTCATTCGCGCAGCATTCTCCTCAGCCGGTCCGGCGCAAGCATCTCGATGCGGCGATACGACAGCGCCACGCATCCATCGGCTTCCAGCGCACGCAAGATCGCGCCGGCAGTCGTGCGCGCAACATTGGTCATGCGCGCGAGATCCTCATGATTGATGTCGATCTCAATCGGGCACTGGCTTGGGGGGGTTGTGAGCCTGCAACCCGCAGTACGAAGCAGAACGGCGACGAACCGTTTGACGTGGTTGCGTATCATGAGGTCGTCGGCTGCTCCCAGAGACAGGCGTAGATGATCAAGCGTTACCAGACCCAGATATCGCCACGCAGAAGGATCACGCTTGACGATCTCGTCGACGGCTGAGAGCGGCAGGTGAAACAATTCACTATCTCGGGTGGCCGTGAGGCCGATCATCCGAGGCTGACGCGTGAAGGCGGCAGCCTCTCCAAACCACGTACCGGGCATCGCAAAATGCGCGACATAGGGCCCCTCTTCCTGTGGTGCCATCGTGACACCGAGACCCCCGGCCACAAGACCGAACATGCCGCCGGGCCTGTCGCCGATCGAGTAGACAGACGCGCCCTGCTTGAACCGCTGGAGCAGGCATCGAGCCAGGACTTCGCCCTGAAACGATGCAGGCGTCTGGCTCAGCCAGCCTTGCTTGAGGACCGTTCTGCACGCCTCATTGCGGTGCAACATCAGACCTCCAATTGACCACCCGTGAACATTCGTCGATCCCATCTCCTGATACTCTGGTGGGCAGTTCGCTTTTTTGATCCATCTCAACTTGTGCAGCGGCGCGCTTGGCCGAATGCGACGGTCTACCCGCGCAAATTGTAAGCTGGGCTCGAGCCCACAATGTCAGCAGCGTGTTCTTTAGCTCATCAAGGTTGAACCAAGTCCGACTTGTTGCGTCGGCCGTCTCACAGACGTGCCAATGAAGGATGAACAAAATGATGGCCCGACGCTCGATCGCGATCGTGATTGCCGGATTTGGGCTTGCGGTCGCCCTTCCCGAAAACACTCAAGCCCAATCCGCAGCGGCTGGAATCGCCAGCGATGATGTCTCGGTCAAGGGCGCGTTCGATCCCGACGACGGCGTCAGCCGCGAAAGCACACCGGAGACGACCGCAGCCGTCGAGGCAAAAAAGCGCTATTCGCCCTATGCCGGACGCAAATATCCGACCCGCGTGTTCTTCGGCGACACGCATCACCACACCGCCAATTCCGGCGATGCGTTCATGGGCGGCAACAAGCTCAGCCCGGAGCAGGCCTACCGTTTCGCGCGCGGCGAAGAGGTTGTGTCCTCATCCGGCGTACCGGCAAAGCTCTCGCGCCCGCTCGACTTCCTCGTGGTGTCGGATCACGCCGAGGGGCTCGGCCTCATGTTTCAGGTCGCCGACGGCAACCCGGCATTTGCTTCGGATTCCACTCTCGTGCGCTGGGGCAAGGCGCTGAAGACCGGCGGCAAAGCGCAACAGGATGCCATGAACGAGCTCGTGTCGGCGCAGGCCCAAGGCACTTTGCCCGCGCCGATCAAGGACCCCAAGGTCGTCGCTCCCATCATGAAATCGGTCTGGCAGGACTACACCTCGACAGCGGAGAAGTTCAACGAGCCCGGACGCTTCACCGCGATGATCGGCTTCGAATGGACGTCGGTTCCCGGCGGCAACAATCTGCATCGCAACGTGCTGTTCCGCGACAACAAGGACAAGGCCGACCAGATATTGCCGTTCTCGGCCTGGCAGAGCGAAGACCCGGAGAAACTCTGGGCGTGGATGGAGAAATACGAGCAGAAAACCGGCGGCAAGCTGCTCGCCATCCCGCATAACGCCAACCTTTCCAATGGCCGTATGTTCGAACTGGTGGATTTCGCCGGCAAGCCGCTCTCGAAGGACTACGCCGAGCGACGCGCGCGCTGGGAAGTGCTGCAGGAAATGATGCAGACAAAAGGCGCCAGCGAGACGCATCCTGCACTGTCGCCGAACGACGAATTCGCGGACTTCGGCATCGCCGGCTGGGAATATGGCAACCTGACGCTCGAGGACAAGCCGCTGTCGCGGGAAATGATGCCGACCAACTATCTCCGCTGGGGATTGTTGCAGGGCCTCATGCAGGAGCAGAAACTCGGCATCAATCCGTTCAAATTCGGCTTCATCGGCGGCACCGACGTGCACAACTCGCTGACCTCGATCGAGGAGGACAATTTCTACGGCAAGCATGTCAACCAGGAGCCGCGTCCAAACCGCTGGGAGCACGTCTCCAAGCAAGGCTTCGGCAAGACGCGATACACGTGGCAGTATACCGCCGCCGGCTACGCGGCGGTGTGGGCGACCGAGAACACCCGCGAAGCGCTCTGGGACGCGATGAAGCGCAAGGAGGTCTACGCGACCTCGGGCACCCGCATGACGGTTCGTCTGTTCGCCGGCTGGGACTTCACGGTCGATGACGCGCGTTCGCGCTACGTCGCCGAGACCGGCTACGCCAAGGGTGTGCCGATGGGCGCGGATCTGCCGAAGCCTCCGGCGGCGGGCAAGGCCCCGACCTTCCTGATCGCGGCGATGAAGGATGCGCTGGGCGGCAACCTCGACCGTATCCAGATCGTCAAGGGCTGGCTCGACAAGGCCGGCAAGCCGCAGGAGAATATCTACAACGTGGTGTGGAGCGATGCGCAGCGCCGCAGGCCCGGCAAGGACGGCAAGTTGCCGCCGGTCGGCGACACCGTCGACGTGGCGCATGCCAGTTGGACCAACAGCATCGGCGCTTCCGAACTCGTCGGAGTCTGGAAGGATCCGGACTTCGATCGATCCGTGCGGGCGTTCTACTATGCTCGTGTCATCGAGATCCCGACGCCGCGCTGGACCGCCTATGACGCATTCCGCTTCGGGATCAAGATGCCGCCGGAGGTGCCGATGAAGCATCAGGAGCGCGCCTGGACCTCGCCGGTCTGGTACACGCCATCATAAGCCGCGGCCGGAACCATGATCAAACGTCTGCTCGAAGAGCCGCTGCTGCATTTCCTGGCGCTGGCGGTCGCTGTCTTCGCCGCTTACGGCCTCCTCAATCGCTTTGATGCGGGCAAGCCTGACGAGATCATCATCACGGAGTCCCGGGTCGAGCGCCTTGCCACTCAGTTTACAGCGATCTGGCAGCGGCCGCCGGCAAGCGTCGAACTGAAGAATTTGATCGACGACTACGTCAAGGAGGAGATTTTCGTGCGCGAGGCGCTTGCGCTGGGTCTCGACCGGGACGACACGATCATTCGTCGTCGCCTCCGTCTCAAGATGGAGTTTCTGAACAGCGCCGAGACTGCGACCCTGTCGCCAACCGATGCCGAGCTCGAAATCTATCTGAAGGACCACGCCGGCAAGTTCGAAATCGATCCCGCGTATGCCTTCGTGCAGGTGCTGTTGAGTCCGGACCGGCATGGCGACAGGCTCGATCGGGACGCAGCGTCGGCCCTTCAGATCCTGCGCACCAAATCATCGATCGATCCGGGTGAATTCGGGGACGCTACGCTGCTGCCGCAGACGCTGGAGCTCACCAGCAAGGCCTCGATCAGCCAGACATTCGGACCGGCTTTCGCCGAGGCTATCGACAGGATCGCGCCCGGGCAGTGGACCGGCCCGGTCGAGTCGGACTTCGGATTGCATCTGATCCGGGTCACGGAGCATCAACCGGGACGCATGCCCGCGCTAGCCGAAGTTCGCGCCGCCGTCGAGCGCGAATGGGGCAATGACAAACGAAAGGCGATCGAGGGACAACGCTTCGCCGCGCTGCTGACGAGCTACCGGGTCACCATGGAGGAGAAGCCGCAGGCCCGTCCCAGACCGGTGAATGGCCCATGATCCGTCTGGCCAGCATTCTTCTCCTTCTCGCGCAATTGTTCGCCGCAAATCTCGCCGCGGCCGATGAACTCCGGCCGGCCTATCTCGACATCCGCGAAACTGCAGCAGACGAATTCGCGGTGGTGTGGAAGGTGCCGGCGCTCGGCGATTTGCGTCTGGGCATCTATGTTCGCCTGCCCGCGTCTTGCCAACCAAAAGCGGAGCCGGTCAGGACCATTCAGGCGGGGTCCTTCTTCGAACGATCGAGCGTGGTCTGCGCCGGTGGATTGAAGGGTCGCGAGATTTCCGTCGATGGCCTGAGGTCGGGTGTCACAGATGCGCTGGCGCGGATCGAGTACCGCGACGGCACCACGGAAGTCGCGCGGATCACCCCGGACTCCTCGACGATCCTCGTGGCCGGCGCTCAGAGCAGGCTGGAGGTGGCCAAGACCTATCTGTTGCTGGGGATCGACCATATCCTCACCGGCTTCGATCATCTGATGTTCGTGCTTGCGCTGATGCTGCTGATCCGCGACTTCTGGACTCTGGCGAAGACCATCACTGCCTTTACGATCGCGCACAGCGTCACGCTGGCAGGCGCCACACTCGGCTATTTCAACCTGCCGCAAAAACCGGTCGAAGCCGCCATCGCGCTCAGCATCGCCTTCGTGGCAAGCGAACTCATCAAGATAAGGCCAGGCGAACGTCGGCTTTCGCAAGCCCATCCATGGGTGGTGGCGTTCGCCTTCGGATTGCTTCACGGCTTCGGCTTTGCCGGCGCGCTCAAGGAGACCGGATTGCCGCAGCTGGATATCCCGGTGGCTCTGCTGATGTTCAACGTGGGCGTCGAGGCCGGCCAGCTCCTGTTCGTTGCGACGATCCTGCTCGTGGTCAGAGCGGCGACAGCGCTCGTCACTTTTCCGGTCATGCCGGCTCGCCTCACCGCGGCCTATCTGATCGGCACCATATCGATGGTCTGGTTCGTGACGCGGGTCGGTAGTTTCGCGATCTGATCTGGAGATCGCTCGGACCGCTTTCGGCCTTCAATTGGTAGCTCGTGATCAATGTCAATTCCCGCGGCCTGTTACGCTTCGGTGGCCTTTGATCTAACACGACGAATACCATGGCTTGCACGGCCGGACGTTTCAAATCCGACCGCGCGTTCTGCAAGTGGATTGGAACGAACATGAAAGCATCAGGCGCTCTGAGCTGCGGACTCCTGGCATTCCTCCTTATGCTGATTGAGATCGAGCCAGGCGCGAACGTCGGCGCCTATAGCCCTATGAACGTCGGCCGAAAACTTGCGCAACCTCATTTGGGCGACGCCGACAAGGACCAGGGAACACTCGGTCTTCTCCGCGTGGGTGCGCCTAAGTCTGGACAGAGCTAGGAGGTCAACGTGCAGTTTACGCTACAAGGGTTCGGCCCATTCCTGCATTGGCTCACGCTCGGCATCCTCTTTGTGATGCCTGTGGTTCTGGGGCTGCTGATCTTCAGGCTGGGACGCCTTCCCGGCGACATCGCCAGGGCGCGCCACCATCCGCAAGCGGATGCCATCAGCGTTTGCGGCTGGATGGGTATCATTACGCTCGTGTTGTGGCCCATTGCGATGGTGTGGGCGCATCTCGACCTGCCGGTCGCGGCAGCCGAAGGTCCCGGTTCGGCACAAGCTACACCGTCGCAAATGGGCAAGCTGAAGCAGGCTTCGCAGCGGCTCGCGGCGATCGAGGCAAGCTTGCCCAAGGCGCCTGCCGGGCGAGGAGCCTAGCCATGCTCTGGGCAACCGTCAGTTCCGTCTTCGTGATCTACCTCTACCGTACGCTCAACGCGCCTTCCGGGCAGAATGAGGCTGATGTCGTGGCGTCGGCCGACGCGATCGAGGACGAGTTGACAAGGCTTCTCGGCCGGATTGCGGCCATCGAGAACCTCACCGGCAGCAAAGCGCGGGAGACCACGCCATGATGGCTGCCATTTTCGGTCTCTACATGCTGATCATTTGGCTGATCTTCGCCAAGTTCAAATTGATCCGCCTGACCCTCCCCATCGCTATCACCCTGGCTGCGGTCGGCCCTCTCTTTGCCTTCTTCATTCTCGTGTCGATGAACAACTATCACCCGTCATCGACGGATGCGCGGGTGTTCCAGCGCATCGTTCAGATCATTCCGCACATCACGACGCCAGGACGGGTCCAGGAGATCCTCGCGCAGCCGAATACACCAATCAGGAAAGGCGACGTCATTTTCCGGATCGACCCACAGTCCTTTCAGTTCGAGGTCGAACGGCTCCAGGCGGCCCTGGCCGCCGCCCAGCAAAACGTCCCGCAGTTGAAGTCTTCGCTCGACCAGGCGTCCGCGGGGGTCGAAAAGGCCACGGCACAGTTTGACCTCGCGAAGGCCGATTTGCAGCGGCAACAGGACCTGTTCACCAAGCAGGTGGTCGCGCAGGCGGCTCTCGATCGCGCCCAGCGCAACGCCGAAACCGCGGGGCAAGTGGTTGCCGAAGCCAGAGCGGCCGAGGACCGCGCGCGGCTCGCCTATCAATCCAACATCGGCAACGACAACACCGCCGTGGCACAGGTGCGCCAACAGCTGGCGGCGGCAAAGTACAATCTCGATGAGTCGGTCGTTCGCGCGCCGTGCGACGGCCATGCGGTCAATCTGCAGCTTGTGCCGGGTGCGGTCGTCAGTGCCGCCGCGTCCGTACTGCCATTCGTCTGCGACCGCGACGAAAGCAACCTCGGCGTCGTGGTCGCAACCTTCATGCAGGGCCCCTACCTGCAGATCAAGCCCGGAGAGTATGCGGAGGTCGTGTTCCCGATGTACCCCGGCCGCGTGTTTCCCGGCAAGGTGATCACGACCATCGACATGGCCAGCGAAGGACAACTGACCGCAAGCGGTCTGTTTCCGGGCGTCGGCAACCCCGGCAATGCGCGATTTGCCGTTCGCATCCGACTGGACGATGCGGAACAATTGAGATTGCCCGCAGGCACCCAGGGCGACGCCGCAATTTACAGCGGCAACGTGCAGATCGCCGGGATCATTCGAATGGCGCTGATGCGGATGACAAGCTGGACCAACTACCTCTACTTCACGTCATGAACCGGAGGGCGCCGTCGTGATCAGAAACGGGCTGTACGCGCTAACCGTCGAGTTGCAAGACGGCGTTCAAGGCGGGGGCAATGGTGTCCTGGTGCTGCGCGACGGCACGATCCGCGGCGGCGACTCGTTGGCAGCCGTGTACCAGATCGGCGACGTCCACGCCCGCTCCTGCACCGTGGCCGCCACGCCATCTAGCAACGGCAGCCTGGCGCGCACGGCATCATAGGTACTCCAGCGCGGTGTCGGAATCTGCAGCACGCGGGCGTAGTACAGCGCGTGCTGGGTAGGCTCGAATTCGTCGTCCACCCAGGTCCCGGTCAGTTGCGAACTGCCGGTTGCATTGCTGTAGGTGGCCGTCTTCAAATCAACCGTATTGGCCACAGGCGGCAGCTTGCCGTCCGGTCCGATCTTGCGGTCGCCCGACCATGCGATATTGACGATTTTCTCCTGCGGCGTGCCATCCGCGCCGATCCAGCCCTTGATGATCTGGATGCGATCGAGACTGGCGTCCTTCGGACCCTTGAGCGCCATCACGTTGAAACGCAACGGGCGCTTCTCGCCGGCGGCAACCGCCGGCAAGGTGGCCCCCATCGGCACGCCGAGCCGGTAGCCGTTCTCGACCGTGGCTTTCGGATTGGCGTCCGGTCCCGGAAGATCGAAGCCGGCGAACATGCGGACCTTGATGCGGACGCCGCTGGTGGCAAAGGTCTCCTTTGCCTTCATCGCGTCCCAGATGGCGCCGCGTGTGTTGCTGGTTGCCCAGACGCCCGTGAGCGCGCCGGGGTTCAGGTCGATGCCGCCGATCCAGCCGCCGACCTCCGCGGTCCGGCGTCGCTCGATGGTACCGTCAGCGGCGCCATGGCTGCCAACCTTGAAATTGCCTTCGTCCGTATCGGCCGGCGTGCCGTTGTGACTGTCCGTTCCGCCGACGATGCCGTATTTGTAGGGATTGGCACCTAGCGATCGCTCATACTCGAGGCCTTTGACAAGCCCGTAGCGGACGAAATTCTCCTTCTTGGCCACGCGCCCGCTGTAGTTCGCCATCGAGTCCGCGTTCTCGAAGTTTGCGAATTCATCGGCAGCCCAGAAATTCCGGTGAACCTCCGAATTGCCCTTCACCTGCATCATCTCGATCAGCGGCTCGAAATGGGCGCGCGTCCGTGCATAGGCGGCATCGATCGGCTTGCCCTGCGGATCGAGCGGGTCGAACATCATGCCCTTGCTGGCGTTCGAATTGTGCGGGACCGCAATCACCGATGCGCCGATTTTTTCAAGGCCGCCCATCCAGGCCCAAAGCGCGTCCTCGCGGTTGATCTCGATGTAGCTCATCGGTATCTCGGGCACGCGGATGTCCCGGAAAAACACGTTGCGGTGCAGATTGCCGCCCTTCGGCGCGGCGCTCCATTCGAACGCCGGTATCGTCGTGAACTTGCCGGGCTGATAGTTGCGCTCGGCGGCCTCGAGCTCGATGACCCACGCGCTCTTCGTCGTCTGCGGGCCCGCGAAGAAGGGTGGGTGCTGCGGCGTATCCGAGCGGTTGCTCTTTACGACATAGTTCAGGAACCAGGTTTCGCGGTCCTCGATCGAGGTCATCGACCGCAGTTCCTTCAGCTTGTCCTGATCATTTCCCGGCGCGCCCGCGACCATGGTCGAATACATCTCGCCGAGATATTCGGCGTGATCGGTCACTGCTGCGAAATCGAGCGGCTCGACGATGCGATGCAGCTGCCCGTTGACCGTCATTTTTTCGCCCTGCGCAAAGCGATACGCCCCATCCGGCGTAAGCCGCGCACCGCCGAGATAGGCGTCCAGCGAATAGGCGGTGTGGACGTGCGTTTCGCCGAAATAGGCCTCGCGCTGCGGATTTGACGGCGCCTTGGCTTCCGCGGCCACGATGCGAGCCTGCTCCTTCTGAATCGCGGGACTTGCGGCCATGAGCTTCAAGTCGTCCGCACGTGCCGAGACTGCGAGCAAGGACGCGGCCGCCAGCAAGCCGGCGCCTTGTCCGATTTTGGAGATCTCGCGAGCAATCTTCTTCATGTCGCCCCCCGCATTCGCTCACGGCCACGCCTCGATCTGCCGCAGCGCTTTGAGGATACCACGACAGACGACCGACATTGATGCCGGGCGATCAATTGGAGAATGCATTTTCCGTAGACGGGATCGCGCTGACACGCATCGCCGCAGCCGTTGTCGGGTGGCCTCTCGCCAATCGTCTTTGCCGGCAACCGCGATGATGTGACACCGCGAGATGCGGTATCGATCGTGCATTTCTCGAGCGGATTGCTTGTCCACGAACAATCTGCCCGGGGATTCCATGTTAGCGAGTTCGATCAATGGAATTTTGCGAGTGAAGATCGTCAAGCAGGATCGCGACGAGAAAGTCATTTGCGCCACCAACGCTGTCCTCATGGACACGAGGGAATAAGCCGGTCGCCACCGGTTGCGCCGAGCTTTTGACGTTGAGACGAACAATGAAGCGATACAAGAATATCTCGGGGATCTTTCTTGGCGTCGGACTGCTGGCGGGTGCGATCAATCCGGCCGCGGCTTGGCCGGCGCTCATCAGCGGCGCGACATTGACGCAGGATCTTCCGGATTCAGTTCTGTTGGTCCGCGCGCGGGGTGCGGACGCCAATCGCAACAAGAACGTGAATCGCAACACCAACGTGAACCGGAATACGAACGTCAGTAAGAATGCCAACGTCAACGTCAACAGGAACGCCAACGTCAACAGGAGCGCGAACGTCAACGTCAACGTTCGTCGTCCCGTCCGTGTCTGGGCTCCTCGCCCCTATTACGGAACCGTGGTCGCCGGCGTTGCGCTCGGAACGATGATCGTTGTCTCGGCCGCGGGCGCGGTGCCGCCCGCTCCGTCGCCAACGCTTTGTTGGTACTGGAGCGATCCTGCCATGACGGGCGGATATTGGGATTATTGCCAATAGACGTCCCTCGCAGAGCCGCCGCAAGCCCGGGGCGTTTTCGCGGTGCCGTGATCGCCGGAGGGAAACCTGGATATCTGGATGCTTTATCGGATCTGGCTGCTTGTTTTGTGCCTGCTGGTCAGCGCTGCCGATGCCGCCGGTTCAGCCAGCGCTGGCGATCAGGTGCGCGTCGAAGAGAAGCTGGTACTGCTCTCGACGCCCATTCCCCTCCTCGCCTACGAATTTCGCCCCGTCATCGCGGGCCCCCTCCCGCTAGTCGTTATGAACCACGGCGAGTCGCTGGATGCCACCGAGCGCAGCTTCTTCCCGCTGGTCGAATTCCGCGACGCCGCCTTCTGGTTTGCCCGGCAAGGCAATCTGGTCGTCGTTCCGATCCGGCCCGGCTTCGCGCGCACCGCGATCGATCTTCCCGAACGCGGGCTGTACGGCCTGTATTTCGGTGATGTCGGCATGTGTTCGGCGGTGAATTTCCGCGACCCGGGGATCGCCGTTGCAACCATTAACCAGTGGGTGATCGACCACATGATCGCTCAACACGAAGTGCTGCCGAAAGGCGTCATCGTCGTCGGGCAGTCGGGCGGAGGCTGGGGAGCCATCGCGCTCTCAAGCCTGAAGTCGGCCTCGATCCGGGCCATCGTCACCTTCGCGGCCGGCCGCGGCGGTCATGTTGACGGCAAGCCCAACAACAATTGCGCACCGGACAGGCTCATTGCGGCGGGCGGCGAGTTTGGCCGCACCGCCAACATCCCGATGCTGTCCATCTACGTCCACAACGATTCCTATTTTGGACCCGAATTGTCGAAACAGGTCCTGGACGCCTACCGGGCCGCCGGCGGCGATGCTGAATATCATCTGCTGCCGGATTTTGGCAAAGAGGGCCATTTCTTCTTCCATTCGGCCGATGCCATCCCGATCTGGTCGCCGATCGTCAGCCGCTTCCTGGATCAGCATCCTTAATCGCTCCGCGGAGATGAATCATGGCGCGGACCGCGTCCTCATTGTTGGCTTTGGCGGTTATCGTCCTCGCAGCGGGAGCGGGAGCGGGAGGAAGCGCCAGCGGACAGGAGTCCAATCCGGCAACCAGGGGCGCCGCTTCGAAATCTCCCGAAGCGATGATCGAAGCCCGCGGCGAGCGTCAGCTCAGGCAGCTCAGGTTCTCCGGCTGGCGCAAACTGTGTTTCCAGCCCGCCGAGGCCATGATCTGCCGGACGAGCATCGCCGGCGCGACCGAGGCGGGCCAGGAGATGCTGCGGGTCGATTTGATCGAAGGCGCAGCCGGCACGGGCGGGCGGTTGCAGATCTTCGTGCCTCCGATGTTGTTCCTGGAGGCTGGCGTCAGGGTCATCATTGACAAAGGCAATGCCGTCGACGTCCCCTTTGCCTGGTGCTTCTCCAACACATGCGTCGCGGCGCGCGCCGTGGATGCGGCCTTCATTCGGCGGATGAAGACCGGGCGGGACGTAACTCTGAAAGTCGTCGATTCCCGCATTTCGACCGTCATGACATCGGTGCCGCTCGATCAGTTCGCGTCGGTCAATCAGGGAGCACCGAACCTCATGTTCGGCCGAAGCCTGGAGCCCTCGCCTTCGCGCGGCACGCCCTAGCGCGTCGCCAGCAGCACGGCGGCGAGCGTGAAGATCAGCGCGGCGATCTGGCCTGGCCCCAGCGGCTCGCCAAGCGCGATCGCGGAGGCGACCACGCCGATGACAGGCACGGCCATGGTGCCGATCGCGGCCACCGAGGCCGGCAGGCGCGACAGCGCGGCGAACCAGCTGACATAGGCGATGCAGAACTGCACCACGGTCGAATAGACCAGCAGCCACCAGCCGACCGGCGTCACCTTGTCCAGATGCGAAGTCTCCACCAGCAGGCCGATGATCGAGATCGGCAGGCAGCCGATCCCGATCTGCCAGGCCGCGGCGGTGATCGGCGGCAGACGGATCGGGTATTTCTTCGAGAACACCGTGCCCAGCGCAAAACCGATCGCGCCGAACAGCGCCATGATGATGCCCGGCAGCTTTTCCGCGCTGGCGGCAATGCCGTTGCCGCCCATGATCGAGCCGAGCCCGACAAAGGCCATCACCAGCGCCAGCGTGCGCAGCAAGGTCGGCCGCTCGCCCAGCACCGGCCAGGCGATGATCGAGGCCCAGACCGGCATGGTGTAGGCGATCAGCGCCGCTTCGCTCGCCGGCAGCCAGAGCAGCGCCAGGCCCATCAGCACCATCCAGCCGGTGACGTTGAGCATGGCGGCGGTGAACAGCCGCGGCCAGATCTCGCGCGCGACCTTGAGGCTGTCGCCGCGGACCAAAGCGAGCGCCGCCAGCAGCACCGCGCCGAGCACGCCGGTAACCCCGCGCAGGGTCAGCGGCGGCAACTCGCCGAGCAGGAACTTCGTCACCGGCCAGTTGAAGCCCCAGCCCACCGAGGTGATGGCAAGGAACATCAGGCCGGCCGGGGCGATGCGCGGTCGCGCATCCCGGCGGGTCGAATCGAGCATGTGGGCAGTCCGGCAAAAGGTGGCTCAGCTTGGCCCGGATTCGCTGCTCCCACCACCACCCCGGCGGGCATGCCTGCCCTCACCTTCCGTAGCCCTACGTGAGTCCCCTTTGCGCAACCCCGTTGCCCAAAAATATACCTGCCCTGTGAACAGCGGGATGAAGGGTCCCGAACACTGCGGGAGACAAATTTTTTCGGTTGGGAATCCTTCAGGACTCACCGATACTTGGCTCCACAACAGGCGCGGGCTTGCCCCCTGTTATCCCCCGCAATCCACCATATTTAGTATTTGATTCAGGAACTCGCACTAGTTCTTGACGGGCGCAACGGAGAGTCCTAGCTTTCGGTCCGTTCGGCGCGAGTGAGTTTGCGTCCCGCCGGCACTCCCCCAAAGGGTCCGCAAAACTGCACTCCGCCCCGCCAGACGAAGGCAGCGGAAAGAGGGCTTGTCTGCCCCGCGAAAGCGGATCTTTCGGGCGCCGGAACGGGCTGGAAATAGGCTCGAATGGCAATGGTTGAAGTTGTGATGTTGTGGGGCGTTGAACGTATGTCGGACGCATTGCCTTGGGGGCGGATGGGTCTGGACATGCCGTCGGAGGAAAGGTGCTCGCACCTCGCCGTCGCCGGGAGAACAAGGGCCGGGTCCACCGGCTGAACTGCGAAGCCTTTGAGCCCGAAGTGGCCCTTGAGGATTCGCGAACCGAAATGTCGACCCGGGTGCCTTGCGGAGGCAGTCCGGCTAAAAATAAGGACGGGGCAAGACCATGCGGATTGAGCGGCGCCACACCACTTCGGGACAGTCACCTTATGCCGGGATCGATTTCCGGCTGACCACGTCGGAAATCAGGAATCCCGACGGCTCGGTCGTGTTCAAGCTTGAGAACGTCGAAGTTCCGACCGAATGGTCGCAGGTCGCCTCGGACGTGCTGGCCCAGAAATATTTCCGCAAGGCGGGCGTTGCCGCGCGCCTGAAGAAGGTCGAGGAGGAATCCGTCCCCTCCTTCCTGTGGCGCTCGGTGCCCGACACCGAGGCCCTCGCTGCTCTCCCCGAGAAGGAGCGCTATGTCAGCGAGCTCAGCGCCAAGCAGGTGTTCGACCGCCTCGCCGGCTGCTGGACCTATTGGGGCTGGAAGGGCGGTTACTTCACCTCCGACGAGGACGCCCAGACCTTCTACGACGAGCTGCGCTACATGCTGACCATGCAGATGGTCGCGCCGAACTCGCCGCAATGGTTCAACACCGGCCTGCACTGGGCCTATGGCATCGACGGCCCCGGCCAGGGCCATTATTACGTCGACCCCTTCAGCGGCAAGCTGACCAAGTCCAAATCGGCCTACGAGCACCCGCAGCCGCACGCCTGCTTCATCCAGGGCGTCGGTGACGACCTCGTCAACGAGGGCGGCATCATGGACCTCTGGGTCCGCGAGGCCCGCCTGTTCAAGTACGGCTCCGGCACCGGCTCCAACTTCTCGCGCCTGCGCGGCGAAGGCGAAAAGCTCTCCGGCGGCGGCCGCTCGTCCGGCCTGATGAGCTTCCTCAAGATCGGCGACCGCGCAGCGGGCGCGATCAAGAGCGGCGGCACCACCCGCCGCGCCGCCAAGATGGTCGTCGTCGACGTCGATCACCCCGACATCGAGACCTATATCGACTGGAAGGTGAAGGAGGAGCAGAAGGTCGCCGCTCTCGTCACCGGCTCCAAGATCAACCAGAAGCACCTCAAGGCGGTGCTGAAGGCCTGCGTCAACTGCGAGGGCTCGGGCGACGATTGCTTCGATCCCGAGAAGAATCCTGCCCTGCGCCGCGAGATCAAGCTCGCGCGCCGCAGCCTCGTGCCCGACAATTACATCAAGCGCGTCATCCAGTTCGCCAAGCAGGGCTACAAGGACATCCAGTTCGACGTCTACGACACCGACTGGGATTCGGAAGCCTATCTCACCGTCTCGGGGCAGAACTCCAACAACTCGGTCTCGCTGCGGGACGACTTCCTGCGCGCGGTGGAAACCGACGGCGACTGGAATCTCGTCGGACGCACCACCAAGAAGATCACCAAGACGCTGAAGGCGCGCGACCTCTGGGAAAAAATCGGCTACGCCGCCTGGGCGTCGGCCGATCCGGGCCTGCACTTCAACACCACCATGAACGACTGGCACACCTGCAAGGCGTCCGGCGACATCCGCGCCTCCAATCCGTGCTCGGAATACATGTTCCTGGACGACACGGCGTGCAACCTCGCCTCCGCCAATCTGCTGACGTTCTACGACACCACCACCAAGCACTTCGACGTCGACGGCTACGAGCATCTCTGCCGGCTCTGGACCATCGTGCTCGAAATCTCCGTGATGATGGCGCAGTTCCCGTCCAAGGCGATCGCCGAGCTCTCCTACGAGTTCCGCACCCTCGGCCTCGGCTATGCCAATATCGGCGGCCTGCTGATGACCATGGGCCTGCCCTATGACAGCAAGGAAGGCCGTGCGATCGCCGGCGCGCTGACCGCGATCATGACCGGCATCACCTACAAGACCTCGGCGGAGATGGCGTCCGAGCTCGGCACCTTCCCCGGCTACAAGAAGAACGCCGCGCACATGCTGCGCGTGATCCGCAACCACCGCCGCGCCGCCCATGGCCAGTCCAACGGCTACGAAGCGCTCTCGGTCAACCCGGTGCCGATGGACCTCGTCTCCTGCCCGCAGGTCGACCTGGTCGCGCATGCGCAGGCGGCCTGGGATGCGGCGCTCGAGCTCGGCGAGAAGCACGGCTATCGCAACGCCCAGACCACGGTGATCGCGCCGACCGGCACGATCGGCCTCGTCATGGATTGCGACACCACCGGCATCGAGCCAGACTTCGCGCTGGTGAAGTTCAAGAAGCTCGCCGGCGGCGGCTACTTCAAGATCATCAACCGCGCGGTGCCCGCGGCGCTCCGCGCGCTCGGCTATCGCGAGAGCGACATCGCCGAGATCGAGGCCTATGCCGTCGGCCACGGCTCGCTCTCCAACGCGCCCGGCATCAACGCCTCGACGTTGAAGGCCAAGGGCTTCACCGATGAGGCCATCGCCAAGGTCGAGAAGGCCCTGCCGACCGCCTTCGACATCAAGTTCGCCTTCAACAAGTGGACCTTTGGCGAGGATTTCATCCGCGACCAGTTGGGCATTGGTGCCGAAGCCATTGCCGCACCGGGCTTCGACCTCCTCCAGGCCGTCGGATTTACAAAACGCGAGATCGAGGCGGCCAACGTCCACATCTGCGGCGCGATGACGGTGGAAGGTGCCCCGCACCTCAAGGCCGAGCACTATCCGGTGTTCGACTGCGCCAACCCCTGCGGCAAGATCGGCAAGCGCTACCTGTCGGTCGAGAGCCACATCCGCATGATGTCGGCGGCGCAGCCCTTCATCTCGGGCGCGATCTCCAAGACCATCAACATGCCGAACGACGCCACGGTGGAGGACTGCAAGTCCGCCTACATGCTGTCGTGGAAACTCGCCTTGAAGGCCAACGCGCTCTATCGCGACGGCTCGAAGCTCAGCCAGCCGCTCAACTCGCAGCTCATCTCCGACGATGAGGAGGAGGACGATGCGGTCGAGGCCTTCCACGACAAGCCGATGGCGGCACGCACCGCCCAGGTGGCCGAAAAGGTCGTCGAGAAGCTGGTCGAGCGCATCATCGTGATGCGCGAGCGCGAGAAGATGCCGGATCGCCGCAAGGGCTACACCCAGAAGGCGGTCGTCGGCGGCCACAAGGTCTACTTGCGCACCGGCGAGTACGACGATGGCCGTCTCGGCGAGATCTTCATCGACATGCACAAGGAAGGCGCGGCGCTGCGCTCCTTCATCAACAATTTCGCCATCGCGGTGTCGCTGGGCCTGCAATACGGCGTGCCGCTCGACGAATATGTCGATGCCTTCACCTTCACCCGCTTCGAGCCGGCGGGTCCCGTGCAGGGCAACGACAGCATCAAGTACGCGACCTCGATCCTCGACTACGTCTTCCGCGAGCTGGCGGTGAGCTACATGTCGCGCTTCGATCTCGCCCATGTCGATCCGACCGAGTCGAACTTCGACGCGCTCGGCAAGGGCGTCGAGGAAGGCAAGGAGCCGGGCGATGGCCACCACGCCAACAAGCTGGTGTCGCGCGGCCTCACCCGCTCCCGCACCGACAACCTCGTCGTGATGCGCGGCGGCTCGGCCGCGGTCGTCTCGGGCAACGACAGCGCCCCGACCGGCGGCTCCAAGGTCACCGCCCTCGCCTCGCACGGCGCAGGCCGTGCCGGCGACGTCCTGGAAGGCGCGGTCGCGCTGAAGCAGGAAGTGGCCCACGACCTCTCACCCACCGAGAAGCTCGAAGCCCTGCAGTGGAGCAAGTCCGGCACCGCGCAGACCCTCGTGCCCTCAAAGGCCGAGCGCCGCGCGGAAGCGAAAGCAAAAGGCTACGAAGGCGAGATGTGCAGCGAGTGCGGCAACTTCACCTTAGTGAGAAACGGCACGTGCATGAAATGTGACACGTGCGGTTCAACAACTGGTTGCTCTTAAAGTAGAAATGCCCGGGGTTCGCCCCGGGCATTTTGCTAAATGCGCAAGGAGTGAAGATGAAAGACAAACGCATCTACATCGAACGGCGCGATGAAGGCGATTACGCTGTTCGTCGAGCAAATTCTGAGCGTGCCAGCGACGTGCTGCCCACACAGCGCGAGGCGATAGCTCGAGCAAAAGAGCTCAGCCCGGAAAGTCGCCCGCATGTTGAACGCGTCCGGGAAACCTCGCGCGGCTCCCCCGACAAATGGCGCAAGGCGTAGTGTCGTTTTTTTCAGGGCCATTTGGAGGGAGGTCAAGTAGGGACGAAGTGACGGGATGAAGCAATGTCAGATGATTACAAAGTCGATGGCCTTAGCAATGCACAGGTTAGGGCACTAGCAAAACGCTCCCGAGCCTACTTGAGGTTTTCTGAAGCCGATTTCATCGACGTATTGGCCCTCGAGCAAGTAGACCACATTTGGACGGTCCATGGTCCCAAGCCATTCCGTTTAGAAGCCGTTTCAGACTCCGAACTCCTAACAGACTCTGGTCTCACCACATTCGATGGAGTTCATATTCTCACTCGTGTTCGGCGAAGTGTCCGCCGAGACGCATTGCTTGGCCACGGGTACCCGCGATTTACCTATGCGCACGAGCTGGGGCACGCCACGCTCCATCCTCGACACCTGCTGCAAGGCGCCTCGATGCCGCGCCGGCGACAAGGCAATACAAAGTTCAATTGGATTCCAAGCTTTCAGTCTGCGGAGCATCAAGCTATGGTGTTCGCCGCAGCTTTCCTCATCAACGACGAGACTGCACGCAACTTATCGACGGCGGACGATGTCGCTATTCGATATGGGCTGAGCCTTGAGGCTGCTCGAATCTATTTCGAACAACTGCTGGAAGAGATTGAGAGACCTCTCTCCGCCGAAAGAGTTCGTCGAATGGCTGACGAATTCAAAGCTATTGTTGGAGGGAATGAATCCGGCAAGCGGACCATCTCATTCCTTGACGATCCTTGCTTATCTTGCGGCCAGAAGGAACTCTTTCCGGTCAATGGGTCAAGGTACATGTGTCGGGCTTGCGAGAGAGTCTATGATCGATATCAGGACGGCGATCAAGCTGGTTAGCACCTAAGCCGGGAGCTGACGAACAAAATCAGAAGTACCGAGCGCTTAAGGACGAGAGGTCACAGGAATTACGATGGCTAAGAAACTGATTCCAATGGCCATTGCCTACGATTTCGATGGCACCCTAGCGCCAGGCAACATCCAGGAGAACAGCTTTATTCCAGCAATAGGAATGAAGAAGCTTGATTTTTGGCGGCAAAACAAGGCCCGCGCGGAGCGGCACGAAGCTGACGAAGTTCTTTCTTACATGACATTCATGCTTGAGCGAGCGACGGCCGTCGACGCACCAGTTCGCAAACGAGACTTTGCAGAGCATGGAAAGACCGTAACTCTTTTTAAAGGCGCCAACGACTGGTTCGATCATATCGATGCCTATGCGAAGATGCGACACGTCAAGTTGCAACACTTCATTATTTCGTCTGGCATCAAAGAAATGATTGAAGCGACAAAGATCGGTAAGAAATTCGCCAAGGTGTTCGCTTCGTCTTTTGCATATGACGCAAACGGTGCAGCGAAGTGGCCTGCACTAGCGATAAACTACACCACGAAGACCCAATACCTTTTCCGCATCAACAAGGGATCTCTCAGCGTTCACGATCACGGCCTCATCAATGACTTCGTCCCGCACGAGGATCGGCCGGTACCATTTACAAACATAATCTTCATCGGCGATGGAGAGACCGATATTCCGTGCATGCGGCTTGTCCGAGACCAAGGGGGTCATTCCATCGCAGTCTATCAGCCCGGAAGCAAATCCAAGAAAGCGCGCGCGGAAAAGCTCATTCATGACAAGCGCGCTGACTTCATTGCACCTGCCGACTATTCTGAGGGCCGTCGATTGGATCAAATTCTTTGCGCGATTATTGACAAAGTGGCAGCGAACCACGCTGTTCACGTCATGGAGCGCGGCTAATCTAAATCGCTGAAGTCTTTTCGTCGAATTACGGTGACAGTTCCGGACTGCACCCCTCAAGTGAGACACGATAATCGCGGTGATCGTTGCGCCTCGGACAGGCGGCCACCAAGCCCGGCTCAACCGGTTACTCGGTGGCCGCTGCGCCAAGACAGGCTACGAGACCAGCTAGTAGCAAGGGGGATAAGGTTCGTAGCCGCAACGGCGATAGCCTCCGTAGGCTCCGTACGCCCCGTAAGCAGCGGCACCGACCGCAGCAGCTCCGACGCCCACGGCAACTCCGCGGCGCACGGCTGCACCACGATAGACGCCACCGCGATAGACACCGCCGTGATGAACACCAACCCGACCAACCCCAACGGCGCCTCTTCGATACGCGAAGGCGTCAGTCGAAACAGTCACTATGCAGGCTATGCCAATGACAGCGGATGCGGTAAGTGAAACGATGGTTCGGCGCGACATGGCCACTCTCCTTCCTGGACTGGAACGGTTCGTCAGCGTAATTCGCCGATGAGCGGGTATGTTGATTTAGAACAATGCGGGCCGTTGCGATCCGGCCGCCGGGTTCACGACGGGACAGTGAAGCTGTCACGCTTACCTGCATCGGCATCAGCGGAACAACACCGATTTCGGCCATGGACCTGACGTTCGCGACGCATGTCGGTTCGGCAACGCCCAATTGCGAGTTCAGTGCCGGGCTGCGATCCGCTGCGCCCCCGAGCCCGCCATAATTTCTCCTTCGCACGCGCGTTGTGTTGGACAGTGGCGGGACCTATGCTTCCAGCGATCGGACTGCCGAACTCCCATTGACGCCAGACTGGTTGGAGAGCGCATCGGTGCCTGACGCGGACGACCCCAAACCTGACAACCAAAAGCCTGATACCCAAAAGCCTGATAGCCAGAAGCCTGACGCGCCCAAGCCGGACGCGGTGCGCGCCGATGGCGGGCTGGCGCGGGCCTATGACCAGATCAAGAGCGCAGAGCAGGACCTGGCGCGGCTGGACCGGCTGGTTTCCGGAATGGAACGCGGCAGCGAAGGCCCGCGGATCTCGCAACCAAGCGCCGGTGCGGAGGCAGCCAGGACTCTTGAGGACAAGACTCCTGAGAACAAGACTCCTGAGCACAAGACTTCCGAGGACAAGACTCCCAAGGCGCCGGCGCCGGACAGCAAAATTCGCGATCAAGGCCTGAAGCAAGGTCGGCCCATGCTGCGCGCTGTGGTTGGCCTCGTACTGGTGATCGGCGTCCTCGGTGCCGCCTTCGCTTCGCAATATCGCGATGACGCCAGGTCTATGGGCAAGTCGATCATGGCGCGATGGGCTCCGCCGGCCGCCAGCGAGCCCCCGCAAGCGTCCGCGGTTGACACTCCGGCGCAGCCGCCGGCACTGCAACTGGCTGCTGTGGATCAGCCTGGTCCGGTGCCCGCGCCGCCGCCCAGCAAGGAGCCGACGCTCAGCAAGGAAACGGAAAGCGCTCCAAGACCTGACACTCCAAGACCTGACACTCCAAGACCTGACACTCCAAGACCTGACACTCCAAGAACTGGCGCCACAGCGCCCGACCCATCATCGTCTGATCTCGCGCAAGCGCTCAAGACCATCACGAGCGAGCTTGCGAGCATCAACGGAAAGCTCGAGCAACTGAAAAGCCGCAGCGAGCAGACGCTGCGCGAGCAGGCCGACACCATTCAGCAGCTCAAGACGGCGCAGGAGAAGGCTGCGGCGGACAATGCGCGCCTCGCCGCGCAGGTCCAGGCGCTGCAAACGCAACCGACGGCTTCGTCCGCATCTTCATCCGTGAAACCCGTCGTGCGGAGCGTGGTGAACAACGACAATGCTGCGCCTGCACGGCCGCACGTGCAAGCGGCCGCACCCCGGCGGCCCAGGCCGCCGCCGCGAGGACCCTGGATGCCCCCGCCCTATATGGGCGACCCCTACGGCGATCCGTATTGGTAGGCCCGCAGGGCGGATGGGCCGACGGCGTGGAGCGCCGTTCGCTGGCGAACTGTCTGCTCCCCGTCGGCCGTTGACCTCGATCGGCTTCCCTGCATCCGCGTTCAAGGCCACAAGCCTCCGTGCCATGCACAAGACCCTGCCGCCGAAATGGCCTTTGCCGTCGCGCCCATCCCTCCTAAACTCCCAACCCATCGGCATGGGTTCCGACGGGCCCGGTAGAAGCGGAGTCGAGTTATGCCCACACCGGAGAGCTTCCCGATCGAGAAGATTTTCGTTCCCACGAAAATGAAGAAGGCCATCAAGCCCGAGATCGTCGGGGAGATCGCGGAAAGTATTCTGGACATCGGCCAACAGGCCCCCATTGTCGTTCGGCCCGACGGAGACCGCCTCGTTCTGGTCGAGGGGCTGCATCGGCTCGAAGCCTGCAAGGCGCTCGGCGAGACAACCATTATCGGTGTCATCGTCCCGGCGGAGCTTGCTCAACACAGGCCGCTGCTGTCCGAAAGTCCCGAAGTCGACGCAGAGCGCATCAAGATGGCGCGATTGAAAAAGCTGCGCCTCGAGAAGGAAGCCGCAGAGGCATCGACGGCTGCCTTGAAGGGCGCTGGCGCAACGGAAGCACCGCGCACCCGTCCGACGAAAGGCGTCCGTGATAATCCGAAGGCATCCCCAGGCCGGACTGCGAAATCGACACCGAAAACATTGTCGGACTGGATCACGCAGCAAAAGGGCAGCGGCGGCCGCTATTGATGGCCGGCTCCAGATCTTGAGATCACAGCGTCTTGAGATCACAGCTCGAATTGCGGTGACAGTGCTGCGCAAGCGCAATGCCAGGAAAACGCAGCCACTTCGTCCCTCGCTTTCGCAACCTCCGAAGAGGCGCTCGGCGGATGCGCAAGGCGTTCGCCCACGCACCGCGGATCGTCCGGATCGCGCTCAGCGTGGCAGTCTTGCTTGCGGCCCTCGCCCTCCTCAACATCGCCTATCAAATCATCCGCAAACCAACCGAACTCTTCGCCCTCGTCGGCAACACCCTCGACAAGGAGGCCGCCGAGACCTGGCGGCAATACGGTCCGCTCTTCCGCACCTATTCCACCGCGACGATCACGCCCGAATTGCTGGCAGCCCTTGCGCAGGTCGAGAGTTCAGGCAATCCGGTGGCGCGCACCTACTGGCGCTGGCGATGGAGTTTCAATCCGCTCGCGATCTACCGGCCCGCCTCCAGCGCCGTCGGCCTCTTCCAGATGACCGATCCGGCCTTCTCGGAGGCTGCGCGGTTCTGTGTCCACGGCAATGCGGTCACGGACACCGGCTGCGGTTCTGCCTTCCTCTACACCCGCGCGATCCCGAGCCACGCCATCGAGCTGGCCTCGGTGTATCTGGACCGCAATGTCGCGCTGGTTCTTTCCCTCGCGGGCGATGGGAAGCCAAGCGCGCAGCAGAAGCAGGATCTGGCCGCCTTCATCCATCTCTGCGGCGCAGGTCCCGCCACGGCCTATGCGCGCCGCAAGTTTCAGATGCTGCCCGGCGAGCGCTGCGGCGATCATCTCGTCGCGGGCTATGTCGCCAGGGTCAACGCGATGAAGCGGCAGTTTTTGCGGCTTGCGGCGGATGACGATAATTAGCGCACGGTCCGCAGGATGGGGAGAGCACTTGCGAAACCCATCATTCCACGGCGGCGGCTATTCGTGCTTCAGACCGCCGCTTCCGTATCCGGCACCGAAGCCTTCCCGCCCTCCGCACCTGCGCGCGCAGCCCGGCTTCCGGCCATGAAGATATCGTGCACGAGGCCGAGCTTGCCCAATCCCAGAATGATCAGGCCGTTGATGTCGATCTCGTACCAGGCGTGCGACAGATAGGCGTCGCGCGGAAAGCGGTGATGGTTGTTGTGCAGCCCCTCGCCGAAGGTGAGGATCGTTGTCACCAGCTCGTTGGTGGTGCCGTCGTCGGTCTTGAAGCGGCGGTAGCCGTAGTGGCCCTCGCTGTGGCAGACCGAGTTCACGAGCGAGGTCGCCATGGTCATGAGATAGCTGCGGAACAGGCCGGAGAACAACACGCAGCCGATCATCGTGTGCACGCCGCCGAACGCGTAGCCGATCGCGCCCGGAATGATCACCGCCGAGATCGCGTACCAGTACCAGCGCGTCCTGGTGAAGAACATCGAGATCGGGTCGGCCAGGATATCCTTGGCGTAGTATTCGCCGTCGGTCGTGGCCTGGTCCCACACCCAGCCGCCTTGCGCATGCATGAATCCCTTGACGAAGCTGAGATAGCGGTTGCCGCTGCCGTCATAGTAAGGGCTGTGGACGTCGCCGGGCTTGTCGGAGTGAAGATGGTGCCGGCGATGGTTGCTCACCCACTTCAGGATCGAGCCCTGCACCGCCAGCGTGGCGATCGCGGCGAAGATCGTGCGCATGACCGGATTGCACCGAAAGCTCCGGTGCACGAAGTAGCGATGCATGAAGCCGATCCCGATCGTGGTCAGCACGAACATGCCGACGAAGACCGAAACCTCGACACGGCCGATGCCCTGCCAGACCGCCCAGACCAGCGCGGCGATCGAACCGCCGATCATGAAGCCGAACGCGATATAGGAATCGAGAAACTTGGCGTCGACCACCGGACCTTCGAACAGCACGCCCGGCGGCATTTTCGGGTCCGCATCTGCTTCCGACGCCACGCTTTCGATTACGGTCATTTCAGCCAGTCCATTTACGGAAAATTAACGCTACTGCAGCGCAACCTATAGACGCATGTTGTTTCTCGCAAGGACCCGGGCGGCCGTAGGAGCACGGAGTCCGGACCTGAAAAGACGCGATCAGAGGAAAAACAGGCGAGATTTCAACGCTCGCGCGTTAACCAAGCGCACAGTCTGCGCAATCCGAACCCCACAATGCCGACGGCGAGCGCTGCGGCGATCACCCGTCGCAAGCCAAGGGTCAACGCGATGAAGCGGCAATTTCTGCGGCTTGCGGCGTCATGAGACCCTCATGGTGAGGAGCGCGAAGCGCGTCTCGAACCATGAAGGCCCGGATCTCGCCCGGAGCCATCCTTCGAGACGCGCGTTCCGCGTTCCTCGGGATGAGGACAGAAGTGGGGTTGACGCAGTCAACCCCACCCACCCGACGCTCTATTCATTCCATTCCGCGTCCGTCGGTGGCCTTCACCACCAATACGGCCAGCGCCATCCCTCATAGCGCACATATGACGGCACCAGCGGCGGGCCGTAGGGATCGACGCGATCGTCTTCAGGGCGATAACGATACCGCGGAACAATGTTGTAATCCCACGGCGTTGGCCTGAGCACGGGCGCCGTGACGACAAGCCTCTGCTGCGGCTCGCGAACGACATAGGCCTTTCGCGCCCGGGCTTCAGCACCTGACGTGCCCAGGCTGCACAGGACCAGGGCCGTTCCGAACGCACACGCGGCGGTGTTTATCTTCATGCGTTGTCTCCTTCCCGCCAGAGTGCAAAAGGACGCCAAGCAAGGCAAGCTGAATTCGCTGCCCGCGACCGTCATTGCGAGGAGCCCTTGCGACGAAGCAATCCAGCCTGCCTCGGCGGAGGGATTCTGGATTGCTTCCGCGCTTCGCACGCCCCCTACTCCCGCGCCCGGCGCACCGCCTCCGCCAGCTTCACCCTCTGCTTGTCCCACCGGGCCTGCTCCGCCTCGGCGCGCTGATCCAGCGCGGCGCGCTCGGCTTCGATCGCCTCGGCTCGAACCTCGTGCTCGCGCCTGGCCTCGTCCAAGGCCGCCTGCGCGGTCGCCACCGCCTTGTCACGCCGCGCGCGCTGCCTGGCGCGGGCCGCCTCCTCCTTGCGGCGCTCGGCGTCCCGGCGCCGCTCTTCCTTCTCGAACGCCGCGGCGGCCTTTTGCGCTTGCCGGTCGTCGATTTTGCGGGACGGTTTGCCTGCGCTCCTGGCCGCGCGCTTGTCTGATCTGGACTTGGCCTTGGACCTGGCCTTGGACTTAGCCTCAGATCTGGCTTTGCGCTTCGGCCCGGCCTCGCCGTCCGCAAGATCGGTCGGCAGCGCGGCGTTCTCGCTGAATGCGCCGTCCGATCCGACCGGGCGCCTGAGCACGATGCCGGGGCTGGCCATGGTCGCGGCGACGATGTCGGGGTCGTCGGTCTCCTTCGCGACGCCCTGATGGAACAGGTTGGAGCTGGCGCCCCAGGCCTCCAGCGCCGCCTTCATCGAGGGCGCGGCGACCGCCTGGTCGTAGAAGCCGAGCGAGGTCTGGTAGGTCTTGAGTTTTCTTTGCGGTGTCTTCGGCATCTCGCCCCACGGCCGGCGCGGCGAGGCACAAGCACCCTGGCCGTCGCAACCTTCGCCACGATGCCATCATGCCCCTGTTTTGCCCGACGGGTCAAACGATTTTCGGTATCGCCGAAGTCACCGCTTGGCCCGGAGGAAGCCCCGCGCGGTCCGACATTTTCGGAATCACAGCAGCCTGAAACCCTTCAGGATTTCTACTGTGCATGGGGTTGTTTTCGAACTTTTTGCTTGTCCGGCACAGGTCCACCCCTACGCCGCGTCGGCATCCTCGGGCTTGGGGCCCGCCACGAGCCCGTCGAGGCTGACCATCAAGAGATCCGCGATGTGCATGAGCTGGTAGCCGCGGCACGCGTCATCGACGATGCGTGATCCGGAATCACCGGCTGCGGCTAATTGCTTCTCAAGCTCAGAATATAGTTCGACAGCGCATCGGCCTGCTCCGGCGAGATCACCAGATTCGGCATGTTCTGATGGCTGGTCCTCCAGAACACCTTGAGCGACAGCGCGGTGGTGCCGCTCCGGTTTGCGACCGCCTGGAAACTCGGGGCCTCGTCGAACAGCCCGGCCATGCGCGGCTCGACCGCGTGGCACGGCTGACACCATGCCAGCGCAAGACGATGTCCCTCCGCTGCCGAGCGTGAGGCGGGCCTGGATGCGCCGCCGGCCGTGTGGACGACGCTGAAGAGAAACAGCAGCGACAACGCGATCAGGATGCCGAGGCCGACGTAAATTCGAACGCTGCGCGACATGGTCTCACCTCGCCATTGCTGCGTAGCTCGAGAGCGTAGGTCGATGCGGGCAGACCAGGTTGACCTGCATCAAGAGATCGGCGACGGCCGGCATTGCCCGAATGACGGGGCGACACGATGGGTGGCGCGGATGCCCATCGCGAAAATGACGGACATCGCTTACGCTGAGGCCCATCCACGATCAGGAGGATCACCATGAACGGCAACCGCTATTACGGCGTCCGCGTCGAGGGCGCGAAATACGGCGTCGGCTTCGGCTCGGCGCTGGCGATCGCGATCTCCTACACCAACAACCATTCGATCCTGTGGGCGATCATCCACGGCATCCTGGGCTGGCTCTACGTGATCTTCGTCGCGCTGTTTCGGTGATATCGCACCGGCAGGCGACGACGGGCGCAGGCAGCCCGCAGCTTTCCCTTGCATTCCCGTTCCCCGCCCCTACGGTGCGCCGCGCACGCGACCGGAGACAACACCAACCATGACTGACGCCGTGAAATGCCCGAAATGCAATTCGGAGCATGCCTATCAGGATCGCGATCTCTGGATCTGCCCGGAATGCGCCCATGAGTGGAGCACCGCGGCCGATGCGGCCACGGATGCGCCGCAGGAAGCCAGCGTGCGCGATGCCCACGGCAATGCGCTCGTCGACGGCGACAGCGTCATCGTGATGAAGGACCTCAAGGTCAAGGGCTCGTCCTCGGTGGTCAAGGGCGGCACCAAGGTCCGCAACATCCGCCTGCAGGACGCCAGCGACGGCCACAACATCGCTTGCAAGATCGACGGCATCGGCGCGATGAACTTGAAGTCGGAGTTCGTCAAAAAGGCATAGCAACCCGCCGTCCTGTTCCGCACGCGATGGGCCGTATGTTCAAAAGTGGACATACGCCCGCGCCGCGGCCCGGTATCCCAGTCGGCAGCAACTGGCGAAGACGCAATCAGCCAGTTGCGGGAGGACCGTCCGCTGAACCAGCCCGAGTGCAAATTCGAAAGTCTGAGCGATCAAGCCGTTTTGAGGCTGTACGACAACATCCGGCATCAGGTCGCAGCCGACAAGGCGCTGGGAAGCAGATACCGGCTGCTCGGCACCTCCGCCAGGCAGCGCGCCGAGCAGCTCAGGCAGGAGCTCGACGAGCGCGGCCTGAAGTTCGCCGCGATCGACTGGTGAGCCTGCAAAGGCAATTTCAGGAGCGCTGCCGCTGCGCCAGGTAGAACCCGCACAGCACCGTCACCAATCCCGCCGTCTGCAACATCGTCGGCGGCTCACCGAGCAGCAGCCAGCCGGTGAGCACCGTCAGCGCCGGCACGCAGGCGGGCACCACGGCGGCGCGGGCGACACCGAGGCGCTGCACCGAGACGGCGAACAGATAGAGCGCGGCGGGGCCGGCGAGCACGCCCTGCGCCAGCGCCTGGATGGCGTTCTCCCTGACGCCGATGGCCGCGACATGCGCGAGACCGACGGTCGCGATGTAGATCGGCAGCAGCAGCAGCGACAGCACGTTGATGACGAGGGCTGCCGACACCGCCGAGACACGCCAGTGGCGCAACAGCGTGCCGAAGCCGGCGAACATCAATCCTGTCAGCACGAAGGTCAGATCGCCCAGCACGCCGTCGGCGCCGATATGGCCGATCGATTCCGCGCCGATCACACCGAGACCGCCGACGATGACGAAGGCGCCGGCAAAGCGCGAGACGGAGACCTTCTCCTTGAGAAACAACGCGGCGAGCAGCAGTCCCCCGAGCGTGGCGCAGGAGGGCTGGATCACGCTGCCGTGGCCGAGCGGCACGAACAGGAAGCCGGTGTAGGAGATCAGCGACATCACGGGGCCGCCGAGCACCATCAGCACAAGGCCCCTGCCCCAGCCGATGCCGCAGAGATCGGAGATGCCCGCGCGGAGCACCAGCGGCAGGAAGGCGATGCCGCTCCAGACGTAGCGATGCACGAGCAGATCGACCGGCGTGAATCCGACCTTCAGGCCGTGCCGCGTGCCGGCAAAGCCGAGCGCCCAGAACACCGCCGCGGACAGGCCGCAGACGACGCCGATCAGTGCCGGCGCCGCATCGTTCTTCTGGGTGAGAGCGTCAGCGCCGCTCGTTCGCTGATCCATGGCGCAAGCCTTATGTCAGCGCGCGAGCCGGCTCAACCCACGCGGCTGCAGGGCTGGCACGCAGCGGCAGGCGCGCCTGCTCATCGTGCCTCCTCGCCGAACACCATCCGCCATCCCTTGCGCGTGTCCATGTATTCCCTGACCTTTCGGATCGTGTCGCCGGCCACCGTGAACACGAAACAATAGTCGTTCTCGTACGGCCTGCCGCCGGCAAGCGTGGCGCGCATCCGCTCCTCGACGATCACGACATCGCCGCCGGCATGGACGGCGCGGTCGCGCGCGCGGTGAAGCTGATCAACGACGGCGCGCTCGACGCGGAATCGGTGGTGTCTCTCGCGATGCGGCTCGGCATCTCCTCGCGCCATCTGGCGCGATTATTCGAGCGCCATGTCGGCGCCACGCCGCGGCAGCTTGCGAAGACGCTGCGGGTCCAGCGCGCAAAACGCCTGCTCGATGCCGGCGGCCGCACCATGACCGACATCGCGTTCCAGGCCGGCTTCGGCAGCCTGCGGAGATTCAACGCCGCGTTCGCCGAGTTCTACGGCCGCGCGCCGTCGAGCTTGCGCGCTAAAAAAAACCGGGGCTGAGATCGAGCCCGTAACTCAGGCTCAGAACGAACACGAACAGCGCGGCGGCTGCGAACAAGGCGAGATGCTTGAGGATAAATGCGCGCGGCGAGGCGCTTGCAATAACGGCTTTCTGTACAACGGGCATTACGGCTCCATTATGAAAATGATTCTTGGCCGCTCAATATTCGGCACCCGCATCAGGCGCCCCGATCCGCAAAGCAACTATTAAGGAGATCACACTCGCCTTGAACGGCCGTACACAACCGGCACATGGGCGCGCTTTTTCTTGCCGCGATTTTCTCAATCCGCAAAAAAAGACCGCGCTCCCCGAAGGGAACGCGGTCCAAGCAGTCTCGGAAGGAGACGAGCCTCAATCAATTGTCTTCGGGCGAACTCAGATCAGCGAGCGGTGCCCGTCGTGACGCCGGCAGTCTTGACCTTGCGCGGCGTCAGCACGCGGATTTGGTGGACCGAAGCGACGGTGGTCGGCGCGGTTGCCTGCTGCTCGACATCGGCGGCACCGAGCACACGCACCTGCAGGGGGGAGACCGGAAAACCGTTGGCCTCAAAGGTCGGCAGCTCGGCGGCAAACGCCGCGGTGCTGCCCGCGATCGTCAGGATAGCGGCGGCGATCGATAGAGTTTTCTTGTTCATTGGTGATGCTCCTGATGGAAGGGTTGGAGCATATTTATGCAGGATTTGCTGCATTGCGACATGCGTTGCTGCATTGCAATATCGCGCTTGGCGCATGACGATATGTTTAATCCGCACAAAGCCTTGGCCGAATCACGCCGGGCGCGACATGACGCTTTTGTGAGCGGTCCTCAGACGCCGAGCACATTGCCCCAGCCGTCGTGTCGGAGAGCCGATCGTGCAGCATCGCGGGCTCGGTGGGGTCGAAGGCGTCCATCAGACGAAACGAGGAATGCGTCATCGCCGACCGATGCGCCGGCCGCGGCAAGGTTGCCGCAAAGCATCAGCCCGCCCGGCGTCATGGCAAGCCCAGCGGAGCTACGCGAAGCGACCGTTGATCGCTTCGCTCTGCTCCAAATGACGATGTTGATGCAGTGACCTGGGGCCACGCCACGCAGCTTATTTCAACGCCGTTGCCAGCGATTGCAGCTTTGCGACGAGATTGGTGCCAAGCGCATAGATGATCTCGATGATGGCGAGCGCGATGCCGGCTGCGATCAGGCCGTATTCGATCGCGGTCGCGCCGGATTCATCGGCGGCAAATTCGGCCAACAGGCATTTCAATTTCACGATCCTATCCTTCCCAACTTCACCGGAATTGCCGGCGCGCGAAAAATGCCTCATCACAATCCAAGATTGAGTAAACTCAACTGCTTCAAGTTGACGCCAATGCGTGCTCCATTTGCCGGCTATGTCACGCCGTGGCCCCCATGGAACCCGCAATGGAACCCGCGTTGCGCCCGCGCAACACCTCGCCGAAAAGCCCGTTTTCGCCGAATTGCGCCATTGCGCCGCCACACCGTCCTCCGAACAATCGACGCGCGACGTGCCTTTTCGTGCAAGACTGTCCGTTCAGGACTGTTGGCATCAAGACTGTTCGGACAAGAGAGGTCCCAACAGACCCGTTTGGAGGCAGGGATCATGAATGATCGGCGGTCTCTTCTGGTGGCGGTCTCCTGCCCTTCGGCGGTTCTCGCCGGCTGGCTGGCGCTCTCTTTGTCCGCCTATGCGCCTGCCCTCATCGAAAATAGTGGCGCCAATGCTGCCGCCGTCTCGCGCGCAAAGGATCTTAGCCGGCTCGACCTCGCTGACATCCCGCGCGCTGCAGTCATCGAGGATGGCGTTGCCTTGACTGCCGACATCGCGGCCGCAGTCGCTGCAGAACCTGAACCGACGGCTACTGAAGCGGCAACGCCCGAGGAGGCGCCAGCTCCCTCCATCAAGCTCGCCTCGGCCGATCCGGCGCTGATCTTGCCGAGCGAGCCGCCCTCCGCGCCGCAGCTTGCGCCTGACCCGGCACCGGTCGTCAGCGAGGCTGCTCCGGCTCCGGCACAGGAGCCCGCGATCAAACTCGCGTCCGCCGATCCCTCCGAGATCGTGACGACTGACGCGCTGTCCCCCGCGGCGATCGCGAGCGGACCCACTGCCGCAGCGAGCAAGGCCTCACCGTCTGCAGACACCGTCGCCGTGCTGGACGAATGCTTCGTCATGGACGCCTGCATCGACCGCTACCTCTGGGCGCTCTACCAGCGCACGCCCAAGGAGGACTCGATCAAGGTCGAGGATCGCCGCGCCGTCACCGTCAAGCGCAAGGGCAGGATGGTCACGGTGATGCGCAGCTTCACCAAGCTCGTCGACGAGGACTTCGGCTGGAAAGATCCGAAGGCGGCCGAGCACGCGAACATGTCGATGACGGATTACGTCATCGGCGGCATGGACAAGAGCTTCAAGCGAAAACTGTTTCGCACGCTGCTCGCCGCTGAAGCCGCCGGCCTCTCGCCGGGCATCACCAGCGCGTTCCGCGACGACTACCGCCAGTCGATCGCAAGCGGCCTGAAGGCCGCCTCCGACCGCTCCTATCACGGCGGCAGCACGCGCGGCGGCTACGGCCACGGCATGGCGGCCGACATCGTCAGCACCAAGGGCGACAATCGCGCACAGCGCTGGGTCTCGACCGAGATCCTGTGGAAATGGGTCGATGCCAACGGCAAGGCACTCGGCATCGGCCGGCCCTATCTCGGCCGCGATCCGCCGCATGTCGGCCCGATCGATGGTCAGGAATACGTCTCGAAGCGGGGCACGGCAGACCGCAAGGAAGCGGCCAACGCCAGGCCGAAGAAGACGCGGGCGGTAGCCAGCGCCAGGCCGCCCAAGGCACAGGCCGCGCGCGAGCAGAAGAGCCCGGCCAAGCCGCAGAAATCGGCGCAATCGGCCGGCAAGCGCGCGACCTGAAGCCGTTATGGCTTACTGGCCCGACGTCGGCAGCGGCACCAGCCGCATCTCTGCGGTGCCGGCCTGCTGCGTGCGCACCAGCACCGCGAAGATGGTCTCGACCGCGAGCCGCACCGCCGCCTCGGTTGCTTTGCCCTTGGCCAGATGCGCCGCGATCAGCCCGGTGAGGAGATCGCCGGTGCCATAGGGCCGGATCGGCAGGCGCGGCGTCGCAAAGCGCGACAACTGACCATCAACACACAGAATGGTCTCCACCTGCCCTTCGACCGTGTCGGCGAGCGTGCAGCCGGTGGCGACGACGTCGATGCGGCCGGTCCCGGCCAGCGCGGCGCACGCCGTTCGCAGGTCCTGGGCGTCCGCGACCGCGAGGCCTGCGAGCAGCCCGAGCTCGAACTGGTTCGGCGTGGTCAGGTTCGCGGCCGGCAGCAGACGATGCCGAACCACGTCCAGGATGCCGTCGGCGACATAGACGCGGCCGTCATCCCCGATCACGGGGTCGCAGAGATAGACGAGCTTCGAATTGCGGAGCAGCGCCCGTTCGACGAAATCGGCGACGACGGCAGCATTGCCGGGCGAGCCGAGATAACCTGTGACGAGCACCACGGCCTCGTCGACGAGATCGCGCTCCTCGAGGCCCTGCAGCAGATCTGCGACGAGCTCTGTCTCCAGCACCCGGCCCCGCAGGCTCGGATAGCGCGGGTGGTTCGACAGCAGCGTCGTCGGCAGCGCCGCGACGTTCACGCCCTCCGCCTGCATGGCATAGGCGGCTGCGCTGTTGCCGACATGGCCGTGGACCACCTGGCTCTGAATGGAGATGACGAGCATGTGGAGGTCCGTAGGATTAAAAGTAAGGCGGCGCAAGATAGCCCGGATCACGAAAGATCATACCCAAGCCCCGGCCGCAGCGCCTGCATCTTCCGCGCCAGCCGCCGATGCCCCGTCTCCTCCGACCGCGCCAGCCGATCGGCGACCGCGACATGATCCGTATCGCCCTTGTGCTGGTTGAGCTTGGCCTGCCCCTCGACCTCGTCCACCACGAGGTCGATGACGCGGATCGCAGCCAGCATGCTCTCGCGCTTGTCCGGCTCCATCCGCGCGAGGTCCCAGGGCTGCTTCGGTAACCGCGCCTCGGCGACTGCCAGCAGCGCATCGCCGTGCCCGCGGTTCTCGTCCAGCCCGCGCAAATGCGCCACACCCGACAGGTGCACCGCCTCGTAGAGCCAGGTCGAGACGTTGTCGCGCGAAGAATACCAGTCGTTGGAGATGTAGGCATCGTCGCCGGCAACGATCAGCAGCAAACGTCTCGTGCCGTCCGCGAGCGGAACGAGCGGATTTCTTGCGGTGAGATGAATCTGCACGATGGCCTGACCGTCATGCCGATCCAGCACGAACGGCACGTGCGAGGCCCGCGGACCACGCTCATCCGCCGCCACGATCACGCCAAAGCCGCGCTGGCTTGCGAATTCCAGCGCGCGCTGCTCCTCGATGCGGAATTGGGGACGGAGGAGATGCATGGCGCGGCGCTCGATGGCTGGACGAGGATGGCGCGAGGTTAACCCATGATCAGGCCAAATCCGAAACGATATTGGGCCGTGAACGCAGATGTCAGGAATGATCTCGGCGCCGGGCCAGTTCGCTTAGATAGGCGCAGAACATGTCCGCCATCCCGTCGGCATGGCGCGCGATCTCCGCCCCGCTGCGCGGCGTCTCCGAGAATCGCTTGCCGACCTATCTATCCAGCGACCTTGCCGAGGACGTCGAACTCTCCGTACGGATCAACTGACGCCACATCTGCCATGCTACTTCGAAGCCGCCGCAAATTCATCCTGCGGCGGCTTCGTGTTTGTCGGTGACCTATCGTGGAACATTACGGCCAGGCCGCGTACTGTCCGTGTCGCAGGCTCGTCACTCACACGTGATAGCAGCCCCTGGCAAGAGCCACATTCCACGTGTCAAACATACCTACCGCGCGGTATCTTTGCTGCGCTACGTTCGAGCTTGCCATGACCACCACCTTCAATGCCTACGCCATGCTTGCCCTCGCCATCGTCCTCGAGGTCACCGCGTCCGCCTTCCTGCAGCAATCGGCGCAGTTCACGCGGCCGTGGCCGACGCTGGCCATGGTGCTGTTCTATGTCGCCTCGTTCTACGCGCTGTCGATCGCGATCCGGGTCATCCCCTTGAGCATCGCCTACGCGATCTGGGGCGGGGTCGGCATCATCCTGACTGCCACCGTTTCCTTCGTGCTGTTCCGCCAGATGCTGGACGCCGCGGCGTTCGTCGGCATCGCGCTGATCGTGTCCGGGGTCGTGGTGATCAACCTGTTCTCGGAGACCACGGTGCATTGATGCCGCCAAGCGCCTATACCCGAGCCAAGCAACCGGAGCAGGTCCGGCGCGCCCTGCTCGACTGCGCCGCAGCCATCGCAATGGACCATGGCGTCGCCGGCGTCACCGTGCAGGCGGTGGCGGCGGCGGCCGGGGTCACCAAAGGCGGGCTGTTTCATCACTTCGGCAGCAAGCAGGCACTGATCGAGGGCCTGTTCGCCGATCTGCTTGCCCGCGTCGATGCCGAGATCGACGCCGCAATCGAGTCCGATTCCAGGCCGGGCGGCAGTTTTACGCGCGCCTACGTCAATGCGGTGTTCACCGGAAAGGCCTTCGGCTTCGCGACGCCCTGGGCGGCGCTGAGCATGGTCGTCGTCACCGATCCGCCGCTGCGCCGGCTCTGGAACGACTGGATCAAGGCGCGACTGAAGCGCCACCGTACGACAGACGGCACGCCGGAGCTCCACGTCGTCCGCCTCGCCGCCGACGGCGCCTGGCTGTCCTATGTCACGACGGGACAGACGCGCATGAGCGCCGAACTACGCGTCGTGCACGACCGGCTGATCGCACAGACGTATCGGCGCGCGTAGCTGCTCCGCTCACCGCCCCCCATAGCCCGGGATGGAGCGAACGCAGGCTACTGGCTTTGCGTTGGCTTGGGCGGACGCGGCGCGGATTTGGACGGCTTGGCACCCGGCTTGGCGCCCGGCTTGGCCGCAGCGCGCGGCGGCGGCGTATCGACCGACACCAGATAGGCGGCGAGCGCCTTCGCCGTGTCCGAACCGGCGACGTAATGGTCCTTCAGGAACCAGGACAGCGTCAGGCTGAAGCGCCCCTTGGCAAGGCCGCGCGGGCTGCGATGGCAGGTCGCGCAACCATCGGCGAAGAGCTTTTCCGGCGACTTTCCGGCATCCAGATTTTGCGCGACGGCAACCGTCGCCGTCAGGACGGCGGCGGCTGCAAGAACCATCAGGGGCGCGATCAGGTCGCGCCCCGGTCGAAACAGCGATGTCAAACGTCGTCCCCCAGCAGGATCCGGAAAAGTGCGCCGCTGTCTTCCGAGGCGATCATGCGCAAACAATAACCTGAAGCGTGACGACAATGCATCCCAATCTCATCGCGCTTCAACCCCGCCTTGCGGTCAGGCCGCCAATAGCTGATCGAATTCGGGCGGCGCGTAGGCCTTGCCGTCCTGGTCGGTGATGACGACCTTCCATCCCTCGCTCGCCCAAACCCTTGCCTTCGCTACGATGACCAACCGGCTCTCGCGAGCAAAACTGCACTTCTCGTTGTCGCGTTCTGCGACCATCTTGTAGGCCAATGCGCATCCCCTTGCGTTGCCCCGCACCCGCTCTTCTCGTGGCAGCGGGCTTTGGCCGCAATTCGCCGGGAGCGTGGCAATTTGGTGCCGTCCGCGGCAGCATTGTGCGGTTCCCGCCAAGCGAGGAGCTTGATCGTGCGCCGCATCATGAATGCGATTCTGCTTGTCGCGGACTTGCCCGGTGAGGACCTGCTGGGCGCAGCACCCGCAGCGGTGCAGATCTCGATCCGCGCCTGCCACCCAGAGTCGGCAGCCGAGCCCGGTTCCGTCGCCGCCGCGACGAAGCCGATAGCATCGGGTCCGCGCTCCGATCAGTGGACGCGGATGATATGGGGGCGGCCGAGATCGATCAGCCCCTGCACCGCCGAGAGGCGGTCGTCGAGGGCTGCGATGGTGAGCAGCAAATTGTTGCGACGCTCGTCCAGCATGCCCATCTCGGCGCCGGAGAGTTTTGTGCTCGTTCGCTCCTTGTGAATCCCGTCGAGGGATTCGCGCAATCCGGCAATCAGGCCGGACAGCTGCTTGGCTTCCTTGGTCATCGACCGCTTCGCGACACTTTGGCGGCGGCTCTCCGCCTGGTTCTGTCTCATCGTCATCCTCCCGTGCCCCGCTGCCCCGAGTGGATGCTTACAGCTTTGAGTAGACCTATTACGATCGATGAAATCTGCCCGCGAAGAACTTTCTTAAATTGTACGCGCAGGGAACCGGTCCGGATCAAACAGAAAGCCCGGCGCGAGCGCCGGGCTTTCCTTGCAAACATCGGAGCGTTTTCTAGTGCTTCTGGTGGCCGCCACCGGGGCCGCCGGCCGGCGCACCGCCGCCGCGCGGCGCCGCGTTCATGTGAGGGGCACCACCACCGCCGCCGCCGACATGCGGCATCGCAGGTGCGGCCGCGCGCGGCGCCGGCATCTGGGCATGCGCGTTCATCGGCGGGCCGTGGCTCACATTCGGCTGGGCGACATGCGGCATCGCGGGCCGGCTCGCAGGCGCGGCTGATACTCGCGGCGCCCCATGTGCGCGCGCCACGTCGTGCGCGCGCGCCATCGGTTGCGCACGCACCGCGGCGCGCTGTGCGGCCTGCTCGTGAAGGACGCGGGCCTGTGCATCGCGCGGATTGCGGCTCTGCACGCTGGTCCGCTCATGAGCGATGCGCTCGCTTCGTCCAGCGCGCGTCCGGTCGGTCGCTACCGCAGCATCGCGCCTGGCGATGGCGGCGTCGTGCCGTGCCGTTGCGGCATCACGGCCGGAGACCGCGGCGGCGCCCCTGGCCTTTGCACCGTCCGACTTGGCACCGTCAGCCTTGGCACCGTCGCGTCCGAGTGCGATCGCCGCATCGCGCGTTGCCGCGCGGCCGATGCGGGCCGCATGCGGATCGATCGTCAGTCGCGTCGCGAAGCGCTGATGCGAACTCCAGTAGTTATTCCAATAGGCATGGCGCCGATACCAGGGCCTTCCCTCGTAATAGCTCGACCAGTACGAGGTCAGCACGAAGGGAACGACTGGCACGTCGATCTCGTCGACATAGTCGGGCAGATAGACGTAGTGATTGCGGTAGAGATATTCGAGATATTGCGACGATACCCAGCCGCGGTCATCCGAGAAGCTCACGTCGCACCAGGCATTGCCGCGCAGGCAGCCATGGATGTTGACGCGGGCGCCCTCGGGGATGCGATCGACCAGGGGAAAGCCCGAACCCGGCCCGGCTCGCAGGCCGGTCGAGACGGTAACCACGCCCGGGGCGGCCAGTGCGGCCGTCGGGGCGAGCAGCAATGCGGCAAGCAACACGCTTCTCAATCTCATGGCGAAGTCCTCCTCGTTGGAGTCGGAACGCGCCAGCGGAACAGGCGTTCCGCCGGGGATGGACTTATCCGCCGAAAGATCGAAACGGAGGCCGCGCGCGGTTCAATATTCATTCGCCGTTCATCGGCGCGGCGCGCAAGACAGCGCGCAAAGACCGCTGTCAGTCCACCTGCCGCATGAACCCGTCGAAGTACGCAGCAAGTGCAGCAAAATCGTCGAGCGGCAACACGCTCGCGACATACTGATCCGGCCGCACCACGACCACGCAACCCGCCTTGCGGTCGATGCCACGCATGGCGAAAACGTCGTGACCATTCTTGATATCCGGGCAGAACATCTTCTCGTAGTCGATCAAGCCGTAGCGGCCTTTGCGCGGCAGCAGCAGCGACGGCATCGCCTCGACGGCGAGTTCGCGATGATCCTGCTGGAAGACCGCGCGCAGGTCGATCACGCTGTCGACGTCGGCGCCAACGGGCGTATAGCGCTTCACCGGCGATTGCCCGGCGTCGCTGAGGAAGTCGCACAAGGCACGAATGGCCGAGCCCGGTGCTGCCGGATTTTCCGCGGGCGAAAACGCGTAGATGCGGAAGCGACCATCGGCCTGCGCTGCGTGACCGAGATGCACCGGCTTGGCGTCGGCAAGCCGGATCACCGGCGCGGAATGGAAGCGCGTTCCGATGACGTAGCCGTGCGCCAGATGCTGGTGGGACGTCGCGCCGGTGAGAGCCGACGCGCGATAATGCGTCGCCGTGCCCGCGGTGTAGCGACCGTGCCTGACGAAATAGTCCTGGGTCCTGGCGGCATCGGCGCCGCCGGCCTTGGCGGCGGACGCAAGGATTCCCGCCCATTCGCGGTCGAAATCGATCAGCTCCTTCGCAACCGCCTGGCGCTCCGCCGAGTAGGAGTGCAAGAGACCCGGTGCACACTGCTTGCGGAGGACGGCAGCGAGCTTCCAGCCGAGATTGAACGCGTCCTGCATCGAGACGTTCATGCCCTGCCCCGCCTTCGGACTGTGGGTATGGCAGGCATCGCCGGCGATGAAGATGCGCGGCAGACGCGTCGCGATCTCGGCCTCCGGCACGTCGTCGAACTTGTCGGTCAGGCGCTGGCCGATCTCGTAGACCGACCACCAAGCGATTTCCTTCACCTCCAGCGTATGCGGCTTCAATACCCGTTGCGCTCTCGCAATCACGTCGGCGGCGGTGATGTTGCGGTTGGCGACGCGCTCGCCGACGTCGAGTTTTGCAAGCTCCACATAGATGCGGACCATGTAGCCGCCTTCGCGCGGAATGATCAGCAGGCTGCCGTCCTTCGCCGACTGGATCAGGGCCTTGAAGCGGATGTCCGGGAAATCGGTCACCGCCAGCACGTCCATCACGCCCCAGGCGTGGTTGGCGGAATCGCCGTGCAGCTCGCGGCCGATCGATTTGCGCACCGTGCTGCGTGCGCCGTCACAGCCGACGACATAGCGCGCCTTGACCGTCTCGATCTTGCCCTCGTTTCCGGCATCGATCCGTTCGAGCCGCACCGTCACGGCATGATCGGCAGGCCCCGCGGCCGGATCGACCTCGAGGTCGAGCAGGCGGCGACTGTAATGGGGTTCGAGCCCGGCCGGCGATTTGCGCATGGTGTCGAGAAAACCGTCATGAATGCGCGCCTGGTTGAGAATGACGTGCGGGAATTCCGACAGCCCGTCCTCGACGTCCTGCACCCGGCCACTGCGGACGATGTTTTCCGGCGTGCGCTCGTCGGGCTTCCAGAACGTCGTCTCGTTGACCCAGCAAGCCTCCTTCAGCACGCGCTCGCTGAAGCCATAGGCGTGGAACATCTCCATGGTGCGGCAGGCGACGCCGTCGGCCTGCCCGACCAGCAGGCGTCCCGGCTTCTGCTCGACGATGCAGGTCTTGATCTCGGGGAATTGCGCAAGCTGCGCAGCGAGCGTCAGGCCCGCAGGGCCGCAGCCGACGATGAGGACATCGACCTCTTCAGGCACGGCGCCCGCTGCGCCCGAGTCCGGAACGCGCGCGGCGGGATCGGCGATTTCAGGATCGCCCGGCTGAAATCCATTGAGATGGAATTGCATCAGCACCTCTCCCATTAGCGTCTTGCCTTGATATTGCTCAGTATGCTGACTATCAGTATACTTGTCAATAATGACGCCCCCTCCCTGCCTCGAGGAGAATTCGGTGAGCGACCCCAACGACATGCCCGGGCATCTGGCGCGCCGGTTTCAGCAGATCGCGGTGGCGGTCTTCCTGGCCGAGGTCGGAGATGCCGGCTTCGACCTCACGCCGGTGCAATACGCCGCGCTCGCGACCATCAAGGCCAATCCGGGGCTCGACCAGGTGACGCTGGCGGGCCTGATCGCCTACGACCGCACCACGATCACCGGCGTGATCGACCGCCTCGTGCAGAAGGGGCTCGCGGAGCGCCGCGCCTCAAGCCGCGACCGCCGTGCCCGCGCGCTCGAGATCACCGACGAGGGCAAACGCACCCTGCGCAGGATCACGCCGGCCGTCGAATCCGCGCAACGCGTCATGCTGCGCGGCCTCAGCGCGAAGGAAGGCGAGGAGCTGATGCGGCTGTTGCGCAAGGCCATCGCTGCCGGCAACGAGCTCAGCCGCGCCCCGCTGCGCGAGATGCAGGCATAATCCAAGCCTTGATCATCCAGGCCTTGCCATCCGTAATTGTCGCAGGCCCGCGAAACCTGGAACTAACCTTCTGCTGCTACGGTCGGCCAAATTTTGCGTTTAACGCGCGATTAACTTTGCCGTTCGGGAGTAATGGATGTTCAGGTTCCTCATTGCGGCGGCGGCCATCGCGCTCTCGACCGTTCCTGCGCTCGCGAACGGCCATGGCGGCGGCGATGCCCCTCCTCCGCCGAAGCCCGAGGCAACGACCGCCCCGGCGAAGGTCGTCCTGACCAAGCAGGGTCCCACGCTCGTCGACCTCAAGGGCATGACGCTCTACTATTACGAGCGCGACACCACCGGCAAGACGTCGAACTGCAACGGCAAGTGCGTCGAGAGCTGGGTGCCGCTGCCCGCAACGGCCGACGCCAAGGCCATCGGCGACTTCACCGTGATCAGCCGCAACGACGGCAGCAAGATGTGGGCCTACCGCTATCGCCCGCTCTACACCTCCCCGGCCGACAAGGCGCCGGGCGAGGCCAACGGCAACGCCACGACGCTTCAGTGGCGCATCGCACGTCCTGAGAATTAGGGCGCGACTCCACTACGCTTACCCGCGCCAGCTGGGTCTCGCCTCGACCTGCGCGTTCTGTCCGGGCGGCAACACCACGACGGTCGAATTGAGCTTCACCCGGTCATAGAGGTCGATCACGTCCTCGTTGCGCATCCGGATGCACCCGGACGAAATCGCCTGCCCGATATATTCCGGCTGGTTGGTGCCGTGGATGCGGTAGAGCGTGTCCTTGTTGCCGGTATAGAGATAGATGCCCCGCGCGCCCAGCGGATTGGCGGGACCTCCGGCGACGCGCGCCGGATAGGGTCCGAGCCGCGCCTGGATGTCCGCCGTCGGAACCCAGTCCGGCCATTCAGCCAGACGGCCGACCCGCGCGACCCCGGAGAAGGCCATGGCTTCCTCGCCAACCGCGACGCCATAACGGATCGCCTTGCCATCGGGAAGCACGAAATAGAGGTAGCGCGCATCGGTATCGACCAGGATCGTGCCCGGCTGTTCCTTGCGCGGATAATCGACGATATGGCGGAGATATTGCTCGGGCACATTCGCCTGCGCGTAAGGCGTGTGCGCCAGCAACTGCCGGTCGCGCGCCGTCATGCTCGCGTCGGTCGATGGCGAAAGCGTCGTCTGCATGCAGCCGCCCAGCGGCAGCAAGGCGACGACGAACAAAGCGAGTAGAAATCTTGGCACCGCCGGCCCCCCGATAGCGGATAGCAGCGCCCCCAGCATCACCAGTTGCTGCCAAAATCGTGCTGAAAACAAGGCACTGGGGAACAATTGCGCGTGTTCGGCAGGCCGGGTTCCATCACCACAAACCGCGGAAGAGCGTCGCATCATCTCCATCCCCTCGCCTTGCTTTGGTCAAACCCGGCTGGACTCGTGCGACATCGCGCCAGGCTCATCAGGTTCGGATGGGCTCACCTCAACAGATCGGCTCGCGCCAATGCGGACGACCAGGACTTCAAAACCAAGGAGCTGCGATGCTCGCGACGCTGAACTCCAGGCAAATCGTCGATGAGATCGTGAAGGACACGGTCAAGGACAACGACCCGCACGACGCGGTTCAGATATCGCCCGACATGGTGCTGGCCTCGCGCACCATCGGCGCCGCGCCCGCGCTCGCGCCTGACATCGCGGTCCGTCCGGAGCCCAGGATTGATCCCAGGATCGATCTCAAATTCGCAGCGGAGCCCATACTTCATCCGGAGACGAAGTTCAGCTCCGCCGCGGAGCCGCACGCGGCGGTGCCCTCGGTCGACACCGCCGTGCGCGCCGCGGCCAGTGATGGTCACAGCCGGCAGAAGCGATCCTCCGCGCGAAAATGGCTGCGCGGCGCGTTCGTCACGTTTCTGTTCGCAGGCGGCAGCGCGGCCGCCACCGTGGCTTGGGAGAAGCACGGCGATACCGCAAAGCAGTTGCTCGCCGAATGGACGCCGGCATTGGCCTCGCTGCTGCCCGCGACATCGCAGACGGCGCCCGTCGCCGCCGCACAGGCCGCACCTCCCACCGAGCAAGCCGCAACGGATCAAGCGACCGATCAATCTGCGAGCCCACCTGCGGCTCAGCTTGCGGCAGCCGCGCCTGCTGCAGCACAGGGCGATGCCACGCAGTCGGTGCAATCGATGACGCGGGATCTTGCCGCGATGGCGCAGCAGATCGAAGCCCTCAAGGCCAACATCGCCGAGCTGAAGGCCGGACAGGAGCAGATGGCGCGCGAGTTGGCAAAGCCAGTGCCGAAGCCGATGGCCGAGGCGAAGCCGCCGGTCGATCCGCATGCGCGCGTATCCGCGCTGCCGCCGCGGCCTGCGGTTCGCAAACCGAAGCCGGTCGTGTCGCAAACCTACATGCCGGCTCATTCGCCCGCGCCGCCCGCAGCTCCGCCGCCGCCTTCACAGGCTGCCGCAGTCCCGCCGCCGGCCGCTCCCGTTGCCACGACGCAGGCCGTTGCCGATGACGACGGACCTGTCGTGCGCCCGCCGATGCCGCTGCGCTAGAGCAAGCGTCAACGCAGCGTCGCTGTCGCGACATCGCGCAAGCTGTCCGACTCGATGTGATGCGTGGAGTCCGGGTGACTACGGGAGGCGATGCTTCGATCGTCTTCCATCAAGAGAAAAGGCCGTCGGGATCTATGCCGGCGGCCTTCTCTTGCAGCTGCCGGTTCCCGGAGCCCGGTTCTGCTGCAATTCCATGCCTCATGATCACGCCGACATATTTAATAAAAACTTAACGCACTCGAATGCTGCACATCATTTCTGCGCCATAAGCACAGAGATTGCGCGATCCGTTCATTCGATAGATATCGACTCAGTGGTACCATCCGACATGTGTTGAGACTTCCGCCGAAGCTCAACTCGTCACACCGGGGAAATCGGATGCCCTACTACTCCTTCGATCTCGTGGTTGGTGAAGAGTTCAAGAATCAGGGCGGTATCATCCTCGAGGACATCGAGGTCGCCTCCGATCGTGCCGTTCAACTGGCCACCGAGCTGTCTCAGGTGAAGCCCGAGCTGCAACGGAAGGGTTGCGCGGTGCGCGTCACCGATCGCGATCAGAACGAGGTTTATCGCACGCCGCTCGATCCCGTGCCGGCCTGGCAACGCTAGAGCGTTTTCGAGCGAAGTGTATACCGGTTCGCGTGAAGAAAACGCTTCAGAACCGATCATGCGCCAGGTTGCCGGGCCGCCTTCGCAGCTGCACGCCATCCCCATTGCGGAGCCGCGCGCCAGCCGCTAGCTTTCCCAAAAATCTGGGGAGGTACCAAGGATGCGCACCGGTTTTCTGATGACGGCCCTGTTGCTGCTGGCGGCGCCGGCCCAAGCGGCCGACCATCCACGTTCGACCTATGTCACGTTGGTCTTGCAGGCCTTCGCCGCCAAGGTCGAATGTCCCGGCACGGATGTCGTCTACCAGGATCTGGTTCAGAAGGCGGAGCAGATGCACCTGCCCGACGGCACCACCGAGAAGGTGCGCAAGGCGATCGCCTGGATGCACACCGGCGGCAAGATGGGCGAGAAGCAGGACGACGATTTGATGGCTGAGGTCGCGGTGGCCACCCAGGCGACCGACCTCAACCAACGCCGCCTTGGCATGCCAAGCTGGTGCGAGGCCCAGAAGACCAACCTCGCCGGCCTGATCCGCAGCAAGGGCGGCTAGCGCCCGCTTTCGCCGCATTAAGCACGCCGCGACGACACCGAAGCCGCGGCAAACAATGGTCACAATCCTCGCCAGCATGCGTTTCTCGTTGAACAGGAGACCCCCATGCGGATTGCCTATCTTGTTTTCGCCGGTGCTCTCGCGACCAGCGCCGCGCTGACTGCTCCGGCGGTGGCGAAGAATTCCAACGCCCAGAAGGGCGAGGACAAATCGACGTCATCGTCATCGTGCAGCGCCTATCAGCAGGCGCCGGACGGCTCGTGGGAGCAGCTCCCCTGCCAGGAGACGGGTGAGCGCGGCCAGCCGCAGACGCAGCACAAGTCCGGCACGCAAAGCTCTGATCAGGGCGAGCGCTGAGCCACCCATGGAGGCGGAACTTCCGGGTTCCAATCGCGTTGAGCCGGCGGCTTGCTGCGGTGGGAGTGCCCGCTAAAATACCGTGGGCAGGGCCAAGGAGCGGCCCCTGGAAAACCAAACCCTGCAAGCGTCTGTGGCTTCGACCGAACTGGAAGACCTGCAACGCCGTCTCAAGGCGCTCGAGGACGAAAACGCACGCCTCAGGGCGCTCGGGGTGGCCGACCAGACCGGGCGTCGCAAGGCGGAATCCGCGCTGGCCGAGAGCGAGGGGCGTTACTGGACGTTGTTCAACTCGATCGACGAAGGTTTTTGCATCATCGAGTTCTTCGATGGTCCCCACGGCCCGCTCAGCGACTACGTCCACGTCGAGGCCAACCCCGCCTACACCAAGCACGCCGGCATTCCCGACGTGGTCGGCCAGAAGGTCCGCGAGATGGTCCCCGGCGAGGCCGACGGCTGGATCGAGCTCTACGGGGGCGTGCTGAGGACCGGCCAGCCGATCCGCTTCGAACGGGAGCTTATCGCCACCGGCCGCTACCTCGAACTGGCGGCCTTTCGTGTCGAGCCAGCCAGCCGCAAGCAGGTCGCCGTGCTGTTCCAGGACATCACGGCCCGCAAGCGCGCCGAGCGGGACTTGCAGCAGCTCAACGAGACGCTGGAAGCGCGCGTGGTCGCGGCGCTCGCCGAGCGCAAGCTGATGGCCGACCTCGTCGAGGGCACCGATGCCTTCGTCCAGGTTGTTGATCCCGCCTTCCGCTGGCTAGCCATCAACGGCGCGTCTGCCCGGGAATTTCACCGCATCTACGGCATCTTGCCGAAGGTTGGTGACAACATGCTGGAGCTGCTTGAAGGTCAACCCGAGCATCGCGACGCGGCTCGCGCCGTCTGGGCGAGAGCCCTCGGGGGAGAGGCATTCATCGAGATCGCCGCGTTCGGCAAGCCCGGGCGGACCCGCCGCTTCTACGAGATGCGGTTCAATTGCCTGCGCGACGGCAACGGCCGGCTGCTTGGCGCCTACCAGTTCTCCTATGACGTCACCGATCGCCTGAAGGAGCAGGAGCGCCTTCGCGAAGCCGAGGAAGCGCTGCGGCAGTCGCAGAAAATGGAGGCGGTGGGCCAGCTCACCGGCGGCATCGCCCACGACTTCAACAATCTCCTCACAGGGATCATCGGCTCGCTGGAATTGTTGCAGACCCGGCTCGGCCAGGGCCGGGTCAAGGATATCGACCGCTATGTGACGGTGGCGCAAGGCGCCGCCAAGCGCGCCGCCGCGCTGACGCACCGGCTGCTGGCCTTCTCGCGGCGGCAGACGCTCGATCCCACGCCGACGGATTTGAACCGCCTCGTGATGGGCATGGAAGAGCTGATCCGCCGCACGGCCGGCCCGGAGATCGCGGTGGAGGTCGTCACCGCCGGCGGTTTGTGGCCGACGCTGATCGACGCGTCTCAGCTCGAAAACGCCCTCCTCAACCTCTGCATCAACGCCCGCGACGCGATGCCGGGGGGCGGCCGGCTCACGATCGAGACCGCCAACCGCTGGCTCGACGACCACAGCGCCGGCGAACGCGATCTGGAGCCCGGTCAGTACATCTCGCTCTGCGTCACCGATACCGGAACGGGCATGACGCCTGATGTCATCGCGCGCGCCTTCGATCCGTTCTTCACGACCAAGCCGATCGGCCGGGGCACCGGCCTCGGGCTGTCCATGGTCTACGGTTTCGTACGCCAATCAGGAGGCCAGGTCCGGATCTATTCCGAAGTCGGCCAGGGCACGACCATGTGCCTCTATCTGCCGCGGCATTATGGCAAGGAGTCCGACAAGCCGCCGCAGCTGGCCGCCAGAATCACGGCGCGCCCGCAAGCAGGCCACACTATCCTGATCGTCGACGACGAGCCGGCGATCCGCATGCTGCTGACGGATGCGATGGAGGAGATCGGCTTCAACGTGCTCGAGGCGCATGACGGCCCGGCCGGCCTGAACATCCTGCAGTCGGGCGCCACCATCGATCTGCTCATCACCGATGTCGGTCTGCCTGGAGGCATGAACGGCCGCCAGCTCGCGGATGCCGCGCGCACGACGCGGCACGCGCTTAAAGTGCTGTTCATCACCGGCTATGCCGAGAACGCTATCATCGGCAACGGTCAGCTCGCCCCGGACATGCAGGTGCTGACAAAGCCCTTCGTGGTCGAGGCGCTGGCAAGCCGTGTCCTCGACATGCTCAAGGATGAGACCGGACGGAGCTGATCCCGATCAGCTTTGGGCAGGGCCGCGCATGATCTTCATGGCGTCGGCAATGTGACGCCACTCCTTGGCCTCATCGGCCTCGCCGCGGTCCTCGCAGGCTCTCGCCTGCTCGGCGGCCTTCGCGATCGCTGCAAAACCATGCTGTTCCAGCATCTGCCGCGCGACGGTGTGGACCTGGACCTCGGACATCATGAGCGCTCTCCCGTTTGAGGAAACCGCGGCGCCCGGCTCGGCGCTCCGCTGCTCTCTGACAACGATTTCGCCGTTGTCCCCGTTCCGCCCGGTGCCGATCACATCCGCAGTCCTCGGCAACTCGAACCGCTCAAACGACGAAGGCGGCCCGCTATGCCCAGCGGACCGCCCTCTCACCCACCCCAAATCTGACGGCGCCGGCCGGATCCCCTACCCGACCGCCGCGCGCTTGCGCTCGAAATCGTTGGGGACCTCGATATCGACCTCGAGGGTCGAGACCTCGTCGCCGCGATCGAGCCGGACGATGACCTTGGTCGGGTCCAGCGTGACGTGCCTGGAGACGACCGCGAGAATTTCCTCACGCAGCACGCCGAGCAGGTCGGGCTGGCCGCGCAATCCGCGTTCATGGGCAAGCAGGATCTGCAGCCGTTCACGTGCGACGGGTGCAGAGGCCTTGTTGCCGCGGAGAAGCCGAAGCAGACCCATGCTCATGCTGCCCTCCGTCGCAGCAGGCGATCCATGAAGCCCTTGCGTTCGGTCGGGACCTGCATCGGCACGGTGTCGCCGCACAGCCGCCGCGCCGCGTCGATATAGGCCCGCGCCGGCGCGCCTTCCGCGTTCGACAGCGTCACCGGCGTGCCGACGTTGGAGGCGCGCAGCACGTCCTGGCTCTCCGGGATGATGCCGAGCAGAGGCGTTGCCAGGATTTCGAGGATGTCCTCGATGGTCAGCATCTCGCCGCGCGCGGCGCGCGAGGGATCGTAGCGCGTGATGAGAATGTGCTTCTCGACGCGCTCGCCCTTCTCGGCCCGCACGGTCTTGGAATCGAGCATGCCGATGATGCGGTCGGAATCGCGCACCGAGGAGACCTCGGGATTGGTGACGATCACGGCCTCGTCGGCAAAGCGCATCGCCATGGAGGCGCCGCGCTCGATGCCGGCCGGGCTGTCGCAGATCACCCAGTCGAAACGGCTGCGCAGATCGGCGATGACTTTGCCGACGCCCTCTTCCGTCAGCGCGTCCTTGTCGCGGGTTTGCGAGGCCGGCAGCAGCCAGAGGTTCTCCAGCCGCTTGTCCTTGATCAGCGCCTGCGGGAGCTTTGCAACGCCCTGAACCACATTGATGAGGTCGAACACGACACGGCGTTCGGCGCCCATCACGAGGTCGAGGTTGCGCAAGCCTACGTCGAAATCGACGACGACCACCTTGTCGCCGCGTTGCGCCAGCGCAGCTCCCAGCGCGGCGGTCGTCGTGGTCTTGCCGACCCCGCCCTTGCCTGATGTCACGACCAGTACCTTGGCCATCTCGAATATCTCCTTCTGGTCAGTTCAGCGCGGTAATTCGCATGGTGTTGCCCTGCAGCCAGGCCTGGGCAGGGCGGCCGCGCAGGGCGGCGTCGATGTCGTCGGCGGTCTGGTAAAACCCATCGATTGCAAGCAGTTCGGCCTCGATCTTCTGGCAATAGATGCGTGCGCTCGTGTGACCGTTCACGCCCGCCATGGCGCGGCCGCGCAACGCGCCGTAGATGTGAATGGAGCCGCCGGCGACGACCTCGGCGCCGGAGCCGACGGAGCCGAGAATGGTGACGTCGCCTTCCGGAAAGATCACGGTCTGGCCCGAGCGCACGGGGTTCTCGAGCAGGAGCGAGGTCGGCTTGGCGTCCGTCTTGGCCTCGGCCTTCTTGGGCGCGGTCGGTTCCACGACGCAGCTCCGTCCGCCGGAGAGCAGCGGCGGCATCATCGGGGTCAGCCGGCCCTCCTCCACGCCCTCGATGCCGAGCACGCGGATGTTGCGGTCCTGCAGGCTGGTAAGCAGATGGCCGATACCGGACTGGCTGAGATCGACCGAGGACAGGTCGATCACCACGGGCCGGCCGACGAAGAAGCCAGGCGAGCGTGCGATGGTGGCGTCGATTTCCGCAAGCCAGTCCTGGATCGGAACCGTCGGCACGAACACGAAGGCCACATAGGAGCGCCCCCGCAGGCGCACCATCTGGCGTTGGATTTTTGCTGCAGCCTCCATAGCGGCCGACTCGTTCCCTGTTATTGAATGGTTAACGATGCCGCCGATATGGTTAATGGCCGGTTAATTTCTCCACGGCGTTACGTGGGGGTGGGCTGGTTGGTGCCGCTCGTGTCCCGGACGCGCTGCAACGCGCCAGCGTTGCTGCGCAGAGCCGAAGAAGCGCTGACGGAGGCCGCGCTGACGGCATCGAGCGCCTGCAAACCGGGGACGAGCTCGCCGTTCCTGGAGCCGAGTTCAAGCTGCGAGGGACATCACGGGATCGCGGCGGACGCCAACGATGGCTCAGGCATCCTGAAGGAAGATCGACAGCGCCCGCTGCAATTGCTTGAATGCGCCAAGCCCGATCTTGGCCGCGAGGGCCTTCTCGCTTTCGGCGATCTCGGGCCGCAGCCGGCCGAGAAGCGCGGCGCCGCTCTCCGTCAGGTACAGCACATAGTAGCGACGGTTGATGGCGGAGGCCGAACGCTGCACCAGGCCGCGCCGCTCCAGATGATCGACCAGCCGCCCGAGCCCCGCCCGCTCGATCGACAGCGATTGCGCGATGGCGAGCTGGTTGACGCCCGGATTGGCCTCGATCACCGACAGCACTGAGAACTGCGCCGGGCTGATGTCGAAGGCGGCGAGCCGCCGGCTGACATCCTTGAACACCCAGAGCTGGGCCCGCCTGATGCGATAGCCGAGCGAATTGGACAGATCGGCCGACGCCAGCAGCCTTGGCCGGCCCGGCTTTGCCGGCGCGGCAGAACGCGGCGCGGATCGCGACGGCTTGACGACAGCTGCCCTGCGTTGCGCTGCCTTGGCGGATCGCTTCCTGACGCCAGCCTTTTCCCGCTCCATCGACGACCGTCTTTCACACGCCGGCGCAGCGGCATCAGCCCAGGATGTCCCGGGATTCGATGGACGAGTCTAGCCCAGTCGTCCCGGCTCGGAAAGCAGGGCGGCATCGGCCTTGGCGTTACAGCTTCTACGACAGGTTGCACGGCGAACTCGCGTGCTGCGTCATGTTGACACGACAACATCGCTCGCTTAAGGATCCGGAAAACCTGCCATCGCTCGAGCAGGCTTCAAGGGGAGCAAACGTCCGTGCCGCATCAGGGATGGGCAACGATCCGGATGCCGTGGCGCATCGCGGCGAGAGGCCGCCTTGCCCGCGCGTTGCCTTTTGCACCGCATGGCGGCGTTCCGCGACCTTTCGACGATCCCGACATCTCAATCGACAGCGACATCGCTTGCAGCCGCGGCGAGGCCCGCCTTCAGGGCTGGCGCCGCGCGATGCCGCGTGGACGAGCGCAGTTCAACATCATCAAACTGGGAGGGCACTGCATGAAACGATTACTTCTCGCCTCGACGATCGTGGCCGGTTGGACGGCGCTTGGCCCGCAGGCAATCGCGCACGGACTGCCGCCGGGCGGCGTGGCCCCGCGCTCGTCCTGCACGGCCCTGACCGGCCTCACATTGCCGAACACGCAGATCCTGAGCGCGACCCAGAAATCGGGTTATTGCAACGTGATCGGCATCATCAACAAGCGAGTCTCCACCCAGGACCCCGACCACTTCACCTACGGGATCGGCTTCGCGCTCAATCTGCCCAATACCTGGCACGGCCGTTTCGAGATGATGGGCGGCGGCGGCACCGATGGCAGCCTCCAGGCGGACCCGCAAGGCGCCGCCGGCATCGAGCTCGGCCAGGGCTGGGCCGTCGCGGCCGATGACGGCGGTCACGAAGACAGCGCCAACAACGTCGTCGGCGGCCATCAGGACGACGATGCCAATGCCGGCGGCTCGGCACATTTCGCGATCGACGCCCAGGCGCGCAGGGACTACGGCTACAACGGCATCGAGAAGACCGCCACGATCTCGAAGCAGATCATCGCCTATTTCTACGGCTTCGAGACCGTCCATTCCTACATCATGGGATGCTCGAACGGCGGTCGTGATGCGATGGTCGCCTCGCAGCGATCGCCCTGGCTGTTCGACGGCGTGATTTCGCAAAATCCCGGCTTCAACCTGCCGCAGGCCGGGCTGGCGGAGGCCTGGAACGAGCAGGTGCTCGGCAAGCTGTCAACCAGCACCGACATCAACGGACAGCCGTTCATTCCCGACACGTTTCCGCAGCAGGATCTCCAGGTGGCCTCGGCCGCGATCCTGAGCGCCTGCGACGCACTCGATGGTCTCGTTGACGGGATCATCGACAATTATCACGCCTGCACCGCCAGAAAGGTGTATCCGGCGCTCGCCAGTTACACCTGCGGCACCGGCTCGCACGGCAGCACGCCGCATGGCGGCACCTGCCTGACCGGCGCGCAAGTCGACGCGCTGAAGAAGATCTATGCCGGGCCGGTCAACTCGAAGGGACAGCGGCTCTATTCGAACTGGTTCTGGGATGCCGGAATCTGGACGCCGCCTACCGCACCCGGCGCGGGCTGGGGATTCTGGAACGTCGTCACCGCACCGGTGCCGGGCGTCAACACCGCGATCAACCTGACGCTCGGCGCAGGCGCGATCCCGATGATCTTCCAGACGCCGCCCGTGGTGACGCCGGTCAACGGGCCGAACGGCCAGGAGGCCTTCGTGTTCCGCTTCAACTTCGACACCGATGCGCCGAAGATCTTCACCAGGACGGCGGCCTACCCCGAAAGCGCGATGGACTTCATGGCTGCGGTGTCGACCGACCTGCGTCCGTTCAGGGCGCACGGCGGCAAGCTGATCATCTCCTCCTCCGTCAATGACGGCATCTTCTCCGGTGCCGCCATCGCCCGCTGGTACCGCAACATGGACAGGCACATGAGCGGGCGCGCGACCGATTTCGCACGGCTGTTCATGGTGCCGAACATGGCCCATTGCGGCGGCGGCGCGGCCACCACGAGCTTCGCCGGGAACGAGCTCAAGGCCATCACGGACTGGGTCGAGAAAGACATCGCCCCGGAACGCATCGTGGCGACCAACACCAACGCTGCATCGCCCTATCCGGCCGGCGGAATTTTCGATCCGCGGATCGCCACGAACTTCCCGACCGGCGGCACTCGGCCGCTGTGCGTCTATCCGAAGATCGCCGCCTACAAGGGCAGCGGCATGACCAACGACGCCGGCAATTTTGCCTGCATCGACCCCGGCTTCAAGCCGGGTGGCGACCACAACTTCCATGACGATGACGACGGCCGCGGAGACGACAGGCACTGATCGCCTGCAGGCTCGCTGACGAGCCCAACAACAAGCACGGCGCGCGGTTCTGCCGCGCGCCGCATGCCCGAGTGCATCGAGAACGAGATGGAAAGGGCGGGCCGCTCAGAGCAGCTTGGCGCTCACGAACAGCGCACGCACGGCGTTGGTCGCCTGCACCACGAGGATGGCGTTATCTGCAGCGCCTTCCAGCGCAGCGACCGCGTCTTCATGCAAAGAGCGGAATTCCATCCACTCGACCGACTTGAAGTTGGTGAGGAATTGATAGGCCTGGCCGACGGTCGCGATCGCCAGCGTGTCGCCGTTCAGCTTGATCTTGAACGTGGTACGCAGCGGGGTCTCTGAACTTTGGGGATCACTCATGGGCTGCTTCTGGACGATGACGGCTTAACGAAGGGAAAACGGCAGCCCCCCGCCGTGGCAGGCAGATATCAGGAGCCAATGTCAGGAGTCGGTGCTCGCGCGCTGCGAGGCGGTCGCCAATCCGCTCAGGCTCGGCACCACGACCAGGCGATTGAACTCGCCATTGTCCCAGGACTTGAGGAAGCGATCATAGTCCTTGATCGAGACGCAGCCATTGGAATCGCCGCGCGGCCCCAGCATGTAATTGTGGGTGAGCAGGCCGACGCGGCCGAGCGCGCTGGTGCCCTCGGTCGGCGTCAGGCGCAGTGCGCGAATGCCGTGGAACAGCTTTTCGCGCGGCTTGAGGTCGTAGGTCGCGGGCGGGGTCGCACCGACCATGCGCTGGTCGACATGCTCGGGGTCGTCCATCAGCGCGCCCATGCCCGAATGCGCTTCCAGCGCGATGCCGCTCGGCAGGTAGAGCGCCTTCGCCTTGATGTCGTAGACCGCCGTGCGCGAATCGTAGCCGAGGGCGGCGAGATCCGGCGCCTTGCCGAACAGGCCGCTGTCGGGCGTCAGCGAGGCCAGCCTGATCTTGTCGGTGAATTTTTCGAAGAAGTTGCGGTTGTCGACCCTGGGATTGGTCTCCGCATAAGCCTGGCTGGAGGCGATCTGGGCGGAGATGTCCGCCTGGGCCGGGCGCGAGCGCGGCATCGGGACGGCGTCGGCGTGTTGCGACGGTCGCCTCTCGTCAACTGCGGACCGGTCACCATCGGTCAGGGTCGAGCGCCAGTCGTCGCCCTGGAGTTTCTGGGCCAGCATCGCCTTGGCATCGCGCAGCTTGAGCTGGACCGCGCTCAGAGCGGAGCGCTCCAGCGTCCGCAGGCCGAACTCGCGAGCCGGCGGGCCGCCGGATGCGGAGGCGAAACGGTCCTCGAACGAGGGAGCATTGGTCGGCGGCAGCGCGGCAGAGACGAGCGGGGTCGAATCGCCGATATCCGCGAACCAGGCAGCCGCGCCCAGCGCCAGCGCAACAGCGGCCAGAGACAGCAAAATCGTCTCGGCCCGCCCGATACGGCGGCGCGACAACAGCCTCTCGGCTTGTGCGGCGTCGGAAACCATCAGATCCCCAAATCGACCCCCGGGGGACCCACCCCCACCCGGAGACTCTATACCAGCTACCACATTGGGAGCCAAAAGTTAGGCATAATCGCGGCCGAAACGGCAGCCCAAAGGCATTCCAAGCCATCTCAAGGCATCCCAAGCGTCCCAACGCATCCCGCAAGGTATCTAATGACCGATGCTTTCGATCTCAAACGCTTTGTCCGGGCCCAGGACCCGGTCTATCGCGATGTCCAGGGCGAGCTGACCCGGGGCCGGAAGCAGAGCCACTGGATGTGGTTCGTCTTCCCGCAGCTCGCCGGCCTCGGCTTCAGCGCCATGTCGCAGCGCTACGCCATCGCCTCCCGCGCCGAAGCCAAGGCCTACCTCGCCCACCCCGTGCTCGGTCCGCGCCTGATCGAATGCACCCGCCTCGTGCTCGCCGTCGAGGGCCGGACCATCAACGCGATCCTCGGCGCGCCCGATGACGCCAAATTCCGCTCCTCGATGACGCTGTTCGGCGCGGTGTCCGATCAGCCCGTTTTCGACGAGGCGCTCGCCCGATGTTTTTCGGGCGAGCCCGACCAAGCAACGCTCGATCTCCTCGCTGCCCTTGACCGAAAGGCCAAGTGATCGCAGCCGCCGACGGCCACCAGCGTAAACCCGGGATTAACATCGCCTGCCTATCGTCCGAGCAAAATAATTCTCCCCGCGCCAATTGCCGGACAGATCATGAAAATCGGTACGCTCCTGACCACCGCCATCGTCTCGCTCTCGACCGTGGGCGGAGGCCTCGCCGTCTACGTCGCCGTGACGAAATACCAGACGATGGAGCGGATCACCGAAGCCCAGGGGCGGCTCGCGATCGTCCGCGCCGCCAGCGACATCCCGCGCTACCTCAACCCCGAGCGCGGCTTTGCCACCAACATCCTCTATGGCCCCGCGACGGCCGACCCGGCGCAGCTCGCCGAGCATGACAAGCTGCGCAAGCAGACCGACGGCGCGCGCGACAGGATGAATGCGCTGCGCAAGGACCTGCCCGGCCCGTTCGATGACGGCAACACCATCGGCGCCAACATCGACGCCATCAATTCGAAGTTCACCGCGCTGCGCGAGGCCATCGACAAGGCGATGGCGGGACCCGTGGAGGCGCGCAAGGACGCGGTCAAGAAGATCGTCGGCGACAACGCCGTGCTCAACGCTAGCGTGACCGCGCTGCTCAACGAGCAGGTCCGCCGCATGGCGATCCTCAACGGCGATGCCTACCGGCAGGCCAGCTACGCCAACATCGCGATGACGTTGCGCGACGTGGGCGGCTTCAACTCAAGCCTGCACAAGAATCTGGTCGGGGGCAAGAAACCGGCGACTGACACCGAGAAGGCCGAGATCAGCCGCTCGCAGGGCCGCAACGATCAGATCGTGATGGCGCTGCTGGAGTTGCGCGGCAACTCCACAACGCCGGCGAACGTCGCCGCTGCACTGGAGAAGTTCAACGCGATCTATATCGAGGAGTTCGGCCGCGAGCTCAAGCTGGTGAAAGACGGTGCGGTCAGCGGCAAGTACGAACACGACATGGACACCTATTACGCCGCCACGCAACGCGGCCTCAGCACCATCATCGAGGTCCGCGACGCATTCTACGACAATGCCGAGCTTGTCCTCGCCGGTGCCTCCTCGGCCGCCCACACCAGCTTCACGATCGCACTCGTGGGTCTGCTCGCCGTGCTGATCGCCAGCGCCGGCCTCATCATGATGGTCCGCCGCCGCGTCTGCGCCCCGATCGTCAGCCTGACGACCCGGATGTCGCGGCTGGCCGATGGCGAGGTTGCCGAAACGATCCCCGGCGCCGAGCGCTCCGACGAGATCGGCGCGATGGCCGCGGCCGTCCAGGTGTTCAAGGACAACATGATCCGGGCCGACCGTCTCGCGGCCGAGAAGCAGGCCGAGAACGACGGCAAGATGCGGCGCGCCCAGGCCCTCGACGGGCTCACCCGCGCGTTCGAAGCCAAGGTCACCGAACTCGTCGGCGGACTGTCGCAAGCCTCCTCCACGATGGAGAGCACGGCGCAGTCGATGACGACGACGGCGGCCCAGACCAACAGCCAGGCCGCAATCGTCGCGGCCGCCTCCGAGCAGACCTCGACCAACGTGCAGACCGTCGCCAGCGCCACCGAGGAGCTGACCTCCTCGATCTCCGAGATCGGCCGTCAGGTCGCACAAAGCACAGAAATCGCGGCCCGCGCCGTCGACAATGCCCGCCGCACCGGCGACACAGCGCGCGCGCTCGCCGAGGGCGCGCAGAGGATCGGCGACGTCGTCACGCTGATCCAGAGCATTGCCGAGCAGACCAATCTTCTCGCTCTCAATGCCACGATCGAAGCCGCCCGCGCAGGCGACGCCGGCCGCGGCTTTGCGGTGGTTGCTTCCGAAGTGAAGTCGCTGGCGGGCCAGACCGCCAAGGCCACCACCGAGATATCCGAGCAGATTTCGGCGATCCAGGCCGCGAGCGACGAGACCGTGACCGCGATCCGCAACGTCGCCGACGTCATCGGCGAGATCGACCAGATCGGCACCGCGATCGCGGCTGCGATCGAGCAACAGGGCTCGGCGACCAAGGAGATTTCACGCAGCGTCCAGGAGGCCGCGCGCGGCACCCAGGAGGTCAACACCAACATATCGGGGGTGCAGCGCGCCGCCGACGACACGGGAGCTGCCGCGCGGGAGGTGCTGGGCGCGGCCGAGCAGCTCTCGACCCAATCGCGCGACCTCGCCGGCCAGTTCGACCGCTTCCTCGGCGAAGTCAGGGCGGCTTAGGCGGGTTAGTACGGCGGCGCCTTGCGCGCCCGCTGGGCCTTGGCGGCCTCGATCCACCACGCAAGATCATCGGCAAAGCGCGGGAACGAGCGCTCGAGCGCCTTGCCGCCCTCGCCGATCGGCTCGCTCGCTTCCGACAATGTCTGCGCGATCGGGCCGACGCCGATCGTGCTCGACACCACCACCATGCCCATCTCCGACAACGTGCCGTGCCAGGCGGTCGAAGCGCGCGCGCCGGACAGCCGGCCGGCCGAGTAGCTGACGATCGCGGCCGGCCGCCAGAACCACTCCTCCAGGAAATGATCGGTGAGGTTCTTCAGGCCGGGCTGGATGCCCCAATTGTACTCGCCGGTGACGAAGACGAACCCGTCCGCGCCGCGGATCTGTCCGGCCAGCTTCTCCAGCGACTCGGGCGCGGCCCCCTTGGGATATTCCTTGTACATGCGGTCGAGCATCGGCAGGCCGATCGCCTTGGCGTCGATGAACTCGACATCCTCGCCGCGCTGGCGCAGGCGATCGATGACGAAATTCGCAAGGCGAATGCCCATGCGGTCGGAACGGTAGGAACCGTAGAGGACGAGGATGCGATTGCTCATGGCGGCAGTCTAGCACGAGTCAGGAAACCGGACTCGACGTTTTGACGCGCTAAGCTCGCCGTCCGCGCTCGAGCGTTTGCGACGGTGTCTCGCCGAACTGGTCGCGATAGCTTCCGGAGAAGTCGCTGAGATGCCAGAAACCGAACGCCAGCGCGACGGCCTTGACGCTGTCGGCACCGGCGAGCAGCCGCCGGCGCACCAGCCACAGCCGGCGCAGGCGCAAGTAACGGTGCAGGCTCATGCCGCGATAGCGCCGGACGACGTCATGCAAGGTGCGGACGGACAGGCCGAGCTTGCGCGCGATCTCCTCGCTGTAGATGGGCTGCGAGAGGTCGTCGGAGAGAAGCGCGCGGATGTCCTGAAAGATCTTGAAGTTCCGCTCGTCATTGGGGCGCAGGGTCCATCGCGCGGGCACGACGCTTTGAAAAATGTCGTCGACGGCGCCGAGCAGGGTCTCCTTCATGGCGGCCGCCTTCAACGGCACGTCTGGCCCGTCGACCGGCTCCGACGCGGCGGCCAGCACCTCCCGAACCACACCACGGAGCCGGTTCAAGCCCGCGGCGGTCGTTTCGAAGATCTTGAAGCTGAGGGCCGCCTGTGGCCAGCCGCGATCGGTCACTTCCGGCCTGAACACCACCGAGGCGATTTGCCGTTGCACTTCCTCGATGGTGGTGTAAGCGGCGCCGCCGCTGCCGATGACGACGACGGGCCGCGCACGCTGCGTACCGTTGAACCGGACCGGCACGTCGAGGTCGTCCATCGTGAATCCGATCGCGGTGCAATTCTCGACCAGCTGTGCATCGACGACCCGCGGAAATGCCCGCGTCAAATTCACGTCGCAGCCGGGCAACGACAGAATGGTCTGCTCTGCCGAAATCTTCCGCACGAACGGGGTGAACTCGAAATCCAGGCCCCGTATGGCATTTCGAAATTCATCGACGTCGGAGAAACGAAATACCTTTGGCGCCAACGCTGGCGCGTCATCACTTCTGTTCATGGCAATGTGAAACTTCGCGTCGCAAAAAACGCACGTCCGGCGACGATGCCGGTCCGGTTTCCCCCTCTGCGGTGTCCCCTGAAACCGAAGGAATCACTCTAACCCATACCGACCAGTTGGCGAGCCTCGAAGTCCGAGGACAAGGCGGCGCGTCAAATCTCGCCAAATTTCGATAGCGTTTACCGCGTGCCACCGGTGATTTTATACATGGACGAGCACAATCCAAATTTCAAATTAATGTCTGTCAGGTGGAATAGGCGCAGTTCGATAGTCCAAATTAATTATAAGTCAGGCCCCCTGCCATGATGGCAAATTCGCCTGCTGATATTCTCGCTGACCTGGAAAAGGCGGTCGCAACCTGCCCGCCGGACCGTTGCGGACGCATACTCTCCGGCATGGTGCAGTTGCTCACTGGCAGCCGCGACCAATCCCGGGAATTGCTCGCCAACGTGATCGACGGTGTTCTGCTCCGATTGACCGAGCGGGTCGAGGCCAGCGCACTGGTGCGGCTCAGCACGGCGCTCGCCGAGCTTACTGTGGCACCTCCGGAAACATTGCGGCGCCTCGCCTTGCACGACGATCCCGACGTCGCATGCCCCGTGCTGCTGAAATCGCAGGCACTTTCCGCAGCCGATCTCGAGGCTGTCGCCGACGGCTGCGGCGAGCGGCAACGACGCGCGATCGCCGCGCGCAGCGACGTCGCGCCGGCCGTGACCGAGGCGCTGATCAGGCACGGCGGCCCGATCTGCCTTGACCTGATCAGGAACCCGGGAACCAAATTCTCGGATGCAGCCTATGCCGCGCTCATTGCCAAAGCCGACCAGGATGGCGAGATCGCGAAGGCGCTGGCGCTCCGGCCCGGCACGCCCGACCCGGTCGTGCGCAAGCTGCTCTCCGCCTCGCCAGGCCGCAAGGCCCCGGCCACGCCCAGCCCATCCTCCGCGTCGCCGGCGCAGGACGCCGAGCCGGCTCCGCCGAAGCAGCCTTGCCGGGCCGACTACGCCAGCGCAAGGCCCGAGATCGTCGCCCTCAACCGCATCGGCAAGCTGAACGATTCCACGGTGAACCGGTTTGCGATCCGCGGCGAGACGGCCAATTTGTTCACGGCGCTGTCGGTGCTTTCGGGGGCGCCGCTCGAAATCGTCGAGCACGTCATGGCCGACGACGATTGCGAGGGCCTGGTCATGGCCTGCCGGGCCTCGCGGCTGAACTGGCAGACCACGCTTGCCATCCTGAGCAACCGCAGCGGGGCAAGGCTCTCCTATGCCCAGCGCGAACGCGCGCAACTGATCTTCGAGACGCTGCTTCTATCCACCAGCCAATGGACGGTGCGATGGGGCGAAATCGCAGCAAGCGCCAACACGAGCGATCCGGGAAATCGCCGCGCGAAAATGGGAGCTAGCCGATGAGGTTCGATGGCCGCAAAGCGCTGCGCGTGAAAATGGACCACAAGCAGCCCGTCAATCTGATGGGCTCGGACGGCACGTGGCGACGCGCTTGCGTTCTGCTCGACATCTCGCAAAGCGGCGCCAAGGTCGAGGTCGAGGGCACGCTCGACGTGCTCCAGGCCAAGGAATTCTTCCTGCTGCTGTCGTCGACCGGGCTCGCCTACCGGCGCTGCGAACTGGTCTGGATCGACGGCACCACGGCCGGCGTGCGCTTCATCACCGCGGACGACAGGAAGAAACCGGCAGGGGGACCGGCGGCGGCAGCGCAAAGCTCGGTTCAGAGCAAATAGGCTGGGGAATTCCTCCCACGAATTGAACTCCAGGAAAGTCCAGGTCGAACCGTGCAGAACGCGCGAACCCTCCCAAGCCCAGTCAAGCGCGACGCCGGCATCCGAGACCGGGAAGCGGCCCGCCCATTCGTTCATGTGCTGGCCGACACGTCCGACAAGCTGGCGGGCGTGTGCTCGATCGTCGAAGAGAAATTCACCGTTGCGGGCGAACGGCTGGACGCCGATCCCAGGCTGTCACAAGCGCCGTTCGCCATCGTCATCCGCGCAGAGCTGCGCGACGTCGACACTATCGCAGCCATCAAGAAGCGGGCCGGCAAGCTGGCAAAGGCGAAGAAGCGCATCTTCCTGCTCGACCACACCTCTCACATCAGCATTTCGCAGGCCTACGCCCTCGGCGCGACACTCGTCCTTCCCGGGCCGGTCAACCGCGGCAAATTGCTGGCGGCGCTGTCCGATCGGGCAGATCCGGCGTCCGCCTCGCAAAGCGAGGGCGCGCAATCAGACAACGCAGTCGAGACCGCGGCGACCGCCATCGCCTCGATGTTCACCTCGGTGACGTTGGGGCAGCCGGTCGACGTCGACGGCGCCAGGAAAGCCGGCCGCCAGATCGCCGATCGCATCACCCAGCACGGCCTGTCGGAATGGCTCGCGACGGTGCGGCGCCATCACGAGGGAACCTATCAGCATTGCCTGCTCGTCACCGGCGTCGCCATCGACTTCGGCTTGAGCCTCGGCGTCGGCAGGCTCGATCTGGAGCGCTTGTATACGGCGGCCATGTTCCACGACATCGGCAAGGCCCGGATCCCGCTTGCCATCCTCGACAAGCCCGGCCGTCTCGAGCCGGAGGAACGTGCCATCATCGCGACTCACCCGGCGGCGGGGTACGATTTTCTGAAAGGCCACGACAATATCTCGCCGGAGATCCTCGACGCCGTGCGGCATCATCACGAATTTCTCGACGGCAGCGGGTATCCGGATGCGCTGTGCGCCGACAGCATCGGCGATATCGTGCGCATCCTGACGATCTCGGACATCTTCGCGGCCCTGATCGAGCACAGGCATTACAAGCCGACGATGCCGCGCCCGGAGGCCTACAACATTCTCTGCGGAATGAATGGAAAGCTGGAGAAGGCTCTGGTCGCCTCGTTCAAGCAGGTCGCGCTCACGCGGTGAGCCCATCAAACCTGTCGCTAATGGCTCATGGCGTTTTCGAGCGAGGCGGAAGAAGCGGATACCGGTTCGCGTAAGAAAAACGCGTCGAAGCACGAACCTAGTGCGTGGCCCGGTATTTGGCGCGGTGCGGAATGGAGCGGCAGGCCAGCCCTTCCGCAAGCAGCTTCATGTCCTCGCGTCTGCCGCTGCGGATGAGCCTGCTCAACTCTTCGGCCGTGAAAGGAAGACTTGGATCATCATCGATCGGGTGCCGCACTCGCGGACCGAAGAACCGTCGCACCAGGCTAGCCAGCCGCCGCATGTCAATTCCCTCGCGCCAGCAACAAACCTCTCAGTCCGCTTATTGTTCCTCCCGCACGATCGAGATTGCAAGAGGGTGTGAGGAGTCCGCAGCAAAAATATCGTTGAGAGAATAATCTGCTTCGCGTCGTGCTAATCGGCAAAGCCGACGTAGCGAACGAAATCGTCGTTGCCCTCGCGATCCGAGCGGACGGCGTTCGCGGCAAAGCCGTCGTCGGGATAGCCCATCGCGACGCAGGTCATGATCACCTCCTCCTCCGGAATACCGGCGACCTCGCGCACGATGTCGGAACGCATGATGCCCTGCCCGTTGATCACCGAACCGAGACCGCGGTCCCAGGCCGCGAGCACGATGCCGTAGCAAAGCGCGCCGAGATCGAAATGGCAGACCGCGCCGGGATCGAGCACGCGGTCGTAGGTCAGCACCAGGGAGACCGGTGCGTCGAACTGGCGGAAGCCGCGCAGCACCCAGTCCTGCCGCATCGGCTTGTCGTCGCGCGCGATCCCCATCGCGCCGAACAGTTTCTTGGCGATGTCGACCTGCCGCGTCCGGTGCACGCCCTGGTATTCGCCGTGGCTGACGATGTCGCGCTTGACCTTGGCCCCGCCGATCATCTGCTCCATGTTGCGGCGGCGCAGCTGTTCCAGCGGGCTGCCAGTGAGCACATGGACGTGCCAGGGCTGGGTGTTCATCGACGAGGGCGCACGCTTGGCGCTCTCGATGATCGCCTCGATCACTGCGCGCGGTACCGGCTCGTTCCTGAAACCGCGCACACTGCGGCGCGACTGCACCAGCGTCTCGAATTCCACCTGTTCGACCTCCCTGCCCTTTCGTCCGGCATGGCAACACGCGAGCGGTTGCCGATGCGACGCGCAAAATCTATGCTAACCCGCAAGCAAGACCAAGAACCCCGTGAGGAGCCAATCATGGCCGCACCGCTCGATCCCGTCATCGCCCAGATCATTCCGCTGCTGCCGCTGCGTGATCCCGCGGCGATGACGCCACAGAGCGCGCGCGATTCCTTGCGCGCACTAGCTGCCGCGCGCGCGGCCATAGCGCCGCCCCCCGTCGACACCGTCGCGGACATCAAGGTGAAAGGCGGCGCCGGGCCGCTCGATGCGCGCGTCTACCGGATCGGCACCACGCCCGCGCCGACCGTGGTGTTCTTCCATGGCGGCGGCTGGGTCGCGGGCGATCTCGAAACCCACGACCGGCAGGCCCGCAACCTCGCGATTGAGACCGGCGCCGTCGTCGTCTCCGTCGACTATCGCCGTCCGCCGGAGACACCCTTTCCCGGCGCCTTCGAGGACGCCTTTGCCGCAACGAAAGACATCTTCAACCGCGTCGCGGAATTTGGCGGCGATGCAAAGCGCCTCGGCGTTGCCGGCGACAGCGCCGGCGGTAATCTCGCAGCCACCACCGCGATCGCCTGCCGCGATGCCGGCATCAGGCTTGCCGCACAACTCCTGGTCTATCCCGTGACCGACGTTGTCGGCAGCTATGCGGACGCGGGCCAGAATGCCCGCTTTCCGTCACGCAGCGAGAATGCCGACGGTTACTTTCTCACGCGTGCCACGATGGAATGGTTTTGCGGACACTATCTCGCCGATCCCGCCCACGCCACCGACTGGCGGGTCTCGCCGCTGCGCGCCGAGCTCGCCGGCGTCGCGCCCGCGATTCTGACCACCGCCTGGTTCGATCCGCTGCGCGACGAGGGCGCCGCCTACGCAAGGGCGCTGGAGGCGGCCGGCGTCCGCGTCAAGCACCATGAAGGCCCCGGCCTGATCCATGGCTATTTCGGCCTTGGCGATGCATCGGAAGTGGCGCGCGCCGAGGCGCAGCGTGCGCGCGCCGACTTCAAGGCGCTGCTCGCACGGGGGGCCTAGAACCGGCTTACCTCTTGTTACGTCTTGTTGTTAAGTCTTGTTGTTAAGTCTTGGCCCGCTGCGCCCCGGTGTGCCCCCAGGCCTCGTCCCAATCCTGACCGGCGGCATCGACGACGCGGCCGTCGGCTTCAAAGAACTTGTTCGGCACCTGGAAGACCGCAAGGATCAAGGCCCCTTCCGGACACCACGCGGCGTGGCGGCTGCCCGCGTCGCGCCAGATGAACTCGCCGGCCTTGCAGGCAAGGCCCTTTGCCGGACCTTCCTTGTCAACCAGCGCGCCTTCCAGCACATAGCTCTGCTCGATACCGACATGCTCGTGATCGGGCAGCACCGCGCCCGGCGCAAACCGCATCAGGGCTGTCATCAATCCGGTGCCGCGATCGAACAGCAGCGTCTTGGCTTCGCAGCCCGGGAAGCGCGTCTTCTGCCACGCCATGGTCTGAGGCTGCACGAGGTGGGAATGCTGATCGGCGGTCTCCGGCACGTTCAGGGTCATGGCGTCCATCACGATGCTCCGTTTCCAGCTCGGCTGGGCCGACGCTAGCAGGATTGCGCAGCCCGGTCTGCGCGCGGTGCAGCAAGCAGAGGGATTTTTGTCGACCGGGCACTCAAAAATCTGCAACGGAGCAGATGGGCAGGCGCTCATCCTGCTTGATTGCGCCACGATTCACGGCTCCAATCCATCCGCCATATTTTTGGTTTAGGGAGACACCCATGATGAAGCGGATTTTCCTGGCGGCGATCGTTGCCACCTTTGCAGCGGGCTCGGCTTTTGCGGACGACACTTGCGAGAGCAAGGCGGTCGGCAAGGACGGCAAGGCGCTCGCGGGCGCGGCGAAGGCGTCGTTCATGAAGAAATGCAAGGCGGACGCCTGCACGCCCAAGGCGGTCAGCGCCGATGGCAAGCCGCTCGCCGGCGCCGCCAAGAACAGCTTCATGAAGAAGTGCGAGATGGGCGCGTAAGGGGGCCACGTTGCCTTGCTCCCTCGCCCCGCCCTTGCGGGGAGAGGGTCGGGGTGAGGGGCCGCTTCCGCGATCACTGTGAGAGTTGGACTCGCGGAGAGTCCCCCATCACCCCAGGGCTATCGCATATGACAGCGGGAGGTTGCCGAATGAACTCGACCTGCATGGTTCGAGACGCCCGCTTTTGGCAGGCTCCTCACCATGAGGGTCTGATATCTCACTGCAAAACGCGACCTCATCCTGAGGGCCCGCCGTAGGCGGGCGTCTCGAAGGATGG